>JAGBVR010000002.1 GCA_017630215.1 Bacteroidales bacterium | reverse complement strand
TCTCATCGGCTTTGATGTCACGACCATATCGAACCTTCTTAACATCTCCGCCAACACGGTCTATATCCGCAAAAGCAGGATGAAGGCCCAGATCCTGGAACATAATCCGCTGCACAAGGATCAGTTTATCGAGGCAATCGGATGATTTGCATATTTTCGCAGGCATTTTGTAAATCCCTATTAATCAAGGAGTTATGATTTTGTGAAAACAGATTTTGAAAGAGCATTATTCTACTTCAGACAGATATACAAAAAATCATCATTCAAAAATCTGAAAATCAATATGCATCAATGTAATAAATTGCAGACGAAAACCGTCTCATTACGACGGACGGAAACAACGGAGCCTTCGTTTACAGAAAGGGATTAGACAGCATTCATTGATATTGAGAAGTTCGGCGTTGGGAGTCTCTGTTGCCAAAAACCTATAAAACAATGGAATATTTGGTGCAGGTAGTTAATCGCCGAGAAAACAGGTATTATCTAAAGATGTCGCTTATAAATTTCTCGCATCAAAAAAATCTGAAGAAAGATTAGCTGATTCCGTGTATTAAGGATTATGATCCAAAGTAGATCACATACTATTTTCCTTCGCTTCGCTCAGGATGACAGGTTTGGCTCTGTACGATCAGGGCGGGCGAAGGATTCAAATCACACTTTAAAACAGAATACAATAATGAAAACGATAAGACATTTAATAACAATTGTCTTCCTGTTGTGCGGTCTGACTGCACTGGGAAGCGAACGAGGGTATGACCGGAATGACCTGGTCGGGACCTACAAGTATAATGACACAGAGGAATATGTCCTGAACCTGCATCTGCATTCGGACAACACCTTTATGGTGGCTAGTACGGCCAATGATGATTCATTCAGATATTTCGGAAACTGGGAGGTTAAGGACGATCTCGTCATCCTGCACTTTGACAAACGTGAGGCAGATTCGCTTCAAGTGCAGAACGATCTGGACCGATACGTTATGAAGGAACTGGAAATCCTTGACAAGAACAATCTGTTCTGGGGATATCACTTGCAGGAAGGGTATGAAAAGAGGGTGGAACTGTACAGGTACGCCCCCAAGGAATCATCCCCTAAGCGCAAAGCCCAGAAGGAAGTCTGGAAAGACCTGATAGAACAGGTGGTGCAGGAAGTCGTTGGTTAAATGCTTCCGCGCGAGCGAGAAATGAAAGAAAACTCGCTTATTTCATTCATTTTTGAATGATTTAAGCGAGTTTTTGCTGTTTTCCCGCTCAACACAAGCAAGACCACCCCAATTATTCGTATCTTGCAGACGGCACTAAGGTCAGTGCACTGAACGGAGGCGGTGAGGGACTTGTATATAGGGGACCGTTCGTGTACAGAAGGAGCACAGGCAGCGGAACCAGTTCTTTGACATTAGAAAGCGCCGCATTCGGTGGCTTTCTTACTAAAGTAGGGGCAGCAGAAGCAGCTTTTGGAGGTGCTGCTCTTGCAGCTGGAGCGACATCTGTTTCTGTAAGTGGTGGTACTCTCGTATTTGTCGGTGGGCCGGTAGCAGCAATTGGTGCTGAAGAGTTAGTAAAGGGAGTAGTGACCGCGGCTGGCGGCAGGTTGATGATGATGAATTCATCAAAGAACCAGCTTGATGGGTACGAGAGAGGAAAGACTAATGTTTCGTCAGGTAATAAAAATAGTCAACACGCTAACCTTAAAGCAAAATTAGCTGCTAAAGAAAAGTACGAAGATACTAGATTGAGATACCAGGAAATCAAGAGTAAAAATCAGAAAACTCCAGAAGATAGAAAACTTGAAAATGTCTTAAAAAGGCAACTGGATCATTGGAAAAGAAAAATGGACTTCACTGGAGAAAATCATAGTCAAGGAGGCGGAAAAGGAAATAAAAAATGAGGACATATTCTTTTATAACTGAGTTTAAGGATAACACCTATTTAGGGTGTTATCCTGGAGAAAATCATTATCAAGCATTCAGAATGTGGATGGATGATTTTATTTCACAACCGTATGTAAGCAATATGCAGCGGAAGAAAATCGTAGAAGATTCTCAGGACAAGGATTTAGATCCTTCACTTTTAACTAATGTGGAATGCATTTGGTGTTGGTGGATCAATCCCTGGAGAAAGTCTCTGCTGGTAAATTTTCTAGAAACCCTGAATTGGGATAACGAAGATTCTGCTTATACTTACACCTTTGTAGTATTATTTGAAGGAGGAACATATATAACTCAACATAAGGGAGTTAGTTTTGATGACTCTTGTAGATTATGGATAGAAGATTTCATAGGAACTCCTTACTTGAACGATGCCCAGAAAAAAGATCTGCTTTCTGGTTTTGTAAGATATGATAGATCTCTCATAGAAGAAAACTGCAATTTTAAGATTTTGCGTTTACCAATCTGCGATAAGCAACTCAATCTGTATATAGCAAAAACAAAAATTGGCAATACCGCGAAATGTTGCGGAAATAGCCAGTAAAAAGAGTTTAAAGGTAAATCACACTTTAAAACAGAATACAATAATGAAAACGATAAGACATTTGATGACAATTGTCTTCCTGTTGTGCGGCCTGACTGCACTGGGAAGCGAACGAGGGTATGACCGGAATGATCTGGTCGGAACCTATAAATATAATGAGATGCCTGGATTCAAGACCAGACTGGAATTGCATTTACGTGGTGATAGCACGTTTGTGATTTTTAACGAGGTTATGTCCGGATATTATGGTAAATGGGAAGTCAAGGAAAATAAAATTTTCTTGAATTTTGACAAACGTGAACAAGATCCGTTGCAAGGATATGACCAATGGGGTCAGTATGTGGTGAAGGAACTGGAAATCATCGGCGAAAACAGGCTTCAATGGGGACACTTTGAGGTATATGGTTCAGAGACAGGGCCGGCATTATATTTAGATAGGTTTCATAATGATCTGGTAGGTGAATATTGCTTTGAGGCAGGAGAAGTCGAACTGTCACTGCTTGAAGATTATACATATGAACTATTATGGCATCAGGAAAGGGTTGCAGGCAGATGGTATTCAGATGGTAAAAATGTCATATTAAAGATCAGTCAGTTATATCATCCTCTTTTCAATACGGATCGGATAAAATTGAGGGTGCGTAAAGGTGGCAGACTTTCTTTTAAGAAGCCATATTCCAGATAGGTTGCCACGCTATTTATTGATTATGAGATAGTTACGTAAAATGCCTGCTGCGCAAATACAGCAGGCATTTTATGTAATATGTTGAATGTTAATCTTTTATGCGTCACCGTTTCTGCGTCGGAAGATGATCATTCCGGTAGCGGATGCTACGAGCAGGAGGATGAGGGCGATCGAACTTGCGCGGGATATGTCTTCTCCCACCTGGTATGAATCAGGCTCGAATCGCATTATGAGCTGGCCTTCGCCCGATGGGATCATTGCTCCGCGGAGCATCCAGTCTGCACGGAAAAGCTCTACAGGACGTCCCTCGCCGCTTGGATGATAATGTCCGTTACGGACTTCTCCATAGGCTCCTTCCGGCTCGATCCATGCCTTCCAGCCCTTTGGATAGTATATTTCGCTGAATATGGCGGCACGCTCGGTGTCGGTGCTGAATGAGTAGCGGAGTTCGTTAGGGGCGTAGTGGGTCAGTGCGATTGTTGGAGATTTCTCGACAAGCTCGAAATGACAATCAGAGGAGTGCTCGAAATGACAATCAGAGGAGTGCTCGGAATGACGGATCGCATCCTGAGCCCAGGCAAAGTCGTCCCCGATTACTGCGGTGTTGCGAAGGTCTGTATGTGCCAGGAGGGCTATTTCCTCATCCGGAGTGGCTGCAGGGATGTAAGAATCCACAAACCAGCAGTTGCCGTAGGCGTATTTATTGATAACAGGGGAGATGTTGCCGTCGAGGATGATGTATCTGCCGTTGAGCATCGACACCACCTTTGTTTCAGGCAGTGCCTCCGCTACTTCCTGTACGGTCGCAGCACCTTCCATTGCTCCATATATATCCCTTATTTCCTTTGTTATATATCTGTCAATGAGGTCCTGATATCTCTGGAGCTTGACAGGGCTGTAGCCTCCGATACACTTGTGGTGATAGCTCTGGATGGCGTCGTTGAAAGTGTTTACACTGAGGTCGAGGACACGGAAGTCCGGATCTGTATCCTGATGGATTATCTCGTCCACAGGACGTGGTTCATAATGGGCGGTGAAATCCTTAGGAGTAATGAAATGGCTCTTGTTGAGGTATCTCTTTCCGATTCCCGCAAGGTCGAAGAATACAAGCAATACCACGGCCACTGCTGCTATTGTCAGTCTGCCTTTGAGTACGAACGAACCGTTCTTTCCCGTAGCGTCGGTCTTCGGAGTCCTGAACGCCCATACAAGCAATCCGAAGACGCATGATATCAATATGACCGAACGGATGGCATCCTTGGTCATAAGTGTCTGTCGGTCAGCTGCAAGAGCATCCACGATCATCTCGTTCATTCCTGCATCCGAGGCACCTGTGAATGTTCCGGCAATACCGGGGATAAGTACGCACAGAAGGCAGAATCCGGCACTGATTCCATATGCGATATATCCCGCCTTCATGAATTCCTTCTTGCTGTATTTTTCTTTTAGTACCTTGTCCAGAGCATAGAATCCAAGCATCGGGAGAAGCACCTGGAGGGCTGTCAATGCCATTGAGACTGTCCTGAACTTATTGTACATAGGGGCATAGTTGAACCAGAGTTTGGTGAACCACATGAAATGGTTGCCCCATGCAAGGAAAACGGTGGTTATTACAGCGGCGACAAGCCACCATTTTTCACGTCCTTTGCAGAGGATGAGTCCGAGGATGAAGAGGAAGATGGTGATGGCTCCCATATACATAGGACCGGCTGTGAAAGGCTGCGGACCCCAATACAAAGGCAGGTGCTTCATCGTCTGCTTCAGGTTCTGCTGGCCGGCCATCTTCAGGAGTTTTCCCGTTTCGGAATCCAGCGGAAGTTCGCCGGAAGATGATCCTCCATTGAAGTTCGGGATCAGGAGATTTGGCATTTCATTGATTCCGTACGACCAGGCTGTAGCGTAGTCCAGATCAAGTCCCTTGGCGTTATGGCTGTCGCTGTCTGAGGAGAGTTCCGAGCCGCCACGCATAGTGAATTTCGAATATTCGTATGTCGGGATGAGTTTGTTCGCATTGGTGGCAATGCCGATGCAGCCGATAACCAGCAGGAACGCCGATGCTGCAAAGAATCGCTTGATCAGGTCTTTCTTCTTGATACACAGGTAGATGAAAAGGCCGATGGCGTATGCGAAGATGACGATGGCGAGGTAGTAGGTGATCTGAGGGTGATTGGCCTTTATCTGCATGCTGAGGGCGAATGCGAAGAGGGTTGCACCCAATATTGTCTGTGGCAGCCAATGAGATTTCTCGTCTCGCTGTCGCTCGCTCGAAATGACAGAACCGCCTCTCATCGCCGCCCGGTAAGTGAATATCACTCCCGCCAGCACCCAAGGGAAGTAAGCGATGGCCTGCATCTTTGTATTGTGTCCTACCTGGATGATCTGCATATTGTATGAACAGAAGGCTATTGCGATCGCTCCCGCCACGGCCATTACCTTGCTTGTGCCGAGAGAAAGCATCAGCAGGAAACCTCCGATCAGGGTCAGAAGCAGGTAGCTGGCAGGGCGTTTACCTGTAAGGAAGAAATCGTAGATCGAGTCGGTCCAGTCTCCGTCGAAACTGTCGATGGTAGCTGTGGTAGGCATACCTCCGAACATCGAATTGGTCCAGGCTGTAGGATCGTCAGGATTGGCCTTATTGTATGTCATAGCCTCGTTGGCCATACCTTTCCACGATGCTATGTCGCTCTGGTTCACGATCTTGCCCTCAAGTACCTGAGGTGTGTAGCCGTAAGCCAATACGACGAACAGCAGGAAGATTCCTGCATAGATTCCGATGTTTTTCAATAATTGTCTGTTCATTTTCCTGAAGATTGCCGGTCAAGCCGGCAATGACTATATTTGTTTATAATTTTATTCTGCTCTATCGCTTTATATTGACTTAATTCCCGGGTTTACGTCATTTCCGACCCGATCGGGAGTCACACTCCACACTCTCAAAAAGTCCGGCCATCCGACGGGTCAGGCTGCGACGGGTGAAACGCGAAAGATCCGCTCCATCTGAGCTCAGCCTTCCTTCAAGATGCCTTTCCCAGCATTTTTCAATATATTGACTTATTCCTTCCTTGTCGTTCCAGTCGATGACGGTTCCGGTTCTGGTCTCTTTCACAATCATTGCCATTGCCCCGTCAGGCTGTCCGATGCCAAGGATCGGTCTTTGTGATGCCAGATATTCAAAAAGCTTTCCCGGAAGGACTGCTCTGTATTCGGGTTCCTTTCTAAGAGGGAGGATGAGCACTGAAGCCAGCCTCTGCTGCTCTACTGCCACGGAGTGAGTCTGATAGCCCATATTGATCAGCGAACTCTCCAGTCCTCTGTCTTTCAGGGCTTTGAGAATCTGGTCGTCAGTCTTTCCTATAAGCTTGATCCTCAGTAGTTTCCTAAATGCTTCGTCAGTCTGGCATTTCTCTGCAAGCACATCCCAGAGGACGGTCGGGTTACCGTCTGCGGCGAAGAGTCCGGTATGTGTGATAGTGAATTCCTTCGATGCTCCGCCGTATGCTTCCGTACATGGATCTGATGGGAAATCGCATTCGTCGAAGCCATTGGTTATAAGCTCCACCGGAGTGTCGGTCATAGCCTGGAATTCCTGCTGGACCAATGGTGATACGGCTACCACTGCAGAAGCCTCGTCCAGCACCATCTTCTCCATCTTCTTATGCCATCTTTCTGTGGCGGGAGTCATTGACAAGTGCTTGAAATAGAATATCTTCGTCCAAGGATCCCGAAAATCGGCTATCCAGGGCAGCCCTGTCTCGCGAGAGAGTTTCAGGCCTATCATATGCATCGACTGCGGTGGTCCCGTGCTCACGATCAGATCAACCGGATGTTCTGAGAGATACTTCTTCAGGAATCTCACCGACGGTCCGATCCAGAGGCATCGCGGATCGGGACGGAAAAGATTGCCACGCACCCACATTGCAGCTTTCTGCAGAAGAGATTTGTTCTGGGCATTGACCGGATTGACCTCCACAGCTTCCTTGCTGTGTCCCGAACGTCTCAGCAGTTTCTTGTAGAGCTCGTACGGCTCGATGATCCGGGTCTTCACGACCTCGGCAGCCTCCGGCACTTCTGCCGCGAGTGACTCATCTACCGCAAGTTGTTCGGGGTTCTCAGGAGTGTAGATCACCGGCTGCCATCCCTCTGACGGCAGATATTTGGCGAATTTCACCCATCGTTGCACTCCAGACCCCCCTGTCGGCGGCCAATAATACGATATGATCAGTACCCTTTTCATAAGGGTGCAAATATACGCAAAATCCACGAACATAGACGGGAGGAATATAAAATCTTGGCAATCAGTGCATTATCTAATCTGCGTGCTCCCCATCTACCGGCACGTATGTAATATAAACCACTGATTATCAGTGATTAACCCTCCTCCTATTACTAAAACTTTCTTTTTATCAAAAAAAGCGGTAAATTTGTAAGATTATAAAATTCAGAAAAAATGGCAGAAAAGAAACCGACCGAAACCCCTATGATGAAGCAGTTCTTCGCGATGAAGGCTCAACATCCGGAAGCAGTGCTTCTGTTCAGGTGCGGCGATTTTTACGAAACATACGGAGATGATGCACTGATAGCCAGCAAGGTGCTCGGTATCGTGCTTACAAAGCGTTCCAGCGCTACTCCGGGCGCGATTCCGATGGCGGGATTCCCTCATCATTCCCTTGAAACATATCTTCCGAGACTTGTGCGTTCGGGCTACAAAGTGGCGGTCTGTGACCAGCTTGAAGATCCGAAACTGACCAAGAATATAGTCAAGCGAGGCATCACCGAACTTGTCACTCCCGGCGTGGCTTTCAATGAGCAGCTTCTCGAGCAGAAGGAGCACAATTACATCGCCGGTCTGACTTTCTTCAAGGACAAATGCGGAGTGGCTTTTCTGGATGTCTCTACAGGTACATTCCAGGTGGCTGAAGGCAGCCTTGACTACATCGGCACCCTTCTCAGTTCATTCGCTCCGAAGGAACTTCTCGTACCGAGAGGCTATGAAAAGGGAACGAAGGAAAGATATGGCGATCATTACTACATTTCCACTCTGGAAGAATGGGCCTTCGTATATGACAGCTCGGTGGAGAAACTCAAGAGGCAGCTCCGAGTGGATTCGCTCAAAGGTTTCGCGATCGACAATTTTCCTCTTGGAATCACTTCGGCCGGTGCTCTGCTGATATATCTGGAGCAGACCCAGCACAAGGAACTCAGCAATATATGTTCGATCTCCCGCATCGATGAGGGCTCGTTCGTCTGGATGGACCGTTTCACGTTCCGCAATCTGGAGATCTTCTCCTCGACAGCAGGAAAGGAAGGCACCTCACTCGTGGAGGTGATGGACAAGTGCTCGTCCCCGATGGGAGCCCGAATGCTCCGCACATGGCTGTCAATGCCGGTGATGGATCTTCAGGAGCTGGAAGACAGATATGCCGTAGTTCAGCATTTCGTGGATAGTCAGGAGGATCTGACCCGCATCCAGACAATGATAGGCGACATCGGTGACCTGGAAAGAATCATTTCCCGTGCAGCTGCAGGCAAGATCATGCCTCGTGAGGTGATGCAGCTACGTCGTGGTCTGAGTCAGACAGAACCGATAATGAAGCTTTGTGCGGGAAGAGGAGTGCAGGCCCTCGACGATATGATCGGAAGAATGGGCGACTGTGCCGAGCTTCTGGAATATCTCGGAAAGACAATGCATCCCGAGACGGCATCCCAGCTCGGAAAGGGCGATGTCATCGCTTCCGGAGTCAATGAGGAGCTGGACGAACTGCGAAAGATCGCCCGTCACGGAAAGGACTACCTTCTCGAAGTGCAGCAACGCGAAATCGAACGCACAGGCATCGCTTCGCTCAAGATAGGTTTCAATAATGTCTTCGGCTACTATCTCGAGGTCCGCAATACCTACAAGGACAGTGTGCCTGAAGAATGGATCAGAAAGCAGACTCTGGTCAATGCCGAACGCTACATCACAGAGGAACTTAAGGAATACGAGCAGAAGATCCTTGGTGCAGAGGAAAGAATCTATGCCCTTGAAGCTCAGATATATGCAGAGCTTGTCGCAAAGATACAGGCCAATATCTCGATGATCCAGAAGAATTGCCGCATCATCTCCCGCCTGGATGTCCTGAGCGGATTTGCCGATCTGGCTATATCGAACCGCTACTGCCGCCCGAAGATGACTTCCGACAAGGTTATCGATATAAAGCAGGGTCGTCATCCGGTGATCGAGACAATGATGCAGGCCGGCGAGGAGTTCGTTCCGAACGACATATATCTGGACAATGAGAAGCAGCAGGTAATCATCTTGACCGGTCCCAATATGGCCGGTAAATCGGCCCTTCTGCGTCAGACCGCATTGATCGTGCTGATGGCACAGGTAGGTTCCTTCGTTCCGGCTTCTGGTGCGACCCTCGGTTATTGTGACAAGATATTCACCCGCGTGGGTGCTTCGGACAATATATCTCGCGGAGAATCGACCTTCATGGTGGAGATGCTCGAGACCTCGATGATCCTGCACAATCTTTCTTCACGTTCTCTGGTGCTTCTTGATGAGATCGGACGAGGTACTTCGACTTATGACGGAATGTCGATAGCCCGTGCGATAGTGGAGTACATTCACGAATATGGAGATGGTGCAAAGACATTGTTCGCTACTCATTACCACGAACTTAACGATCTGGAAGAAATATACGGACGCGTCCGCAACTATCATATTGCAGTAAAGGAGGTGGGCAAGAATGTGATCTTCCTGCGCAAGCTGATGGAGGGTGGCGTGGCGCACAGCTTCGGTCTTCATGTGGCCCGTATGGCCGGTATGCCGAAGCAGGTGCTGGAATCGGCAGAGAAGACTCTTGCGGCTCTGGAGGCTGGTGAGAGGACTATTTCTACAATTCCTTCGGTCGGTCGGAATGATGATAGTGTCATTCCGGGCGAAGTCGAGGGATCCCGCAGGAAGAAAAACACAGTCAAGCCATACAATATCAAGGAAGGCCGTGTCGAAAGCGACGGATCGCTCCAGCTTTCGTTCTTCCAGCTTGAGGATCCGCTCCTGTCATCCCTCAAGGATCAGCTGGACAGCGCCGACCTGAACAATATGACTCCGCTTCAGGCCTTTGACCTGCTGCGTTCGATGAAGGAACAGTTAGGAATCTGATAATTGTAATCCAGAGCGTCAGCGAAGGATCTAAAACAAAATAATTATGCATAAACTGATGACCACATTGGCGGCACTGCTGATCGCCGCATCGGCATTTGCCGCAGTCAAGAACTACGAATTGAAATCACCTGATGGCAGACTTCAGGTCAAAGTCGAGGCCGGAGAGGGGATTTCCTACACATTAACTCATGGAGAGGACCTTCTTCTGGACAAGACCGTCATTTCGATGGCCACTACGGATGGAGAAATTTTCGGAGGCATCCAGCCTGTTAGGAAAGTTTCGCGCAGAAGTGTTTCACAGACCATTCCGACAGTGCTTTACAAGAAGGCAGAAGTGAAGGATGAATTCAATGAAATGACATTGAAATTCAAGAAATTCTCCCTGATCTTCCGTGCCTACGATGATGGTATGGCATATAGATTTGTATCTCATCTTAAAGATACTTATTTCATCGAGCAGGAGTTTGCAAATTTCAATTTCGCGCAGGATTGGAACATGTGGGTTCCTTATGTATGCCAGCATACGCAGACCCTTGACTCTCAGTTCTTCAACTCATTCGAGAATACCTACGAGTATGCTCCTCTTTCTGCATGGAAGAAGGACCGCATGGCATTTCTTCCTATTATGATCGACGGTCCGCAGGGCAAGAAGATCATCGTTACAGAGGCTGACCTTCTCAATTATCCGGGAATGCATGTTTACAATGGAGACGCTGACAAGAAGCTTGAAGGTCGTTTCGCCCAGGTGCCTGCTGAAAGAAAACAGGGCGGACACAATATGCTCCAGATGCTGGTGCAGAGCCGTAAGAATTATATCGCAGAGTGTGAGGGTGAGACTTATTTCCCTTGGAGAATTGTAGCTGTGTCTGAAGAAGATGTCCAGATGGCGGACAATGATATGGTCTACAGACTTGCGACTCCTGCTGATCCCGCAACTGACTGGAGCTGGGTGAAGCCGGGCAAGGTGGCATGGGACTGGTGGAATGCCTGGAACCTTTACGGAGTGGATTTCCGTGCGGGCATCAACAATGCTACTTACAGATACTATATTGACTTCGCGTCTGAGCACGGAATCGAATATGTGATTCTTGATGAGGGATGGGCAGTAAACCTTAAGGCTGATCTTTTTCAGGTGATTCCTGAAATTGACCTTGAAGAGCTTGCCGCATATGCGAAGGAACGTAATGTCGGACTTATCCTTTGGGCCGGCTATGTAGCCTTCGACCGCGACATGGAGAAGGTGTGCGAGCATTATTCAAAGATGGGAATCAAAGGCTTCAAGATCGACTTCATGGACCATGACGATCAGCTTCTTGTGGATTTCCACCGCAGAGCTGCGGAGACTGCCGCCAAGTATAAGATGATGGTGGATTTCCACGGAACATACAAGCCGACAGGTCTTCACAGAACCTTCCCTAATGTAGTCAATTATGAGGGTGTACATGGACTGGAGCAGATGAAGTGGTCTAAGGAAACCGTTGATCAGGTGACTTATGATGTCACTGTTCCTTATATCCGTATGATGGCAGGTCCTATGGACTACACTCAGGGAGCTATGCGTAATGCCACCCGTGGCAATTACCGTCCGGTGAATTCCGAGGCTATGAGCCAGGGCACACGCTGCCGTCAGCTCGCACAGTATGTAATCTTTGATTCTCCTGTCAATATGCTTTGCGATTCTCCTTCAAATTATATGAAGGAAAAGGAATGTACAGACTTCATAGCAAATGTTCCTGAAATCTGGGATGAGACTCGTGGACTTGAAGGAAAGGTCGGAGAATATATCGCAATGGCTCGCAGAAGCGGATCCCACTGGTATGTAGCTGCAATGACAGACTGGTCGGCGCGTGAATTGGCCCTCGACCTGAGCTTCCTTCCAGAAGGAGATTACAAGGTGGAGCTTTACAAGGACGGAATCAATGCCGACCGTGCTGCCTGCGATTACAAGAAGGTGAGTTTCGACCTTCCTGCAGATAAGAAGCTTACAGTCAATATGATGCCTGGCGGCGGATTTGCCGCTGTCATCAAACCGGCCAATTAAATATGAAGAAATTTATGTCAATAGCAGCCGCAGTCCTTATGATTGCCGGCTGCTCTTCTCCAAAAACAGATGCTGAGAAATTTGCTGATGACCTTTTAGGTAGAATGACCCTTAGAGAAAAACTTGGCCAGATGAGCCAGTTTCGCCCTCGTTCAGGAGTCGTCACCGGGCCTGAAGGATTTTCCTACGACCTTGAAACGATGATAAAAGCCGGAGAAGTGGGTTCCATCCTCAGCCTCAGAGAACAGGAATATTTCGAGATCTACCAGCGTCTTGCTGTCGATAGTTCCAGACTTGGAATTCCGATTCTTTTCGCTCATGATATCATCCACGGATGCAAAGTGATATTCCCGATCAATCTGGGTTCTTCCTGTACCTGGGATGTTGAGTCTGTAAAACAGTCCGCACGAGTGGCTGCTGTCGAGGCTTCCGCGATGGGATTGGCATGGACTTTCTCGCCGATGTGCGATATCTCCGCAGACCCTCGCTGGGGCCGTGTGTCAGAAGGATCGGGTGAAGATCAGTATCTTGCCGCGAAGCTTTCTGTGGCAATGGTTGAGGGCTACCAGGGTGATGATCTTTCTGACAGCACCACCATTCTTGCATGCGTAAAGCATTTTGCAGCTTACGGAGCACCAGAGGCCGGAAGAGATTACAATACCGTGGACATGTCGGAAAGAATGTTCCGCGACCGTTATCTTCCTGTATATCAGGCGGCCATTGATGCCGGCGCTGCTACTGTGATGTCTTCGTTCAATGATTTCGACGGTATCCCTGCATCAGGAAACAAATGGCTTCTCAAGACAGTCCTGAGGGATGAACTGGGCTTCGACGGCTTCGTGGTTTCCGACTATGATGCCGTTCATGAAATGGTCAATCACGGAGTCGCTGCCGATGGTGCGGATGCGGCGAGATTGGCCCTTGAGGCATATCTCGATATGGAAATGACCTCCGGAGATTATATCAATCATGGCGAGCAGCTTGTTCAGGATGGTGTCATCCCGGAAAAGCTTATTGATGAACTTTGTCGTAACATATTGATTGTCAAATATGAATTGGGCCTTTTCGAAGATCCGTTCAGATATGGCGGTGCTGAGAGATTTGCCCGTGAGACATATAAGCCTGAGTCGATTGCCTTGGCTCGTAAGATTGCCCGTGAGTCGATGGTGCTCCTGAAGAACGAAGGTTCTGTATTGCCATTGAAGGAGGGTGGAAAGGTTGCTATGATCGGTCCTTTCATTTCGGATGCAAGGGCAATGAACGGTACTTGGGACGGTTTTTCAGAGGCAAAGAGGACTGTGACCATCGAGCAGGGTATGAGGGCACGTTTCCCTGAAGGTACATTGACCTTTACAAGAGGATGTGATGCTTACAGTCATATTGACGGAGGCGTGGAGGCAGCTGTCCGTGCTGCTCGTGCTGCTGATGTGGCGGTATTGACCCTCGGACTTCCGGGAAATCACAGCGGTGAGACGTCTTCAATGACTTCAGTAGAACTTCCGCAGGCGCAGAAAGAGCTTCTGGCTGCTGTCAAGGCTACAGGCAAGCCGGTGGTAGTGCTGCTTGTTACAGGCCGTCCTATGGCTCTGGAGTCGGTGGATGAACTGATGGATGCCCTTCTGGTGGTATGGCATCCGGGAACAGCGGGAGGTGATGCATTGGCTGACCTTCTCAGCGGCGACTATTCTCCTTCCGGACATCTTACAATGTCATTCCCACGCTGTGACGGTCAGATTCCGATCAGGTACAATTACAAGAGCACCGGCCGTCCGCTTACCAAGGAAATGGATTATACCCAGAGCCATAAGGCGAAGAAGAACTACCAGACATGTTACCTCTTCACTCCTAACTCTCCGCTCTATCCGTTCGGATACGGACTCAGCTACACTCAGTTCTCGTTTACCGATCTCCAGGTGCTTGATCCTGAAGTGGCAATGGGCGAGGATGTGCGCGTGAAGGTTCGTGTGACCAATGTCGGAGAGGTTCCGGGAACTACTGTAGCCCAGCTTTATATCAGGGACAAGGTTGCATCGACTACCCGTCCGGTGCGCGAACTCAAGGGATTTGAAAGGGTCAGCCTTGAGCCAGGTGCTTCTGCCGAGGTTCTGTTTACCATCACAGCTGCTGATATGGCTTTCTGCCGTGAGGATATGAAATTCGCTCAGGAACCGGGTGAATTCGGCCTTTGGGTAGGTGAGAGCTGTGAGGCAGAACTTGAGGGAAAATTTATTGTTAAGGAATAATGTGTTTATTGATTAAAAATCATTATCTTTAGCGGCTGAATTGATACGAAATCATAATAATAACCTTTAAAATACTAATAGTTATGGAATTACCTTTTGCAGAATCGTGGAAGATCAAGATGGTAGAGCCTCTTCGCAAGAGCACACGTGAGGAGCGCGAACAGTGGATCAAGGAAGCGGATTACAACCTCTTCCAGCTTAAATCAGACCAGGTTTATATCGACTGTCTTACTGACTCAGGTACAGGCGCAATGAGCGACCGCCAGTGGGCAGCTATGATGATGGGTGACGAGAGCTATGCAGGATCTGCATCTTTCTTCCAGCTTAAGGAGACTATCACTAAGATCACAGGATTCGAGTATGTAATCCCTACTCACCAGGGTCGTGCTGCTGAGAACGTTCTCTTCAGTCACCTCGTGAAGGCTGGTGCAATCGTTCCGGGTAACTCACACTTCGACACAACAAAGGGTCATATCGAGAGCCGCAAGGCATTCGCAGTGGACTGCACAGTGGATGAGGCTAAGGACACTCAGCTCGAGGTTCCTTTCAAGGGTAACGTCGATCCTAAGAAACTTGAGGCTGTTCTCGCTGAGAAGGCTGAGCTCGTTCCTTTCATCATCGTTACAGTTACAAACAACACAGCAGGTGGCCAGCCTGTATCAATGCAGAACCTCCGCGAGGTACGTGCAATCGCCGACAAGTATGGCAAGCGCGTGATCTTCGACTCTGCACGCTTCGTTGAGAATGCATACTTCATCCGCACTCGTGAGGAAGGCTATGCTGACAAGACCATCAAGGAGATCTGCGCAGAGATGTTCTCATACGCAGACGGTATGACAATGTCATCAAAGAAGGACGGTCTCGTAAATATGGGCGGTTTCATCGCTACTCGTCATGAGGACTGGTACGAGGGTGCAAAGAAGTTCTGTATTCCGTTCGAAGGCTTCCTTACTTATGGTGGTATGAACGGTCGTGATATGGCTGCTCTCGCTGTAGGTCTTGACGAGAACACTGAACTCGAGACTATCGAGACCCGTATCCGTCAGGTGCAGTATCTTGCCGCTAAGCTCGATGAGTACGGAATTCCTTATCAGCGCCCTGTAGGTGGTCACGCTATCTTCGTAGATGCTGACAAGGTGCTCGACCAGATTCCTAAGGAAGAGTTCCCTGCACAGACTCTTGCAATCGAACTCTATATCGAGGCTGGTGTACGTGGCTGCGAGATCGGATATATCCTCGCTGACCGTGACCCTGTAACTCGTGAGAATCGTTTCGGTGGTCTCGACCTTCTCCGTCTTTGCATCGCACGTCGTGTTTACACAAACAACCACATGGACGTTATCGCAGCAGCTCTCAAGAACGTTTACGACCGTCGTCACGAGATCACACGCGGTGTGAAGATCGTATGGGAGACAGAGCTCATGAGACATTTCACAGTGAAATTAGAAAGACTCTAATTTCACAGTAAAAGTCTTCGACTATTTTCGCATACCTCCCCTAAATCCCCTCCCCAGGAGGGGACTTACCATCGTTTCGCTCAAATTGGAGAGACTCTAATTGATTTATGGTATTCTGAGATAGTCAGGAATATACAAAAAGCTGTAAGGCAGGCTGAAAATGCAGGTGACATGCCACCCCCGGCTAGGGGGTGCCCGACCTTCGGGAGGGCGGGGGTCACCGGAATTTCAGCCTGCCTTATAACTTTGTTAGTTTGTGGAGCGACTATTTACTGCCCACAAAGCTTTTTCCTACCCATTTGAAACTGTTCCAGCGGCGAAGGAAGATCAGGCCGCGGATGTTTTCATCGAGTGCGAAGATCGCCCACATCGCGACAAGTCCCCAGCCGAATGTGATGCCGAGAACGTAGCTTCCTACAACCTGCACTCCCCACATCACTATGATTCCGATGATTACAGGGAAATAGATGTCTCCGGCGCTCCTAAGGGCGTTGACGCCGAAGAAATTGAGCGCTCTACCGTTTTCCAGAAGGACCTCTATCCAGAGGATTGCCGCACCGGTGGATATGATCCAAGGGTCGGAGGTCAGCATTCCCAAGATGTGCTTTCCGAAGATGGCGGTCAGCAGGGCCAATGTCACCGAAGTGGTCGTTCCCAGCCTCATTATTCTTTTACCGATGGTATAGGCTGCATTGATCTTCTTCATTCCGACCAGATGGCCGATAAGTATTGCTCCTCCCTGGGCAATGGCCAGAGCGAATATATAGGTGAACATCACGATATTGACCACATAGCTCCTGGTTGCGAGGGCCTGGTTGCTGATCATGTTGATGAAATAAGATATAACCACCTGTGAGAGAGCATAAGAGAAATGCTCGCCGGCCGACGGGATGCCGATCTTCAGGAGGTTCTTCAGCTCGATCCAAGGGAATGGAGTGAAGAGTTCCTTCGGGAAAGAAGGAATATGCTTCTTGAAGAGCACCACCATAAGGATTGCTACAGAAACGAAACGGCAAACGGATGTGGAAATGGCGGCTCCTTCGACTCCGAGGGCCGGCATTCCGAACTTACCGAAGATGAGGGTATAATTACCGATAATGTTCAATATATTGACTACAATAGCCACATACATGGGATATTTGGCCTTGTCCGCACTTCGCAGAGATGCCGACAGCGACAGTGAAATGGCCTGCAGGAATGCAAATCCTCCAACAATCCTCATGTATGGGAATCCTTCCGACATAAGATCCGGCCTGAGCCCCATGATATTCAACATGTCATCCGCGAACAATGAGAGACAGGCGCTTATGGCCAGTCCGGCCAAAAGATTGAACATCAAAGATATTCCCACTACCTGCACTACCTTGTCCCTTCTTCCTGCTCCGATGTACTGAGAGCAAAGGATGGAGGTTCCGAGGGAGATAACCTCGAAAAGAAGGAATACCAGATTCATGAGCTGGTTCACCACTCCCACAGCCGCAACGCTATTGTCCGAATAGCGACTGAGCATGAATGTGTCGACAGCACCCAGCATCATCACGAGCAGGGTCTCGACGAAAATAGGGCCGGCCAGTGATGCCAGCTGACGGCTAAGATTACCGAATCTCATACTACACTACGAAGTTTTTCAAAAAACGGCCGCAAAGATAGTCAAAAAAGCTGTAGCTCTGTAATATTCTGTACATTAAGCCAATTACGTCGTTCCAGACCATGCGTAATCGTGTTCGGTCATGCCCGGCCATGGCAAAACCTTGGAACACACCATTTCCTTACAGATTAAATCTGTTCAGGATCAGCGTGTTTCAAGGGGTCAAGCTGATAACCTTAAGACACGCAGAGCAATAATATTGGCTTTACACAGTCCATCTGCGTGTTCCAAGGTTTTGAAGAACTTCTGTTTTCTAATGATTTTATTGTTGCTTCTTGAATCCTTTCCAGAAACCGATTTGCAGATGACAGTTGGAGAGGACTAATGTGTATAAGCTAAAATTCCGGATACATCTGTGGGATTTCAAGAATATATTCCAGTGCCAGATGCGGAGTATAGTCCCGGTTCCAAAGCAGAGGGTAATTAGTTCTGCCCGGAACAGGATAGCCGTTTTTCCAAGATGAGTCGTCGGTAAGGCCCCAGAGGGTCACGCGGTCGATCTTGTCGCGCTTTTCGTAGAAGATACGGAATAGTTCCTCATATCGGTCAGCCAGCTGTCGCTCGATTTCTGCAGGAAGTCCATCCTTATATGGATCCAGATATTCCTCGAACTCCTCGTGCTGATAAAGCGGGTCCGTAAGAGACTGGCCTATGACCTGTCCTTCTCTGGTGATAGGAAGCACATCCACGTCCAGTTCCGTGATCATCACCTTCAACCCCAGCGAATGGAGGGTGTCTATGGCGTGTTCGATATACTTTGTCTTTGGATAATTCAGTCCCCAGTGCGCTTGTATGCCCACTCCGTCGATCCTGATTCCCTCATCCTGGAGTTTCTTCACCATTGTCACGATACCGTCCAGATGGGCCGGTCTCCAGACATTGAAGTCATTGTAATAAAGTTCTGCATCCGGAGCATATCTGTCCGCAAAAATGAAAGCATTCCTCACCACTTCATATCCGTCTCCTCCGAATGCCTTCACCCATCCCTTCTCGCGGTATTCTCCGAACTCGCCGATGATCTCGTTGACCACATCCCAGGCATCGATTCTTCCCGCATATCTTCCTGCTACGGTCTCGATGTGTGCCCTCATTGTCTCGATCAGTTCTTCGCGTGACTTAGGACTTCCATCCTCATTGTACCAATAGAATGATGGAGTCTGGTTGTGCCACACGAGAGTGTGTCCCAGCATCCATAACCCGTGCTCCTGGCCGAATGCGACATACTCGTCCGCTTCTTCGAAAGTCCACACTCCCGGCCGAGGCTGCACAGCCTCCGGCTTCAGACAGTTTTCCGGAGAAATCGCATCGAAATGTTTCAATATCAATTCATTGGCCTGTGCCAGTCGTCCGCTCGTATGCATCGGATTGACGGCGCATCCTATCATGAAACTTTCCGAATAAGCTTCCTTGAGACTTGTTTCCAGGGGTGCTTGTGAGCATGATGCCGCTGCGAGCAGTGCTCCTGCTGCCAAAAAACGCGAGATGATGTTTTTCATGTTATGTGGTTTTACTGGTTCTTTTCTGGTTTAATATATCAGTGATTCCTTCTAGACAGAATTGCAGATTTCATTTCACTCTCCACTCTCCACTCTCATGCAAACCTTGGAACACATGAATCGTAAGTATAGTCCCCTGATTGGCCTTCAATGTGTTTCAAGGTCTGAAGGAGTGTACCTTGAAGCACAGCAATCATCAATATGGCCAGCACAAGCCAGACTGATGTGTTCGAAGGTTTCAGGGAATTCCTCAGTTTCCTGAATGGAGCGAAACTCTCATACCGCTCGGGCGAGTCTGGGGCCAGACCGGGAGGAACGGTTGCCAGACTCAGTCAGTACAGCCGATTATGATGACCGCTCGGGCGAGTTTTTGCTATTTCATGCCCGAGCGGTACCATTGTTCTGTTATTTCAATATCTCTGCAAGTTTCTCCGCGAGACCGAGGAAGGCCAGGCCGTCTGGGCGGGTGCTGAGGGCTGCCGGCTGACCATTGTCACCGCCTTCACGGATGCTCTGGACAATCGGAATCTGGCCCAGAAGAGGAATGCCGTATTTGTCAGCCATACGCTGTCCGCCTCCCTGTCCGAAGATGTAGTATTTTTCATCCGGGTGTTCGGCAGGAGTGAACCAGGCCATATTCTCCACAAGACCGAATATAGGTTTGTTCACACTTTCGTTACGGAACATATTGACACCTTTCTCAACATCGGCGAGGGCTACGTCCTGAGGGGTGCTGACGATCACAGCTCCTTCCATAGGGATGTCGTGCACGAGACTGATATGGATGTCACCTGTTCCCGGAGGCATATCGATCAGGAGGAAGTCAAGTTCGCCCCAACGCACCTGCAATATCATCTGTTTCAATGCATTGCAAGCCATTGGACCTCTCCAGATAAGTGCCTGTTCAGGTTTTGCGAAATATCCGATCGACATCCATTTCACGCCGTATTTCTCCAGTGGCATGATCACTTCCTGTTCACCGTTCACGATGGCGTCCGGCATTTCCGCCTCAGTGGCTGTCATCTTTGGGACTGACGGACCGTAGACATCTGCATCAGCAAGTCCGACCTTGTAACCAAGACGGGCAAGTGCTGTAGCGAGATTGACCGAAACAGTGGATTTTCCTACTCCTCCCTTTCCGGAAGCTATTCCGATGATATGTTTTACATTTGCGAGCTCCTCGAAACCGAGATCCAGACCGGGTTTTTTCTTCGGTGCTTCATCCTTGATGATGGTCTTGACCTCTACCTTAGTGCCTATGGGAGTGTTTCTGATGATCGCTGCCTTTGCGCTGCCGATGAGATATTCCGCAAGCGGGTCACGATGCTTGGCAAAGGCCAATGTCACAATAATACTATCCTCACTTACCTCGATATTCTCCACCATTCCCAGCTCCACGATATTCTTGTCTCCTTTTGCAGGATGCTCCACTGCAAGGAGCCATTCTTTGATTTCCTGTTCTTTCATTTTCTTAAATTGCGTTATTGTGCTGACTATTATGAAAGGTAGATACTCCTGAGACCCCCGCCTTCGCTGCGCTCAGGCACCCCCTAGCCGGGGGTGGCATGTCTCATCCGTATCTATCCTTTCATAATAGTCAGGTGAATCCAAGGTGTAAATCCTGAAATGATTTTCTATTTTACAATATCCATTTCATCAATAAGCCATCCTGCTCCACCGAACTTGTCCACGATAAAGAGTACATAACGGATGTCCACATTGATACATCTCTGGAGATCAGGCTCAAACATCACGTCGCTGCTCATTGACTCCCAGTTTCCGTCGAACGCAAGACCGATGAGCTCACCGCGTGCATTCATAATAGGGCTGCCGGAATTTCCGCCTGTGATATCATTGTTGCTTAGGAAGCAGGTCACCATCTCACCGTCTGCTGTGCCGTACTGGCCGTAATCCTTATTCTTCCACAGTTCTTTAAGCTTCTCTGGAACAACAAATTCCCAATTGTTCGGGTCTTCCTTCTCCATGACTCCGTCAAGGGTGGTGTAGTGATTATAGACCACGGCATCCTTAGGAGAATATCCTCCTACTGTACCATATGTGTATCGCATTGTGAAGTTTGCGTCAGGATATGAAGGCTCGCCTTCTTTCCACTCAAGAAGGCCTGCAGTATATATCTGACGGGCTTTTTCCAGATCCTCTGCGGACTTCATTGTCTGCATCTGTGCCTGCAGGCATTCGTTATAGATGGACATTCCTACTGCGCATGCAGGGTCAGCAAGCACTTCGGAACCTTTTTCCTCAATGGCTTTCTTCAGACTTTCGGCTGAAGTGAACGCGCTGGTATTGAATAGATTGTCCACGAAGGCATCAATATCCATTGTCGCGAAATCCTCGCTCAGATTCTTAGGGTGGTTAGCTGGCTCTGCGATGTCACGATAATGCTTCATAAGGGCTTTTGCCACCTTGAGGTCAGTGCCGGCAGAATAATCACCGTACTGAGGAGCAATCGCTTCATATGCAGTGTTGAGTGCCGCGAGTGTGTCCTGTCCGTTTCTGATTGCGCGAGCAGTCAATCTGTTGAATGTCAATCCGAAATTTGTCAGTTCGATCTTATATATAGTCTCAAGTGCCTTGGTGAAGGCATTGTTGGCATCTCTGCCTGATTCGATGGCATTTGCCAGATCCTGAACAGCAGTACCGTATTTCTCTGTACGCTTCTTATTGGCATTCACCCATTTCTGGAATTCAGCCTCTTCCTTTTCTGCGCGTCCGATGATGTCGAGTTTATCGAATGCGAGCTTCATTCCCTGCCATTTCTTCCATCCGTTTGAAGAACCTGAATATTTGCTTGCATACTGGATCTTCACCTTAGGATCTGCAAGCATGTCCTCCAGCATGACATCCTGGCGGATGGTGCGTGCGGCGATACGGATGTCATTCTGCTCGATCTGAGACTTGAGCTCAGGTGATGTCTGGAAACGTGTGGTACGTCCAGGATATCCCATGATCATAGTGTAGTCACCTTCATTGACTCCAGCGAGAGAAATCTTCAGGTGGTTCTTTGCCTTGAGAGGCACATTCTCAGGAGAATATTCCGCAGGATTGTTGTCCTTGTCGGCATAAACGCGGAACATAGAGAAGTCTCCGGTGTGGCGTGGCCACATCCAGTTATCTGTGTCTGCTCCGAACTTACCGATCGATGAAGGCGGTGCTCCTACGAAACGTACGTCTGTATATACCTTATATACAATCAGATAATAGACATTATTGTTGTAGAATGTCTCGACCTGCGCAGTGCAGTGTGGATGATTGTTTTCGGCTTCCTTTACAAGCTCATCCACCTTGGCAGACAGTGCCTCGATGACCTTTTCGTCATCATCCTTGAACTGCTTGCGGGCTTTCTTCTCGGCTTTTTCAAGAATTCCTGTGATGTCCTGCATGTATTCCAGGAATGTCACGGTAAGACCTTCGCATGGAAGTTCCTCTCCGCGGTTCATTGCCCAGTAACCGTCTTTCAGGTAATCGTGCTCCACGCTGCTGAGCTTCTGGATATTGCTGTATCCGCAGTGGTGGTTGGTCACCAGAAGGCCGTCCTTTGAAATGATCTCTCCTGTACATCCGCCTCCGAACTGCACGATTGCATCTTTGAGGGATGTGTTGTTTATGTCATAGATCTGCTTGGGAGTGAGCTCGCAGCCCAGCTCCTTCATTGCTTTGCCGTTCATTTTTTCAAGGAGCGGGAGAAGCCACATTCCTTCGTCGGCGATCGCACTGCCTGCGAAGATGGTCAGTGCTGTGATGATGCTTATTAATTTTTTCATATCCAATGATATTTTTGTTTTTCTGATATGGTTCTAGAACAATGTCGGTTCCAACTGCTTCAGATGAAAGCTTTTGCGATGATGGGGTGTATAGCCGTGGGCGATGATAGCTTCGACATGCTCTTTGGTCGGATATCCCATATTCCTTTCCCATCCGTATTCGGGATACTCTGTTGCCAGTTTCCTCATATACTCATCCCTGTAGGTCTTGGCAAGGACTGATGCCGCTGCAATTGATGCGAATTTTGCATCCCCCTTGACAATGCATTGGTAGGGATAGCCGTCGAAGGGTTTGAACCTGTTTCCGTCTATAAGAAGGAATTCCGGCTTGACAGTCAGACGGCGTACGGCCCTCTGCATGCCAGTGATGGATGCATTCAATATGTTTATCGTGTCGATTTCTTCTGCGCTGACTTCTTCAACAGCCCATGCAATGGCTTCCTGCTCGATTATCGGCCTTAAAGTTTCGCGGGCCTTTTCCGTCATCTTCTTCGAATCATTAAGCAAAGGATGATGGAAATCTTTTGGAAGAATGACTGCCGCCGCGAAAACCGGACCGGCCAATGGGCCTCTTCCGGCTTCGTCACAGCCTGCTTCGATCAGGTCTGCGTTGAGATAATTCAAAAGATGTGTTTCATTGCGCATTCTGCAAATTTACGCAATCGCTCCAAGTTTCGCAAGAGCCGGACTAATTCTCTGCTACAGCGGATTTTTTAAGCATAGCTATGATTTCATTCTTTGTTGCGATAGTTTCTTCGAGGGAACGGACCAATTTCTCCAGATCGGCGATTCTTCTTTCCATTGCTTCGATCTTTCCGCCATATTCTGTGCGTACATCTTCCAGCAGTTTTCCCGGTGCCTGCACAGGACGGTATCCCAGAACAAGCTCTTCTGCAGTGGTATCGAGCAGTTCTGCGAGTCTGATGACATTGGAATTGACTATGCTTGTATTGCCTTTTTCCAGATCTCTGTATGCAGTAAGGGAAATATCCAGCCTGTCAGCCAGTTCTTCCTGGGTGAGTTTCCTTGCCTTTCTGACCTTGCGGATATTGTCTTTGATAGAAGAATTGTCCATTTTCATAGTATTGGTCAGGACAAAATTATCTGTTATGCTGGCGCTTATTAAACAAGAAAATCCGATGAATAGCAAGAAAATACCACTAAAGAAAAGTTAAAAACACATAAAAAAAAGAAAAATCTTTTGTTTTTTCCGGTGATTCAGGCTTAAAACCTTGGAAATGTCGATGACGTCTGTCAGATTTGCAGTTAAAATTTGTGTTATGGAAAAATTATATGAACAGGTCTGTCAGATATTCACTGCGGATTACGGACGCAAGCGCAGGGCGGAAGAACTATCGGAATTGTATAACCGCATCGGAAGTGCCTCTGTGGTTCTTGACAATATGCTTTATGAGCAGCTTGGTCTTTCTTGTGAGGACCTCATTGATATGCTTCGTAAAGGGCAACAGAAGATTACATGATAAAAAGATGTACTGATTTGTTGATATTGCGATAAAATTTTTTTAGATTTGCGAGGATGTGTCTTTTATGACACTGAGAGAAACATAATTAACACACATAATAACACAAAAACTGATGAAGACTTATTCTACACAAAACATCCGTAATGTGGTTCTGCTTGGTAGCACCAAGGCAGGTAAGACCACATTATCTGAAGCTATGCTTTACGAAGGCAAGGTGATCGACAGAAGAGGTACTGTAGAAGGAAAGAATACAGTTTCTGACAATGCCGAAATCGAGCAGATGAACCAGAGATCCATTTATGCTACTCCGCTTTATGCTGAGTTCATGGATACAAAATTCAATATCATCGACACTCCGGGTGCTGACGACTTCGTAGGTGGAGCAGTTTCAGCATTCAAGGTGTGCGATACAGGTGTTCTCGTAGTGAACGCACAGCAGGGCGTTGAGGTAGGTACTCAGATCTATTCACGCTATGCAAGAGAATATGGCATTCCGCTTATCGTGGCTGTTAACCAGCTCGACGGCGAGAAGGCAGGTTGGGAGACTACTCTTGAGTCTATGAAGGAGACATTCGGTAACAAGCCTGTAGTGGTTCAGTATCCGGTAAACGTAGGTCCTGGATTTGATGGCTTCATCGATGTTCTCAAGATGAAATATTATCGTTTTGAAGGAGATACAGGCAAGCGTCAGGATCTTGAGATTCCAGCTGACAAGATGGACGAGGCTGAGGAGCTCAGAAATGCTCTTATCGAGCGTGCGGCTGAGTATGACGACACCCTTATGGAGACATTCTTCGAGCAGGGTTCGCTCTCAGAGGATGAGATCAGAAAGGGTCTTGGTATCGGTATCCGCGAAGGTGCTGTAATGCCTATCTTCTGTCTTTCTGCAAAGAAGGATATCGGCGTAAAGCGTCTTATGGAGTTCACAATCCGCGTAGCGGCTTCTCCAGCAGAGCGCCCATGCGTCACAAAGGATGGAAATACATATGAGTGCAAGCAGGATGCTCCTGTATCACTCTTCATATATAAGACAGCTGTGGAGCAGCACCTTGGTGAGGTGGCTTACTTCAAGGTTATGTCAGGAAAGCTTACAGAAGGTGTTGACCTCGAAAACTGCGAGACTGGTGACAAGGAAAGAATCACAGCTCTCTATGCAGTGGCAGGTAAGAAGAAGGAGAAGGTTACTGAGCTTGTTGCCGGTGATATCGGATGTACAGTTAAGCTCCGCGCAGCTAAGACTAACGTAACTCTTTCTGCACCGGGATCTGAGATCGCTTACAAGGATATCGTATTCCCTCACTACAAGTATCGTTGCGCTGTGAAGGCTAAGGATGCTAAGGACGAGGAAAAGGTAAGCGAGGCAATGGCAAAGATCGCCGCTGAGGATCCTACATACATCATCGAGTACCACAAGGAGCAGAAGCAGACTATCCTCAAGGGTATGGGTGAGCAGCATGTTAATACTCTCAAATGGAGACTCCAGAATGAGAATAAGCTTGAGATCGAGTTCTCGGCTCCTAAGATCTCTTATAGAGAGACTATCACTAAGGTGGCTTGCGCTGACTATCGTCACAAGAAGCAGTCAGGTGGTGCCGGCCAGTTCGGTGAGGTTCACCTGCTTATCGCTCCTTATCAGGAGGGTGTCGATCCAGGTAACCGCTTCAAGGTAGATGGCAAGGAAGTTGTCCTCAATATCAAGGGTAAGGAAGAATATGACCTTCCATGGGGTGGTAAGCTCGAGTACTACAACTGCGTTGTCGGTGGTGCTATCGATGCCCGCTTCATGCCTGCTATCCTCAAGGGTATCAACGAGAAGATGAGCGAAGGTCCTCTTACAGGTTCGCTTGCTCGTGACATCCGCGTTTATGTTTACGACGGTAAGATGCATCCGGTAGACTCAAATGAAATCTCATTCGTTCTCGCATCACGCAACGCTTTCAAGGAGGCATTCCGTGCAGCTGGTCCGAAGATCATGGAGCCTATCTACAATGTAGAGGTGCTCACACCATCTGAATACATGGGTGCTTGTATGTCAGACCTCCAGAACCGCCGTGCCCTCATCGAGGGAATGGGTTCAGAGAAGGGATTCGAGGTTATCAAGGCACGTGTTCCGCTCGCAGAGCTCTACCGTTACTCTACTACCCTCAGCTCACTCTCATCAGGTAGCGCAACATTCACAATGGACTTCGCTGACTACCAGCCAGTTCCTGGTGATGTACAGGAGAAGCTCCTGAAGGCTTACCTCGAGGAAGAGAAAGAAGACTAAATGAAATTTATACAATAGAAGAGGCGATCCGAAAACGGATCGCCTCTTTCAGTTATATCTTAGTAATGATTGAATGATGCTTCTTACTATTAATCGGAGTAAGAATAACTTGAAGCAAAATGACCATAGTTCTCCTCGGTACCATAGGCCTTAGCATCGAGTACAAATGACATTTTTTCAGGATTGTTCAAGTCCACATAGATTCTATACTTACCAGCCGGTGCGTGGATATCCTCTCCGTTAAATTCGAGAAGATCGTTATGTGATCCCAGCTGCAGTGCCCAATCGCTATCAAAACGTAATTTAAAGTAGACATCAGCCACAAGCTCAAGATCTGTATAGAATTTTTGTGTAAATGGATTGAAATCCATCACCACATCTTCACTCCAATAGTTGAAATCTCCTATTATTCCAAGTTGGTCGAATGAAATGTTGGAGGTCAAAGTGCATTCGGATCGATCAAGAATAAACTGGTAATATCGCTTTTCCTGATATACATTAATATTATCGCCACCTCCTTCAACCAGAGATATGGTTTTGGTTTCGGGTGCATAAGGTTTGCTCATGGAATACTCATCCTCGCCCCAGCTTTTTCCTGTAATTTTAAATTCATTAGATCTATGATCCTCTCCAAAGTCAATAAGGCCGGAATAGATGTCGTTATCTCCTTTGAAATCGCAGATAAATTGACTATATCTGTGATCCCAGTAACTGTATGAGCCGATGATATGGAGGGATGAATGAGGTACCTGACTATCACCTTCTGCTGACTGTACGGGCATAGTGCAAATAGTGGAACGGAGTATTTCATTCTCTTTGTCGGTAGAAATCGAATACTCATTACCATTTTGATATTTCAAGGTTACTGTGAAACCTTGTGTAAATTTAACAGGCGGTAGTGCAATTATAAATTTTGTTGGCTCGCTCCTCGTAAGCTGAACACCCCAATCGCAATCAAGAGTAACTTCTGTAAAAGCCTCTGATCCCATTTGGATTGTCGGCATAAGATTATTTCCGTGTGCAGTTATTGTTGCTTCACCCGCAAGACGTTCTCCGTTATTTCCCTTTATGCTTATAGATTTTACTAATTGATTTCCCACGAACTCAAACTGGATGGCACCCATGACATTCTTGAACTTGAGATTATGGTCACCTAAGCTTCTGGTTACAGCAACCATTGGGAAAGTACCGTTGCCGAAGCTATCGGGCGAATATATTTGAGATTCAGGAAGAACCACATTTGATATCTTGTATACATCTTCCTTGCTGTTATCCATACCCTTAGAAAGAACAATATCTTCTGAATATGGATATAAAGCTATGTTGCGTAGAATGTCATTGTCTTTATTTGCTGAAGTGTTTTCGGACACTAGTTTAAATGAAGCGTTGCTGGATCCTGCATAGCTTTCTTTTAATTTATATTGATTTGCTACTGTTTTGCCTTGAAAAACTGCAAGCTGATCTTCAGATGACCAGACCACTTGTCTGTCATAGGTCATAGTAGTTCTGGTCTGAGTGCCAGATTCATCTATTGAAGCCGTGAAAATTTCAGATCCGGATGTACTGTCATATTCCGCTTTCTGGCAACCGGCCAGCACTGCAGCTGTTGTTATTAATAAGAGAATAGTATTTTTCATAATGTGTTCACTGAATTTTCTACATGGACATACAAATATAATATTCATTTTCCCGTTTTCAAATAATAAGAAAGTCATACAAATGTTTTGAAGTCGATCGGGAATGGTTTAATTTTGTCAACCTAAGAACAAGACATCGTTATTTATGAAAAAATCAGTCATTTTATTGGCAATAGTTACCATTGGGTTGAGCAGTTGTTATAAGCAGGAATCAGAGGAAATCATAGTGTCAAAAGATCTGTTCACTACATCTTTTGAGGAATTTGATGCTCCTACAAAGACTGCATTGGCCTCAAACAGAGCAGTTTTGTGGTCAGCGGGAGATCGCGTTGCGGTATTTCAAGGTAGTACAATTGCAGATGAGTATTCCGTTTCATCTGCATCTGCAGGTAAGAGCAATGGCACTTTGGAATATGTGGGAAATGATGCTCAAGGGACGGGAGATTTTAACGCGGGAATAGAGATTCCTTGCAATGTGGCCTATTATCCATATTCCAGGAACTTATCATTATCCGGATCTTATTTGGATGCAGATGGTGTTTATAGAGTCAGTAATACTGTGATTCCAAGTACTCAGGTATATACTCCGAATTCGTTCAGCAACGGTAGCTTTCCTATGGTTGCAGTAACTGATAACGAGTCGGATTTTAACCTGAAGTTCAAGAATGTTTTGGGAGTACTCAAACTTCAGTTGACAGGAACGCATATTGTGAAGTCCATTGAAGTCAAGGGAAATTTAGAAGAACCACTGGCTGGATCAGCTACAGTTACTGTGTTTTCAGACAATCAACGTCCTCAGATTTCATTAGAAGGTGGAAACTCTTCTGTAAAGTTATATTGTGGCGAAGGAGTTCAGCTTAATGAGCATAAAGTAACAGAATTTATGATTGCTCTCCCGCCAACTAAGTTTACAAACGGTTTCACAGTATATATAGCTGATGCTCAGGAAGATCTATATAAAATATCCACAAACGTTGCTAATGAGGTTAAGCGTTCATCGATTCTGGTTATGCCACCAGTCTCTCTTGAAGACAAAGATCCATATGTAGATGATCGTTATGGAAAATACTCTATGGGATACGAGGAGGTACTTACCGGCATTTATGAAAATATTGTGAGTATGAACTGGAGTAATCAGTTCTTTGACCCAGGATCTGCGGAATTTGTCCGTGCTTTCTGGACTATCCAGGAGCTTCCTGCTGATGCTCTAAAGTGTGCATGGGGCGACGCTTATATTAATTTCCTTAATCAAGCAGATTTCAGCGCATGCGGTTTGATTGACCCTGTCTATGCTGTTTATCTTCAATGTCTTAATGTAATCACATCCGTTAATGATTTCTTGCGTAACACTACGGAAGACAAGCTGGAAGAAAGAGGATGTTCAGGATTTGTTAAGAAAACTGTTATGCAGTATCGTGCTGAAGCTCGTTTCCTTCGCGCTTATTTCTATTGGGTAGCAATGGATGTATTCGGTATGTTCCCGTTTACAACAGAATTTTCTTCAATATCTGAATTTAATCCAAGTCAGTTGCCACGAAAGGAATTGTTTGAATATATAGTTCAAGAACTTGAAGATCTTTCTTCGGACAATAGCGAAATTCCTGCTGCCCGAGCTAATTATCCACGAGCGGATAAGGGTACAGTTCTAGGTCTTCTGGCTCGTGTATATATAAATGCCGAAGTGTATACTGGCAGACCGAGATGGCAGGAGGCAAGAGAGGCTTGTGATAAAATATTCTCACTTGGTTATACTCTTGCTCCGACTCATGCGGAACTTTTCCGTGCTGACAATGGTGAAAATTCTGACGCAAGAGGTGAGATACTGTTTGCTGCGCCATATGATTCAAAGGCAATGTCGTATGGTGGAACTACTTTTATAGTATCTTCCTCACTGTCCGGAGACGATAATCCGGGTGATATTGTAGGATTGAATAGCGGCTGGGCTGGTAATCGTGTTCCTTATGATTATGTCAGGAGATGGTTTCCTGATGTGAAAAAACCGAACTATAAGACTGGTGAGTATGTTTATACAGATGAGCGTGCCGGGTATTTTTATATAAAAGGTCGTAAGGAATCTATGGAATATAATCTCAATACCTTCTTGAATGGATGGTCGTTTATTAAGTTCAACAATAATTCTCATGACGGAGTCTCATATGGCTGGGATAAAAATTTCAGTGACATAGACTTCCCATTGATCCGTTTGGGTGAAATATACTTGATTTATGCCGAGGCTTGCTATAGACTAGGTCTGCAGCAGGAAGCATTGGCTAAACTCAGAGAATTAGCTGCACGTGCTGGGGCAGAACTTCCAACTGAGGTTACTGAGGAATACATCCTTGCAGAGCGTTCTCGCGAGCTGATGTGGGAAGGTCATCGCCGCACCGATCTTATTCGATTTGGAAAGTGGATACATGGTTATAACTGGACATATAAAGGTGGTGTTTACTATGGACAGGATCTTCCATCCCATTATACCCTTTATCCAATACCTCAGCGTGAAATAAATATGAATCCTGATTTGATGCAGAATCCTGGTTACTAGTCAGGTTGCGAGATGATATAACCATCAGAGGCGACTCATTACGGGTCGCCTCTGATGGTATTAAGTGAGCGAAATGCAATAACGCTCAATTGGTTCCGGTATACGAAAAATACAGATTGTTTATTATCTGATGAAATTGGTCATGACCGGTTTTTCCTTCACAGGATCAGGGATGCCTGCAGCGCGGCCAGCTTCGATGCATTTGAGGAGCCAGGCCATATTGCGGCCGAGTTCGCGCATAACCTGCATTCCCTCTTCGTCCTGAAGGACCTGCTCAGGGGTGTTGCCGTGTACCATGTTCCAGTATTTTGATGATACCACAGGCATTGACGAGATGGTGAAATATTTGTTGATCTGGTCGAATGCGGCAGTGGATCCGCCACGACGGCAGCTTACGATGCCTGCTGCCGGCTTGTAACGGAACACCTTTCCCTTGCCGTAGAATGCTCGGTCCATGAATGATGTGAGTGCTCCGGAAAGAGCTGCATAATGCACCGGGCTTCCGAAAACGAATCCGTCGGCTTCTTCAGCTTTATCCAGGAATTCGTTTACAGGGTCATTCATAAAGCAGCGCAATGAAGCCGGTTCGCCATTTGGACCTCTTCTGATGCACTGAGCGCATCCCAGACATCCCGATATCGGCTTGACTCCCAGCCATATCATTTCAGTTTCCACTCCAGCTGCATTGAGCTCCTTTTCTACCTCTTTGAGGGCTGTGTATGTGCATCCCTCCTTGTGGGGACTTCCGTTTACAAGTAGTACTTTCATATTTTATAGCATTATTGTCAGATGTCAAAGATAGTGACTCGGTGGCGATATGCAAAATTTTCATACATTTACTGCAACATTTCCTACCACCGGGCAGTCTAACATCCGGAACCGCACAAGAGGCGGTGGGAAAAGTTTAATTTTAATAAATTGTATTATGAACGCTATTGTTGACATCATTGAAGCTCTCATTCCTATATGTGCGATGTGCGTCCTGCCGATTATGGTAGTATGGCTTATCACACGTGCAAGAGTCAAGAAGAACAATCAGAAGATGGCTGTGCTGGTGAAGGCTATCGAAAATGGTGTTGAGATCGATCCGGAACTCCTGATCAGTGAGACTGAAAGCAGCAGGAACACAAAGATGAAACTCATCCGCAAACTTACCACAGGTATCGTGTGCTTCATTATCGGTGTGGCATTGCTCATCTGTCCGTCGCTTGATACCTTTGAAGACGTGGCTGGACTTGAGATGCTTTATATCGGTGGTGGAGTTTTTATCGCTGTAGGAATCGCTTTCGCGGTGGTATTCTTCGTCGGAAAGAAGTATCTGGCACCAGAGATTGAGGCTGAGGAGAAGAAACTTCAGAAATAACAGTCATATTACGGTTTTGGTCAATGACTAAGCAGCAGTTCATAGAGCTGGTAGCAGCCGAGCAGGAGTCTTTGAGAAGATTCCTGCGCGGTCTGTGTGGAGGGGACGGTTTCCGTGCTGACGATATTGCCCAGGAAGCGCTGCTTAAGGCATATCTTTCTTTCGAACGTTTCCAGGGCCGATCGCGTTTCTCGACCTGGCTTTTCAGGATCGCATACAATTGTTGGTACGATCAGCTGCAAAATTATCCTGACAATGAATCCATTGATCTGCAAGAGGTTAGAAAGGTCAAGGATGAAGGTTCAACGGCCGACAAAAAATACGAATATCAGCAGCTATACGCTGCCATCGGGAGCCTGACCCGGCAGGAACAGGCCGTGATACTGCTCTTTTATATGGAGGAAAAGTCGGTCAAGGAGATAGAGGTGATTACAGGGATGCCGTCAGGGACAATAAGGTCGCATCTTTCGAGGGCGAGGGGACATTTGAAACAATATCTGGAAAGATTATGAAAACAGAAAAAGATATAAGGAAATTCTTTCAGGACAATAAGATTCCTGTGCCGAAGGACGATGCATTTATGGCCGACCTTGTCCGGCAGATTGACCTGTTGCCGGTTCCTGCATCCTTAAACGGTGTCGATGAGGAAAAGATACAGGAAAATATGAGGATATTGGCCCTTATCCGTGAGGCGCTTCGTAAGCGTTACCGTCGTCATGCTGTCAAGACGCTGATTATTGATATTGTACTTTGTTCCGTTCTTTTCGTGGCGGTGTATTTCTTATTGCCTCGGCTTTCGGAAGGCTCTTCTGTCGTGCAGTTCGTCCTTGCTTGGAAAAACCTGATTTTCAGTGCGATGTGCCTGGGAGTCCTCGCCTTCTCATTTTCTCAGACCGGAATGATGAAAGTGTAGTCTATCAGTAACAAGTCCTTGCGATAGCGTGCTGCAAATGTCTTGAAACAATCATCTTTGCAGATGCCCCTTTATATCCATCTTTTCGTGCAGGATGCGGATGATGAAGATGTCGCTCTCGCTTATGGTTTTATAAAAGATGATGTGATGTCCGGATTTGACACCGAAGAGATCGGGTGCAATCTCTTGGTAACGTCTGCTCGATAGTAACGAGCTATCCATAAGATGATTACACGCTGTGATGAGGTTTTGGTAATATCGGTCGGCCTGCTTTTCGGACCATTTCCTGACCGTATATCTCCAGATTGACGATAAGTCTTCTACTGCTTTCTTTGAATATCGGACTTTAGACATTTTTAAGTGTAGTTAGATGAGCCTGTGGGTCAAAACCTTCAGCTTCGCCGCTGTCCAGACCGTCCTGAATCGCGGCTTTCAATGCCATTACACGGCTTTCGTTATCTTCCAGAAGACGCAGCGCCGCTCTAATGACTTCGCTGGCATTATTGTACCGCCCTTTAGAAATCTGTGCTTTAATAAAGTCTTCGAAATATGGACCGAGTGCCACTGATGTAGTTTTCATACCAATTAAAATTTCCACAAAGTTACCAATATTTGGTAACAAAGCAAATTACGAGCTATTTATATCACTTCGTTCCAAAATGCTCCCCTGACCGATAGTCTTGTGATCTCTCCGACTGATAAAGATTTGTTGCCATAGTCATAATTTTATTCCGCAAAGTTCCGGAGCATTATCCGTATAACCAAAAAGAATACGGCTATTTGGCGAAAACGGCTTTCTATGTGCTTCTGAGGCAGATTTTAGCGACGAAATTTGTTGTATTTTTATAAAAAGCAAGACAAATTGTTCCACGAATGTTCTACAGCGCTATATGATGTAATAATGGGTGGTGTGTATCTCTCTGGCGGCACAAAGCAGGCTTCGCATCTCTGCCAAATCTTCGTTGTCCGTAAAATCAAGCTAAAATACGGACAAAGCAGTTTAATGATGCGTTTATCCGTGATATAGTCCATCAGTACGGACAATGTGCGGTCTGCAAGCACAATCCGCCGTGCGAGAGCCTTCAGGCTGAGCTCGCGCACGGTGTGATTGAGTGGCCGGCGGCCGTATTTGCCTGCCACGGTGCTTTGAGTGGAACTGCTTCAGTGAATCAGGTGGTTGCTGAATCGTGGTTTTGCCAATGTCCGCAAAAATCCGTATCTTTATCGGAGTTAAAACCGATACTATGAAAAGAATCCTCCTTTCAGCCATTCTGGCAATCATCAGTGCAATTTGTGCTTCAGCTGCGGCTGTTGCAGAATCTGACCGTGTGGTAGTCGCTTATGTAACTTCGTGGAGCAGGGTCATTCCAGATCCTTTCTGCATGACCCATCTTAATTATGCTTTCGCTCATGTGACGGATAGCTTTGACGGAGTCAGGGTCGATAATCCAGAAAGACTTCATCAGATGGTAGCTCTTAAAAAGACGAATCCGGACCTGAAGGTGATGCTTTCCGTCGGCGGCTGGGGAAGCGGCCGTTTCAGCGAAATGGCTATGGAGGGGAAACGTCGCAAAGCCTTTGCCAAGGATTGCCTCAGAGTAGTCGAGGAATTCGGCCTGGACGGAATCGATATTGACTGGGAATATCCTACCAGTTCTGCAGCCGGCATCTCATCTTCACCTAAGGATACGGACAATTTCACCAAGCTGATGAAGGAACTGCGTAAGGCTCTCGGGCAGGAGAAACTATTGACACTGGCCAGTGCGGCATCTGCGGAATATATTGACTTCAAGGCAATTGAGCCTTATATGGATTTCGTGAACATTATGGCTTACGATATGGCCAACGCTCCTAAACATCACAGTGCTCTGTACGAGTCTGAGAATAGCGGAAGCATTACTTCCGACAAGGCGGTCAAGGCTCACATCGCTGCGGGGATGCCGGCAGAGAAATTGGTTTTAGGGATGCCTTTCTATGGTCGTGGTGGCCTGAAAATCTCAAGCTTCAATGATTATAAGGATCTTCACCGTCATATCGGCGTGGTGGAAAAGTGGGATGAAAAGGCAATGGTACCATATCTTGAAGATGAGGAGGGCGTCCTTCAGCTCGGATATGAAAATCCTCGTTCTCTCAGAATCAAATGCGAATATGCATTGGAGAAGGGACTCAAGGGAGCAATGTATTGGGATTACGATGGTGACAATAAGGACGGAGACCTTCGCAAGACTGTCGCCAAGGCTATTCTTGGAGAAAAATATGCAGCGACACGCTCTGCAAATTACGCAGGTAAGCGAGTGAGATTCAGGGCATTGCTCTATTATTCAGAGAATGTGGAGGAGGCTCATGCGCAGTTCGCTCATCAGACAATCGACTTTTTCAAGAAACTTACTCACGGCGAAGGATATAGCCTCGAAGTTACTACGGATTTCTCTGGATATCCGTATGAAAAGCTCAAGGAATATGATGTGGTGATAATGCCGAATGTGACACCTTGGGCTCCGGCAGAAAGGAAGGCTTTCGAGCAGTATATGAAAAACGGAGGCGGCTGGGTAGGATTCCACGCCGCCGCCTACAACGACCGCAACACCAATTGGCCTTGGCTTCTCGAGTTCCTCGGCGGGGGTGTGTTCCTCTGCAATAACTGGCCTCCTCAGCCGGTGCTTCTTGAACTTGACACTCAGGATCATCAGGTGACAAAGAATCTTCCGAAGGATTTTATCGCTCCGGCAAGCGAGTGGTATCAGTGGACTCCGTCTCCAAGGAATAATCCTGATATTCAGGTACTTGTGTCATTGTCTCCAAAGAATTATCCGTTGGGAATAAAGGATATCGTATATTCAGGAGATTGGCCTGTAGTGTGGACAAACCGCAATTACAGGATGATATATCTGAATATGGGCCACGGCGATGAAGAATATATCGACGCGACCCAGAATCTTCTGTTTGTCAATGCTTTCCGTTGGGTAGTGAGTCAGGATCCGGACGGAGATCCGTTCGACAGGTAATCTATTTTCTGGATTGCCTTCTCTTTTCTCTCTGCTGGTCTGACAGTTCTCCGACTTTAGTCAGTCCCTCTGTCGTGAAGTCCCCGCAGAAGACCATTATAGTCTTGTCCGGGTCAGTGGTATAAAGTATTATTTCGGTAAAACGGTTGCCGTGCAGGGTGTCGATATATATCAGCATCCTGTAGTCGTCATCGTTGATCTCATTGACCTTAGCATAGCCGGTGAGCATTGTGTCCACCTTGTCGAGGTAGGCCTTGTCCGATTTCTCCAGCGGGCAGATCAGCATTGCATCTATATTGTCCATCAGAACGGACATCGGAGTCTTTTTCAGGGCTGGCCTTGCAAGCTTCAGGGTCGTACCTTCCAATGTCTTGGCCTTCTTGTTCGATTGCAGCATCTGTATTGCCACGCTGTCATCTGCCTTTTTGCCTGCAGCCGCTGTGCCGGGACAGAGTATGGCCAGTACGGTAAATATGATAAGGAGGGATCTCATGTTATGCCAATTTCAATGTGAGACTGATGAAGTCCTCCACGCTCAGACGTTCAGGACGGAGTTCGAAAACGGGGTCTGTTGTGAATTCTGCAAGCTGTTCCTCATTCCAGCCCTCGCGGTCAGCCTTGGCACGGATGAGAGGTTTGAGGGAGTTGCGCAAAGTCTTGCGGCGCTGATTGAATCCGGTCTTTACGACTGTCTTGAACAGGGCCTCGTCGCATCCTAATGAAGTGCGCTGGTTTCTCACAAGCCTGATTACTGCAGATTTTACCTTTGGAGGAGGATTGAATGCACCTTCGCCTACAGTGAAGAGATATTCGATATCATACCACGCCTGGAGAAGCACCGAAAGAATGCCGTAAGTCTTGGTTCCCGGTTTCTCGGCGATACGCTCTGCCACTTCCTTCTGGATCATACATACCACTTGCGGAACCTGTTCCTTGTAGTCCAACACCTTGAAGAAAATCTGTGAAGATATGTTGTACGGGAAGTTTCCGATGACGCAGAACTGACCGGGGAAGAATGTCTCAAGTTTCAGCTTCAGGAAGTCTGCTTCGATGAGTTTTCCGTTTACCTGAGGGAAATGAACCAAGAGGTAATCCACTGATTCTGTGTCGATTTCCACCATGCGAAGGTCCACTTCAGGCCTCTGCAGCACATACTGTGTGAGTACTCCCATACCAGGTCCCACCTCAAGTGCAGGCATAGGGTTTTCTGCATCGTGAGCCGTCTCTATACCCGGGCAAGGTACGATAAGTGCCTCCGCGATTCTCTGTGCGATTGACAGATCTGTCAAAAAATGCTGGCCCAGGGCCTTCTTTGCTCTAACTTCCATATATCGATATCAAAATTTCTACAAATATATAATTTTTTAAGAGGAATTCTTACATCAGTTCGTTCCCATCCAGATGAAGGCCATTCCCAGCAGAATGATAGCTAGATCCACCAGCTTGGCCTTGATGTTCCTTTCCTTGAAGATGACCACGCCGCAAAGGAATGAAATTATCACTGAACTGCGTCTGACCAGCGAAACGACGGATATCATCGAATCCGGGTCGCTGAGTGATGTGAAATAGGCGAAGTCGCCTATGCAGATGAATATTGAAATCAATGGAATGGCCCGGCTCCAGCGGAACGGGGTGGTCTTATGACGGGACGGATACCAGATCAGAGAGCAGATGACAGCCATGATGACCATCTGGTAGAAATTGAACCAGCTCTGCACGAACATCGGGCTGAGCGACTTCATTATGAACTTGTCATAAAGTCCGCTGACTGCTCCCATCAGAGTCGCTGCCGCTACGCACCATATCCATTTATTGCTCTTGAAATCAATGTTTTCCTTCTTCCCCGCGCGGCTCATCAGGAAGATTGAGGCCAGAGCCAGCAGGACACCGGTCCATTGGAGGATATTGAGCCTTTCTCCGAAGAACAGCAGGGCCCCCAGCAGCACCAGTACCGGTCTTGTTGCATTGATCGGACCGACGATGGTAAGCGGCAGGTGTTTAAGTCCGAAATATCCGCATATCCACGATGAAAGTACAATGAAAGCCTTCAGGACTACCATCAGATGAGCTTTGATGATTAGATAGGAGGAGCTTAATGCGTTGATTCCTAGGAAGTTGTGCGCACTGCGTGCCGTCGGTAGAGAGCACGCAGTTTCTATAATCTGCTGATCTGCAGGCGTTTGGGTTTTTCCCTGGAATGGAGAGGTGTCAAGGAATGTTCCGTCGAACCATCCGAATCCGCCAAGGTAGTCCAGTAGAAACGGTGAAAAGATCATCGTCGAGAATATCGTGTTCAGCAGCAGTACGGGAAGGACCGCATTGTCCTTTAGAGAAGCCTTTTTCGAGGCATCGTAGAACCCGAGCATTGCTGCAGAGAAGAAAGCAAGTATCAACCACATAGTGCAAATGCATTTTACGCTTGCAAATGTATTACAATTATTATTTATTTCGTATTTTTGTAAGTTATTACGAAAATATAAAAACAACACTATATGTACAGAACACATACCTGCGGGGAACTCCGCATTGAAAATGCAGGCCAGACAGTTACTTTGGCCGGATGGGTGCAGAAGTCAAGAAAGCTTGGCGGAATGACATTCGTGGATCTTAGAGACCGTTACGGCATCACTCAGCTTGTAGTGGATGCACATGCTGCGGCAGAACTTGTAGAGACCGCTTCAAGCCTTGGACGTGAGTGGGTCATCCAGGTTACCGGTGAGGTGATCGAGCGCCAGAGCAAGAACCCTAAGATGCCTACCGGTGATATCGAGATCAGCCTCAGCGAGATCAAGGTTCTTAATAAGGCCAACACCCCTCCTTTCACAATCGAAGAAGACAGTGACGGTGGTGAGGAACTCCGCGCGAAATATCGTTATCTCGACCTTCGTCGCGGTCCTCTTCAGAGAGCACTCAAGATCCGTCACCAGATCGCTCATGAGGTTCGCAATTATCTCGACGCTCAGAACTTCCTTGAGATAGAGACCCCATATTTGATCAAATCTACTCCTGAGGGAGCTCGTGACTTCGTGGTTCCATCACGTATGAACCCTGGTCAGTTCTATGCTCTTCCTCAGTCTCCTCAGACATTCAAGCAGCTTCTTATGGTGGCAGGTTACGACCGCTATTTCCAGATCGTACGCTGTTTCCGTGACGAGGATCTCCGCGCTGACCGTCAGCCTGAGTTCACTCAGATCGACTGCGAGATGTCTTTCGTAGAGCAGGAAGATGTGCTCAACACATTCGAGGGAATGATGAGAACCCTCTTCAAGAATGTCCTCAATGTGGAGATCGCAGAGCGTATCCCGCGTATGAGCTGGTACGATGCGATGGATTTCTATGGATCAGACAAGCCGGATATCCGTTTCGATATGAAGATTCATGAGATCACAGACCTCGTGAAGGGATGCGGCTTCTCAGTATTTGACAGTGTAGATTATATCGGTGCAATCAACGTAGAGGGTACAGCAAATTATACCCGCAAGCAGATCGATGAGCTTACAGAGTGGGTCAAGAGACCTCAGGTGGGTGCCAAGGGACTCGTTTACATCAAGCTCAACGAGGATGGCTCCATCAAGTCTTCTATCGACAAGTTCTACACTCCTGAGCAGCTTCAGGCTGTTGCAGACCGTCTCGGCGCAAAGAAAGGTGATATGATGCTCGTTCTCTGTGGTGTCAAGAGAAAGACTCAGAACATGCTCGGAGTACTCCGTATCGAGATGGGTAACCGCCTTGGCCTCCGTGATCCGTTCAATTTCGCACCTCTCTGGGTGGTGGATTTCCCTCTCGTGGAGTGGGACGACGAGACTCAGCGTTTCTATGCCATGCACCATCCGTTCACAGCTCCTAAGCCGGAGCACCTCGAGCTCTTCTACAGTGATAAGAAGGAAGATCTCGAGAAGGTTTGCGCCAATGCTTACGACTTCGTGCTTAACGGTACCGAGCTCGGTGGCGGATCTATCCGTATCCACGAGGCTGCAATGCAGGAGCGTATGTTCGAGGTTCTCGGCATCAGCAAGGAGGATGCAGAATACAAGTTCGGCTTCATAATCAATGCATTCAAGTTCGGTGCACCTCCTCACGGTGGTCTCGCATTCGGATTCGACCGTGTCTGCTCGCTCTTCGGAGGTCAGGAGACAATCCGCGACTATATCGCATTCCCTAAGAACAATCAGGGCCGCGACGTTATGATCGATTCTCCTTCATACATCGACCAGGAACAGATGGACGAGCTCTTCCTTGAATCAAAGGCTGAGCATAAAGAATAAATACTATGAAAAAAATCATTTTCTTGCTTGTCGCGGCCTTCATGGCCGTGACAGCTTTGGCACAAAATGTCTCACCGACAGTCAATTGGCCTTATATGTATCCTGACTTTTTGGAAGGCGAGATCGAGAAAATAGGTGGTCTGGTCGAGAAGGGACGTTATAATATCCATCTCAATATCGGAACATTGCACTATCTGAAAGATGGCACCATCGAGGAGCATCCTACCGTGGGCATCAAATCAATGACCATCGGTGATGATGTCTACCGTAATGTCGGAGGCAAGATGCTCAAGGTTCTGGCTCAGACTGAAGGTGGCTTCGTCGTATTGGAGACATTGGCCAATTTCACAGGTATAATAAGCAGGGACGGAGCCTATGGCGGTGCTGTGGCGAACAGGGACAAGACATTCTCCCATCAGGAGAATAACGGAAGTTTCAATGGATATCTAATCACCGACAGCTATAAGGATCTGATTGCCATAAAGGATGATTCCGACAAGGTGCCGGTGACCCAAAAGACATTTATTGTAATAGGTATTCAGATGATTTTCGCCAATAAGAGTACCGTAATCGATATGACAGGTGTGGATAAGAAGGCGTTTTCGGCATTTTTGAAGGCGAATGACATCAAGTGGAAGGAACCGGAAGACCTTGTGAAGATAATTGATTTTATCACTGCTTCTGAATAAAATGAAGAAATTGATGTTCTTGTGTGTCGCCACATTGATGAGTGTGGCGGCTTTTGCACAGGCCCCTACCACTAATTGGCCGTATCTGTACCCTGAGTTCAAGGAAGGCGTGCTTAATGTCCGCTCAAAGACAGAAACGGCTTTGTTCAATATTCATCTTAACCTGGGTGCGCTGCATTATGTCGAGGACGGTAAGATCAAGGAGGCCAATACTCTGAATGCAACGACTCTTGTTATCGGCGATGATGTCTTCCGCAATGTCGGGGGTAAGATGCTGAAGGTCCTTGCAAGAGCTCCGGGAGGCTATATCGTGGAGGAAATAAGGGCTACGTATTCGGCAGTGGTAAGGAATGACGGAGCATATGGCACTACGTCATTGAACAGTACCACCACCAAGACTTTTCTGTATAATGAAAATGCCATCAATCAATATGACGGATACCTTATGACTGATGTCTATAAGGATCTTCTTGCTATGAAAGACGATTCTGAAAAGCTGCCTTTCCGCAAGTCTTTGTATATGGTCATAGGAATGGAGCAGGTGCCGGCTGAAAGAAAGGCTGTGACTTCTTTGGAGGGACTGGATAAGAAGGCGCTCAAGGCTTTCCTGAAATCAGAAAAAATAGATTGGAACGAATTGGCTGACCTTGTCAAGGTTATGGATTATATTGTAGCCAATAGAAAATAACGGATATGAGCAATTTTAAGAAAATCTGTGGATTCGGCTCGTTGATGGCTGCAGCAGCTTGTACTCCGGCTCAGGAGCAGAAGCCTAATATCGTATTCTTCTTTGCCGACGACATCGGGGCAGAATGCTTCGGATGCTACGGTGGAGCGGAGTATGAAACCCCTAATGTCGATGCTTTGGCACAGCAGGGTATTATGTATTCCAATATGAATGCCCTTCCGCTTAGCAGCCCGAGCCGCGTGCAGGTGATGACCGGAATGTACAGCGACCGCAATTATGTCTGCTTCGGATATATGAATGACGATGAAAGAACATTCGCACATCTGGCTCAGGATGCAGGATATTCTACTGCAATCGTCGGAAAATGGCAGATGGGACGCTCTCGTGAGATGGTTCCGAAGCTCGGTTGGGACGAATCTTTCCTTGCTCAGGTGGAACTTTACAAGGAGTGTCGTGATGTTCATAAGACAGATCGCTTCGCTAACAGCTATTACGACAATAATGGAAAGACATACGAGTATTGTCCTTATGGTCCGGATGCCATGGAAGACTATGCTTTCGATTATATTGATCGTAAAGTGGCAGAAGGACAGCCTTTTATGCTCTATTTTACTGAGCCGCTCGTACACACTCCTCACGTAACTACCCCGGATTCGTACGACTGGGATTGGAATTACGAAAGCCGCTTTACAGCCGGACAGGATACTTCATATTTCCGCGATATGGTCAAGTATATGGACAAGCAGGTCGGAAATATGGTGGCTCACCTAAAGGAAAAGGGAGTATGGGACAATACCATCTTCATTTTCTCGGCTGACAACGGAACTTCTACTCGTATCGTTTCCAAGCAGAAGGATGGAAGCCGTATCCGCGGCGGTAAGGGAGCTCCGAATTACAGAGGAACTCACGTGCCTCTGGTAATTGCCTGGGGAGACAGAATAGGAGGAAAGACAAGCGATAGGATTGCAGATCTGACTGATATTTTCCCTACAATTGCAGATATCTGCGGAATCGATATTCCTCAGGAATGGAATATCGATGGAGTCAGCCTCTTCCCTGAAATCAATGGTCAGGAGCCTCTGGAGAAAGACCTCAGCCTCGTGCATTTCAACCCTCTCTGGCCGACTACTCCTGCACCATATGCTTCACGCTATGCGATGAACGATGACTATGCGTATTTCTGGGACGGAAGAATATACGAATATAAGAAGGATCCTGAGTTTAAGAATCCTGTAATGTATACCGATGCTTCTGACGAACTTAAGGCGGCTGTGGCTGACCTCAAGACTCGTGTGGATGAGGTGGATTTCTATCCGGATATGCCAGGTAAGCCACGCAGAAGCGATTACGGTACATTCTACGACTTTGCACCTCCTCAGAATCCGTTCTAATGGCTGATCTGAAGGATACATTGACCCTTCAGGACGCCGTAAAAATCACGGGCCCGCAGGCTTTCAATATAATGATAAAGCCTGTGGGCTCGCTTTGCAATCTCAGGTGCCATTACTGCTATTATCTCGATAAGGCGGAGATATACGGCGGCCGGGAACCTCGTATGTCCGAGCAGATGCTCGAGCATTTCATAAAGGAATATATTGCCGCCAATGATGTGCCGGATGTCTTCTTCAACTGGCATGGAGGCGAGCCTCTCTTGGCAGGCCTTGATTTCTACAAAAAAGCCATCGTCCTACAGCGTAAATACGGAGAAGGGAAAAAGATTCACAACACTCTCCAGACCAACGCCACCCTTATCACCCGTGAATGGGCGGAATTCTTCCGTGCCAACGGATTCCTTATAGGTGTTTCGCTTGACGGACCTCAGAAGGTTCATGACGCTTATCGTGGCGGGAAAGGCGGTGCTTCTGTATTCGAGCGTGTACGAAGGGGGATGTTTGAGCTCTATCGGGCAGGAGTCCAATACAATGTAATGACTACGGTCAATAAGCAGTCGGAAGGAAAGGCCTTGGAGATATACCAATTTCTGAAGTCGGCCGGTACCCGCTTCATACAGTTCATGCCTGTCGTGGAGCATGTGAAGAACGGTCTTATCGTAAGCCCTGATACATCTGGGGCAAGACTTGCTCCTTGGTCGGTCACAGCTGTCGGATTTGGAAAGTTTCTATGCGATATCTTCGATTATTGGATCCGTCATGATGTGGGTAAAGTCTTTGTAAATCAGTTTGATGCAGCCCTTGCCTGCTGGTGCGGGGTACAGCCGGGCCTATGTGCCATGGCAGAGACCTGCGGAGGCAATTCCGTTATTGAACATAATGGAGACTTGTATCCGTGCGACCATTTCGTGTATAATGATTATAAGATAGGAAATGTTCTTCAGACGGACCTTCGCACCTTGATGAACTCATCGAAGCAAGTGAAGTTCGGTATTGACAAGAGGAGCGGACTTCCGAAGAAATGCTTCCGTTGCCGCTGGTTTTTCGCCTGTCACGGCGAATGCCCTAAACATAGATTCAATACTACCGATAAAGGTGAAACCGGCCTGAACGCACTCTGCGAAGGCTATGAGATGTTCTTTTCTCATATTGCACCTTATATGGAAGAAATGAAAAAACTCCTGATGTCAGGAAGACCGGCATCAGGAGTTATGGATATGTTCAAGTAAGAATTATCTGTACTGAGCGAATTCGATATCCTTTGCAGCTCTTGCAGCAAGCTTCTCGCAAGCCTTTGCAGCGTCGAGGTTAGTTGCTACGGCAGCAGCGTTGCCCTGACGTGCGGCAGCAACAGCGCGGAGGTAAGCAGCCTGTGGGCACTCGCACTTGAGAGCGGCAGCAGGAGCGTTGTTACCGTTAAGGAGAGCTACGAGAGCAGCATTGTATCCATTCTTGCCTGCAAGCTTTGCAGCAGCGTCGCTGTACTTGCCGTTAAGAACATCGATAACTGCGAGGTTCTCCTTTGCAGTCTCAGTACCTGCAGCAGCGAAATACTTGGCAGCCTGTGCAGTCTCACCGTTGCGGAGAGCGATTACACCCATTGCATTGTTCCAGTCAGCATCATGCTCGCAGTTGTCAAGAGCTCTCTTAGCCTTGTTATTCTCATCCATGTTGAGGTAAGTCACAGCGAGGTTGTACTGTGCGGCATTGCTGTTGAACTTGTCTGCAGCCTTCTTGTAGAGCTCAACCTTCTGGTTGTTCTCCTTCACGAGAGTAGCGGCGCGAAGAAGGGCTGTCTCATCGAGAACGTCGATATTCTCATCGATAAGCTCAAGAAGCTCGCTGTTAGTATAGTTCTGATACTCAACATTAGCGATGAATCTTGCGCGACGGAGCTCAGGAAGAACCTCCTTTGCAAGAGTCTTGAAGATAGATGACATGTTCTTGATCTCCTTCTCGCGTACAGCAGGATCGCTATACATAGAAAGAACGCGGATGATAAGCTCCTTGTCCTCGATGTCAGAAGCAGCTACGAGCTCCTGGAAGCCTTCCCAGTCCTCGGCGATGCTTGAAACGTTTACAGGACCATCCACAGGATGCTTCTTGGTCACCTTGCCGAATGCCTTCTCAGCAGAAGCAGAACGCTTGTCTGAAAGCTTTGCATTCTCGTTCTCCTTTCCGTCTGGAGAAGCATAAGCAACGATGTCAGTACCAGTGAGAGTCTTGCGCTCGTTAGCCTTGATCTCGTCGAGAGCAGCCTGGAAATCCTTGATTGACTGTGAAGTGAGCTGGCTGTTTCTTACGTTTGAGCTGTTGATCTGATAAAGGATCTGACCCTCTGCAGTCTGCTTGATGATCTCCTGGTATCCGTCAGCCTTGAGATCTACCTTACCCTTCTGGCATACGAGCATGTAAGTAGTGTTGGCTCCGTCAGCAACCTTCTTTGAAGGGAGGTCTACATACTTTGACTTGTGGCTTACTGTACCGCGAAGCTCGAGGTAGCACTTCTCCATGCCGGGAACATACTGGAACTTCACTTTCTTGGTAACTGTAGCTCCGTCAGATGGTACTACCTGGAAGTTGTCCTTAACCTTCTCGCCCTGGAACATGAATGAATCCATAGCAACCTCACCGCCTTCGTAAACGATTACAGGTACTACCTCAAGGATAGCCTTAGGATGGAAATAATCTTCCGGATAAGTTACTGTTACATCAGCAACGATTTCTCCACCTACAACCTCAAGAACTGCAGGGTTGCACTTTACGGTTACATTCTCTGCCATCTTGGCCATCTTCTCAGGTGAACCGCAGGCTACAGCTGCGATGCTGAGAGCAGCAACAGACAGCATTTTAGTGATTTTCTTCATTTCTTATAGTTTTAAATTGGTTTGGTTTCGCATTAAATGAGTTTATATTCACAAGCATATACAAATCATGCAAAGATAGCTATTATTTTTATATTATTTTTATTATTTTAAACCCTTTTCGTAACTTTGTCCCATTATGACGAATCAGGAATTACAGAGTCTTAAGAACCGATATGATATAATCGGCAACAATCCCTCCTTGAACCGTGCGCTCGAGGTGGCTGTGACTGTTGCCCCTACTGACATCACCGTCCTGGTTTCCGGAGAGAGTGGCGTTGGAAAGGAAAACATACCGAAGATCATTCATCAGAACAGTTCCCGCAAGAGAGGCAAGTATTTCGCTATCAACTGTGGAGCCATACCGGAAGGTACTATTGATTCTGAGCTTTTCGGACATGAAAAAGGATCTTTCACCGGTGCTCATGAAATGCGCAGAGGTTATTTTGAAGAAGCTGACGGCGGAACGATATTCCTGGATGAGATCGCTGAGCTTCCGCTGGCTTCACAGGCCAAGCTCCTCAGAGTGCTCCAGTCAGGAGAATTCATAAGGGTTGGCTCTTCGAAAGTGCTCAAGACGGATGTGAGAGTGATAGCAGCGACCAATGTGGATCTTTTCCATGCTGTATCGAAGGGAAAATTCCGTGAGGACCTCTATTACAGGCTCTGTGCCGTCACCATCACTATGCCGGCATTGCGTGAGAGACCCGATGATATCAATCTTCTTTTCCGGAAGTTCGCTTCGGACTTCTCGGCCAAATACGGCTATGCAAGAGTAGCGTTGACTGAAGATGCTTCCATAATGCTGACCAAATACAGGTGGCCGGGCAATATCAGACAATTGAAGAATATTGCAGAGACCGTTTCTGCTTTGGAATCGTGCAGATTGTCACCGGGGTCTGACAAATGTGTCATAGATATGGACGTGTTGTCGCGGTATATACCTCGCGAACCGGAAAATCTCCTACCCGCAATGAGCCCGTCCCACCAGGACACTCCCGAAAGTGCGGCTGAGAGAGAAGCTATCATCAGGTCTATATTCCAGCTCAAGCAGGATGTGGAGTATCTTAAAAAGATAATAGTGGAAGCCGGTCTTGCAAATGGCCAGACTCATGCTATCGCCCCTCCGGAACATGCTCATATGCAGCATAATCACGAGCCTGCAGAGGATGTGTATGGCTATGATGACGATCCGGAAGATCAGGAATACGAAGCTCGAGAGCCGGAAGAAATGTCCATCAAGGCATCGAATATGGGACTCATAGAAAAGGTCCTCCGCAAGCATGGAGGTAACAGAAAGGAAGCTGCGGCGGAACTCGGCATATCGGAGAGGACTCTCTACCGAAAGTTAAAACAGTTTGGAAAATGAAAGTGAAAAGAACAATATGGGCAAGCCTCTGTGTGGTGCTTGCGTTGGCAGCGACAATACCATTGCTTCAGTCCTGCGGCATATACTCTTTTACGGGAACATCCATTGCCCCGGAGGTAAAGACAGTGACTGTCAATTATTTCGAGTATCTTGCTCCGAAGGTGAACCCTTCTTTGAGCAATATGCTTACAGAACAGATGCAGGAGAAATTCATAAAACTCACCAAACTCGAATTGGTAGATATTGACGGTGACCTTGAGATAATTGGAGCGGTTACCGGGTATGATGTAAAGGCTACGGCGATTACTGCTAATGAGCAGGCCGCTCAGAACCGTCTGACTGTGACTGTCAAGATAGAATTCATAAACAGGAAATTCCCTGACGAGAGTCTTTCGAACAAGTCTTTCTCTGCATATCAGGATTTTGATGCCACCCAGTCTCTTGATGCGGTGGAGGCTACTCTCTGTGAGGATATCGTAGAGCAGCTTTGTGAGGATATATTCAACGGAACGGTAGCTAACTGGTAGTATGAGCGGATATATTGACATAAAGAAACTTACTCTTGACGAACTGACTGGTGTCGTGAACCTCTATCCGTGGTTCGGCGGTGCCAGGAAGGAATTGTGCGAGAGGATGAGTCGTATGGGAGGTGATGGCTGGGGAGAAGCCCAATATGCCGATGCGGCAATGTATATAGGTGCAAGGGGGAAGCTTTCCGATATGATGAGGGCAGCACGTCGTTCGGATTGGGAAGATGCGGATGTAGAGAGTCTCCTGAAGTCTTATATTGTAGAGAAAAAAGAAGAAGACAATACGCCCGCAGAGACCGGCAATAGAAAGGTGTATGCCGGAGTCGGTGATTACTTTTCTCAGGATGAGTACGATCGGGTCCGCAAATCTGACGACAATGTCTTCTCACGCTATGCGGCCAAGGCCCGTCAGGGCAAGCCTACTCCTGAAGAGGCTCATGACCTCGAATTCGACCTTTATACAGAAACTTTAGCTCGTATTTATCTCGAACAAGGCTATCCGGAGCAGGCAAAAAGCATTTATTCTAAACTAATTTTGGCATATCCAGAAAAAAATGCTTACTTTGCAGCCCTTATTCAAAAAATTGACGAATTAAATCAGTATTAACGATATGAATGCACTTTTTACAGTTTTGACAGTGCTTGTTCTCATTGCAAGCGTTCTCATTACACTCATCGTCCTTCTCCAGAACGGTAAGGGAGGCGGACTCGCTAGCAACTTTACTGCAGGTAACCAGACTTTCGGTGTACGCCAGACAGCTGACATCCTCGAGAAGATCACTTGGGGACTCGTTGTATTCATCTTCGTGCTTTCAATTGTAACAACATTCTCACTTGGCAACAAGACTGTTGATGTTGACTACACTGACAAGCTCGAGACTGAGGCAGCTGCTCCTGTATTCCCAGAGGCTGTTCAGGAGGCACCGGCTGTAGAGGCTGAGACTGTAGCTGAGTAATTTTGAGTCGCCGGTCTGACTGACAAATTGTCAGAAAGACAGGATTGGAATACATTTTGACCTATAGCCGTCTGTTCTTCGGAGCAGACGGCTTATTGTGCTTTCTGCCGTGACGAAGATTTGGTATTGAACATTAAAACGGACATGATATGGCAGAAAACAAATTTGAAAATCTGAGCAGATTTGCCGTCAATCTTAATGAAAAGGCGGCTCAGGGCAAGCTCGATCCCGTAATCGGCAGAGATGAGGAGATCAGAAGGGTTCTTCAGATTCTCAGCAGAAGGACAAAGAACAATCCTATACTGGTCGGAGAACCGGGTGTCGGAAAGACGGCTATCTCAGAGGGTATCGCGCAGAAGATAGTAGACGGTGACGTGCCGGAGAATCTCAAGAGCAGAAAGATATATTCCCTCGATCTGGGTGCCCTTATCGCTGGAGCCAAGTATCAGGGTGAATTCGAGGAAAGACTCAAGGGAGTCGTGAAAGAAGTTGTGGACAGTGAGGGAGAAGTCATCCTCTTCATTGATGAAATTCATACTTTGGTGGGAGCGGGAAGGACGTCAGGAGCGATGGATGCCTCGAATATCTTGAAGCCGGCTCTTGCACGAGGTGAACTCCGTACCATAGGCTCTACTACCTTGGACGAATATCAGAAGTATTTTGAGGCTGACAAGGCCCTTGAGAGGCGTTTCCAGATGGTAATGGTCGATGAACCATCCCCGGCGGCTTCCATTTCCATCATGCGAGGCCTTAAAGAAAGATATGAGAATCATCATAAGGTGCGGATCGAGGATGATGCCTTGATAGCGGCAGTCGAATTGTCTCATAGATATATCACTAACCGCTTTCTCCCTGACAAGGCAATTGACCTTGTGGATGAGGCAGCGTCGAAGCTTCGTCTTGAGATGAATTCCGTGCCGGAGCCTATTGCCGAACTTGACAGCCGCATCCGCCAGCTGGAGATCGAGCGTGAGGCCATCAAGCGTGAGGGAGTGTCTCTCAAGATGGACAAGATCAAGGAGGAACTTAATACATTGAATGCCGAGAGAGATGAACTGCGCAAGCGTTGGGACGAGGAAAAGAAGATTCTTTCCGAACTTCAGAGCCAGCGTCAGAAGATGGAGGATTATAAGCTACAGGCACACAATGCGGAAAGGGCCGGTGACTATGGCAAGGTGGCTGAAATCCGTTATGCCAGGATGGCCGAGGCCCAGGCACGTATAGATGAACTTACAGCACGTCAGGCTGCGATTCAGGACCCGATCATCACCGAGGCCGTGACTCCTGAGGATATCGCGGAAGTCGTGGCCAAATGGACCGGTATTCCGGTGCGCAGGATGCTGGAGAGTGAAAGGGAGAAGCTTCTTCGTATGGAAGCGGAACTCCATAAGAGGGTAGTGGGACAGAATACCGCGATCGAAGCTGTAGCTGATGCCGTCCGTCGTTCGCGTGCCGGTCTTCAGAATGAAAAACGCCCTATCGGATCGTTCCTTTTCATGGGTACGACCGGCGTGGGAAAGACCGAGCTGGCCAAGGCACTCGCCGAGTTCCTTTTCAATGATGAGAATATGATGACCCGCATCGACATGAGCGAGTATCAGGAGCGTCATTCTGTCAGCCGACTTGTAGGAGCGCCTCCGGGATATGTCGGATACGATGAAGGAGGACAATTGACCGAGGCGGTGCGTCGCAAGCCTTACTCAGTGGTGCTTCTGGACGAGATCGAGAAGGCGCATCCTGATGTGTTCAATACTCTCCTTCAGGTGCTGGACGATGGCCGTCTGACCGACAACAAAGGCCGTACGGTGGATTTCAAGAATACAATACTTATAATGACTTCCAATGTCGGAGCGGACATCATCCAGACATTTATGGAGAAATTACCTCCTGCTGATGTCATTCCGAGCGAGCGCAGCGAGTCGAGCGAATCTCTTCGTATGAAGATGCTCTCAGACTGTCGCAATGAAGTCCTTGAAGTGCTCAAGCGTACGGTCCGTCCGGAATTCCTGAACAGAATCGACGAGGTCATAATGTTTGAGCCTCTCTCACAGACCGATATACGTGACATCCTCAGGATGCAGATGCGGGATCTTCAGGAGAAACTCTCGGAAAATGGAGTTTCCATCGAGTTCACATCCGGTTTCGAAGAATATATGACCACCAAGGGTTACGAGCCGGCATACGGAGCGCGTCCGATCAAACGACTCATGCAGAAGGAGCTGATCAATATCCTCGCAAAGTCCATCCTCGACGGTCACGTCCACCGCGACTCCACCATCCTGATCGACGTCCGTGACGGGCAGATTGTTGTGAATGATAAGTAAAGGATTCTGATAGGTGGCGTTCAGCTTCTTGATTATTAATGGTTTACATGAAATGCCTGCTGTGTTTGTGTGGCAGGCATTTTACGTAAGTTGTTGGGTAGTAGTGTGCTGTGCGACACCTAAAGAGCGGCACCGCTGCCGAAGTGTATGGGATTCGGCAGCTCAAAGCAGGCACTGCAGCCCTTGGACTTAGCTGCGGAGCCTGCTTTGTGCGTTGTTTATAGGCTTCTTTCTGCTGGCACCATCAATAGTATGCAAGCCTTCATCAGGCTGAGCTTGCACATTATTGATGAAGTGGCCGGCGGGCGTATTTGCCGGCCACGGTGCCTCGTCACACGAATATCCATTTTTGGTTGTATATCGCTCGGTCGACTTTTGCCTCAAACTCGCCCGAGCGGTTGCCAAAAATGCTTGATGGAATTATGATACCGCTCGGTCGAGTTTTGGCTATTTCAGGCCCGAGCGGTTAATAAAGGTATTCATTCGCTATTCCTAAATTCTTACCGTCTTACAGCACGGCGTTACTGAAACCTTCGAACACACAGACCCTATTTTTGCTCTCTATGTTATGGTTCTCTGTGTTCGAAGGTCGTGCATGAGATACCTTGGAACACAGGAAAATGTATTACCGGAAATGATTCGCTGGTCTGTGTGTTCGAAGGTTTTAGGCTCTAGACCTATGAGTTTGGAAAAGAGCACCCAAGAACGTGATTTTGTGCTCTGTGTTCAGAGGTTGGGGCGGAAGATTCTTGAATTTATGAAAGTGCAGTACGTGTAGTAGATTTGGTTGCAAATATTCCCGAAGGTTTGTGAGTGTGTATATCGGCAGTGATACTTCTGCCTATGTTTAAGAAATTCCTAAAATCAGTGTTTATCTGAATAAAACCTCGTACTTTTGCAAAAATTTAGTTTTATGTGCCGCTGGCTGGCAGCAGAAGCTGTTCAGTCACCCCACTCGGCACTTTAATTTAATATCTTTCCCAAGTGGGGAGGGGAGTAAATCCTATGGAAGAAAAACAGTATCTATCTCCAGCCGTCCAGGTGCTGGAACTTTATTCGGAAGGAGTCCTTTGTGCAAGTTCGGGAACAGAAACCCTTGAAGAAAACGAAGGCATCTGGTAATTATCGGTAAATCCATTTCTCATTGCTAAATCGTTGTCTCTCTGTCATTCTGAGGAGCCTCCCTCTCTGCCATCCTGAGGAGTTTTCCCTTTTTGTCATTCTGAGGAGCGTAGCGACGTGAGAATCTTTTAATCAGTAACCATCATGAAAAAGTCATTCATCTATATCGCGGCTCTTACCCTTATCGCCGCCTGCAACAAAGTAGAATCCCCTGTAGTATCACAGGAATCGGATATCATCATCGCTCAGATCGAACAGGAAACCTCCACCAAGACCTACATGGACGCCCATAACAACATCCGTTGGTCAGAAGGCGACCAAGTCGTTGCGTTTATGAAATCGTCACTTGGGCTGAAATATCAGGTCTCAGAAGAAAGCGTCGGCAAGACATCCGCACGTTTTGTAAAGCAGGCAACAGGAAATTCCGATGACCTTTATGGTGGCACCGATTGGAATCATAACGTCGTATATTATCCATATTCCGTAACAGCAGAGGCCGAGAAATCAAACAATAATTACGCACTGAACATAGTTCTCCCATCCGAGCAGACCTATGCCTCAGAAAGCTTCGGTAACGGTTCAATGGCAATGGTGGCCGTCAGTGAAGATAATACCCTCACCTTCAAGAATATCCTCGGCGGCATGAAGCTCCAGCTCAAAGGAACTCAGAATGTAAAGTCAATCAAGCTTGAGGGCAAGAACAATGAAAAACTGTCTGGTGCTGCTATAGTGATTGCTTACACAGACGAGACCAAGCCTGCCATCACAATGGCCTCAGGTGCTTCAAAAACTATAACTCTTAATTGCGGCAGCGGCGTGCAGCTCAATGAAAGCACAGCAACAGAGTTCATCATCGCCCTCCCTCCGGTGCTTTTCAGCAAGGGATTCACTGTAACAGTTACCGACACAGAAAGCAAGACATATACAGTCGAGACAGATAAGGCCAATACAGTTCTCAGATCGTCGATACTTAACATGCCGGCATTCAAGCTGGGTAATAATCCGTCTGAAGAGGAGCCGGGAGATGATGAGCTGATTGTTCCAGTCGCAACAGTCTCCCTCAGCTCGACTTCTTTGAAATTATATGATGGAGATACATACCAGCTTACAGCTACGGTAAAGCCTAAGGATGCTACGGATAAGACTGTAGTATGGAGTTCAGATATGCCGTCAGTTGCAACCGTTGACCAGTCAGGTCTTGTTACCGGTATCTCAGCAGGAACTGCAAATATTTCAGCTTCAGCTGGTGGTAAGGTTGCCAAATGTACAGTTACCGTTTCTTCTAGCGTAGTGGCTACAGCAGATTATATCGATGAATATGGTGTGAATCACGGCAAAGGAACAGCAATAGGTATGGCTATTTGGGCACCTGTAAACTGTGGCTATCATGCGACAGACTTCAAGTATGGTAAACTTTACCAGTGGGGTAGGAAGTATGGACAGGGTTATAGTGGACGTCTATATAATGATAATGGCCTTGTAGATGACACAAAAGGAACCTATGCAGATTCTTCAGTGCCAACCATTGAGGAGGGCGGTGTTTCAGCAATAACAGGCCAGCATAAGAACAAGTCCAATGTATTCTTCACAAGTACATCGGAATATAATAATGATTGGTTATATCCGCAAGATAGCAAGTTGTGGAATTCCGGTTCAGAGTCTAATCCGAAAAAGACAGAATACGATCCTTGTCCGGAAGGCTGGCGTGTGCCAACTTATGCAGAACTTGATGAGCTGAATAATAATTACTCTGTTTGGACAACCGATTCAAACAATCAATCAGGTCGTTGGTTCAGTGGTGCAAATACATATACAGAAGCCGTTCCTCAGGTGTTTTTCCCTGCTGCTGGAGCCCGTAGCAACAATGCTGTTACCTACGATCGATGTGCTAGTGGATACTATTGGTCCTCGAGACCGAACAGCTACTACGCCTACTACCTTGACTTCACCAGCCGCGGTGTCTACCTCCATAACTACCACTACTACCGCGCGTACGGGTACTCTGTCCGTTGCGTCCAGGAATAACAAGTCCTTGCGATAGCGGGACTTGGAATTCCTTAATTGTCAGGAGATTCCTCGTCAAGCTCGGAATGACATAATTTAATAGTCTATCCAGGCAGAGCTACCCATCCCAAGGGCTGTTCTGCCTGCTTTGTATTGGTGACCGAGTGTCGCTTTGCTGTAAAAGTCGATGTGCAATCCGCCATGCGAGAGCCCTATATCAGTAACTCCGGGGTGATCGTCATCTTCGAGAAAGCAAAGAGTTTTTTGCCAAGGTCTTTCAGTGAGGCTCCGATGTGGTATACATCATCGTCTACAATAAGAAAGCGGTCGTGGATGTTTTGAGTTTGAATGATCGAGATGGGTTCGTATTGACTATTATGTCTTTGCAGATCAAGCTGAAGCGGTTGAGATAAACGCCCTGTGCGGATTTCAGCAGATACGCCTGCTTCACGCTTGGAGAGCATCAGTAATACACTTTCGTCTACATAGTTATCAATCAATATCAGTCGCTTTTGGGCAGACTTGATCAGACCTGTCACAAAGACATATGCATCGAATATCTGTCCGTCATAAAAGATTCCTTCTATTGGAGGCAGTGAAGTGTGGACGAAAAAGTCAATCTGTCTGCTGTGCTCGTCTAAAATCTTTTTGTGTTCTTTCAGTTGATCTTCTAAATTGACAAATCTATTATTTAGGGCATAGCCTTTCAGGAGATATTCTTTCAAGACAGAATTTGCCCATCTTCGGAATATAACTGCATTTCTACTGTTTACCCGATATCCTACTGAAAGTATCATATCGAGATTATAAAATTGAGTCATATATGATTTGCCATCACTCGCAGTTCGTTCCAAAATGGAACATACTGAATGTTCCTCCAATTCCTGTATCGCATAAATATTACGGATATGTTTTGTGATTGCAGGACGTTTAACTCCGAATAAAGCCGCAATCTGTTCTTGCGTCAGCCACACAGTTTCTCCTTCGACCCTTACTTCCAGCCTTGTTATCTCATCTGGCTGATAAACTACAATTTCCCCATTTGCTGCCATAGTCATATTTTTCTGCAAAGTTGAGGAGCATTATCCGTATAATCAAAAAGTATGCGGCTATTTGATGAAAACGGCTTTCTGGGTACTTGTAGGCTAAATTTTTGTCGATAAAATTTGTCGCATTTTTATGAAAAATCAGACAAATTGTTCCACGGATGTTCTATGTTAATTTGATAAATGCCCTGCATGGGCAAGCTGTTTCTTGAACTAATAAGCAGCACCGCAGCCGAAATATACGGGATTCGGCAGCTTAAAGCAGGTTCCGCAGCTTAGCCCACGGTGTATCATGAAAAGAACTCTCAAGCCGATGAGCAGGTCCAATGCCTCTAGAAGTTATCCAGAGATTGATTGGCCTGCTCATCGGCTTGAGCTTTATTTAAGGGAATGTTTTTCAGTAAGAGACTGAATAATAACTGCTTACTTATTCTTCACGCAACGGATAGATGCTCCGGCGAGGAAGTTGCCGTAGGCTACGCTTGCCTTTTCGTTGGAAGCGTTGTAGGTAGGCATCAGGTAGTAGTACTGGATATTCTTGAGGGAGCCGTCTGTGTTGGTAGTCGTCTGGTACATTGAAGAACCGATCAAGTATGACATCACTCCGTAGATTCCGTTGTAGTTGGTTACGGTGTAGCTTCCATTTCCGGCGGTATTCGCCTTGTTTCTCATACTTGCGAACTGCCACTCCCATCCGGCTTCCTTGAGGGCGGTGAGGCTGGCTCCCTTGATGGTTGCGTCGTAATATGCACCCTCTGTGTTGATGAGGGCACTGTTCGAGCAATGTCCCACGAGTCCAGTGAACTCAGCTACGGTCGGAATATGCCATCCTTCAGGGCATATACCCTGGGTGCCTTCGAATGTGCCGGCGTTGTCAGCTGTAATTTCACTTCCGAATGCAGTAGAGGCATCATAGAGAAGTCCGAGAGTTTCAGCAAGTGCAGGATCTGCAACCTTGTCTGCATTTGCTGCCGGATACCAGATGCCTGCATCCTCTACAGGGTCGCTTGAAACGGTCATTCCGCGTGGGATGAAACGGAGATTTTCTGCCATCCATGTGTTTCCGTCAGCGAGGGTTACGGTCTTGTATTCCACGCCGTCATAAACGAAATATCCGTCATATTCAGTGAATTCCACAGGGGTATCTTCAGTGGTTCCTTCTCCGTCGAATTCGATGTCACCTTCGTCAGTCCAGTTCTCGATCTCGCCTGTTGCGCTTACGATCATATTGTCCTGGAGGAGACGGGCGTTGATGGTGTACTGACCGCCTGACTTGAGGGTCATCTCAGCGAGCGGCTGGGAGATCTTCTTGCCGTTGGAGAGACTTACCACAAGTTCGAGTTTTGTGGCGCCAGGGATGATGATGGCTTTCCATACCTTGCCTGCAGTTGCCTCGAATGCCTTGATCGGATCAAGCTCCACATCAGGAAGAGGAGCGCTGTATTCAGACACAGCCATTGCGGCAATATCAATATCAGCAGCAGGGCGGCTGCCACCGAGTCCTACTTCCTCCACGGTTGCACCTGACTGATTGTCGATATTGACTACGATCTTGGTCATCAAGTGCTTGAATACCATTGTGATAGCATTTGGAGTAGGGAGGACGCCTGTCTTCGAGGCTGCCATAAGATCTGCTTTGGCTATGCCTTCTGTCTGATCTTCAATAGCAAAATATGAAGTAGGAGTGCCGCTTTCTGAATATGGATAATATGCATAGACATCAGCTTCTGAATAAGCATCGGCATACCACATCAGGTCGCTGCTGAATACGCTTCCGTCGTATGTCAGAAGGGCATTGTCTGCATATTTCTGAGTGTCGTTCACCTTTGCGATGGTGAGTCCGATCTTGTCACCGTTTTCGAAATTGACTTCGGTGGCTTTGGTGATTACGGGTTCGATCTGGATCTTTCCGGGTGTTGCTTCAGGCTGTACCGGTTTTTGGCAGGCTGCTATTGCAAGCACTGCGAGAGAGATGGATAGATAACGTTTCATAGTTTTATAAATTTTGTTTTTAATAATTCGTTTGGAGATTCCTCGACAAGCTCGGAATGACAATGGGGCGCTCGGAATGACAGTCGGGCTCATCGGAATGACAATGGGGCGCTCGGAATGACAATGCGACGCTCGGAATGGCAATGGGACACTCGGAATAACAGTCGGGCTCATCGGAATGACAATCAACGTTCAATAATTTCAGAATGACAATCCAAGGCGGAGGGCGGTGGTGAATCGGTCTGAACCGGTGTCCTGCGGAAGGCTAAAACCGTGGGTCCAGAAGCCTTCGGCCTGCAGATAGATTCCCTTGCGGAAATTGTATCTCAGCGACAAAGAGGCTTCCGACCTGGTGGCCGTGAGGAATTCCATCTGGCGGGAGTACCATTCTTCCAGTCTGAAAGGCGAAGTCTGCACTCCGCTGTCCTCATTGACCTTGTCTGAGGATTCCTTGACAGAACCACCTACGAAGGCCAATCCTGCTCCAAGATCGAACCGGCGTAAATGCACCAGAGCCTCGGCTCCGGCTCTCCAGTTCATCATCCGCTGGGTGGAAACAAACGGATACATCTGAGAAGACAGACCGTTCTTCCATCTCAAATCTGCCCCGACGAGAATCTCTAGAGTCTTTCCAACCAATTCATATTCAGGAGATAAGGAAATGGTTTCCTGAGTCAGTATCCTATTGCTTCCGTGGTTCAGTACGGTGGTGACTCCATTCTCGCTCACCTTCTCCAAGATGCTTTCGTCCAATCCAAGTCCCTTCCATCCGAAATCGATCCTGGCAAAATGCTTGAATCCTTCTCCGATATGCTTATATCCTAAAACGGCACCGATCTCATCTCCCGGAAAGCGGAACCATATATATTCCTTCTCTCCGATTGTTCCATTGGTACGGAGGTATTCTGCTTCTGCGAAAAAGCCTTTGTACTGCATCTGAAGGGCGGCTCCATTGCTGAAATCCTTTACCGGGAATCCGTTCACTCCGGCCTCCGAAAGATGGAGTCCGCTGCCGCTCCAGACTGAATAGACTCCGTACATCAGTCCCTTGTTCAGGAAGACGTAGTATGATGACTCGGAAGTTCCCACCTGCTCGGCCTTGATGCTTTCGCTGGTCTTACGGAAAATATAGCTTCCGCCAATGGCAAAGTCCCCGCAGTGATACATGAATCCCGGAGCGACGGTCATGTCAAGCTTCCAGTTCGTGTGTCTGAGGTCCTTTCTCTTGGCCATATTGGCAGAGGTGAAATCCATTGCCGCTCCGATCCTCCATTCCGAGGTCAGATCATATGAAAATCCTCCGTCGAGGGCATAGGTCTGCAAACTTTTGCGTCCCGGAGTGAATTCCAGCACATCCACAGGATAGAAGCCCGGATCAATGAACATCGATCCGCACATACCATATCCTTCTGTCTGTTCGAAAGAGAATGATCCCTTAAGTGACAATCTTTCCAGATGCCTGATGCTGGCCGTGGCTGCACCCGCACTCCATCCTTCCGCAGCCTGCCATGTGTCGCGGAATTCACCGGTTTCATATTTGCCATAAGCCTCTGCATACGAGCGCGATACGCTGTCTTGACGTATGCCGGATACATTTCTCGAACTGTTCCAGAAATTGTCCTTCACGACCCTTTCGTACCTCTGTGCCGAGACAGTCAGTCCGCACAGAAGCAGCACTAATGCAGATATGTTTCTGAGCTTACTCATGGAGAGACTGTTTTTCGGATTCATAGAAATCGTTGAGGGAATTGTTGGTGTCTGTGAGCACCTCATATCCGGAAGCCGCGCTTGCCTCCTTGTCGACATGCCTGATCAGGCTGTGTCCAAGGAAGACATCTGTCTGCAATACGTATCCTGCATCTGCAGATGGAGCAAGTCTCTTGGAATTATTGGCCGAACGGGCATCGAATACTTCCACTGCGTCATATACCCATTCATACGGAATCTTGACGACATTGTCGATGCTGCTTCCCGGAACCGGAGTGATATTATCCGGTATGTTTACAAATTCCTGGATGGTCATTCCCTTTGCCTTCCAAAGCACGAGGGTAGGCGAACTCAAGGAGAATGTATATGCATTTGCCTGGCCGGTCTTGATGACCACGTCTATGATCCTGTCCTCTGAAATCAGATTGCCCGGTGCCGGATGATACTGGGTGTTCCAGAAATATGTCAGGTTATAGCATACGAAATAGTCCGGCTTGTTCAGATTTACCGAGAGAGGATACTGAAGACTATGGTCAATGGCACCTCTGAGACAGATCACAGCATCCTCGCCAGGCTGGAGAGGAAAATCATCACCGTCACCAGGGAACTGCCATACTGCCTGTATAATCGGAAGGAAGTCCGGGAATATGCTTTCTCCAGTGGCCGGATCCTTTGATACCCAAGGGTTTGAAGCTGTGGCGTTGTTCGGTGACAATGTTCCGAAACAAAGACTGTCAAGGTACTGGACATTATAGTCGTTATTATGCAGGATGAAATACTGGTCACCCTGATAATCTCCTTCCTGAGGCAGCTTCTTGCAGCCTCCGCAATATATTTCCTTTATGACGATCGAACCCGCCTTCGAGTAAGACAGAGGCAGTTTCAGATTCAGATCGGCCCCTGAGAGGACCACCTTGTCTGCTGCTCCGTTGAATACGTCGGAACCGGAGCGTCCGCTGATATTGACCCTGTAGATTCCGTCAGGAAGAGTCATTGCGAAGCTTCCTGAGGCGTCTGTGAGGGCGGTGTATCTGCTTCCGGTGTTGATTTCTTCCACCAAGGCATCGGAGCCTTCCAGGTCGAAGCCTTCATAGCCGGAAGGGTACTGTGCTGTCACCGACAGCAGGTGCAGGGAGCCTTCGTACGGGTCCTTGGTGCCTGCACAGGAAGCAGTCAGAACTATGGTCAATATGTATAGTATCCTTTTCATAAGATTCTCACGTCACTTCGTTCCTCAGAATGACAAATAGGCTCGTTCCTCGGAATGATAAATAGGTCCGTTCCTCGGAATGACAGTGTCAAAATTTCAATCGGCAGGTCAGTCCGTAGTAGAAGGCCGGGGTGAAGATCGCCCCCACTCCAGTCGCCATCGACACTACATATGGCCTTGAATTGGTAAAGTTATTGGCAAAGAAAGACAGGGATACATGATCTCCTATCTCCTTTGTAATGCTCAGATTGGCAGACATATAGGCCCCATATCCATCCTGAGCGAAGGTATAGGCGTTGGCCGATTTGAGTATCAGGTTCGCAAATGCAGGGTCTGCCGCCTGGGCATCTGTGAAAGGGTACACATTACCGTCCAGATCCATATATGATACAGGACGGATGGCGGTATATAAATCTCCTTTATATATGTCTTCCCCGGTCGGGGTCTTGTCGGCCTCGCTTACTGTGAAAGCGTATTGGCTGCCATTGTACATAGACAGGTTCCTGCTTCGTCTGAGAAGGCTCATTTCCAGTCTGCAGGTGATGATCAGACGTGCCTGAGGAATATGTGTGATGGCGGTGAGATTGGCGTCCAGATTGTGAGTTATCTTTCCGTTGGCCACAGAATTGCCGCCTGTTCCATTGGCATAGATTCCGACATATTGGTATGAACGGTTCGCAAGCGAGGTGTGTGACCAGCCGTTCTGATAATATGCCGCAAGCTGGTCATTCAGATACTTGGTGAAAGTATATGAAGCATCCAGTCGGAATGATGTCCTGACAGGCTTTATCTCAGGGAAGTCTATCACAAGTTCCGCTCCGGCCCTTTTTACATCGGCTCCGTTATTCTGCTTGGTCGATTTAGCGAAGGTGCGGTCAGTGACCTTTATGTCCATAGGAGTCCAATAATCATCGTCACCACCTCTTACATACATCATTCCTGTCTGGCTGTCTACCTTAATCTGAGGGTCTGCCGGAATGGTGAATCCTTCCGGACGCTGAAGTATGTTGTATGAATATGGTTCATATACATCGATGAAATTGTATGGGCCCTTGGTGATATTGTAAAATCCTGTCAATGAGATCTTTGTACCGAAGAATAAAGCTTCCAGTCCCAGCTCGGAGCTGCTGTTGCGCTGCCAGCGAAGATCGGGGTTGTATGTTACCGTATATGGCTGGGTATAATAGATATAGCTGGTCTGGTCTCCGTGAGGGAAGCCGAATGTCTGGATGTCGCGGTATTCCTGTTTAGGATATAGGATGTAGTATGAAGGCAGTTTCTCCGTGATTCCCCATCCTCCCCTGACAGCAAGGCCTTCTGCAAGCTGCCATTTGAGATTGAAACGAGGAGAGAGGGTGGCTTTCTTGTTGTAGAGCGAGCCTTGGATGAATACATTTTCCAGTCGGAGTCCGGCTGTAACTTCGAGTTTGGTGCCTGCTACCGGAAGATTCAGGTGTTCTTCGGCATAGACCGAGAGATTGTGCATGAACGGATAGTCGGTATATGGCCTTGGCCTATATCCGTTGGTGGCGAGAGACGGATCCAGATAATACTCTCCTTCTCCTACATTGCCGTTCGCCTTCCATTGTACTCCGGCCTTGAGCTGGCTCTTTACGTCATCCCAGCGCTTGTGCCAATTGTATTTCACAGAAGCAGCCAGATCCAGTTCCTTGGAGTCTATGATCTGGTCCGAGAAGAATGTCAGAGGAAGTCTGCCGGCGATGAAATAGCCTTCCTGTTCTGCGTGTACGGCGGGCTGGTTCGAAGCGTAGGATTCGTATTTGTGGTAATGATAGAGGTTGTCATTGAAATTGACCGAGGCATCGAATTTCAGATTCGTGATGCCCGGCTTGTTCAGCTGCCAGGTCAGGGATGTATTACCTCTGAAGGCATTGTCCCTTTCTTTCTTGAACTCTCCGGTGAATGCATCCGGGTCGTCCTTCGTGTTCATTCCTCCTATGTTTCCGGTGAATCCGGCCTCGAAGCGCAGTCCTTTGGCGAAGGTGTTGCTGTAGCCGAGGGTGATGGCGGTCCTGGTGTAGGATTCGTAAGGCGAGATGAGCTTCTTTATGGCTCTCGCCCATTCCGCACTGAGGTTCAATACTCCGTTATTTTCTTGAAGGTCAATACCTTTTGAAACGGAAGCCTGGTATGTACGCGGATTGACAGAGAATGTTACATTGGTCGGAGTACGGCCCTTGCGGGTATTGATTCTGACCATTCCGCTGCCCAGGTCACCATATTCTGCAGAAGGTACTCCGGTGATGACCTCGATGGATTCGATGTTTTCCACGGCCACACTTCTGGTGTCGACTCCGCCCATTTCTCCGAATGACGCATTGTTTCCGAGTCTGACTCCATCCACTTCCACTGCCGTTCCGAAGGCAGAGTTTCCGCTGTTGGAGCCTCCCTCACGGATGGAGAATGAATTTTCGGTGGTAAGGTCCGGATTGACGGTCTTTCCTCCCGGAAGAAGGGCTGCGACGTCGGTCATATTGGACATCTGCAGATGGTTGAGCGCATCGCGACCGAGGCTGTGAGTGGTTCCGAGGCCATCCTTGGCCTTCTGCGCCGTCACTACCACTTCGTCCAATGCAAGTGAACTTTCGTGCAGCTTGATTTCAAGATTTTCAATGTCTTTATTGACATCGATTTCCATAAGGACGCTCACGTAGCCCAGGCAGGAAGCCTCAAGTTCGTGCTTTCCAGACTCGACATTATCGAAAGTGAATTCTCCTTCAATATCAGTGCTCGCCCACAGGTAGTCGGTTCCGATTCTGACAACAGCTCCGATGACCGGATCGCCTGATCCGGCATCAATTATTCTGCCGCTTACAGCCCTGGATTGTGCTTTTGCACCCAGGACTGTAAGCAGTAGAAATACAATTGTCAGAAACTTACGCATTATTTATCTTTCTTCAATAGTCTTGCCGTGATCCTTGGCAGTCACTTCCTTCCACTTGTCAGTGTAGCCCGGCTGAGTGATCTTTGCCGGAATGCAGTCGGTGTGCTCGTTGGTGACGAAACTTCCGTCCTCGTTCTGAGCCTTCACGTTTCCGTCGATGAATTTCACGAGAAGGAGCTGCTCGAGTGCCACCCATTTCTCGAAAATCTTCTGTGCGTTGTCCACAGAGAATCTTGTAAGGTATTCACGTACAGATGTGTAAGGGTCTACGACCTTGCCGGCCTTGTTGTCGCGCTTGATCTGCTTGCGAGGCTTTTCCCCAGCTGCGTTGTAGAGTGCAAGAGCCTCCTGGTCAGCCTTTGCCACAGCCTCGGCCATCTCTGCCTCCCAAGCGTCGATGGCTGCATCCACTGTAGGGAACATGATGTTGTAAGCCTTGTAGCATGCGTTTGCCACGCGGTTTGTCATCCAGAAGGCAGATGTTGGAGAATAAGTGATCATGTTGCCGTTTCCTACGCGGAAGCTTTCAGGTACCTCGTATGTAGAAGTGTAGATAGGTGTGAGGTATGATGTGGCTGCATCATCGCATCCGAACCAGTTCACTCCTCCGATTTCGTCAGGGAGCCATCCTCTTGACTGTCCTACGAACCAGAATCCTGTCTGCTGTGTGGCGATCGCTCTTTCATTGACATACTTCTTTCCTTCGTGCTCGAATCCCATTGGTCTCCAGCGGTATGGAAGAGCGTTTCCGCCTGCTCCTGCATCCACGGTCATATCCATAGGAGTACCTTCGTAGTGGTCGCGCATCACGTCAGCCACGTTCTTGACGCTGATCTTGCGTGAAGGCTTCACGAAGAGAGGGAATCTCTTGGTCTTGTCCCATCCCATTGCGTAGTCGATGTAATCATATGCATCGGCTGTCACCTCGTTTCCGTTCTCGTCCATATAAGTGAACTTTCCGTCGCAGAGGATGTTGAATGCAGACCATGCACGTGCCTCGCAGCCGCGCATTCCGCTGAAATCGAGCGGTGCATATGCGTCGCAGAAGCTGAAATCCTTGTCCTCGCCGTTGAAATAGCCCTTCTCGCGTGCGAATGTGATTACGTCCGGAGCGTAGATGCAGTTCTCAGGGTCGTTGAGAGGGAAGGTGCTGATGCGGGCCTGGTTGGCATGAGCGCAGATGTATCCGTCAGGAACTCTTCTTGCCACCCAAACGATACCCTTGTTGTCCGGTCCTTTTCCGATAAGGTCCATGACCCATACTTCATCCTTGTCAGCGAGTGAGAAAGATTCTCCGCTTGAATAGTATCCGTATGTGTTGGCGAGGTCCACGATGATGTCGATGGCCTCACGTGCAGTCTTTGCTCTTTCGAGCGCCACATAGATGAGCGAACCGTAGTCCATGACTCCCTTAGGATCTTCGAGCTCAGGACGGCCTCCGTATGTGGTCTCGGCGATGATGAGCTGGTGTTCGTTCATGTTGCCCACTCTCTGGTATGTTCTTCCCACCTGAGGGATGAGTCCGAGGTATTTGCCTGTGTCCCATTCATTTATCTGTCTCATATCTCCTGCCTTCCATACTCCGGCAGGGGCATAGTAGAGCTCTCCGTAGAGCTGGTGCGAGTCTGCCGCATATGACACCATGTTCGAGCCGTCAGTGCTGGCTCCCTTTGTCACAAGGACATTTGTGCAGGCGTTGCTGTCAATGTTTGCAGTGAACATTGCCGCCGCCAGTGCGATGAGTGCTGCTGAAATTCTTCTCATTTTGTACTTTTATTATTATTAATTATTTTTGTGTCGTTTTTGGAGGGGCTTTCTGTTAAAAGCCTTTTTCCCAATATTGCAAAACTATAAAAAAATCGTCAGATATGAAATGGAAATTTTGCCTGTCAACGGTATTTTTCTTCGCTTTTGCCTGCATGACTATGTCGGCACAACAGCAGCCGGAGAAGCCGGATGTTTATGAACAGGCCGAAATGGAGGCTGACAGACTTCAGAGAATATTGGATCTGGAGGACTGGCAGCTTTTCTATGTGGATTCTACCCTCAAGCATGATTTTCCTGCCATGATGGCTGATTATGAGGAACTTCAGAAGTCAAAGGTGGCCAATACCGCAATGTATCAGGCCGTACAGGACAAGTGGATGGATCAGATAGATGCTACATATCAGAAGATTTTTACTCAGGAACAATGGACTGCTTACCTGAAGCAGGGAGCCGGCAAGGCTCAGAAGGCAAGGGCAAAGCGCAAGGCGAAGGCCGAAGGAATAAAGTAACCATCCCACACCCTCATTCCCAACCTGTAAAACAATAGAAACCCTCATTCCCAACCTGTAAAACAATAGAAACCCTCATCCCCGACCTGATCGGGGATCCAATATAAGACTATGGATTTTTTAGAAGTAATAGAGAAAAGGCACAGTGTCAGGAAGTATGCTGACAAGCCTGTTGAAAGAGAAATACTGGATGCGATCGTGAGAGTCGCTGAAACTGCTCCGTCTTCAAGGAACAGCAAGAGTTCAGCCTTTATGATCGTAGAGGACAGGGATACATTGGATGCCCTCTCTCAGATGCGTGACTATGGTTCTGCACTTCTCACAGGTGCTCAGGCTGCTATCGTAGTACTTGGAGATGAGACCAAGACGGATCTTTGGGTGGATAATTGTGCCATATCGGCTACATTCATCCAGCTGGCTGTGACAGCAATGGACCTTGTGAGCTGCTGGGTTCACTGCAATGGACGCCCTCGTCTGAAGGCTGAACCGGAGGGAGCCAAGGCTGAGGATTATGTACGCGAGCTTCTTGGTATCAAGGATGGGCTGCGTCCATATTGTGTAGTTGCTATCGGCTATCCAGTGGAGGAGTAGCAATATGCATTGACAAACAGACAGGGGCGACCAAATAGGTCGCCCCTGTCTGTTTGTCAATGGTAATGCTTGGGACTTAAATACTTTGTGCGGAATTACTACTTCATCGATTGGGAATGGAGACGTTCTGAAGGATTTTTCGGAAACTTCAGAGACATTTTCGTCCATAATGGATTTAAGACTGTGAATGACGTCACTGAATGAATGAAAGTCGGACATACTGCTGTATTTTTACATCTGGAAAGAAATATTAAATGGATACTTTCCTGCATGGTGATTTGCCTATATGTTTTAACTTCTAAAATATTACCATTATGTTATTGAAGATTATTTTATCTGCAATTTCTGCTGCAGATTACAGTAGACCGTCAGGACGATGTGGAAAATGCGGGCATCAGACCTATATGCAGAAAGGGTCAATGGTTTATGATGTATGCCCTTGGTGTGCGGTCATGAGAATACTTATTCCTCTTAGTTTGCCTGTTGAGGTAATAAGAAATATGTTTTCGAAAGTGGAAAAGAGAGAGAAGGAAAAGGTCCGTCTCCATTATTAATAAAACTGTAAATCTTATTGAAATATGTCTATTTCGTCTCTTTACAACAAAATCAATGAATTGCTTAAACATCTGTTCAAGCCATTCCCAATATTATTAGGAATAGTCGTGTCCGTTATCGAAATCAATGATTATCTGACACCTGATCCGATAGATAAGGTTCTGACTCAAATCAAAGAATCTCAAACATCTATCAGCAGCTTGCAAGCTGTCGATATTCCGGATTCTCTGCAAACTGATTTTATAAAGGAAACGAGGATCCTGCAGCAGAGGCTTATCGGTTATGCAAAAGTTATCAATTCCTTTACATTTGTGGAATCAGAAGAAGAATTTATTCTTAAAATGCAGGTGTCTCGTCTTAAAAATGCAGTTACGGCAATACATACTGCTTCAACTGAACTGCGAGAATACATATTTAGCTTGCCTGAAGTCAAAGTCAATGAGTTCCATGCGGCATCAATGTGTATCCCTGATAATGTCATGAGTATGTCAGGTGACGTAAATGAATCGTTTTTATCATTATTGAATGAAGTCATCTCTGATAAAAAAAACCATTCTAATAAGGAGCGTCTTGCTGCTTTCAACCATGCGATATCTTCGGATATAGCACAGGAATGGATAAAGGTTAATAATGATATGATCTGCTCTGCATTTGAATATCTTAATGTTATCCAGATATCTTTGGCTTACGATCTTAAAATGCAATTTGAACCAATGGTGGACTTCAATGAAAACTGATCTTCATTGAAGTCACCTACCGAATCAATCCAGTTAAAAACAGATAATTCCGTAAGTTTTTGACTGACGTTAATGAGGGTATAGGAAAAATTCATTACTTTTGTCTTTATTTGTGCGTATGTGTCTTGTTACAGGATACAAAGTGACGGATTATTTGGAATAAAGAGATAAAGACAAAAGATATGAGAGAAAAAATTGAGGCCCTGATGGCCGAAATCGCAGCTTTATCCTGCAAGAACGAGCAGGAAATCGAGCAGGCTCGTGTCCGCCTTCTTGGAAAGAAGGGTGAGATTACGGCTCTTTTCGATGAATTCAGAACAGTGGCTCCGGAACTCAAGAGGGAGTTCGGACAGAAGCTCAATGTGCTTAAGAATGCAGCTGCTGCAAAGATCGAGGAACTGAAGGAAGCTGCTGCAGAATCACCTGCAGCCGGAGCGGCTTCATTTGACTATACAATGCCTGGAGATCCAGTACAGCTTGGCTCACGTCATCCTGTGTCGATTGCACGTGAAGAAATTGTGAGCATCTTCCGCAAATTCGGCTACGATGTGGCTGAAGGTCCTGAAGTCGAGGATGATTGGCATGTATTCGAGGCTTTGAACTTCCCGCCTGAGCACCCTGCCCGTGAAATGCAAGACACATTCTTCATCAGCGATAGCGACAATCCTGTCCTTCTCCGTACCCACACTTCTTCTGTGCAGGTACGCGCGATGGAAAAGATGCCTCTTCCGATCCGTATCGTTTGTCCAGGCCGCGTGTTCCGTAATGAGGCTATTTCTGCCCGTGCGCACTGTATCTTCCATCAGGTGGAGGGACTCTATATCGATGAGAATGTGACATTTGCGGATATGAAGCAGGCTATCCTTCTCTTTGCTCGTGAAATGTTCGGAGCTCAGTCCCAGATCCGTATGCGTCCTTCATACTTCCCGTTCACAGAGCCTTCGGCAGAGATCGACGTGAGCTGCAACATCTGCGGCGGAAAGGGCTGCAATGTCTGCAAGGGTACAGGTTGGCTCGAGATCATGGGCTGCGGTATGGTGGATCCTAACGTTCTCGAAGCTTCGGGCATTGACAGTAAGAAGTACAGCGGCTTTGCTTTCGGAATGGGTGTCGAGCGTATCGCAATGCTCAAATGGCAGGTCCGCGACCTTCGCAACTATTTTGAGAACGACCTTCGTTTCCTCAAGGAATTCGAAACATCACTTTAATATGAACTTATACGGGCACGGGAATTTCCTGTGCCCATTTTGTATGAAGCTATCAAGATGAGAAAGTTATCTTTTGTTTTTGGGCTGTTTGGGCTCTTTTTCTTTTCAGCTTGCACCCCTGATGTGAGTATAATCTGGACCGAGGGTGAAGCCGATACGGCCACTGGCAAGGCTGTGCACACGCTTACGGTAGTAAATGCCCCTGAGGGAACTGATTGGAAGGTGTGGCTATCCTCGAACCATATATCCGGAGCAAAGGCGGAGGGTTCCGAGGGAGAAATTGCATTGCATCACGGATGCTGGTATGCTGTGACTCCCTATGAGAGAGAGGGAAGTGACCTTGTGGTCCGTTATATAGACAGGCCGCTTCAGCGTCATAGCTGGGCTCCGGAGGGCTTTGTGCTTGAGCATGAAGGCAAGGTACGGGAGCTGGAGGCGGAATATGTCTTCCTGCCTTCGGAGAGAGTTCCTGATTTCGAGTATAATCAATTGGAAACCAATGTCTGGGATATGATACCTTCTCTGAAGAGGGTTGAGCCTTCGGAAGGTGTTACGCTGGTGGAAACTATGCCGCAGGTGACTTTTGTGGACTCTTCTAAACCGGGCTGGTACAGAATCACCCTTGACGGAGAATGTAAAGTCGAGGCTGCTGATCAGGACGGTGCGTTCTATGCGCAGGTCACTCTCGACAATCTCATACGCAATGCCGGTAGTAACGAGCTTCCCAATCTGGTCATAGAGGACTGGCCTGATCTCGCCTATCGCGGCCTTATGCTCGATATTTCCAGAAACTTCACTACAAAGGACAATATCCTGAAGTTGATAGACCTTCTTGCTCATTATAAGGTCAGTATATTTCATCTTCATTTTGGTGATGATGAAGGATGGAGACTTGAGATTGGCAAGTTCCCGGAACTTACATCATATGGTGCCCGTCATGCTTTCCCTATGAAGAATTCTGACGGAGAATATGTTGAGTCAGAGTGTCTTATGCCTTCGTATAACGGCCGCATAGATCCTGCAGATGCGTATTCTTCAGCTAATGGATACTTGACAGGAGATGATTATATAGAGATATTGAAGTACGCTTGGGAACGTCGTATAAAGGTTATACCGGAATTTGACACGCCAGGTCATTCCAGAGCTGCCATCAAAGCGATGGAAGCTTACACGAAGCGTACCGGTGATGACAGTTACCTGCTTAGCGACCCTGAGGATAAGTCTGAATACATGTCTGTGCAATATTATAAGGATAATGCCCTCAATGTGGCTCTTCCATCCACTTACAGATTCATTGAGACCGTCTTTGACGCATTGATAGCATATCATAAGGAAGCGGGAGTACCTCTTCCGGCTATTCATATAGGTGGTGATGAAGTGCCTGGCGGAGCCTGGGTGGGATCTCCTGCTTGTCAGAAAGTAATGGAGGAAAGAGGATGGAGCGATATCGAGCTTCTCAAGTCATATTATATAGAGAATGTGCTTGACATTGCACAGGCGCGAGGTGTCAAGCTCTCAGGATGGCAGGAGCTTGTGATGGATCTGGAGGACCATGTGTATGAGCGTTTGAAGAAGAATATGTATTCTGTGAATTTCTGGTATACGGGTCCCGGTCAGGAAGAATATCCATATGCATATGCCAATGATGGTGTCCCTTCTGTCCTTTCCAACATGACCAATACCTATATGGATTTTGCATATACTCCGGATAAGACAGAGCGCGGACTTTCTTGGGGAGGCTTCGTGGATGAAAGACGTAGTTTCTCTCTCCTTCCTTATGATGTGTATCGCTCTGTGAGGTGGGATGACAGAGGCCGCATGCGTGATATTGCCCATCTTCCGGATGGAAAGACTGAGCTTAAGGCGAAGGAGAATATCGTCGGAGTCCAGGCTCAGCTTTGGACCGAGACAGTCAGGAATTTCGATCATGTGACTTATTACATTTTCCCTAAGGTCTGTGGAGTGTTTGAAAGAGGATGGAATGCAAGTCCGGAATGGGAAGGTACGATACAGGCAGATGACCCGGCATTCATGTTGGCCCTTGACAGATATTACAGCACCGTAGTGTCGAATGAGATGCCATATTACGATCAGATGCAGATTAATTATCGTAAAAGAAAATGAGCAGAAGAGTCTTTGTGACCGGAGGAAGTCACGGAATCGGTCGTGCAATTGTCGAGGCTTTTGCGAATAAAGGCGACCGGGTGGCATTTTGTGATATTGACGTAGAACGTGGCAATGAAGTGATGGCTTCTTCAGGGGCGCGCTTCATTGCCCTTGACGTCTGCGATAGAACCGCTCTGGAAGATGCTGCAGAGGCACTTTTGGAGGAATGGGGAGATCTGGATATCATTGTCAATAATGTCGGCGTCAGCAGTTTCGAATCCATCACGAAGACGAGCGTCGAGCATTTCGAGATGGTTCTCAATACAAATCTCCGCAGTGCTTTCATCACTTCCCGTATGCTGGCAATGCATCGCGAAAGGACTGGTGCCTCCAATCCTTACGGTCGCATCATTAATCTCTGTTCGACACGTTATCTGCAGAGTGAGCCCGGTTCCGAGGCTTACGCTGCATCCAAGGGTGGAATATGGTCTCTTACCCACGCATTGGCTGTCTCGTTGGCTCCCTATCATATTACGGTGAACTGTATTGCTCCGGGATGGATCAGTGTGAATGAGGGGGAAGTGTTGCGTGCGGAGGATCATGAGTTTCATCTTTCCGGTCGCGTAGGCCGTGTGGAAGATATTGCCCGTACGTGTCTCTTTCTTTGCGAGGAAGGGAGTGATTTCATAAACGGTCAGTGCATCACTGTGGATGGGGGAGTGACCAGGAAGATGATATATCCGGAGTAACCCAATAAACGGCATAATTGCCATCCCGAAGTTCCACTCCGACTATAAACAAAAAAGCCGTCCCTTGTGCACAAGGACGACTGACATATGATGGAACCCCGTCGGGTGATATTGCGAGAACCGAAGTTCTTTTCAAAATTTAAGGTCATCCGAAGATGACCTGTTTTGGAGCGGAAAACGAGACTCGAACTCGCGACCCTAACCTTGGCAAGGTTATGCTCTACCAACTGAGCTATTTCCGCATTTAAACCCGTTCTTTTCGTTTGGGATTGCAAAGGTACGCATAAAATTTAAACTTCCAAACTTTTTTCGAAAAATTTTCAAAAAATATGGAAAAAAGTGCTTCGGAAGCTCAAATTAGGCCTTTTTTATGCTTTCGGACGTGAAAAAATCCCTCAAAAGCACGAATGTGACCGTTTCTGTTCTTACGAAAATAATGCAAGGTAAGGTGCATTTACAATGGAAAAATCATTATATTTGTAGGGAGCCGCTATAGTGACTCATGAAATTCTAATAACCAATGCTATGAAAATGAAGTTCACTCTATTGACATTGGTGGTGGCGATGCTGTCGTCAGTGTCCCTTTTTGCGCAGAATCAGCGCAGCTCTTCAGACTATGCTTATGATCATTATGAAGGTCAATGGCCGGAAGGCAGGGGAATCTTATACTCTTATAAGAACGGACTCATACTCGGCACCTTCAGCAAAGGCAAGGCTGAAGGACGATGTGTGTGCTACCTCCCTAATGGAGAGGTTTATTGGGGAGATTTCAAGAAAGGAAAGGCTACCGGCTATGGCCGTATCTACAGAGACAACGGCATCGTGATGGCCGGTCAGTACAAGAAAGGAAAATATCACGGTATCGACACATTGTACAGGTCTGACGGCACCATGATAGTCGCCAAGTTCAGGAATGGAAAGCTCAAGAGCAGGATTGCAGATGTCAAAGATCTGGCAAGCGTGCCGCAGAAGCCTCAATATCCACGCGTGGATCTCAAGAGGAAGCAGGAAGAATTCCTGAAGGAGCTGGAGCTTATCTGGGAAGAGAGAAATATCCGTATGAGGGAAAAGGCCGGTCTGATAAGTCCGAAGTTCCAGGGTGGTACAGTCGAAGATTTCGCTCTTTGGGTTAATTCTATGGTGGAATATCCAGAATCAGTATCCTTGGGGGATGCTTCGAGGACAGTGATCGTGGAATTTATTGTGCTTAAAGACGGAACAGTATCGGATATTCATGCTGCATTCGGATCGAATCCGCTTCTTAATGAAGCAGCCGTAACGGCAGTCGCTAAATCTCCGAAGTGGGAACCTGCTGAGTATAACGGTGAAAAGAGGAATGTGAAAATGACTGTTCCGGTCGTATTCAGCAACGAATGATCCTTCAAAGGAAGCTGTTAAAAAGTGCTTCCTTTATATCGGTAATATAATAAGAAACTGCTATCTTTGCATATTCGGGCCGTCTGTGGCTTGAGCATTGCAGAATAGCAGTTTTTATATGAGCAAGGATAAAGAAATATTAGACAATATAACCGAAAAGGAGTATGAGCACGGCTTCGTGACCAATGTCGAGCAGGAATTCATACCCAAGGGACTGAATGAGGACATAATCCGTCTGATTTCAGCAAAGAAAGATGAGCCTGAGTGGATGCTGGACTTCCGTCTGGAAGCTTTCCGCCGCTGGCAGAAAATGAAACTTCCGAGCTGGGCTCATCTGGATATTCCTGAGATTGACTTCCAGGATATCATCTACTATGCGGCTCCTAAGAAGGACGAGGACCGTCCGAAGGAGATCGATCCGGAACTTGAAAAGACATTTGACAAGCTCGGTATTCCTCTTCATGAGAGAGCGGCACTGGCCGGAGTGGCTGTAGATGCTGTATTTGACTCTGTATCAGTTACTACTACATTCCGATCTGCATTGGCTGAGAAGGGTATTATATTCTGTTCGTTCTCGGAAGCTGTCAAGGAGCATCCTGATCTTGTTAAGAAATATCTTGCTTCGGTGGTTCCTGTCGGTGACAATTTCTATGCAGCATTGAATTCCGCAGTTTTCAGTGACGGCTCTTTCGTGTATATTCCAAAGGGTGTCCGCTGTCCGATGGAGCTTTCGAGCTATTTCCGTATCAATGCGGCCGGAACTGGTCAGTTCGAAAGGACTCTGATCGTAGCTGATGAGGGTTCGTATGTAAGCTATATGGAGGGATGTACAGCTCCTATGCGTGACGAGAATCAGCTTCATGCTGCTGTGGTGGAGATTATTGTGGAGAAAGATGCTGAGGTGAAGTATTCCACAGTACAGAACTGGTATCCCGGTGACAGGGAGGGACGCGGAGGTATATATAATTTCGTGACCAAGAGAGGCATCTGCAAAGGTTCGGGAAGTCATCTTTCGTGGACTCAGGTGGAGACAGGCTCGGCTATAACCTGGAAATATCCTTCCACCATCCTGAAGGGAGACAACTCTTCTTCGGAGTTTTATTCAGTGGCAGTTACCAATAACTTCCAGCAGGCGGATACAGGTACGAAGATGATTCATATCGGACGCAATACCCGCAGCCGTATCGTCAGCAAGGGTATCTCGGCCGGTCGAAGCCAGAACAGCTATCGCGGACTTGTGAAAATGCTTCCTGGTGCAGACAATGCCCGCAATTTCTCGCAGTGCGACAGTCTTCTGATAGGTGACAGATGCGGAGCCCATACTTTCCCGTATATCGAAAATGCAAACAAGACAGCCGTAGTTGAGCACGAGGCAACAACTTCGAAGATAAGCGAGGACCAGCTCTTTTATTGCAACCAGCGAGGAATTGGCCCGGAGGAGGCTGTGGGTCTTATCGTTAACGGATATGCACGAGAGGTGCTTTCGAAACTTCCGATGGAATTTGCCGTCGAGGCTCAGAAACTGCTTCAGGTCAGTCTTGAGGGATCCGTTGGATGATGTTTGGTGGATTGCTGAATGATGCTTTGATGTCATTCTGAGCGAGCGAAGCGAGTCGTGAGAATCTATAACATAACATTTAATGGAATTCTGGAATATAATACTGTTTGAAATGGGCGGAAAGCCGGTGCTGTTGATCGATCTTCTTTCGGCAGTGTTCGGTCTGACTACGGTTTTTCTGGCGGGAAGGAACAATAAGAGCAATTTCTATGTGGGGTATATGTACACAGCATTGCTCTTCTTCATGTTCTGGCAGAAGAATCTGTACGCCAATCTTATATTGCAGCCGATCTCATTAGGTATCAATATATTAGGTCAATATCGCTGGAGCCATCCCAAGAAATCTCAGGAGAGTTCGTCCGGAAGTGGAGAGCTGAAGGTGTCGATGCTGACCTGGCCTCAGAGGGGATTGATAGTGGGTCTTGTGTTGATGTTGGCTCTTGCGTGGGGATGGCTGATGAGTATGATGGGAACACGCTGGTTAGTAGGGTATTTCCCGGCCAATCCGCTTCCTTATCTGGATTGCTGCGTGACTGTGCTGATATTGACTGCCCAACTCCTTTCGGCTCTGAAGAAATGGGACTGCTGGATAGCATGGCTCTTTGTGAACATTGCGAATCTGACGCTTTATCTGAAGGCCGGTCTGGTGTTCATGCCGATTGTCAGCTGTCTCTATCTTGTGAATGGTATCTGGTCGCTGTTCACATGGTATAAACTTTATAGAAACAATGCGTAAAATAAAAGCTATATGGCAAACGATATATTATTGAAAATTGAAGGCCTGAGGGCCTCTGTAGAGGATAAGGAAATTCTTAAAGGCGTGGATCTTACTATCCGCAAGGGTGAGATTCATGCGGTCATGGGGCCGAACGGAGCTGGTAAGAGTACCCTCTCGGCGGTTCTTGCTGGAAAACCTCAGTTCACTGTCACATCAGGAACCATCGAGTTCCTCGGGCAGGATCTTCTGGCAATGTCTCCTGAAGAACGTGCCTGGGCGGGAATATTCCTTTCGTTCCAGTATCCTGTGGAGATACCGGGAGTAACTATCACTAATTTCATGAAGACAGCAGTTAATGCGCATCGTGCCGGAAAGGGTCTTGAGCCGCTTAAGGCAGGTGACTTTCTGAAACTGCTTCGTGAAAAGATGGCTTTTGTGCAGATGAAGCCAGAGTTTGCAAAACGAGAAGTAAATGTGGGTTTTTCCGGCGGCGAGAAGAAGCGTAACGAGATTTTCCAGATGGCGATGCTGGATCCGACTCTTGCAATACTTGACGAGACCGACAGCGGACTTGATGTGGATGCTCTTCGAATTGTTGCAAACGGTGTGAATGCTCTTCATACCCCAGAGAAAGCGGCTATTGTAATCACTCATTATCAGAGACTTCTTGATTATATTGTTCCAGACGTGGTACACGTGCTAAAGGATGGAAAGATCGTGAAGACTGCAGGCAAGGAACTTGTGGCTGAGATCGAGGAGAAGGGTTACGATAATCTGTAGGAGGGCTTCATCATGACTGAAGTTATTATAGTTTCACAGGGACAGCTTGTCCGTAACATAGAAGTGCAGTCTGGTCAGAGATCAGATATGGTGCTTCTGGTGTATCCCGGTGTGAGCTGTGACATCAAACTTGACGTGACTCTTGCGGGAGAGGGAGCAGAAGCCAATATCTATGGCGCATATGTCTGTGGTGGTGACGAGAAGGTGAAGATAGCTGTAGATATGCATCACGATCTGCCGCATTGCAATTCTCGTCAGCTTTTCAAGGGAATTGCGGGTGGAAAATCCAGAGTGGATTTCTATGGAAAGATAATTGTGGCTCAGGATGCCCAGAGGACTGAAGCATATCAGGAAAACCACAATATTCTGCTTTCGGATGATGCCAAGGTGGATACAAAGCCTCAGCTGGAAATCTATGCCGATGACGTGAAGTGCTCTCATGGAGCAACTATCGGTCGCCTCAATGAAGAGGAACAGTTCTATATGCGTTCACGCGGTATAACCCTCGAGGATGCCAAGGTGCTGCAGATGATTTCGTTCATAGCTCCGGTGCTGGAGCAGATTCCAGAGGCTGATCGCGAAAGTCTTGCAATGCAGTTCGAGGATTCAATAAGAAATATTTAGATTTCCCGACAAGCTCGAAATTACAGTATTATGATTACCAATCCTAATGTAAAGATAAACCTTGGTCTTAATGTTCTGCGTAAACGTGAGGACGGTTTCCATGACCTTGAAACTCTTTTCATCCCTTATTCGGGCATTACTGATACCCTTGAGATAATCGTCGGAGATGATTATAGCCGTACGTCAGCGATTCTTTTCAGCAAGTACGGCTCGTCTATCCCGGCATCTCAGGGCAGCGTAAAGCCGGAAGGATGTTTCGGAGTGGAAACGGAAGAATGCACTGCTCCGAAAATAGTCCAGGGAATATCCGAGGACGGGAAGCTTATGATTACCATTGCCCGTGCGGAAGGCGTGGATTGGGATCCGTTGAAAGATCTGACAGCCAAAGCGTACGATATTCTGGCAGAGGATTTCCAGCTGCCGCCAGTGAAGATTTTCCTGGAGAAGACATCCCCTGTAGGTGCAGGTCTTGGTGGCGGTTCTGCTGATGCTGCCTTTGCTTTGAAGATGCTGAATGAACTCTGTACTCTTGAATTGACAGAAGAACAATTGGCCGGATACGCCTCCCGCCTTGGCAGCGATTGTGCCTTTTTCATATATAACCGTCCGATGATCGGCGAGGGGAGAGGAGAGATGTTGACTGAATATCCGATTGGTCTGGAGGAGTTTGACCTTCAGGTTCTGACTCCTGAAGGTATCTCCGTTTCTACAAAGGATGCCTATAGCGGGATCAGACCCCATCTTCCGGAAATTCCTTTAAGAGAGGCACTTTCGAGGCCGGTGGAAGAATGGGATGGTATTCTGGTCAATGATTTCGAGGAAACTGTATTCCAGAAGTATCCTGAACTGGCTGCCATCAAGCGCTCGCTCTACGATTCGGGAGCTGTATATGCTTCCATGTCCGGTTCCGGCTCGGCTCTGTTTGCACTTTATAGGAAATAAGGCTCCGACAGATTTTTACCTCTGTCTGCTTGTCAGCGGGAAGCCTTGATATCCGCTAAAGTGCAGCGGCGAACTTCTTTATCTTTTTAAGTTTTTCCATAAAATCAGCCTTGTTTTCAGCCTTGATCCGGTCGTATCTGGTCTGCATTCTGAGCAGGAGGTCGGCCGGAATGCCTGTGGCTGCTTCCGTAAGCAGGGCGAATTCAGTATTTACCGGGCGCTTCCCTCTCAGGATCTGGTTCACCTGAGAACAGGATACTCCTATCCTTTCTGCAAATTCCTTCTGAGAAATCTGCATATACTCGATTTCATCCATAATGACCTCGCCCGGATGGGTTACATATTTGGGCTTCAGATTGTTGGCAATCATCATTGGGTCAACTCCTTCAATTTCTACCATATTTCTTTTTATTTATAATGGTTCGACAATTCTACTATATTGCATATAGTTGCAATATCTTCGTTTGTGGCGCTGTGTTCTTCAAATTCTATTCTGTATTTGTCCGATATGCGTACTGATGACAATCCCTTTTTGTTTCCTTGTAACTTCTCGTATCTCAATGAATTGATTCTTGCGAGAGAAGGTACATCTTTGGCGTCGATCATTGTCTCAATGGTTTTACAGTATCTTTTTACAATGTGAGGCTGGAAACGGTACTTTTTGTTCTGTACGGTTTTGCCGGAGTATAGTTCTTGAAGATACTGCTTGGCGAAAATTACTTTCATTCCTTCTGCAAAATTAATGATTATTATAAAATTTACAAATTTGTGAATTTACTCATATGCTGAAATTTTGCAGAAAGGTATATACATTTATAATTATGCCCGGTTTTATGTGGTGAAATGCAGTGATGTTTTTCTCTTTTTTGTGTATTTGTAATCTTTTTTATGTGTCAGCCTTCAAGGATGTCCTTCAGGATAAAGACATAAGAAAAGTTGAAAAAGGATAAGAAAAAGAAAAAGGTGACGAACTGCCCGGATATGGGGTGAAGCGAGAGGTTGGTCCCAGAAATTATTCCTTCCTTTGGAGCAAAAAGAATTATGAGGAAAGATTGGTGGATTATGGGTATGGCGGCGTTGACTGTCTTTTCCTGTGGTGTCGAGGAAGTGAACAGAAGGCCCGGAATGAACCGTGAGGATGTCTGGGCGGGACCCGGGATGAATGTCGGGTCTGATACTAAGGAAGTGTGTCATATCACGTGTTTTGATTATCCTCAGGACTATGACTGGAGGACGGACCCGGAGAAAGGCACCGTGAAGTGTTCTCTGGTGGTCTTTGCAGACGGGCTTCCGATGATGAAGATACCGGTCGGAGACGCATATGAAGTGAGTCCGGATCCTGATATGCACAGGATGATCGAGGGACATCTTTATACGGATTATTGTACAGGCACCGAAACTGTCATCAAGCGAGATGGAAAGACCCTTCTGCGATATCCGGGTTGTGAAGATATTTGCGGGATGCTCGTGGAAAACGATACTGTCTATACATTGGGTCATCCTCGTAAAGGAAAAGGCTTCGCCTACAGAAAGAACGGTCAAATAATTCTTGAAAGATCATCCGGAAGAACTTTCGGACGCCTTCATTGTGACGGAGGACGCATCTGCTTTGCCTTTACGGAGCCGGTGATTTCCGATAAAGAGACTATAGAAAGATATTATCATTGTACGGACGGCGAGGTCACCCAGATAGCTTTGCGTGATGATATAAAGAAGGTATGGGACGTCATATCCTATAGGGGAGAGGTCTGCTACATCGCATCTTTGAAAGGAGTGGACAAGCCCGTCTTGTTTCTGGATGGTATAATGAATGCTTTGGCAACACCTGAGGACGGGAGACCTTTGTCATTCAGAATGATGACCGGGGAAGACCACCTTTTCTGGGAAGGTCTTTTCATTGCTTCCGACAATACGGTGGCAAGCGCATTGTGGCTTAGCCCGGGGCTGTTCACGGCATTTGCAGACGGGATGGTGGCTAATTCCTGTTTTGTCTCGGGAGAAGGTATCTGCTGCGCATTCAATCCGGCCTCACTAAGAGGAATCATATATCGCTGCGGTGAGGAATACTTCATGCCCTGGGACTATGTCGTGATGGGTACTGGTTGCGGGGCAATGGTTAACGGAATCCTTCACATCGGACTATCCTCTGTCAAAGGAGGACGGCCTAATGTGTGGAAGGATGGAAAGCTTGAGCCTTTGGATATATGCGGCTATATAGCTTCCGTAACTGCTTACTCAGACCTATGATTCCCAGGAAACAGTTCTTGATTGGTCAGGATTGACGGTAATATGCACTTTCAGCGTCTCTTCCGGCAGAAGATCCTCAATGTTCTCCGGCCACTCCATAATGCAAAGGCATCCGCTGTCGAGGTAGTCGTACAGACCGATTTCGATGGCTTCTGAAAGCTTGTTTATTCTGTAGAAATCAAAATGATACATAGGCTCTCCGTCAGCCCTCATATATTCGTTAACGATAGCGAATGTCGGTGAGCCTACCGGGTCAGTCACTCCCAGAACCTTGCAGATGGCAGTTGTGAAGGTAGTCTTGCCGGAGCCCATCGGAGCAAAGAAAGCGACGAGCGTACTGTTTCCTATTTTTTCGAGGAACTCTCTGGCAGCTCTTTCGAGATCTTCGATTCCTCTGATGATAATTTCCTGTTTCATACGGCAAAGATATGTAAAATCCTTGCCATGGCCAAACTCTCCTGATCACTCCAGAATATTCTGTTTGTCCAGGAAACGGTATCCCGCAGCTTCGGATATATGTTCCATCCTGATATTGTCCGATCCCTCCAGATCTGCAATGGTACGGGCAAGTCTTATGATCCGGGAACACGCTCTGGCAGACAGTCCCATCTTCTCGATTATTTTTTCCATAAGTTTTCTGCATCCCGCATCAAGAGGACAATATCTGTCGATTAATTTATTGTTCATAGAGGCATTGCAGAATATGCCGTCTGTGGCAAATCTGTTCTTCTGTATCTCTCTGGCTTTCAGTACTCTTGCGGCAATGGCAGAACTAGGTTCGGCGGGTTTTCTCTCTACCAGTTTTCTGGCATCTATCGGATGCATCCAAAGTTGTATGTCTATTCTGTCCATTATAGGTCCTGAGAGCTTGGACATATATGCGATACGTCTTGAAGGAGTACAGGTGCAGCGTTCCCCTTCTCCGTAATAGCCGCAGGGACAAGGGTTAGTAGCAGCTATCAGCATGAAATCAGCCGGATATTCCACTTTTGTCTTTAGACGTGAGATTGTAACCTTGCGGTCTTCCATCGGTGCTCTCAGCACTTCCAGGACTTTCTTAGGTGCTTCACAGAACTCGTCGATGAACAGGATGCCATTATGTGCCAGTGATATCTCTCCTGGCATTATATTGTCAGATCCTCCTCCTATAAGAGCAGCTATAGAAGCACTGTAATGCGGTGCTCTGAAGGGTCTTTGCTTCACCAATCCACCGAGAGGATTACCTTTCCCGGCTACAGAATATATCTTGCTTGTCTGGATAGATTCTTGAAAATTAAGAGGCGGGAGGATAGTTGCCATTGCCTTTGCCAATGAACTTTTACCCGATCCCGGTGACCCTATGAGAATGGCGTTGTGGCCTCCGGCAGCAGCTATTTCCAGACCTCTTTTGGCTCCTTCCTGTCCGATAATTTCAGAAAAATCCATAGCCCCGCATAGAGTCTGACATGGTTCGGTTCTCCCTATAGAACGAATATTCCGTGCCAGAAGGTCATCTCTGGATACTTCTCCAGAGAGAATATCGAGCACTTCCTCCATTGTTTCCACGCTGTAAACATCTATGCTGTTGTATTCAGAAGCTTCGAGCGCAGACCGGCGAGGGAGGATGCAGCCCATCATTCCCCTCTTGGCCGCCAGCTCCACAGTAGGCAGTGCTCCCGGGACTTCGCGAATCGTTCCGTCGAGGCCCAACTCTCCCATTATCAGGAATTTATCCAGAAGGGGGAGGTCTCTTTGCGCAGATGCCGCGATTATTCCCAAGGCGATGGGCAGGTCGTATCCGCTACCCTTTTTATGCATGTCCGCGGGCGCAAGATTGATTACGATCTTCCTTCCCGGTATCCTGAATCCTAATGTCTGCAGCGATGTAACTATCCTCAGCAGACTTTCCTTTATGGCCGCGTCTGCCAGACCCACAAGGTGTATTCCGATCCCTGTAGCGACATCTACCTCTACGATTACCGGTATCGCATCGATTCCGACGCATTTTGCGCAATGAATGTTTATCAGCATAATCAACCCTTTTTATCAAATGTCCGTCATAAATCCGATAAGACATTAAAGAAAAAGAAAAATGTGGTGAAATTCAGAACATAAAAAATATTTTAAGTGACATGAAATTTATTTTATGTCTCTTAAATGCGTTCAGCCCTAACTTTTGACATATATTGAAGAATGGAAATACTAAAAACATTGTACCTTTGCAGAGCAAAACGAAAATGATCATGATAAGGAAATCTCTCGAGTCGGTCGGACGTTATCTCCTGTTTCTGAAAAAGGTCTTCAGAAAGCCTGAGAAATGGAGAATATTCTTCCGTCAGCTTATAAATGAGTCGGATAAACTCATCATCTCATCCATTCTGCTGGTGGGGGTGATTTCTTTGTTCATAGGTGGAGTGCTGGTCATCCAGACTGCTTCGAACTTGGAGAATCCCATCATTGACAAGATGTACATCGGCTATATGGTGAGAGAAAGTCTCATTCTTGAATTCTGCTCGACTATGGTAGCTCTGATTCTTGCGGGAAAGATGGGCTCTAACATTTCATCGGAAATCGGAAGTATGCGTATTACCGAACAGATTGATGCGATGGAGATGATGGGCGTGAATTCGGCAGGCTTTCTTGTACTCCCGAAAATAGTTGCTACCACATTTCTGAGTCCGCTTCTGATGCTTCTGAGTCTTGTGTTGGGTCTTATCGGAGGATATGTTGTGGTGGAAACTACTCAGATCATTCCTACGGCTTCGTATATTACGGGAATCAAGGCCTTTTACAATGGCTTCTATATTTTCTACAGCTGCTTCAAGATGTCCCTTTTCTGCTTTATGATATCTTCCATCTCGGCATTCAACGGATATTATGCTAAGGGAGGTTCGCTCGGAGTGGGACGTTCGAGTACGAAAGCTATCGTGGTCACCAGCATCCTCATCCTGCTTGCCGACCTTATTGTCACACAGTTAATGCTTTACTAAAATGATCAAGGTAGAGAATCTCAGCAAAAGTTTCGACGGAGTACAGGTTCTGAAGGATATTTCCGTGACATACGAGCAGGGAAAATGCAATATGATAATCGGAGCCAGCGGTTCCGGAAAGACAGTTCTTCTGAAGAATCTGATCGGTCTTATGGAACCGGACAGCGGAGAGATAATCTATGGCAACAGGAGTCTCTCCCGTATGGACGAAAATCAGAAGAGGCAATTGCGTCAGAACATCGGCATCCTCTTCCAGGGCAGTGCTCTCTTCGATTTTGCGACAGTGATCGAGAATGTAATGTTCCCTATGGAATTCTTTACAGACTGGTCACTGGCTCAAAGAAGGGAAAGGGCGCAATATTGTCTCGAAAAAGTCAATGTGATCGGCTCGGATGACAAATATCCGAACGAACTCAGCGGCGGCATGCAGAAACGTGTCGGAATTGCCCGTGCAATTGCCCTGAATCCTAAATTCCTCTTCTGTGACGAACCGAATTCCGGCCTGGATCCATATACTTCCATTCTCATCGACCGCCTTATAAGCGATCTTACCAAGGAGTTCAATATGACTACTGTGGTCAATACTCATGACATGAACTCTATTCTGGAAATCGGAGACAAGATCGGTTTCATCCATAAAGGCAGAATGCTCTGGCAAGGGGATAAAAAAACAATCCTTCAGCCTGATTGTCAGCAACTGAAGGATTTTGTCTGCGCCAATACTCTGGCGAGAAATATCATTGAGGGAAAACAGTTTTAAAGTCTCGCCCTCAGACCCATTTCAAATCCCAGCATGAGAGGCTGTACTGTGCGGATACTCTTAGGCTGGTCACAGTCGAAATAATATCTGACAGAAGGGTCGATATAAAGTCCGAGATGTTTGCCGAGCATGAATTCCACACCTATTCCGGCATTTGCTGAAAGCTGTACTCCCGGTACTTTTTCTTTATGACGGATGAATGTGCTGAGTACATTGTAATTGTCTGCCACGCATTTCTCCACAGATGCTCCGGCATAAGCGTAAAGGTTCACTCTGTCCTGATCGATTATGTCATAATATGCATTGACAGGTATTCCGATATAGTGCTGAGTGTTGCGTATGTCCGATGAAGTGGATTTCTGGATATTGCCATTGTCATCGACCTTTACATATTTGCCGTAGAATTGTCTGGTGAGAATAGTGTAGTTTGCTCCGACTCCGATTGACCACCTTGGGGAAAGGCCGATCTTCACTCCTGTTCCGAATGAGACCGGAAGTCCGTAAGTGGAGCTGGTACTGGTCTCGGTGATACCTGTCTGCTCGGGAGCGGAAGTTACGGTCGGCGCCTTCATCAGTCCGATTCTGTTCCTGCTCTGAGTGCTGTTTGTGCTGGCCAGACCTGAAACAATAAAGGAAACATCTCTCTTCTTGACTGTCTCCTCTACCTCCCAATCTTCTGGAAAAAGGGTTGCAGACGCATGGGACTTTGGATCCTTTGCTTCTTCATTCCTTGCAACTCTCTCGCTTTCTGCCTTTTCCGGCTCGATAGCCGCTACTGTCTCTGATATTTCCATTGCCTGGGAAGCTGTCTGAGGAATAATCTCTGCAGTTGACGGGGCAATTGTTTTCTTCGCCGGCTTGACTTCTGCCATGGCGGCATATTCTGCGGTTCTGATATTCTCCGGAGTGATCGGTTCATCCAAAACCTCATTTTCCGGCTCTACCACTGCGATAAGTCCGTTGTCTCTCACCATAGGGACAATGGCGTTTTCATGTCTGATGTTGAAGATAACGCCAATAGCAATGGCTGCAGCAGCCGCAACACCGATGGTGGCACGTCTGAACCACAGCACCACAGTCTTTCGACGAGCAGCATTGTCCAGACCTTCTGACACGGCATTCCAGACGCGGGCAGGAACTTCTTCCTGTCCTTCTTCCAGAATTGACTTCATCATCCGGTCGAATTCGTTTATATTATCGTGTTCTTCAAACATTTTCTATTTCTTTTATCTTGTTCTGCAGCCAGACTCTTGCCCTGCTGAGCTGAGTTCTGGACGTAGTCTCCGATATTCCAAGCATATCCGAGATCTCCTTATGAGAATATCCTTCTATCGCATACATATTGAAGACGGTCCTGAATCCCGGAGGAAGCTGCATCACCAGTTTTATCAGTTCCTTGTATCCGATGTTCTGATTCTGTGAGGGCAGTTCATCCTTTATTCCTCTGACGGCTTCCAGTTCTTCGCTCATCTTCAGTGCATCCTTCTTGCGAAGGCTCATAAGTGCAGTGTTAACAAAGATCTTTCTCGCCCATCCCTCAAAAGAGCCTTCTCCTTTGTAGTCTTGCAGCCTGGTAAACAATGTGATGAATCCATCCTGCAGCACATCTTCCGCCATTTCCCTGTCACCGATGTATCGTATGCATAAAGGGTACATACGAGGTGCCAGACGGTCGTACAAAACCTTCTGGGACGCTCGATCTCCTTTTATGCACAAATCAATGGTCTGTAAGTCAATGGTTTCAGCCACGGTTCTCTCTTTTGGGTCCCGAAGGTTTTTCTATTGTTTGTGCCCCTAATAGATGCAGTCGGGACCTTGAATGTTGCATCGTGGGCACATTTTTTCCAAAAATATGGAATTTCCCGAAATTGAATGTTATTTTTGTATAATTTCTTTAGAAACATTTGAAATGAAAAGGAATATATTGTCAATCATATTTTCGGCCCTCATGCTTTTCTGCTTTGCAGCCACAGCTCAGGCGCAGAGCGTAAGGCCCGAGGCAAAAGGAAGCAATCTGATCCTTTCAGCCGTGGAAAGGTATAATGAAAGAGACATAGAAGGGGCATTGACCCTTCTGAAGGAAGCTGTGGCGGAAAATCCGGAAGACGATGCTGCCTGGTACTATATTGCTCAATGCGCCATTGCAAAGAATGATGCTGAAATGGCCGAACAGGCCCTTAGAATGGCGTCCGAACTAGATCCGGACAATTTCTGGTACCGCTACCGTCTGGCCCGGCTTTATTCTCTTACTTCCCGTCCTGAACTGACCGTCGATATGTACGAAAAGCTTCTCGAGGATTTCCCTAAGAAAAGCGAATTGTATTTCGACCTTGTGGAGATGTATGCATCTCAGCAAGAATACGAAAAGGCTTTGGATATATTGAAGGAGATCGAGACTGTCTTCGGTATGACCGAGTCTATCGCGATGTACCGTTTCAATCTTCTCCGTATGTTGAACAAGCCGGAGGAAGCTTTCGCGTCACTGGAAGAATATAATAAAGAGTACTCATCTCCGTATGTGCTTTCTACATTGGCCGATTATCAGATGTCCATGTACAATGATTCCACAGCCCTGGCTTATTATGATGAGGCGCTGGATCTGGCTCCTGACTATGCTCCTGCATTGCTCGGCAAGGCTGAGACATTGAGACTGACCAGAAAATATGATGGATATTTTGGGACTTTGAACCAGTATGTGGCTGATCCTGAGACACCAGCAGTGGCTAAAAGTGATTATCTGATGGCTGTAGTGCAGAGGACTGAGCCGAAGTTCCTTTCGTCGTTCAGATTGCAGATCGATTTGGTAATGAACATTGCTCTTCAGGTACATCCGGCTGACAGCATGATGCTTCAGACCGCCGCCGTATATTACTACTCGACAGACAGAAAGGATGTGGCGAAGAAGCATTTCAAAGCCAATATCGAGGCATGGCCTGAGAGTTTTTCTGCTGCAGCCAATTATGTGGAGTTCCTTATGTATGCCGAGGATTGGGAGGAACTTTCTGTCCAGGGCCGTGCAGCGTTTGAGAAATTCCCTCAGGAGACCGGTTTCCTCGAAATGGCGAGTGTCGGAGATTACAACCTTGAGGCCTACGACAAGGTACTCGACATATGCAACAAGGTGCTGGAAGTCGCTCCGCGTGATAGTTCGAAGACATTGAGGGCATGGTCGACAATGGGAGACATCTATCATCAGCTCGGAGATGACAAAAAGGCATACAAAGCCTACGACAAGGCTCTTAAGATCAATCCGGACTACATCTATGTCCTTAATAATTATGCTTATTATCTCAGTGTGGAGGGTAAGAATCTGAAGAAAGCCTACAGTATGAGCAAGCGTACCATAGAGGCTGAGCCGGACAATGCCACATATCTGGATACTTTCGGATGGATTCTATATCTGCAGGGCAAGCCTCTGGAGGCCAAACCTTTCTTCAAGCACGCTATGCTTTATGGAGGCAAGGACAGCGTGGTGATTATGGATCATTATGCAGAAGTCTTATATGCCCTGAAGGAATACGACCTGGCGATGGTCTATTGGAATATGGCTTTGAAGAAGAACAACGGAGACATACCTGATCTGGAGACCAAGGTAAAACAGAGGAAACAGTCGATGAAGAAATGATGAGACGTGTTGTTGAAATATCGTTGATGCTCATTGCTTTTCTTGCTTTTGGCGGGAGAGCCTATGCTCAGGATGTAAGTGCTCAGGAGGCTAAGAAGGCAAAGCTCGAGAGAGAGATTGTCATTATCGACCGTCAGCTTGCCGAGAATGCGTCCCAGAGCAATACTATGCTTTCCGACCTCACCCTTATACGCAAGAAGATCTCCAACAGGAAGGCGCTTGTGGCTGATGCTGATAAGAAAGTTAGGTTTTACAATGATAGTATTTATCTGACCAATAGGGAGATAAATCGTCTTAAAGTGAGGATCGATACCCTGACTTCCCATTATTCGAGACTAGTCAGAAGTGCATATAAGAACAGGGATGCCCGCGTCTGGTATATGTATATGTTAGCGAGTGAAAATCTAGGTCAGGCTTTCCGCCGTTTCGGATATTTCCGTAATCTCTCCTCTCAGATGAAAGACGAGGCCCAGAAGATCAGGGATATGCAGGAGGAACTCGGGCGTAAGAAGGAAAGACTTTCCCAGATGAAAAAAGAGGCCGAGGCTGTCAGGAATGCCCGGCAGAAGGAGGTGGACGCACTTCGCAAGGATGAGGCCAAGGCTGACTCGGTGGTGAAACGTCTGCAGAAGGACAAGAAGAAATATCAGAATCAGCTTGCGGCCAAGAAAAAGGAAGTCCAAGCGCTTAACAGAGAGATTGCGCGAATCATTGCGCAGGCAATAAAGACGGATGACCAGAAGATGAAGGAACAGCAGAAATCTCAGGCGGATATGAAGCTGGATGGGGAGTTCGCTAATAATAAGGGTAAACTTCCGTGGCCTGCAGATGGACCTTTAATGGGACGTTTCGGAAAGCAGTATCACCCGGTGTATAAGAATATTGAGCTTCCTCAGAATAATGGAATAGACATTGCCTTAAGCAAGGGTGAACAAGTCAAGGCGGTATTTGACGGTGTAGTCAGCAAAGTTTTCGTCATGCCGGGCTATAATCAGTGCGTTCTGATTCAGCATGGCAACTATTTCACGTTGTATTGTAAGATGAAGGGACTGTCTGTCAAAGCTGGAGATAAGGTGGCTGTAGGACAGGTACTGGGAACAATTGATACAATTAATGGCCAGACACAACTGCATTTCGAGGTCTGGAAAGGAAGTGCTCCTCAGAATCCGGAGCAATGGCTCAGATAAGTATGAAAAAGACTGTTTTCATTACCGGCGCGACTGGAAATATGGGTTGGGCCGGATTTCAAGAATTGTATAGACGCAAGGATAAGTTCGATATAAGGATACTTGCAAGGGACAGCAAGAAGAACAGGAAGAAGCTGGCCCCTTATCTTGCGGATCCGTCTGTAAAGGTGATCTGGGGTGATCTGATGAACTATCAGGATGTACTGGAAGGCGTGGCAGGATCTGATTATGTACTCCATGTCGGTGGAATGGTTTCCCCTGCAGCGGATTATTATCCTGAAAAGACCTTGAAGGTCAATGTCGGTGCCGCAGAAAATGTGGCCAAGGCTGTTATGGTTCAGCCGAATGCATCGGATATACGATTGGTCTATATAGGCTCAGTGGCCCAATATGGTGACAGGAATCCCCCTCATCATTGGGGAGATGCGGATGATCCTCAGACTCCCGCTCTTTTCGATATGTATGCCCTTTCGAAGATTCGTTCAGAGGAAATATTTGCATCTGCTGGCTTGAAACGGTGGGTGTCGCTCAGGCAGAGCGGAATCCTTTATCCGGGGATATTGAGCGTGGTGAATCCTACTGCCTTCCACGTACCTATGGGGGGTGTTCTTGAGTGGGCGACAATCGAAGATTCGGGCCGACTTCTTGCACAGGTCTGTGAGGACTGGGTTCCAGAAGACTTCTGGAACAAGGCATACAATATCAGCAGCGGTGAACAGTACCGCATGACCAACTATGAATTCATGACCCGTATGCTATCCTCGCTTGGTCTGCCTTCTCCGGAGAAGGTATTCGAGCCTCAGTGGTTCGCCCTCAAGAATTTCCATGGAATGTGGTACAAAGATGCGGACAGACTGGATGAAATCCTGCATTTCAGGGCCAATATCCCTGTAGATGAATATTTTGCATCGATGAAGTCGAAGCTTCCATGGTTCTACAATCTGGCTTTCCTTGCACCTGCCTGGGCAGTGAAGATGTTCATGAAGCCTTTCGCATTTGAGAAAGGACTCGGAACACAGTGGTGGGTGGAGAATGACGAAGAAAAATTCCTGGCATACTATGGTTCGCGTGAGGCGTATGATGCCATCCGCTCCTGGGATGATGTCCGTCCTGCCCCGCTCTCAAAAACGAAGAATGAATAATCGCTTGATTATAAATTGTTTATAGTTTCTACGTGCTCCCCTTTGTGCAGCACGTAGATTGTGTAATGAGTTGATAGATAATATTATAGGCTTTTCTGTGAAAATAAGGATACTGGACATATTGGAGGAGACAATGGCTGACGGGCCGGGATTCCGCACATCGATCTATTGTGCGGGATGCGCCCATCATTGTCCCGGCTGCCACAATCCCCAATCCTGGGATTTCAATGGCGGTAGGGAGGTCAGCGTGGATGAACTGCTGGAGGTGGTCAAGGCTGATGAATTTGCCAATGTCACTTTTTCCGGTGGTGATCCTCTCTATCAAGTGGAAGCCTTCACTGAGCTGGCCCGTCGTATAAAGGAAGAGACCGGCAAGAATATATGGTGCTATACCGGCTTCACTTACGAGGAAATCCTTGCTGATGAGCGTCTGAGCCAGATACTTCCATATATTGATACTCTTGTGGACGGCCCTTTCAAAGCTGAGCTGAGGGATCCCGATCTTCATTTCCGTGGCAGTTCCAACCAGCGTATCATCCATGTTACCGAACAAGAAGACGATGCCATTGCGGGCACCGTCTCTGTAATTCCATATAAATAGGTTACTCTGTTTTAGAATTCAGACAGCAATGATAGCCATTTTCCGGCTGAGGTTACCCATACCTCCTTGTAGCAGGCATTCGTAGTCTGAGGCCAGCATGGCACATCTTCATCCCCGACTGTCTTTATTCCCACCGGAATGGCGCCGATGATTTCACCAGACGAAAAACTGTCCATAGGTGGATAATATGCACCTTCACCATATATCATAGACTGATTGAAAGGGTTTCGTCCGGCTATCCAGTATAGCTGGTAAAGGGCGATTTCCTTAAGGCATCTGTCGTTGAGTATATTGCCGCAAATAGCTGCCGCTTTTGCGGTGGACAGGATTATAGCGTTGTTTCCGTTGAATATGTTGAACCAGATAGGGAAGCGCTTGATATAGAATTCGTCGGTGATTCTCACGCCATTGCGGATCTGCCGGTCATATCTCTCAAGTGCATCTGCAGGTGGGAAAAGATGCAGTGCATAGAAGGCTTCGGTATCGGAAGGTTCGTTGATATGATATATTCCGCTCGGAATCATATTATAAGGGGAGGTATAGCCGAAAATAGACAGAATATATCCTGCGTACAGGTGTACTGATTCATCCCATCTGGATCTGTCCTTGTGCTCCGGCAGGATCTTGATCAGGCTTTCCATAGCCATCATATAGAACTGCTCTCTCGACTGATGAATATAATGTACAATGGACTTTCTTGACTTATCTCTCCAGAAGAAACCGTTTATAGCCTCTTCGCCTACCGGATCAGTCTGCTGGCATTCCAATACATACTCTATGAATTCTACGGCCTTATCTGCATAATATTGATTTCCGGTCAGAAGATACAGCTGGCTGGAAGCCCAGGATGCCGTAGCCATGAACTGGGACTGCGATGTGTTGTACTGGTGCTCGTAGGGCTGTCTGAATCCTGCATATCCGTCCTTGAGATATTTTTCCATTGCGAAACTATAGTCTTCTTCCGCTATGGTGACAAGGCGGTCATAGGTCTTCCTGTCCTCATCCTTGAGAGTAAGTGCTGCATAAGCCTCATATCCGGAATAAAGGAAATTGTCGAAAGGCAGGTTCTGGATGCGTACTGTCTTGATGTCATCCTTTGATCCTACGACTCCGTCAAGCCAGTGCAGAAGTCCCATGCTGCTGGCCCTATATCCGTCGGAGTATCTGTTCCTCATTACGAACTCCAGTCCCCATCTTGCCTCCTCCTTCAGTCTGGAAGCAAGAATCGGATCGCTGACCTTAGCTTTTTCATATGATTCCAGCAATGCAAATGTCACGTCGGCCGTCTGCAGAGTCTGCTGAGAGAGGTCGCCGGCATCATGCCAGCCTCCGCTGTATGGAATCCTTCTTCCGTTATACTCGGAATACAGGTCGGTGTGACAGGTAGAGTGGATTCCGGGCACATTGTAGCCGCATCTCTGACAGAATATGAAATTCAGAACCTTCCACTGGGAATTTTCCCATATCTGCTCTCCGATTCTGAAGTAAGGGGTCTTTATGCCGCCATATTCAATGGCATATTCTCCAGCCTGTTCAAAATCAGTGAAATCGAGAATGCGGTGCTTTCCGATGCTGGTCTCGATTTCATGGCTTTTTCCCTTGTATGCGGTAGAGCCGTCTCTCCTGACCAGTCTGAACTTCGATTCGTTTCCTTCAGCTGCGGTTATGGCGGTCTTCTCATAGCCGTTGAGGTAACCGCTTGTAGAATATGATATTATACCTGTGTCCGGAGTCCATCCTGATTCTTTATAAGGATGAGTGACTTTTTCAAATCTGAGACTGTCAATCCTGTAGATGGCCTTGTCCCCATAAGTGAGATCCTTTCCTCTGGCTGTGGAAGAAATCCTGATCTTGTCTGTCTTGCAAAGTATTTCAGGGGAAACTTCAAGAGCGCAGAAATTCCATTGGCGGTTCTTGAGATTGATCAGATGTGATATTCCGGGAAGTTCAAGGTAGATGTTTGTGACTCCCATTCCTTCGCAGTCGGGATATGCCATAAAGGCAATGCGATTCCATTCCTCACTTTTTACATCTTCAGCTATAGGAATCTCAATGGCAAAACTTCCATAGGTAGCATAGTCGGGATCATCTGGGCTGCCTGTGGGACGGATGCCGGTATCGTTCGGCAGTTCCAATGTCCAGGTTCCGGGAATCCCGGCCGATGATGACACTGTTTTCTCCCGGACAATCAGATTATTGTATGAATATTCCTCTGATAGAGACAAGGGCTCGTGAATATAGCCGCTTCTGATCAATGCCTCTGCCATTTCTCCCTCCGGACATTCCGTTTCCCTGCATCCGGCCAGGCATGTCATCAAGTACAGACTCGCCATTGCCGTTATTAACCAATGATTTCGTAACATAGGATCAATATTATTTGTCAAGAGTCCATTCCAATGCGTTCCTGAACATTTTCAGGAAATTTTCATCTTCGTACAGTATTTTGCTGTGACCGAACTGGAAATATACATTTTTCGCCTTGACATTTTCGTTCACCCATACGACGGGATGATCGCCCATCTTTATCTCAGTCGGAGGATAATACGTACTTTCGTCGGCAGAAGCAAGAACTTTTACATTCCCACGAGGAGACCTGTCGTAGATGTACCACTCTTCATCCTGAAGAGGGAATCGAGGTTCCACTCCTTGCATTACAGGGTGGGTGGAATCCTCTACATAAACGTCACCGTCTGTGAGTGTGGCATTGTAATTCTGGTATCTGATACCTCCCATAAAGTCGGAAAACCATTCCCACATAGGGTATCCGTCGAACTCTCCGAGCAGTGTGGCGTGGTGGAATCCGATCCACCCTCCCTTGCCTTCTTCAATATATGAGATGAATGCTTCCGCAGCTGTGTCAGTCCAGGTATAAGGGGGAAAATCAAGCTGTACGATCAGATCGAACCTGTCCAGATATTCTTTGTCAATAGGTTCGGTAGAATTGATTTCAGTAACTGTGAAGCCCATTTCCTTGCCGGTTTCGTTGAGCCATTCAAGGCCTGCCGCGGCGAAACTCTCGTGCTGGCCTCCTCTCTCGGTAATGACAAGTACTTGTTCCCCGGCACATGATGTCAGCAGAGCCAGGATAATAATCAATGTGGAAAAGATTTTCATAATATTATAGTTGACTGGTTATTCTTTTATCAGTGCCGCGGCTGCAGTATCCAAAAGGAACTCGCAGTCCGGATGCTTCTGGAGCAGGGATGCGGGAAATTCTGTCGAGACATTCCCGTTAAGCATATGTTTTACAGCATTGGCTTTGTGTGCCCCTTTCGCTACAAGGATGACGCGTCTGGAACTCATGATCATTTGCAGTCCGAGCGTAATTCCTTTATAATCACCGTTCTCTCCGACTTCTCTGCGGACCCTGGCCAGAAGCTCGGGGTCCATGTCAGTCACCCAGGCATCCTTTTCATACGGAGAGTGAGGCTGATTGAATCCGAGGTGACCGTTTTCACCTAATCCAAGGATAAGGAGATCAATCCCTCCTCTTGCTTCAATCTCTTTGACAAAATCCTTGCATGCCTGCCCGAAATCGTCTGAGAATGTCGGAAGCATCAGGAAATTCTCATCATCGAAGCCCATCCGGTCCAGCATTTCCGAGCGTATCATTCTGTAACAGGAGCCATAATAATCTCTTGGAACCTGAGTGATTTCGTCCACTCCGAAAAATGTCACCCGGGAAGTGTCTATATCTCCCTCTTCGCACCTGACGGCAATCAGCCTGTGCATATTTCCCGTGGTCCGGCCTGTCGACAATCCTATTACGGAATCCGGCTTGCTGATGATCTGGTCGGTCACTCGTGATGCAGCAGTCTGATCGAATATCTGCTCGTTTTCTGCTATGGTTATCATAGGATTCAAAGTTATAAATTTATAGTGTCAAATAAAACAAAAAGGAGGATGACAATGCGTCACCCTCCGGTAGAATTGTTTCCCAGTCAGATCGGACTGATATTATTCGTGTACCACTCTGTCGCGGAGCTCGGCGAGTTTTCCTCCGTTCCAGCGGCTGGTGGTTCCCACAAGGTAGCCTGTGATGCGCTGAAGCTTGTCGATGTTGTGGCTTCCGCAGTGAGGGCATTCCTCAAGTCCCTGCTTGGCATTTTCGAATCCGCAGTCCATGCAGCGGTTGCGGTTGTGGTTTACTGAGCAGTAGCCGATGTCGTACCTGTCCATCAGATCCACGATATTCATTATCGCCTCAGGATTATGCGTTGCGTCACCGTCGATCTCTACATAGAAGATGTGTCCTCCTCCTGTGAGAGCGTGGTAAGGTCCCTCGATCTCGGCCTTGTGCTTAGGTGTACATTTATAATATACGGGCACGTGGTTCGAGTTGGTATAGTAGTCCTTGTCTGTCACGCCCGGGATTATGCCGAATTTCTTCTTGTCAGAGCGTGTAAAGCGGCCCGCAAGACCTTCTGCCGGTGTGGCGAGGACGCTGTAATTGTGCTTGTATGTCTCGCAGAACTCATTGACCTTGCTGCGCATGAATGTCACGATGCGGAGTCCGAGTTCCTGAGCTTCGGCTGATTCTCCGTGATGCTTTCCGATCAGGGCAATAAGAGCCTCTGCAAGACCGATGAAGCCGATTCCGAGGGTTCCGTGATTGATTACCGATTCGATTGTGTCGTTGTCAGAAAGCTTTTCGCTGTCCATCCACAGAGCACCCATAAGGAGAGGGAACTGCTTCTTCAGGGCTGTCTTCTGGAAATTGAATCTTTCGTCGAGTTGTCTTGCGGCGATCTGAAGTGTCCAGTCGAGTTTCTTGAAGAATTCGTGGATTCTGTCTTCCTTGCTCTCGATACCCATACATTCTATGGCAAGCTTCACGATATTGATGGTAGTGAAGGAGAGGTTTCCGCGGCCGATGGATGTCTTAGGCCCGAAACGGTTCTCGAACACGCGGGTGCGGCAGCCCATTGTAGCCACCTCCCACTGATATCTCTTAGGATCGTCTGCCCTCCAGAGCTCGTGATGGTTGAACGGAGCGTCCAGGTTCACGAAGTTAGGGAAGAAACGTCTTGCGGATACCTTGCAGGCGAATTTGTAAAGATCGTAGTTGCGGTCTTCCGGAAGGTAGCTCACTCCGCGTTTCTTCTTCCAGATCTGGATAGGGAAGATGGCGGTAGAGCCGTTTCCAACGCCTTCATATGTGGTGTTGAGGATTTCACGAATCACGCAGCGTCCCTCTGCTGAAGTGTCAGTTCCGTAATTGATCGAGCTGAATACCACCTGGTTACCTCCTCGTGAGTGGATGGAATTCATATTGTGCACGAATGCCTCCATTGACTGGTGCACTCGGCTTACTGTCATGTTTATAGCATGCTGGATGACGCGGTCGTCTCCCTGTATTCCCACAAGGTCTCGCTTCAGATAGTCGTCTATCGTTACATCATAGAGACGTGCGTAGCTCTCGCCGTTGATCTCACCGATCTTATCGAGCTCCTCCCTGAATGTCCTTCTTACGAACGGAGCCATATAGAAGTCAAATGCCGGAATGGCCTGACCTCCATGCATTTCGTTCTGGACTGTCTCCAAGGAAATACATCCGAGAATGCTCGCAGTCTCAATTCTCTTCGCCGGGCGGGACTCACCGTGGCCTGCGAAGAATCCGTCCTCCAGGATCTTGTCCAGAGGGTGCTGGATGCAGGTGAGACTCTTGGTAGGGTAGTAGTCCTTGTCGTGGATATGGATGTAATTGTTCTTTACAGCTTCCTTCACGTCCTCTGAAAGCAGGCACTCATCCACATATGACTTGGTCGATTCCGAAGCGAACTTCATCATCATTCCCGCCGGTGTATCGGCATTCATATTTGCATTCTCGCGGGTGATTTCAGTAGCCTGTGCGTCGATGATTTCCTGGAAGATCTCGCGTGATTTTGCGCTTCTTGCCAGATTTCGCTGGTTGCGGTATGCGATATACTTCTTCGCCACTTCCTTGCGCGGGCTGTTCATCAGTTCGTACTCGACCTGATCCTGGATAGCCTCCACGCTCATATTGTCAATATTGATCTTGGAAATGGCTGATGCGATCTCGGCAGCAAGTACGATATCCTCTCCTTCCTCGGTAACGTTCATTGCCTTGAGGATGGCATCAACAATCTTTCTGTTGTCAAAAATCACGATCCTACCGTCGCGCTTAACTACATGCTTTACCATAACTGTATGAGTGTCAATCCGACAGGGTCCCTCTGTCAAGAGATCCGTCAATTTTAATATTTATACTTGGGAGTTTCCTTTTATGAAGGCCGTTCTCTGACGGTCAGACAAATATAAATCAAATAAGTAGAATTTACCAAGAAAAGTTATCAACAAAAATAATAACACCTTGCCAATTATTTAACTGACAAGGTGTTATGAAATATATAATTTTTAAAAGTTAAAATCTGCTATCCTACGAGCCATACCAGCACGTGACGGTCGAATATCATGTATTCAAGCTCGAAATCCTCTTCGTGCTCATCCTTGTGGATGAATGTGGCCTCGAGTTCTCCCTCCTTGCGGACATTGAATTTCTCCACCTCGATCTGCTCGGCAAAATCCACTCTGTTCTGGGACATTCTCTTGAAGATAGCTTCCTTCGCGCACCAGTAGATGGCGAGCTGCTCGTTTCTCTTTTCCTTCTCCAGATCGTCGATCTCATCTTCAGAAAGAGCCTTCTTCTCCACTACAGAAAAATCCCTGTCAAGAGACTCTACGTCGATTCCGAGCTCATCGTCATCGCTGATGATAATAGCAACATATTTGTCAGTGTGAGTGATGCTGATGTTTGTCACACTGTTCTCGAGGTAAGGCTTTCCGTTATCGTGATGGTTGAGGTACATCTTTTCCTCGAAGAGTTCATTCAGAAGCGCTCTGACAGCGAGCTTCTGTCTTCTGTGGTTTTCATTTCTGTAAAGTGAGATCTCTTCCATCTCGTCCGTCGGTACTGATACCAGACTTCGCAGCTCATCTTCTGTCTCCGTGACCTGCCATACGGCGATTTCCGCCTTGTTTTCAAGTTTCTTTCTTAAATATAGTGCCATATATCAATAATGTTCTATGAATGTGTGGAACTCGGCGTGCCTATATACGACAACCCCGTGCGCGCCGACCAGGCACACACAGAAAACACCTCCTGACTCTCGTCAGAAGTACTGCCCATAACCATAAATACACTGTTGGACAACGGATCGTCAGAAGTCTGATCCGTGTTGATCTGCTGATTATTTACTATAGGACTGGGAGGTTCCACGGTCTAAATCACTAATAATTAGGCTGCAAAGATAGTAAAGACTTTTGATATCTGAAAATTAATTTAAGCGCCATCCCCGGGACAGGTTGTTCTTGAGGCGGAATTCATTATCAGCGTGACTGAACAAGTTCGACTATACCTGTTCCCAGGATGAATGATCCATATGCTGCAAACGTACTGATCTCACGCGGCTGTGAAATATACTCCTCATAACTATGCATCACACCGATACTGCTGCAATCGGTCAGGTTTATGAAACCATCTGAGTTTATGACGACCTTCTTGAGGATACCTTTATAAGCATGGTCCACTATCGGCTGGTATTCTTCCTTAGGAATGAATCCCCTGTCGATGGCTGTCTGAAGGAGATATATGAACATTCCGGTACCAGAAGTTTCGTTCCAGTTGCCTGGAGCTGTCGGGCAATCCACCACCTGGCACCACATACCGGTATTCTGATCCTGACATGACTTCAATCCGCTGCACATACGGACCAGGACATCCATCACCTTGTCAGCTCCTGGATAATCCATCGGCAGATAATCGAACACATCCGCCAGAAGTACAGCGACCCATCCCATTCCTTCGCTCCATATATTTGATGACTTTCCGTTCGGATCCCATGCGTGATGGAGCAGACCGCTGCCATTGTCGCAGAGTGCTGCGCTGCTTGTTATCTGTCTTACGACTTCCGAAAAATCTTCCGGATGATTCATCGTCTTTGCATAGCGTGCCATAAATATCTGCCCCATGAACACACCGTCCACCCAAGTCTGAGGTATGCTCCTGGCGTGGTAGAACATACCGTTATCGAATCTCGGATAATCATCAAAGCCACGACGTATCTTTTCTATTGCCTTGGCGTATTTCTCATCTCCTGTCTGTTCGTACATAAAGAGGATTGCATAGCCGGACACGAAGTTATCCAGGTCACTGGCCCTGAATCCTATCACATTTCCATCCTCCTCTACGTGCTGGTCTACATACTTCTTTATGTAATTGAAATATAGTGGATTACCTGTCTGTTTCCACAAATACTCCATAGCGAACATCATATATCCGGACTGCCAGGAAAAAGAAGTATCACCGCCAAGCCAATGAATTGCATCCGGATCGGAATAACGTTCTATGAATCCCTTTCCGGTACGCTCGGAGAAATCAGACTGAGCCATCGCCATCAACGGCAGCAGCGAAGCCAGCAAAATAAATAATAACTTTTTCATCTATCGTTGATTTTATTCAAAAACACATCAGGGCAAAGTTAAAAAATTATTGTTCCATATAACTTTTAGTGCAGTAAATTTTACCGAAGAATATCTTCATTGAACTCTTCTGAATTATTGCTATCTTGCAGACGTAATCGTTACGCTTATGAAATCCATATACACCTTGCTGCTTCTGTGCTGTCTGTGCAGTTGCTCGATAGAAAGAAAATATCAACGCATCGAGAGGGCTCTCAAGAACGAGAACAGCCTCTATATGAAGATAAAGACAAGAAAGCTTTCGCCCTTGTGTTACACACCATGGGTACCAGTGCACAGACTTGCGGATCAGGCACTTGAAGAGCATATCCGATATCTGAAAGACAAGTATAAGTTCTCCGGACCGTTCTATGTCAATATCAATGAAGTTCCTCCGGGCTACAGACCGCCTTCTGTCATCGACGGAGAGTGCATCACACCTGTAGACGGAAGCGTGAAACGCAATTTCAGAAAAGAGAAACGCCTGACGGACATCAGGGTCATAATTTCGTCTGAAGACAGTCTGACGATCAGAATGGTCGAGCGTTTCTATAAAAAGAAAGGACGAAAACTTTATGTCGGACTTTCGGAAGGGCTGTACACCGAAGTCATATGGACGCGGGGTGAAGCAGAATGGAATCTAAAGGAAATCAAGCATTCAGGCAGATGAATACAATGATCATAAAAGGAGGAACAGTTCTCACCGGAGGCACTGAGTTTCGGGCGGATGTGGTGGTACGCGCAGGAAAGATCGCCTATATCGGTCAGGACGGGGAATCCTGGGCTCAAAAGGATAACCAGTACCAGCCCGCAGAAATCATTGATGCCGCAGGGAAATACGTCGCACCTGGATTCATTGACCTTCACACCCACGGTGGAGGCGGTGCCGATTTCGGTGACGGGACGGCCGAGGCCTTCCGCAAGGTCCTTGCATTCCACGGCTCGCACGGCACGACGCTTCTCTACCCGACATCAATGACCGGTTCTCTCGATTCACTCCACAAATCAATAGAAACGTACAAGCAGGTAAAGTCCCTTGGCGCGGACGGCGCCGCAATGGGAGGCTGGCATATGGAAGGCCCTTATTTCGCTTCTTCCAAAAGAGGAGCGCAGGACCCCCGCTATCTGAAAGATCCTGACCCTGAGGAATATATGGGTATAATGAAGCGGACGGACGGGCAGGTCGCAAGGTGGAGCCTGGCTCCGGAACTTCCCGGAGCCCACGATATGGCCAGGACTCTCAAGGCAAGGGGAGTGCTGATGGCTTACGGGCATACAGATGCGTCTTTCGAGGAATGTGAGGACGCATTCAATGCCGGTTTCACCCATATGACCCATTTCTTTTCGGGGATGAGCACGGTCTCCAGAAATGGTATTTACAGACGTGCCGGAGCAGTCGAATACGGCTACTACAATGATGATGTCACTGTGGAGCTGATCGGCGACGGCATCCACGTTCCGGCATCTATGCTGAAGATGACCTACAAGATAAAAGGTGCAGACAATATCGCTCTGGTGACAGATTCGATCCGTGCCGCCGGCCTTCCTGACGGGGAATATGAACTGGGTGAAGGAGGACTCCGCATCCGAGTGGCGGAAGGAATGGCCTGTCTGGCTGACTCTCAGACATTGGCCGGAAGCGTGGCGACAATGGATCTGGTGGTCCGGACGGTGTGGCGATTGACCGGCCTGCCATTGGCGCAGATCGTGAAAAGCGCGACCGAAACTCCTGCCAGGATAATGGGCGTGGACGGCAGCAAAGGTTCGCTCAGGGAAGGCTTTGACGCCGATATTGTCATTTTCGACAATGATGTCAATGTTTCTGAAGTAATTGTCGGCGGAAAGCTGATCTGTTAGTAAGGTTTTTCGACAATAATTGCTATATTTGCCAAGATTTGAAAACTAAATGTTAACATTATAGAATAATAGAACAATTATGAACTTTTTGACTAACGACAAGCTCGTGATCGTAGGTGCCGGTGGCGCTATCGGATCTAACATGGCTCAGACAGCTCTCATGCTCGGCCTTACTCCAAACATCTGCCTTTATGACATTTATGGTCCAGGCGTGAACGGTGTATGTGAGGAACTTTATCACTGCGCATTCGAGGGTGCCAACATCACTTGGACTACAGATCCTGAGGTTGCTTTCACAGGTGCCAAGTACATCATTTCTTCAGGTGGTGCTCCTCGTAAGGAGGGTATGACTCGTGAGGACCTTCTCAAGGGTAACTGCCAGATTGCAGCTGAGTTCGGTGACAACATCAAGAAGTATTGCCCAGACGTAAATCACGTGGTGGTTATCTTCAACCCGGCTGACGTAACAGCTCTCACAGCTCTCATCCGTTCAGGTCTCAAGCCAAGCCAGCTTACTTCACTTGCTGCTCTTGACTCTACTCGTCTTCAGTCAGCTATCGCTAAGGAGCTCGGCGTTCCTCAGTACAAGGTGGAGAACGCTCGTACTTATGGTGGTCACGGTGAGGCAATGGCAGTATTCGCTTCAAAGATCACTGTTGACGGCAAGCCACTCGCAGAGTACAACATTCCTGAGGACAAGTGGGCTGAGATCAAGCACGCTACTATCCAGGGTGGTTCTAACATCATCAAGCTCCGTGGCCGTTCATCATTCCAGAGCCCTGCTTATCAGTCAGTTCTCATGATTCAGGCTGCAATGGGCGGTGCTGAGTTCCACTGGCCAGCAGGATGCTATGTAAACACTGAGAAGTATCAGAATGTTCTCATGGCAATGCCTACAACAATCGACGCAACAGGTGTTCACTTCGGTGAGGTTACAGGTACTCCAGAGGAGATCGCTGCTCTCGATGCATCTTACGCTCACCTCCAGGTTATGCGTGATGAGATCATCTCTCTCGGCATCATCCCGCCGGTAGCAGAGTGGAAGACTCTCAATCCAAACCTTTAATGACTTATTCCTGCCCCCGCAAAGGGCAGGATATTATTTTATGGCGATGTCCGGGATGTATTTCCGGCCGTCGCCTTTTCGGCAAATAAATACCCATAAAATACAATGAAACGTTTTATTCCAATCATTCTCGCTGCAGCGGCATTGGCCCTTGCAGCAGTATCTTGCGAGAAGGCACCCCAGAAGGTAGATCTCGAAATCGCATCATATGAGCTTCCGTCATCTGCAGCCTTCGGTGACAAGGTCAATTTTACCATCAATGTTCCCGAGGGTGCTGATCTTTCAAGCGTTACAGCCGCTCTTATCAAGGATGGAAAGCAGCTTGCTTCCACTACAGTGCCGGCTTCAGTCGTATCTACTCCTGCTTCTTACGGTGTAAGCGGACTTCTCGAGATCCCTTATGTAAAGAACGCTTCTGCGGGAAACTATGACGTAATGCTCGTGGCTACCGGCAGTTCTTCGGAGCGTGCCGAGAAGACCGTGCAGATCAGTCTTTCTCATCCTGCCTTCGACGCTGTGGCATTCGTGGCTGACAATGGTACAAGATACGCTCTTACAGCTGGTGTAGGAAGCGTATGGTCATACACAGGAACCCTTCCTGCGGCCCTCACAGGTTATTTTGAAGGTAAGACTGCTGATGGCAGGACATATGACTTCGGTGGCGCCAATATTGACAATGTGGAGTTCGGCAGCAAGACTGCAATGGAGCTTTACAAATATGAGGAGGAGCTTCTCGATGCTACCATTTCATTCGATGTGGTTTCATTCAAGGTGGTTTTCCCTCTCGATGTAAAGGTGGTTACAGTTCCCGAGACAACAGACCCTGCATATCCTGGTACAATCGACGTTACCTTCAAGAAGGGGCAGCTCGTAGATTTCAGACAGCTCGGTGATCTCTGGGTGGATGTGGACTTCTTCCAGTACAACGGTGACTATACTTACACATTTATGGCTGAGGGCGGTAACTATCGTCTCACAAACCAGTCAGACTGGGGGTCTCTCCGTGTGGAAAGGCTCTCTTCAAACGGCGACCTTGGCTCATTCGGCTGGGATGATGCCGGAAACATCACTGTGAACGAAGCTATCTGGTGCCTCGGAAACTATAACTTCGGAAAGCCTGATATGCGTCAGGTAAGAGGTGGCCGAGTATGGAGCGACTGGGAGACATTCGACGGTTACTGCATGGCCAAGATCGATGATTATAAGTATCAGATCACTCTCCGCGTATATAACCTTGCACAGTACAAGTTCTTCTGCACCAAGCTCAACTGGGGCGATATCTATGGCACTCAGTATGATATGGCCAACAGTCAGCTCAACGGATGCACAAACATCTATGCAAACGCTCTTGTCGGAAACGGAAACTTCCAGCAGGGTATGAGCCCGAGCGACCCTAATGCAATCATGTATCCTGAGACCGGTATCGTGATCCGTTTCACCTTCGACGTGACAAATCCTCAGTCTATCATCGTGACTGCAGAGGATGTTACCGACCAGAACCTTATGTAATATCCTATGAGGAGAATTGTTTCAATACTGCTTTTCCTGGGCCTTGCTGTTTCTGCGGCGGCTCAGGAAGGCTGGGTCATGACCGCCGATTCCCGCAAGGACTATAACGGCGCGACTATGGCCAACGGTCGTCTCGGAGTGGTTACTGATGACCGCCCTTTCACTGCACGTGAGATCGTGCTCGCGGGAGTTTTCGATAAGGAAGGATACAATGGCGTGAGCCGTGTGGCCCGCGGACCAGTGTTCCTTAATATGGAACTGACCGTCGATGGCAAGAAGGTGGAGGACAAGGATTTCACCGGATGGAACCAGGTCTTTGACATGAGGAAGGCTCAGCTTACCACAAACGTGGATCTGAAAGGCAAGGCTTCCTTTAAATATACGGTATTGGCTCTCAGGCATTTGCCATATAATGCAATGTCAATCGTGGAGGTCGTTCCGCATAAGGACATCACACTCAAGGTGGAGAATGTCTACGGCATACCGGAGGAAATGAGCGACCCTCAGGCAAGCTTCGGCGAAGGTGCGCAGCTGGTCTATCAGCTCAATGCCGCTACCCGCACCAAGATGCATCGCGTAAGTTCATCGTCGATGTTCATGTTCGATGCTCAGGAGCCTGAAGTGAAGCGCATAGAGAAGGACGGACGTGACGGAATGTGGTTCTCTGTGAAGCTGAACAAGGGCGAATCTTATCGTTTCGCACTTGTGGGAGCCGTATGCTCTACTCAGGATTTCAAGGACCCTGTGAATGAGTCCAAGCGTTTTGCGACATTCGCCTACAAGTCAAGCATCGACTATCTTCTCGAGAAGCATCGTGCGGCATGGGAAGAGCTCTGGCAGAGTGATGTGATCATCGAGGGAGATCCGGAGTCGCAGATCGACATCCGCCACGCCCTTTACCAGCTCTACTCGATCACCCGTGAAAATTGTCCTGTAGGTATCGCTCCGATGGGTCTTTCATCGAGCGAGGGTTACAATGGACACTATTTCTGGGACACTGAACTGTGGATGTATCCGCCGATCCTGGTGATGAATCCACCTGCAGGTCGTTCCCTTATGGACTACCGTGCAAATTGCCTCCCTCAGGCGGTGCAGAATGCCGCAAATCATGGCTATAAAGGTGCCCAATACCCTTGGGAGGCTGATTCTTCGGGTGAGGAATGCACTCCTGTGTGGGCTTTGACCGGTACTTACGAGCACCATATCACGGCAGATATCGGTATTGCGATGTGGAACTACTATTGTGTCAGCGGCGACAAGGACTGGCTTAGGGAAACAGCCTGGCCGGTGCTTCGCAATATCGGTGATTTCTGGGTGAGCCGTGCTCAGAAGAATGAGGACGGCAGCTACTCGATACTGAATGTTGTGGCGGCTGATGAATATGCTGAGAATGTGGATGACAATGCATTTACCAATGGTGCGGCAAAGCGCGTCCTGAATAATGTGGTCCGTGCGGCCCAGGTGCTTGGTTACAATGTAGATCAGCGCTGGAAAGAGGTTGCGGACGGACTGGTCTTTACATACAACGCTGATGGTGTGACCATGGAGTACACCGGTTATGACGGCCAGCTGATCAAGCAGACCGACGTGAATATGCTTGCATATCCTCTCGGAGTCGTGACCGATCCTGAGCAGATCATTCGTGACATCAATTACTACTTCGACCGTATCGACCCTAATGGTCCGGCAATGAGCAATGCCATCATCGCAGTGCTTCACGCCCGCCTCGGTGACCCAGAGACTGCCTTCAAGGTCTTCAAGAAGAGCTACACAGACAAGCTTCGTCCTCCTTTCGGAGTATTGTCGGAAAATGCCAATAACTCCCGCGTTTCGTTTGCAACGGGTCTTGGCGGAATCCTTCAGAGCGTCATTTTCGGATTTGCAGGAATCGAGATCACTGAAGACGGAATCATCCAGCTTCCGACAAAGCTCCCTTCTCACTGGAAGTCATTGACTGTGACCGGAGTAGGAGTCGAAAAGCAGACATTTACAGTAACTAACAACTAAACTTACTTATGACTATCAGACATTATCTGGCTGTATTTGCAGCCATGATATTGACCTTTGTATCGGGCATTCCGGTCTTCGGATCGGATGCACCCGATAAGGTGAAGGTTTCGGGAAAGGTCATTGATGAGGCAGGCGTGCCGATCATAGGTATCGCTGTCATTTCATCTGACGGATCCAGCGGAACCATCACCAATGATGCGGGACTCTTCTATATAACAGTTCCGGAGGGTGATGTTCTGACCGTTACCGGCATCGGCTATCAGGATCAGAAGGTCGCTCTGGACGGAAGGACAGAGCTCCTGATCAGGATGGAGACCGACACGGTACTCGAAGAGGCTGTGCTGGTCGGATTCGGTACTCAGAAAAAGGAGAGCGTAATCGGAGCGATTGCATCCATAGCTCCCGAGACTCTGGCATCGAATCAGACAGCCAATCTTTCCAATGCTCTTGCAGGACAGATTGCCGGTGTGATCGGAGTCCAGCGTTCCGGAGAACCCGGATACGATGCATCGGATTTCTGGATCCGTGGTATCAACACATTCGGTGCAAGCTCTAATCCTCTCGTGATCGTCGATGGAGTCGAGCGCTCTCTCGATCAGCTCTCGCCAGAGGAAATCGAGTCGTTCTCGGTGCTTAAAGATGCCTCAGCTACAGCTATTTACGGTGTGAGAGGAGCAAATGGAGCCATTGTCGTCAAGACAAAGAGAGGCTCTGTCGGCAAGGCTAAGGTCAATATCAAGGCAGACTACGGAGTTACAGCACCGCTCAAGATTGCACAGTTTGTGGACGGAGCCAAGCATATGGAGGTGGTCAATGCAGCAGCACTCCTGTCGGGAATGCCGGAGCAGTTCTCGCAGACACAGATTGACAACACTCGCAATGGTGTGGACCCTGACCTGTATCCTTCTACCGATTGGCTCGATCTTGTGACCAATGACTTTGCGACCAATTCGCATATAAGCGCCGATGTAAGCGGAGGTACGGAACTTCTCCGTTACCGCTTCATTCTCGGTGTGTACAACGAGTCGGGTATCATCGCCACTGACCCTTCTGCGGCTTTTGACTCGGAGCTTAAGCTGACCAAGTACAATGTCCGAAGCAATATTGACCTGAACCTTACAAAATCGACGCTGTTCACTTTCAGCATAGGTGGTTATATGCAGGACAGGCATGCTCCTGGATCGAACGTCAGCAGTATCCTCCAGTACGCCCTCGAGATCCCGCCGATCGTGCATCCGGCAGTCTATTCGAATGGAAAATTCCCTATCCAGTCCAACCGTGCCAACCCTTATGTGATGGCCACTCAGACCGGATATAAGGATAATTACAAGTCTCAGCTTCAGAGTGTTGCGACTCTTGATCAGGACTTCGGAATGCTTTGGGAACCACTTGAAGGCCTTCATGCCAAGGTTACTTTCTCATTCGACGTATATCAGGATTACTGGTCGGAAAGAACCAGAAGACCTACCTACTACTATGCTACCGGACGTGATGAGCAGGGTGAACTTCTCATGGAGATAGTTTCCACCGGTGATGAGTTCCTTGGATTCTCGAAGTCGTTCGGTGGAAGCAGGAGCACCTATTTCGAAGCTCCGGTTTCATATAACCGCACCTTCGGAAAACACAGTGTGGACGCCCTTCTTCTCTGGAATATGAGAAGCTATGTGGACCAGAATGCATCCTCTGCCATCTATTCTTTCCCATACCGCCATGCAGGTCTTGCGGGCCGTGTCGCATATGACTACGACAGCCGTTACTTCGCGGAATTCAATTTCGGATACAACGGTTCAGAAAACTTCGCAAAGAAGTATCGTTACGGTTTCTTCCCATCGGGAGCCATCGGCTGGATGGTCTCTAACGAGCCTTGGATGGAAGATGTGAAACATATTGTCAATCAGCTCCGTATCCGTGGTTCTATGGGTATTGCCGGAAATGACCAGATCTCCGGAGGCCGTCGTTTCGGCTATCTTACCACCATCAACGGAAATGCCGGCGGACACAGCTTCGGAGACAATAACAGCGTCTCTTATCCGGGTGTCGCAGAGGATCAGTTCGGAGTTCCTGACCTGACTTGGGAGACAGCTACAAAGACCAATGTCGGCTTCGACCTCGGTCTCTTCGATGCACTCAATGTTACAGTGGATTACTTTACCGAAGTCCGCAAGGATATCTTCATGCAGAGGAAGATCTTCCCTGAAACCTCCGGTTTCCAGAATGCTCCTTACGCCAATTACGGAAAGGTGTTCAATAGGGGAATCGACGCCTCGCTGACCTTCAACAAGGCATTCTCGCGAGACACATATCTCTCGGTAATGGCCAATTTCACCTACGCTCATAACACCATTCTGGAGTATGACGAGGCTGCGGGAATCGTCGGAACCACCCGTGCCCGCACAGGCCACAGCATCAACCAGAACTTCGGACTGGAGTCAATCGGACTTTATACCGAGAATGATTTCCTCGATCCTGTGGCGGGAACTCTCAAGCCGGGCCTTCCGATACCGTCTTGGGGCAAGGTAAGACCGGGTGACATAAAATATGTCGACCAGACCAAGGACGGCAGGATCAATGACGAAGACGTGACTGCCATCGGAGGCTCATCGGTACCTGAAATCGTCTATGGATTCGGCTTCTCATTCCGCCATAAGGGATTCGATCTAAGTGCATTGTTCCAGGGTGTGGCCCTCACTGACTTTGTGGTAGGCGGTGACTATGACGATGCCAGAAACCAGTATTATATTCCTGGTGCCGGCTCAGGTGCGGTGGCGAATATATTGGCCAATGTGGATGACCGCTGGACTCCGGAAAATCCTTCGCAGGATGTGTTCTGGCCGAGACTTTCCCTCGGAGTCAACGAGAACAACAGCCAGTCTTCAAGCTGGTGGCTCAAGGACGGTTCGTTCATGCGTCTGAAGAATTTCGAGATGGGTTATACCTTCCTCAGAAGAGGAACAGGCAAGGACTGGGCGGTGAACAATCTCCGACTTTTCGTCAGGGGCACCAACCTCTTCACTATCTCGGACTTCAAGCTTTGGGATCCTGAGCTTTCCGGCTACGGTTTCGCGGCATATCCTATTTCCCGCGTGGTTTCTCTCGGTCTTGACATATCGTTCAACTAAAACTCAGGCTTATTATGAAAAAGACAATATATTTACTTATTACAGCGTTTGCCCTCTTTTCTGTGGCAGGCTGCCATTATCTTGATCAGGAGCCTGACGACCTCATCACAGAGGATATGGTGTTTAACGATATCGTAAAGACAAACGGATGGCTTGCTAACCTTTACAGCTATCTTCCTGATCCATATATGGGCTGGAATATGAAGTATGGACTCAATACTCTCGTGGATGATGTTCAGATTCCGCTCGAGTGGTCAGGTTTCGGCTGGTGGTCCGCTTCTGCCATGAAAGGCAACTGGAGTGCTACTTCGAACTATTTTGATCTCTGGGGTGATGTATATAAGGCTGTGCGTGCGGCGTATATCTTCCAGGAGAAGGTAAAGCCTCTGGGTGCTGAGCAGACAGCTGAAGATGTGGCCTACATGAGGCTGCAGGCTCGTTTCCTTGTGGCCTATTACTATGCTCAACTGCTTGAATTCTACGGTTCCTTCCCTCTTGTGACTCAGTATTACGGTATTGATTCCACATATGAGGAACTCATGCTAGAGCGTACTCCTTTCGAGGAAATCGTCGAGTGGCTCGATGCGGAACTTCTGGATCTTGCCTCCCAGCTGCCTGTGGAACTGAAGAATATCTCCGAGGATCATGGACGAGCTACCAAAGGAATGGCTCTGGCGGTTCGAGCTCATGTGCATATGCTTGCGGCAAGCCCTCTTTTCAATGGCAATTCAATGTATGCCGACATCAGGAATGCCGACGGAACCCCTCTTTTCCCTCAGACCTATGACAAGGAGAAATGGAAGAGAGCTGCAGATGCGGTCAAGGATATCTTCGATCTGGGAGTATATTCGCTATATAAGCAATATAATGAAGATGGAACATTGGATCCTTTCCTCTCTTATATGAATATACATTTTGCTACAGGAGCGGCTAATCCGGAACTCATATTCATCAACAACAACTGCAATTATGCAGAGGCTGACCAGAATATGGCCCCTCACGGCTATGGAGACGGTAACGGAGCATATGGTGCTACTCAGAATCTTGTGGATGCCTTCTTCACCCGCAACGGTCTTCCTATCGACAAGGATCCGTCTTATGTGGCTGAGGGCTACAGCACCGAGGATATCCATTATCCCGGAACTGCATGGACCCGCTCGAATTCGCGTGAGATGAAAGGTTTGATTACGGAAGCCGGTACGCCGAATATGTATTGCAACAGGGAACCTCGTTTCTATGTTTCGATAATGTGGCACAGAGAGTGGTCTACCCAGCTTTCCGGCTATGTCGATTTCCTCTACGGCGGAGCCAACGGAGGTCCTACCTATGATTCCCCTCAGTGTGGTTATCTGATGAGAAAGAGACAGCATCCGCAGGCAACTGAGATCGGAAACCAGAACCATCCGTACCGTCACGGAATCATCTTCCGTCTGGGTGAATTCTACCTCAGCTATGCGGAGGCTCTTAACGAATATTACGGCGCTTCTGCCCACGCAGAGGTTCTGGAATATCTCAATGCCATCCGCCAGAGGGCTGGTATTCCGGCATACACCGGCTCATATTCTCAGGAGCAGATGCGTGAGATGATCCGTATGGAGCGCCGTATCGAGCTTCTTGACGAAGGAAAACGTTATACAGACCTTCGTCGCTGGCTTCTCTCCAAGTCAGTGTTCAGGGAGCCGATCAGAGGCCTGAATGTAAAGGCCAAGACAGATGATGCCTATTTCTTTACTCAGCGTGACTTCATGACCCGCTCGTTTGAAGACAGGAATTATCTCTGGCCTATCCGTCAGACTTATATCGACAATAACCCGAAACTCGTCCAGAATCTAGGATATTAACCTCGTCATCCCCGGCTTGACCGGGGATTTCTATTTCATACACAGCAGGCCACATAAGGTTCAATTGTCATTCTGAGGAGCCCGTCGGGCGACGTGAGGATCTATTTTTAATAAAAAAGTGCAAAATTTCTTAAAAAAGTTTTGCACTTTAATTTTTTGTGCATATCTTTGCAATCCCAAATGAAAGGGAAACCATAATCGGGGTGTGGCGCAGTTGGCTAGCGCATCTGGTTTGGGACCAGAGGGTCCTGTGTTCGAGTCACAGTACCCCGACTTACAAAGGCTGATCTTCGGATCGGCCTTTTTTTGTTTTTGTATATTTATTATTTTTGTTCCGGGAAAATAACAGGCTAAGATGATACAGACAAAAGGAATAGAAAAGTCGTTCGGCAGCTTGAAGGTGCTGAAGGGAGTCGGTATGGAAGTGAAAAAATCCGAAGTTGTCTCGATCATGGGTGCTTCCGGTGCCGGTAAATCGACCTTGCTTCAGATATTGGGTACGCTTTCCACTCCGGATGCAGGTACTCTTGTAATTGACGGTGTGGATGTGCTGCGTTTGGGAAGTCGTGAGCTTTCGGAATTCCGAAACAAAAGAATTGGTTTTGTTTTCCAGTTTCATCATCTTCTTCCAGAGTTCACAGCCTTGGAGAATGTTATGATTCCGGCTTTTATCGCAGGTCGTTCCAAGAAGGATGCAGAAACTGCGGCTAAGGAACTGCTTACGGAACTAGGCTTGGCAGAGCGCTTCGCACATAAACCTTCGGAACTTTCCGGTGGTGAACAACAGAGAGTTGCCATTGCAAGGGCCCTTATCAACAAGCCTGCTGTTCTATTTGCTGATGAGCCTTCCGGGAATCTTGATTCGAAGACCAAAGAGGAGCTTCACAAGCTGTTTTTCACCCTTAGAGATAAGTATGGGCAGACGATTGTCATCGTTACTCACGATCCTGAGCTGGCAGAAATGTGTGACAGGTCATTGTATATGGTTGATGGTCAGTTCGTTGAGGAATAATCATGGGAGTGTTCAGATTCAAGGAATTCGAGGTCGTCAATGAACGCAGCGCGATGAAGGTCAATACTGACGGCGTCCTGCTTGGTGCCGCAATGACAATTCTGCCTTCTGACAGGACAATGCTGGATGTGGGTACCGGTACCGGCACAATCGCCCTTATGGCCGCCCAGAGAGCATCTTCTGCCATTCAGAACCCCTCTTTTGTCATCCTGAACGAAGTGAAGAATCTCCGTATCGATGCCATTGACATTGACGAGGCTTCTGCGTCGGAAGCTTCCGCCAATTTCATCAATTCCCCTTGGAGTCCGACTCTCAGGGCCCATCATCAGCCGCTGGAAGAATTTGCGGCCTCGACAGAAACAGTTTACGATCTTATATTTTCCAATCCTCCGTATTTCGAGGATTCGTTGACCGCGCCTGACGAAAGAAAAAGTACTGCCAGACATACCTCAGACGGCCTTTCGTACAGGGATATATTTGAATTCGCAAAGGACAGACTGTCGGAAAATGGACGCGTCTCCCTCGTTCTGCCTGCTGATCAGGAGGCAGCTCTGACAAGATATGCCAGAATGTGCGGATTGTATCTTTTCCGTATTCTGCGCATCAGGACGGTCCCACGCAAGGCTCCTTCGCGCATCATAGCTGAATTTTCCAGAAAGAGATGCATGGAATTGTCCGAGGGACTCCTTACAATACAAGATGAGGGAAAGTATACTCAAGAGTATCTTTCCCTCACCAGAGATTTCTATCTGTTTGCCTGACTATTTCTGACCGGGTCTGTTGCCTCCGTGGAGCTTGCGGATATGCTGTCTCCTGAATTTTTCTTCTGCAACATAGAGCTTTGCGAGTTTTTCCACCGGTAGAACCTTTGCGTAATTCTTATATGCTTTCTGCTCGACTTCTCCTTGAGCCTTAAGGGCTTCGAGATGCTCGTCTAGAAGCTTGCTCAGCTCTTTTTCGCCCTTGCCGGCCACTACAGCATCTTCCACTGCCTTGTATGAACGGAATACACTGCGTATTGCCTCGTCTCTTTCCTTGTCCACCTGATTATATACAGGCCAAAAGATCTGAGCCTCTTCAGGAGTGATGCCCATCTCCATTGTCAGGAATGCGATCTTTTCGCTCATTATCTTGTCCTTCCAATTGTCCTGGAATCTCTCTTCTGCTAATGCTGATATTCCTGAAGTCAGCATGAGAATTGATGCGGTGAGTATGTAAATAATCTTCTTCATATGTGCTGTTATTTAGAGAGTTCGATTTCTTCCGCGCTGACTCCACAGTAGATCAGATATTCTATGATGTCTTCGTCTGCAACACTGGCATCTGCGATATGGTCAATTTCCTCATAATACTCCATCCTGGAAATATCGTTTGAAAATACGAGGAAATCCTCCTGAGTGAATTCTTCAGACGGGGTGGTGCGCTGCAGGAAGAATGTACCTGCTGTGACCATAAGGATGAATGTAGCTGCCATTGAAACAAGCGGCACGAGCTTTTCTGTCCATTTCTGCTGTGGCCGATGGTATGGCTTTATCTGTGACTTGAACTCCTCAAAATATCCTTCGGGAGCAGTGTAGGCCTGCTTGCGAAGCTGAGGATTTCCGTTCAATATGTCTTTATTCATATTTTTCATACGACTGTTAGACACGATTTTAAGTCAATGGTTTATAATGTGTCAGAACTTTTTCTGCAGTTCTTCTTTTATCTTGTTGTAAGCGTGGTGGTATGAGGCCTTGAGAGCTCCGACCGATGTGTCGGTGATTTCAGAGATTTCTTCATATTTCATTTCATCGAAATACCGGAGGCTGAATACGATGCGCTGCTTTTCTGGCAGCTTCTGGATGGCCTTGTGAAGTTCTCTCTGCAGTTCATCGCCATTGAAATATATATCTTCATCGATTTTCCTTTCGAGCATTGCGGATGCATTGTCAAAGGAAATCAGGGCTTTGAACTTCTGTTTGCGGAGGTAATTAAGCACTTCGTTGGTCGCGATCCGGTAGAGCCAGGTGTACAGCTTTGATTCTCCTCTGAATGTGGGTAGGGCCGACCATATCTTGATGAATATGTCTTGCAGCAGATCGTTCGAATCCTCGTGAGAACATAGGAATCTGCGAATGTGCCAGTAAAGCCTTTCAGTGTAGGCATCGACAATGCCTCTGAAAGCCTCTTCCTGCATCCCGCAGCTGTAAAGTTCTATGATTCTTTCGTCGCTCACGTAAGATAAGACAATCAAATTGCTGTTTGGATTAAAAGCAAATGTACGAAAATTGTTCTATCTTTGCACCGATTATATACTTAAGATGAAGAACACAAGAAACTTTTGCATCATCGCGCATATCGATCACGGAAAGAGTACCCTCGCAGACAGAATGCTGGAGGTGACAGACACTCTCAATGCGCGTGATATGGAGAATCAGGTCCTGGATTCTATGGACCTCGAGAAGGAGAAGGGCATCACGATCAAGAGCCACGCCATCCAGATGGATTATAATTATAAAGGTGAGAAATACACACTCAACCTGATCGACACCCCGGGTCACGTAGACTTTTCGTATGAGGTGTCCCGTGCCATCGCTTCCTGCGAGGGTGCTTTGCTTGTTGTCGATGCTACGCAAGGTATTCAGGCTCAGACTATTTCAAATCTTTATCTGGCTATCGAGCATGATCTGGAAATCATCCCTGTGCTGAACAAGATCGATGTCGAATCGGCTATGGTGGATGTGGTGACTGACCAGGTCATTGACCTTATCGGCTGCAAGGCAGAGGATATTCTGCTTGCTTCGGGTAAGACCGGAGAGGGCGTCAAGGAGATTCTGGATGCCATCATTGAGAGGATTCCGGCTCCGCAGGGTGATCCCGAAGCCCCGCTCCAGGCCCTTATCTTTGATTCGGTATTCAATTCTTTCAGAGGAATCATCGCATATTTCAAGGTTATGAACGGATCCATCCGCAAGGGTGATAAGGTCAAGTTCTTCAATACCGGTAAGGAATATGATGCCGATGAGATCGGAGTGCTCAAGATGAAGATGCATCCGCGCGATGAGATTCCTTGCGGAAGTGTGGGATATATCATATCGGGTATCAAATCGGCAGTCGAAGTGAAGGTTGGTGATACCATCACTCATCTGAACAGGCCTTGCGCCGAGGCTATCGCCGGTTTCGAGGAAGTGAAGCCGATGGTCTTTGCCGGTATGTATCCTGTAGAAACAGACCAGTACGAGGAACTTCGTGCTTCGCTCGAGAAGTTCCAGCTCAATGATGCTTCGTTTGTGTTCGAGCCTGAGTCTTCTCTTGCACTGGGATTCGGTTTCCGATGCGGATTCCTCGGACTTCTGCACCTGGAGATTGTTCAGGAACGTCTTTTCAGAGAGTTCAATATGGACGTGATCACTACTGTACCTAACGTATCTTATAAGGTATATACCACTCAGGGTGAGGTGCTTGACGTGCACAATCCTTCTGGACTTCCGGCTCCGACACTTATCGACAAGATCGAAGAACCGTATATCAGGGCACAGGTCATCTCGCGTTCGGATTATTACGGACCTATCATGAAGCTTTGTCTAGATAAGAGAGGTATCCTCATCAATCAGCATTATCTCACAGCAGACCGTCTGGAACTCACATACGAAATGCCGCTTTCAGAGATTGTCTTTGATTTCTATGACAAGCTCAAATCAATATCAAAGGGATATGCTTCATTCGACTATCATGTCATCGGATTCAAGGAAGCCAAGCTTGTGAAGCTTGATATTCTTCTCAATGGCGATCCTGCCGATGCTCTTTCGTCGCTGATCCACGCTGATCACGCCTATGATTTCGGTCGCAAGATGTGTGAGAAACTTAAGGAACTCATTCCTCGCCAGCAGTTCGATATCGCTATCCAGGCTGCGGTCGGAGCAAAGATCATCGCCCGTGAGACTGTCAAGGCTGTCCGCAAGGATGTGACCGCGAAGTGTTACGGTGGTGACATCAGCCGTAAGAGAAAGCTCCTGGAGAAGCAGAAGCAGGGTAAGAAGAGGATGCGCCAGATCGGTACCGTGGAAGTTCCGCAGAGTGCATTTATGGCTGTTCTTAAACTTGACTAATAAAACAAAAAAGGGAAATCATCACGACTTCCCTTTTTTTTGTTGCTCTCCGCCGTCCCGAAGGAATTGCACATTTACTTAGAATACGGGTGGCGGAAAGAGACGAATAAGATTCTTAACCGTTAGCAAATATCGTTTTCTTTTGCTGATGTGGAGTTGTTACTGTTGTTGTTTTTGTTGTTGTTTTACATGTTGTAGGCCTATGGAGGGCACTTTTTGAAAAATGGGAACAAATTGGAAAATGAGATTTCATACGTATGATCCGAGCGGACTTATACTCTCTTTATCGGGGATCGTATTAGGTGTGCTGCTGGCTGTGGCCGAATATCGTGTGGATTTCTGCGCCGCATTGGCCTTGATTCTGACTTCAGGATTGATCCATGTCTATATGCAGACTCTGAATAAATGGTGGATGGCTGCATCATGCGCGGGTGCTGTCATTACAGTGTATCTTTCATACGGTACCCTGTTTTCGCTTGAGTCTCTGATCTTGTTGCTTTTTGCCTACTTCATTATCCGTATGGCCAGAGGTATGGGAGGACGAGGCAGGAACTCAGACGGAGTACTTACCTGCCTTCTTAAAGGCCCCGTTGCGCTGGTCGGAGCGTATTTCGTATGCACTCACTCCTTTCCGTACTGGTTCTTCCTGTTTCCGTCGCTATCGATCGGATTTCTGTGCGTGGCGGCTGACGGTACTTCAGACAATTATGGCAAAGTCTTGACAAATCTTCTTATATATATAGGTATAGCCTTGATGGTCACCTATTCAGCTCTCCGTATTTTTGTACCGGTGCATTTCCTCTTTCTCATCACTCTTCCGGCATTCATCTGGATCACAGCCCGGATGTTTATGAAAAAAGAGCAGGCTCCCGACACTTCTTACAGGCCGGCCCTTGCTCTCAGTACCTTTGCTCTCGCCCTTCTCACTGGCGTCGGTTTTATCGGATATCTGTTTTGATTCCAGAATAGAAGTCTAAGGTACCGGATCATATCCACTTCCGCCCCAAGGGTGGCAGCGTAGGATGCGACGGACGGTGAGGTAGAGGCCTTTGATGGGGCCGTGCTTGCGGAAGGCCTGAAGAGCGTATTGGGAGCAGGTGGGCGTGAAACGGCAGCAGGGCTGCTTGAGAGGTGAGATGCAGACCTGATAGAATCTTATCAGAAATATGAAGGGCGAGATCAGGATCTTCCTGACCACGCCCTTAATTTTCTCCCACGTCCTGCTCATTTTTCTTAGGTTTGGAGGAGTTGTTGATCTTGTCTATTATCTGACCTACGGCTGCATAGATCTGCTCGTAACTCAGAATTTCCTTTGTGGAATACATGAAAAGCACATCCAGACCATTCTCGATGGTCAGGTTGTGCTTCTGTTTTCTATAGCATTCGCGGATGCGGCGCTTAAGAAGATTGCGTTTGACGGCTCTTTTGAACAGTTTCTTGGGGACGGAAACCATAAAACGGTTCACATCATTACCTGTTTCCTTGCGGCAGAGATAACGCAGCCCCTCCACATTGCCATGCTTACCCTTGGCAAGAAGCATCGAGATGCTTATCTTGCCGCACAATCTTTCTTTCTTAGGAAGAGTATTGCGGGTCTGCTGCTCCACTTTTAGTTCTTGGATAGGTAGATTTCAAGTGCTTTGGCCACTGAAGGTGCCTCAGGAGTAGGCGCGGAGATCTCGATGGTGAGTCCTGCCTCTTCCATTGCTCCTACCACTGACTTGCCGTAAGACACAAACTTGATGTCACCCTGAGTGAATTCAGGATGATTCTCGTAGAGAGACTTTACGTCGGCAGGATTGAAGAATACGATGAGGTCGTATGCGTGAAGGTTCACATCCTTGATGTCCTGTGGCACCGGCTTAACGAATACAGCTGTCTCGAAGTCATACTTCTGTGTCTCGAATGCCTTGGTCACCGCATCCTTGGTCGAAGACTCTGCTGTAGCGATAAGGAATTTCTCAGTCTTGTGCTTTGTACCGATGAGTCCGATGATCGAGTCAGGCTTTCCGTCTCCGAAGAAGATCTTTCTCTTTCTGTAAACAATGTGCTTCTGAAGGTAGTTGGCCACAGCTTCTGTGGTGCAGAAGTACTTCATTGTTTCAGGAACCTTGACGCGGAGCTCTTCGCAGAGCTGGAAGAATGCGTCGATGGTAGAACGTGCTGAAAAAACGATTGCAGTATGGTCGAGAATGTTGATTCTCTGAGAACGGAACTCCCTGGATGTCAGGGGTTCTATCTTGAAAAACGGCTTGAAGTCGAAATTGACTCCGAACTTTTCTGCAATGCTGGTATAAGGTGAAGCCGTCGTCGGCTGCTGCTGTGAAATCAGGATGTTCTTAACACTCATACTAACCTAAAAAATTATGGCCGAAGCTATCAAAGCTCCGGTCGGTAAAAATTCGAGGGCGCAAAGGTACAAAAAAGCTGCGAAAAATGAGCATCCTGAAGCAAAAATTTGTAATTTTCTTAACATGAAGAGCGCATAAATGAGTGCTGATACACAAAGCATTGCAGTTCTGATGACGGTTTCTTCCATTTCGATGAAACTCATTACACCGCCCATCGCAAGAAGGATGATGGTCAGGACAATGAAGAAGGTGAAAGAAGCCCTTTCTGCTGTCCGGTATGTCTTGGGCTGCATTTTATGCGGACGGACCATTTTCGAGATCAATGTCCTGATAAGGATGTATCCTGTAAATACTCCTATGGTGAGGGCCAGACGAATGGAAGGGTCAATACCTGACATGAAATCCGGTGCGTACAATCCGAATCTGTCCGTTACCAGACAGAAAGGCAGAATCATGGCTATCGCCAGCATGTCTCTGTCGAGGCTGTGTTTGACGCTGGCCTCGAGGTTTACGCTTTCCTTCCATCTGATGGTACAGGCCATCAGCGACGGGAATATGTTCACCAATCTTCCAAGCAGAAGTATGGCTGTAAGTACCGAGATCAATGCGAGGATGTCGAACAGCATATCAATTGCCTCTTTTTGCTCTGTATCCCATATCTTTGAGCAGGGTTGTCACCCTGTCGCGGAAATCTCCCTGGATGGTGATCTCTCCGTCCTTTGCGCTTCCGCCGACTCCGCACTTTACCTTGAGGGTGCGTCCGAGTTCGGCAAGGTCGTCGGATGTACCGACAAATCCGGTCACGAGGGTCACTTGTTTCCCTCCCCGGCCCTTTCTGTCAATGGATACTATCAGGTTCTGCTTCGATGGCTCGAGAGTTGCCTCTTCAGCAGTACTTTCTTCTTCGTATGCAAAATCGGGATTGGTGGAGAATACCACTCCGAGTCTTTTCTTCCAGTCGTTGTCTGCCATTGCTTTGAATTTATTTTGCAAATATAGCTATAATCATCGTATATTTGTAAGTTTGGAAATAAAATGGAAATAATGGATAATAAGAAATTTACACTTTGGAACAGGGTTACGGCCGTCGTGGTTACACTCATTGCAGCTGTGACTTATATCCTGACTCTTGAGCCTACCGCTTCCTTCTGGGACTGCGGTGAGTTCATCGCTTCATCATACAAGCTTGAGGTCGGTCATCCTCCGGGAAATCCTGTGTTCCAGCTTTTTGCAAGACTGTTTACGATTTTTGCAGATAATATGCATGCAGCTGTGGCTGTAAATGCCTTCAGTGCCATCTGTTCTGCATTGACTATCTTTTTCCTGTATCTTACGATCGTATTTCTCGCCAAGAGGCTTCTAAAGCCTTCTGATGAAGGTACTTATTCCCTTGGAAAAGCGATTGCTATCTTCGGATCGGGAGCGGTAGGTGCTCTTGCATATACTTTCAGTGATACATTCTGGTTCTCTGCAGTAGAGGGTGAAGTATATGCGATGTCCTCGCTTATCACAGCCTTGGTCTTCTGGGCTATGACCAAGTGGTACGAGCAGGCAGATCAGCCGTATGCCAACAGATGGATCGTCCTTATATCCCTTCTGATGGGTCTTTCCATCGGTATCCACCTTCTGAATCTCCTGGCCATCCCTGCTCTTGTCTTCCTTTACTATTACAAGCAGAGGGAAGACGGACATTACTCATTCAAGGAGTATGTGAAGATCTTCCTGGTGTCCGTGGTGATATTGGCTGTGATTCTTTTCGGAATCATCCCTTATCTTCCGAAGTTCGCGGCATATTTCGACCTGTTCTTTGTCAATACTTTGGGCCTTCCTTTCAATAGCGGTGCGGCTTTCTTCATGCTCCTTCTCCTTGGCCTTTGCTTCTGGGGTCTTTTCCGTACGATGAAACAGGGAAAGGTATTTGCCAATACTGTGCTTCTGTGCTTTACGATGATCGTGATCGGATTCTCGCTTTTCACCATCGTAATCATCCGTTCGAGCGCAAAGACTCCTACCAACGAGTACCAGCCTGACAATCCGTTCACTCTCGTGCGTTATCTCGGACGTGAGCAGTACGGAAGCAATCCTCTTGTTTACGGTCAATATTTCGATGCACCGTATGATATTGAAGAGACTAAGTACTGGGCTCCGATGGGTGAGGAATATATTCACGCCGAAGGTCCTGGTGATGTGACATATATGCCGGAAGGCAAGATGCTCTTCCCTCGTATGTGGAGCAGCGATTCAAGACATATCTCGTTCTACAAGTCATATATGGGTAATGGAGGCCATGTGGTCAAAGGTGCTGAGCATAAGAAGCCTACATTCTTCCAGAATCTTGCATTCTTCTTCGATTATCAGATGAACTGGATGTATTGGAGGTATTTCATGTGGAATTTTGCCGGTCGTCAGAACGATGTCCACAGTCCGTCTCCGGGAGATCCTTTCATCGGAAACTGGGAGAGCGGCATTTCTTTCCTGGACAATTTCCGTCTGGGTGACCAGTCTGCTGCCCCTGGCTATCTTAAGGATAATCCTGCGAAGAACCATTATTATATGCTTCCTCTGCTTCTGGGACTGGTCGGACTTTTCTTCCAGTTCGGTCGAGACAAGAGGGGATGCTGGCTTACTTTCCTGATGTTCTTCATGACAGGAATCGCCGTCGTGGTATATCTGAACCAGCCTCCGTTCCAGGTTCGTGAGCGTGACTATGCTTATGCAGGATCCTTCTATTCGTATTCTATCTGGATCGGACTTGCTGTGGCAGCGGTCTATTCATGGCTGGAGGAGCGCTTGAAAGGTAAGGAAACAGTGGCTGCTTCTGCCGTCACAGTCCTTCTTCTCGGAGTGCCGGCTCTGATGGCTGCCCAGAACTGGGATGATCATGACCGCAGCAATCGTTATACAGCAGTGGAAATGGCGAAGAACTATCTGAACTCTGTCGGCCCGAACGGTATCCTCGTCACACACGGAGATAATGATACATTCCCTCTATGGTATGCTCAGGAAGTCGAAAATATCCGTACAGACGTGCGAATTGCCAATACATCACTTCTCGGAACAGACTGGCATATCGATCAGATGAAATATGCGATGAACGAGTCTGCTCCTTTGGACCTTACTGTGGGACCGAAGCAATATCTCTATGGTACAAATGAGTTCATATATATATATGACACCCGCGATACGGCCTTCCTCCTTTCCGATGTGATGCGCATATTCAAGCATCCTGAGGCAAAACTTCCGCTTACAGGAGGCAAGATGGTGGATTATATAATGTCGCGCAAGTTCATCATTCCGGTCAATAAGGAGAACGTTCTTAAGTATGGTATCCTGGATGAGAAATATGCCGATATGATTCCGGATCAGATCACCCTTACCATTCCTAAGGACAAGAGCTATCTGACCAAGCCTGAGCTTTTTATGCTCGATCTTCTTTCGAATTACCAGTGGGACCGTCCTATAAACCTTCTCAGCATGGGAGGTGACATCAATGTCGGTCTGAAGGAATATCTGATGTATGAGGGATTCTCATACAAGTTCGTTCCGATAAAGAACAAGATGAAGAGTACTGAAATAGGCTTTGCGGATCCGGAGGATCTTTACAATAAGATGAAGAATGTCTTCAGCTGGGATGCCCTTAAGAGGACAGACTATTTTGTCGATTATCAGAACTTCTATACATTCTGTGGAGTGCTTTCGCAGAGACAGATTTTTGTGAATGTAGCTAAAGAGATGCTCAAGATCGGTGATTCGGCACGTGCTATAGAAATCCTTGATATGTGTCAGGAGGCGGTTCCTGCGGAGAATTACCCCCTCGACATGACTTATCTTGGATTCTCTAACGAGTATATGGTCATCGATATGATCGAGACATATTACAATGCCGGTGCTCCGGAGAAGGCTCTTGACCTTGCACGTCGTATGGCGGATGAACTGTTTGTTTCGACTGAATTCTTCCTTGGATATTATGATCTGGCCAAGCATGAATTCGAAAACTGTTACCAATGTCTGTCATACATCTCAGATCTTGCGGAGCATTATGATGATAAGGAATTCGCTGCAGAGGTCCGCGACAGATTCAACACTTTGCTGGATATAGAGGAATAGCGCAGTGCTCGATCTGCTGGCCTTCAGCTGTTTATGAAGAATGCCTGCCGCGTCTTGTGCGGCAGGCATTCTTTGAAAATAGCTGATATATAACGTGTTGGTTGATTATCTGGCCAGGCGGACAAAGACACTGAGCGGCAGGTTCTTGCCGTAACTGTCTCTGAGCACAAGCTCTCCGAAATCGAGAGATCTGTATGCATTCTTGAGGCAGAAAGCCTGCTTTACAATCGTCTCTCCAAGGACGGCAGAATAGCCGTTCGAGTAGAGGTTCAGTACCATGAAGCTGTCCTGAGGTGCAAGGATTGCAGCTACGCACTGGAGCATTTCATTGAGGCATTCGTCGAGTTTCCATTTTTCTCCGTCAGGGCCGTGTCCGTATGCCGGAGGGTCGAGTATTATGCCCTGGTACGTATTGCCTCTTTTAGCCTCGCGGCGCGCGAACTTCAATGCATCCTCGACAATCCATCGGATATTGTCCAGACGGCTTGCTTCCATATTTCCGCGTGCCCAGGTAACTACCTGACGTACTGAATCCAGATGAGTCACATCAGCTCCGGCAGCCTTTGCTGCGAGTGATGCCGCTCCTGTATATGCGAAAAGGTTAAGAACCTTGGGCTTCGGTTTTCCTTCAGCCTCGGCTTTTTCTACCAATGCTTTTGTCTGTTTATAGATATATTCCCAGTTTGATGACTGCTCTGGGAAGACTCCTACGTGCTTGAATGAAGTCAGACCTAGTCTCAATGAGAAATTAAGTCCCTCCTGAGCTCCGGTATAACGGATATACCACTGGTCATCCATCTTTCTCTTGCGCTCCCAGGTGCCGCTGTCTTCCTTGCCGGCCTTTCCGAATCCTGCACCTGTCTTGAAACGGGTATGGATCATCTTGTTCCATTCTCCATCTGAGAGAGATTTGTCCCAAAGTGCCTTAGGCTCAGGACGGGCCATGATGAACGGTCCGAATCTTTCGAGTTTCTCGAAATTGCCGGAATCAATGAGTTCGTAGTCTTTCCAGAATGCGCCTGGGCTTTCAATTGTCATCATACTTCATTTAAATTTCCGCAAAGATACTTATTTTATTGTATTTCGCCGAAAATTACTAAATTTGCTCGGTTTTAGGAATTAACAAACACACTATACAGAATTATGCAACAGTTTATTGACACTTACGATTTCGCCGGCAAGAAGGCGATTGTCCGCGTTGACTTCAACGTTCCACTCAATGAGAAGATGGAGATCACTGATGACACACGTATCCGTGCTGCTATCCCTACTCTTAAGAAGGTTATTGAGAAGGGTGGTGCTGTGATCGTTATGTCACACCTCGGTCGTCCGAAGGGCGTTACTGAGAAATTCTCTCTCAAGCACATCCTCGGTCGCGTAGAGGAGCTCCTCGGAGCACCAGTAAAGTTCGCTGACGACTGCCAGGCTGCTGATGCACAGGTTGCTGCCCTCAAGATGGGTGAGTGCCTTGTTCTCGAGAACCTCCGTTTCTATGCTGAGGAAGAGGGCAAGCCAAGAGGCGAGTTCGCAACAGACGAGGAGAAGAAGGCTGCAAAGGCTGTGGTTAAGGAGAACCAGAAGGAGTTCGTGAAGAAGCTTGCTTCTTACGCTGACTGCTACATCAACGATGCATTCGGTACAGCTCACCGTGCACACGCTTCTACAGCTCTTATCGCTGACTACTTCCCTAATGACAAGATGTTCGGTTACGTGATGGAAGGTGAGATCAAGGCTATCGACCACGTTCTCAAGACTCCGGAGCATCCTGTAACTGCTATCGTAGGTGGTGCAAAGGTATCTTCAAAGATCACTATCATCGAGAAGCTCTTCGACGCTGTGGACAATATGATCATCGGCGGTGGTATGGTTTACACATTCAAGAAGGCTCAGGGCGGTCAGATCGGACGCTCACTCTGCGAGGACGATCAGATGCAGCTTGCTCTCGATACACTCAAGAAGGCTGAGGAGAAGGGCGTTAAGATCTATCTCTCTAAGGAGGTTGTGATCGCTGACGATTTCTCTAACGACGCTAATACCAAGATCTGCCTCAACTCAGAGATTCCTGACGGTTGGGAAGGTATGGACGCAGCTCCAAGCACTCTCGCTATGTGGGAGGAGGTTCTTATGAACTCTAAGACTATCCTTTGGAACGGTCCTGTAGGCGTATTTGAGATCCCTGCATTTGCAAAGGGTACAAACCGCATCGCTGAGATCCTTGCAAAGGCAACTGCTGAGAATGGTGCTTTCACCCTCGTTGGTGGTGGTGACTCTGTAGCAGCTGTAACTCAGATGGGCTATGCAAACAAGGTAAGCTACGTTTCAACAGGTGGTGGCGCTATGCTCGAGTATCTCGAGGGTAAGGAGCTCCCAGGTATCGCAGCTATCCGCAAGTAATCATTGAAAATATGATGATATCGAGGCCGGTGAGTTTTCATCGGCCTCTTTTTTTGTAGTTTTTATAAGGATTGACCGTCTATTTGTTATCTTTGCAGACCTAAAACGCAAAATTATGCTTGAGACATTAATTGTAAACTGGAATGTGAATCCTGAGATCATATCGCTTGGGGCGCTTTCGATCAGATGGTATTCGCTGCTTTTCATATCGGGATTCATTCTCGGATGGTTCATTTTCAAATGGTTCTTCAAGAGGGAAGGAGTGCCTGTGACTCTTCTGGATCCCCTTCTCTATACCTTGCTTATAGGAACCATCGTGGGTGCTCGCCTGGGACATTGTCTATTCTACCAGCCTGATTATTATCTGGGCAGCTGGCAGGGATTCTGGGAAATATTCATGCCTTGGAAAGGTGGTCTCGCAAGCCACGGAGGTACTATTGCTCTCTTTATTGCAATGTATTGGTTTGCAAAGCACTATGGAAGAAAATATGACTTCGATTTTGTGTGGATTCTGGATCATCTTGCCATTGCCGTATGTTTTGCAGCAACATTCATCCGTCTTGGTAACCTTTTCAATTCAGAGATCTACGGTGACGTGACAAACCTTCCTTGGGGATTCATCTTCGAACTCAGAGGTGAGACCGATCCTAAGCATCCTACTCAGCTTTATGAAGCATTGAGTTACTTCCTCCTCGGAGTTTTCCAGATATTGATGTACAAGTACAAGCTTCCGAAGCTCAACAGAGGATTCTTCATCGGAACATTCTTCATCGGATGTTTCGGAATGCGATTCCTGATCGAGTTCATCAAGGAGCCTCAGGTAGGATTCGAGCAGGATATGGTTCTGAATATGGGACAATGGCTGAGCGTGCCATTCATACTTCTGGGTATAGGCTTCCTCATATACGCTTATGTCAAGAAGCAGCCGGCAATGATAGTCCATCCGGAGAAAAAGAAGGCAGAGCCCACTCATTACGCTAAAAGTCTCAGCAAATAATGGAAAACAATAGAATTGCCGAGGTCCTTGACTTCCTTCAGAAGCACGGCCTCGGCTATAAGCTTCATACGCATCCGCCGCTTCCTACGATAGAGCTGGCGCTGGAATATTGGAAGGAGATTGATTCCACTCATTGCAAGAATCTTTTCTTCCGTAACCATAAAGGTAACCGCCATTATCTGGTGGTGTTCGAATGTCACAAGGAGATGCAGATCCATTCTCTTGAACATATGCTGAAGCAGGGAAAATTGTCGTTTGCTTCAGCTGAGCGTATGGAGCGTTGCCTGGGTCTTCTTCCCGGTTCAGTGTCTCCGCTGGGACTTATTCATGATCCTTATACAGAAGAACTTACGAAGGAGCATTTTCCTAACGGACATAGGGTCAAGCTTTTTCTTGACCAGGACCTGAGGACTGCTGAGAGGGTGAGTTTCCATCCTTGTGACAATACGGCAAGCGTCGTCCTGTCCAATGCTGATTTCCTGAAATTCCTGGAAATCTGGGGTGGAGAATATGAATGGCTCGACGTTACTGCCGAAGTGTAAGGAGGGTCTTTCTAAGGGTCTGTCTGTATTTCAGTGGAGACAGACCTGCGTGTTTCTTGAAGAATTTTCCGAACGAGGACTGGTCTGCGAAGGATAGTTCCTCTGCGATCTGCTGGATGGTCATTTCCGGATCTCTGAGCAGTCTGGCTGCAGTCTCTGCACGCATTGCAGAAATGATTGTTCCTATGGTAACTCGTGTTTTCTCTTTAACGATCAACGATAGATATTGCTTTGATATACAGAGTTTTTCAGCGTAAAATTCGACATTGGTCTCTTTGTTGATGTGCTTGACCAGAAGTTCGGCAAATTCCTTCATTATTCCGTCAGCTCTGGACATTTCGGTGTTGTGCGAAGGTCCTCCCTTGCCGTATCTTTTCCACATCATGTCTGCCATGTCTGTCAAGAGGATATAGAAATATGCATAGTTGATCTCTTCAGCAAACAGATGGTCTTTGTTGGATAGGGACATTATCATGTTGCTGATGTCTCTTTTCAGCACGTTAATATCTTCTTTCTCAATGATTTCACCTCCGATGCTGTGGTCTATTCTGAATCTGAAGTCAAGTGGAAAAGGGTTCCTGTTTCTAAAGATATCTTCCACTACGCTCCGGTCTGTGGCAGTGGCCATGGCATGGAAATCCTTGTCATATCTGATCTCATATATGTCTGACCATGTAGGCAGGTTTATGTATGTGTTTTTTCCGAATCGGAATTTCTCTCCGTTGATGATGATTTCGATATTTCCCTCCAGAACAATGATTACCAGATGGTATTTAGGCTTGCGGGGCTTGGTGTATATAATGTGGTCTTCGCCTTTGATTTCACAGGCAAAGATGTACTGGTCTATATATCCGACTCTTGTGACGTTTTTAGCCCCGAATAAGACGGCGGGTTTTTGTGTCTTGGATTTTTTTTCGTTCATATTATCCTCTTTGGAGTTCAAAGATAAATAAAATAGAATATTTGACCAAAACTATATAATTTAAGACCAAAATAAAATATTTAAAGGCGTGAATTTTGTTGTAATTTTGCGGCTTGAAAAAAACTGAATCTATTATAAAGAATTTAAGTGTATATAATGATGAAAAAATCAGTGGTAATTGCAGCGCTTGTTGCTGGGGCATTTATGATACCGTTCTCAGTTTCGGCGCAGTACAAGACAAAGGATGCGTCTGAAAAAGACTCTCAGACCCGGGAGATCCTGGCTCAGGCAGAGTCGTCGGAGACTCCGGTAGTCATCACGCTGGAGCAGGCGCTTGAGATCGCTCTCAGCGAGAATGTATCAGTCAAGGTGGCTGATATGGAGATCGAAAGAACCGGCTATGCAAAGAAAGGTACTTATGCAGCCCTTTTCCCTCAGATCGATGCTTCTGCAGCATATCAGAGGACAATCAAGAAGCAGGTGATGTATATGGACTTCGATATGAGTTCCCTTGGCGGACTTCTCGGCGGTGGTGCCGGTGAAGGCGGCGAAGGAAGTGAGCTTCCGGATGGGACACAACTTCCGGATGGAGTGGAGATTCCGGACACTGGAGCCGGAGCTGGAGACTCAGGCTCGTCAAATGGCGGTGGAATGGAAGTCGGACGTTGGAATACTTACACTGCAGGAGTGACTGCGGCAATGCCTTTGGTGAATGCCCAGCTTTGGCAGAGTCTGAAACTTTCCGGACTTGATGTGGAACTCGCAGTGGAAAAGGCGCGTTCATCACGTCTGGAGACAGTGACACAGGTCAAGAATGCATATTTTGCGACTCTTATGGCCAAGGAAGCATTCAATGTCTACAAGGAAGTATATGAGAATGCAGTAAGTAACTATGAGGAGACCAAGAAGAAGTTCGATGCAGAGAAGGTTTCAGAGCTCGAACTCCTCAGAGCCAAGACTACTGTAGCCAATGCTGTTCCGAATGTCTATAACGCAGAAAGTTCTATTGTACTCGCATTGTGGCAGCTCAAGGCTATCCTTGGAGTCGATCTTGATATGAACCTTGACATAGCGGGAAAGCTTGAGGACTTTGCCGATCAGATGCTCTATGATATCCATCAGCACGACAGCGTGTCTCTCGACTACAATACTACAATGAAGCAGCTGGCTATTCAGTCAGAGATGCTTGCCCAGACAATCAAGCTTCAGAAATACGCTGCTATCCCGTCGCTTGCACTTGCGTTCAATTTCAGTCTCAACGCCATGACCAATGACTTCGATTTCAGCTCATACCGTTGGACTCCGCATTCATATGTAGGCCTCAGCCTTAACATTCCGATCTTCGCCGGTGGAAAGCGTTACCAGCAGATCCGTCAGGCAAAGAACCAGCATCAGCAGGTACTTCTCCAGAAGGATAATACTGAGCGCCAGCTGAAGATTGCCATCCGTCAGAGTCTTACCACAATGGAGACAAATATGAAGAGCTATTACTCGGCTCAGGATGCGGTGGCAATGGCGGCAAAGGGCTACAGCATCGCCGAAAAGGCATATCAGGTGGGACGCAGCACTCTTATCGAGCTCAATGATGCTCAGCTCGCACTCACACAGGCCCGCCTGGCAGAATATCAGGCAATTTACAATTTCGTGGTGGCAAAGGCTCAGCTTGAGCAGACACTCGGACAGGATTTCATTGAATAATAAAACAATTAAAAATATGAAGACTATTTTCAGGACAATGACGCTCGCAGCTGCTGTCGCTCTGGCAGCCGGCTGTGGCAATTCAAACAGCAAGACTGCAGAGCAGACAGTAGCAGTGGAGGATCTGACTCCTACCGTAGCTGTAACGCAGGTGTCAGTTCGTGAAGTGCCTCAGGAAGAGACTTATACATCTACTATCCAGGCATATGTGAAGAATAATATCGCTCCCCAGACCGCAGGACGTATCAGCAGGATTCTTGTGGATATAGGAGATTTCGTGAAGAAGGGACAGGTTGTGGCTGAAATGGACCAGACTCAGCTTGCTCAGGTAGAGCTCCAGCTCAAGAACAACGAGACTGAACTAAACCGTCTCAGAGGTTTATATGAGGTAGGCGGTCTTTCTAAGTCGGATCTCGATGCTATCGAGATGGCTTACAATGTAAGCAAGACCCAGTATGACAATCTCAAGGAGAATGCGACTCTCGTATCTCCTATCAACGGTGTCATCACAGCGCGTAACTATGATGCAGGTGACATGTACGCCATGAGCGCTCCTATCTACACTGTAGAGCAGATCGCTCCGGTAAAGCTCCTTGTCGGTATCTCGGAGACAGACTATTCGAAGGTGAAGAAGGGTGACTCTGTGGAAATCACGGCTGACGCTCTTCCTGGAAAGACATTCTACGGCAAGATCAACAAGATCTATCCTACAGTAGATCCTGCTACACGTACATTCACTGTAGAAGTAGTGGTGGATAACAATTACAATACACTTCGCCCGGGTATGTTCGCAAGAGCTACAGTGAAGTTCGGTGTGAACAACAGTGTCGTGATTCCTGACGTAGCTGTGGTGAAGCAGCAGGGATCAGGCGAGAGATTCGTATACATTCTCAATGCTGACGGAACCGTTACATATCAGAAAGTGGTTCTCGGTCGCCGTATGGGCGCTGAATATGAGGTGCTTGAGGGTATTGCTGACGGTGCAAAGGTAGTGACAGGTGGTCAGATCCGCCTTAAGGATGGTATCAAGGTTATTGTTAACGAATAAGGATAGAATATGAGTATTTACAGAAAAGCGGTAAATAACCCGGTCACCACCTCGCTTGTGTTCATAGCGTTGGCGATCTTCGGTGTATTTTCGCTGATAAACATATCATTGGACAGGTTCCCTAAGTTCGATGCGAACGTCGTGATGGTGATGTCTTCGTATCCGGGAGCCAGTGCAGAGGATATCGAGACCAACCTTACAAAGGTGCTCGAGAACTCTCTTAACGGTGTGAGCGACCTGAAGGATATGACTTCCACTTCGAAGGAGAACATTTCGCTGATCACTCTCGAATTCGTGGAAGGTGTGGATATCGATGTCGCTACAAATGATGTCCGCGACAAGCTCGATATGGTGAACTCGGTGCTTCCGGACGGAGCATCCCTTCCGGTTATCTTCAAGTTCAGTGCTGATGACATGCCTATCATGATCATGGCTGCAACTGCTGACCAGAGTTATCAGGCATTGGAGAAGATTCTGGATGACAAGGTGGCGACACCTCTGGCCCGTGTTTCGGGTGTGGGTACCGTTTCGATTGCCGGAGCTCCTCAGCGTGAAATCCAGGTTTATTGTGATCCTAACAAGCTCGAAGCATATGGACTTACAGTAGCAGGTATCTCTCAGATCATCGCTTCCGAGAACAGAAACGTACCTTCAGGTACAATCGATATCGGATCGAATGCATACTCACTCCGAGTGGAGAAGGAGTTCAATGCAGCAGAAGAAATGCTCGATATCGTAGTCGGACATTCTGCCGGAAAGACCATTTATCTTCGTGATGTAGCCCGCGTAGTGGACGGTGTGGAAGAAAGATATCAGGAGGCGTATGTGAATGGTGTGCAGGGAGCCCAGATCGTTATCCAGAAACAGGCTGACGCCAATACTGTAAATGTGATCAAGGGCGTGAAGGAGGCAATGAAGACCATCGAGAAAGGACTTCCTTCCGATATTCAGATCAGAACCGTGGTGGACGCTTCGGATAACATCCTGAATACCCTTAACTCATTGAAGGAGACCATTATAGTGACCTTCCTCATCGTGATGCTCGTGGTATATCTCTTCCTCGGAAGATGGCGTGCGACATTCATCATCGTGCTGGCTATTCCAATCTCCCTCCTTGCATCATTGATGTATCTTTGGGCAACTGGAAACACATTGAACATTGTGTCAATGTCATCGCTCTCGATTGCCATCGGTATGGTTGTGGACGACGCGATCGTGGTGCTGGAGAATATTTCTACTCATCTTGAGAGAGGTGCAAAGCCGAAGGAGGCCGCTGTCCATGCTACACAGGAAGTGGGTATTTCCGTTATTGCTTCGACATTGACAATGCTTGCTGTGTTCCTTCCATTGACAATGATCAAGGGTATGGCGGGTCTTATGTTCAAGCAGCTCGGATGGATTACAAGTATCATTATGATTGTGTCCACAATCGGTGCTCTTACCCTTATCCCTATGCTCTGTTCGCAGTTCCTGCGTTTCAAGCCTAAGCATGGAAAGCTTCACAACCTCATTTTCGGTAACTTCAATAAATTCATTGATTGGATTTCTGCCGGATATGGTCGTCTGATCAATTGGTGTATCGGCCACAGAACGATCGTAGTGATAGTTTCTATCGTTGTGTTCGTGGTTACAGTGGGCGGTATCGCGCCGGTGATGAAGACAGAGTTCTTCCCTAAGGCGGATGATGGACGTATTACAGTGCAGCTGGAGCTTCCTGCTGGTACCGGCCAGAGTGTTACAAGAGCTTTGGGCCACGAGATTCACCAGAAGTTTGTGGCAGCTATTCCTGAGATCGTAAGCTGTTCATATGCTCTTGGACAGGCCGATTCGGACAACTCATTTGCAGCCATGCAGACGAACGGTACTCATGTGGTTTCATACAACATCAATATCGGAAGTATGGAGGATCGTGAACGTTCGGTAGGTGAGATCGCTACCATCGTGCGTGGAATCCTTGCAGATTACCCTGAGTTCAAGAAAGTGCGCGTGACAGAAGGTGGCCAGGGAGGTATGGGAGGTGCTTCCACAGTCGATCTTGAAATCTATGGATATGACTTCGAGACTACAGACGCAGTGGCTAAGGAACTTCAGACCAAGATGCTCGAGACCGGTACATTCGCCCAGGTTCTCCTCAGCCGTGATGAGTATACTCCTGAGTATCAGGTGGATTTCGATCGCGAGAAGCTTGCTGTGAACGGACTGAACAGTACGACTGCGGCATCATATCTCAGCGCTGCGATGAATGGATCGACCATGTCATTCTACCGTGAGGATGGTGATGAGTATGACATCCGTGTTCGCTATGCTCCGGAGTTCCGTACAAGTATCGAGGATATCGAGAATATCATCATATATAATAATATGGGCAAGGGTGTCCGTATCAAGGATCTTGGATCTGTTGTCGAGTCACTCACTCCTCCATCGATCTCGAGAAAGAATCGTGAGCGTCTTATCACTGTATCCGGTATGGTCGCTGAGGGAATCGCTCTCTCTGATGCAGTGGCCGCAACCGATAAGGTTCTTGCAGAAACAGAAATTCCTTCTGAGCTTGCTACCAAGATAGGAGGCTCATATGAGGATCAGCAGGATATGTTTGGCGACCTTATCATGCTCCTGATAATGATCATTATCCTGGTATATATTGTGATGGCATCGCAGTTCGAGTCTTTCATGAGTCCTTTTGTGATCATGTTCTCGATTCCGTTTGCATTCGTGGGAGTTCTCCTTGGACTTTGGGTGACCGGTACTCCGTTGGGTGCAATGGGTATGATCGGTATCCTTATCCTGATGGGTATCGTGGTGAAGAACGGTATTGTTCTCATCGACTATACCATCCTTATGCGTGAGCGAGGAAAGAGCGTGGCAGAGGCATCGGTAATAGCAGCCAAATCCCGCCTCCGTCCGATCCTCATGACTACCCTTACTACCGTCCTTGGTATGGTTCCTATGGCTATAGGTCAGGGAGAGGGTTCGGAGATGTGGCGTTCGCTTGGTATGGTTGTGGCCTGGGGCCTTTCGATATCGACTCTCGTTACCCTCGTAATCATCCCTACAGTATATGCGTCAATGGCTTCTTGGCAGGAGCGTCGTGCTGCCCGCAAAGCCGCTAAAGCATAAACTGTTTACTGCAGTTGAATAAAGAAAAACATAAAAAAATGAAAGGTATTTTTATAGCATATGACCAGGCATATAATATGGAGATAGCCGATGCCCTTGAGCAGCTTGGCTGTCGTGGCTTCACGATGTGGCAGGACATTGCCGGTCGTGGTGGATATACTGGCGAACCTCACCTTGGCAATCACGCCTGGCCTACAATGAACAATGCTATTCTTACATTTGTTCCGGATGAAAAGGTGGATGCTATCCTCGCACAGCTTCGCGCCATGGACGAGGAGACTCCTGACCTTGGCATAAGGGCATTTGCTTGGAATATTGAAAAATCATATTAAAAACCCTTTGCTTGAGCGTAAGCGAAAGTTGGGTATCTTTATTGTAAATCCAGTTGCAATTCTTTATATTTGCGACTGGATTTGTTTTTATATAATCCGTAACAATCATTAATAAAGTAACTTATTAACATAAAGAATTATGGCACTGACTATAACTGACGCGAATTTCGCAGAGACACTGAATACTGACAAGCCTGTAGTGGTGGATTTCTGGGCTACATGGTGTGGACCATGCAAGGCTATTGCTCCAGTAGTGGAAGAGGTAGCGGCAGAGTACGAAGGCAAGGCTGTGGTTGGAAAGTGTAATGTAGATGACTGCGATGATACTCCGGATACTTACGGTATCAGAAGCATTCCTACCATTCTTTTCTTCAAGAACGGAGAACTTGTTGACAGACATGTGGGTGTGATCTCAAAGGCTGACCTTGCAGCAAAGATAGACACTCTCCTCTAAAAATCTTAAATATGAAACGAATTTTTACAGTTGTGCTGGCAGCTCTTATGCTGACCGGCATTTCGGCATCTGCCCAGGTTAAGTGGGGAGTGACAGGCGGTTTGAATTTCAATACTTCCAAGTTCACTGAGGTGGACGTTAAGGCGAGGACTGGCTGGAGTGCCGGTGCTACTTGTCTTGTGGATCTGCCTCTCGGATTTTCAGTTCAGCCATCGCTCCTGTATCATCAGAAGGGTGCGAATATTACAAATGAACTCTCTCAGAGTATGGGATTCCTTGAATTGCCTGTGTCTGTGCAGTGGGGACCGGATCTGCTGATTTTCAGACCTTTCCTTGATGTGACCCCATATGTGGGATATGCTCTTTCCAATAATTTTTCAGCATCACTGGCAGGTCTGGAATTCGATAGTGACGAATGGGATGGAAAGGAGAGATTTGAGTATGGTCTTGGAATAGGTGCCGGTGTGAATGTCTGGAAACTTCAGCTTATAGCAAGATATAACTGGAATTTCGGTTCTCTTTATAATGTTGAGGGTTGGGATGATATCAAGCCGAATCTGAAGGATCTGAAATCAACCAGTGATAATTTCGGTGGTGTGACACTTAGCATGGCATTCCTCTTTTAAATGATGAGAAACAAGATTGCGGTTTTTTGTTCCGCTAGCTTCGAAATAGATCCAAAGTACAATAAAGTCGCCCGTGATTTTGTCCGGGCGGCTTCATTGCGTGGATATGGTATCGTTTCGGGCGGTACTGTAAAAGGTACGATGGGGGAAATCTCAGATGAACTTCGTGATTGCGGAGGTTATCATCTGGGAGTGATTCCGCGTTTTATGGAGCAGTATGTTTATCCGGATCTGACAGAAGTCATATGGACAGATACTATGGCTCAGAGAAAGACTCTCCTTCGTGAAGGAACTTGTGCTGTTGTAGCTCTGCCAGGAGGTATCGGTACGCTGGATGAGGTAATTGAAACATTTGCTCTGGTGCATTTGAAGCAATATTTCGGAAAGATTTTTCTCCTTAATCATGATGGCTTTTATGAGCCTTTGAGGCAGCTTCTCAGACATTATGTCGATACAAGGATGATGACGGAGGAAACGATGTCAAAGATAATTTTCGCTCAGACGCCAGATGAGATTCTGGATGGTTTGGAATAATGTAAATATATGGATATCAAGTCAGTAAGGGAGTACCTTGGGAAGGATTGGGACGTAGTAAAGGAGAAGATTGAAACTTCTCTTATGAGTGATATTGCTCTTTTGAATTCTACCAATTCTTCCATTCTTTCGAATTCGGGGAAGCAGCTCAGGCCTTTGCTTGCCCTGCTTATTGCCCGGGCATGCTCCGGTCATAAGATTTCGGAAGCTACGGTACGTTATGCGGCTGCTGCCGAGCTTCTTCACAATGCGACGCTTCTGCACGATGATGTGGCAGACAACAGCAACCAGCGCAGGGGGGTGCCTACCATTATGTCACTGATGGGACCGTCTGTTTCTGTGCTTGTAGGAGATTACTGGCTTGTCAAGGCAATGGAACTTATTCTTGGATCTTCTGAAGGAGATCATCTGGTGATCAAGATTTTTTCCAAGACGCTGAGTGATCTGGCTGAGGGTGAGATGCTTCAGCTACAGAAAGCACAGAGTGGAGATACATGTGAGGATGACTATCTCAGGATAATATACAGCAAGACTGCCTCGCTTTTTGAGGCAGCCTGTGTTTCAGCGGCTATTTCTGTGGATGCTTCGGATGAGTATCAGAAAGCGGCCAGGGATTATGCCGTTGCATTGGGTATCGCATTCCAGATAAAGGATGACATATTGGATTATTCCGGTACTGAAAGCGTAGGAAAACCGCTGGGAGTGGATATTCTGGAGCAGAAGATAACTATGCCTCTTCTTGGTGCTATGATGAATGCACCAGCTGAAGAGTCCAGAGTGAGAAGTTTGGTGAAAGGTATCGTAAATCATCCGGAAAACAGGGATGAGATCGTGACGTTTGTAAGGGATAATGCGGGACTGGAATATGCTGTGCAGCAGCTTGACAAGTATGTAGCTCAGGCAGTGGAGGCATTGTCTGTATTACCTTCGTGTGTGGAAAGAGTGCTTTTGCAGGACTTGGCGTATTTTACGGCTAAAAGGGTGATGTAATGAGGTTTGCTGATGTTATAGGAAATTCTCAGGTGGCGAAGGCTCTGGTGTCGATGGCGGACAGCGGAAGAGTAGCTCATGCGATGCTGATGTATGAAAACGAGGGATGCGGTGCATTGGCCCTTGCGCTTGCATATGTGCAGTATCTCAATTGTGCTCATCCGGTGGATGGCGATTCTTGTGGTGAATGTCCGTCCTGCCGACAGATGTCCAAACTCATTCATCCTGACGTGCATTACGTGTTTCCTGTGAACAAAGGTCCGAAGACCAGTGATGACAAGCCGACTTCCGAGTCGTATATCAAGTATTGGAGAGATCTTGTATTGGCCAATCCGTATTTTACCGAGGCTGATCTGCAGAGGGCTATCGGTATTGAGAGCAAGAACGGACTGATTGCTGTGGCGGAGGCTAAATTCATTATCAGTAGATTGTCTTTGACTGCCGTGGCGGGGGGATATAAGGCGGTGATTCTGTATCTGCCGGAGAAAATGAATCAGGAGACTGCCAACCGACTGCTCAAAATGGTGGAGGAACCACCTGAAAAGACGATTTTCATATTTATCACGCATAGTCCGGAGAAAGTGCTTCAGACAATTTTCTCCCGTTGTCAGAGCGTCAGGGTGATGCCTTTGTCAAAGGAGGAGGCTGCTCAGGTCAAGGCCTTGAATCCTTTTGATGATAGCGAAGAGTATGACAGATTTATGGATCTGTTTGCGGATATTATGAGGGCTGTGGTTTCCGGAGATCTTCAGGCTGCACTGGAGTGCGGAGAGGTTGCCGCTGCACTGGAATCGAGAGAAAAACAGAAAGCATTTTGTACCTTTGCTGGTCAGTGCATAAGGAAGATATTTATGATCCAGCAGAATATGCCTCAGATAGCCGATGTGGCTGAGCAGGAGAAGGAATTCTATGAAGAAATGGCTCAGCGATGTGGCAAGGGATTCTGCGCGAGGACAATAACCAATATAGAAAAAGTGGTGTCAATGATTGACAGAAATGTGAATTCCAAGATTCTGTTCTGCGATCTTGTGAACCGTATGTATTTAGGCATTTGGTCACGTTAAGTGGCTGTGATACTTTAGCTTATGAATGAATCTAAGAAATATGACTGCTCAAGGGGATGTGTGGTAGAGCGCGCAGAGAGTGGAGAGCTTGAGTGCACTTATCGCCAGGGCTGCTGCAAGCTGGAGGTGTACGATTGGCTTGAAGGGGTGAATCAGGAGCAGTATGATGAGTTTTTTGAAGTGCGCTTCAAAAATACCCGTAAGGGAATCTATAAGAACGGATCCGGACAAAGCGTCAAGACTGGTGATCTTGTGATTGTCGAGGCTGCAAATGGCCACGATCTGGGTATCGTTACGCTGGAAGGACCGATTGTCGGCCGCCAGATGAAGTGCAAGAGGATCAATCCTGAAACCTACGAATTCAAGAGGATATACCGTAAGGCTAAGCTCTTTGATATTGAAAGATGGCAGGAAGCAATTGCCCGTGAGCATGAGACAATGATCCGTTCGCGTCAGATTGCCGCTGAACTAGGCTTGGAGATGAAGATCGGTGATGTGGAGTTCCAGGGTGACGGAACCAAGGCGATTTTTTATTATATCGCAGACGGACGTGTGGATTTCCGTCAGCTGATCAAGGTCTTTGCTGAGGAATTCCGTATCCGTATCGAGATGAAGCAGATCGGAGCTCGACAGGAGGCCGGACTTATCGGAGGACTAGGTGTCTGCGGACGTGAGCTCTGCTGCTCGAACTATATATCGAGTTTCCAGTCGATTACGACTTCTGCAGCACGTTGTCAGGACCTGTCTCTGAATCCTCAGAAATTGGCCGGACAGTGCGGAAAGCTCAAATGTTGTCTGAACTATGAGACAGCAGCTTACATGGATGCTCAGTCACGTATTCCTAAGGTACATAATCCGCTTGAGTTCGAGGATGGTCTTGCATATCTTATGAAGACAGATATCCTGCGTGAGATAATGTACTTCTCATATGATCCTCAGTCACTGGCAAATCTCTACCCTCTGTATGCAGAAGATGTCTGGGATATAATAAGGATGAACCGCAATGGCGAGAAGCCGGAGTCTCTTAAGAATGATACGGAACCGATTGCACCTGAGTTTGTTACAGCTGTGGGCGATGATGCTATCAATCGTTTCGACGAGGCGCGCAAGCGTAAGAAGAAGAAAAAGTCCCGTGGCGGAAATGGCGGGCAGAAGAAGACTCAGAATGAGGCTGCTGCTGAGAATAAGCCAGTAGAGCAGAAACCGGCGGAAAATGTCGGGGAGAAGAAACAGGGAGGAAATAAGGGGCATAAAGGCGGTCATAAAAACAATGGCAACCGTCGCAATGACCGTCCGAAGAAGGAAGAGTAATGGGAAAGGATAAATTAAGAAAATTCAGAGAAAACGAGACTTTCAGATGCCTGGTTCAGCCGGCAACATCTGAAGTCTTGAATTGTGACCATCCGTTGAAGGGTAATTGGGGGCGTGATTTCTTTGGAAATGACAAACCTATTGTTCTGGAACTAGGATGTGGAAAGGGTGATTATACTGTCGACCTGGCAGAGCGTAATCCGGCATTCAATTATATCGGTATTGACATCAAGGGTGCACGTCTTTGGAAGGGAGCGAAATATGCGACAGAGCATAATCTTGCCAATGTGGGCTTCCTTCGTACTCGTATCGAGTTCATTGAGTCGCTTTTTGCGCCGGGCGAGGTGTCTGAAATCTGGATAACATTTGCTGATCCTCAGATCGGTCGTGAGAAGAAGCGTCTTACAGCTCCGCTGTTTATGAACCGTTACCGTAACTTCCTGAAACCGGGAGGTATCGTGCATCTGAAGACTGACAGCCGTTATCTTCACGAGTATTCAAAGGCAATGGCTGAGCAGAATGGTTTGAAGATATTGGCTTCTGCAACAGATATTTACGGGGCAGATAAGGAACGACTGTATGAAAGCGGATTATCTTCTTTGTGCGGACCTGCTGCAGTGGATGCCCTTTTCGAAGTGCAGACATTCTATGAATCTCAATATCTGATCCAGGGATTCGAGATCACCTATCTTTCATTCATCGCAGATCATGAGGGTGACTATATTTCTCCGGAGTGGGATGAGGATACCTGGAAGGATGAGGGACATCATTTCGTGATACCGTCCGGATTGTCGGTGGCATCGAAATTCTATCCGGAGTAATGAAAAGATTACTATTCGCTTTTATCCTTGTTTTTGCGTGTTATCTTGCTGATGCTCAGTCCCGTTCTGTTGGTGGTACTGTTATTGATTCCGTAACAAACAAGCCGATGGAGTATATTGCTGTATATATGCAAAAGACCTCTATCGGATGTATGACCAACTATGCCGGAGAGTTTTATCTTAAAGACAATTCTAGTGAGAATGTTCTTGTGGTTGACGCAGTCGGCTACAAGACAAGACGCATAGTTCTGGATCCGGGTAATATTACCGGAATGGTTATCAGGATGCAGCCAGAATCGATAAGTCTGCAGGGAGCTGTTGTAAAGCCTAAGAGAGAAAAATATACCAGAAAGGAGAATCCTGCTGTCATCCTGATCCGGAATGTCATTGCTAATAAGGAGAAGAACAGAATCGAGTCAACGGAATATTTCAAAAGTGACTATCACGAGAAACTGACTCTTTCTTTTGATGATTATCAGCCTGACCTGGAAAAGAAGAAGAAGCTGCGTTTTGTCCAGCAGCATATTGATACATCTGAGATTACAGGTAAACCGATACTTACTTTTTCCATAAGGGAAAAACTCTGTGATTATTATTACAGGAAGTCCCCGCATACAGAAAAGACTGTTCAGAAAGCTGTGCGACATACTGGTCTTGATGAGGAACTGGACCGCAATGGAGGACTTTCCGCTTCTTTGGACCAATTGTTTACAGGTGTGGATATCTTTGATAATGAAATTGCTTTCATTGCGAACCGATTTGTCTCTCCTCTTTCTTCGACCTTGGCCACATCATACTATAAGTATTATATTATGGATACTGTCAAGGTGGACAATGTTCGATGCGTCGACCTTGCGTTTGTGCCGTTCAATAGTCAGAGTTTCGGATTTACAGGAAGGATATATATAACAACAGACGGAAAGTATTCCGTAAAAAAGGTTCAGCTGAACTTTCCGTCCAGCAGTAATATCAACTGGATTGATAAACTGCGGATCGACCAGACTTTTGACCAGACTAAGGATGGTTTTTGGGCTTTGACCAGGGAGGACTCATATGTGAACCTTGCCATTCTCGAGGGTTCTCAAGGTATATTTGCTCATCATACAAGAAGTTTTGACAATTTCGTAGTGGGGGAGGAGCTGCTGGCGGGCGACCCTGCATATGTGATTGACGGTCACACGAAAGTACTGCCGGATGCGAAGAAATATGATTCGGAATATTGGAAGAAACACCGTATCGCGGCTTTGACAAACAGAGAGTTGGCCGTTGATAAGGTGACTGAGGATTTTAAGGAGAATACAAATGTCACTTTCTGGACCAAGGCTATTGATGTTTTTGTCTCTGAATGGATTCCTACTGGAAAATCAAAGGAAGTGTCGAAATTTGACATTGGTCCAGTCCTCAGTTTCTTGAGCTGGGACTACATTGAGGGATGGCGTGTAAGATTGGGAGGAATGACTACGGCTCGCCTGAATGACAGATGGTTTGCCAATGGTTATCTGGCCTACGGTTTTCGGGACCGTAAGGTCAAGGGTAATTTCGAACTTACGCATAGTTTCAACAATAAGGACTATCACAAAGGTGAACAGCCTCTGAATAACCTGAGTTTCTCATATACTTATGATATATTCAGCCCTGAAACCTTGGGAGAGCAGCATGACATCGTCACATCTTTCAAGACAAAGAGTGCGGTCAAGTATCAGTACATACAGAAGATAAAGCTGAACTATGAAAGGCAATGGTTCAATAGCTTCAGAACTAATTTCTGGCTGGAAAATGACAGCTATACTCCGGCAACCAGGTACACAGCAGACGGACTTCCTGCAAACGGAACCTTGTTTTACAGGCTCCAGGGATCGTCTGATCCGAGAGCATATATAAGAGACTTCAAATCTAATGAACTGGGTGTAAGTCTGAGATGGGCTCCGGGCGAGAGGGTGTTCAATGCTGTTTCGCAGAGAGCCAATATTGATAAGGATACTCCGATATTTACTTTGACCCACAAGTTGGGAACAGCGGGATATGACGGAGGCGACTGGAATTTGGGAGCCACCAACAATAGTTTCTTGTACAATTCTACGCAGCTTGAGATATTCAAGCGTTTCCGTCTTTCTATTGCGGGGTTCCTTGATGCCAAGATTACAGCAGGTAAAGTATGGGATCAGGTCCCTTATACATTATTGATGCTTCCGGCTTCAAATCAGTCATTCTCATATAGAAGGGAGGCCTTCCATACTATGAACGTTCTGGAGTTCGTTACAGACCAGTATGTACAGGCAAATCTTACCTGGCATATGAAGGGCATGATCCTCAATAGAATACCTCTTGTCAATAAGCTGAAGTTAAGAGAGATTGTCTGCTATAATATAGCCTATGGTAATCTCACAGATAAGAATAATCCGGCTCTGCATCCGGGCAGATTGTTTGAACTTCCGCAAGGAACCAATCCCCTTGATGGCAGCAGACCATATATGGAGATAGGTGCAGGTCTTGAGAATGTCTTCCAGTTGTTCAGAGTTGTATACTATTATAGAATACCGACATATCCGCATCCGGAAAATGCAGACTTCCTCAGCAAATGGGGTAGACTTTGTATCGGTGTCTACTTAGACTTTTAGCAGACTTTTATTGGATAGCTGTCCAGTGGATATGGATGCCTTTTCGCTCCATTCCGCGGAACCAGGTCATCTGTCTTTTGGCGAACTGATGGATGGCGGTGGCGAGCTGTGTGCGCATCTGATCGTATGTGAATTCTCCAGTTATGTAAAGCGTCACGAATTTGTACTCCAGTCCGTAGTAGATAAGGTCTTCGGCCATTATAGGTTTGTGCTCTGGAGCCAGTGCGGGATGCGTACCGTCGATCAGTCCTCGTATTTCTTCTACCATTCCTTCTTCCAGACGCGCGTCCAGACGGCGGTCAATACGGGCATTCCTTTCATCACGGCTTACCAATGTGCCTATATAATATGTGTTCTTAGGCAGGAAAGATGTACGCAGGACCGGGTGTTCGGCTTCGTAAATCGCTATTTCAAGGGCTCTTATCAGTCGTTTGCGCGTATCGTAGTCGGTAGTGTTATGGAGTGGCTTCAGTGAAGCAAGCTGCGCGATGAGTTCTTCGTCGGTTTTCTTTTCTAGTTCTGCTCTCAGCTCAGGATCCGGCTGTACTTCCGGCAGAGAGTAGCCGCAGGTGGCGGCTTCGATATATAGTCCGCTGCCTCCGCAGAGAATAGGTATTCCACCTCTGTCTCTGATGTCTTTATAAGCCTTTTCGAAATCTCTCTGGTACTCGAAGATATTGTATTTTGATCCGGCATCCACGATGTCCATCAGATGATATGGAATCTCCTCATATTCAGATAGATCCTTTCCTGTACCTATGTCCATTCCACGATAGACCTGGCGGGAGTCGGCGGAGATTATTTCAGCACCGGCTTTGCCGTGGACAGATGTCTCTCGGACGTTCGCTACGCTCACCCCACCACTGCGCTTCGCTTGTGGTCCCCCCGCTTTCGTGCCGCGGGTGGCACGGTCCTCGAGACTATCTGCTCCCGGCAAAGCCTCGCCATTGTGGAGTCTCTCCAGCAGAGCATTGATCTGGCGTGCGAGCTGGACTGCATAACGGGTCTTGCCTGAGGCGGTCGGGCCCAGGACGCAGATCAGGTCGATTTCGCCATCAAGGTATTTGTTCAGGATTTCCTGTACGTTTATTTCTTCGGCAGGTGGGAGCTCTGCCATTGGGGGTATCGGTGTAAAAGGTTTCTTTGCCATAGTTATGCAAAGATAGTATATAAAATCAAATCCAAGCATGCATCGCTTAACATTTTGTGTATCAGTGTGTTAGATGTATGAGGGTGGGTAAAAATAACGACCCTTTATTATTTAATTGCTTGATTATCATGTAATTGTGTGATGCGTGTTTGGAATCGATGAAAAAGCATTACATTTGCAATTGGATTTAATTAAGGAGAACAAGATTATGCCGAAAGCGAAAAGCAGTGTAGAGATAAAGAATAGGAGGGCGTCGTTTGATTATGAGTTCATCGAGACCTTCCAGGCGGGAATTGTGCTTACGGGTACAGAGATAAAGTCCATCAGGGCCGGCAAGGCTTCACTGGTAGATGCCTTCTGTTATTTCAATAATAACGAGCTGTATGTCAAGAATATGCACATTGCGGAATATTGGTGGGGAACATGGGGAAAGCATGATCCGCGTCGTGAGAGGAAGCTGCTGCTGACTAAGAAGGAACTGACCAGGCTTAGCCGCTCTGTGAAGGAGAAGGGGTTGACCATTGTGGGAGTGAAGCTGTATATTGCGGACAATGGCTATGCTAAGCTTCTGATCGCCCTGGCACGCGGTAAGAAAGAGTACGACAAGCGTGCATCGATCAAGGAAAAGGATCTCCGTCGTGAGATGGAAAGAATGTAGGAGGTGGATAAGTGGCTGATGCCTAGCGAGATACGCAAAGTGCGTGCTCCCCGACGGGGAGCACGCACTTTGCGTAAATGCCTTATATGTAGCATTTAAGGATTTGCAGTCTGTTAGAGTCTAAACGCTTCCTTGATCATATCTACTGAGTCGAGGAGCTCCCAGCCGAAGAACTGGACGAGTTCAGGAACGAGCTGACCGTTCTTTCTGATCATTACTGTTGCCTTGTATGGGTCACGTCCAACGTGTCCGTAAGATGCTGTTGGCTCATAGATAGGCTTCTTGAGACCGAACTTCTCGATGATCTTTGCTGGACGGAGGTCGAAGAGCTTCTCGATCTGGAGTGCGATCTCTGCATCAGTCAGGCCGTTGGCTGCAGTTCCGTAAGTGTTTACGAAGATGCTGAGCGGACGTGCTACTCCGATGGCGTATGAAACCTGTACGAGCATCTCGCGTGCTACGCCTGCCGCTACCATATTCTTGGCAATATAGCGTGCTGCATAAGCTGCTGATCTGTCTACCTTTGAAGGGTCCTTGCCTGAGAATGCTCCACCACCGTGAGCTCCCTTTCCGCCGTATGTGTCCACAATGATCTTGCGACCGGTAAGACCTGTGTCGCCGTGAGGACCTCCGATTACGAATTTTCCTGTAGGATTGACATGGAGGATGTGATCACCCTTGAAGAGTGCTGCAGTCTCTGGAGCGAGGGTTTCGATGAGCATTGGAAGAAGGATGTTCTGTACGTCTTCGCGGATCTTCGCCTGCATTGCTTCGTCTACGCGCTTCTGTCCGAACTGCTCGCAACCTTCTGTGTAAGTCATGTTGCCGAGAGATTTAGGAGTGAACTCGTCGTGCTGGGTAGAGATTACGATTGTGTGTACGCGTACGGGTTCGTTTGTCTGGCCGTCATATTCGATGGTGAACTGAGACTTCGAGTCAGGACGGAGATAAGGCATAAGTTCTGGCTTCTGCTTGCGGATCTTTGCAAGCATCAGGAGAGCCTGGTGAGAAAGTGCGAGTGGGAGAGGCATATACTCCTCAGTGTCGCGGCATGCGTATCCGAACATCATTCCCTGGTCACCGGCTCCCTGAGCGTCTGCATCTTCTCCGACTACACCTCTGTTGATGTCCACGCTCTGCTCGTGAAGGGCCGAGAGGATTCCGCAGGAGTTGCCGTCGAACATGTACTCGGCCTTGTTGTAACCGATCTTGTTGATGACGCGGCGTACTGTCTTAGGAATGTCTACGTAGGCATCTTCAGAGCGTACTTCGCCTCCTACGACCACGAGGCCGGTGCTGCAGAATGTTTCGCAGGCTACCTTTGATTCAGGGTCCTGACGAAGGAATTCGTCAAGGATGGCATCGGAAATCTGGTCCGATACTTTGTCTGGGTGTCCTTCCGACACCGATTCTGATGTAAAAAGATAATTCATATCGTTGTTGTATTATATATCAAAAAAGCCCCACAGAAATGCGGAGCCGTCACAAAAACACAAAACATTGATATGAAAAAGGTCACCGTGGCGCGATGACCGTTACAGTCAACATTTTAGCATTTTTTATAGTGGTTGCAAGCAGCCAAATCTCTCCACATTTTCCATTTCGGGCCGCAAAGATAGTTAAAATTTCTGATATACAAATGGATAGACTGTATTTTGTTGTGTGAATCGACCTGTTTCTTTGTATGGCTAGGAGCAGATACAAAAAGTGATGTCAATTATACCCGAAAAGGCGATAAAAGTACCGTCAAAATTTCATATCATCATCAAAAAGTAGTATCTTCGCGGCATAAAAACCTTATTATTATTATCTAAAGTGTTATGAAACAAACAATTAAGTGTCTAGTTGCCGCTTTTGCGGCAATGCTTATGAGCGTAGCTGCCTTTGCACAGGTGACTACATCTGCTCTGGGTGGACGCGTTGTTGACGTAAACGGTGAGCCTGTTGTAGGTGCTGCAGTGATTGCTACACATACACCATCAGGTACTGTTTATCCTGTCATCACAAACGAGTCAGGTCGTTATACTATGAATGGTATGCGTGCCGGTGGCCCTTACACAGTGGAAATCTCTTGCTTAGGTTTCCAGACAGTAACATTTACTGACCTTACCCTTCAGCTTGCTGAGACATTCTCATTGAACGCAACTCTCAATGAGGACTCTGAAATGCTTAGCGAAGCAATGGTAATCGGAGCTTCTTCTTCGAAGTTCTCTGCTCAGAAGATGGGATCTGCAACTAACATTTCAAGCAAGGATATCGTATCTGTGCCTACTGTTAGCAGAAGCATCTCTGACGTTACCAGACTTTCACCTTACGGTGGTAATGGAATGAGCTTCGCAGGTGCTGACGGACGTACAGCTAACTTCACTGTAGACGGAGCCAACTTCAACAACAACTTCGGTCTTTCTGACAACCTTCCAGGTGGTGGTAACCCTATCTCTATCGACGCTATCGAGGAGATGCAGGTGGTTATTTCTCCATACGATGTTCGCCAGACAAACTTCATCGGTGGTGGTGTAAACGCTATCACTAAGTCTGGTACTAACACATTCAAGGGATCTGCTTACGTATATCACCGTAACGAGAATATGCGTGGTAATTTCGTTGCTGGTCAGGAAGTTGCAGGTGCACGTGACAAGGATCGCAATACTACTTATGGTTTCACTCTCGGTGGCCCGATCGTTAAGGATAAGCTCTTCTTCTTCGTGAATGCAGAGTACTCTACTATCCCTACAGTAGTAAACAGATGGCGTGGTTCAGTTGACGGAGAGGCAAATCCGGATGCATATATTTCACGTACTAAGCTCGAGGACCTCAAGAAGGTTTCAGAGTTCGTAAAGGAGAAGTATGGCTATGACACAGGTTCATGGACAGACTATCCTGCAACAGAGAGCAACATGAAGCTCCTCGCTCGTATCGACTGGAACATCAATGACAACCACAAGCTCGCATTGAGATACAACTACACTCTCAACCAGGGCTGGAACTCGACTAACGGTTCTTCAATGGACGGTGGTTCACGTTCTGGTTTCTCACGTCTGTCACAGTACGGTATGGCTTACGCTAACTCCCTCTACTCGATGGATAACCTCGTAAGTACAGTGTCACTCGACCTCAACAGCCGTCTCAGCGACAACCTCTCTAACCAGTTCCTCGCAACATTCTCTAAGCTCGATGACATGCGTGGTACTAACTCTGAGGACTTCCCATTCATCGACATCCGTAACGACGACGGTAGCGCAGTTCTTCCTTACATCGCTCTCGGATACGAGCTCTTCACATGGAACAACGGTGTACACAACACTCACATCTCTATCAAGGATGACCTTACTTACTACGCTGGTAACCACAAGCTCACAGCTGGTATCAACTATGAGTACCAGATGGCTGACAACTCTTACATGAGAAACGGTACAGGTTACTATCGTTACAGAAGCCTTGATGACTTCTTCAGTGGCGCAGCTCCTGAGGTTGTTTGTCTTACTTACGGTTATGACGGTGAGGCTAACCCTGCAGCGCGTGTAAGATTCCACAAGGCTGGTATCTATGCTCAGGATGAGTGGAACGTTAACGAGAACTTCAAGCTTACAGCAGGTCTCCGTCTCGACGGTCTCTTCTTCGACAACCAGGACCTCGTTCGCAACAATGCTGTATACGATCTTCACTATGGTCTCGGTCAGTGCGAACTCGAGAGAAATGACAAGGGTGAGCTCGTTAAGGACTGCAAGGGTAATCACATTGATACCGGCAAGTGGCCAAACGCTGCCATTACTGTTTCTCCACGTGTAGGTTTCTCATGGGATGTTTTCGGTGATAACAGCCTTAAGGTTCGCGGAGGTACAGGTCTCTTCTCAGGCCGTCTCCCACTCGTGTTCTTCACTAACATGCCAACAAACTCAGGTATGGTTCAGTACCAGGCTAAGCTTAACAGCGATGGCAAGAACGGTGGTGTTCAGACAGATATGAACCAGTTCGCCGGTGGTATCCTCAAGCGTGAGGAGCTCCTCGCTAAGCTCCTTGAGCTCGGTTATCCAAACACCATTTCTCCAGCTGACGGAACAGTTCCTGCTGAGATCTCTGCTGTGGATCCTAAGTTCAAGATGCCGCAGGTATGGAAGACTTCACTCGCTGTTGACTACAACTTCCCTACTTCATTCCCATTCTCGATCAGCGCTGAGGGTATCTACAACAAGACTGTAAACGGTGTTGTTATCCGTGACTGGAGCGTGAAGAGCACTGACGGTTTCGCAAGACTTAACGGTGTTGACAATCGTCCTCTCTACCAGGACTACCAGAAGGTCGGTCTTGACGGAAAGAACCTTCCTGCAGCATACGTTCTTGAGAACACTCACCAGGGTTATGGTTACTCAGGTACATTCACTGTAAACATGCGCCCTATCCCTGAGCTTTCACTCATGGCTGCTTATACTCACACAGTATCGAAGGAGATTACTGGTATGCCAGGTTCAAACGCTTCTTCAGTACTTAACTACATGGGTACAGTTTACGGACCTAACGATCCGGGTCTCCACAACTCACAGTACGTGACTCCAGACCGTTTCATCGCATCCGTTACTCACAACGACAAGAGTGGTAACCACTTCAGCCTCATCTATGAGACTTGGAGAGGTGGATATAACTACACTTACATGACTGCAAACGATATGAACGGTGACGGTTACAACTATGACCTCATCTACATCCCTACTGATGAGCAGGTTGCAAACAAGGAGTTCCGTTTCGTTTCAGAGGACGATGCAAAGCGCTTTATGGACTATGTTCACGCAGACAAGTACCTCAGCAAGAACCAGGGTAAGTACGCAGAGGCTTACAGCGTATATTCTCCTTGGACTCACAGAGTGGACTTCAGCTACAAGCATGACTTCAAGGTTAAGGCCGGCAAGTCTATGAACACTCTCCAGCTCTGCTTCGACGTGAAGAACGTTCTTAACCTCTTCAACTCTAATTGGGGTGTGTCTAAGTACATGAACCCAGCTCTCGGCGAGGGCCGTATCCTTAAGTATGAGGGATATGACAAGCAGGGTTATGCAACATTCTCTACTCCATCTTCTGTAAATCCTAACACTCAGGTTTGGAATCCATCTATCGGAATTGGCCAGTGCTGGTATGCTTCAGTAGGTATCAAGTACATGTTTAACTAATTTATAATCAGGAATTTTATGAAACTTAGACATATTTTCACAACTCTCGCTGCTGCTGCGCTTGCTCTTGTAGGTTGCCAGCAGGAAGAGAGATTCCTTGAGGAGGTTCAGGTTTCTCAGTCTCTGATTGCCCTTTCTATCGAGGGCGGTTCTGCTGAGATTACTGTGACTGCCGCTGACAAGTGGGAGATTGCAGGAATTCCTGAGTGGCTTACTGTTACTCCAGCTGCCGGACAGGCAGGTCAGACAAAGGTTACTTTCTCAGTTGAGGCAGCTGAGGAGAACCAGGAGGCCCTTCTTCACCTCAACTGCGGTATTGTATCGCAGGTAATCACAGTTTTCCAGATGGCAGAGAAGGTGGAGATTCCTCTTTCTACTTGTGCAGAGGTAAACAACAACGGTGTTGACGGTAAGGTTTATCGTGTGAAGGGTACTTGTACTTCTATCGCAAATACTCAGTACGGTAACTGGTATCTTACAGATGACACAGGTACAGTATATGTTTATGGTACACTTTACAACGGTGCTACTCAGCAGTTCACAAAGCTCGGTCTCGAGGTTGGTGACATCGTTACAGTAGAGGGTCCAAGAAAGAACTATAACGGTACTATCGAGCTCGTTGACGTAACAGTTATAGAGATCGAGAAGTCTCTCCTCAAGCTTGAGAAGATCATCTCTACACCTCTTCCACTCGAGGGTGGCGTTGCTACAGCTCTCCTTACTGTAAAGGCTGGTGAGTTCTCTGTAGAGATCCCTGAGGATGCTTCATGGCTTACTGCAGGCGAGCCTACAGATGTAGGTGGTCTTACTTGCGTAGAGCTTACAGCAGCACCTAACGAGGGTGGTGCACGTAAGACAACCGTTACTTTCAAGACTGTAGTAGACGGCAAGGAGTATATCGCACCTGCTGACATCGAGCAGCTTGGCGCTATCAAGGCTGTGACAGTTGCAGACTTCCTCGCGGCACCAGAGGGAACAGCTCTTTATGAGCTCACTGGTATCGTGAAGAACCTTGCAAACACAACTTACGGTAACTTCGACCTCGTAGACGCTACAGGTTCTGTATACGTATACGGTCTTACAGGCAACGGTGCTATCGGAAGCAACGACAAGACATTCGCTAGCCTCGGTATCAACGAGGGTGACGTTATCACTATCATCGGTACAAGAACTTCTTACAAGGAGACTCCACAGGTCGGTGGTACTGCTTACCTCAAGGAGCATGTCGTTGCTGCTAAGGAGGCTACTGTAACAGAGTTCCTCGCACAGCCTAAGGGTACTTGGTGCAAGGTTACAGGTACTATCGCAAACCTCGTCAACGAAACTTACGGTAACTTTGACCTCGTAGGTGAGGACGGCGCATCAGTATATGTATACGGTCTTACATCATCATTCGTGACCAAGAACGACAAGTCATTCGCTAGCCTCGGTCTTAAGGAGGGTGCTTATATTACTCTCGTTGGTAAGAGAGACATTTACAATGATCAGGATCAGGTAGGCGGACCAGCATACTTCTTGTCAGAAGTTGTAATAATACCTGCAGAGTAGTTTTTTCGACAGTTATATTATTTCCAACGGACGATCCGAAAGGGTCGTCCGTTTTTTGTTATATTTGTAGTTCCAATTGATTGAACTATGAATAAACTGATATCGCACGTGCTGCTCCTTTCTGTTATCTTGTGGGCAGTATCCTGTCAGGAACCCTTGCCTCCGGTCGTGGAGGAACCTGTGCCGGAAAAGCCTGAGGAAGGCTTTGTCGAGGCTGTCCCTGATACCGTCACATTTACAAATGCCGATTTTATATATTACGGTGATATCGCAGGGGAGTCCTCGTCGGATGACTGGGTGGTGAAGCTGTACACGGATATGGAAATCGATGATCTGGGCAATCCGATAGGTCCGGGTACGGTGACCCAGCTACAGTTGAATGCAGAATTTGATGAAAACCAGAAGGCTGATCCTTCCAAGCTCGAGGGACTCTATCGCGAAATGACGAATTCCGGCAATTTCGCACCTGGAACATTCGTCAGCGGCTACATGGTGAGATTGGACCTTCCGGGACAGACCATCGAGATGGCGGACGGTACCTTCTATGCCGACCTGCCGGATGGTTCCGCAGACATGGATTATGATCTTATCGACGAAGGAGCTGTAAGCATCAAGTCCAATCATGACGGTACATTTACAATAGAAGGAGTTCTTGTCGGAAAGAAGTATACAAAGAGATATTTCAAGTGGACGGGAGATATAGATCCAAGAAATTATGTTCCGGAGGAGACTCCGAACAGCACCCTCAAGCAGGATATGACCGGATTGACCTTTGACCAGGGGCAGCTGCAGGACAAGGGCGACTATTTCTACCGTATGGACGAGACTTACCGCTGCCTGCTGATATATCTTGGGGATGAATCTGTGGATATGAGCGGATCGAGACCATCGGGGGATGGCGCGGTTTTGAGACTTGAGGTTCTTGTACCGTGGGAAACCGATATTACAAAGGACGGAATTCCTTCGGGCACATATAAGATGACCGACAGAAATCTGGATACATCGATAGACAAGGACAATATTGTGCCGGGTGTGGCTGTTCCGGGTCTTCCGAATGTGTTTGCCGCATGGAAGGTTGCCGGGTCATGGTACTACGAGCTTGATAACGGTGAATGGACCCAGACATATGCCCGTATCGATGAGGGTGAGATCGTGATCGACAATCATGGTGACGGAAGCTATACGATTTCTTATGATCTGCTTGATTGTCAGGATGTTCCAAAGAAGATCCAGGGCAGGACGACTTTGTCGGAACTGCCGGTTCCGGGCAAGCCTGGCCAGGGAAATCAGGATATGGTCCTGGATGCCAATACCTATGCCGTGGATAAGGAGAAATCCTCATTCGGCAGTGTCGAGGTAAGTAATCTGGGAGAATATATATGTATTGCGGCAAGTCCGGTGGAGGGCGTGGATGGATTTGATGCTATCTTCGACCAGGATGAATATTTCTATGTGGCCATCTCTCCGCTGCTGAACGGCAAGGAGTTCGATCTGATGGCTGAAAAAGATCTCTATACGGTGATGAGTACCTTGGACGGAGCGTTTCTGGAGAGCGTTGCTCCAGGAATGACTCAGGAGATAAAAGCTGGTAAATGCTGTTTTAAATATGAGAATGAAAAGGCTGAGGTGGAGATCAGTCTCACTCTTGCAGATGGCAGAACCTTGGCGGCCAAGATGGAAGCGGAGGAAGCAGGAATTGTCGTAAACGAGAATATCTTTGCAATTGCTGGTGACGAAAAGCCTGTCCGTACGGCTTTCTATCTTAAGGAAGATGGTCTGACGACTTTGTATCTGACACCGGCAGGTATCCAATATTTTGAGGATATACCGATAACCACATATTATGCTTATATTGTCCTGGATGATACTCAGTGCAATGGAAGGGCGCTGGATGTGAGCGATATCGTCGCTGTGGGATACGGTGACAATTTCAATGAAAAATATGTGGATTCGCGTGAGGTGACTGCCAGCGGTTCTCTGAAGGTACTCTCGGATCCGAACAATGTCGCTCATTATCAGGTTTCTGCAGATGTAACATTCGGTGGTACGACGCTCAAGCTCAGGTATGACGGAAATGCTATTGATGCCGGCACCAAGGAAGTAGTGAAGAATGAGGTCGTATATAATGGAAAGTCTTATGGAATAACCGGTGTGAGTCTTGACCTTCAGCCGAACCCGGAAGGCACCTGCGGAGTATTGATCGCAACAGACAGAGGGGATGTCATAAGAATTAATCTTCCGCTGAATTTCCTGGATGGCAATGCACATGGCTTTTCGCAGAGTCATGATCTTTGTATTGAGTATGACGGACAGGTGTACAGCAAGGCGAACGGCTATAGCGGCACTGTCACTGTGGGCAAGGATGAAAATACCATCAAGATTGAAGCAACCAATTATGACAATCTGAAAATAATCTATGAGGGACCTTATGAAACTGTCAGTTAAATATATTATAATCGCAATATTTGCATTAGTCGCTCTGCAGGCTTGTGAAAAACCTTCTGTTCCGCAGATTCCGGATACTCCCCAACAAGAGCAGCCAGTAGTGGAGCCTCCGATATGTACTTATGAATACGACGGGAAGGAATATCCCGTGTATTCAGTATCATTTACAGCCGACGAAACACAGATTTTTGTCAAGATTTCTCCGTTCAAGAAGGACCAGCTGCAGACAACCTATGCTGTCATAGGTATAAATGCCTCTTTGGAAGGAATGGAAATCGATGTGGACAAGGCGTGGCATAATGATGACTATTACTTCATTTATGAAGACCCGATCATGTACTATTCCCAGTACAGACATCTTCAGTCTGGAAAGATCATGGTGAAAAGTCTGGGAGAGGGTAATTTCCAGGTCCGGGCTGATGTAATCCTTCCTGACGGCAAGACTTTCAGATTTGAGTATTAGTCTTGTCATCCTTGACTTAATGTGTATATTTGTAATACCGACGAAAATAAAAATCAACCAAAACAATAACATTATGAAACTAAGATCGATTTTATGCGGCGTGCTTGCAATCGCGGCAGCCGTAGCATGTAAGCCAGAGGATGTTGTCGAGACTCCGAAGCTGGATGTCGACAAGACAGCCGTTTCAGTTACCGCTGAGGCAGGCCAGGCTACATTCAACGTGACAACAAACCAGGACTGGACCGCCTCAGCAGACGCAGACTGGGTGTCGGTGAATCCTAACAACGGCAAGGCATCGGACAAGGCCGTTGCAGTGAAGGTGACAGCAGAAGACAATGCGACCGAGGCTGAAAGAACAGCAACAGTGACAGTGAAGGCCGGTTCACTTTCAAAGACAGTGAAGGTTACTCAGGCGGCTAAGTCTACTACTCCTGAACCACCGGTAGACGAGCCTGAGTTCGAGGTAAATGAGCTCTATATGCTCGGAAGCGCTTGTGATACAGGCTGGTCTCTTGACGAGATGCAGGCATTTGCAAACGATGGCGGAATCTTCACATGGACAGGTAATCTCAACTCTGAGGGCGAGTTCCGCTTCCCACTTCAGAAGGTATCTAACCAGTGGTGGCCATGCCTTATGATCAGTGCAGACGGCAAGAGCCTCGTATATGGAACATCTGATGATGAGAAGGTTGTCTATAATGTTCCTGAGACAGGTAACTACACTATCACAATCAATGCAAAGGATGTTGCAAATATGACAGTGGATGTGGCCTACAATGGTGCAGCGACAGAGGGTCCTGAGGTATCTTGGGGTCTTATGGGCTGCTTCGTTGACAATCTGTGGGCTACAGATGTTCCTATGACCAAGGAAGGCGAGTGGATCGTTGCAAAGGGCGCTCAGTTCACAGAGCTTACCTTCAAGATCCGCGGCAACGCAAGCTGGAACGACAAGCATAATATGGGCTATGCTCCTGGTACAGAGAAGGGCCTCGTGAATGCAAGACTTGCTGTGGTGACAGCAGAATACTCAAAGGCAAATCTTGGTGGTGACTGCGTGGATATCAAACTCAACGGTCCTGCTGGAACATATGACGTATACTTCAGCTACGAGAACCTTGAGGTTTACGTTATGGAGCCAGGCTACAAGCCAGGTGAGAGAGAGCCTATCCAGGTGGAGCCTAAGGATGTGACTTACACAGTAGTGGGAACCCTTAACAACATCAACTGGAACAACTCGGCTCCAGAGGGTCTCATGACCAAGGAAGGTGACTATTATGTAGGT
>JAGBVR010000014.1 GCA_017630215.1 Bacteroidales bacterium | reverse complement strand
TTTGAGGTAACAGGCACTACAGCTCAGTTTGACGTTAAGGCAAACCTCGACGGAGGTGGAATCAAAGGCCAGGCAGAGGCTTTGAGACTCGGTATCTCTCGCGCACTTTGCGAGATCGACAAGGAGGCTTATCGCTCAGCCCTCAAGGCAGCTGGATTCCTTACTCGTGACGCACGTGAAGTCGAGCGTAAGAAGCCTGGTCAGCCTGGTGCACGTAGACGCTTCCAGTTCAGCAAACGTTAATATTTGCTGCCTGATTTACAAAGCACAGTCCGGTGGAAAATCACAGGACCTTCGCAGAAGGTGCGAATCTTCGGGAGCTGCCTGATGATTGCTGAGACTGCGGAAAATCCAGGAGACCTAGTGTTGTCATTCTCTAGTTACTCCGGATTGAAGAAAAGAGCCCCACAGGCGAAGGCAACTGCCTGATGCGGGAAATTACAAAACAAAAACAAACATTTTTAAAACAATGCCAAGAACAAATTTCCAGGAACTGCTTGATGCAGGTGTTCACTTCGGACACTTGGCGAGGAAATGGAACCCTAAGATGGCACCATACATCTTTGACCAGAAGAACGGTATCCATATCATCGACCTGCATAAGAGTATAGTTAAGATCGAGGAGGCTGCTAACGTACTTAAGCAGCTTGCGCGCTCAGGCCGCAAGGTCCTCTTCGTTGCAACAAAGAAACAGGCAAAGGAGATCGTTGCTGAGAAGGCAGGATCTGTAAACATGCCATACGTGACAGAAAGATGGCCAGGTGGAATGCTTACAAACTTCCCTACCATCCGTAAGGCTGTCAAGAAGATGAATACCATCGACAAGATGATTGAGGATGGTACATTTGATACTCTCGCAAAGCGTGAGCGTCTTCAGGTAACACGCCAGCGTGCTAAGCTTGAGAAGAACCTCGGTTCTATCCGCGATCTTAGCCGCCTCCCATCAGCACTTTTCGTAGTAGACGTACAGAAGGAGATGAACGCCGTTAAAGAGGCAAATCGTCTTAACATTCCGGTTATCGCTATGGTTGATACTTGTTGCGATCCTACTCCGATTGATTATGTGATTCCGGCAAATGACGATGCAGCAAAGTCTATCGCTTACATCATGGAAGCACTTTGCGGCGCAATCAAAGAGGGATTGGACGAAAGGAAGCTCGAGAAGGAGAAAGAGACTCCAGAGCAGGCTGAGGAGAAGCCAGCAGGCAAGAAGCTCCGCGCTCGCAAGGGCGGAAAGCCAGCAGAGGAAGTTGCTGAGACTCCAGCAGAGTAATTTAGTGTAACACTTTAAACATCTATTGAAAATGGAGATTAAAGCAGCTGACGTAGCAAAGCTTCGTCAAATGACAGGCGCAGGTATGATGGACTGCAAGAAGGCACTCGTAGAGGCTAATGGCGACTATGAGAGAGCTAAGGAAATCATCCGCGAGAAAGGTAAGCTCGTAGCAGCAAAGCGTGCTGACCGTGAGACTTCAGAGGGTGCTGTAATCGCTAAGGTAAACGGCGAGAAGGCTATCGTTATCGGACTCGGTTGCGAGACTGACTTCGTAGCAAAGAACGCTGAGTTCCAGGCACTTGCTGAGGCTATCGCTGAGGCGGCTATCGCTAACTTCCCAGCAGACAAGGAGGCTCTTATGGCTTGCGTACTCGCTGACGGAAGAACAGTTGAGGCTGCAGTTACTGAGCAGACAGGTAAGACTGGTGAGAAGCACGTTATCGTAGGTTACGAGACTGTTGAGGCACCTTACATTTCAGCTTACATGCACAAGATCACTGGCAAACTCGCCGCTGTTGTTGGTTTCAACAAGGCATTCGACGAGCAGACTGCTAAGGGTGTTGCAATGCAGGTAGCTTCAATGAATCCTGTAGCTGTTTCAGCAGAGTCTGTACCTCAGAACGTTATCGACACTGAGCTTAAGACTGCAGAGCAGAAGACTAAAGAGGAGCTCGTACAGAAGGCAGTAGATGCAGCTCTTACAAAGGCTGGCATCAACCCTGCACACGTTGACAGCGAGGCTCACATCGAGTCTAACCAGTCTAAGGGCTGGATTACAGCAGAGCAGGCTGAGCAGGCACGCGAGATCATCAAGACCGTTTCTGCAGAGAAGGCTGCAAACCTTCCTGAGCAGATGGTAGCTAACATCGCTAAGGGTCGTCTCCAGAAGTTCTTCAAGGAGCAGACTCTCGAGGAGCAGGGCTATCAGATGGGTGACGGTAAGACTGCGGTGAAGGATGTGGTTAAGGCAGCAGATGCTGAGGCTAAGATCCTTACATTCAAGAGAATCTCACTCGCTGACTAATTTCGGATCAGAAATATCCATATAAAGAAAGGCCATCGGTGCACAACCGATGGCCTTTTTCTTTCGTGATCCCAAGGCTATTGCTGTTTCTGGAGCTCTTTGATCTGCTCGAGAATTTCTGTGGCTTTACGGACGACTTTCTTATTGATCCTGAAACCGGCGACACCTCCGATTATTGCTCCGGTAGCAGCTCCGCAGTAGAATCCTATTGCCATGGATGAGGTCAGATCCAAGACCCTTGTCATCTCATACATCATCAAGCCAAACCAGATTACAAGCATCGGTATGGCAATCTTGTACCAGTTCTGATAATGTGTCTTCAGCTTGCTTAGATAACTTGCGGTTTCCACAAGGTTTCCTTTCGAGAAGTCCATCTTGTTAAGGTTGATTTTCTGTACGATGGTAAGGCCCAGACAGACAGCGAGCATTACGGCTGTCAGGATTATGAAGGCGATCGAGCATCCTTGCCAATAAAAGAACCAGGTGGTATATACCAGAGCAAATATCCCGAGGCCGATTGTGACTGTAACCGTCTTGTTGATGTCCGACATCTTTGACTTCATCGAGCGGCGGATATGCTGGTCATTGATGATGGCCTGCTTCTCGAGCTTCTCTTTAAGTGCTCCGATCTGTGCACGCATCTGCTCGAGCTCATTTGATATTAATGTGTTGTTTTCCATATCTGTACTTATTTTTCATCTGACATCTTCCTTAACTGTTCCTTTATTCTGAAAAGACGGACTGAAACATTCTTTGCAGAGATTCCCACTATTGCTCCGATCTCATCGTAGCTGAGATTTTCCAACCAAAGAAGGACAATAGCCCTGTCAAACGGGCCTAGTCGGCTGATTCTTCCCTGGAGCATTCTGATCTGTTTCAGATCTTCCGTAGAATCGTCGAAGAGATTGATATTCATATCCAAGGGGAGAATTTCTCCTCTACGCTTCTTCTTTCGGTCTGCGGAGATGCAGGTGTTCAGACTGACGCGGTAAATCCAAGTCCTGGCACTGCTCTCTCCGCGGAATCCGGCAAATCCTTTCCAGAGATTGACAAGAATGTCCTGGAAGAGATCGGCTACCTCTTCCTCATCTTTGGAGAACATATAGCACACTGTATATATCGTGCCTTTATGCTCCCTTACAGTCCGCGCAAAATCAAATTCCAGTGAATCCATTTTCTTTCAGTTTTGCCTATTAGACGCAGGGCTCAGATGAAAACTACAGAAAAAACGGATTATTCTTCGTATGGTTCGTTAAATGGCATCAGGAATGGATTGGTCATTCTTTCTGTGGCAATTTCCGAGCAAGGACCGTGACCGGGAATGACTCTTGTTTCTCCTTCAAGATGGAGAAGCTTCGTGAAAATGCTTTCCATCAGCTTGTCATAATCACCGCCGGGATGGTCAGTACGTCCGATTGCTCCTGCAAAAAGTGTATCTCCGCTGAAAAGCACTTTTTCGCTACGTTCAAGATAGCATACTCCTCCGACAGTATGTCCGGGAGTCTCGATCACCTCGAAGCGCAGACTGCCGACTTCAATGACAGAGCCTTCAGAGATGTCCGTAGTCTCGAATGCTTCAGGCATCGGTACGCCGAAGCAGCGGCTGAAATATTCATTCTTTTCCAATGTGAACCTGTCTGAAGGATGCATGTAAACAGGTAGTCCGCCGAAATGACGGGCAAGTCCGGCTGTTCCAAGAATATGGTCGAAATGACCGTGTGTGAGCATTATGCAGACGGGTTTCAGCCCTTTGCGGGAAACCGTGTCATACAGTGCCTTTGTTTCGGCTGCTGAGGTGCATCCCGGGTCAATGAATGCACAATTTCCTTTCTCGTCCCAGACCATGCTGCAGCGTGTCTGGAAACTGTTGAATGTGAATTCTTCTATGTGTATCATTCAAAAAATCTGTTAAAACACACAAATTTACATTAAAAATTAGTATGTTTGCTAAATATTAGGGGAGAAACTGCTTTGATTTACACGAAAAATGGCATCAAAACGGTTTCATATTCCATGCAGGAAAGTATCTTGTTTTGAGACCTTTAGGTCGATAGTAAGTCCCCTTTCCGAGAAAGGGGATTTAGGGGATAGGTAACGTAAATGAAGAAAGTGCGGTGGGTAGAAGTTTCGCAAGACGCACAAACCTTCGAATTATCAATAACTTAGAACTTGCGAAACTTGAGTGAATTATGCATATTGCGATTGCTGGTAATATCGGCAGCGGAAAGACAACTCTTACAAAGATGCTTGCTGCCCATTACGGATGGACTCCAAAGTTCGAGTCTGTGGACTATAATCCATATCTTGCCGATTTCTATGAAGATATGGAACGCTGGTCATTCAATCTTCAGGTTTATTTCCTTAACAAACGTTTCAAGGATGTCGTAGATATATCCAAGGAGGATAATGTGATCATCCAGGACCGTACCATTTACGAGGATGCGAGAATATTCGCTCCTAATCTCCACGGAATGGGACTTATGAGTACGAGGGATTTCGAGAACTATTCTGATCTTTTCGACCTTATGATGTCTCTTGTCAATCCACCTGACCTTCTGATTTATCTCAAGAGCTCGATACCTAATCTGGTAAGCCAGATTCAGAAGAGAGGCCGTGAATATGAGAAGAGCATCCGTATCGACTATATTACAGGTCTTAATGAGCGCTATGAAAACTGGATCAAGGATTACAAGCACAACCTTCTTGTCCTTGATGTCGACCGCATAAAATTCGAAAACCGTCCGGAGGATTTCCAGGAGGTCATCGACAAGATCGATGCAGAACTCTTCGGACTTTTCCCGAATGAAAAATAACAACCTGGCTTTCATAATGAAATAGCCACTGTACTAAACTGATCTAAACATTAAAATTATGGTTGAAAGATTAACTATCATCGACTTTGTCGAGAAATATGTTGCCAAGTTCTCTAAGAATCCTTTCCTATGGGAAAAGAATCTTGATACCAACATCTGGGAACCGACAACGTATGAGGAAACTCTGGCAAAGGCCAAGCGTATCGCTGCCGGCCTTATGGCTTTGGGAGTTCAGAAGGGCGAGAAGATTTCTTATCTCAGCGAGGGCCGTGACCTCTGGGTGATCGGAGAGCTCGGTGTCCTTTATGCAGGTGCAGTCAATGTGCCTCTTTCCATCAAGCTTGGCGAGACTAATGACCTGGTGTTCCGCGTAAAGCATTCTGATTCTAAGTATATAATCACATCAAAGTTCCAGCTGTCTAAGGTCAGAGCCATTCTGCCTGATTGTCCTATGGTGGAGAAAGTAATCATCTTTGATGAAGTATCGGACAAAAGGGAGAATGAGATGTATCTTGACGAGATTATCGCAATGGGTGATAAGTTCCTTGCGGAAAATGAGGAGCAGTTCATTCAGAGATACAAGTCGATCGGCCCTGATGATTATGCAAACATCAGCTATACATCCGGTACTACTGCAGACCCTAAGGGTATCCTCCTCACGCACAGAAACTATACTGCTAACGTCGAGCAGGCACACTCTGTGATCGGTGTCGAGCCTGAAGATAAGATGCTCATCATCCTTCCTCTTGACCACTGTTTCGCGCATGTTGCCGGATTCTATACAATGATGTCCTACGGTGCTTCATTCGGTACGGTTCCTTCAGGAAAGTCCGGCAAGGAGGCCCTCAGGAATATCTCTCCAAGTATTCAGGAGCTTAAGCCAAGCGTGATGCTTTCCGTTCCTACGCTTGCCAAGAATTTCAAGAAGAGCATCGAGACTACGATTGCGAAGAAGGGCAAGATTATCGAGAAACTGTATAATTTCGCTCTCAAGAATGCCATCGCGTACAATAAGGAAGGATACAATAAGGGTACCCAGTTCGTGGATATCTTCCGCAAGCCTCTTATGCTTCTTTTCGACAAGCTTATCTTCAAGGCTGTGCGTCAGGGACTTGGTGGAAACATGAAGTTCTTTGTCGGCGGAGGTGCGCTTCTTGACATCGACCTTCAGAGATATTATTACGCCATCGGTATTCCTATGTATCAGGGATACGGTCTTTCTGAGGCGACCCCTATCATTTCAGCTAACTCTCCAGCACGACACATTTTCGGATCTTCCGGAAAGATTGTTTCGCCTATGGAAATCAAGATTCTTGATGCAGATGGAGTGGAGCAGCCTTTTGGAGTGAAGGGTGAGATCTGTATCAAGGGTGAGAATGTGATGGCTGGATATTGGAAGAATCCTAAGTCGACAGCTGATACTATAGTGGACGGCTGGCTCCATACCGGAGACATGGGATATATGCGTGATGAGGAAATGCTCTATGTAGTAGGCCGTTTCAAATCACTCCTTATTGCAGCTGATGGTGAGAAGTATTCACCGGAGGGAATCGAAGAGAATCTCGTGGAGAGTTCTAAATATATCGACGGAGCTCTTCTCCATAACAGCCAGGATCCATATACCATCGCTCTGATCACTCCTAACAAGGAGGCGCTGAAGGCTTATGCTAAGGAACTCGGTCTTGATCCTTCGACAAGGGAGGCGAAGGTGAAGATGCTTGAACTCCTTCAGGATGAGGTCAATATGTATCGCAAGGGCGGTCGCATGTTCGGCGCTTTCCCTGAAAGATGGCTTCCTGCTGCAGTCTGCGTACTTCCTGAGCCATGGACAGAGCAGAATCATTTCCTGAACAGCTCTATGAAGGTTGTTCGTGGAAGAGTGGAGGAAGCGTACAAGGCTAATATGGAATATGCTTACACTACAGAAGGAAAGAGTATCGTGAATGATATGAATCTCGCCTCGCTGTAGAAATTCGAATTGCTGACAATATCATCAAGCTCTTCAGAAAAAACACTGAAGAGCTTGATTTCTATTTAGTCTTATCGTTCTTTTTCGAAATAATCCTTCCCGACTCCGCAAGCAGGACAGATCCATTCTTCAGGAAGCGCATCGAATGGGGTTCCTGGTGGGATCCCGTTTTCCGGGTCTCCTTCTGCTGGATCATATACCCAGCCGCAAGTGATGCATATATATCTGTCCATGCTTTTCTTTGGCTTTTCCGTGATTGTTTCTTCGATTACTGTTACTTCTATTGCCCCTTCAGTTCTGGTCTCTGACATATCGGTTATACGGGCTGTCAGCATATCCTCATGCATCCTTTTGGCTACCTTCTTCCAGTTTATCAGTCCCCAGCATTTGTCGATGAATTCGCCTCTTCTGTTGCGATAATCGATGTAGTAGGCATGTTCCCAGACGTCAATGGTCATGAGAGGCTTGTATCCCGCACGCATCGGATTGCCGGCATTAGACTCTTTGATGATGTGAAGTGAACCGGCATTGTCTTGTGCAAGCCAGGCCCATCCTGAGCCGAAGATTTCTGTGGCAGCTTTCTTGAATTTTGTTTTGAATTCCTCTATCGAGCCAAAGTCGCGTGTGAGTGCGAATTCAAGTTCTACCGGTATCTTGACAGGTTCCGGACTGAGTGTTTCGAAAAAGAAAGTATGGTTCCAGACCTGAGCGGCATTGTTGAATATAGGCCCTGTCGTGGTAAGGATCAGATGCTCAAGGGATACTTCTGAGTATGGAGTACCTTCTGTAAGTCGGTTCAGATTGTCCAGGTATGTCTGGAGATGCTTTCCGTAGTGGTACTCGATGGTCTGCTGACTCATATACGGCTCCAATGCGTCCATTGCGTATGGGAGCGGGGGAAGTGTAAAGATCATATTGTTTTGTTTAAAAGTTCGTTAGCATAACGGCTATCAACTATCAGACCACTATCGATATGTGTTGAATTGTTTTAAAATTTATGCAAATGCTTGGAGATTGATTTTAAATCATTACCTTTGCGACAGACATCAGAAATTTATTTTCGTGTCTATTTGTTAAGTTCGTTTTATATACGGCAGGGTTCCTTGGGGAGGGAACCCTGCTAATTTTATGTATATTGCCATACTTTGTTGGAATTGTCATTCTTTTGGCTTTGCGTGTTGTTTTTTTTCGTATCTTAGGCCCGATTTTGACTGACCTGAATATATTATTAACAATAAAACTCTAAACAAATGAACAAGAACAAAACCAATTGGGTTGCGGTCCTTACGATGATGTTCCTTTTCGGCATGATCGCATTCGTTACTAATCTCGCAGCTCCTATCGGAGTTATCTGGAAACAGGCTCCCGGTGTAGAAGGCTCTAACTTCTGGGGCATGATGGGTAATATGATGAACTTCCTCGCATATGCATTCATGGGTATTCCTGCAGGTAAGCTCATTACTAAGATCGGTTATAAGAAGACGACTCTTATCGGTGTAGGCGTAGGTCTTATCGGTGTATTCGTGCAGTTCCTTTCAGGAAAGGTAGGTGTTGGTGTTACACTTGCAGGCCTTCCTGCAAATTTCTTCGTATATCTCCTCGGAGCATTCATCTGCGGATTCTCTGTATGTATCCTCAACACAGTGGTCAACCCTATGCTCAACCTCCTCGGTGGCGGTGGAAACAGAGGTAACCAGCTCGTACAGATCGGAGGTACTTTCAACTCTCTCCTCGGAACACTTACTCCTATGCTTGTAGGTGCACTCGTAGGTTCGGTTACTAAGGATACAGTGATTACAGACGTGAACCTTGTCCTCTTTATGGCAATGGGCGTGTTCGCAGCTACATTCGTAATCCTTACATTCGTTCCGTTCGTAGAGCCTGAGCAGGAGAAGAACAATATCTCAGTTAAGTCTCTCTTTGCATATCGTCACCTTGTGTTCGGCGTTGTGGCTATCTTCTTCTACGTGGGTGTTGAGGTAGGTATTCCTGGTACTATGAACTTCTTCCTTACAGATACTCTTGGCACTGCAAATGCAGCGACTACAGCAGGTTTCGTTGCCGGAACATACTGGCTTCTCATGCTTGTGGGACGTTTTGTATCCAGCCTCATCAGCGGTAAGGTTTCAAGCCGCGCACAGCTCGCAGCTACCAGCGCTGCGGCCATCGTTCTCGTTATTCTTGCGATGTTCACTACTGACGTTCCTGCTTCAATGCCGGTATTTACAGGATCAGGTTTTGAGATGGCGAATGTTCCTCTTACAGCACTCCTTCTCGTTCTCTGCGGTCTCTGTACATCAGTGATGTGGGGCGCGATCTTCAATCTTGCTGTCGAGGGTCTGGGAGCAAAGTCTGCTGCAGCATCAGGTCTCTTCATGACAATGGTGATCGGTGGAGGTATCCTTCCTCTCCTCCAGGGTGCGATCGCTGACGCAACTTCTTATATGATCAGCTACTGGCTCCCTGTGGCAGCACTTGCTTACATCTGCTGGTTCGCACTCCTTGGTTCAAAGGTAAAGAAAGCATAATATTCATCCCCGGCCCGTCCGGGGATCTTAACAATAACATTCTAAACCAATAACGAAATGGATTCAACATACGTAGTCGGTATCGACGTGGGAGGACAGACCTCCAAGATCGGCGTAGTAGACGCAAGAGGAACAGTCCTCGCACAGACAGTTATCCGTACGGATACATATGGTGAAATCGAGCCTTATATCGCAGAGCTTGCTGAGGCTGTAAAGAAACTCATCAGAGAGTCTGGCACAGAAGGTAAGGTGAGAGGTATCGGAGTGGGCGCTCCTAACGGAAACTACTATACAGGTACCATCGAGAATGCTCCAAACCTCCGTTGGGGACATCACAGGGTAGAGTTCTCAAAGCTTCTTTCTGAGGCAATGGATGGCCTTCCTGTGGCACTTACCAATGATGCGAATGCCGCTGCAGTAGGTGAAATGACTTACGGTGCTGCAAGGGGAATGAAGAACTTCATCATGATCACACTCGGAACAGGTGTCGGCTCAGGTATCGTAATCAACGGTGAGGTTGTTTACGGCCATGACGGATTTGCAGGTGAGCTTGGTCACGTTGCGGCGGTACGTAACAATGGTCGTACCTGCGGATGTGGCAAGACAGGATGTCTCGAGACTTATGCTTCAGCAACTGGTGTTGCACGTACAGCGCGTGAGTGGCTTGAGCTTTCAGATGAGCCATCAGTTCTCAGAAGTCTTGACAGCATCGCTTCAAAGGATGTTTATGAGGCAGCAAAGGATGGTGACAAGCTCGCACTCAGAATCTTTGAGTTCACAGGAAAGATCCTCGGTCGTTCATTCGCTGACTTCATCGCATTCAGCTCGCCAGAGGCAATCGTTCTCTTCGGTGGTCTTGCTCGTGCCAAGGAATTCCTCACAGAACCTATCGAGAAGGCAATGAATGAGAATGTTCTTCCATTGTGGAGAGGCAAGGTGAAGCTTATCTATTCTCAGCTTAAGGAGTCTGATGCTGCCATCCTCGGTGCATCCGCTTTGGCTTGGGAGCTGTAAAATAATTTCAGTACAATAAAAAAGGTCGCTAATTTGGCGACCTTTTTTATTGTATTAAAATCTTAACAGTCTCATTTCGGGACCGATTCTGAATTTTGTCGCTCTGATGAAAAGCAGCCATTGGGCCATGAAATAAGGCACGAGCACCAGATAATGCCTGCCTGGAATAGGCTCTACAAATTTGTTCCATGCCAGGATGAAGTCCGAGAACACGAAAAGTATTGCTCCCAGGGCAAACAGGCTGCTTCTCTGGATCATCGCACTGACAAGCATTGAGCTTATGAGTATGGCGTAAATGCAAACCCCTGTTTTCATTATTCCCGGTGGAACTTCAGGGACGATTTTGGTGAATACCACTGCAAGGAGGACGATTGTACAGAATGCTACCATTGCAAGATATCCTTTGGCTTTCCCTGTAAGTTTGCGGTCTTTCTCCACTTTCTTGAAATATCTTCCGATAAAATATATGATGAACCAGATGTGGCCCAGTGCGAAGAATCCCATCTGTGCCATGAAATTATGGCAGGAACCGAAATGGTCTCCAAGTGTAGAGAACAGCAAGGCCAGAGTCATCTGCCAAGGGCATAGCCAGAATGAGGCCAGTGTCAGGATGCTTGTGCAGATTGTAATCTTGTGAGCGATTTCTATCGGCAGGAAAAATATCAGACATGCTATGAAATAGAGCGCGGTGGCTGTCAATGCAGCGGTTCTTGTGTGCTTTTCGTTTAGCTTGAGCATTCCCATAATTTCATTTTTAATATGTTATGAACAGTAATTTCTGCAAATTAAACAAAAAACACGCATATTTCAGTCTGTTCCAATAAAATTAAGAAGTTTACCGAAAAGTTATATTTTATCATAATCAGCTGATAGAAACTATATACTTGGTGAAAGTTACTTTCAATTTGAAAGCCCGATAGAGGAAAGGGTATCAATTGTAAATCACATATTTAAAAAGAATGTTAAGAAATTGTTAAATAAAGAGGCTTTTATTTTGGCTTTCTTAAAAAAATATCTGTATCTTTGTAATTCGGGCTATCATATATTTGGCCCGAAGCAAAAGTTAGTGTGTAGTGTAGCATGCTAAAAAAGAGAAAATTCAATTATTTATGTTTAACAACTAAAAGTAACTACTATGAGAAAAATTAAACTATTTCTCACAGCGTTAGCAGTGATGATCACTTCTGTGGCTTTTGCCCAGAAACTGACAGTCACTGGAAATGTGACTGACGCCTCTACAGGCGAACCGGTACCTTTCGCTTCAGTTCACGAAAAAGGTACAATGAACGGAGTCAACACTGACGTTAACGGACATTACTCTATTTCTGTATCCAAGGACGGAATCCTCGTATTCTCTTCTGTAGGATATAACACAGTAGAGATTCCTGTTGATGGAAAGGCAAAGATTAACTGTGACCTTCCGGTAGACACTGAAACTCTTGAAAGTGCTGTGGCAGTCGGCTACGGTTCTGCAAAGAAAGTAGGTACAATGGTCGGTTCGGTGACTACAGTTAAGTCTGACGCTCTTAAGAACGCGCCTTCATCATCAGCTCTCGACGCCCTTCAGGGTCAGGTGGCAGGTCTTGCAGTCATGACTACTGGTGGTGTTGCCGGTGACAACAACGTGTCTATGCAGCTCCATGGTATGGGATCACTCGGATCAAGCACAGCTCCTCTTTACATCATCGACGGAGTTCAGGCTTCAAGTGGTGCCGTTATGGCAATGAACCCTAATGATATCGCATCTATCTCTATCCTCAAGGATGCGTCTGCGACATCTATCTACGGTTCACGTGCTGCGAACGGAGTCGTTTACGTTACTACCAAGGCTGGTGCATACAATAACAGAGCTACTGTTACAGTAAGAAGCCAGGCCGGTATCTCTACACTTGCTGACTTCACTCTTTATAATAACATGATGTCAGGTCCGGAACTCAAGGACTTCCTTGTAAAGTCTGGTATCATGTCTCCTCAGCAGATCTATCAGAAGTACACAAGCAAGGGATGGGATGCTGACACAAAGTGGTACAACTACTTCCAGCAGTTCAACAACCCTCAGTTCCAGAATGACATCTCTGTAGAAGGTGGTGGAGAGAAGGTGGCTTATATGCTCGGCGCTTCACAGTTCCATCAGAGAGGTACTGCTTTCGGTAACTTCTATGACAGATACACTGTACGTTCTAACGTCCAGGGTCGTCCGAAGGATTGGCTCAAGATGGGTATGAACCTTTCATTCTCAATGGAGCAGACTGCAGGTGCAGGTTTCTGGGGTGGTTCAGGTTCTACATCAAACAACCCTTATGGTGGTCTTTCTTACACTAAGAACCCTCTTATCCCGGCTCTCGACGAGAACGGAAACGTTCCTGAAGTAATGTGGGCTGACGGTAACTACAACACTAAGTATCTCATCGACCAGCAGCCAAAGCAGACTAACAGCTACAATCTCCTTGGTTCATTCAATGTGGAGATCGAGCCGTTCAAGAACTTCAAGATCGCTTCACGTGCCGGTATCGACGGATATTTCACAAACTATAACTATACACTTTATCCTACAGCTCAGTTCGCTGGCGGAAGCGGATCGAGAAGCAGACAGTATGGTATGAGCTATGCCGCTACCATTACAAATACTCTCGAGTATTCATTCAACATTGCTGATGCTCACCACTTCACACTCCTTGCAGGACACGAGGGCGTAGCGAACTATTCAGAGGCTTTGAGCGCTTCATCAGAAGGACTCTCAGACGACCGTCTTACAAATCTCCAGAACGGTCAGAAGGATACATATTCTATGAGCGAGAGCATGAGCCAGAGCCGTTTCCTTTCTTACTTCGGTAGATTCGAGTACTCTATCCTTGATAAGTATTACTTCGATGCTTCAGTTCGTAACGACGCATGTTCACGCTTTGGTGCGGATAACAGAAACGCTACTTTCTGGGCAGTCGGCGGTATGTGGAAGATCAAGGCTGAGGACTTCATGTTCGGTGCTTCTGCTGTGAACGATCTTAACCTCAAGGTAAGCTACGGTACACAGGGTAACGCTTCTATCGGAAACTACCAGCACCTCGGACTCATCTCTGCATCATCTAAGTATATGGATACAGAGTCTAAGGTTCTTTCGCAGCCTTCAAATCCAGGCCTTACTTGGGAGCAGCAGGCACTCTTCACAGTAGGTGTCAACGGTCGCTTCTTCGATATGCTCGATGTAAACGTTGAGTTCTACAACAGAACAACTACTGATATGTTGATGGACGTTCCTTACAACTACACTACTGGTTTCAGCTCGCTTAAGGCAAACGTTGGTAGTCTCTCTAACATGGGTGTTGACCTCATGATCGGTCTCGATATCCTCAGAGGTAGAGATTACTATTTGAGAGCAAGCACTACTTTCAACTACAATGCTGAGAAGGTTACAGGTCTCTTCAACGGTCTCGACAGATGGGAAATGACAGGTTATGGTCTTGCATATGTAGTAGGTAAGCCGGTTATGTTCTACGCTCCTATCTACGCTGGTATTGACCCTGCTGACGGTGCTCCTATGTGGTATCTCCCAGGTGAGAATGTAGACGAGACTACAATGAAGGAGACTACTAAGGTATTTGATGAGGCAGGCCTTACTCAGAATACAGGAAAGAGATATACTCCTCCTATTTATGGTGGTTTCAGCATCGGTGGTGGCTGGAGAGGTATCTCAGTTCAGGCTGACTTCTCTTATGTCCTCGGCAAGACCCTCATCAACAATGACGCTTACTTCTATGGAAACCCTAATGCATTCGCAGAGCAGAACTACCACAAGGCAGTAGCTGACTTCTGGACTCCTGAGAACACTGACGCTCAGTACCCAGATTGGTCTAAGGGTTACATCATGCAGTTCGATACTCATATGTATGAGAATGCTAACTTCCTTCGTCTGAAGAACCTCCAGGTTGCTTATGCACTTCCTAAGAAGCTTCTTGCAGGACAGAACGTCCTCAACGGCCTTAAGGTGACATTCACTGGACGTAACCTCCTTACTGCTACCAAGTACTCAGGTATCGACCCTGAGGTTGCGGGTAACCTTACACTCGGACGTCTCGGTAACTCTAAGCAGTATCTCTTCGGACTTGAGTTGACTTTCTAACAGATGGACATTTAATTTGAAATCATTATGAAAAACATATTTAGAAATATCCTTATAGGTGGACTGGCGGTAACAATGGTTGCTTCTTGCGACCTTAATCTTGTGCCGACCACAGACATCGTTTACGAGGAGGGCAAGCCGCTCTTCCTTACAAAGAGGGACATTGCTGAGTTTCAGAATGGTGTGATCGCATCATATAGAGGATTGCATTATGGCTCCAGCTGGCAGACTGTAGAGGTTATGACTGAGTGCTTCAACGCTTCAATCGACTTCGGTAACAACTATGGTTTCGTTCACAGACTTGGTTCTGGTTTCCTCGCAAGTGATGATTATACTACAGGCATCTGGGCAGGTCATTACGGTGCCATCAAGAACTACAATATCGCTATCGAGCAGTGCGAGATGGTGGAGGATGAGGCTCTTAAGGCTAATGCAAACGTTCTCAAGGGTATCGCGCTCTTCTGCCGTGCATCTTCTTATCTGACACTTGCAAGACATTTTTCTGCTGATTACGAGCCAGCTACTGCAGCAACAGAGCTTGCAGTTCCGCTTATCCTCGTGTATGATCAGCTTGAGAAGCCGGTTCGTGCTACTCTTCAGGAGGTTTATGATCAGATCATCGCAGACCTTGATGAGGCTGAGGCACTTCTTTCTGAGGCTGGTTCAATCAACCTTAACGGTCAGGCTGTGAACCTTGCCGGAGCTCCTAAGTCTCTTGCTCCTACTGTGGATGCTGTTAAGGCTCTTAAGGCACGTTATTATCTCGATGTTCACGAGTACGAGCTCGCAGCAGAATCTGCTATGGACGTGATCGATTCAGAGGCAGGATATGCTCTCTCTTCTTCTCTTGAGGAAATGAACAAGGAGTTTATGACTGATGAGGGTAACGAGTCTATCATCCGTCTTTATGCTACAAAGTCAGAAGGTGCTGTAGGATGTACAATTTATACAAGCGTACAGTCTACTGACGCTGAGGGCAAGTTCTTCCAGCCAATGTTCATTCCTTCACAGACTCTTGTAAATGCATATGAGAATTCAGACCTTCGTAAGCAGGTATGGTTCCCTGTAGATATGTATCCGGTGAAGGTTCAGGGTACTCTTTACAATGGCATCACTATGTTTACCAAGTACATCGGTAACCCTACTCTCCAGCAGGGTAATAATGAGGATGGCGCACATTTCTGTAAGCCTCTCATGATTGCTGAGATGTATCTTATCGCAGCTGAGGCTTATGCTCAGAGCGGTAATGAGGGTGATGCAGCTGCAATCATTGGTGAGCTCAGAGCTGCTCGTAAGGCAGGTGAAATGACAGGTGATGTAATGGATGTAATCAAGGGTGAGTGGCTTAGAGAGACTGTAGGTGACGGTCAGAGAATCAACTGCATCAAGCGTTGGGGTGACGGTCTTCCAGCAAGACCAGCACAGAAGGCCGCTGAGAATATCGTTATGAACACTCCTGCTTCTGATTACACTGCAAGGGAACTCGCAGCAGATAGCCACACTCTTGTATGGCCTATCCCAAGCTACGAAATCAAGATTTCTCCTGCTCTGATCCAGAACCCAGGTTATTCAGCTGAGTAATTTTTAAAATTGTAAGAAAATGAAAAGAAATATAATTTTATTCGTCGCTGCGGCTGTAACTCTTCTTCTCGCTGCATCTTGCAACAGAAAAGTAGACTATCAGTACGAGAAGTATGCGACTCTATATCACTCATCATTCACAGTAGCTGAGAATGCGGGTGAACTGAGAATTCCTGTCCTTGTAAAGAATACTAAGGGTGCAGATGTTCAGATATCTGTAAAGATCGCTGAAGGCACTGCAGAGGAAGGAGTTGACTATGAAGTAGTATCTCCAGCAAATGGTATCCTTTCTTTCTCTGGTGACACAGATTCTTTGGACGTAGTCATCAATCTTCTTACCCCTGCTCTTGGTGAGTTTACTGGAGCTAAGAATTTCACTGTATCTGTTGCCAGTGCAACTGAAGGCGTAGGTGTCGGTCTTATCAGCAACGCGAATGTAACTATCGACGACATCGACCATCCGCTTGCAGCATTCATCGGCTCATGGACAGGTGAAATGGTCGGAATGTTTGGTAACTGGCCAAAAGGACCTTCTACAATCACTGTAACAGCTGATCCTAATGGCGATCCATTTACCGACCTCATCTTCGACGGTGGTATCAATCCATACTTCGTTGCAGCTATCGGAGCTAATCCTTCATTCTCTGCTAAGGTCGATGGTAATACTGTTACTGTATTGGCAGAACAGCCAATGGGCTACAGCGATGTAGTTCTCCTCGGATTCGACCATGCAGATCCAAATGCAGCAGCAAACTACGATCATGCACGTTTCGAGTTGCAGGAAGATGGAACACTCGTTCAGCTTAATGCGTTTGGTGCATATACTCCAAGCGGTGGTGGATTCTACGAAATCTATTTGGGTGGTGCAGTATTTACAAAGAACTAGTAATACTTTACATCAATAACTGAGGTGAGCGGTCTTCGGGCCGCCCACCTTTTACACTTTAATAACCAATAACTTTTATGAAGCATTGTCTTGCTGCTCTTCTGACGGCAGCTCTCCTGCTCTCTTGTGCGAGAGAAGAGATTTTAACTGTAGTACCGGACACTCCTAAGGATTCTCCCAAGGAGCTGGACGGCAATTTTGTTTATGGTGAGGCTCGAGTATATCTCAGCGAGGAACTGGCAGCTCAGGTAGAAGAAGCTACTCTGAACGGATCGCTTGTTACGAAGTCTTCAGACATGAACCTGGCTCTTACCGAGCTTGGCATAACTGAGATGACCCGTCTGTTTCCGCACGCTGGAGAATATGAGGAACGTACCAGAAGGGAAGGCCTCCACAGATGGTATGTCGTGAAATATTCACAAGGCGTTCCAATGACGAAGGCGCAGACCAGTCTCGAGGAGGTAGAGGGAATCCATATCTATGAGCCGGTGAGAAAGATCAAGATCAATGACTTCAATGACTTGACCTCAGATCTCTGGGGACTTTACAATCAGTCCAATCCTGGTTTTGACATCAATGTGAGACCAGTATGGGACAATTTTACAACAGGTAACCCTGATGTCATCGTCAGTGTAGTGGATGCAGGAGTCGATCTTAATCATGAAGATCTTGCAGATAATTGCCTTAGTACAGGACATTATAATTTTGTGAATAATAATTCCTATATTGTCCCATGTTATCATGGCACACATGTTGGCGGAACCATTGCAGCAGTGAACAATAACAAGAAGGGTATAGTCGGTATTGCAGGTGGTGATAAGGCTAAGGGACAGAAAGGAGTCAAGCTGATGTCTTGCCAGATTTTTGTTGATAACCCTGATGGCACCACTGATCAGGCGCCGGGAGCTACCGCTATCAAGTACGGAGCAGATAACGGAGCTGTCATTTCTCAGAACAGCTGGGGATACAGTTTTGACAGAAATCACGACGGTGAGGTGACCGGTGATGAGATGAAGGAGGCCTTGAATGCAACCATCGGCGCATCAGATAAGGCTGCTGTAGATTATTTCGTGAAATATGCCGGATGCGATAACAAAGGTAACCAGCTGCCGGGCTCTCCTATGAAGGGCGGAGTGGTAATCTTTGCTGCAGGTAACGAGGGCATTCCGAATGGAGCACCCGCAGAATATGACGGTGTGATTGCAGTTGGTGCAGTTACACCTGACGGAAGCAGAGCATCCTTCTCTAATTATGGACCTTGGGTCGATATATGCGCTCCCGGTACATCTATTCTCAGTACCATTCCGGGTAATCAGTATGACTATAGCCAGGGTACATCAATGGCCTGTCCTCACGTCTCAGGTGTTGCAGCATTGATTGTTTCATATTTCGGTGGCCCTGGATTTACGAATGAAATGCTTAAGAGCAAGCTTCTTGAAAGCTCCAATAAGTCTGCGATCTCTCAGACAAGACAGGTTGGAGGACTTGTGGATGCATACGGCGCTTTTGTATATGGTAATGACAAGGCACCGTCTGAAGTTACTGATCTCGAAGTTTCCGCTACTGGAAACAAGGTGGATCTGACCTGGACTATGACAGGTGATGAGGACGGAAAACCAGCTTATGGTCTTCTCGTGCTTTATGGAAAAGATAAGTCAAAGGTGGAGGCTGCGACTCCTCAGGATATGCAGGGAGTGGATTATGCCGCTTGTGCGCCGGATCTACCAGTGGGTGAAAAGGCACAGTTCTCTATGACAGGACTTGACTTTGAGGATCAGTATTACCTCAAGGCATATGCTTATTCTTATGGACGCAGCTATTCTGCGTCGACAAAGGTGTTTGCGGTCGCAACTACTGAAAACCATGCTCCTGAGATCATCCTCCATCACGAAGGAGAAATTGCCTTGATGTCTTCAGAGACTCTTACAATTCCGTTTGAGATCATAGATCCCGATGGTCACGCGTTCTTCTTGGAGTACGACCAAGGTTCAGATGCTGAGAGCATAATGCCTAATACAGACGGAACGATGCGTCTTATCCTCAAAGGATCTGCCGCAGATGTTGGAACATACACTCTTAAGCTTACTGCAATAGACGAATTCGGTTTGTCTACTACATTGCCTGTAACCTACAAGATCAAGGAGAACAGCGCTCCTGTAAAGATCAAAGAGATAGAGAATGTCCTTCTTACAGCTAAAGGCAAGGAGTTTATCATTGATATGGCTGATTATGTGACTGACCCTGACGGCGAGCAGCTTAAATATGATATAACTATTTCAAATCAGACTATCGCGCATGTCACTTCGAAGAACAATCAGCTTATAGGAACAGCTCTCGGATATGGAGTTGTTGATGTGAATGTAAAGGCTAAGGACGCACGCGGAGAGTCTGTTACATTTGATTTTAAAGTCCAGGTAAAGGATCCTTCAAAGCCACTTTCGGTATATCCTAATCCTGTAACGGATTATGTCAATGTCGGAACTCTTGATATGGCCGAGACTAATATCAAGATCTACAGTTCTACAGGTCAGCTTGTTCACGAAGAAACTTCTCAGGTGAGCGGAGTCGAGCCTGCAAGAATCGACATGAGGGAATGTGCACCGGGAAACTATTCTATTCAGGTGACATTCGGAGGAAAAGAGTATAAGCAGAATATCGTAAAACTTTAACGGTTATGAAGAAGATCATTTATATAGCCGGAGCTCTTATGCTCCTTTTCCCTGCTCTTTCAGGTGCACAGGCACTTTCATATACTGCTGCAGAGACTGATGCGGCAAGTCTTGGAACGGCCGGTGCAAACCTTACCCAGACACATTCGATTGCTGGTGCGGCCTTTTCAAATGTAGCTGCAGTTCCATTCTCTGATGCTAAGTTCGATGCAGCTGCCGGTTTTACAATGTGGCAGCCTGCGGCGGTTAAATCCAATATGATCAATGTCGGTGCCGCTTACAATATGAAGAACAAGCTTGGCGTCGCATTCGGATTTATGTACGGAATGAATCCTGCATATGATGTTACAGATGCAAGCGGTGCTGTCAAGGGACAGTTCAAGCCTTCTGACATCTCAGTCAATGCAGGTTTTGCTTATCGTTTTATCGAGAATCTTTCGGTCGGAGCCAATATCGGTTATGCCACAAGCTCTCTTGCTGAAGGTTATTCTTATGGAGCCCTTGCTGCTGATGTATTTGCAATGGCAAAGTTCAATAGCTTCAAGGTTACTGCAGGCGTGGCCAATATCGGTACAGCGGTAACTTCAAAGAGCGGAGCGAAGTTCTCTCTTCCGACTTCTGCTGCAATCGGAGCAGGCTATGAAGCCGTATTTGCTGAAAAGCACTCTATCGATGTGCTCCTCGATGCTGACTATTATTTCATGGGTGCCTTCGCTGCTGCTGCAGGTGCGACTTATACATTCGATGATATGGTATCTGTCAGAGCTGGTTATCGCTACGGCGGAAATTCTCCTCTCCCATCTTATGCTTCAGTGGGAGCCGGAGTGAAATTTGCCGGTGTTAAGCTGGATCTTGCGTATATTCTCGCTTCAGGCCCGATGAAGAACACTCTCGCAGTTTCTGTGGGATACGCTTTCTAATATGACATTTGTCATTCTGATGATTATCGTAATGCTTTCCGTCTCTTGTACAGAGAAGGAAAGCATTACTGTTTCCAAGTCATCCCTTGAGTGGACAATGCATGGCGGCAGAAAGACAGTGGATGTCACGGCCAATTGTAACTGGAGCATAACTACACCCGAATGGGTGACTGTAGAACCTTCTTCCGGAACAGGTAATTCCAATATTGTCATAAGGGCTGCAAAGAATGACGATGTGGAGAGAAGTGGCACGCTGATCATCGCCTCTGGTGATGCAATGGCAGAAATTGCCCTTGTTCAGTCCGGGGTGGATGTCCGGATAGAACGGACCGAATTTGAATTTTCCATAGATGGTACGCCTATAGAGTTCGATATCATCTCTACATGCGAATGGAAAATTGATGTTTCTAAGGAAGCATCCTGGGTAAGCGTGGAGCCTCTTTCGGGCAAACCTGGCGAGACCACGGTGCGATTGACCCCGGCTCCTTTTACAGACCGTACTCCACGACATATGGCACGCTTGACTGTCAATTATGCTACTGGATTTACTATGCTTACTGTCAGTCAGCCACTTCCTAACAACGCTCCGTCTAAGCCGGAGCTGATTGCCCCTGAGGATGGAATTGCGGACACTAGAACCAATCCGTATTTTAGTTGGAAACCATCGGCAGACCCTGACGGTGATCCTGTATCATATAGACTTATGATATCGGATGACAATGGTAATAAATGGAGTACTACCTCTACGGCTGAGTTGAGAACAAAGCACGCGTACGGCCTTTCAAAGAACAGCCCGCATTTATGGAAGGTGCAGGCAGTCGATGCTTTAGGAGCAACTGCCGACAGTGATACCAGGTCCTTCACAACCGGTGATGGCGGTGTTTATGAAGATGGAGAGGTATTGCTGCTCCAGACAGAGAGTGCAGGAGCCGATAGACCTGTTCATCTGATCTTTATAGGGGACGGCTTCATTGAGGAAGATTATGCTGAAGGGGGAGCTTTTGAGCAGGCTGTGGAACAAGCCGTGAATTCTCTTTTTAATGTGGAACCATACGCTACATATCGTGACTATTTCAGGATTTCTACTGTTGCTGTATATTCTAAGGAAAGAGGTGCTACAGTAAAGGATGATATGAATTCCGTAGACAGACAGAATATCGATACTGCTTTCGAGTCTGTTCTGGAAGGAGGAAACAGTACGTCCGTTAACTGCGATTATCAGAAGGTGTTCCGTTATGCAATGATGGTCCCGGGGGTGACTCAGGAAGCCCTTCAGAACACTACGGTTTTCCTTCTTATCAATATTGATGCATATGCAGGAACATGTATGATGGAATACACCGGGCGTTCGGTAGCGATGTGTCCGATGGGCAGGAATTCCTTCGGTCAAGTCGTGATCCACGAGGGAGGCGGACACGGGTTCGGCCGACTTCTCGATGAATATCGTTATCATGCAGACCGTTTCCCTGATGAAGAAAAAGAGAATCTCAATCTGTGGAGGACCCAAGATCCGTATTTCGGATACAATATAGACATTACCGGAGAACGCTCAAAGGTGCACTGGAAACATTATTTCGAACGTTCCGGATATGATGCAGTAGGTCTCTTTGAAGGAGGATATTACTACAATTCGGGAGTCTGGAGGCCGGAGCCTATCAGTTGTATGGACGATAACAGACCATATTACAATGCCCCCTCACGAGAGGCTATTGTCAGACGTATCATGAGGGCCTCCGGAGAAACATTCAGGATGGAGGACTTCATAAAGAACGACAAGGTCAGGAAGGATCCTGTGACAAAGGCCTCCAACTATGTGGAAGCCTTCGTACCGTTTGCCCCTCCGATTCTTATAGGACAATAGTATCCAATAAAATCAGCCGACTGATTTTATTACAATGTATCCTTTCGGAGATCTTCGATGTAGCGGTCGATTCTGTGCAGCTGTCGAGGGATGTCAATCCTTTGAGGACAGTGGCCCGTACATTGGTTGCATCCGATGCATCGTGCAGCCTGTCTCAGCTTAGGGACTGCTCTGTCGTAGCTTACCAGATATGCCCTGCGGGCTTTTTTGTAATTCTCATCTGTGATACTCTTTGCTACCTCTCCTTCGTTGACACATTTGTTATAATGCAGAAGTATGGCAGGAATATCGATTCCGTATGGACATGGCATGCAATATTTGCAGTCATTGCAAGGGATTGTAGGATATTTCTGCATCAGTTCGGCAGTTTCCTCGAGGAACGCGAGTTCGTCTTCGGTGAGAGGGACCAGAGGAGAGTATGTGGATACATTGTCCTGAAGATGTTCCATGTAGGTCATTCCGCTGAGGACTGTGAGTACTCCCGGATGCGTGCCGGCGAAACGGAACGCCCAGGATGCCACACTGCCTTGAGGATTACGCTCCTTCAGGCGGTCAGCTATATGCTGAGGAACCTTAGAGAGTCGGCCTCCCAGAAGCGGTTCCATAATGATGGACTGGATGCCTCTCTTGTCAAGTTCTGCCTGGAGATATTCTGCATTGGCATTACGGCCTGAAGCATGTGTCCAGTCCACATAATTCAGCTGGATCTGAACGAAATCCCAGTGGTATTTGTCGTGCAGCTCCATCAGCTTGTCAAATCCTGCTGTATCACCGTGGAATGAAAAACCGAGGTTGCGGATTCTGCCGGCCTTTCTCTCTTCCTGGAGGAAATCCATGATTCCGGTATCGCCGAATCTCTGATTGAATGCTTCGATTCCCGAAAGCGAGTGGAGCAGGTAATAGTCTATGTAATCTGTCTGGAGATTCTTCAGCGAGTTGCGGTACATCTCGATGGAGTTCTCCTTGCTTGCGTTGCTGAAATTCGAAAGCTTGGTAGCGATGAAATAGCTCTCGCGAGGATAGCGCTTGAGTGAAAGTCCTGTCGCAGCTTCGCTCTGGCCCTGCAGATATACAGGCGCAGTGTCGAAATAGTTTACACCATGCTCTATCGCATAGTCGATCAGCCTGTCAACACTGGACTGGTCGACAATATCTTTGCCGTTCTCATCCTTTATCATAGGCCAGCGCATGCATCCGTATCCGAGGATGCTGACCTTGTCGCCATTGACACTATTGGTCCTGTATGTCATTTCACCGGGCTCTGCGCTTGTCGCGGCTGCAGTCTGCCCCGCATTGGTCTTGCATCCTGCCACGGCACCCAGACCGCCCATAACCAAAGCAGCACTTCCGGCTGTCTTGAAGAATTCTCTTCTGTCTATATTCTTTTTCATAGTATTTTCTGTTGTCATTTCAAGCTTTTCTGTTGTCATTTCGAGCTTGTCTGTTGTCATTTCGAGCTTGTCGAGAAATCCCTAAATCATCTTATGTACTTCGTGTCCTTCTACATGAATTGCTGTGAAAGGTCTTGCAGGACACAAGTTCTCGCAGGCGCCGCATCCTATACACCTCTCTTCATTTACTGTAGGAATCATCAGTGACTTAGGGTCGTCAGGGTTCTTTCTGACCATTCTGATCGCTCCGACAGGGCAGTGGCGGGCACAATTGCCGCATTTTACACCGTCAGTGTTGACAACGCAATTGTCAAGATTCACGACAGCGTGTCCGATCTGGATGGATGATTTTTCTTCTACGCTTATCGGGCGGATTGCTCCGGCAGGACAGATGTCCGAACATCTTGTACACTCCGGACGGCAGTATCCTCTTTCGTATGACATTTCAGGCTGCATCAGCGTCAGAAGTGATGTCGAAGGTCTGAGGACCTGGTTCGGGCACACGCTTACGCAGAGCTGGCATGATGTACAATGATCTGCAAAATTCTTCAGGCTCAATGCACCTGCCGGAACAATAGGAGTCTGACGTTCTGGCTTTTCTGCATTCGAGATGGCAGTGAGACCTCCGTCTACCTTCATCTCCTGTGCTTTGACAGTGGCTGCAGTTCCTGCTATTGCCGTAGAAATCAGGAATGCTCTGCGACCTTTGTCTGCGTTCTTCTTGTCATCCTGAGCGCTTTTCTTGTCATCCTGAGCCTTTGCGAAGGATCTTTTCCTCAAGCCATAATGAATCGCACCATCCTTGCATGTGTCGATACAGTCCATACACACCACGCAACGGCTATAGTCGATCTGATGTTCCTTGGTATCGATGCAGGAAGCCTTGCATTGTTTCCCGCAAAGTCCGCAGTTGCGGCATTTATCAGTGTCAATGACCGGTGCAAGCAGGCTGAATCTTGAGAAGAATCCCAGAACAGTACCCACAGGGCAGATCGTGTTGCACCATGTTCTGCCGTGTTTCCATGATAGGAATCCGATGACGACGAATGTGAGAATCGCTATGACGAATGTAGATACTGACTTGATCCATACATCCACACTATAGAATGCATAGCTGTCAGTTCTCTCTGCAATCCAAGCAAGGAGATTGTTACCCCATTGATACAGAGGTGCAAAGAGATTGGCTGCAATCCTTCCGTATGCGCTGTAAGGTGCGATTATCACTGCAAGGGAGTGAGCACCGAATACGAGTCCGACGCAGAAAAGCACGAGAACAGCGAATCTGAGCCAGTTCTTTGCGGGAGAGTATGAAAAACGGAAGCGGTTCTTCTTTTTGGTCTTGCCATGAAACCATGAAATAATATCCTGCATCACTCCCAGAGGACATATTACAGAACAGTATACTCTTCCGAAGATAAGGGTCAGCAGCAGAAGAACTGCCACAACGATGAAATTGGCTGCCAGTACCGCTGGAAGGAACTGGATCTTGGCCATCCATCCGAGCCATGCGTGAAGGGTCCCTGTGAAATCCAGGAACAGAAGAGTCACGCCGACAAAAAAGACGGCTGCCAGAATAGTACGGATTTTTTTTAGCATATAGTTAGAGTTTAGTTTAATTGTCATTCTCAGTTTCTCGAGAAGCCTCATATTTATCCAGAGCTTTCTTCATGAGTTCCCTTCCTACTTCCGAAATCTCTGCTGCCTTGGCATAGTCGCTGATGTCGTCGTAGAGATCAAACGGCATTTTCACGAGCACCTCCGGCTGGAATCTCTCTGCTGCTGCCTTGGCTATCACATGGTTCATCAGCGAGAATGTGCGGGAGAGGATACTGTAGTAGTTTTCCTCAAAGAATAGCTCCGGTTCGAGTTCTTCACTGTGCATCTTATGACTGATGATCTTTGCTCCCTGTTCTTTAGCAAGCCTGAACTTGTCCAGCAGGGTAAGGGTAGAGTTGTGCCGGATGGAGTTAAGGACATTTCGGGTTTCCTTGTTCAGTGCTTTTTCCGCAGTGACTCGGTCTTCTTCATGTCTTGCCTCGTCTATTATTGTCTTTCTTATGGATTCTACATCCACATCATTGACATCGAATGCTACGACAATGTCGTTGCCGTTTCTGACCACTCTGTCTATAGGCATGGTATTCACGACTCCTCCGTCCACAAGTGTTCTGAATCCATATTTTACGGGTCTGAATAAAGATGGTATCGAGATGGATGCCCTGATAGCCTCGAACAGAGGACCTTGGTCGAATATCACCTCCTCTCCTGTGTAAAGGTCTGCTGCTACGGCCCGGTATGGGATATTGAGATCTTCAATGTTTATTTCAGGAACGATTTCCTTGATGGCTCCGATGACTTTGTCACCCTTTACCAGATGATTCTTGCTGAGTGAGATGTCCATCAGTGAGAATACCTTCCATGCATCCAGCGAGAAAAGCCAATCTTTGATATCCGCGAGCCTGCCTGCAGCATATATTCCGCCGATTAGGGAACCTATGGAAGTCCCTGCGATGGATGTAATGTTGTATCCACGGCTTTCAAGCTCTTCGATGGCACCGATATATGCCCATCCTCGTGGTCCTCCGCTGGAAAGAACCAGTGCGACATCTTTTGTTTTCATGGCAATGATAATTCACAGAGCACAAATATAACAAAAAAAGAACCCTTTCGGGCTCTTTTTCGGCTTAATTCATTATGGCACAATCAAAATATTCATTGAATAGCGCCAATGCTCTGTCAAGCTGCTCCGGAGTGTTGTGCGGAGTATCAGCCAGCTTGTATTCCCATCCAAGAGACTCGTACTTGTGCTTTCCCAAGGTATGATAAGGAAGAATCTCTACTCTCTGGAGCATCCTGTAACCTTTGAAATGTTCTCCGAGAGCTCTGATATCCTCTTCGAAATCACTTATTCCCGGCACAAGCACATACCTGAGCCAGAAAGGCTTGCCGTTATCTTCAAGCCATTGTGCTGTCTTGAGTGTCTGTTCATTGCTGCGGCCTGTAAGGCTCTCATGTCTTGCGTTATTGAACTGCTTGCAGTCAAGGAGGACGAGGTCGGTCTGTCTGAGAAGTTCCTCGATGTCGCTGTTCCATGCACCTCCATTGGTGTCAATGCAGATGTTTATGCCTTCTTCCTTAAGTCTCGTGTAAAGAGGAAGAAGCTCTTTTGCCTGCATTGTAGGCTCGCCTCCGGAGAATGTGACTCCACCCCTTTTCCCGAAGAACGGTTTCTGGCTTACAGCCATTCTTACGATTTCTTCGATTTCGGTAGGAGTGCCTCCGTCAAATGTTATGGTGTCCGGGTTTGCGCAATAGAGGCATTTGAAAGGACAGCCCTGCAGAAAAACGACGAGCCTGAGTCCCGGCCCGTCGTATGTTCCCATTGATTCGTATGAATGAACCTTGATCATGGTATCATGATCCCCGGTCAAGCCGGGGATTATTGTTAGAGTGATTCGTGGAATGTTCTTGAAATAACTTCGAGCTGCTGGTCGCGGCTGAGTCTGATGAAGTTCACAGCGTATCCGGAAACACGGATTGTGAGCTGAGGATACTTCTCAGGATGTTCCATTGCGTCCATAAGCATCTCCTTGTTGAGGACATTCACATTGAGGTGGTGTGCACCCTTTGTGAAGTAACCGTCCATCATCGTGATGAGGTTGTCGATCTTGTCCTCGTTTGTAGGACCGAGTGACTTAGGCACGATCGAGAATGTGTTGGAGATACCATCCTTAGAATCGTGGTAGTCAAGCTTCGCTACAGATGAGAGGGAAGCGATGGCTCCGTGAGTGTCGCGGCCGTGCATTGGGTTTGCGCCCGGTGCGAAAGCCACTCCCTTGGCGCGTCCGTCTGGTGTAGCACCTGTCTTCTTGCCGTACATCACGTTAGAAGTGATGGTGAGGAGTGAAAGGGTTGGCTCGGCTCCCTTGTATACCTTGTGCGTGCTGAGCTCTGTGTTGAAGAACTGAACCACGTCTCTTGCAAGAACGTCCACAAGGTCATTGTCGTTACCGAACTTAGGGAACTCTCCCTCGATGTCGAATCCCTCGGTAAGACCGTCAGCGTTGCGGCGAGCTGTTACCTTTGCATACTTGATGGCAGAAAGCGAGTCGGCTACGATAGAAAGACCTGCCACTCCGTATGCGAGGTTGATCTTAGGATTGGTGTCGATGAACGCCATCTGTGACTTCTCGTAGTCATACTTGTCATGCATGTAGTGGATGATGTTCATAGTCTCGTTATAAACTCGTGCCACCTCGTGCATTACCTTCTTGTAGTTGTCCATTACCTCGTCGAAGTCGAGTACGTCGCTTGAGAGAGGCTTGATGCCCTCTACGATAAGAGTACCGGTGTTCTCGCAGCGTCCTCCGTTGATCGCAAGAAGGAGAGCCTTAGCGAGGTTGGCACGTGCTCCGAAGAACTGGATAGCCTTACCGATTGCCTGGTAAGATACGCAGCAAGCGATACCGTAGTCGTCGCAGCCTCTTACCTTACGCATGAGTGAGTCGTTCTCGTACTGGACTGAGCTGGTGTCGATAGAAACCTGTGCGCAGAACTCCTTGAATCCCTCTGGGAGTCCAGGGTGCCAGAGAACTGTCATGTTTGGCTCTGGTGCAGGTCCGAGGTTATAAAGTGTCTGGAGGAAACGGAACGAAGTCTTGGTCACCTTGCTCTTTCCGCCAGTGAAACGTCCTCCGATAGACTCGGTGATCCAGGTAGGGTCTCCTGCGAAGAGGTCGTTGTAAGAGTTCATGCGGAGGTGACGTACCATTCTGAGCTTCATTACGAACTGGTCGATGAGCTCCTGAGCGAATGTCTCGTCGATGATATTGTTGTCGAGGTCGTACTGGATGAAGATATCGAGGAACGATGATACGTTACCAAGTGACATCGCTGCACCGTCCTGCTCCTTTACAGCAGCGAGGTAAGCCATGTAAAGCCACTGAACTGCCTCCTGGGCGTTTGTTGCTGGTCTGCTGAGGTCGAGTCCGTAGTACTCGCCCATGATCTTGATTTCCTGAAGGGCGCGGATCTGCTCAGATACCTCCTCGCGAAGAGTGATGCGTGAGCGGGTCATTGTTCCGGTAAGATTCCTGAGGTCTTCTCTCTTAGCCTCGATAAGTCTGTCGATACCATAGAGAGCCAGACGGCGGTAGTCACCGATGATACGTCCGCGTGAATAGTTGTCAGGAAGTCCTGTGAGGAAACCTAGTGATCTGTACTTGCGGATTTCCTCTGTATATACGTCGAATACTCCGTCGTTATGTGTCTTTCTGTAGTGTGTGAAGATTTCCTTCACCTTAGGATCGAGCTCCACGCCGTTTTCGAGGCAAGCCTTCTCCACTACCTTGAGACCTCCGAATGGCTTGATAGCTCTCTTGAGAAGTTCATCGGTCTGGAGACCAACGATAAGCTCGTTCTCTCTGTCGATGTAACCTGCTGCGTGTGATGTGATTGTAGAAATGGTCTTTGCGTCGATAGAACGTACGCCACCGTTAGCTCTTTCTTCTGCAAGCGCCTCTACGCACTTTGCCCAAAGCTTCTTGGTACGTTCTGTAGGACCCTGGAGGAATGATGCGTCTCCTTCATAAGGGGTGATGTTGTTGTAAACGAAATCCGCAACATCAATTCTGCGGCTCCATCTGCCGTCTTTGAAATTCTGATCCATATATAAACTAATTAATCGCTTTCAATTCGGCTGCAAAGATATCTTAAAATTTATAATTTTACATCACAAGGTATAGTGAATATGTTAAAAGGTTGTTAAAAATGATATGATTTACCGGGCAGAGGTGTCCGGACTCATCCTGCCCGGTATCTGTCAATTAAAAAAATGTCTCTTGAGGTTCTTCGTCCAGAATCCTCACCTTCTGAGCGAGCACTTCGTAGAAGAGCTTCTCTGTTCCGTCAGCACCGTTATATCTCACAGTACGCATGCGCCCTGAAACATAAAGGGCCATACCCTTTTCGATTTTGTCCAGATCTGGCATGTCCTTGTTATTCCAGGCTGCTACGTTGAACCATGTGGTTTCTGCTGTGGGAGCTCCTTCTCTGGTCTTATATAGGAGCTCGGATACTAGGGAAAAGTTTGCGACTTTGGTCCCGCTCACTTCGTTCGTGCGCACTGTTCCGACGCGTCCTCGAAGTTCTATCCTGTTTAGATGTTCCATTATGAAAATCTCACGTTTAAAAGTTATACTTTATCTTCCCTACACCATAATGCGCGCTCGGCAGGTTGATGGCAAAGTAAAGTAAAAATCCGGTAGCTTGTATGCGTTCCAGGCCTCTGTAATGAAGGTTTTTTTCTTTTTTATCCTTTTTAAATCTTTTTTATGCGACCTAAAATTTATTTTATGTCCAGTCGTGAACACAAGAAAAAATGAATTTACATAAGAAAGAGAAAAACCTGCATTACGGCTATTGCTTTTGTGGTCGAAGCACTTCAATTTTGCATTGTGGAGTACAAGAGAAACATAAGAAAACCGCCCCTTTGCCTGGAGTGCGGAAGCCCGATCCGATATGGAAGGACAGATAAGAAATTCTGCTGTGATGACTGCAAGACCAGACATCATAACAGCATAGCGATAGCCGCGCGCGCAGTCAAGAGCAAGGTCATAGCCATAATTAACAGAAATTATGAAATTCTGGATGCTTTGCTTAAGGAAGGTACGGACTCTGTCGATCTTGTGGATCTGGTGACAATCGGATTTGTTCCGGGGATGGTGACTTCTTACAGACGGACTGGAAAGCACGATGTCTTTACTTGCTATGATATAAAATATATAATGACAGGTACCAGAGTGTATTCGATAATGAAAATTCATAATCTTTCCGTAAATTTGCAGATTGTTACGGAAACGAAAGATCAATAAATCGATATAATATGACAAAGAAACTACTTATCGCAGGCTCGACGCTTGCTCTAATCTGCAGTTGCAACAGTATGGAAAACCCTCTTTTGAAGGAGTCGTCTGCACCTTTTGGCGCTCCTGAATTCGACAAGATCAAGAACGAACATTATCTTCCTGCCTTCGAAGCGGGAATAGCCGAGGCTAAGGCTGAAATCGATGCTATCGTGGCTAATCAGGAAGGACCTACTTTCGAGAACACCATTGAGGCTATGGAAGTTTCCGGCCAGACATTGAACAATGTGGCAGGAATTTTCTTTAATCTCATGGAAGCCAACACCAATGATGAGATGCAGCAGATTGCCGAGCAGATATCTCCAATGCTTACAGAATATTCGATGTATGTGTCGCTCAATCCTGAACTTTTCCAGAGAGTAAAGGCAGTTTATGAGAAGAAGGATGAACTCGGTCTTGCTCCGGATCAGATGAAGCTTCTTGAGGATAATTACAAGAGCTTCGTGCGCGGTGGAGCAAATCTCTCTGATGAGGATAAGGAGCTTTACAGCAAGTGGTCAGAGGAACTTTCCCTCATCACCCTCCAGTTCAGTAAGAATGTACTTGCCGCAACAAATGCATATGTTCTCAATATCACAGATTCGACACAGCTCGGCGGTCTTCCGGAATTTGTGAAGACAATGGCTGCCGAGACAGCTGTCGAGAAGGGACTTGAAGGATGGGCTTTCACACTTGATGCTCCAAGCTACAGCCCTTTCCTTAAGTACAGCACGGAAAGAGATCTCCGCAAGCAGATCTGGACTGCATACAATACAAGGTCTATCGGTGGTGAGAATGACAATACCGAGATCGTAAAGAAGATCGTTGACCTCAGGATCAAGATCGCCAATATCCTTGGTTATGAAACTTATGCTGATTATGCCCTCGAGGAAAGAATGGCGAAGAACAAGTTGACAGTCAATGAGTTCATTAAGGACCTTCTTGAGCCTTCAATGGAGTTTGCGAAGAAGGATGTTGCTGATGTATATGCGTTTGCAAAGAAGAACGGATTCGAGGACTCCCAGCTCCAGTCGTGGGACTTCAGCTATTGGTCGGAGAAATATCAGCAGGCAGAGTACTCCCTCAGTGCTGAGGAACTCAAGCCTTATTTCCAGCTCGAGAGCTGCATCGATGCAGTCTTCGGACTCGCTACCCGTCTTTACGGAATCTCATTTACAGAACTTGACAATGTACCTGTATATCATCCGGATGTAAAAGTATATGAGGTAAAAGATGCAGACGGTCGTCATCTGGCTCTTTTCTATGCTGACTTCTTCCCTCGTGCAAGCAAGAGAGGTGGTGCATGGATGACTGAGTTCCGTGGCCAGAGCATCAGAGACGGTGTGGAGTACAGACCTTTCATCAGCACTGTAATGAACTTTACAAAGCCTACGGCAGATGCTCCTGCACTTATCACACACGATGAGCTCGTTACATTCCTTCACGAATTCGGTCACGCTCTTCACGGCATTTTCGCGGAGGGACGTTATGGTTCGCTCACGGGTACTAATGTTCCTCGCGACTTTGTGGAGCTTCCTTCACAGATCATGGAGAACTGGGCTTTCGAGCCGGACTATCTGAACTCATTCGCAAAGCACTATCAGACCGGTGAGCCTATCCCTGCAGAGCTTATTGAGAAGGTGGTAGCTGCCAAGAATTACCTTGCAGGTTATGCCCAGGTACGCCAGCTTCATTTCGGTTACCTCGATATGGCTTGGCATTCTCTTACAGAGCTTCCTGCAGAAAGCACAGTAGAGTTCGAGCAGAAGGTTCTTGCACCATATGCTGTAATGCCTGCAGTCGAGGGTTCTGCATTCTCGACATCATTCTCGCATATCTTCTCTGGCGGATATTCAGCCGGTTATTATTCTTACAAGTGGGCAGAGGTGCTTGAAGCTGATGCATTCTCTCTCTTCAAAGAGAAGGGAATCTTCAATACAGAGGTTTCAAACTCATTCCGCAAGAATATTCTTTCAATGGGTGGAACAGAGGATGCGGCAGTGATCTACCGCAACTTCCGCGGTCATGATCCAGAGCCGCAGGCGCTCATGGAGAAGCTTGGACTGACTAAGTAATATCATCCACGGAAACGTAATGAAAGCGTGGCAGATACCCACCCCAATGGTCGGATCTGCCACGCTTTCATTATGTTTATGTGCTAGATGTTGGACTGCTATGCTACCTTGATGCTAGAGTCTTTCGGTTCCTTGAAAAGGATCATGAAAAGGAAGGCCACTACTAAGGCGTAGATTGCGAATGCATACCATGCTGCACTCCAGTTCGGCTCAGCTGCATTGTAAACGAAATGGTTTACTACTGCTTGTGCACTGAGAGTACCGATTGTCGCTCCGATACCGTTGGTCATAAGCATGAAGAGGCCCTGTGCGCTGTTCTGGATCTTTGAGGTAGTCCTCATGTTGACATAGAGTGAACCTGAAATGTTGAAGAAATCGAATGCCACTCCATAGACGATCATCGAAAGGATGAGCATCCAAACTCCTGCACCAGGGTTTCCTGCACCGAAGAGTCCGAAACGGAGAACCCACGCAGCCATGGCAATGAGCATTACCTTCTTGATGCCAAAGAGTCTCATTGCTATAGGGATAAGGAGGATTCCGAGCGTCTCGGAAACCTGAGAAATCGAGATGAGGGCATTGGCGTTGCGCGCTCCCCATGTATTTGCAAATTCAGGAACTTCCTGGAAGTGTGATATGAATGGATTAGCGAAACCGTTGGTGATCTGAAGTGCCACGCCAAGGAGCATCGAGAAGATGAAGAAGATAGCCATCTGTCTGTCCTTGAAAAGTGAGAAGGCGTTGAGCCCGAAACGCTCTGCGAGAGTCTGATTCTGATCTGAACCTGTATTGCATGGACAGCTCGGAAGTGTAAAGCAGTAAACGAGCATTGCCAGACCGATGATTCCTGAAACGAGGAACTGGTTGTATGAGTGCTGATACTGGATGCCGTCGCCGTTTGTCATGAAATTGACGAAAAGCATAGCGCAGATGAAGCCTATGGTTCCGAATACTCGGATAGGTGGAAAGTCCTTCACGGTATCATATCCGTTCTTCTCCAGAATATTGAACGCCACAGAGTTGGATAGGGCGATTGTCGGCATGTAGAAGGCTACGCTGAGAGCATAGAGGCCGAATAGGATTCCGAATGAAATTTCGCTTCCTCCAGTCATACCGTAGAATCCGGCACCGAGCATTGCTGCACCTGCGATTCCATGACAGAGGCCGAGAAGTCTCTGAGCTGGTATGAACTTATCTGCAACGATACCCATAAGGGTCGGCATAAATATCGAAACGATTCCTTGCATTGAGTAGAAGATTCCGATTCTCGTAGCTAGTCCTACCGAGGCAAGGTAGCTTCCCATTGATGTGAGGTATGACCCCCATACAGCCCATTGCAGGATGTTCATTGCAATGAGTCTTAGCTTGATGGATTTGTTCATGATATTATTATGTGTTTTGTTGTTCCTTTTGCAGATCTTTCGCTTCGCTCCGGAAGGCGAGTAAAGCTCAAGAAGGCAAGTATCTGTAGCAAAGATAAGTGATTTTGACTAAAAGTTGTTATCTTTGACGGTTAAATTGATTTGGATGAAATTTGTAAAGACACATAATGACCCTCAGTCGGCGGCCCGTTGCGGTATAATCACGACTGATCATGGCCAGATAGAGACCCCGATATTCATGCCGGTGGGAACGGTAGGCTCGGTCAAGGGTATATATCACAGAGATCTCAAGGAGGATATCAAGGCTGAGATAATTCTCGGAAACACATATCACCTTTATCTTCGTCCGGGTCTTGAAGTACTCAAGGCTGCCGGCGGACTTCATAAATTCGAGTCATGGGACAGGCCAATCCTTACAGACAGCGGCGGATTTCAGGTGTTTTCCCTCAGCCCGATCCGTAAACTGACCGAGGATGGATGCATATTCCGCTCCCATATCGACGGCTCCAAGCATATCTTCACTCCTGAGAACAATATGGACACCCAGCGCATCATAGGTGCCGACATCGTCATGGCCCTTGATGAGTGCTGTCCGGGAGATGCTGATTACAAATATGCTAAAAAGTCCTTGCAGCTGACTCAGAGGTGGCTTGAGAGATGCGTGAAGCATTTTGATGAGACTGAACCTCTGTATGGCTATTCGCAGGCTCTGTTCCCGATTATCCAGGGATGCGTCTATCCTGACCTTCGTCGCGAGGCCGTTGAACACGCTGCAGCACTTGACCGTGAGGGATATGCTATCGGTGGACTTGCTGTGGGAGAGCCTACGGAGAAGATGTATGAGATGCTGGAGGTCGTATGCCCGATAATGCCGGAGGACAAGCCTCGCTATCTCATGGGCGTCGGCACGCCGGCCAATCTCCTTGAAGGTATCGCCAGAGGTGTAGATATGTTCGACTGCGTGATGCCTACCAGAAACGGTCGAAACGGAATGCTCTTCACATGGGACGGTATCATGAATATGAAGAACAAGAAATGGGCGGACGATTTTTCACCTCTCGATCCGAAGGGTACTTCATTCGTAGACCACACATATACAAAGGCATATGTCCGTCATCTCTTTGTTTCAGGAGAGATCTTCGCGGGACAGATCGCCAGCGAGCACAATCTTGCATTCTATCTTGACCTTGTTCGTGAGGCCCGTAAACATATCAAGGCCGGCGACTTCAAAGCCTGGAAGGATGAGACTGTGCGAAGGATAACTACAAGACTTTAAGTAAAATGGAGTTTGACCTCAGACCAAGGAAGATTGACCTTTACATAATGAGAAAGTTCATCAGCACGTTCTTCATCGCGCTGCTTCTCATTATCGGTATTGTGATCATCTTCGATATCAGTGAAAGAATTGATGACTTTGTGGCTAAGGAAGCCCCACTTAAAGCCATCATCTTTGACTATTATGTGAATTTCGTTCCCTACTTTATGAATATGTTCAGCCCTCTGTTCGTGTTCATAACGGTGATCTTCTTCACCTCGAAGATGGCTGCTGACTCGGAAATCATCGCCATTCTATCATGTGGAATCAGTTTTCACAGGATGATGATTCCGTATATGGTTTCAGCGGCTCTGATTGCCGCTTTCTCCCTATGTCTCAATCTCTTTGTCATTCCGGACGCTAACAAGACCCGAGTTGCCTTCGAAACTCAATATTTCAAGGACAAGACCAAGAGTGTAGGAAGGAATGTGCATTATCAGATAGCGCCTGGTGAGTTTGTATATGCTGAGTCCTTCAGTTCATGGAACAATACAGCTTATAGATTCACTCTCGAAAAGATCGAGGACAATAAACTTGTATCGAAAATTTCAGCCGAGACAGCAGTCTATGACACTACAAAGCAGAGCTGGAGATTGAAGAAATATTTCATTCGCGAATACAATTCCGATCTTACTGACAAGATCCGAAGCGGCCGTCAGATGGATACGATCATCCCTCTGAGTGTCAAGGACTTTTATTTCAATGAAAAGACCGTCCAGACAATGGACTATTACGAGCTCAATGAAATGATCCGCGTTCAGAAGATGAGGGGAGATGCCAATGTCAAGATGGCCCTGATCGAGAAGAATACTCGCTTGGCGATTCCTTTCTCGGCATTCATCCTTACGATAATGGGTGTGGCACTTTCCTCAAAGAAACGCCGCGGAGGAATCGGTTGGAACATCGGTATCGGTATTGCGCTTGCATTTACTTATATCCTTTTCCTCAAATTCAGTGAGATGTTCGTCCATACGGATACCCTTCCTCCTGCTGTGGCACTGTGGCTTCCTAACATAGTTTTCGCCGTTATTTCAGGTTTCCTTTACAGGATAGCACCTAAGTAAAAAAGAACAGCGTTTAACCCTAAGAAGTTAAACGCTGTTTCTTTATCGTGAATGAAGATTAGTCAACGAATACATTCCATCCGAACACATCTTCGATTTCGCCTCTCTGGATACCTCTGATATAGTTGTACAACTTGAGGGATTTAGGACCGCACTGGCCGTCGCCGTATGTGTACACAGTCTCTTCTTCAGACTCAAGGAATGGCTTGTCAACGAGCTTGTGGACAGGAGTGATCACCACAGCTGTACCGCATTCTCCGACTTCTTCGAATGTGCTGAGCTCTTCCACTGGAACCGGTCTTCTCTCCACTTCCATTCCCAAGTGAGCTGCAACAGTCTCGAGAGACATGTTTGTGATAGAAGGAAGGATTGAGTCAGACTTAGGTGTAATGTATGAATTGCCCTTGATAGCGAAGAAGTTTGATGAGTTGAACTCGTCGATAAACTTCTTGGTCGCAGGATCAAGGTAAAGAACTGCCTTATAGCCGAGTTCGTGTGCTACATTGAGTGAGTAGAGCGAACAAGCATAGTTACCACCTACCTTGAAAGCTCCAGAACCGTTAGGTGCTGCTCTGTCATAGTTTCTTGCGATGACAACATCCACTGCGTCAAGCGCGCCACCTACATATGCTCCGACAGGTGAGCAGAGGATGAGGAATGTGCTCTCCTTCGAAGACTGTACTCCCAGCTGAGGGTTGCTTCCGATCAGAGTAGGGCGGAGGTACAATGATGCTCCTGTAGCCTCGTATGGAGGGAGGAAGTCAATGTTCTCCTTGACAATCTGCTTGCACATTTCTACGAACATCTCTGTCGAAGGAGCTTCGATACCAAGGTACTTGGCTGATCTCTGAAGACGCTTTGCATTCTCTTCCGGTCTGAAGAGACGGATCTGGCCATCTTTTCCACGGAAGGCCTTAAGTCCTTCAAAGCACTCGATAGCATAGTGAAGTGCTCCAGCGTATGTGCTGAGGCTGATGTAGTCGTCTGTAAGACTCTCTACAGGAGTCCAGGCACCGTCCTTGAAGGTGCTTCTGAGAATTGTGTTTGTCTTAGTGTAGGAGAATGTGAGCTTGCTCCAGTCGATATTTGCCATAGTATTATCAGATTAATATTTCAAAAAGTTGATTGTTTTCGTTGATGTATTCATATGAGATTCCATGAGCCTTCAGTCTCTGCATGAAAGGTCCGAAATCTTCTTTCGACGCGAGTTCGATTCCTATAAGCGCCGGACCGAAGTTCTTGTTGGTCTTGCGGATATACTGGATGTGAACGAGGTCGTCAGTAGGGCCGATCACATCGCGGATGAAAGAAAGGACTGCACCGGACTTCTGAGGGAAATTCACAATGAAATAATGCTTAAGGCCCTCGTACAGGAGTGATTTTTCACGGATTTCCTCCATGCGGGTGATGTCGTTGTTGCTTCCGCTGACTACACAGGCAACTCTCTTTCCCTTGATTTTCTCTTTGTAGAATTTGAGTGCTGCAACAGCCAGAGCTCCAGCTGGTTCTACGACAATTGCACTCTTATTATACATATGGATAATAGTGGTGCAGACAGCTCCTTCCGGTACCACGATAATATCATCGAGTACCTGACGACATACTTCGTAGGTATGTGTTCCGGCAAGCTGTACGGCAGCTCCGTCCACGAACTTGTCGATATGTTCGAGCTTGATCGGACCTCCGTTCTCGATAGCGGCCTTCATACAAGGGGCGCCGCCCGGTTCTACACCTATAATCTTAGTTTCAGGTGACATCTGATCGATATATGCTCCAAGTCCTGATGCAAGTCCGCCACCTCCGATTGGAACAAAGATATAGTCGAGCGGCTCTTTGCACTGGTGGAGAATCTCGCGGCCGATTGTTCCCTGACCTTCCATAACCTTAGGATCGTCAAATGGAGGTATGAAGGTCTTGTTGTTTTCTTCTGCATACTTGATAGCTGCTGAATTGGCTGCATCGAATGTGTCTCCGGTAAGAATGATTTCTATGAATTCCTTACCGAACATTCTTACCTGCTCGATTTTCTGCCGAGGTGTCGTTACAGGCATGAAGATAGACCCCATGATCTTGAGCTTGCTGCAGGAGAATGCCACTCCCTGTGCATGATTTCCGGCACTGGCGCATACGATGCCGTTTGTTACAAGTTCGGGATCGATTGTCCGTATCTTGTTGTATGCACCTCTGATCTTATATGACCTTACCATCTGAAGATCCTCTCTCTTGAGGTAGATCTCCGCTTCGTAAATGTCGGAAAGGTTGGCGTTCCTCTGGAATGGTGTCGGTTCGAGGATTTCGTCAAGTACCTGTGAAGCTTTGTCGATAGCTTCCACGGTAGGAAAGTACTTTGTGTCGCTCATATCTTAAAGATTAAAATCAGATGTTGATTTCTTTGCCAAAAATATAACTAAAATTGTTGATTTCCTAATAAATCCAATCTTTATATCGGTGGTTAGTCCAAAATTATGAGTGCAATGGACCGGTGACTTAATTCAAGTCTCACTTTGTCCTGGACTGTTTTGTTGAGTGTCGCTTTCCACCAATTATCGAAAACCACATCTTCAGTCTGATACATCAAGCCTTCTGATTTGATTTTCAGAGTGTTATCGGGACTGAAGATTGATATTGACCTTCCCGGTCCGCACTCGAATTCGGTGGTATCATTGATCGGGAATATCGTCCCTTCGTCAGTTACCATCTCGATCGAGATGTCATTCAGGTCAAACATTCTGGTGTATTCCATGAGCAGTGAAGTATTTCCGATTGTATGGTCGGTTCTTCCTCCTGTTCCTCCAAGTATGTGGATCTGCTCGATTCCTTTAAGGTTATTCAAAGCCCAGCGCACTGCCTTTGTCTGGTCATTGTGGTCTTGCTCGTTCTCTTTTATTATCATGTCTGCATACTTTCTCTGCATTGATGCAGACAATGTATCCATGTCTCCGATCACGAGGTCCGGCAATCGTCTTTCTCCGAAGATGGATTCAGAATTACGAAGAAACTTCAGTAATGCTCCGTCGCAGCAGATTATGAAATCTGCCGAACGGATCAGATAGCGCGGATATTCTGTCTTCGGGAATTTTCCGTCGCCTATTATGACAACGCTGTTATGCATATTGTCCAGTTATTTTGGATGAAGTACCCTTCGTAGTAGTATAGGTGTGCGGCTCTCTGAAACCGATCAGGAAGTCCTTGACAGCCATTTTCTTCTTACCTGCCAGCTGGATTTCTGTCACAGATATCGCACCGTCTGCCGTGCTGAATGCCAGATAATTCTTGCCGTCTGAAAGCACCGTTCCCGGATCAGTGGCTTCGAGGGCGTTCTGCTCAAGCATCTCCTTATATTCTTCTCCAGTAACCTTCACGGATTTGTATATCTTGAGCTGGAGGACTTTTTCATCCTTGACCAGCTCTGTGAATGCGGCAGGATATGGACTGAGACCTCTGATAAGGTTATGTATGTTCTTTGTCTTGCCGTCCCAGTCGATGTGGCAGAGTTCGCGTGTGAGCTTAGGAGCAGGGTGGAGAATCTCCGATCCCTGGATGAAGCTCTTCTGGACGCGCAGTTCTACATTGCGGTCAATGATAGCTTCGACAGTATTGACTACCAGTTTTGCGCCGATTTCCATAAGCTTGTCATGAACATCTCCGGCGGTATCTTCAGGCTCGATTCGGCAGTCATATCTGTACATGATTCCACCTGTGTCCATTCCTTCGTCGATCATGAAGGTAGTAACTCCTGTAGTCTTTTCGCCATTGATGACGGCCCAGTTGATAGGCGCTGCGCCGCGATACTGAGGAAGGAGGGCTGCGTGGAGGTTGAATGTTCCCAGTTTAGGAATCTCCCAAACCACCTTTGGAAGCATTCTGAAGGCTACCACTGCAAACAGATCCGGTTTCCATGCCTTGAGGGCATCGAGGAATTCAGGATCCTTGAGGGATACCGGCTGGAGAACCGGGATATTATGTTCTACAGCATACTTCTTGACTGCGCTTTCATTGATCTTCAGTCCTCTTCCGCTTGCCTTGTCGGCAACAGTTACAACTCCGACTACATTGTAGCCGTTCTTTATCAGCTCGTCAAGCGGAGCCACAGCGAATTCTGGCGTACCCATGTATACGATACGCGTCTTCTTGAACAATCCCATTATCTTGGCCTTTACTTTTTTGAATGTGTTCTTTATTGTGTCTGTGCTGAAGATAGCTGAATCATTGATGGCCTTCCATGACAGGAAAAGTCCTGTAGGAAGTAGTACATAGCTGGAGAAGAATACTCCGGCAAACGGTCCCACGGCGCCGTCCTTCGCCAGTTTGGTTCCCGAGATGTCAATGACCCAGTATGCAACGAAGAACAATACGGAGATAATAGCTGATACTCCCAGACCTCCTTTACGTATAATCGCACCCAGTGGAGCTCCGATAAAGAAGAAGATGAGACAGGCTATCGATAATGCGAATTTCTTCAGAATCTCGATATCGATAAGCCTGAGGGTATAGTTGTGGTAGTATCTGTACCGTCCGAATGATTCCAGAGACGTCTGGATCTCTTCTGCGTTCTTCTTTGCTTTTTCCAATGCAGCTAATTCATCCTTGATGGAATCCCATCTGTTGCCATCAGCCTGCACGAAAGGGGTGGTCGGAAGGTGTCTGGTGGAAGTGTCCAGCTGGGCATTGTACCTGAGCGTCCTGGACTTTCTGATATTGGTCAGATTCTCTTCCTTTTCAGTCGAGTCCAGGGTTCCGATTGAATCCTGACTGTGCTGCAGCTGCTTCAGATTCATTGATTTTACCTGGTCGTCGAAACGGCTGGAATCTGATTTCTGGAAAGCATAGTTTTTCAACGGTATGACCATTTCCTGCTTCAGGAAGTCGATCTTCTGAAGCTGGAGTGTGGTGTCCCTGTATTTCTTGTTATTGGTTTCTTCGTAATTTGTTCCATTATAAAGGATGAAGGTCAGGTACGTCTTGTCCTTGGACATCTTCATCATGGCAGAGTCGGCGATGGTGAGGCTGGTGTTTCCCTTGTTTTTTGTGTGGTTGTACACCATTACTCCATTCATGATCCCGGTCTTGTCATTGTGTTCGTTTACGCGGAGTATATAGCCTTCGATTCCGTTGTAGAATGTGCCGGTAGGTATCTTGATTTCGTCCTTTGTCTTTCCGATATCGTCCCTGAGAGTGTAGATCTTGTTATATGCAACAGGGATGAGGTCGTTTGAAACGAAGAAAGCTCCGATACTGATGACTGCGCAGCATATTCCCAGAGGAATGAGAACTCGCTGCAATGAAATTCCGGCTGCCTTGATGGCCAGCAGCTCGTTGTTTTCACCGAGTGAGCCAAGAGTCATCATTGATGCCAGAAGAGTGGCCAAAGGAAGTGACAATGGAAGCATTGTCGCACTTCCCCAGGCCAAAAACTCCAGTATGACCTTCATACTCAAGCCTTTGCCGACGAGTTCGTCAATGTAGAGCCAGAGGAACTGCATCACGAGGATGAAAACGACGACAAAGAGGATCGCGAAGAACGGTCCAACAAATGACTTTACTATGAATCTATCTAAGCGCTTCACTATTATCTTGTAGCAGACTCTACGAGTTTATTCAATGCTGCGGCAAGACCGTTCAGGTCCTTTCCGCCTGCTGTTGCGAGACCTGGCTGGCCACCGCCACCTCCCAGGATAAGCTTGGCAGCTTCGCGTACATCTGCACCGGCATTGTGTCCTGCCTTCACGAGATCGTCAGAATACATGAGAAGAAGCTGAGGTTTTCCTGCTGCTTCGAATGCAGCTGCAATGGCGAAATTCTCGGTCTCTTTCTGGAGCATGAATGCCGCATTCTTAAGCATTACCGGATCCATAGGAGTGTCGATTGTCACGATATTCTTGCCATTTACCTCCTTGGCCATAGTCTTCAGCTGAGCCTTGAGGGCGATTGTCTTTTCCTTTGCTATTTCTTCCATCTGCTTCTTGAAAGCCTCGTTTTCTTCTACCATCTTTCTGATGGCTCCTGCGAGGTCTGGGACATTGTTGAAGAAGGCCTTGGCTGTACGGATAGTCTCTTCCATTGTGTTTACGAGAGCCTCTGCGCCAATTCCGGTAACGGCCTCAATACGACGTACTCCAGCGGCGATTGCTGACTCTGAAACGATCTTGAAGAAGCCGATCTGACCGGTAGCCGCGGCGTGTGTACCACCGCAGAGCTCACACGAATCACCGAATCTGATCACGCGGACTGTGTCGCCGTACTTTTCTCCGAAGAGTGCCATCGCGCCCATCTCCTGAGCCTCTTCCATTGTCGCGTTACGGTTTTCATCGAGCGGGTAATTAGCTCTTATAAGGGCATTTACGCGATTCTCTACGAGAAGAATCTGCTCCTGGCTGAGCTTTTCGAAATGCGAGAAGTCGAAACGGAAGTTCTTGTCACATACGTATGAACCCTTCTGCTCTACATGTGAACCAAGGATCTCGCGAAGAGCCTGATGGAGAAGATGGGTCGCAGAGTGATTGTTTTCAATCTGGAGTCTTCTTTCAGCATCTACGTGGAGACTGAAGCTTTCTGTGCAGTCTGCAGGAATACGCTCGGCTACGTGAATGGTGAGGTTGTTCTCTTTGACTGTGTTGATGATATTGATTTTTTCGCCGCTCTCAGAGAGGATATATCCGGTGTCGCCGACCTGTCCACCCATCTCTGCATAGAAAGGTGTGCGCTCGAATACGAGCTGGTACATTGTCTTGTTCTTTGCCTTTACTGTGCGGTGACGAGTGAGCTGTACGCCTTCAAGCGCTGTCTGGTCATAACCGCAGAACTCTATGTTGTCGCAGTGAGCGAACTCTACCCAGTCTCCTGACTCGATGGCAGTGGCGTTGCGGGCTCTGTCCTTCTGCTTCTGGAGCTCCACCTGGAAGCCCTCGAGGTCGATCTTGTAGCCCTTCTCAGACGCAATGAGTTCTGAAAGGTCGATAGGGAAGCCGAATGTGTCATAGAGTACGAATGCGTCTTCTCCTGAGATTACCTTGCTCTCTGCTGATTTTGCCATTATGTTGTCCATCAGACGAATACCTCTGTCGAGAGTGCGGAGGAAAGCCATTTCTTCTTCCTTGATGACACGTTCGATGAGAGTCTGCTGCTTGACGATTTCAGGATAAAACTCGCCCATGTCGTCGATGAGCTGCTGCACGAGGCGGCAGAGGAAAGGCTCGTTGAATCCGAGGAAAGTATATCCGTAACGCACTGCACGGCGGAGTATTCGGCGGATTACATATCCTGCCTTCACATTTGATGGAAGCTGGCCGTCGGCGATAGAGAAGCTGATGGCGCGGATATGGTCAGCGATCACTCGCATTGCGATATCTTCCTGCTTGTCGATGCCGTACTTGTGTCCTGAAAGTTCCTCGATCTTAGCGATCATTCCGGTAAAGACGTCGGTGTCATAGTTTGACTGCTTGCCCTGGAGTGCCATGCAGAGACGTTCGAAGCCCATTCCTGTGTCGACATTCTTGTTAGGGAGCAGCTCGAGTTCGCCGCTTGCCTTACGGTTATACTGCATGAACACATTGTTCCAGATCTCGATAACGAGATGATGGTCTTTGTTCACGAGTGATGCACCCGGTACAGCTGCACGTTCCTCGTCGCTTCGAAGGTCAATGTGGATCTCCGAACATGGTCCGCAAGGACCTGTATCGCCCATTTCCCAGAAATTGTCCTTCTTGTTTCCGAGAAGAATGCGGTCTTCAGGGAGATGTTTCTTCCATGCTTCCATCGCCTCTGTGTCAAGGCTTGTGCCGTCTGCTTCGGAGCCTTCGAATACCGTAGCGTAGAGTCTCTCTTTGTCAAGCTTGTATACCTCTGTAAGGAGTTCCCATGCCCAGTCGATTGCCTCTACCTTGAAGTAGTCTCCGAAACTCCAGTTTCCAAGCATCTCGAACATTGTATGATGGTATGTGTCACGTCCTACCTCTTCAAGGTCATTGTGCTTTCCGCTCACGCGGAGACATTTCTGGCTGTCTGCCACTCTCTTCCATTTTGCGGGACTGTTGCCAAGGAACCAGTCCTTGAACTGGTTCATACCTGCATTTGTGAACATGAGGGTAGGGTCGTTCTTGACAACCATCGGTGCCGATGGCACGATCTGGTGACCTTTGGACGCAAAGAAGTCCAGGAAGGCTTTTCTGATTTCTTTAGAAGTCATATATTTCAGTTTTTTATTTTCAATCTGCAGCCGTTAATGCATAGAACGGCAAAGTAACTTGCAAAAGTACGTAAATTTTCTGTAAAAGACCATATGGAAGGTGCAATATATCGCCTCATATAATGTTTTTATTATTTTTTTATAGATGTATATCAGATTTTTCGTACCTTTGTCCCGTATGTCTAAGAACAAAAGATACATATTGAATCCGAGGACGCTTGTATATGAAGTGAAGAAGCGTTCGAGAGTGTCGCGTGTGGCAAGGACTGTGACCATGTTTGTAGTGAGCTTGTGTATGGCCGGACTTTATTTCTGGCTGTATGGTTCAGTACTTGAACTTGAGTCTCCAAAGACTTTGCTCCTGAAGAAGAAGAATGCAGAGTGGAGCTCCAGAATGGAGGTGATGAACAGACAGTTGGATGAATATGATGATGTGCTTGCTTCTCTCCAGATGAGGGATGACGATATCTACAGGTCTATTTTCGGTATGGATGAAATCGCTCCCGAAGTCCGCAACGCCGGTTTCGGAGGTGTGAACAGATATTCCCACTATGATGGCATCGGAACCGATGGCCTTTTGAAGAAGACCGCAATAAGGTTGGATGTTCTGACCAAGAAGACTTATGTTCAGAGCCGTTCTTTCGACGAAGTCGCACTCCTCTCCAAGAGAGCTGGTGATATGGCGTCATGTATTCCGGCCATCCCTCCTGTAAATCCGGATCCTTCGATATACCGCCTTTCCAGCAGTTTCGGATATCGTTCCGATCCGTTCACTGGGAGGTCGACAAGACATACGGGCGTGGACTTTGCAATGAAACCGGGCAATCCCATATATGCTACCGGAGACGGCGTGGTGGAAAGTGTCAAGTTCGAGTTTTTTGGATATGGAAATCAAGTGGTTATAGACCATGGATTCGGATACAAGACCAGATATGCCCATTTGAAGTCAGTGGGAGTCGTTGAGGGTATGAAGGTTAAAAGAGGCGAATGTGTGGGCTTGAGTGGTAATTCCGGAAGATCCTCGGGGCCTCATCTTCACTATGAGGTGCTCTACAAGGGAAGTCATGTGAATCCGGCCAATTATTATGATCTTTCCATTACTCCGGAAGAATACGGCACGATGGTTCAGAATACGGCAGATGCATCAGAGAAGATAACTCTGCATCCATCTCACAGGAGAAAAGAAAGGGGACGCATATGAGCAGCCAGTACATTTTCGATAAAGACGATATAAAATTCAGGAAGAAGAGAACATCAGTGTGGGCGGTTTTGCGCAGAATACTGGTGTTTTTTGTCGCTACAGCATCAATGGCTGTATTGTACTATGTGATCTTTGCCGTGTTCTTCAGTACGAATGAGCAGCAGCGCCTCAGAGAGGAGAACAGAATGTATGAAAGGGAATATCCTTTGCTTCAGAATAAGGAACAGCTGATTGCAGATGTGATAGAGGGGCTGCGTCTGAAGGACGACAGGATATATGAAGAAATCTTCAGTATGTCTGCTCCAGATCTGGATCAGATGTCTTCGGTAGACTTTCTTAAGGGCATGGATTCGATCCGGGATACGGATATTGTCGTCTATGTTGAAAGGAAACTGGACAAGGCTGCTGCGGCAGCTGATGTGGTCGAGGCTAATTTCCTCAGGATAATGCAGACGGTGACGGATTCGGGTTTCGTAATGCCGCCGATGACCAATCCCCTCGAGGATTTCTCCTTCGCCCAGACCGGAGCGTCTGTGGGAGAGAAGATAAATCCTTTCTACAAGGTGCCTATCATGCATAACGGGCTGGATATGATAGCTCCTTCCGGAGCGCCGGTCTATGCTTCGGCAGATGGTGTGGTCAGGAATGTCATCCGCTCCCGCAAAGGGCTTGGCAATGTCGTGGAAATCGATCATGGAAATGGATATGTGACAAGATATGCTCATCTGGCTGATGTGGAGGTCCGTAAGGGGAGGGGACTTAAGAAAGGAGCGAGAATCGGTTATGTAGGCGTGTCTGGCAACTCTTTCGCCCCGCACCTGCATTATGAAGTCCTGAGGGATACGTTGGTCATGGATCCGGTGAACCATCTCTTTGCGTCGGTGAGCCCGGACGATTATATGAATATGTTGATAATGGCCGTAAGTACGGGACAATCATTGGATTGATTCTGTCAAGGGGCCTTAAAGATATTGATATGGAAAAGTATTTGTACACTATAGGTGAGGTAGCCAGGATTCTGGACGAAAGCACATCTCTTGTCCGTTTCTGGGCTAATGAATTTCCGAACTATATCAAGCCGCAGAGGAATGCCAAGGGTAACCGCCTTTTCACAAAGGAGGATCTCGAGACATTCAAGCATATTCATGTTCTTGTGAAGGTCGAGGGACTCACTCTGGAAGGGGCTGCGAAAAGACTCAAGGGAGACCGTAAGGAGGTCATCAGCAAGGCCCGTGTTCTGGAGTCGCTCAAGGCTATCCGCACTCAGCTGGCTGAGATTCGTGAAGAACTCTGAATGTTGTCTGTGGATCATAATATATTATAGGTATGGAATATAAGGTAAAGGATGTCATAAAGGTAATAGAGAGCTTTGCGCCCCTTTCCATTCAGGAAAGCTGGGATAACAGCGGTCTTTGTGTCGGTTCGCAGGATGCTCCGGTAAGTTCAGTGCTGTTCGGACTGGATTGTACGCCGGAACTGGTGGATGAGGCTGTGGCCTGTGGAGCGGATATGATAGTGACTCATCATCCTCTGATATTTTCAGGCTTGAAAAGGATCTCTCCCGACAATCCGGTGGGCGAGGCTGTCATCAAGGCGATCCGTGCGGGAATCAGCATTTATGCCGCCCATACCAGTGCGGATAAGGTGATCGCGGGAGTCAGCGGTGCAATGGCTGCAAGATTGGGCCTTGTCAATGTCACGATTCTTGATGAGGACGGCGAAGGAACGGGCTTGGGAGTTGTCGGTGATCTGCCTGCCCCGTTGACTGCATCTGAGGTTGTGGAATTGGTTAAGGATAAGTTTTCACTTAAGGCCCTGCGTGCTTCCAGACCGATCGAAGGAAAGATTTCGCGAGTGGCTATGTGTGGCGGGTCCGGAGGCTCGCTGATAGGAGCAGCTATGAAATCCGGAGCCCAGCTATATCTCAGCGGAGACATCACATATCATAACTTTTTCACCAAGGAGGGCTTTATGATAATGGATATAGGCCATTACGAGAGTGAAATAGAGATAGTTGACATTTTATTTTCTTTGATAAAGAAAAATTTTCCTACCTTTGCGGTTCGCATTACTCAGAATATATATAGTAACCCGATATTTTATTTTTAAGCGATATGGCTAAAAAGACAAAGAAAATCGACACTCCGATCGACCAGAGAGAGACCTTCGTGTCCATTCAGAAGAGCTTTGCTGATTCGGATATCAGCGTAGGCGAGAAGCTTCAGACACTTTATGCTCTCCAGCAGGCAGACACTGCAATCGACAAGATCCTCCAGCTTAGAGGTGAGCTACCTATGGAAGTAGAGGCTCTTGAGGCAGAGATCGCTGATCTCAAGGCAAAGGCTGCACGTATTTCGGAGATGGTGGATGAATATGGCAAGTTCATAACAGAGAACAAGCTTGGCATTACAGAGTGCGACGCTCAAATCGAGAAATATAAGTCTCAGCTTGAGAATGTAGCTAATAGCCGTGAGTATGACTCTCTCAATAAGGAAATCGAAAACCAGCATCTGCTCAGGCAGATTGCAGAGAAGCATATTTCAGAGGCAAAAGAGCGTATCCTTGCCAAGAAGCAGGAGCTTGAGGTGATAAAGGAGAAGATGGCTGTAAGAACAGAGGATCTCAAGGCAAAGAAGCAGGAGCTTGCTACAATCGTGGAGGCTACTTCAAAGGAAGAAGAGAGACTTCTTGCAGAAAGAGAGGCATGTGCTGCAAAGATTGATGATAGAACAATGAGTGCATACGAGCACATCAGACATAGCTGCAACAATCGTCTTGCTGTGGTTTCTGTGTTCAATGGCAATGCCTGCGGAGGCTGCTTCAATACCATCGCACCTCAGAGACTTATCGACATCGCTTCCAACAAGAAGATGATTGTTTGCGAATATTGCGGAAGAATTCTTGTAAATCCGGAATTTGAATAATAGATCCGATGGCTGAAGAGGGAAAAAGAAGAACCTCTGTCAGGAAGAAGAATCCGTCGGTCAATCTTGATACGCTTGGGCTTGAGATGGGTAACAGACCGCCTCAAGCTCTTGACGTGGAAGAGGCTGTCCTCGGAGCTCTCCTGATTGAGCCGAATTGTGTCGATGAGGCTATGGACGAGCTCTCGCCAAGCTGTTTCTATAGTGAAAGACACAGAATGATATTTGAGGCGATGAGTTCCCTTAACAATGAACACATCGCCTTGGACTTATTGTCTGTATCACAGAAGCTGAAGACTCATGGCAATCTTGAGGCAATTGGAGGAACCATCACTCTTGCGCAGCTTTCGCAGAAGATAGGTGCGGCGGCACATATCGAATACTATATCCGTATTCTCAAGCAGAAATGCATTCAGAGAGAGCTGATTACAGCGTCCTATGATATCCTTAAGACATCATATGACGAATCTGTGAATGTGGATGATCTGATCGATAATGCTCAGACCAAACTTTTTGCTGCAATCCAGAACAATGTGAAGAAGGATGTGCAGGAAATCGGAAAGGTTATCAATGATGCATTGGAGGATCTGCAGAAGAGACAGGATTCGGACGGGCTAAGCGGAGTGCCTTCGGGATTCCCTTCAATCGATAAGATAACCCTCGGCTGGCAGCCTTCCGACCTTATCATTCTGGCTGCGCGTCCGTCGGTGGGAAAGACCGCTTTTGTCGTGAATGTGGCCCGTAACGCTGCTGTTGATTTCAATATGCCGGTGGCTATCTTCTCTCTTGAGATGCCTGCAAAACAGCTCGCTAACCGTATGATGGTGTCCGAGACTAAGCTCAGCGCCGATAAAATCAAGGGTGGTGTGAAACTCCAGGACTGGGAGTGGCAGCAGCTCGATATACAGCTCAGAAGGCTGGCAAAGGCACCGATATATATCGATGACACCCCGTCGCTTCCTGTGATGGAGTTCAGATCGAAGGTGAAGAAGCTGGTAAAGCAGAAGGGAGTGCGACTGATCGTCGTCGATTATCTTCAGCTGATGCAGGGACCTTCTGAATTGCGTGGTATGCGTGAACAGGAAGTCGCAGCTATTTCCCGTACTCTCAAGGCTACGGCCAAGGAAATGAATGTGCCGATCATTGCTCTTTCACAGCTTTCCCGTCAGTCGGAGAATCGTCAGGGAAGCAACCGCCGTCCACAATTGAGTGACCTTCGTGAGTCAGGATCAATCGAGCAGGATGCAGACATGGTGATCTTTATCCATCGATATGACTATCAGGGACTTTCTGATAATCCTGATGATGTCGGAAGGACACAGATCATTATTGCCAAGCATAGAAACGGTTCCATAGCAGACGTCGATATGAGGTTCCGTCATGATGAAGTACGCTTTGTCGATGAGCAGGAAAGCCTGGTAAACCAGGCCAATTCGATGCCGGTAGCTTCGGCTATGAATGATGATGTTCCATTCGGCCCGGCTCCTTCTCAGCAGATGCCGATGAATGAATTCGGCACGAATGATGAATTTATGTAGCATCCGACTTAAATGTTTGATGCAATGAATGTTATACGGAATTTTATTATTCTCCTGAGTATGTGTCTGATATGTGGTCTGGCACATGCTCAGGAGAATCTTGATTTGAAGGGAACGGCGTGCGTGCCGGTGATGACTGTCACAGAGGATGCCCTTGCTTTCAAGGCAGGGGAGAAGATGGACTTTGTACTTCATTACGAATGGGGTGCAGTCAATACGGATGTAGGTTATGCTACAGTTACACTTGATTCCCTCACCTATAACGGACACAAGGCATTCTTGTGCTCTGCGTACGGGAGGACGACCAGAATGTTCGACCTTTTCTTTAAAGTCAGAGAGGATTTCAAATCCTGGTTCACAAGAGACGGCCTACGTCCTTTGAAATTTACAAGAGATACCTATGAAGGAGGATATGAGGCGAAGAATACGTATCACTATAATTGGAATGCGTCAGAACCTTATATCGCTGCGGATGTATATTCTTCGAAAAGGGGCATGAAGTCACTTCCTCTATCATTGACCCCATGTACATTCGATCTTCCGGCATTGTTCTACTTTGCCAGAAATATGGATTTTGATGCTGTGCAACCAGGAAAAAAGTATCCGATGACCTTTGCCATAGACGATGATGTATATAATGTCTACTTTATATTGTATGGTCGTGAGATATTGAAGATCAAGGGATTGGGAACGGTCAAGACAATCAAGTTCGCAGCAAGGCTGCTTGAGGGAGAAGTGTTCAAAGGTGAAGAGGATATGTTGATCTGGGTCTCGGATGATGATAACAGACTTCCGGTATATTTCGAGGCTCCGCTTATAGTGGGCTTGGCTACCGGTCGTATGACGGCCTGGGAAGGACTGAAATATCCGTTTGAGGCCCTCGTGAAAAAGAAATGATATATTATGGCTAAGAAAAATGAGATTGTGCATTCGGGAAAGATCGTGGAGGTCAATCCTGATTTTACTACCGTGGAGATAATGGTATCTTCGGCTTGCTCCGAGTGCCATGCAAAGGGACTCTGCGGTATGTCGGAGATGGAGGAGAAGGTGATAATGGTACCTACCGATCCGTACGAACCGAAGAAAATCGGTGATGTCGTGCAGGTTAAGACTAAAATGACAATGGGACTCAAGGCTGTGTGGATATCTTATGTGATTCCATTGGCCGTATTAATGATTTTAATATTATCTTTGTCAGTTGTTGTTGAAAATGAGTTCCTCAGAGGTGGAATCGCCATTGCAGGCGTTGGAATGTATTATTTCGTCATCTGGCTTCTGAAGGACAGACTGTCGGATCAGTTTGAATTTTATATCTGATGTCGTTCCGGTCGATTGCTAAAGAATCCAAACAACTAATTAATTATACCTATAATGACACAAACTATCATCTGGACTATTGCAATCCTCACCATCCTTGGTGCGCTTCTCGCAGTGGTACTCTACATCGTGGCTGAAAAGTTCAAGGTGGAGGAGGACCCGAGAATCGATGAGGTGGAGAAGGTGTTGCCTGGTGCAAATTGTGGAGGCTGCGGCCAGGCTGGCTGCCGTGCCTTTGCTCAGTTCTGCGTCGAATCATCACCGAATCTGGACAAATGCTTCTGTCCTGTAGGCGGTAACGATGGAATGCAGAAGGTTGCTGCCGTGCTTGGCGTTGAGGTGGCTGTCAAGGAACCTCAGGTGGCTGTAGTACGTTGCAACGGAACTTGTGAGAACCGTCCTCGAATCAACGAGTACGGCGGATATCAGTCCTGCCGCGTCAAAGCTGCGCTTTACAGCGGAGATACCGGCTGTTCTTTTGGCTGTCTTGGCTGTGGTGACTGTGTGGCTGCCTGCCAGTTCGGTGCTATTTCTATGGATCCTGCTACAGGTCTTCCTGTGGTGGATGAGGAGAAATGTACTGCCTGCGGTGCCTGTGTGAAGGCTTGTCCGAAGGCTGTTATCGAACTCCGTAACAAGGGACGCAGAAACATGAGGGTATTCGTATCCTGCGTGAACAAGGACAAGGGTGCTGTCGCACGCAAGGCTTGCAAAGCTGCTTGTATCGGTTGCGGCAAATGTGCCAAGGTCTGCCCGTTCGAGGCAATCACAGTGGAGAATAATCTCGCTTACATCGACTTCGCAAAGTGTAAGCTTTGCAAGAAATGTGTAGCTGAGTGCCCTACGGGTGCTATCCATGCCGTGAACTTCCCAGTTGTGAAACCGAAGCCGGAAGCTGTTCCTGCCGCTCAAAAGCCTGAAGCTGCTCCCGTCGCTGAAAACAAACCAAAGGAGGAATAGGACTATGATGAAGACATTTTCAATAGGTGGTATTCACCCGAGCGACAGCAAGATATCAAAGGACTGCAAGATCGAGGTTCTTCCGGTTCCTTCGAAGGTCTTCATCTCTGTAGCTCAGCATCTTGGTGCTCCTGCAACTCCTATCGTGAAGGCTGGTGACACTGTGAAGGTCGGTCAGGTGATCGCTGAGCCAGCCGGATTCATTTCTGCTTATGTGCACTCGTCTGTTTCTGGCACTGTGAAGTCGGTCGGACCTCGCAAGGATCTGGCAGGAAACAATATGACTCATATCGAGATCGATGTGGAGGGAGATGAGTGGGTAGAAGGCGTAGATCTTTCGGACACCCTCATTACAGCTATCCCTGAAGACAATAAGGCAATTCTTGAGAAGATCAAGATGTGCGGAGTAGTAGGTCTTGGTGGCGCGACCTTCCCAGCCCATGTGAAACTATGTCCGCCTCCGGGTAAAGTAGCTGACTGCCTCATCCTGAATGGTGCTGAGTGCGAGCCGTATCTTACTTCGGATAACCGCATTATGATTGAACGTAGCAAGGAAATCGTAGTCGGTGCTGCAATCATGAAGCAGGTTCTCGGTGGGTGCAAGACAGTCATCGGCATCGAAGAAAACAAGCCTGAGGCACTTGCAGCTATGACTGCAGCTGTAGCTCAGCTCCAGAAGACAGCAAAGGGATATGACGGAATCTCTGTCATGACCCTTAAGAAGAAATATCCGCAGGGAGGTGAAAAACAGCTCATCGATGCAGTAATGGGACGTCAGGTGAAGTCAATGGGCCTTCCTATCGATGTGGGTGCCGTGGTTCAGAATGTGGCTACTTCTCTTGCTGTCTATGAGGCTGTTCAGAAGAATATCCCTCTCATTACCAATGTAATGACCATTACTGGAGACTGTCTCCCAATGGAGAAACAGCATAATTACAAGTTCCGCATCGGTATGCCTCTTTCATATATTGCGGAGGTGGCAGGAGGAGTTCCAGAGCAGGCTGCGAAGATCATCAGCGGTGGTCCTATGATGGGTAAGGCCATTGCCAATATGGAAGCTACTACTGTCAAGGGTTCGTCATCGCTCCTTTATCTTACCGCTGAACAGACAGTGCGTGGAGTCGAGTCGGCTTGTATACGTTGCGGCAAATGTGCGGAGGCGTGTCCTATGGGTCTCGAGCCTTTCCTTCTTCAGAAGTATGCTCGTCACAATATGACAGATGAACTGGAGGAGAATGCAGTGCAGGATTGTATCGAATGCGGATGCTGTCTTTACAGCTGTCCTGCGAACATTCCGCTTCTGGACATCATCCGTATCGCTAAAGGCGACGTCATCAGAATAATCAGAACTAGAAAATAAGACAATATGGAAAAACTTTTGGTTTCACCTTCACCTCATCTTCATACAAAGACTTCCACCAAGTCTTTGATGAGGGATGTGGTGATCGCCATGATGCCGGCAGTGATCGTTTCCGTGCTTTTCTACGGATGGTCTGAACTGCTGGTTCTGGGCGTGAGTGTGGCTTCCTGCGTATTGCTGGAGTACCTTATCACTAAATATCTGCTGAAGAAGCCATGTACAGTGTGCGATATGTCCGCTGTGGTCACAGGTGTTCTTCTTGCTTTGAACCTTCCTGCCACCACTCCTTGGTGGGTGGTATTCATCGGAGCTGTCGTGGCTATCGGTGTGGCTAAGATGACATTCGGAGGACTTGGTCAGAATCTCTTCAACCCAGCGATCGTGGGTCGTGTGTTCCTTCTGATCTCATTCCCGACATATATGACCGACTGGACAAGGCCTCAGGGCTTCATCGGCGGTGGTATTGACGCTCTTTCCGGAGCGACTCCTCTTGGAGCCGTGAAGGAAGGCGGTATTGCTGCAATCGAGTGTCTGGATTACAGTGATATGCTTTTCTATAACATCGGTGGTTCGGCAGGTGAACTCTCGGCAATCGCCCTTTTGATAGGTTTTGCATATCTCCTTGTCCGTAGAGTCATCAAACCGTATATCACATGCTCGATCATTGCTACAGTAGCAATATTCTCAGGTATCTTCTGGGCAATCAACCCTGCCGAATATACTGACCCTGTCTTCAATATCCTCACAGGAGGTCTTCTTCTTGGTGCCATCTTTATGGCTACTGACTATGTGACTTCTCCAATGAGCAATGTCGGAGGCATCATCTTCGGTGTTGGTATCGGTATCATCACAATGCTGATCCGCTACTTCGGTGCTTATCCTGAAGGAATGTCATTCGCTATCCTCATTATGAACTCTGTGGTTCCTCTGATCAACAAGTGGTGCCACACTAAAAAGTACGGGAGGTAATTGATATGGCAGTAAAATCATCATTCAAGAATATGACAATCTGTCTTCTGGCGATATGTCTTGTATGCTCGGGTCTTCTTGCAGGTGTGTATGCACTTACTGCAGAGCCGATTGCAGCAGCTGCGGCAGCCAAGAACGAGGCAGCTATCAAGGAGGTCCTCCCTGAAAGCGCCGTAACAATCGAAGAAGAAAGAACAGTGGATTTTGAAGGTGCGTCTTATGCGTACAATCTTGCTTACGATGAGCAGGGAAATACCGTAGGATGTGCTATCAATGTGACCCCTGTCGGTTTCGGTGGCCCTATCGTAATCAAGGTGGGATTTGATATAAACGGTGTCATCTGCAATACAAAGGTGCTTTCTCAAGCAGAGACCCCGGGTCTTGGTGCAAAGTGTGTCGAGCCTGCTTTCTCAGAGCAGTTCAAGGGTTTCGATCCTGCTCAGAAAAATCTTGCAGTGAAGAAGGACGGCGGTGATGTGGATGCCATTACAGCTTCTACCATCACTTCTCGTGCTTACACTGACGGTCTTGCACTTGCAGTCAAGGTGTTCCAGGCAATTGGTCAGACCCCTATGCTACTTAATGACACCCTTGTCATTCCGAGCGAAGTCGAGGAAACTAAATAATGGAGGAACAGAACATGGGAAAAATTCAGCTTATAACTAAAGGCCTGATCAAGGAGAATCCTACATTCGTGCTCCTTCTGGGTATGTGTCCGACATTGGCCACTACCACTTCGGCTATTAATGGTATGAGTATGGGACTTGCTACAACATTTGTCCTCATTCTCTCGAATATCGTTATTTCTGCGATTGCAGCATACATTCCGGACAAGGTACGTATTCCTTCGTATATCGTGGTGATCGCAACTTTCGTAACTCTTCTTCAGTTCGTGATGCAGGCTTATGTTCCTGACATCTATGAGACACTCGGTCTTTTCATCCCGCTCATCGTGGTGAACTGTATCGTTCTCGGACGTGCTGAGGCATTTGCAAACAAGAACAGCGTAGGTGATTCGGCTCTTGACGGAATCGGAATCGGACTTGGCTTCACCTGCTCTCTTACAGTCCTGGGACTTGTGCGTGAGATCCTCGGAAGTGGCTCTGCTTTCGGTTTCAAGTTCATCGAAGGTGATGGAATCCTTGCATTCGTACTTGCACCGGGAGCCTTCCTTGCACTTGGCTATCTCATCGTGATCTTCAGAAAACTGACAACTAAAAAGGCTGAGTAATTATGGAATATATACTTATCATCATTTCAGCGATATTTGTAAACAATATCCTGCTTTCACAGTTCCTTGGTATATGTCCGTTCCTCGGCGTATCTAACAAGCTCAGCACAGCTGCAGGTATGTCAATGGCTGTATGCTTTGTCATTACCCTTGCTACAGTTGTAACTTATCTTCTGAATTCGCTTCTCGCGATGTTCGGGCTCGAGTTCCTTCAGACTATTTCGTTCATCCTCGTAATTGCTGCACTTGTGCAGATGGTCGAGATTGTGCTCAAGAAGATCAGTCCTTCGCTTTATGCGGCTCTGGGTATCTTCCTGCCGCTGATCACTACCAACTGTGCCGTGCTCGGTGTCGCTCTGACAGTAGTTCAGAAGTCATCTCCATATGCTTCAGCAGCAGACGGTATGATGAACCTTGGAGAGGCAACTGTATATGCTTTCGCTACTTCACTCGGTTTCGGTCTTGCTATGGTACTTTTCGCTGGTCTTCGTGAGCAGCTTGCGCTTAATGACGTACCTAAGGAGTTCAAAGGTATTCCTATTGCCCTTGTTACTGCTGGTATTCTGGCAATGGCGTTTATGGGATTCTCAGGACTGGTTTAACAATCTGTTATTCAGAACAAAGTGAAGAATCTATATAATATGACCCCTGAGGAATTATATTCCTTGGGGGTTGAATATCGAAAGAACAAGAGGTTCGGGGATGCGATAAATGTTTTCCGTGCAGCTGCTGCTCATCCCGAAGCTACGGAAGATATAAAAAGGAGATCTCTCGCGTCTGTTGAATTAATCCAGGAAATAAACGGTTTTGTGAACACCGACCTTATGAATCCATAAGGCCGGTGTTTGCTTTTTGTCCTGACTTTGGCTGGTGAAGGTTGATGTATCGTTGCAAAGTCACAATATTAATGACATGTATCTGCATATCCATGATCTTTTGATTTGTTCAGGCCATGTATACATCTCAAGCCTTGGAATGTAAGCCACGACAATTCAAGTAAAGACATCTCTTTTCTCATTCTGTCTATAAACTTTGGAACACAAATGAGGTGCACATAGAAAGCCCAATAAAGGCTTACGTGTTCCAAGGTGTAATTAGAACAACCTTGAAACACATGGAAATCCAATACAAATAAGGAATTATACTTTTATGTCTTCAAAGGTTTGACGCATACAGAAAAATTTTAGTTCCGATGTGTATGCGTGAGAAAAATGAATACATCCCGACCAAGACTATCAAGCGGCATGACAGGACCGTAGTCCTACCTCTTAATAGCGTGACACAGGAGATAGTTGATAGATGTTCAGATTATCCGGGAGATAAGCTTCTTCCTTTTGAAAGCTCTGAAAGGTTCAATGACAACATCAAGATTATCTTCGAGAAGGCTGGAGTTACGTACCTGGTGGCAGAACTTGATACAGTTACCCATCCAGCAAAGAAAGTCTCAATCAACGAAATCGCAAGCAGCCATATGGCCAGCCGTACCTTCATCGGTAACATCTACAAACTGGTCAAGGACCCGAACCTCGTCTCAGCCCTCACCGGCCACGTCGAAGGCAGCCGCGCCTTCACCCGCTACCGCACGATCGACATCGACATGAAGAAGGATCTTGTGAAGATTTTGGAGGGAATAATTAAGGAATGAAAAATGTTCGAGATTAATATTATTACTTATCTTTGTTTTTGGACATTGTCACTAATGTATATAGGATATGATTGACAACCTTGAAAATAATTCAACGCAGCAAACTGTTGATGCTGTAAATGTGTTGAAAACTGCCATATTGCAGAGTCAAGCGAGGGCGGCAAAAGCTGTTAATCAGGAACAATTGGCATTGTACTATGGCGTAGGACGCTACATATCAGCAAACACCAGAAATAAGAACTGGGGAACAGGTATGATAAAGGCCATCAGCCAACGCCTGCGTAACGAAATACCAGGTCTTCGAGGGTTTGGCGAGACCAACCTGAAGAATATGCGCATCTTCTATGAAGCCTGGAATAATATTGAAAGTAATTCGTCAGTCGTAACTGACGAATTACACATACTTCCTATCGTTGATGCTGGTGAAACTACGCAACTTCCTGTCTCTGATGTAGATACAATTCGTCAGTTGCAACTGACGAATTTGAGTAATTTTCCAATCGTGCCATTTTTAAGCATCAGTTTTACCCATCATATAACCATTCTTACAAAAGCAAAAGAATGGGATGAACGTCTTTTTTACATACAATACGCTTGCGACAGGAAATTGAATGCAGACGAATTAGAAGCAACTATAAAAAAGGACCTGTATCACCATCAAGGAGAAATACCGAACAACTTCCTCTCCACAATTCCAGACTACAAGCAGGCTTACCGTGCGATACAGATGTTCAAAGACGAGTATATGCTGGATTTTATAAATGTCGAAGAATTGGGGATGCGTGATGAGGATATTGATGAAAAAGTCATTGAACAAGGTATAGTTCATAATATTAAAAACTTCATTATGACCTTTGGAAAAGGCTTCACATTCAACGGAAGTCAGGTGCATTATGATAAGTTGGGACACGACCATTGGATTGATCTCCTGTTCTACAACCGCGACCTAAGGCGACTCGTAGTATTCGAACTGAAAAAAGGAAAATTTAAAACAGCATACCTCGGTCAACTCAGCAGTTATCTTCGCATTCTCAACGATGATGACCGAAGAGAAGGCGAGGAGCCACCTATCGGTATCATTCTCTGCAAGAGCGCAGATAAAGCCTATGTAGAATATGTCATGCAAGACTTTCGCCAGCCGATGGGCGTCGCAACATATAAGACAGCAGACGAAATGGATGCAAAATTATTGGAAGTTTTGCCTTCTAAGGAACAACTAGAAAAACTGCTTGGCGATTAGAATCATTAAGTAGATGATGGATTGTAAGGATAAATACATCTCCAATCTAGAGTCTCAAATCCAATATTTCAAGAAGTTGTTGGATGAGAATGGGATAAGCTATGATTATGAGGCTCATCTCAGAGTTTTGCAGTCTGATGTTGGAGATATTGTCTTTCCTGAACTGGGCCCGGAACATGCAAGTCTCTTGTATTCTTATTTTAAGGGACGAAGGGATGTTTATGCGCAGAGAGCACGTAATGGTCAAGGCTACTATACACAGTGTAATTATTTCTGGAAGCCAGGAATCTGTCCTAAAAGGAGTGGTGTCAAGATAAAATGCCAAGATTGTCCTTCGAGAGATTATACAGAATTGAGAGGTAAGGTTATTCTTGATCACTTGCAGGGAAATAGAGAAGATTGTGGCGATGTAGTGGGCCTATATCCATTGTTTCCTGATGGTACATGCTGGTTCCTGGTCTTCGATTTCGATAATCATGATGAGGAGGCAGAGCCATCAAAGGGATGGGAACAGGAAGTGAATGCCCTCCGGCAGATGTGTACTATCTTGGGTGTTGATACTCTTGTTGAGAGGTCCCGTTCGGGGCGAGGTGCTCATGTATGGATCTTCTTCAGTGATCCAATTCAGGCATCTAAGGCACGAAAATTCGGTGAGGCACTACTGAGAAAAGGGGCTGAGTCTGTAAGTTTGAAGAACTTCACTTACTATGACAGAATGATGCCTATGCAGGACTCCCTTCCTGAAGGCAAGCTTGGCAATCTGATTGCTTTACCTCTTCAAGGCCGTGCTCTTAGAAACGGTAATAGCGCATTTGTTGATGAATCCTGGAATACATATAAGGATCAGTGGAAGCACCTCCGTGAGACTAGAAAATTGAGCGAGAAAGAGGTTGATGATTTCATAAAGCTATGGTGTCCTGACGATGACACGATGTCCATATTCCAGAATGATATAGTAGAAGATACTGCTGCTGGCCAGCCGTCTCTTCTTTTTGGACAAAGTCCTGCTTCGACGAAGAGAGAATTCCATGCTGAAGATGCAGAGGGTGCTGTAAAGATTGTGCTCTCTGATGGTATATATGTCAATAAGAAAGGACTTAAAGACCGTATGCAGAATGCAATCAGAAGGATTGCAGCCTATTCAAATCCGCAGTTCTTCCAGACTCTCAAACTGGGCTTCTCCACAAAGGACACTCCGCGAATCGTATACAACGGCTATGACGAAGGAGAATATATCGTTATCCCTCGAGGTTGCTATGATGAATTGATATCCCAACTGTCCGGCGCAGGTGTTCTGTATGATGTAGTTGATAAACGACAGAAAGGACGTAAAATAGATGTCCATTTCAACGGCGTCCTCTATCCGGAGCAGCAGGTGGCAGCAAAGAAGATGTTGTATAACGACATCGGAGTTCTTGCAGCAGCCACAGCATTTGGAAAAACTGTCTTGGGTGCATATCTGATTGCAAAGAAAAAGGTGAATGCCTTGGTTCTCGTTCATAATGTTGAGATCATGAACAACTGGATTAAGGACCTGAACTCATTCCTGACTATAAATGAAGAACTTCCGACTTACACGACTCCCAAAGGACGTGTCAAGAAGCGCAGTTCATTGATAGGTACATTCTCTTCTCAAAAGGACGCGACCACAGGAATAATTGACATTGCAATGATCACTTCTCTCGGCAGGGAGGATAATATAAACGAACTGGTGCGCAACTATGGAATGGTTATCGTTGATGAGTGTCATCATGCAGCAGCTGTAACCCACGAAAACGTGTTAAGAGCGGTTACTGCAAGGTATATCTACGGAATGTCAGCAACGATTAACCGTGGTGATAAGCAGGACAAGAAGATGTTTATGCAGCTTGGCCCTATTCGACATAGATATACAGCAAAGGAAAGGGCTCAGAAGCAGGGAATAGGTCATTACATTTACCCGCGTTTTACCAGATTGGTGGATCTGAATCAGTCAGAGGATAGGAATCCGGCAGATTATTACCGCCTCATCATGCAAAGCGAACTGCGTAATATACAGATTGTCTCTGATACAATAGATTGTGTAAAGCGTGGACGCACTCCTGTTGTTATGACCAAATACAAGGAGCATGCGCAGAAATTATATGATATGCTTCAAGGCTCAGCTGATCATGTGTTCTTGCTTCAGGGAGGTAAAAGTCTGAAGGAACGAGCGGCTATACGAGAAGATATGGCCGCTGTAAGAGCGGATGAAAGTATTATTCTTGTTGCCATAGGCCAGTATGTGAGTGAGGGCTTCAACTACCCACGTCTTGACACGATGCTTCTTGCAATGCCTATTTCGTTTGAGGGTAATGTCGAGCAGCATGCCGGTCGTCTGAATCGTGATTATGAAGGAAAGAAGGATGCCATCATCTTTGACTATATAGATCAGCATGTTCCGACCCTTAAGAGGATGTACTATAAGCGTTTGAGAGCATATAAAAAGATTGGATATGAGGTTTGCTCTGAAATAATTGATAAACAGAAGATTACAAATTCTATATTCGATAGTCAAAGCTACTTCGATATATTTGAAAAGGATGTAATTTCTGCTGTAGGAAGTGTAGTTATATCCAGCCCGTCATTCAGTTTTAGAAAGGTCAACTGGCTATGTGCTGAGAGTGAATGTCTGCAGATAAAAGGTGTGTCTGTTGTGGTGTTGACATTAGATCCGGAAGATTATCCAGAGGATGGACGAGACCAGCATAAATCCCATATTGAGCATCTGATTTCTGCTGGTGTCAACGTAATCACACGTCATAAATACCGTGAGCGCTTTGCAATCATAGATAAGTCGCTTGTCTGGTATGGTAGCATGACTCTCCTGTCCAATGAAAAGGAAGACGACAGCCTGATGCGTATCAGTAATCCGGCAATAGCCGAAGAACTTCTAGAGTTTGCTGTTCTGCAATCTTAATTGCCAAATATGTGAAAATTTCACATAAAAGTGAGTTGAGTTTGCGGTTTTGAGACTTTAACTCGAAAATTTGTGATTTTCCCACAAATTCGTGAGTTAAGGTTTTACGTAAAGATTATAATTATAAAACTATCGTTATAACGATACTTTACTCAAGAGAATGAGGCTTCAAGAAAAAACTTTATATCTTTAGATATAAGCGATTTGGGCCATGAAAAAAGTTGCTTGGAAGTGTTTGAGATAAGGAAAAAGTCTCTACATTTGCATCCGCAAACCAAGAAAAACCATGAGATATTCAATGAACATAATTACACTTGAACCGAAAGTCAGCACAGGATGGATCCTGGGTTGTAGAGTGCGATATGCTCATTGTAGTGGTAACTGATAGATAGATCTGTCAAGACTATATATGGAGGTGTCGCAACAAAGCGGCGCCTCTTTTTTTTGTGCCCGTTATTATCCACGAAATATTAACAATCAAAATCATTCAATCAAAAATGAAACAGACAATCAGAACATCTGAATGGCTATCGGTGATAGCCCCGATGACGCAGGGACCCTGCATCCGTGAAACATTTACCATTAACCCAGGAGCCTTCAAGCGAAAGCGGCTTCGCAATCGATGAAGTCGCTGAAGCGAATGCGAAAGAAATCGACGATGATCATGAACAAGATACTTTTTACCGCAGACCTTCACTTTAGTCACACTAACATACTACAGCACCAACCAAACCGTCCTTTCGCTCAGGAGGTAGATTATATTCTAGGCGACCTCACATTCTTCAAGAGCGAAGATGCCCGTCATCTGCTGGAAAAGCTTCCAGGACAGAAATTTCTCATACAGGGCAATCATGACGGTTCCATAAGGGCATACTCCAACTATTTCAAGACTACGGCGCAGATCCTCAATCTGACTGTCAAGCCTACCGCCTGCCCTTTTCACCAATACGCAAAACAGAACTATCGCTCGGAAGTGAGATAATCATGTGTCCTGTGTTGGCACATTGAAGAGGCAAATTTGATCCGAAAACCGGCGGCTATATAGATGCTATACTAAGATTTAGTATAAGTTTTATATATAAATATATATAGTAATCTTATAGTATATTATATATTTATATATAAGCAAAAAGTCGTTGAAAATCAATGTTTTATATTTGATTTTTGTTTCATAGATTTGCCTCGATATCAGTAAATCCCGGGGTAATATTTGATGGCTTGTGAAAGCCAAAAGTGTAACAAAAACAACTATTCGAATTATGATTGAATTTAAGAAGTACAGTTCTATTGAGAACCATTTTTATAAGGATTATCTGGATCAGGTTAGGGAGCAGGTTCCTGCTGATATGCAGTGGGTGGTCCAGGAGAAGGTACACGGTACCAATACCAGCTTCCTGTGTGACGGTAACGATGTGAAGTTTGCAAAGAGGACCTCAATCCTTGAGGATGACGAGAAGTTCTACGACTATCAGGAGCTTGTCGATGAGTACAAGGAGAAGGTGATTTCTCTGTTCAACCATTTGAAGCAGGATTGCCCAGACATGCAGTCTGTCTCTGTCTTCGGTGAGTTGTTCGGCGGTTCATATCCGCATCCGGATGTGCAGAGGGTCGGCCGTCTTACTATGATCCAGAAGGGTGTCTACTATGCACCTGACCACGAGTTCTACGGATTTGATATCTATGTGTTCACTAACGATGGTGGCTACTACCTGTCAGTGGATCAGGCTGAGGGACTGTTTGAGTCAGAGGGCTTCTTCTATGCCAAGCCACTCTTCAAGGGAACTCTTGACGAATGCCTTGCATATCCTAATGAGTTCCAGAGCAAGATTGCAGAGTGGCTTGGTTATCCGGCAATCGAGGACAATATCTGCGAGGGTATCGTAATCAGACCTGTAACTCCACATTACCTGCGTACCGGAAGCAGGGCTTTGATCAAGAGCAAGAATGCCCGCTTTGCGGAGAACAAGAGTGTGAAGAGAAGGAACAGGCAGCTGGAAGCTCCAGTGGAGTATTGCAAGGAGTTGGCGGAACTGATTGAAAATCTCGCATTATATGTCAATGAGAACCGCCTTGCCAATGTGGTAAGTCACATCGGAGAAGTCCGTATGCCGGCAGACCTTGGTAAGCTGATCAAGGAGATGTCGTATGACGTGGTAGAGGATTTCCTCAAGGAGCACTCTGCATTGTATAATGTCATCGACAAGTCTGAAATCAAGATCTTCAACAAGGAGTTGAACAAGATGATTTCTTCGCTTGTCAAGAATGTGTATATGACTGTACACTAGGATGAAGAGGCGACTCTTGCAAAATCTGCAAATCTCGTTCAGAGTATGTAAGAGTCGCAATTTTAAAAGAGAAATATTATGAAGATACAATACGCGTCTGACTTGCATTTGGAGCTGTCAGGCAATTCAAAATATGTAAAGGAAATTCCTTTTGAAGTAACTGGTGATGTTCTTGTGTTGGCAGGCGACATTGCTTACTTACGAGACAAGAATCTCCCTAACAGTAAGTTCTGGGAATGGGCTTCAGAGAATTACCGTGAGGTATTCTTGGTGCCAGGAAATCATGAATACTACGGTTTCGGGGATGTGCTGGAGAATGGCGACAGCTGGAGCCGAGAGATTTTCCCGAACGTCCACTATTACCAGAATAAGGTGGTCCGTGTTGATGATACTGACTTTGTTCTTTCGACTTTGTGGTCACGCATCAATCCTGCAAATGAATTCACTATCTGGCAGGGCATGAATGACTTTTATCAGATCAGATATGGAGGGAAGGTGTTTTTGCCGGGGCACTTTAATGATGAGCATGAGAAATGTCTTGCCTTCATCAAGAAGAGTGTTGCGGAGAGTGATGCAAAGCATATTGTGGTGGTGACTCATCATCTCCCTACAATGGCAGTTGTTGCACCGCATCATAAGAAGAGCCCTCTCAATACTGCATTTGCGGTGGACCTGCATGACTATATCGCTGACAGCAGGATTGATGTGTGGATATATGGTCACTCCCATACCAATATCGATACAGAAATCAACGGAACCAAGGTCGTCTGCAATCAGCTGGGATATGTTCAGTGCGGCGAGCATGAGTATGGTTTTGATGGATGGAAGTTTATTGAGGTGTAAATATATAAGTGATATTATGTTAGAAGTTGACGTTAGGATGACAAATAAAGAACGGGAAGAGTACAATAGCTTTTGTGAATGCCATAGACTTTGTGTTTGTAAAACATCTGACAGAGATAAAATTACTCTCCAGACTACAGAAACAGGTATAGGTTCCCGTTTAATATGTAAGTGCAATGTATGTGGTGCAGAAAAAGATATAACTGATTACTCATGCTGGTAAATTATATAACAAACACCATCATTAATTATAATAAACAATTGATTACAAAGTATTATGAAAAACAGCAAACCAACACTTGAGGAGTTCTGTCAGATTTATCCCGAGCTCCTCGCACAGGCAAGAGAATATGCGGAAGGAACAATCGTTGACCCTGAGGAACATAATGATGCTGTGGAGTCGTGTATATGCGACTTCATGGAGGGTGCCCGCGCCGCCATTTATTTCAAGACTAATCCACCCGCCCGGTCATGATAAATCCGAAAATACTTATCCTGCCGGACATTCACGGCAGGACCTTTTATAAAAAAGCTTTATGTGAAGCAGTTGATGATGGTGCTGAGATTGTATGCCTTGGTGATTATCTTGATCCATATCCAGGTGATGAGCTTCATGAAAAGGGAGTCTTTGCCCCATTGAAGGAATTGGTGGAAGTCAAGAAACAGCATCCGGGCCGTGTACATCTGCTGATAGGTAATCACGATAGCAGTTATATGCTGAATCGGCGCTTGTGTGAGCATAGGTACGACTACAAACAGGCTCCCTTTTATCGGAAGTTCTTTCGTGAGAATTACGATCTGTTTGAGCTGGCATATCTGACTGAGGTTAATGGGAAACGTTTCTTGTTCAGCCATGCGGGAATTTCCAAATATTGGTTGCAGAATAACGTACACTACTTCGGTGCAGATATATCAGACCCCGAAAAGGTTCTGGCAAGGCTCGACAATGGATTGCGGATTTATAAGAATGATGTTCATAATGATGCACTATTGCGGATACTGGCGCAAATAGGATATGGACGAGGCGGACGCTACCTTGACGGAAGTATGATCTGGACGGATCTCGATGAATATGTGAGCGAGAAATCTCTCCCATGGAATGATGTCATCCAGATATTCGGCCATTCTCAGCAGGAGCTGCATCCGGTCCGAATAGGAGATCGAGCATATTGTCTTGACTGCAGGCAGCCATTCTATATTGATCAGGAAGGTGTGCTGAGGTCATACTACTGGGGTGATAAGCCTATCAATGCGAGTGATAGTATTAGTCGCTGAGGCCGGTATGCAAAATGTGGGCTCGTTATAAAATGTGAGGATTTATTGTTAGCTTTGTATGAGATTAAAAATTGAACGTTATGACAATGCAGGAATTAAAGATTTTTGAAGAGAAGCAGATCAGGACGGTCTGGGATGAGGTGCGGGAAAAGTGGTATTTCTGCATTATTGATATTGTACAGATTCTTACGGAAAGTAAGGATTATCATACTGCTCGAAAGTACTGGAATAAACTGAAACAGCGTTTGGTTTCGGAGGGGAATGAAACGGTGACAAATTGTCACCAGTTGAAATTGAGGGCTGCGGACGGCAAATTACGTTATTCTGATGTGGCTGATTTGGAACAGATGCTACGTTTGGTGCAGTCAATTCCTTCCAAAAAAGCAGAGCCAATAAAGCGTTGGCTGGCTGAGGTGGGAGCCGAAAGAATCAAGCAAATGCAGGACCCGGAACTCGGAATCCAGCAATCTCTTATGGACTATAAACGTCTCGGATATTCCGACAATTGGATTAATCAGCGCCTTAAAAGTATCGAAATCCGTAAGGATCTTACGGACCAGTGGAAGGCTCATAATGTTGAAGAGGGTGTAGGTTATGCTACTCTTACGGATATCATCTATCAGGCATGGGCTGGTCTGACTGCCAGGGAATACAAGAATCTTAAAGGGCTGCATCAGGAGAACTTGCGTGATAACATGACCAACGAAGAACTTGTAATGAATATGCTGGCTGAGTTGACCACTACAAATATCACCAAGGAGGAGCATCCTCAGACGATGAGCGAACATGCAAGAGTTGCGGAAAGAGGCGGCTCTGTTGCCCGCGTGGCAAAGGAGGCTTTCGAAGAGCAAACGGGGAAGAAAGTTGTAAGCTCACTAAGCATGAAACAATATCTTGAGTCGCAGCAGCCGAAGCTGGATCTGGAGGATGAGCAGTAACATACTCTACACATCCACAAATTTATTCTATTGAAATTATCGCTCCACCCCTGCCACAAGTAGCTGTGGCGGGGGTGGAGTCATAATGGGGTAAATTCTTCTGTTTTATGGCTTTGAAAGCTTTGGGAGAACCGGAAAATGTTTAGTAACTTTGAGAAAATAGTTAGTATTAACTGCTGCGAGGCATAAAGTGTTATAATATGGTTCAGAAACCGGATATTCAAATTGATGAAAAGAAGTATCAAGAGGAAAGATACTTTCTAATAGACAATTAAAGATGTGAATTGGTGGCTCACTTTCACAAAAGTAATAAAATCAATGGACTAACAAATTTGCGTGTGGGGAAAATGTGGGGAAAGAATAAACAAAAACGCCATCCTAGATATCTAGAATGGCGTTTAGTGTGATTCGGTTGGGATTCGAACCCAAGACCCACAGCTTAGAAGGCTGTTGCTCTATCCAACTGAGCTACCGAACCGATTCGTATTTTACTTTTGATAAAAGTGGTACTGATGTCAAAAGTGGCCACAAAGATAGTGATTATTTTTGGATTTGCAATAAAATGTTTAGATCAAATCCGTTTTATTTAAGCTTTAGATGCTTTACTTACTCTATGTCTCTAAAAGGAGCGTGGGTACATGTATGTACTGAAACTTGTGCCCACGGTATTGGTAAACGGGCAAAATTAAGGAAATCATGAGCGTGGGTGCGCGTCTAAGCACTTTCGTGTTCCGACGCTACTGTCAACCTTACAGAAAGTACCACTGCAGGAATATATGAAATTCGGCAGCCCAAAGCAGGCTACGCAGCTCAACCCAAGGGCGGCTTCGCCTGCTTTGTGCCGCTCCTGTCCACAAAAACACGGAAATAGCCTTATTTGTTCTTTGGGATCGAAGAATGATGATCGAAAGAATGGAAATGTTTCTTTTTGTGCTTTCGAAACAGAAGAGAATGATAAAGGGTTGGGTCATTCGTACGATGACCTTCTTTCCATTGCTGTGGTAAAAGGAGTCAGCATTCCGTCCGGTCTCCATAAAAGAAACAGTGTGTCGCCGTTCCTGTGGGCTTCCATAAAGCTGACTGTAGTCTCGTCTATTACGGCAGTGACTTCACAAAGCACAGCTATGTTGCCGTCGGGGGAATAGGTGCCGTGTGCGATGATGGTACCGGAACCATCTTTAACAGTGACTCGTTCCCCACAAAGAAATTCCAGAGTGAGTTCTTCTATGTCCAGGGGGCCGAGGGGGACTTGGGTGGAGTTCCAGAGGGTTCTGTAGAAACGATCGCCGGGAGCTTCAAATATGCATGAGTTTGCTCCGGAAAGCACAAGGAGGACAGTAAGTCCCAATAAGTGAATTTTCTTCATAATGCAGTCTGTCTGAGTTCGTTACCGGACTGCATTTCAATGATTATGCCGTTTTTTTATGTGAAGCGAGCTTGCCTGCCATTTCGATTCCTGTGACAAGACAGAAACCGATAAGTGCAAAGATAATAGCTCCTCCGATATGCATATCGGCCGATGCCATATACTGGCTGACGATTTCGGCAGGGAGCATTTCTCCGTGGGAAGCAAGTTCTGGGAACTGTGAGAGGACGATCGCTTCAGCGTTGCTCCAAGGCCAGATTTTGACAAGGGAACCGATGATGAAGCCGGCAAGGACTATCATTGTTTCTTTCTGCCTGCGGGCGAGGAGCCAGTGGAGGAAACGGGAAAAAGCGAGAATGCCGATGATGGCACCAAGTCCGAATACTCCGAGAATCAATAGGTTTCCACCGGGGTCATTTCCTGCTGCAAGACCGGAGATTGCACCAAGAACATATTCGTATTTGCCCAGGATAAGCAGGATGAAGCTGCCGGAGATTCCGGGAAGAATCATCGCACAGATGGCCAATGCGCCGCTTAGAAAGATGAACCACAATCCCTCTGGAGTCTGGGTTGGTGAGAGTGTGCATACAACGGCTCCCAATAAAATGCCGAAGATAAGCATAATCCCTTCGCGTAGTTTCCATCCGGAGATTCCGCGGATGATGAATATCGATGATGCGACAATCAGACCGAAGAAGAAGGCCCAAGTCTGGATGGGGAAGTCGCTCAGGAGCATCTGCATGAGTCCGGCAAGGGTGATGATGCTGATTCCGATTCCAGCGACGAGAGAGAGAAGAAAGCTGCCGTTTATGTGTTTCCAGAAGGCAGAAAACTGTCCCTTGAACAATAATCGCAGTGCCTCACCGTTGAATGATGCAAGTGAACTGACAAATTCGTCGTATATCCCCATAATGAAGGCTATTGTACCTCCTGATACACCGGGGATGACATCTGCCGCTCCCATGCAGGCACCTTTTACAATCACAATTATATTTTTCCAGAATCCTTTCATCTTACCTTGGTTAGAAAATCTTTTATAGCTGCAAATATTTTTCGGGAATCCGAAATCAAATCTTCTGTCGGACTGCCGGATATCACCATATCGTAGGCATGTCCGTCGAAGTCATATCTACCTATCTTGAAACGGGCTTTAGAACACTTGCTCAGGAATTGGATAGGGAAGTCGCCATTGTCCACCATTGAAATGAAAAGATCGCTCGGCTCATAAAGCAGGTTGCCGATCTTGCTGAAATCCGGCATTCCGAGCCAGTCTAGTTCTTTCTTTATGATAGTGGTCTGTATGCTGGTCAGCAGGAGCTCGTCCTTGCCGATTTTCCTGAAGTCGAAAAAATAGATGTTCACCTTCAGTCCCACCTGTTTTCCCCAGGCAAGAATGTCGTCTTTAAGCTGGTCAAAACCAGGCTCTTCCACGTCGATAACGACGTTGGCTGATGATATTGCTGACAATGGAAGGAAACCTGTAGGTACATTGCTGGCGAACTTCGCCAGTCTCTTCCTGCGGAATATTTTCAGTATTGAATCGAACATAATTATTCTGTTGTATTGGCTGCGATGAGCTCGCGGATTTCTTTCTTGGCTGCCTTCCAACGCGGGATGTCAATCTTTGTGCCGACGATCTCCACGACCTTCGCAGCTATGATTGAACCGACCTCTCCGCATACCTTGAGAGGCATGCCAAGCGAGTGAGCATATAGGAAGCCTGCCGCATATGTGTCTCCGGCGCCGGTAGCGTCAACCGGACTTGCCGGCCAAGCCTCGATGAAATGGTATTCGTCACCGCTCTTGACCATTGATCCGTCCTTGCCTACCTTCACTACCGCGATTTTGCATGATTTGGCAATTTCGTCCAAAGCTTCCCGTGGCTCCAGCTTTGTGAAAGACTTTGCTTCTGTTTCATTGGCAAAGACAATGTCGACGTAATTCTCGACAATATCATGCAGGAATGCATCGTTCGATTCGACCACATTATATGACGCCATGTCGATTGAAATTATACATCCTGCAGCCTTGGCCAATTCCACTGCACGGCGGATAGTGGCCTGGTTCTGAACCAGATATCCCTCGATGTGGAAATAATCATATCCTTCGAAATACTCCGGTTTCAAGTCCTCGGGTACCAGTTCCAGGGCCGCTCCCAGATATACGGCGAATGTTCTCTCGGCATTCGGTGCTGTGATGAATACCATTGCCCTTCCGGATGAGTGGACTCCCTTAAGGAGCATTGACTTGATACCGTATTGTTCCTGATCGCTCTTGAATAGGTGACCCAGGTCGTCGTCTCCGACCTTTCCGATGAAGCCGGATTCCATTCCGAAGATAGCAGTACCGGTGATGGTGTTGGCGGCCGAACCTCCTGCCACGAGCTGTACTCCCATCGGCTTGAGTGTCTTCCATATCTTGTCTCCAGTCTCCATGTCCACGTGCTGCATGCTTCCTTTCGGAAGGTGGAACTCCTTCAGAAATTTATCGTCCGGAAGGACGGCCAGAATATCTGTCAATGCATTTCCAATTCCTAAAATCGACGCCATAGTTGTTCATTTTAGTTATAAACCCGACAAAGTTAGCAAATAATTGGATAAATTTGCAGCCTGTACTTCAGCGGCATAGTATATATATGAATAAAAAGTTCACGAAAATACTCAAATATCTGCTTTCAGCTCTTCTGGCAGCTCTTCTTCTTTATTTCTCCTTCAGAGAGGTGGAATGGGCTGATTTTGTTGCGGGACTGAAGGGATGCCGCTGGGGATATATCATCCTTTCAATGGCCGCTGGAGCTTTGGCATTCTGGCTCAGGGCTTTGCGCTGGCGCAGACTTCTTATCCCGATCGATGACAGCATTACCCGCATTACGACATTCAACGGTGTCAATATCGGCAATATATCGAATTTCGTATTTCCCCGTCTAGGAGAGCTCGTCCGCTGCGGAGTGATTACAAGAAGGTCGCTTCCGGAGGACTTCAAACATCCCGAGCATAAGAAGGCTTCATATGACAAAGTGCTTGGAACAGTGGTGCTGGAGCGTAGCTGGGAGCTTCTTGTCATGCTTCTTCTGCTGGCTGTCGTAGTGGTCGGAGGTTTCGAACGTTTTGGTGGATTCTTCGTGGAGCAGATATGGACGCCAATGGCTCAAAGGCTGGATTTCAGTGTGTGGTGGATTGTTGCGGTTCTTGTTATGGGTGCAGCATGCGGAAGTTATCTGTTATGGCGTTTCAGAAGGTCTAATAGATTATGCAGAAAGGTGTGGGATATATTCAGAGGTCTCCTTCAAGGATTCTCCAGCTGTCTGAAAATGCAGCAGAAATGGCTTTTCTTCGCCTATACCGCACTTATTTGGCTGACTTACTGGTTTATGGCTGCAAGTACAGTCTGGGCTGCACCATTTCTGGCTGACCTGACCATCATTGACGCTCTTTTCCTGTCTCTCGTGGGAGGTCTCGGCTTTGCTGTGCCTGTTCCCGGCGGTATCGGCGCCTTTCATTTCATCATTTCCCTGGCTTTGGCGGGCATCTATGGAATCCCTATGGAAATGGGTATCATTTATGCGACCCTCTCGCACACTTCACAGGCCGTTACCCAGATCATATTCGGAGTAGGTTCCTACGCATATGAAGCTTTCAGGAAATAGATAGGATAGCATTTGTTTTGGAGTTCAGGCCTTAAAGACAATTTATGAAGATCAATCACCTTAAAGACGAAAACCGTTTCGAAACCTATCTCGATGGTCATACTGCTCTCGTGGAATATGTCATCCGTGAAGGTGACTTTGTGGTCGTGCGTACATTTGTTCCCGGCCCCTTGAAAGGTCGGGGGATTGCCGGTGAATTGGTAAAGGCTGCGTATGATTACGCGGACAAACAGGGCCTAGGGTGCAAGGCTACCTGTTCTTATGCTCTCGCCTGGCTGGAAAAACACGGTTATTGACAAAATTTTCTGATCTATGACAGTTTGGCACAGGCTTTGCAAAATGTCAGGTAACGGTTAGTTTAGTTGTTAATAATAGGGTTATGGTTCAATAACGGGACATCGAAGAAATCGATGTCCCGTTATTGCATCAGATTGCCATGTATTCCATAAATGTCTGCTGCATAGCGCTTTATCAAAGATGCATCTATCCAAGTGCAGCAGGTGTTTTACATAATTGTCAGACGGGTAGGCGTTTAGCGGGATATGGTCAGTTCCACAGGGCAGTGATCTGACCCGAATATCTCGGTGTGGATCTTAGCTCCCTCCAGTCTGTCTCTGAGACTTTCCGAAACTACGAAATAGTCAATACGCCACCCCGCATTCTTCTGGCGGGCCTGGAAACGATATGACCACCATGAATAGATGTCTGTCTGATCCGGATAGAAATATCTGAAGGTGTCAATGAATCCTGAGTCGAGGAGGTTTGTGAACTGAGCGCGTTCCTGATCAGTGAATCCGGCGTTCATTCTGTTCGATTTAGGATTCTTAAGGTCAATTTCCTTATGTGCTACGTTCAGGTCACCGCATACTATGACCCCCTTTTTCTGGGAGAGCCCGCAGAGATAGGCTCTGAAGTCATCCTCCCAGGTCATCCTGTAATCAAGTCTCTTGAGACCATCCTGTGAATTAGGTACGTACACGCACACAAGATAGAAATCCTCCATCTCCAATGTCACTACGCGTCCTTCGTGATCGTGCTCGTCGACTCCGATTCCATAACTCACCGACATCGGCTCATGTCTGGTGTATATTGCCGTTCCCGAATAGCCCTTCTTCTCGGCATAGTTCCAATATGATTTATATCCGGGAAACTCCAGGTCTATCTGCCCTTCCTGGAGCTTAGTCTCCTGCAGACAGAAGAAGTCCGCATCCAGCTCGGCAAAAATATCTGCGAAACCCTTTCCGCATACAGCCCTCAGGCCGTTAACATTCCAAGAAATGAATTTGTACATGATTTTCTCTATAAAACTGCATCTGAGATGCTATGAAATTTCTTTACCGAACGGGATAAGTGCCAGCAGGGTCATCTTGAAATGCTGCACTCCGAAAGGAATGCCGACAATGGTCAGGCAGCAGAAGATGCCGAACCCTAAATGGATCGTAGCGATCTCGATTCCTCCAAAGAGAATCCAGATGATGTTCATCAGGATGGACAGGCAGCCGCCGTCATTTGATCCTGGGCGGATATCCCGGCCGAATGGCCATAGGGAGAGTCCTGCCATCTTGAACAGCTGTACACCGAATGGTATCCCTATGATGGTGATACAGAATAATATTGCCATAAAGGCATAATAAAGGCTGATCACCAGACCTCCCAGGATCAGCCATAATATGTTACCTAAAAATCTCATATCCATAATCAGACTGCAATGCAGCAGTTTCCGATTGTTTTACTCTAAAGTCCACTCGGTGCCGTCCTTGGTATCCTTGATCTGGACTCCCAAAGCCTTCAAGTCGTCACGAATCCTGTCACTTGTCGCCCAGTCCTTTGCAGCCTTTGCAGCCTTTCTCTGCTCGAGGACCATATTCACGAGGCCGTCGATAGTCTTGACTGCCTTGCTGCCTTCTGCACCTTCCTCGTCGCAGAGTCCGAGAACTCCGGCAACGATATTGTCGAAAAGATTTACAAGTGCTTGATAGTCAGAAGTGTCGAGGGTCATCTTCTTATCTTTCACAGTATTGATGATGCGTACTGCGTCGAAGATATGCGAGAGTGCGACAGGAGTGTTGAGGTCGTCGCAGAGAGCTTCGTAAACGCCTTCTGCAAGTGCACGTACTTCTGCATTTGATGCGTCTACAACCGCAGGTGCGACAGCACTGACGAACTCACCATAAGCAAGGGCTGGAGCCGACTGCACACCGGAAGCCGATGCAAGAGCACGTAGATCCTTGGCAGCCTGATTGATTCTCCTGAGACCCTTTTCTGCGGCCTGCAAAGCTTCGTTGCTGAAGTCGAGGGTTCCGCGGTAATGTGCCTGTAGGATGAAGAAGCGCACTGTCATCGGTGTGTATGCCTGGGCAAGTTTCTCATGACGGCCTGCAAACAGTTCCGGAAGCGTAATGAAGTTGCCCAGTGACTTACCCATCTTCTTTCCCTCGATGGTGATCATGTTGTTGTGCATCCAGTACTTCACACCGCCGCATCCGCGGGATGCTGTGTTCTGGGCGATTTCGCATTCGTGGTGCGGGAAGAGAAGGTCCATTCCGCCTCCGTGGATGTCGAACTCCTTGCCGAGATACTTTTCGCTCATCGCCGAGCATTCGAGGTGCCAGCCTGGGAATCCGTCGCTCCATGGCGAAGGCCAGCGCATTATATGCTCCGGAGAAGCTTTTTTCCAGAGGGCGAAGTCGTAGGAAGCACGCTTGTCCTGCTGTCCGTCAAGGTCGCGGGTGCCTTCCTTCACTTCGTCAAGTGTGCGTCCCGAAAGAATGCCGTACTTGTGGTCCTTGTCATATTTCAATACATCGAAATAGATCGAACCGTTGCTCTCGTATGCATATCCCGCATCGAGAATCTTCTTTACGAGATCGATCTGCTCGATGATGTGTCCGGAAGCGCGTGGCTCGATTGAAGGAGGGGCGACATTGAGCATACGCATCGCTTCGTGGTATGCGAGAGTGCATCTCTGCACCACTTCCATTGGCTCGAGCTGCTCCAGACGAGCTTTCTTCGCGATCTTGTCCTCTCCCTCGTCAGCATCGTGCTCCAGGTGTCCTACATCAGTGATATTGCGGACATAGCGCACCTTGTAACCAAGATGCTTGAGCAGTTTCACGAACACGTCATAAGTCACACCCGGGCGAGCGTGTCCCAGATGTGCATCGCCATATACTGTAGGTCCGCAGACATAAAGTCCGACGTGGCCTTCATTGATAGGCTTGAAAATCTCCTTCTTTCTGGAAAGGGAATTGGTTATATATAAATCTCTCATAATTCTGATACAGTTTTTCCCGTGTGTCTCACGTATGTCATCTGCAATCTGCAAATATAATGAATTTTATTCTCACTGATGCGTTTTGGGAGAATAAATGACGGGGATAAATACTGTGACATTTCAAAACCAAGAATTCCTGTAACAGTTATTGCCCTTAAGTATATATTTGATTAAATTTGGAACAATAAATTTTTGAAAGATGAAGTTCATACATACTGCAGACCTTCACATCGGCCAGGTTCTTTATCAGAATTACGGCAGGACCGATGAGCATGATCATTTCTTCTCCCAATTGACAATGTGGTGCCGTGATCATCGGCCGGACGCTCTTCTGGTAAGCGGCGATGTCTTCGATATTCAGCAGCCGGGTGCCTATGTAAAAGAAGATTTTACCCGATATTTTGTGACGTTGATTGACGAATGTCCTGATATGGACGTGATAATCACGGCGGGTAATCATGACTCTGCATCACGCCTGCATGCTGACAGGAGGATCTGGAAAAGGAGCAAAGTGCATATTGTCGGTCTTCCGCCAGTGAGTGATCCCCCTGAAGATTCCGATGAGTGGATGGATGATTTCATAATCAGGCTTGAGGCCGGATATGTGGTGGCATTGCCTCATATGACGGGAGGACGCAGTCTGACTGTCCAGGCTCTGTTGGACAAGGTGGCTGCAGAAAATACGGAAGGAAAACCGGTAGTGATGATGGGACATCTTACTGTATCGGATGCCGATGTCACAGGACATGATTTCACCATCGGAAATATAAAGACAACAGATGTAAAGGATATGGGAACGGGATATGATTATCTCGCTTTAGGACATATCCACAGGCCGCAGACCATCGGTCATCAGGAGGATGTATTCAAGGATGATGTCATTTATCCTTCCGGTGTGGTACGATATAGCGGCAGCCCTCTTCATGTGAGCTGTGATGAGACTTATCCTCATAGCGTCAGCCTGGTGGAGATAAAGGAAAGAGGAGCGGATGTGGATATACACCTTCTGAATGTGGATCAGCTCCGTCATTTTTATGTTCTGCCCGAAAATCCGGACGAGTCGTTCGGGTCGTCTGATGAGGCTTTGAAGGCAGTCGGGGCATTTGTGCATGACAGAAAGAGCGGATACTTCCGTCTGCGTATAGCCTTTGATGCTGCCATACCTTCGGATTTCAATCAATTGATCTATGACGCAATAAAAAGCAGCGGCAATGAAGTAAGGTACAATCCTAAGGTCATCTGGACCGGGGTCCCTCAGGAGTCGCGAAGGGAAGATCTTGTATTCGAAGTGGCTGATCTCCAGCAGATGACGGATCCTATGGAGTTTGTAGGGAAGACTCTCGACCGGTACCAGGGGCTTGATCTGGAGGACCTGAGGAAAATGTTCATGGAGGTGGAAATGGAAGTTAAAGCTATGAAGGAGGATAAGTAATGAGAATCAAGGAATTGCATCTTAGGAATATTGCATCTATACAGTCGGCTGACATAGATTTTGAAAAGGGTCTCAATGATGCTGTGACAGGCGACCCCGCTTCGGTTTTCCTGATTTCCGGTGATACTGGATCGGGAAAGTCTGTGATTCTGGACGGAATTTCTATGGCCCTGTATAAGACGACCCCGCGTCTGGAAGGAGTCGTGAACCAGAAGCAGAACGAGTTTCTTAATGCTGATGGTCAGAGTGTGAGGATAAACAGTATAGAACAATACACCAGACTGGGAATATCTCCCGGAACTGAGTGTTACAGTGAGGTCGTATTCGAGGGTAATGATGGAGCTACCTATGCAGCTAAGCTTACATTGGGATGCTATCTCAGCAATAAGAATAAGGTTACTGGAGAGCGAAGCGTCAAGTATAAGACTCCCGAATGGACCGTAAGACGAGAGGGGGGAGAGTGGGTGACCTCTGTTACCGATGTCCAGAATATCATTGCTAAGGCTGTGGGATTGACCTTCGATCAATTCAGCCGCATGTCGATGCTTGCACAGGGACAATTCGCCGCTTTCCTTACGGGAGACAGGGAGGAGCGTGCGAATATTCTGGAGTCTCTGACTAATACCGAGCTTTTTTCGGAATATGGCAATGCTGTGAGAAAAATTGCCCAGAGATATCAAGAGAAAGAAAAGGGACTGAAAAAAGAGTTCGAATTAGAGTCTGCGCATACTTTACCGGGAGATGTAAGGACTTTAAAGAAAGAGGAACTGGCTGCGAAGAAGTCTGAAAAGGAATCGGTTGAGCGGCAGAAGGAAGGGCTGGAGGTCCGATTGAAGCACCTGGAGACTGTTTATGGCAAGTCTGCGGTTCTTGCGGAAAAACAGATCCGGGAGAAGGCTCTGCTCGAGGTTCTTGAAAGTGATGACTATAAAAAGAAAAAGCGCCTTGGGCAGGACTGGGAAGCTACTCAGACGGAAAGACATAATCTTTCGTCCCTGCGTATGCATCGTCGCAACTACGAAAATGATCTGGCTGAATCTGCTTTGTGTCGTGAACGTTTCGGAAAACTATGCTCGGATCTGAACGTGAGGCAGACCGAATCTGATAAGCTTGCAGAATCTGTGGCTGAACTGAAAAGAATGGTCGAAGCGGAGTCTGGCATGGCCGGCTTGTATTCAAAGTCTGGTGAAGTCATTCAGAATATAGGCAGGTATGTCAAGCTTGGCGAGGACGCAGTGACAGTGGGACGGCAGAAAGATGCTGCGCTGGGAAGACGCGAGAGTCTGGCCGCGGCTTTGGCAGAAGCGGATTCGCAGCTTCGGGAGGCGTCGGAAGTGCTTAAGGTCAAGCAGGCTGAAATCGACGGATTGATTTCCGAAAGGGAAGGAATGAATATCGCTAAGGTCAATGAGGAACTTTCCCAAGCATCGGAGAGAAAATCCGGGTTGGGCAAGGCCGAGGCTCTCGTCATGGCCCTCCAGCAAGCCAGAGGCAATATCAGACAAGAAGCGGAGGCAATTGAAGACCAGGCTGCCGGGCTTGCGGGTTTTAAATCTGAATGTGATTCTGCAGCAGATGTATACAATGCTGCACGAGCGGCCCACGATATGGCTTCTGCACGTTACACGACAATGAATGCCAGTGTCGAAGATACATTGGCCGGTCTTCGTGCAAGACTTGTGAGTGAGGGGACGGAAACCTGTCCGCTCTGTGGTCAGCATATTGAAAAGGTGCTTCTTGAAGAGGATTTCAGAGAACTTCTTGCACCACTCGAACAGGAGAAGAGTCAGGCTAAAGAGGCCATGAATGCGGCCGAGGAAACGATGAAGGCGGCATCTGCATCTTACGAGCGTCATAAGGGTGAAGTGGCGGTGAGAGAGAAGACTTTGAATAAACTGAAAAATGATGCTGAAAAACTCAATACGGATCTCATGTCGGCTCTGGGAAAGGTCGGACTTGAGCCGGATGATAATCTGGATGCAATGCTTGTGAAAGTCCGTGATAACATCGCGCAGACAGATGAATTGTTGGCAAGGCTCAGGGAAGTGCAGGGTAGATATAGTGCGTGTCAGAAAGCCATCAATGATCTGGAAAATGCCAGCAAACCCCTCAAGGATATTCATGACAATAAGAATAAACTGCGTAATGATGTGATTCGTAAGAATGATGCTAATGAGCTGGAAATCAATATGAAGACAGAACGCTTGCGAGAGATTATTCATGAGAGGGAGGCTTTGGAGAAACAGATAGATGGGGATGCCGGGATTTTATATCCGGATTGGAACCAGCGATGTCATGAGGTCTGCGATACCCTTAAAAAAGAGAGTGAAAGGTACAGCGGACTGTGCCGGGAGCTGGCATCCGCACAGCAGAAGTCCGTCGAAGCCAATAGCATTGTCGGCCAGCTGGATGCTGTCAGAGTGGATATTTTGACAAGGTGTCCTGACTGGAGTTCTGAATATGGCACTGAAAGATTTGGGACAAATGATATCGCAAAGGAGTGGAATATGCTTTTGGGTTCTGTGAACCGGGTGTTGGGCCGTATTGAACAGACGCGTTCTCACATGAGTGATTGTGAGGCTATCCTTGAAGAGTACTGTTTGAGGACCGGAAAGACGGAGGCATATCTGGATGAAATACAAAGCTATGCGGAAGATATCCGGAAGATCAATGAATTTGTCAGAAATACAGATGGTGAACTTAAGTCCTGCGAGGATGCTATTGCTGCAGCTGAGGCTGAAATTGAGGAGGCTATGTCGGAACTTGGTCTTGACCCTGCAGATGAGCTTCCGATTCTTGAAGAGTTGAGGCGGTCCCTCTCGGAGGTCGGGGGGAATCTCGAGTCCTTGATTTCGGAGATTGCTACGATAGAGGCCGTGCTGAGGGCTGATGATGAGAACTCCCGGAAAGTAGATGATCTGAAGGTCAAGCTGGAAGCTGCTTCCGCTATAAAGATGAAATGGGATGCTATGGATAAGTACTTCGGAGGCAATAAGTTCCGTAATCTCGTACAGACCTATATCCTGCGTCCTCTTCTTAATAATGCCAATATCTATCTTGAGCGTATCACGGACCGTTACAAGCTGGTATGCAGCGAAGAAAATGCCCAGCTCTCTATTCTGGTTCTTGACCGTTACAATAAGGATCAGGTGCGCAGTGTGACGGTGCTTTCCGGAGGTGAGAGATTCATGATTTCTCTTGCTTTGTCACTTGCTTTGTCTTCTCTGAACCGTCCCGATCTGAATGTGGATATATTGTTCATCGACGAAGGTTTCGGCACGCTTGATGAGAAGACTCTTGATTCTGTGATGGCTACATTGGAGAGACTTCAGGAAATAGCGGGTCAGTCTGACCGCAGGGTAGGTATCATTTCCCATAGAGAAGAACTGAAGGAGAGGATAACGGTACAGATCGAGGTAGAGAAAAAGGGGGAAGGACGCAGTGAGGTAAAAATGAGGTCGAAGTACGCTTGATGAACTATAAAACTTTGATTATATTTGCGGTTTAATTCTGAAACGTATGAAAGTAGCTATCATTATGGGCTCGACCAGCGATTATGAAATCATGTCGCAGGCAGTAAATGTTCTTGAAGATCTCGGAGTAGAGATCGTGAAAAAGGTAATCAGCGCGCACAGAACACCTGATCTCATGTGCGAATTCGCTAAATCAGCTAAGGAAAACGGAATCGGTGTCATCATTGCCGGTGCCGGCGGTGCGGCTCATGTCGCAGGTGTCGTGGCAGGTATGACCACAGTGCCAGTGATCGGAGTTCCTATCCAGACAAAGGCACTCGGAGGAATGGATTCCCTTCTTTCTATCGTGCAGATGCCGGCAGGTATCCCTGTAGCTACTATGGCGATCAATGGTTCGAAGAATGCCGGCCTTTTCGCCGCACAGATTCTTGCTCTTACAGACGAGGCGCTTGCAGCAAAGCTTGACCAGTTCAGAAAAGAGCAGACACAGAAAGTTCTTGAAGCGACAATTTAATGCAATATGAATAACTACCGTATTTTCGTAGAAAAGTATCCTGAATTTCAGGTGGAGGCACGCAGCCTTCTGAGCGAGCTGAATGAAAATCTTCAGCTCGACCTCGGAATGCTGCGTCTGCTCAATGTATATGACCTTTTCGGATTCTCTGAGGAACTTCTTGAGAAGAGCCGTTACAGCGTATTCGGAGAGATCGTGACAGACAGCGTGACCGATGAGTGTGATCTCTCGGACGCGAAGTATATTGCCGTGGAGTTCCTTCCGGGCCAGTTCGACCAGCGTGCAGCTTCTGCTGTTGATTGTGTGCGTCTGATCGATCCTGCGGCAAAGGTGAGCATCAAGAGTTCGAAACTCATCATTCTTCCGGCAGATACATCTGATGAAGTGATCGAAAGAATCAAGAAATATTATATCAATGCAGTGGAGTCTCGTGAGAAGGATCTTGCGAAGCTTTCTGCAATGGAGCAGCCGGAAGTGACTCCGGTGCCTGTGCTTGAAGGGCTTACAGCTCTTGCAGAGGAAGAGCTTGCACCTTATTGCAAGAAGATGGGACTGGCGATGAATGCCGACGACCTTCGCGAGGTTGTGAATTATTTCAAGGCAGAGGGACGTGATCCGTCAGAGACTGAGCTTCGTATCCTCGATACGTATTGGAGCGACCATTGTCGTCATACTACATTCACTACTGAGCTTGAGGATATCGATGTCGAGGAGTCTTTCCTTAAAGAGGAAATAGACGGTACGCTGAATCTTTACATGAAGATCCGTAAGGAACTTGGACGTGAGAACAAGGGCCTTAATCTTATGGATATGGCATGTATCGGTGCCCGTTATCTCAAGTCAAAGGGCCTTCTGGATGATATGGAGGTCAGTGAGGAGAACAATGCCTGCAGTATCTATGTGGATGTGGATATCGTGGATGATGAGGGTGAGATGACAACAGAGAAATGGCTTCTCCAGTTCAAGAACGAGACCCATAACCATCCTACTGAAATCGAGCCTTTCGGTGGTGCTGCAACATGTCTCGGCGGTGCGATCCGTGACCCGCTCTCTGGACGTGCATACGTTTATCAGGCAATGCGTGTGACCGGAGCGGGCGATATCTATCTTCCTGTTTCAGAGACAATGGCCGGCAAGCTTCCTCAGAGCATAATTTCACGCAAGGCCGCTCACGGTTACTCAAGCTACGGTAACCAGATCGGACTTGCCACTACACATGTACGTGAGGTTTATCACGAGGGTTATGTGGCAAAGCGTCTTGAAGTAGGTGCGGTGGTCGGAGCGGTCAAGGCTGACAGCGTACGTCGTGAGAGCCCGGCTCCTGGTGATGTTGTCCTCCTTCTCGGTGGCCGTACGGGTCGTGACGGAGTAGGCGGAGCTACAGGTTCATCAAAGGAACACACAGAGGAATCTCTCGAGACTTGCGGAAGTGAGGTTCAGAAGGGTAATGCACCTGAGGAAAGAAAGCTTCAGAGACTTTTCCGTCGTCCTGAGGTGACAAAACTTATCAAGAAATCCAACGACTTCGGAGCCGGCGGTGTCAGCGTGGCGATCGGCGAGCTTACTGAAGGACTTGATATATATCTCGACAGGGTTCCTACCAAGTACAGTGGACTTAATTCTACAGAACTTGCCATCAGTGAGTCACAGGAGCGTATGTCTGTAGTTATCGAGGCTAAAGACAAGGAGGCGATGATGGCTTACTGTGCAAGCGAGAATGTCGAGGTTACATACGTGGCTGATGTCACAGACAGAAAGCGTATGCGTATGTTCTATGGTGACAAGGTCATCGTGGACCTTTCACGTGAATTCATCGATAGTGCCGGAGCAAAGCATTATGCAAAGGCTACGGTAGGTGCTGTAGAGGAAAAGAATCCTTTCGCGCGTACAGTAGAAGGAGAGGATCTGAAGGAGAAGATCTTCAATAATCTTCAGGACCCTAACGTAACTTCACAGAAGGGACTTATCGAGATGTTCGACTCTACAATCGGACGTTCTACTGTCCTTATGCCGTTCGGAGGTATGCTTCAGAGCACGGAGACTCAGGTTTCGGTTCAGAAGCTCCCTACAGACGGATATACCGACACAGCCTCAATCATGGCCTTCGGATACAATCCTTACATCGCAAGTTGGAGCCCTTATCATGGTGCTGCCTACGCGGTGGTAGAGGCTTGTTCAAAGGTTGTTGCGGCAGGTGCAGACTATGAGAAGATGCGTTTCTCGTATCAGGAGTATTTCGAGCGTATGACAGACCGCAAGTCTTGGGGCAAGCCGCTTTCGGCCCTTCTGGGAGCCCTTAAGATGCAGGTGGAGTTCGGTCTTCCTTCGATCGGAGGAAAGGACTCGATGAGCGGAACATTCGAGAATATCAACGTTCCTCCTATGCTCATGGCATTCGGTATCACTACTGTGGACGCAGAGAATGTGATCTCTCCTGAGCTTAAATACGAAGGCAATAAGCTGTATCTGATCAAGCATACACCGCTTGCTAATTATATGCCTGATACCGAGCAGCTTAAGGCTAACTGGAAATATATCACCGAGCAGATTGAGGCAGAGAAGATCGTTTCAGGATATGCTCTTGGATTCGGTGGAGTGGCTGAAGCCATCTGCAAGATGTCATTCGGTAACGGACTTGATGCCAAGATCGAATATGATGAGAAGGAACTTTTCAGCTACGGCTATGGTTCTATCCTCGTTGAGGCAGAAGGTGAACTCGACTATCCGAATGCAATCCTCATCGGAGAGGTTACCGATGGAGAAGAAAGCGAACTTACAATCAACGGCAAGGCATTCGATATCTTCGAACTGATGTCTGTGAACTCAGGTCGTTTTGCTCAGGTTTATCCTGATACGGCAGAGGCATATAACAAGAAACTTGTTCCTGCTGGTCTCGAGGGTGTGAAGCCGTTCAAAGCTAAGAAGGCAGACCTCAAGTACAAGGGTGAGCCTGTGGAGAAGCCAATCGCATATCTTCCTGTATTCCCGGGTACAAACTGCGACTACGATTCGGCCAAGGCATGGCGCAATGCTGGTGCAGAAGTCCGTATGAGCGTGTTCTGCAACCTTACCGAAGATGACATTTTCCGTTCAATCGCTGAAATGAAGAAGAATATTGACGAGTGTCATATCCTCATGCTCTGTGGCGGATTCTCTGCTGGTGACGAGCCGGACGGAAGTGGTAAGTTTATTGCCAATGTGTTGAATAATAAGGATATAGCAGATGCTATTCATGCTCTTATTGACCGTGGTGGACTTATTCTCGGTATATGCAACGGATTCCAGGCTCTTGTGAAATCCGGTCTCCTTCCATATGGCCGTCTCGGTCAGGTTACCAAGGATAGCCCAACTCTCTTCCGCAACGACATAAACCGTCATATCTCCCAGATGGTGACCACTAAGGTTTCCACAACCAATTCTCCTTGGCTCAAGGGCTTTGCTGTGAATGACCTTCATACTATCGCTGTCAGCCATGGAGAGGGTAAGTTCGTGGTGAACGAGGAGCTCGCAAAAGAACTTTTCGCCAACGGTCAGGTAGCGTTCCAGTATGTGGATCCTATTGACGAGGAGGTGACAATGGAGTCTCCTTACAACCCTAACGGTTCTTACTATGCAATCGAGGGAATCATCAGCCGCAACGGTCAGATTCTTGGAAAGATGGGACATACTGAGCGCTTCGAGGGTAATCTCTTCAAGAATATTATGGACGAGGGACTCGAGCAGCCTCTCTTTGACAATGCCGTGGCTTACTTCCGCGGAGAATAGTGGTATGATTATCGTTCAAGCCGGGAATGACGAGTGGGACATCCCGGCTTGAATGGAAATCTAAAAAAGAAACAAAAATGTGTAAGTGTAACAATAAATATAGAGATGACAAGCTACACCATGAGTGTGGTGTTCTTGGAATCTATGGCGTGGATGATGCGGCTGGCCTGGCTTATTACGGTCTGCACGCACTCCAGCACAGAGGTCAGCAGGGATGCGGTATCGTGACTGTAGGTCCAGAGGGGGAATTTCACAGAGTAAAAGGAGACGGTCTTGTAAGCGAAGTCTTCAATGAACAGAAGATGGAGAAACTTCCGGGACGTATGGCCATCGGACATGTCCGCTACAGCAATGCCGGCTGCAAGGGAACAGAGAATATCCAGCCATTCCTTTTCCACCACAATTCCGGTGATTTCGCAATGGCCAATAATGGTCAGATCGTGAATTATAACCAGCTTCGCCAGGAGCTGGAAGATAAGGGAAGCCTCTTCCAATCATCTTCTGATGCTGAAGTATTGGCTCATCTTATCAAGAAACAAGGAACAGACAGGACTCTTCCGAGAATCCATGCAATCAAGGATGCACTCAATCAATTGGATGGAGCTTTTGCATTTGTGATAATGACGGGTAGAAGAATCTATGCTTGCCGCGACAAGTACGGATTCCATCCTCTTGCCATCGGAAAGCTTGGTGATGGATATGTCGTAGCGAGCGAGACCTGTGCATTCGACGTGCTTGGAGCGGAATATATCCGTGATGTGGAGCCGGGTGAAATCGTTACTCTCGATCATCATGGTATCCGTAGCCAGTTCTATGCAGAGCCTCAGCGTCATGCTATGTGTGCAATGGAGTATGTGTACTTTGCCCGTCCTGACAGCGACATTGAAGGATGCAATGTGCATAATTATAGAAAAGAGTCGGGAAGAATCCTCTTCCGTGAATCGCCTGCCGATGCTGATATCGTGATCGGAGTTCCGGATTCAAGCCTCAGTGCAGCTCAGGGTTATGCTGAAGCCAGCGGACTTCCATATGAGATGGGTCTTATCAAGAGCAAGTATGTGGGCCGTACCTTCATCCTTCCGACCCAGTCTCTTCGTGAAAAGGGTGTGAAGATGAAACTGTCTCCTGTTAAGAGTATTGTCAAGGGCAAGAGAGTCGTTCTTGTGGACGATTCAATTGTCCGTGGTACCACTTCATTGAAGATTGTCAAGATGCTTCGTGAGGCAGGTGCAGCAGAAGTTCATGTGCGTATTGCCAGCGCTCCTTTGAAATATACCTGCTATTATGGTGTGGATGTCCATACGCCGCAGGAGCTTATCAGCAACAGCAATTCAGTGGAACAGGTCTGCAAGCTCATCGATGCTGACTCTCTGGCTTTCCTCTCTCATGAGGGAATGCTCGCGGCCGGTCATCGTGATGATCTCTGCCTTGCTTGTTTTAACCACAAGTATCCGACTAAACTCTACGAAGAGTAGATGGATGTAAAGAAGACAATAAGAGAATGGATGCTTCCCATCGCAATGGTGACGGGAGCATCCATTTACCTTATATATTATATAATGCCGGAACCCGTGCACAGAGCCGGGCCGTTTCTGAGCGGTGTGGTTTCTATCCTGCAGCCTCTGCTCATATTTTCCATGCTCTTCCTGACCTTCTGCCGCATCGAGCCGAAGGATCTTAAGCCACACAGATGGCACTGGTGGCTTCTGTTGATCCAGGGAGGGCTTTTTGCTGTACTCGGACTTCTGGCTGTGTGGGTGGTGAATGCCTTCCCCGGAACCTATCATGACAAGGTGGTCCTTATCGAAAGTGCAATGCTCTGTCTTATATGTCCTACAGCTACAGCTGCGGCAGTTGTCACCGGAAAGCTCGGTGGAGATGTTGCAGGCATAACGACATATACTGTGCTGATAAATCTTGTTGCCGCCGTGCTGGTTCCGCTTGTGGTTCCATTGCTTCATCCTATGGACGGAATGGATTTCTGGATGGCCTTCAGCATGATTGTCGCGAAAATATTTCCATTGCTGATATTGCCTTGTCTGGCAGCCTGGCTTGTCCGCTATCTTGCTCCGAGAATTCATCGCAAGCTCCTGAATTTCCCGGATCTGGCCTTCTATCTCTGGGCAATTGCCCTCACTTTTGCTATCACGGTGACCACAAAGTCCATAGTCCACAGTACGATGAGTCTCCGTCTCCTCATGCTGATGGGACTGATCTCATTGGTCTGCTGTGCTTTTCAATTTGCCATGGGTCGGTTTATCGGCAGCCGCTACCGTCCTAGAACTTATAGTCCGATAGTGGAGGAACGCGGTAAGGAGATAAGAAAAGTCACGTCCGGTCAGGCCCTTGGCCAGAAGAACACGGTCTTCGCTATCTGGATGGGATATACTTTTATGACTCCAGAAACTGCAATTGTCGGTGGTTTGTACAGTATATGGCATAATCTCTACAATTCCCGCCAGCTGAGGAATGCGGGAAAGTCGAATAATAAGCGTAATTAGTTGATAATCAGTTGTATGGTCTGAAATGCTTGCTGTGGGTGGGGCAGGTGGTTCCGCGTGCATGTCTGCTTGTCAACAGTTTTCGTATCCCCCTTTTAAATAATACTGAAATTTGTTATTTTTGCAGTTTGAAATCAATACAGACCTGTTATGAGCAACCAAAGGTATATGCAGCGTGGTGTCTCAGCATCCAAGGAGGATGTGCACAACGCTATCAAGAACATCGACAAAGGCATTTTCCCAAAGGCATTCTGCAAGATCATTCCTGATATTCTCGGAGGAGATCCTGAATATTGTAACATTATGCACGCTGACGGAGCGGGTACCAAATCATCCTTGGCTTACCTCTATTGGAAGGAGACCGGTGATCTTTCTGTATGGAAAGGCATCGCACAGGATGCTCTCATAATGAACATCGATGATCTTCTATGCGTAGGTGCAGTGGACAATATTCTCGTGTCATCTACCATAGGCCGTAACAAACTCCTTGTTCCCGGTGAAGTGATCAGCGCCATCATCAACGGAACTGATGAACTTCTTGCTGAGCTTCGAGAAATGGGTGTCGGAGTATATGCTACTGGCGGCGAGACAGCAGATGTCGGAGATCTGGTTCGCACCATCATCGTTGACTCTACAGTTACATGCCGTATGAAGCGAAGCGATGTAATCGACAATGCCAATATACGTCCGGGAGATGTGATCGTAGGTCTGGCTTCATATGGTCAGGCTACATACGAAAAGGAATACAACGGAGGTATGGGCAGCAATGGACTTACCAGTGCCCGTCACGACGTATTCTCTAAATATCTCGCAGAAAAATATCCGGAAAGCTACGATAAGGCAGTTCCAGCGGATCTGGTTTACAGCGGTGGTCTCAAGCTGACTGATGAAGTGGAGGGTTCGCCTATTGACGCAGGAAAGCTCGTCCTTTCTCCTACCCGCACCTATGCTCCTGTAGTGAAGAAGCTCCTGGATGCCCTCAGGCCTGAGATTCATGGAATGGTTCACTGCTCTGGTGGTGCACAGACAAAGATACTTCATTTCGTAGGCGACAATATTCGTGTCATCAAGGACAATCTATTCCCTGTCCCACCACTTTTCAAGACAATCCACGAGCAGAGCGGTACAGATTGGGCAGAGATGTACAAGGTATTCAATATGGGCCATCGTCTGGAAGTATACCTCTCTCCTGAGCACGCTCAGCAGGTAATCGAGATTTCGAAGAGCTTCGGTATCGATGCTCAGATCGTAGGACGCGTAGAGGAGTGTGACCACAAGGAACTCATCATCCGCTCGGAATTCGGAGAGTTCATTTATTAATTGTCATGGTGAGGCCCGATAGACCTTGCCAACTGTTGATGGAATTTTTAATAAACAATATATGAGAGCGCTTTTTAGTGTAAGTGATAAGACAGGCGTAGTAGAATTCGCCAGTCAGTTAGTGGAGCTCGGTTGGGAGATCATCGCGACCGGCGGAACAATGAAACTTCTGCAGGATGCAGGACTTGAAGTAATCAATATCAGCGAGATCACCGGTTTCCCTGAAATCTGTGACGGTCGTGTGAAGACTCTTCATCCGAAGGTGCACGGAGGACTTCTCGGTCGTCGTGACCTCGACAGCCACATCGCTCAGCTCAAGGAGAACGGTATCGAATTCATCGATATGGTGTGCGTTAACCTCTATCCTTTCAAGCAGACCATCGCTAAGCCTGATGTTACAATGGAGGATGCCATCGAGAACATCGACATCGGAGGTCCTTCAATGCTTCGTTCTGCAGCAAAGAACTGGAGTGCGGTGACTGTAGTCTGCAACCCTGAAAACTATGCGAAGATCATCGAGGAGATCCGTGAGACCGGCAACACTACAAAGGAAACCCGTCTCCAGCTTTCAGCGGAAGCATATACTCACACTGCAGAGTACGATATGATGATCGCTACCTACATGCGCAAGGCAGCAGGTCTTAACGAGAAGCTTTTCCTCGAGTACGATCTCAAGCAGAGCCTCCGCTATGGCGAGAATCCTCATCAGAATGCCAAGTTCTATGCGACTCTCGATAAGGTTCCTTTCTCTCTTGCTACAGCAGAGCAGCTCAATGGCAAGGAACTTTCATACAATAACATCCAGGATGCCAATGCGGCTCTTAACATTGTCCGCGAGTTCGAGGCTCCTTTCTGTGTAGGTCTCAAGCATATGAATCCTTGCGGTGCTGCAATCGGAACTGACGTGGTAGATGCATGGAAGAAGGCGTACGAGGCTGACAAGGTGAGTATCTTTGGAGGCATTGTTGCCGTAAACCGTGAGGTGAACAAGGAGGTAGCTGAACTCATGAAGCCGATCTTCCTCGAAATCATTATGGCTCCATCATTCACTGACGAGGCCCTTGAAGTTCTCTGCACAAAGAAGAATCTCCGTCTCCTCAAGGTGGATATGAGCAAGGAAGAGGGTGGCCATAATATGTATGTGAGCATGAACGGTGGTATTCTCGTTCAGGAGCAGGATATCGACACCAAGACAGTGGTGGCTGATATGTGCGTTACAGAGGCTAAGCCATGCGAGTGCCAGCTGACAGACCTTGACTTCGCTTGGAGAATTGTAAAGCATGTGAAGTCCAATGCTATCGTAGTGGTGAAGGATGGAGCTACTCTCGGAGTAGGAGCCGGTCAGATGAACCGTGTCGGTTCTGCAAAGATCGCCCTCGAGCAGGCAGAGGCAGCTCTCAGGGAGGCTGGAAAGGACATCAAGGCTGAAGGCCTTGTTCTCGGCTCTGACGGATTCTTCCCATTCGACGACACTGTTACCCTTGCTGCCGAGTATGGAGTGAAGGCTATCGTTCAGCCAGGCGGTAGTGTGCGTGACGAGGATTCTGTAAAGAAGGCCAACGAGTGCGGTATCACAATGCTCTGCACCGGAATGCGCCACTTCAAGCATTAGTCGGAGGAGTCTTAAGGCTTGATAATCAGGATATTATGTAATGTGCGTGCTGTCCGGAGGGGAGCACGCACATTGCATAAAATGCTGATGAGTAGTATGTTGCGAATCGCATCTTTAGGATAAAAATTGTATATTAGCTGAAAATATCGGAAAGTTATGAAAAAATGGTTTCTTCTCATGGCACTAGCGGTGCTGTCGCTCGTTTCCTGCAATGAAAATGTCAATGTCATCAAGACCGTCGTACCGGAAAGACCGGCCGGACAGGAAAGTGTCCTGGGGCTCAGGACCGAGCCTATTGAGACGGTAAGAATCGGAATTGTGGGACTTGGAATGCGTGGAGCCAGCGCGGTGGATCGTCTTACCTATGTCCCTGATTGCGCCATCACTGCAATATGTGATATCGAGCAGGACAGAGTGGATAGAAGTGCGGCAAGACTCCAGACAAGAGGCATTGAAAAGGTGCAGACTTTCGGTGGAGAAGCGGAATCATGGAGAGGACTATGTGAAAGCAATGAAGTGGATCTTGTATATATATGCACTGATTGGAAGACTCACGTTCCTATTGCTCTTTATGCTATGGAATGTGGTAAACATGTAGCCATTGAGGTTCCTGCCGCCACTACTCTCGATGATATCTGGGCTCTGGTCAATATGTCCGAGAAGACCAGAAAGCATTGCATGATGCTTGAGAACTGTGTATATGATTTCTTTGAGATGTCCACATTGGCAATGGCGCAGGAGGGTGTCTTCGGAGAGGTCATCCACGTAGAGGGCGCTTATCACCACTGTCTTGATCCATACTGGAATGAGTATTGGGAGAGCTGGAGACTTGAATTCAATAAGGAGAACAGGGGAGATGTATATCCGACTCACGGTATCGGACCTGTATGTCAGGTGCTGAACATTCACAGAGGTGACAGGATGAAGACTCTGGTGTCAATGGATACCAAGCCGATCAATGGTCCTAAGATATATCAGCTGAAGAACGGAACCCCTTGTCCTGAATTCCAGAACGGAGACCAGACAAGCACTCTTATCAGCACAGAAAACGGCAAGACAATGCTCATCCAGCACGACGTGATGACTCCGCGTCCATATGACCGTCTATATCAGGTGGTCGGAACAGACGGATATGCCGGAAAATATCCGGTTCAGCTTTATTGTCTTCGTGAAAACGCTTCTCTTGCAGAAGGTTACGATGCACTTGGTACCGAAAAAATCTATTCTGGAGAGGCACTGAAGGAACTTCAGGCCAAATACCCGAATGCGCTTATGAATCCTGAATTCGTGGAGTTTGCTCGGAGCGTAGGTGGCCATGGAGGAATGGACTTTATTATGGATTACAGACTTGTATACTGTCTGCATAACGGTCTTCCTCTGGATATGGATGTATATGATATGGCAGAGTGGTGCTGCGTAAGCGAACTTTCCCGCATTTCTCTCGAGAACGGTTCCATGCCGGTAGAAGTGCCTGACTTCACCCGCGGTCAGTGGAACAAGGTCAATGGCTTTACATATGCGTTCTAGCATACTGGTCATATTGACTGCCTTTTTATGGATTATGGGTATCTCCTGCACCAGAACAGGGGATACCTCTTGTCATATATTGTTCAAGACGGATACTCCAGACTCGATCCCTTACAGGATCCCTGCAATAGCTTCACTGTCAGACGGTTCGTTGCTGGCTCTGGCTGATTACAGACATTGCAGAAGCGACATAGGATGGGGCAGGGTGGATATCCACGGCCGTAAATCATATGATGACGGAGCGACCTGGGCGGATGAATTTCCATTACTGGCAGGCTCAGGAATTCCGAAAGCGGTGGATTGCGGCTTCGGTGATGCAGCTCTGGTAGCAGACCGTGAAAGCGAGGAAGTTCTGGTCATAGCAGTCTGTGGAGAGACAGTTTATTGGCACGAGACCACAAACAGACAGAACCCTAATCGTATTGCCCTTATGCGAAGTCAGGATAATGCCCGTACCTGGGAACTTTGGAAGGAAATCACAGAAGATATTTACTCCTTATTCGACGAATCTTCCCATGGCTGTGTGCAAAGCTGCTTCGTAGGTTCAGGCAAGATCTGCCAGAGCCGCAAGTGCAAGTATGGAAGTAATTATCGTATTTATGCGGCACTCTGCGCTCGTCCAAACGGTAACAGAGTTCTTTACAGCGATGATTTCGGACGCACGTGGGCAGCCCTTGGCGGTATTGATGCTCTCCCGGCAATATATGGAGACGAGCCTAAATGCGAGGAACTTCCTGACGGAAGCGTGGTGCTCAGCTCAAGAACCAGAGGCGGAAGAATATTCAACATCTTCACATATTCGGACGCTTCCAAGGCAGAAGGACAATGGGGAGAAGCTGCCTTCTCCGGAGCGGACAATAGCGGCTGTGCGGCAATTGACAATGCATGCAACGGTGAGATTCTTATAGTCCCAGCGGTAAGGAAATCAGACGGAGAGAAGGTGTCAATAGCACTCCAGTCTGTTCCTCTCGGGCCTGGAAGGACCAGAGTGGGTGTATATTTCAAGGAGGTGACCGGTGGAATGACTCCGCAGACGATGGCTTCATACTGGGAGAAGCCATATAAGGTGACTGATCAGCCTTCTGCATATTCGACAATGGTGCTTCAGTCCAATGGAAACATCGCCTTTTATTATGAGGAGGAAAACAAGCCAGTCGAAGGCGGATTTGATATGGTCTATAAAGAAATTCCTCTGGATACACTTACATTTGACAGATATAGGATATGGAAAAGATAGCTCAGTATTTTGCAATCGAGGGTTATGTGACTGATGTCCGCCCTTTAGGAAACGGACTTATCAATGACACTTATCTTGTGTCGGCATCCGAAGGTAAAAGATATGTTCTGCAGAGAATCAATCATGCCATTTTCAAGGATGTGGATCTGCTTCAGCGCAATATCGCTTATGTAACGGCCCATATCAGAGCAAAACTCACAGCTTCCGGTGAAACAGATGTCGATCGTAAGGTGTTGAGGCTCATTTCGTTGAAAGATTCTCAAAGTACGTATTATACTGACGGTAAATCCTATTGGAGAATGTCGGCCTTCATTGAGGATTCTGTTACTGTGGAGACCGTTACTCCCGAATCTTCCTATTGTGCCGGCAAAGCTTTCGGCGAGTTCCAGGCAATGCTCGTGGATATCAAGGAACAGATAGGGGAGACTATCCCTGATTTCCATAATATGGAATTGAGAGCACGCCAGCTTCGTGATGCCGTGGCCAAAGATCCCGTGGGAAGATGCTCTGAGCCGGAAATACGACAGTTCCTTTCTGAAATTGACCATCATATTGAAGAAATGTGCAAGGCTGAGCGCCTTTATCGCGAGGGGGTTCTGCCTAAAAGAATCTGTCACTGCGATACCAAGGTCAGCAATATGCTTTTCGATAAGGACGGCTCGGTTCTGTGCGTGATCGATCTGGATACCTTGATGCCGAGCTTTATTTTCTCGGATGTGGGTGATTTTCTCCGTACTGCTGCCAATCATGTCGCAGAAGATTGTCCGGAGATAGATAAGGTGGGATTCAATATGGATATATTCAGTTCCTTCATCAAAGGTTATCTGGAATCGGCCGCTTCATTCCTGACCGAAGTGGAAAAAGAAAACATTCCATATGCAGCCGCCCTTTTCCCGTTTATGCAGGCTGTACGTTTCCTGACTGATTACATCAATGGCGATACATATTACAAAATTGCGTATCCGGAGCACAATCTCGTCCGGACACGCAATCAGATGGCTCTTTTCCGCAGTGTATTGTCTCACTGGGATCAGATGAAGGCTATAGTGTCAGAGTGACGGCCTCGCCAGAATAACTCACTTTTACAGTCTTATCAGTGCCGGCTGGGCGTACTCTGAATGTACGTTCGGTCGGCATTCTTGGATATTCCCCTGATATTGAGCCGATCGAGAGTTTTCTGTGACTGTCATTCCAATTGAATGTGATGGTCATATATTGTCCCTTCTCGTAATTATAATTGTCTCCTTCGTCTTCGTAGAGGGTGAAACTGCCGTCTGCTCCCGGGTAGACGACGATTTCAAGTTCTGTCCATTTGCTTTGCTCCGCATATTGGACAACTGGAGCTAGAGGGAGGATTGTACCTGCTTTGATGAACATCGGTACCTGGTCGAAAGTGCTTTCGAAAGTGATATCTTGGCCACCCTTGTATTTCTGTTCTGTCCAGAAATAGTACCAGTCAGATCCGGAAGGGAGATATGCATCAGCAATCTTGCTTACGGAAAAATCTACTTCAGCAAAGGCCTTCTTTATTGCTTCCTTTCTGTCCCATCCGCTCATGGCATCCACTCGGACAACTTCCTCTTCTGTATATTGAGGTACAGTTATCGGAGCGGCGAGAATGTTTCTTCCGAACATGAATTCGTCGTTCATATCCCAGACTCTCTTGTCTTCAGGGAAGTCATAAACCAATGCTCTCAAGTAGCTTTCGTCCTCGGAAGTGATCTTCCATGCTGTGCTGTAGATGTATGGCAGGAGTCTGTAGCGCAGTCGGATGCTGTTCTCGATAGCATCAAAGGCGGCATCTCCGCGGCTGCCGAACTGATAGATTTCGCGAGGGGCGTCCGCTCCGTGGCTGCGGAATACGGGACAGAACAATGCATACTGCATCCAGCGCACATAGAGTTCCTGGAACTGAGGGTTCTTAGGTGCAGATCCCGGACCGAATGTGTTGTATGTATTGCAGAAGAAGCCTCCGATATCTGTGTTGAAGTTAGGACAGCCTGTCATCGTGTAGTTCAGGCCTACCGGTATCTGTCTTCTGAGCATATCCCATGACGATCCCACATCACCGCTCCATAGCCCTGCTCCGTATCTCTGCTGACCAGCAAATGCGGAACGTGTCATAATGAATACTCGCTTCTCCTCTGAATCGGCTCTGAGATTGTCATAAACTCCACTGACAGATGCCAATGGGAATGCGTTGCGATAGCGTCTCCATGTGCCGTCTCCGGCAGTGTGGTCGTAATGATGGTCCTGAGGATGGAAGAAATCTGGATCTGTGGAGTCCATCCACCAGGCGTCTATGTCATAGTCCACCAGTTTCTTCAGACTCTTCCAATATATTTCCCTCGCTTCAGGACTTAATGCATCATATACTCGGACTCCGCTAGGGTAATCCATTCTCGGAGGCCAGAATGCGCTGAGCCCGCTCTGCGGCCAAGTTTGGAAGTCATAAAGTAATCCCTTCTCCTCCAGTTCCTTGAAAGGAATGGTCTGCGGGCCGAAACTAGCCCAGATGCTTATCATCAGATGGGCATTGTTCCTGTGAACTTCATCCACCATCCATTTGCCGTTGACATAAGTTTCAGCAAGGAAGTCCATTGCATTCCAGGTATAATTGCTTCCCCAGTACTGCCAGTCTTGAACGATACCATCAAGAGGCACATTGTTGGTTCTGTGCCATCTGAGCACTTCCAGAAGTTCGTCCACGGATTTGTATCTTTCCCTGCACTGCCAATATCCGAAAGTCCAGAGAGGGAACATAGGTACCGCTCCGCTGAGTTTTCTCATCTGAGAGTTTACTCCGTCGGCGCTTCCGCCATACATGAAGTAGTAGTCAATGTCATCGCCAACCTCTGCCGAAAATTTCATACCTTCTTCATTATCAATGAAGTGTGCACGTGAATAATTATCCCAGAAAAGGCCCCATCCCTTTAGTGACTGTATCACGTACTGATAGTCCTGAGTGTTGTTCTGCTCCATATTCCAGTGAGTAGAACCTCTGTGACTGAGCTTTCCGTCCTGTATGGCGCCAAGTCCGTATATCGGCTCATTCTTGTCCAGTTGGTAAATGATGCTTGTGCGGTAGCTTCCCTTGTCCGGACCTTCTATCCTCTCTTCGAAGCTATAGCCCTTCTCCATCAACAGATTCTTTCCCTTATGGAGGAATTGCACCAAGCCGGTCTTTTTGTCGATCTTCACAGTCAAGACCTTGCTTTTCAGAGTTACAGTAGATGAATTTTCTGTTCTGTTGATCTCCAGACCCTTTTGTGGACTCAATGTCACCACAAGACTTCCTCTGGTGTTTCCTTCGGTGTCGGCAGGGGTCTTTACTATCCTTACGATTTCAGGCGAATAGAAGATTACTTCAGTAATTGTGTTCTGAGCAAGAATTTCCGCTTCCTTAGCCCAAAGGACGGCAGAAGACAGTACTGCAATGATAAGGAAAATGAATCGTTTCATAGATCGATGGGATATGTGTTCAGACAAAATTAGCAAATTATCTTTATGATGGCATTCCCTCAGATCAAAAACAAGCCGCCTTGACCAGATATATCTGACCGAGGCGGCTTGTCAGGTTAGTTTTAAGTTTATAATTCAGTAAGGAGAATCATGCTCTCTCCAGGCAGTGTCAGAATTTCTCCTTTTGAAAGGCTGAAATCCATATCTGTCGCCGCCGGATGCATTGTGCAGTCTCCTTCAGTGACGAATAGTCCTTCACCATAGATATATTTTCTGACTTTGTCCATGTCGCCCATATTATCGGATGTGACCTTTACGGCCTTTTCCTCCTTGGAGACATTCACGACTGCTATTGTTCTTTTTCCTTCGTGTACTCCGGCAATGGCCTTTATACCATCCGTGCTGGAGATGTTTACTGTATAGAAGTCGGTCCCTTGCGGAATGTAGCGGCAAAGAAGAGACCAGGCGTAGAACCAAGGCCGTACCTTTTCGTGTTCGGATCCATATCTTTCATCTCCGAAAATATTCCAGAATCCCCAGATCTTCAGTTTTCCCGGTTCTTTGTAGTGCATGGCATCGTCAAGCATCCACGCTACGCATCCGGAATATCCGGCATTGATGGTCTGGAAGACAGCGTCTGCCATGTCGGTGCCGTACATATAGTCATATACGAACATCTGAGAATCCTCGATTGAGGCATGCGCGAGATTCTCGGCACGTTTCAGATTTTCAGCCTGATATGCGGCATCTTCTGGTTCCTGATACTTGAATCCGATCTCTCCCATCACGATCTTCGATCCTGGTGCGGATGCATCCTTGTATGCCTTTATTATATCAGTGTATTGGCCTGAATTAACTGTTATCTTTGACGGATATGTGTGGATGTCATAGATGCCCGTAGCTTCCGGAAAATCGCGGACAGTATTGCTTACCCAGAAAGTTTCCTCTGCTGTCCAGATCGCTACGTCAGGGGCCGCCATCTTTATCTGTTTGTCGAGGCCGAGCTTTCGGGCTTCATCCCAGAAAAACTTTACTGTGCGGCTCCAGAGTTCATAATCACCTTTGGTCTGCGACCAATAGCCGTTAGGTTCATTGATCAGGTTGTAATACTTGATGCAGTCGTAGCCCTTCCTGTTGATCAGAAAATCCAGATACTCGGCAATATTATGGAGCAATGTTTCATTGATGGTGCCTTTCTCAGAATCTGCAATGCTTCCACCCCAATCTCCGAACATTACGGTGATATCACGGCTCTGACAATAATCCAGCAGATGCATAAGATGCTCCAGACCAGCGTCCTTGATAAGGACTCCGTCCTGAGTCTTTTCTCCGATGTTATGCATCATTCGGATGAACCGAGGTTTCATGAAATCCAGACGGTTGTATATCTTCTGCCAGTCTGCTTCGCTGATGTCACTGACTTCATATGGATCCCACTGCACGCCGTTGCCTATGTAGTCTGTGCTGACAAATGATGAAGCATCTATGTCTATCGTACAGCCATATGTATCCGCTTGTGGAGCGGATATTTCCGGCTTTGTGCCCTCCTGGTTGTCAGGAATGACGCTTTTGATCTGATTGTTTTCATTGCAGCTGCAGCTGCTCAGTAATGTCAGAACAATAAGAATGTTTATGATTGATAGTCCAGAATGCTTCATGGTCTGTATGGGTCGTTTTTTGAATAAAGGAAGTGTCCGGCCGCATGGACCGAACTACTCCCTTTTGATTCTATATCAGTTTCTTACTGCTTCTGAAGGTGGAGCACATAATTGTGCGGAGCCACATAGAAGCGCTCGAAGTCAGACCAATCCTGAGCATAACCAGGTACGTTAGGTTCTGTGTAGTTGAGGTTGAAATCGAGTGCGAATGTTGCTATCACTTCATGTGCTTTGCCAGAGAAGTCGTGTGAGCCAGGTACAAGGAGTCTTGCAGTATCAGTACCCTTGTCTGAGATGAAGGTTACAGTGCAGTTGGTCTTGTCATAGATGTACTGTGACTTGCCCTGAGCTATCTTTCCGTAGAATGGAGAAAGATCAAGGTCGCCGATTCCATCCTTCTTGTGGTAGCTTGCAGGCATGATGTAGTCCCAGTAACCATCTGAACCACCCTGATAATCCACTTCACCGATCTCATTGCCGTTCTCGTCCTGACCAGTAGCAGTGAAGATATAAAGGTCATCCTGGAGACACCAGATAGATCCGCTGAATGCCCATGATTTCTCTACGAGACCTACGAATGCAGGGTCGATACCTCCGAAGCAGAGAGCGTTCGAATATTTGTAAGTACCTGCGATGGTAGGAGGAACTTCGCTTGGATCCGGTGGAAGTGTAGGAACGAATACTGGTTCTGTAGTTCTTGATGCATCAGGAACTGCGTCAACCTTTGCCACTTCGATATAGTAGTTGCGAGGCTTGTAGTAAATCTTGTCGATATCGTTGTAGATCTTGTTCCAGTTATCTGTACCGCTGAGCTTGGTGTGGAATGTCTCGGTAGCGAACTCATGGCCGTTTACATTCTGAGGAGCAAGGAGTTCGAGAACGGTGGTCTTGCCCTCTGAATCTGTAAATGTCACAGTGTTAGGCTCTACAGTGTAGTCGCGTACCCATGTGCTCTCTCCTACAGGAATCTGACGGTAGAAGTGTGTAAGGTCTGCCTGGTTCCAAGGAACTTCAGACTGCTTGTACCAACAGCTCCAGTTCTTTCCGTCAGCACCTGCCCAGTTTACACAGGTACCTGTAGTCTTGTTACCTCCGTCGAGAACATCGATAAGAGTGAATTCGAGGTAGTTGTCCATCTCTGCAGTAACGCCGTGGCCTGCTTCTTCGTCGAAGAGCCATGTCTTGTTGTGCATATCCACGAATCCGGCTCCGCCGTACTCAGGACCTGTACCTCCGTATACCCAGAGACCCTTGATCTGATATGCACCTGCGAGGCTTTCCTCGAAGTCAAGTCTGTCATACTCGAATGATACAGATGCTGTTTCTCCTGCCTTGCAGTTAATTGCGTCAGCGAGAATGATCTCCTTCTCGTATCCGTTTACGCTGAGCTTGATGCCGGTTCCAGGAGTTGCAGAGAAAGGCTTTACAGCGATATAGAACTTAGCTGATTCTCCGTGAGCAAGTTCCGCACCTCCATCGACAGCGAGCTTTGCTGTATTGCTTGTTGAAGCAGGATTGTAAGTCAATGCTGATGTAGAAAGGTCGAGACCGAATGTTCCGATAATAGCTTCATTTGCAGTAACGGCTACTTCTGACACTTTAAGCGGTGGAGTCACGCCGTTAGTTACGATAACCTCCACGATTGATGCCAGATGATGCATCTGAGCTACTGGTGTCTTGCTATTCTCGACGCCTGTAGCAGCTCCGAAAAGCGGCATAGCTGTGCCTGCAAGGTGAGCCTTGCTGTCGTTGCCTGTCTGTCTCTGTGCAGAACCAGCTGCTGCACCGATGGTGATTTCAGCTGCGTTCTCAATGATTGTAAGGTTCTCGGTATAAGGGTAGAACAGATACCAGTCATATGCATATCCGTCCTTGAGACCTTTGGCAAGCGTACCTTCGAAAAGGCCTTTACCTGCATCTGCAAGCTCTACTTCACCATCACTGATAATGGCGGTAGTACTTGATACTGTGTGGAATGCATTGAGGCGGTCTCCTGCACTCCATGCTAATTCTCCGCCGTTGTTGGCAGTCTTGGTCTGTACGATTGAAGCAACGATTTCGAAAGGAACATCTGTCTTTTCGCCTGGTGTGTTTCCACCGGCGTCACCGTTGTTTTCTGATGGCTGTGGTTCCCAATCCTGGAAAGCACAGTTTGTGAAAAGAAACGCGGACATTGCCAGCGTTAATCCTAAAAACAAGATTCTTCTCATAGTGTTTGATATTTTATTGTGGTTTTGAATTCTTCTGCCGTCATATTGGTGCGTACCTTTATTTTATATTCTGCACCAGGTATGAGGTCTATATAATTGTCTTCAAAAAAGTCTTCATCATTGTCCGAGATCATGCAGAATCCTCTTGCCAGCCTGTCGGATGTGAGTGTCAGCTCCACTCCGTCCCGGATCTGTGCAGCTTCGATATTGACCGACGGTCTGCCGTAGTCATAATCATTGGCGTAGCGGCTGAAGAAAGTGTTTTCGGAAACTGTTCTACCATCTTTGGTCAATCTTACCAGAAGGAATCTGTTGCCTTCCAACTCTTTGCCGTCGATTGTCATAATGTCCCCAGCCTCGTTCGCCTCCAGGAGACAATCCGTCTTCTGAGATGCAATCACCTCTCCGTCAAAGTCCATGACTGTAGCTTCAAGTATGCCATTGAAACTTTCCGCTTTGTCCGATACCACCTTTATGGCAATATTTCCTTCAGCGTCAATATACGGCGAGGCCAGTAGCGGTGCATATGCACGGCGGGCATAATACTGCAGGGCCTTCCATCTTCCGTAATAATCGATGCTTGACCAGGATATTGCAGGCCAGCAGTCATTGATCTGCCAGTAGAGTGTGCCCATACAGTATGGTTTTGCCCTTCTGTGGGCCTCCATGGCCACCTTGACCACTTCGGCCTGGAACCATTGGGTCATATAGACATAGTCCTCGAATTTCTCCGGAATCCAGGCGTATTTTGACATATATCTGGCAATCATCTTGTTAGAGTACTCCGGATCACGGGTTACATCGTCATAGGCTCGATGATGGGCCAGCATATTCGGAGAGCTTGCAGACATATCCCATGATGGAATGAATTTCTTCAGTGACACCATGTCCGGATATGCGATGAAGCCGTATTCACTCATAAAACGTGCGATGTTCTCTGGCTTGAGATATTCCTCTACCCATCCTCCTTTCCATACGCTCCACATATGCGCATCGCCCATTGAGTATGGAACTCCGCTATGACCTGTCGAAGGAGATGACGGATGGTAATATCTCGTGTTATCTTCTGATGCAATAGCTTGAGGGATAACCTTATAGAATAGGTTTTTCAGTCCTGCTTCATAATCTTCCTGCTGCGATGGTGTAAGTGTTCTGTTCCATCCCCATTCGAAATACGATATCTCGTTTTCATTGTTTCCGCACCATAGTACAAGTGACGGATGGTTGCGAAGGCGGCGAACATTGTCCTTCACTTCTTCTGCAACATTGTCGAGATATTCCTTGTCGGAAGGGAACATTCCGCATGCAAATGCCATATCCTGCCATATCATTATTCCAAGGCTGTCGCATGCCTTGTAGAATTCTTCTCCCTCGTAAAGTCCGCCTCCCCATACGCGGAGCATGTTCATATTGCAGGAAGCCGCATCTGAGATGAGTCTGTCGTAATCCTTTCTGTCCTTCCTGTTCGGGAAATTGTCGATAGGTATCCAGTTCGCCCCTTTGCAGAACACGTCGAATCCGTTGAGGCGCACAGAGAGGCTTCTTCCCCACTTGTCATCTTCCCTGATGATTTCGGCTGTTCTGATTCCTGCCTTTTCGGTGAATGTAGATTTAGATCCATCAGCTTCCACTGCGACCTCGAAGTCGTGAAGTGAGGCCTTGCCCAGGCCATTGCTCCACCAAAGTTCGGGATTCCTGATGCTGAATAAGCATGGTATCTTGTTCGCTCCTTTACCCAGCTGTGTTTTTTCCTTGTAAAGTTTCTTTCCGTCATAGAGGATCGTGATTTCAGCCGGAGTGTCAATATCTGATTCAATCTGTACATCAGCCTGCATCATGGCCTTTACGGCCTTTCCGCTCTTGATGGACACTCCTTCGACAGATAATGTCTTAAACTGTACGGATTCTATTTTCCAATCCTTCCATATTTCAATGTAAACCGGTTTCCAGAGTCCTGTGGTTATGAGTCTTGGGCCCCAGTCCCAGCCATAATTATATCCTGCCTTTCGGGCATAGAGGCTGAGCCATATGTCGCTCTGGTCGTTGTTAGGCCATGCCTGAAGCTTGTATGGGGCGTCCAGATATTTCGGGAAGTCTCTCTTGAATACAGATTCGAAGCTGATGGATATCTCGTTCTCTCCATTTTTGAGGACCTGTTTCAAATCCACCTTGTAAGTACGGAACATATTCGCGGTTTCTACTACAGGAAGCCCGTTGACACTTACCGTGGCGTAAGTGTCAACGCCTTCCAGAACTAACCAAACATTACTAACCGCACTAACAACATTTTCATCTATATAGAAGGTCTTCCTGTATTCCCAGTCCTTTTCTCCAATCCACTGGAGGGATTTCTCATTCCTTCCATAGAAAGGATCTTCGATAGCTTTGTGTGCGAGAAGGTCTGTATGGACACATCCTGGCACAGTCGCACTTCTCCAAGTCTCTTCGCCTGCCTGTCTGAATTCCCATTCTCCGTCAAGGCATATGCGTTCAGACCCTGTGGCTGCAAGATTCAGACATGCGGCCATCAGAACCATTATACTCAGATATGTGCGTAAATTCTTCATTATCTTATTATTGTCTGCAGAGGGACGTTGTATCCTTCGACAGAAATGTTACCTTCCGAAGGTGATGCTATCTCGATGATACGTTTTTCTCCCGGAAGCAGATGGAAATATCCGTCGCTGAAATAGGCAGGGAGGATGATTTCTCCGGTCGATGCATCGCGCAGGTTCAGTTTCAGGTTCAGGGCGATGCTTCTGCCAGCATTTGATATTTCAAATCTGCATTTACCGTCTGCACTTTGATTCAGGCTTCTTGCCTTGACCTTTGCCTGAGGGACAGCGTTCAGCGCCAGGTAGTCTTCCACACCTTTTCCTCTGAGGATGTAGTCGTTGACTGAAATATTTCTACCTTTATTGTCGGAGAGGGTGAGTCTGAGGATATATGTACCTTCGATGCCATCGGTCTCAGCCTTGAAAATCTCTTTCTTTGAATTGGCTGTCAGACTTATTCCTTTTTCAAGGCGGCTCATAATCTTCTTTCCGTTGAGATCGTAACATGCAAGGCTTGCTGTCAATGCATCAAGATCATCTGTGCTGGTATTGACAAGTGTTACGTCCCGGTCATCGAGATTCATCTGAATGTGTACAGGCTCGCATGCTTTGCGTGATCCGTAATATGAGCCGAATGTCTCATAATCCCACGAGTATGTCTGCCATTCCACGCTTGGCCATGCCGGGTGGCTCATCCATAGAAGGACACCCGAAGTGTTGTCCCAGAGTCTGCTGTTCCATGACTCGAACATTGCTCTGTAGCTGTCGTAATTGATAAGCTGCACTTTTCTGCAGAAGTCATCAATGCTTTCAGCCTTGCCATATAGTCTGTCCACTGCATTTACGTATTCGTGCAGGCCGTTTAGAAGGTCGTGGTAGTGCCATGTGTCAGAGATTGGCCACAGATCAGCTTCTGGCATCATTTTTCTCATTGAAGCTGCTGTAGGTACAGAAGGCGAACCGAGTTCAGTGTTGAATCCGAAAGCATCTTCGCGGTAATACTTTGCCGCGTCCTTGTAGTAATGCCAAGGTCCGCTAGGACGCAGATTGCAGTAGCGCGAATTCGGATGGTAATGTCTTGTTCCGTCTTCCTTCACGAGCATTGCGGCAAGTCTTCTTTCGAGAGTCTCTGTAGCGTAACCTTCATTTCGAGGACACCATAGTGCTATCGACGGGTGATTGTTGAATCTGCGTACCACATCGACAGCGTTCTCCATAAAGAGATCTTCGTCGAGAGGGTTGAGGTTGAATCCTTCGGTCGAGAGCCAGAAGTCATTCCATACCAGCATTCCGTATTCGTCACAAAGAGTATATAACATCTCGGATGTACTTGCTCCTGTCCAGTTACGGATCATATTGAAATTAGCATCCTTGTGAAGCTGGAAATATGGCTCGAGGTGTTCTCTTGAAATGTTCTTCATCATGTCGTCCATTCCCCAGTTACCTCCACGGCAGAATATCCTGACACCGTTCACCTTTATTACGAGGTATGGACTCATGCCGTCATCGGGGATTACATCCAGATCCTTGACATCGACTTCCGGGTAAAGTGAAGGTACATGTACTCCTGGAAGGGCACTTCTGAGCATCCTGTTGTCGAAGATTGTTCCCAGACTGCTGTCTTTAAGAGGATTGTATTCGATTCTTATTCCTTTTTCAGAAGGTGAATCCACAGTAAGTTCGTATGACATCTCCCTTACTCCAAAGCGGATCTTTCTGCTATCGGATAATGTCTGTCCAAGCTTGCATTCAAGGTTCAGGTCGTAGAGATTCTGTTCTCCGTAACCGTTTGGCATCCATAATTCAGGATTATCTATTCTGATGCCGTCGATCTTTACCGGGATTTCTGATTTTGCAGGTACAGTCACTTTTTGGGAGAAAACGGTTCCTGCTATATTTCCTTCCACAGTTGCTTCCTTTTCTTCATTCAGAAGATTCCTGACTGTGGTCTTTACTGTGATGTCAGTATATGATACATCCGGTAGCGGCAGGTCTGTAATTACCTGTGTGTCGCCGATTACTGTTCCATGGGAGGCAATCAGCTGTACGTCCTGCCATATACCTATGTTTCTGTCTCTTACGCCCGGAATCCAGTCCCATCCTTCAGAACAGAAGAATGTCGGACCGTCAAGACAGAGGGCTCCTCCGTTCTTTCCTCCTCCTGCAGAAGGGGACTGCTCGTGAGGAATTCCTGGATTTGCAGGCGGATAGATATGTACCGAGAGGCTGTTTTCTTTGCGTGCCAGTTCAGTGATGTCGAAGCGACCGCGGATGAATGCTCCTGCGATATTGCCTATCTTGCTGCCGTTCAGCCAGATGTCCGCCTTGTAATTTATTCCGTTGAAAAGAAGTTCCAGGGTCTTTCCTTCCAACATCTCGTCCGAGAGAGTGAAATCGGTACAGTACCACCAGTCTTTCCTGCACAGATCGTCAGGAATGGCGAGATTGTTCAGACCGAACCTTGGATCAGGGTAGATTCCCTGCTGTACCAGTGTGGTGAGTACAGTGCCGGGGACGACGGCATTGTACCATTGGTCAGTAAATACCTTGTCTCCCTCATAGAGTCGCCATCCGGAGGTTATTTCCCAAGCATTGTCTGAAACCGGTTTGAGTACAGTCACTGCTGGCTGTCTTTCCACTCTTTGAGGCATCTCTACAGGTACGGAAGATACAGGCAGAGTCTCTTCGGCCTGTCTGGAAGGCAATCCGAAGTTTGTGGACAATTCCTGCTTGTGCATGCTCTGGGCGCTGAGTCCGAATTGGCAGGCTGCCGCAAATGTGAGGGAGACAATGATATTTCTGATTTTCATAGTTTAGTAAATTACAAAGATTGCTTCTTTAAGTGGTGCAAGGCTGAGTGAGTTGAGGTTCAGCGTGCCGTCTGTCTGTATTTTCACGGCTTTGCCAAGCTTCACTTTTTCAGGGTCCAGTCGGGCTACCTTTACATCTGCCTTTTTACCAAGCTCTATTGAAGTGGAATCAAGTTCTTTATCCGATCCGTTATATACGTAAACGAATGTCTTGTCGCCGCAACGTACTGCGAATGTCTCGGCTTTTCCCTGATTCTTGGTCTTTAGATGTTCGAAAGAGCCGTTTCCAGCTTCGAGCATCATATCGCTGATATATCTGACGTTCCTGATATATGGAATCATACCGTGCTCGTCAAACCATTCCCACCACCAGCTCATCGGAGTGACAGGGGTATCGCAGAAGAGTCCGTACCATAGGCCGCGGCTGAAGTCCATATTCATGCCATCTGCGAAGTCATCGAAATTCTTCGACCAGTCCCACTCATATCCGAACTCTCCGATGATATAAGGCTTCTGGAATCTGTCGCTGTAGCTCTTGATATTGTTCGGGATCGATACAGTGGCATTATAGATGTGCTTCTGGTTGATGTCCAGACCTGGAACTGAGTTCAGACCTTCGAGATCGCGGTGTGAAATCGATGTCGTGGTGATATGATCGAACGGATCTATCTCCTTGAGGTATTTGCTCATCTCGTCGTGCCATGCAACTATTTCTGCTGCTGGAATCACTCCGTTGCGGTCTCTGTGCTGTACGTTGTCGATTTCATTGAAGAATTCCCACATACCGATAGCCGGACTGTATCCCCATCTTGCCACGATGTAGCGCAGACGGTTCTTGTATCTGGTCTTGGCCTCGTCTGAATTGAAGAATTCACGGTTTGCACGGACATTTCCTTCTCCCATGCAGAGCATGATCTTTATGTCGAGCTTTTCAGCGAGATTTACCACGTGGTCAAGTCGCTCGATTGCGCTCGGGTTCATATATTCTTCACTTGCCTGATAGCGAGGGTTGTTGAAATCCTTCTGCTTGTCGATAGGGAAGTTCCACGAGCACATCCACATACGGGTGAAGTTTCCTCCGTTCTGTGCGAACATAGGAAGCATCTTGTCGTAATTGAAGCGGTCATGCTGCTCATGAAGGTCGCTGAAGAACTTAGAGTCGTCGTTTGAACGTGATTCCCAGCAGAGGTTCATTCCGATTCCTCTGTAAACGTCGCCGTTATCATACTGTAAAGTACTGTAGTCACGAAGATGAAGAATACCCTGGAGCTTGCTCTCCTTCACCTTGAATGTGGCAGGAGTGCTCTCGGATGCAGTCTTTCCATCCTCGGCATATCGGAATGTATAGGTATATTCACCGCTTTCCTGCGGGGTGAAACGTGCCTCCCAGATACTTTCGCTTCCGCTGTTTCCTGAGCGGTAGAAGCAAGGAAGAATAAGTTTCTTTCCGGAAGGTGCTGTCAGGAGCATGTCAAGGGCTGCCTGTTCCTGGAGATAAGGGTTCTCCCAGTTACCTGTAAGGCAGATTTCAAATATTGCAGCTTCGTACTTCTTTACCTTTGTGTCCTGCTGAGTGATGTGTTTGATCTGGGCAAAAGATGCCCCAGCTATCATGATAGATAGTATTGTAAGAATCAATCGCTTCATAGTAGGTTTTTTAAAAATGGCCGCTGTCATCTTCTATCGACGGCAGCGGCCGTCACAACAAGTTATTATCAGCACTAAATGCTTTTCATTAATGCGTCGACATCCACAAGGACTGTCACTGCAGTACCCTTGTCGGAGAGCTCATACATTGATGGATTTGCAAGTCCGATGCAGAGCACGAGCTTCTTTCCTGCATATGTGGAGAGGGCCTGCTTTGCCAGTACGAGGTGGAATGTCTTGCTATTGGTGCCTGCTTCTACCTTTACATTTGATGGAAGGGTATATACTGATGCCGGCATTATCTCAGCACCGAGCTCTGCCGCCTGTGCGGCAGACTGCTCGTCGCTTGTCTGGATATCTACTGTGAATGCCTCACCTGCAGCTTTTCCTGAACGCATCACTCCAAGGAATACATTGATGTTGTCACCGTCTGCCTCGAAGTTGTATGTGTATTCTCCTCCACCTGATGGAACATTGTAGATGTTTCCGATTCCACCGCCTGCCATTGCCTGAGGCATATAGATCTTCATCAGGCCGTAGTCCTTGTCTCCGTCACCTTCAGCACACGATGTAAGTGCGAGCACACATACAGAAAATATTGCAAATAAAATTTTTCTCATAATGAATTAGTATTGAGGATTCTGTTCCAAAGTGTTGTTTGAATTTTCAATCTCAGAACGGAGGAATGGAAGGTAGTAGTTCTTCTCGAAGAAGATACGCTCAGCCACTTCAGTGACTTCGTAATTCCATCCTTCTCCTTCCTTTGTAACCTTGACTCCGAGAACAGGTCTGTTGAGCACTTCCATTGCATCCTTCCAGCGGAGAAGATCCCAGTAACGGTGATCCTCGAAAGCCAGCTCGATGCGTCTTTCATGCTTTACGACTTCACGGAAAGCGTCCTTGTCGGCAGCTGTCACTGCAGGAAGGTTCACGCTTGCACGGTCTCTTACCTGCTGGAGTGCCTGGCGTGCTGATATTGCGTAGCCTGCAGGAACAGCGTCAGGTCCAAATGCCTCATTCATTGCCTCTGCATAGTTCAGAAGGACTTCAGCCCATCTGTAAGCCACCCAGTTGTGCTGTGCGGTCTGGCCCTGTGTGAGGTTGAGGTTGTCGGTAAGGAACTTCTTGAGATAGTATCCTGTGCGGCTTGCATTGGCTCTTGACATATCATCGCTTCCACCTGCGGCCTGGTCGATTGTACGGCCGTTCCAGTTGCTTCCGTTTGTGACGATTGAAGCGGCGAGGCGAGGGTCGCGGTTAGCATATGGATTTGACGGATCTGGAGTTCCTACATATTCATATGCCGCTACAAGATTGTGTGTAGGAGTTGCACCGCTCTTTCCACCCTGGGTAGCGATCGGATAGTTGTTCGCCTCCATGGTGTTGGACTGGGCACGGCGTACCGCGTAGATGGTCTCAGAGCTTGTGAGAGGAGCACCTCCGACGAAGTATGAACCATAGTCAGGAGCGAGTGAGTATGAGAGCTCAGTGTTTGAGAGAAGCTCGTTTGCAGCCGCTGCCGCAGCTTCCCATTTTGCAGGATCATTGCTCTCATTGTGGAGAGGTGATGCCGCGTAGAGAAGGACTCTTGCCTTGATTGCAAGGGCAGCTCCGAGTGTGAAGCGGCCTTCGCGCTCTGTGAAGTCGTTCCAGTTGAGTGCGAGCTCAGCCTTGTGATCATCGATCTCCTTTACGATATAAGCTATAACTTCCTCATATGAAGAGCGCTTTACCATAGTTCCGTCATTCACGAATGACTCGATGATAGGAACGCCACCGTACATCTTTGCAAGTTCAGCATAATAGTAAGCCTTAGCTACGTGAGCCTCAGCCTTGTACCATGCGAGTGACTGAAGGTCACGCTCATAGTTCACCCTGTCTGTCACGAGGTTACGGTTCTGGGCAAGAAGTTCCTCACCCTTTCCGTCAGCGACATAGTCAAGGAAGTAGTTGGCTGCGCGGATTCCCTCGTAATAGTTGTTATAGTATGTGAAGAGAGGGTTGATGTTCTCGTTCAGCATACCCTTGTTGAAATAAATTGCATTTGATGATGCTGCAGTCTGCTGGGCTTCATCCGAGCAGGTCGCGAAGATGTTGCTGTCAATAGTGCCGAATCCGTATCCGAGAGGAGAATAAAATGCATTTCCGAATGCCCATACAGTTCCTCTGTTTGTGGCTATCGTTTCTCCTGTCTGATTGCGGTCAAGGCTTGTGTCAAGAAAATCGCTGCAGGATGATGACACCAATGCAATCACAAAAGCGAATATTGTATTTCTCAGTTTCATAATCTGCATTCTTTAGAAGGTGATTGATACGCCGACATTGTAAGACTTGACGGTCGGATAACCGCTGATTCTTTCAGGGTCAAGATTGTAGTTCTTGAGCAAGCCGCTGAAAGTAGCGAGGTTCTGAGCGCTCAGATATACTCTGAAGTTCTCGATTCCAGCCTTCTGGAGCTTGCGTGAATCGAAGTTGTATCCGAGCTCGAGGTTGCGGATCTTCAGATAGTCTGCGCTCTTTATCCACAATGAGCTTGTCTGGTAGTTGTTCTCGTTGTTCTTAGTGGTAAGACGAGGATATCTTGCTGTGGCGCGTGTGTCAATGCCTTCTGTAGGGTAGTATGCCCAAGCACCCTTTGCGATCTCGTATGCGTTACCATTGTCAACGAAAGCTACTGTCTGATTCCAGTTGTCAAGCAGATTGACTGATGCGCCGGCTGCTCCCTGGAAGAGAACTTCGAGGTCGAAGCCTTTGTAGCCGATCTTTCCGCCAAAGCTGAAATACCACTCCGGATATGGAGACTTACCGATCTGTGTCACGTCGTTCTGGTTTACGACACCGTTTCCGTCGAGGTCGCTGTACTTGACATCACCTGGCTGAACTGAACCGAAAGCAGGAGTAGGAATTCCTTCCTTGAGGTTGCCGGCATTGTCAAAGTCGTTCACATCATAGAATCTCTCAGCCTCAAGTCCGATATATGTGCCATAAGGACGGCCGGTCTGTGCACTGAAGTCATTCGCAGGAGCGACCTCTGCCATATAATCGATTCTGTTCTTGGCGTATGCAGCCATACCGTTGAGTCTGTATGAGAAGTCTCCGCTCTTACCTGAGTAAACTGCAGATACCTCAAATCCCTTGTTAGTCATTTCACCGACATTCGCGAAGTTGTACTGCTTTCCGTAGTAGCCCATCTTAGTGTTGTCGAGGGTGAGGATGTTGCTTCTCTTGTCCATGAATGCGTCAGCAGTGATGCTCAGACCGCCGAAGAGGGTTGCATCGATACCTATATTATATTTAACGCTCTTCTCAGGGACAACATTTGCGTTGCTTACGAACATTGGAACGAGGGTATTCTGCCAGCTTCCGCCGTTAGGACCCATGTAGAATGAACCGATGTAGCTGTATGTATAGTAGTCCTTGAAGAGGAAACGTCCGTTTGACGAGAAGTCTGCAAGAGCTGAGGTCGCGCCCGAGTCACTAGCACCTGCAACACCGGCAGAAGCTCTCACCTTGAGGTAGTTCACCCAAGAGCTGTTCTTGAGGAATTCCTCGTTTGAAGCCACCCATGCGAATGATGCTGATGGATAGAAATGCCATCTGTGACCTGGTGCGAAAGAGTCGTTTCCGAAGTATGAGAATGCGAGCTGAGCTACATATCTGTTATCGAAGCTGTAATCGAGCATTCCGTTGAGGTTCAGGTAGTTGTACTTGTATGAGAAGTAACCGTCTCCCTTGTATGCGGAAATGTGGTAGTTTACGACTGCAGATACATTGTGCTTGTCGAATTCGCGGTCATAACCGAGGGTAAGACGACCCTGCTTCCAGTCCTGCATACCGCCTGAGCCGTAGCCGCTTGCTGTGATGGATGTAGTCTGGTTGGTAGTAGTCGTATTGCCGTTCATATAACGGGCGTAGTCCTTGGTCTTGCTGTAAGTACTCAAAGTGTAGCTGTAGAATGAGAAAGCTTCCTCAAGGTAGAGACCAGGAGTCACTACGTCAAGCTTCTCCCTGAGTACGAAGTTACCCTGGAGTCCTCTAGCCTTCTGTGAATACCATCCGAGTTCGTTGATCGAACCGTAAGGGTTGTTTGGATAGATAGCTGTACCTGAAAGATGGTTGAGCTCCTTGTCATCGTAGATGTTGTAGATGTTTGAAGGGTAGCGCGCAAGATCGTTGAAGAGATCTGTCACTCCGTAGTTTGGTCTTCTGCGCATCTCGATCTTACCGTTGAAGTCCACCTTGAATTCAAAGATCTTGAGGATATTGAAGTCAAGGTTTGCACGGATGTTATATCTTTCATAACCGAGATTCTTGGTCTGGTCTGTGTTCTTTGTATTGATCAGACCGCCTGTGTTGAGGTATCCGAGGTTTACGTTGTAGCGTGCATTCTCGTTACCGCCGTTGAAGATGACGTCACCGTCCATATAAGAACCTGAATCTCTCATCACCTCATCATACCAGTCCACATTCACGCCTGTTCCATTCTTGTATGCCTGGAGCTGTTCCTGTGAGTAGTATGGAGTCCAGATCATACCGTTGTCGTTAGATACGGCCTGATTGTAGAGATTGGCGAAATCGTATGAGTTGAGAGGCTTGTTCACGATATTAGGTGTTGTGGCACCGTAGCGAACCTTTGCAGTCACTGTTGCTGGACCGATCTTTCCTCTCTTTGTTTCGATCTTGATTACACCGTTTGCTCCGCGGTCTCCATAGATAGCAAGGGCCGCTCCGTCCTTGAGGACTGAGATGCTTTCTATCTCTGATGGAGAAAGCGATACGAGATATTCTGCGTTGACTTCGAAACCGTCAACGTAAATCTTGGCTGAATTCCAAGTGCCTGAACCGTAGCTGTTCACGCCGCGGATAAGCCACGAGGCATTGTCATATCCCACAGCACCGTTTCCTGAGATTACAGTCAGGCCCGGAAGCATACCTGCCCAAGTGTTTGAGAGGTTTGAGGTCTGTATGTGGTACAGATCATCTCCGGTCACAGTAGATACGGCAGCTGTTGACAGCGTGTCGGATTTCTCCTGTGCTGTCACACCTGTGGAAATCAGTATCGATGCACTCAGCAGAGTGAGACATCTGAATATATTCTGTTTTCTCATTGTCATCTATATTTTAATAACCTGGATTCTGAGTAGTGGTTCCCTTGTTCACCTCACTCTGTGGGAATGGTTCAAGGAACATTGCAGGAGACCAGAAGGCCTGGTAAAGCTCGGCTTCCCAATAGAGATCGATGTTTTCAGCAGCATAAGGCCAAGTTGCGTCATCCTTGATATTGAATGTAAATCCACGCATTGAACCACCGCAGATGCCTGATCCGATGTCTGAACGCTTCCAGTGCTTTACGTCGAAGTATCTGTGGTTCTCACAGAAGAACTCGATAGCCTTTTCTCTCTGAATGATTTCTCTGAGCTTAGCCTGGTCTGTTTCTTTGATTGAAGGAAGACCTGCACGGTTGTGAACCATGTTGAGGTTCTCGAGGGCCTTTGTGCTGTTGCCATACTCGTTGTAAGCCTCTGCGAGATTGAGGTATGTCTCGGCAAGACGGAAGAGCGGGAACTCGAACCATGTTCTTGAACCAGCCTTATAGTAGAACTTTGTTCTCTCTCCGCAAGCCTGACCTGTACCACCGACACTGTTAGGGAATGCGTCAGCCGCTTTCGTAGTAGCGTCATAGCCGCCACGATTCCATCCGAGGTTTGACCAGCTGGTGTTACCCTCGTTATTCTTTGCGTCGTGACCACCGAACTTGATGTCTGCAAGAGCTCTCGGCTCGATAGATGCGATGTTTGCAATCCAGTCTGCACCGTTGCGAGGTGTCGCGTCTCCGATTGCAGGCCAGCTCATCTCTGTACCGTCGTTCTTGTAATACAGTTTCACGTGATTTGAGAGGACTCCCGAATCATCGGTGTCATAGCGGTTGTAAGTCCAGAATGGCGAGCAGTTGTGATAGTATGAAATGTAGTTGCTGTACATGTCATCGCTGTCACGCTTGTAGGCAAGGATGATCTCGCTGTTTGCCGGAGTTGAAGTAGCGGTTGCATAGTCCTCGAATGCATTTGCATTAGGCGTGCCGATGCCACCACCGGTGTTTATGAGTCTTACGCCGTTTGAAGCAGCCCAAGAGAGAACAGCCTCATTAGCGTCGATTGCATCCTTCCAACGCTCTGTGTCAGAGTTTCCGAAGCAGATGAGGTTGTTGAGCTCACCGTTGTCGAGATAAGGAGTGCCTGTGTTGAAGAGAGGTCGTGCAGCAAACATGAGTGCTCTCGCCTTGATTGCAAGAACGGCTCCCTGGGTCATACGGCCTGTATTTGCTGCATCCCACTGTGCTGGGAGTCCAGCATAAGCCTCCTCGCAAAGGGTGAGGATATACTGAAGTACCTCCTCAAGCGGTGCGCGGCCTGCAGTGAGGTCATCTGTCGCTTCAAAAGACTTGGTTACGATAGGAACACCGCCATAACGGTAGAACATACCCATATATCTGTAAGCGATAAGGGCTGTTACCTCGGCCTTGATCTTATCTTTTTCAGCCTGATCCATATCAGCAACGAGGTCGATGTTTTCCTTTACGATAAAGCACTGGCGGATGAATCTCCAGTTGTTTCCATAATGATCCGCACCAGCGTCAGATCCGTCTGCTCCGTTTACACTGAGACCCTGCTGAGCTACCACGTATGTGCCGTGCCAGTTGTATCCTCTGTTGATCTCACCTGAGATGGCGCCGAGAGTACCATGGGCGATACCCATACCACCGGGAAGACCGTGGATAAGAGCATTCGCGTAGCAGGACATCAATGCTGCTTCGGCATTCTTTTTAGTGCCGAACACTGCGTCGCGGTCAACTGTACCTGTGGTATCCGGCTTCTGAAGGAAGAAGTCGCAGGATGTCAGGGCAAGAAGGCCGAGAACTGCCAATATTGTTGTTATTCTTTTCATCTTTTTCATTCTTTTAGTTTAGAAACGCAGGTTCACACCGAATGTGAATACTCTTGTGAGAGGATAGACGTATGTGCTTCCGTCTGTAGTCTCAGGATCGATTCCGTAAGGAGTGAGAGCATTCTTGAATGTGAAGATATTGTTCGCATTCATGAACAGTCTGAGTGACTGTACCTGAAGCTGGCTGAGGACACCTCTCTCGACATTGAATGTGTAACCGAGTTCCACGTTCTTGAGCTTGAAGTGGTTAGTCGAAATCATCCAGTAGTCGCTGGTGAGGTAGTTGTTGTCAGATCCTGTAGGGCTGTAGATCGCGCGAGGATAAGTGATTGTCTCGCCTGCAGCATATTTCTCAGGAGTCCAGCGTCCTTCATACTGCCAGAGCCAAGCGTTACCCGCATTCTTGAAGAACGGCATTGTGAAACCGCTGCTGAGGTAATATGAACCGTTTGCGGAACCTGTGAAGAGAGCTCTGATGTCGAATCCCTTGTATGCAAGGTGAAGCTTCACATTGAAGTGATACTGTGCATAGTTAGGGAAGCCGATAGGAGCCACGTCATTCTGGTTGATCAGACCATCACCGTCGAGGTCCTTGTAACGGATATCACCGAGGGTAGCCTTGTTTGAAGTATATGTGTTGTAAGGACGGTTGGCAAGTTCTTCCTGAGTGTTGAAGAGGCCGTCGCTCACGAGACCGAAACGCTGTCCGATGGCATGGCCAGTCTGGTTCATCCAAGGATAAGGGTTGTTCGCTTCAGCCTTGTAGATGATCTTGTTGCGTGTCCAGCTGAGGTCTCCACCGATAGAGTAAACGAGGTCTCCGATCTTGTCTGACCAGTTGAGGACGAGCTCGTAACCCTGGTTCTGGGTGATACCTACGTTTGCAGGAGGCACTGATCCCGATGATACACCGTAGATTGCTGGAATTGTTCCCAGTGTGGTGAGGATGTTGTCACGCTTTTCGTAGAAGTAGTCGAAATCCACTGAGAGACGATCTGTGAAGAACTTGGTCTCTACTCCGACGTCGTACTTGCGTGATCTTTCCCAAGTGATGTCAGGGTTACCGAGAACACCTTCAGTTGCACCTGCGAAGTATGCATTGGCAGATGAACCGTCCTTGTTACCGAGCCAGTATCCACCCTGGTTGAGGTTGTATGTGTTTGGAAGATAGTAGTATCTTCTTGAACCTCCAAGACGGTCGTTACCTACTTCACCGTAAGAACCGCGGATCTTCATGAATGTGAAGAAATCGTTCTTAGGGAACCATTCTTCCGCTGTAGGTACCCAACCTGCCGAGATTGCAGGGAAGAGACCGAAACGCATACCTTCAGCAAACTGCTCTGTACCGTTGTAACCGGCATTCACCTCGACCATATAGCGGTCGTCATAGTTATATGTGACACGGCCTACAAAACCCATGATACCTGATGGTACGTGGTATGAGTCGCCAGGCATTGTATAGCGTGATGCCTTTCCGAGGAGGAGGGCTGAAACGTTATGCTTGCCGTATGACTCGTGCCAGTCGATTCCGGCATCCATATAAAGCTTGTTCCAGTTGCTGTATCCCCATGACTCGAATGAACCGGCTCCCATAGAACCTCCGAAGAAATCCAGAACGTTAGGATTCTCAAGATTACGCTGAACGGTATATGAAGGGATGGAAGGAGTGAACTTCACGTAACGGTTGTAGTTGTCCTGATAAGATACGGTAGCATAAGCCTTGAGGTTCGGATGGATATAGTCAAGGGTATGCTCGAGCTTGATAGAGTTGTCAAGAAGGCTGTTGAAGATCGATCCTGAACCACTTATCAAGAGGTTGTAGAGGGCGTTCTGCTCACCGATGCTGCTGTTTGTCTTTGAAGACAGAGGGTTCTGTACAGTACCAGATACACCTGCAAAGCCGCGGATAAGGTTACCATCTACGATACCCGGTGAAATGAATGGGTTGGAGTCATAGATGTACTGCATGATCACTTTGTAACGTGCAGAGATGTCATAAGGGTCTGCGCTGTTACCAGGACCTGTAGTCTCTCCGAACTGACCTGCTGAGTTGATGGTGATCTTGAGGTTGTCGGTGATGTTGATGTCGAAGTTGCTTCGGAAGTTGTAGCGGTTGAATACCGAACCTGTCTCAGATCCGTAGTATTCCACTGCATTGGTGATACCTTCCTGACGGAAGTAACCGAATGAAACGAAGTACTTCACTCTGTCAGTACCGCCGCTGATGTTAACGTTTGCCTGATACTGAGGAGCTACCTTATTGAACTGCTCCTTATAAAGGTTACGTGAAGCATAATAAAGTGCAGGAGAATTCTTGAGCTGCTCTTTCTGTGCAGGGGTGAGCTGAGTCATAGCGTCCACTTCCTGAGGTGTGAAGTCGCGGTTATTCTTGAATTTCCAGAGGTCGAAGTCATCATAGATGTAGGCATTGAGTCCGTCGTTTCCGGCGTAGCTTCGCTGCTCGTTACGGATAGCTTCGTTTCTCATGAGAGCATATTCGTAAGCTGTTGTTCCTTCCTGGAGCTGAGTCGCAGAAGTGAGACCGAAGTTTGCCGAAGCACTGATTACAGGTTTGCCCACAGCACCACGCTTGGTGGTTACGATGATTACACCGTTCGCACCTCTCACACCGTAAACGGCAGTGGAAGAAGCGTCCTTAAGTACGGAGATGCTTGCGATTTCATTGGCATCCATAGAGTTGAATGCGCTGAATGCCTGCTCTGAAGCCTGCTCCACACCGTCGATGATGATCAGAGGAGTAGATTCTCCATAAGTGGAAATACCGCGGACAAAGATGTTAGCCTGGTTACGTCCTGGCTCTCCTGAGGTCTGAAGACCGCTGACACCTGGAGTGTTACCGAGGAGGGCGTTGGAAATGTTCGCTACGGAAGCGGCCACGAGATCGTTACCGTTTACAGCAGAAATCGCACCTGTGACATTGATCTTCTTCTGAGTGGCGAATGCCGTCACTACGACTTCTTCCATCAGATTGGCGTCGCTTTCCATCTGTATAACAAGAAGTCTCTGGCCTTCACCTACCTGAATCTCCTGTGTCTTGAATCCGATGAACTGGAACTCGAGAACGGGATTCTCAGCAGTCAATGTGATAGAGAATTTACCGTCGAAGTCGGTAGAGACTCCGTTGGTCGTACCTTTCTCCACTACAAATGCACCGTACAATGGTTCCCCATTATCGTCCTGCACTACACCATTGACTGTCCTGCTTTGGCCATAAAGCGGACTGGCAATGACTCCGCAAAGCAGTATGATACCGCTTAACAGAAATGATTTGAGTGATTTGGTCATTTTGGTTATGTTTTGTTATTAATATTCTGGATTACTTTACTTCATAGTACTTCGGCATGGTATACATGTCCGGAAGATCGCTGCTGAAGAAAGTTGTAGGGTCGTTGTACATCTTGCGGAAGTCCTCTTCCGACTCGTGTCCCGGATAGACTGAGTAGAAATGTCTGTCTCCTTCATTGTTTCCGACATACTTGTTTCTCCACATTACTATCAGACTGACTCTCTGGTTTTTTGCACTTGCCAGAATGTGATTTGTCCAATAGTCCGGCCAGTTGAAGCCCTCAGGACCTGTTTCGGTCACGCCGCAAGGCTTTTTCTTTTCAAGAGAAAGTGCTGTCATGGCTGTGAGGTTGCTCTTGAAGGCATTGGCATTGGAGTAATGGTAGCAGTCCATTCCGAGGAAATCGACATAATCGTCACCAGGCCATCTGTGGAGGAGACGGTTCTTTACATCGCTTCCGTAGTCTGCATCCATCTGAGGAGAAATTGCGTAGATGAAGTTTCTCACTCCCTTGGTGTCCCTGAGATAATTGACAGTGAACTGCCAGAATCTTATGAATTCATCTTGGGTAGTGCATGATGAACCCCACCATGACCATGTCTGAGTATGCTCGTGATAAGGTCGGAATATAATCGGGATAAGCTTTCCGTCTGCACCTTTGAGGTTGTTGGCGAAATCTGCACATCGGTCCAGCCACTGGAGATACTTTGTTCTTGTGGCGTTACCTTCTGTAAGAATGCTCTTTACCACATCCTTGCTGGAATTGTCCCACGAGTCGCCTCCAGTGTGAGGATTGTTCAGGTGGCAGCATGCAGTGATTACCTCGCCTCTGTTGTAGGCCTCGATGATGACCCTGCGGCGGATCTCGTTTTCACCGCTGTTGTAGCGATTGTCCATTATAGGACCGAAATCCACGCTGAATACTCCGGGATAGTCGCCGCAAACAGCCTTTGTATCGGAATTTCCGGGTTCGTTGTACCAGTAACGTCCGTACCATAGGTCGTCGTGGTGGCCGAACATGAAGCCCTTTTCAGCGATTGCCCAGAGATTGGCAAAGAGAGCCTTTGTCTCCGGTGTGGCATTCTTATCGACGATTCTGAGAGATGTCAGAGGGTTAGGATCACCTGTCTGGACGACTTTGGATACCTTATAATAGTATCTGTCCTTGGCATCGGCAAACTTTACCTGGCCTTCGCGATTACTGGTGTATCCGTTCGGGTCAGCTGTGAACCAGGCTTTGTTTCCTTCCACTCTGTCGAATTCTATCCAGTCTGTCATAGGCTCGACCTGAATATCGAAATTGCTTTCGATCTCTATCGAGAACTCTCCTCCGGTATGAGCAATCTCAACGGATTCCTGTACGGTCATTGACCTTGTGTCGGAAGGCGTAGGCTCCGGAGACGGTTCGTTTCCGGAACAAGACATCGCGGCCAGCAGTGATGCGGCCACAGTCATTAATGATATACCCATAGTCTTGTACATATTTACTGAGCAAGGAGGTCAGAGTGGTTCTCGAGTGGTGTGTCAGTGTCCTGCTTGACGAGCCACATAGTTGTACGTACGTTGTCAGAGAACCATCTTGAGTCAGGATAATTCCAGTTGATGTTGTCGAATGGACCTTCGTGGCTTCTGCTGAATGCCATTGTCGGCACTGAAATGGTTACAAGAGAGAATGTGTGGTCACCCGCGCCGAGCTGACTTACCTTGTAAAGAGGCTCAGAGTAATCCTCGTCTTCATATGCATACACAGTAATGAATCCATCACCGGTCTTGCCCCAACGGCTCTTGCCTGTAGGGAAGATGCGGTACTTGCCGTTCATGTCAGTGCTGTTCTGGAACATGTAGTTGGCATATTTGCCGTCAGCTCCAGGAGTATTTACCAATGTTCCGAATGTAGCTCCGGTCTCGGCATCAGCTTCTTCGAGACGGAAGCTGAGGATGTTGTCATCCTCGTCGGTTGGCATATAGCCGTCTCCCCAGTGCCACCATTTGTCCATTACTGTAGAACGGACCTCTTCTCCGTCCCATCCGCCGTGGATGATGAATGCACTCTGAGGCGCGCTGCCGTCGAGGATACCACCGATCGGTGTGAAACTGTAGGTTCCTTCGAGAGGATCCTTGAACTGTGAGTAGCTCACTGTGTAGGTGCGTGTCTCGCCGTTGTAGGCAGTCACGACAAATTCCGCTGTGCCGTCGCTGAAGTCAAGAGTGCTTCCCGGAGCGATAGATGCAGTAGGGCAGTATTCGCTCTCCGGATACTCAAAATCCAGGGCGACCACCTTTACCGCAGACATATCAAGTCCTCCGGTAATGAGACTGACTGTGACGGATCCTTCTGCGTCGTTACGCCAGTTGTCTGTGATGACAGCTGCTCCGATCTGAGACTCCAGTCTCAAGTTTACCGGAGTACGTGCACGAAGCCAAGGATCTACAAGCTCTTCAGTGTTGCGGGCCTTTTCCGTACAGGAAGCGAGGGCCATTGTTGCAACCGCTGCAAGAAACAGATGTCTGTAAATCTTCTTCATAACGTGGTTCTTTAGTTTATAATTTTGGTTAATAGTTATCGCCGATTGGCCTATAATGCAATACAAATGTAGGTTTTGTATAAAACAACAAAGTTGAGTGTTATGTCAAATCATTATACAATTTTGACCGCGTTAGAAAATACATAATGATTGAGCGGAAAAGTACAATTCCGTTAGGGGGGTTAATGGGTAACTTTGACCACGTAAGAAAGAAATGCATTACTGACTATGAGAAGATTTCCTTTTTTGTGTCTTATGGCCGCAGCGGCCGTGGCTTCCTGCTCCGGAGACGGGCAGAGATTTTACCCTGCTTCCCGGCAGCAGGTTTATATCGGTGAGGATATAGCCGTAACTGATACCGAATACGGAAAGGTGCGTGGCTACAAACTTCATGATGTGTATTGTTTCCATGGTATTCCGTATGGTGCCCCGACATCCGGGGAAAACCGTTTCATGCCTCCTCAGCCTCCTGCATCCTGGGAGGGTGTGCGTGCGGCTGTAGCTTTCGGAGAATCCGCCCCTCAGGAGTATTATGACCGTCGTCCGGAGTCGTACTACATGTTTACGGATCACTGGAATTATGACATGATGGGCGAGGACTGCCTGAGGCTAAATGTATGGACTTCCGGCTTGAAGGACGGCGGAAAACGCCCTGTGCTGGTATGGCTTCATGGAGGTGGTTTTGCCAAGGGTAACGGCATCGAGCAGGATGGTTACAATGGTGAGAATATAGCGCGCAGAAGAGATATAGTTTTTTGCTCGATCAATCATCGTCTCAATGCCTTCGGCTTTACAGACCTTTCCTCTGTCGGCGGAGAGAAATACCGTCATTCGGCCAATGTCGGAATGCTTGACATCGTCGCTGCTCTCGAATGGATAAGGGACAATATCGAGAACTTCGGAGGCGATCCTTCAAATGTCACCATAATGGGCCAGTCTGGTGGCGGCTCCAAGGTGTGTATAGTTAGTGCAATGCCTTCAGCCAGAGGACTTTTTCATAAAGGTGTAGCTCTTAGCGGTGATGCTGTCAGGGCTAATGACGCTACTTATTCCGCTAAGCTTGGTGAGGCCGTTCTGGCAGAAGCAGGGCTCGAACCTTCGCAGGTGGATTCTCTTCAGAGGATGCCTTGGGAAGAGTATCTTGCCTTGGCAATGAGAGCTCAGCGGAAGTTTCAGGGGGCCTCGGGATATAGAGTTGGCTTTGCTCCTGTAGGCAATGATATCGATATTCCGTCAGGATACTTTTTTGAAGGATGGGAGTCAGATGTACCTATGCTTCTGTGCAGTACTTTCCATGAGTGGAATCCAAACAGGGACAATCCTGAATACGAAGACATCACATTTGAAGGAGTGGCTGAAAAGCTTGCCGGTACCTATAAGGACCCGATGGCAGTGATCGACGGATATAGGGAAGTCTTCCCTGATGCGCGCCCGATAGAGATATGGGCATATGCAGTGTCTCACAGATATGGAATGATTCAGACTGCCAATGCCCGTTGCGGTCAGGGTGCTCCTGTATATATGGGATGGTTCGGCTGGGAATCTCCGCTTTTCGACGGCAGACACAGGGCATTCCATTGCATCGACATCTCATTCTGGCTTATGAACACTGACCGTATGGTCACTCATAACGGAGGTGGAAACAGCCCGTACAAGCTCTCCATGAAGATGTCTGAGGCTCTGGTTAATTTCATGAAGACCGGAAAACCTTCATCCCGAAGACTTCCCGAATGGGAGCCATATACGCCTGAAAACGGCAATGTGATGATACTGAACAATAAGTCATATATGACTTCAGATCCAGATAGAAAAGCACGTGAAATCGTAGAAAACAATTGGTTATGAGAAAGATGATATTGACAGCGGCTCTTGGCTTGACAATGGCGGCAGCCGCAACAGCCCAGACAGTTTCTGCTTGGGAAACTAAGGCAGACAGATCGGAACTTTTCAAGCTTCAGGACGAGACCGTCGAATTTGGTTTCAATAGAAATGAGAGGGCCGCTTACATTGTAGTGGACCCGGTCCGTTCATATCAGACAATGGAGGGATTCGGCTTTGCTCTTACCGGAGGAAGTGCTGAGCATCTCATCAAGATGACTCCATCGGCACGTCACGAGATTCTCCAGGAAATGTTCAATCCTGTTGATGGAGTGGGATTCAGTTATATCCGTCTGACAGTAGGTTCTTCTGATCTTAACAGCTTTACATTCTCATATGATGACCTGGAAGAAGGAAAGGAGGATTTTAAATTAAAGAAATTCTCTCTGGCTCAGGATCTTAAGGATGTGGTGCCTGTAATGCAGGAAATCCTTGGAATCAATCCTGACATACCGATCATGTCATCTCCATGGTCGGCTCCGGTATGGATGAAGGAGAGCGGAAACATCCGTGGTGGCAAGCTTCGTAAGGACTGCTATCAAGTCTATGCTGAATATTTCGTGAAATATGTCCAGGCAATGGAGAAGGAGGGTATCCATATCGATGCTGTCACCATCCAGAACGAGCCTCTCAATTCCCGTAATACTCCAAGTATGCCTTGGGATCCGGCAGATCAGCTGGAGTTTGTTAAAAACCATCTTGGCCCTGAATTTGAGAAGGCAGGTCTTGATACCGACATCATTGTGTTCGATCACAATTGTGACCGTCCTGACTATGCCCTTGCAATATACAATGATCCGGAGGCCGCTAAGTATGTGGCCGGCTCAGGATACCACCATTATCGTGGCGATCTCAGCGCTATGAGCTACGTTTATGAAGCTCGTCCTGACAAAAAGATATACTTTACCGAGCAGATGGTTACAGAGCGTCCGGGCCTTGACAGAATCGATATCGCGGCTCCCGTGAAGAGACTTGTCATCGGTGTCACCCGCAACTGGAGCAGCAATGTGATCCTGTGGAATCTTGCTGCAGACCCCCTCAATGACCCTCATACAGATAATGGCGGCTGTTCAATGTGCCAGGGTGCCATAACAATAGATGGAGACAAGGTGACAAGAAATCTCGCTTATTATGTGATAGCCCATGCTTCCAAACTGGTTCCTCCGGGTTCGAAACGTATCTTCTCTACGGCTCCGGGTGAAAGAATCATTTCTATCTGTGAGGATGAACAGCACCCTCAGGTATGGCGCACAAATGTCATTGAGAAGGCAGATGTACCTGATAATGTGACCTTCCTGACCCCTCAGGGAAAAATTGTTATGATAGTTTCTAACGATTCTTGGTCAAGACGTGAGCTAAATATCCAATATAATGGTAAATTTGCACGACTCAGAATCGATCCCGGCTCTGTGGCCACATATGTCTGGGATGCAGAATGACATAAACTATGGAAGGATTTTCAATCGGTATTATAGATATCATAATAATAGGCCTCTACCTGGTGTTCATCACCTGGTGGGGGCTTCGCCACGCTAAAGGCGGTGATGCCGGCTCTTATTTTCTTGCAGGAAGATCCATGCCATGGTGGGTCATCGGACTCTCGTTGTTCGCCGCAAGCATATCCAGCACTACGCTCATAGGCCAGTCTGGGGATGCCTACCATACCGGTATTGCTGTCTTTAATTATAATCTCACAGGCGGAGTGGTGGTGATGGTGCTCTTTGCCGTTTTTCTGCTGCCGCTGTATCTGAAGTCCGGGATTTTCACTATCCCTGAATTTCTGGAAAAACGCTATGACAAGCGCTCCCGATACTATTTCTCGGCCATAAGCATCATCGGAACGGTATTCCTGGATGCTGCAGGTGCCTTGTATGCGGCTGTCCTGATCATAAAACTGATTTTCCCTGTAGCAGATACAGGACTGATAATCTGTATTTTTGCCCTGCTGGCTGCGTCTTATACTATCCCCGGAGGCTTGTCTTCGGCCATCAGTGCCGAACTTATCCAGGCGGTGATCTTGATAGCCGGTTCGGTAATTCTCACTACAGTATGCTTTGCCGGCGGAGGTATGGAATATGTTGCCAGCTTGATGCAGGACGGTGATATTGCAGTGAAGCTTATACGTCCCATGGATGATTCTGCCACTCCTTGGTTGGGTCTGTTCATCGGAATGCCGATTTCAGGAATATATTTCTGGGCCAACAACCAGACCCTGGTGCAGAGAGTTCTCAGTGCGAAGAATGTCAATGAAGGACGCAAGGGCGTGATGTTCTGTGGCTTTTTGACATTGCTCACCCTCTTTATAATAATATTCCCTGGTGTGATTGCACGGGCTTTCTTCCCTGATATTGAAAATCCGGACATGGTATATCCGACTATGGTGATGAAGCTTCTTCCTGCCGGTCTTCTCGGGGTGCTTCTCTCAGCTATGCTTGCTGCTCTTATGTCCACATTGAGTGCCATACTTAATTCAGCCTCAACACTTTTCACAATGGACTTCTATGCCCAAATTCGTCCTGATGCCGATTCAAGACAACTTGTACGTGTAGGAAGAATCTCCACAGTAGCTATACTTCTTATAGCCGCTATATGGGCACCTAACATAAGCCGTTTCGATTCCCTCTTGAAATATTATCAGGAAATGATCTCGTATATAGCCCCTCCTATAGTGGCCGCATTCATGACGGGTATCTTTTCCCGTCGTACGAATGCCTCCGGAGCTTTTATAGGATTGATTGCCGGTCTTGTCATGGCTGTGATCCTGTTGTTCTTCAGAGAGGATATATTCGGAAATATGCATTTCCTTTTCGTCATACCGATTCTCTTCGTTTTCAGTGTTCTGGTGATTCTGACAGCGAGCCGTTTCTTTCCTGCTCCAACTGAGGAAAAGCTTCGGACTACTGTGTTTTCGTTCAAGGAATTCCGTGAAGAAAGGGAGGCACTCAAAGGTGTGTCTTTCTGGAACAACTATCGTGTGTGGGGAATGGGTCTTATTGTGTTGAGCGCTTTGCTACTTATTATATTCAGCTGATATTATGCATCTTAAGAAATTTGAAAATAATCCGATAATTTCTCCGAATCCGGCCAATCAGTGGGAGAATCTTGTGACGTGCAACCCAGGTGTGGTCTATGACAATGGAGTCTTTCATATGCTTTACCGTGCGGCCGGAGATGATCCGCAGCACGTCATCCGTTTCGGATATGCTGTCAGTAAGGACGGCTTCAATTTCACCCGCGTCAGTGATACCCCGGCCTTTGCTCCCAGCATGGACGGTCCAGACAGCGGATGCGTGGAGGATCCGCGTATAGTGAAGTTCGGTGATGAATTCTACATTACCTATGCCTATCGTATTTATAATCCGGGACAATATTGGACTTTCCCGCACGATGTAGTCCTGCTTCCTGAGTGCGGAGAGAATTCTCCTGCCGTGCTAAAGGAAAATATCGGTAATACAGGTCTTGCCGTAACAAAGGATTTCAAGACTTTCAGGAGACTTGGCAGGATTACTTCCCCGGTTCTGGATGATAGAGATGTAATATTGTTTCCGGACAAGGTTAAAGGCAGATATGCCCTCCTGCACCGTCCTAAGCAGTATGTCGGACCGGAATATGGGGTGGATTTCCCATCCATCTGGATTAAATTTTCTGATGACCTCATGTCATGGGAGGACAAGCCTAGCCATCTTCTGATTACAGGTCGTCCCGGAACCTGGGAAGAAAAGATAGGTGGCAGTACTCCTCCGATCCTTACTGAAGATGGATGGTTGGTGCTGTATCACGGAGTCGCGGATGGTGGCAAGGCGGAATACAATGTAGGTGCCCTGCTTCTTGACAGGGATGACCCGATGAAGGTTATTGCCCGCACGGCGGAGCCTATTCTTTCTCCGGAGCATCCGTATGAAACCGATGGTTTTTACAGCAGGTGCATATTCCCTTGTGGAAATGTTGTTGTCGATGGCATCCTTTATGTGTATTATGGGGCCGCTGACAGATATGTAGGGGTGGCGACATGCCCACTTCAGCAACTTCTGGACTATCTTAAAACCGAATGCCTATGCTGAGGCTTCTGATGGCATTTTTTGTCAGTTTCCTTCTGACCGGATGCCGGACAGCAGACTTGGAGGTCAAGGTGACTGACAATATCATTAATCAGAATTATATAGGCAATGGGGTTGAATGGGATCCCTATGATGAAGCTATAGCTTGGGGCGCAGACTTGTCAGAAGATGATTGGACTGTCCTTTCGGAAAGAGTCGGGTCAATGAGAATGGGCTATGTAAGGTGTATGATCAATAGCCCGTTTCTCTATTGGGATGCTTCTTCGCGTACATATGACAAGACCCGCAATATTGAAAAATTATGCAGGATACTTCGATTCTGCCAGGATAATGGAATTACAGTCGTCTACGGAGAGTTCAATCCCCCTGAACCCGCAATGAAGGATTCGCAGCAATGGGTTGAGATGTCTGTGGATTATCTGAATCATCTTGTCAATGTCCTTGGATTCGACTGTATCCGGCATTTCGTTATATTTAATGAGCCGGATGGTTCCTGGGCTTCAACAAACGGCGATTATGAACTGTGGAAGTCAATGGCTCTTCGTTTTGATGCACAGATGCAGGAGTATCCGGGACTTAAGGAAAAGGTTTCGTTGGCGGCTCCGGATGCAGTGGTGCATAACGTCCATTCTGAGACCGGTCTTTCAGTTGAAGACTGGATGAAAATGACTGCAGATGAACTGGATGATGTTGTCGGTTTATATGATGTACACGCATATCCCGGTCAGCAAGAAGTCAGGAACGGTTCGTATCAGGACGAACTTAAGGCTTTGAAGGCTTTGGTCCCTGATGGGAAGCGTATCATTTTGGGTGAGGCTGGGTTCAAATATGAAAATCCGGAGGATTCGCTGCTGTATAGGGAGAACAGGCGTCGTGCGGAGGAGCATCCTTTTGCAGGCCTGTCAGATTGCAATATGATGGTTTATGATCATTTCTACGGACTGGATATGGCTCTGCTGGCAATGGATGTGATGAACAGCGGGTTTTCCGGAATGGCAGTCTGGATGCTTGACGATGCCGCCCACTCGGTGGGAGATACGGGTCTGAGGGAAAATATAAAGATCTGGGGGTTCTGGAATATATTGGGCTCAGAGGCTTTTGGGATGCCTTCGGAAGAGGAAATCCGTCCTTGGTATTACGCATGGACTCTGATGTGCCGTTATTTTCCAAAGGGATGTCATATCCACGAGGTGGAATATTCTGCCACTTCCGGAGTCCGGGTATGTGCTGCAGAAATGGGAGACCGCCATACCCTGGCTATAGTCAACTACTCGTCTGATGATATGACCGCAGGCTTGACGCTTCCATATACTTTTTCAGATGCAAGGGTGTATGTTTATGAAGATGCGTTTTATGAAATCGGCTCTGACGGTGTGCTGGAACCTACTGTAAAAGGAATTTCAGGCAAATCTATGAGAATCAAAATCCCTTCACAGTCTTTATTGCTGATTACCGATATTGATTAATGGTGTATTAGGTGGGCAATTGGTTATACTTTTTTGAATATCATGTTTATTATTGTTGAATTATTCATTAAGTTTGTAATGTCAATAACTTGAAGCTATGAATGAAATTCAACAGGAAATCGTTCCTATTACTCAGGATGATCTGTTTGTAATTATGAATCATCCCAATGCAAAGTTTGACTATCCTATACACTGTCATCCGGAGTATGAGATTAATCTGGTCATGAATACTTCCGGAACAAGGGTCGTCGGAGATTATGAAGAGGCTTTTGATGGCTTGGATATCGTTATGACCGGTCCATATGTTCCGCACGTATGGAAATCCGAATTGGTGACCAATCATGTTATTACCATCCAGTTTTCCAGTGATCTTCTCAGTTTCCAGATGATCAGCAAGCGTCTTTTCATGCCTATCAGACAGTTGCTTATAGATTCGACCCAGGGTTTGCATTTCTATGGGACTGATGCGGAAAGAATCAAGGATGAGATAATGGAACTTACAAGGATGCAAGGCTTTCAGACTGCGACCAAATTCTTGAATATCTTGAATTTGCTTGCTGCAGCCTCACGCCGCAAACTCGTAAGCAATATGTACGAATCTGAGAATCTTGTGAATTCATCCAAGTCCAGACGTATCAGCAAGGCCTGCAAATATATTGAAGAGAATATTTCCCAAAAGATAAGCCTTGCGGAAGTTGCAGCTCTTGTAAATATGTCTGAGTCTGCATTCAGTCATTTCTTCAAGAAAAAGACCGGCATATCATTCATAACATATGTCAATAATCTGCGTGTAGCCAAGGCTTGTGATCTTCTTGCCAGTACCTCGCTGAGCGCTTCCGAGATATGCTATGACTGCGGATTCAACAATAAATCAAATTTTATCCGCATATTCACCAAACGCAAGAATATGACCCCTATCGAGTATAGGAATCATATTACTCAACTTCTTATAAAGTATTGATTATCTGAAGACTCCGATGATGTTCGGAACCTTTCTCTCACCCTGTGCGTCGAACTTCCTGTTGTCGCTCGGGTGATTCAATACGCCTTCTTCACTGCGCCATAGAGTGGATGATCCTCCACCGTCCAGATTGATCGCATCTTCCAGATTCAGGAAACTGCAGATCAGTGCAGTCTCATATATGCTGGTGCCTTCGGCGTCACCTGGATGCCTTCCGTCAGTCACTATCAGATAGATGTTGCCTTTTTTGTCATATCCAATAGCAGATCGCGGGTGTCTTTTGTCATAAAATGCATCGGTCCCGTTGCCGTTTTCGTCGGATTTTGTTATTTCCGGGACGACTATTTCTTTATCTTCCATAAGAACCGGACCTGCGGCCAGAACTGAATGCCATCTTTCTGTAATTTCATTGTAGTCGGAAGGCTGGCAGCTTATGATTTTGACGCGGTGTCCCCGGCGGTTCCTGATGCCGACTACGCCATTGACGCGAAAACTTTCTGAAGCAGAGGTCTCTCCCAGCACTTGGTCTGCTATCCTGAAATATGTGCAAGGTGTCAATTGCTTCATATTGAAGTAACTGCCGTTCATTGCCATCAGCATCTTTTCCCTTCGGGCGATTTCGCTGGTCTTTCCGGCCATTTCTCCGGGACTGTGTATCAATTCAGTCCGGAATTTTCTTGCCGGATATTTTATTATTGCAATGCTCTGTGCAGATTCGAAGATCTGCATCCTGGCAGTCATCGCTGTAGCTCCGCCTTCAAGTTTCGTAAAGGTCCATTCAGCACTGACGAATGCCAGTGAGTCCTTTTCGCGCTCAATGCTCCAGACCGGGAGACCTGCTATGAGCAATGCAAATGTTATCAGTATCCTTTTCATAATGCCGTAAAAATACAAAAAATCTCCGATATATGAATTCTGCAAGAAAAGTCGTATCTTCGCAAGTCTGAACAGCATAAACTATTAAAATCTAAGATATGAAGAAAGTTTTGGTAATCGGTGGAGGCGGACGTGAGCACGCTATCGTGGATGCTCTGAGCCGTTCCCCTCAGGTAGGAAAAATCTATTGTGCTCCGGGTAATGCAGGAATCTCGGCTCAGGCGGAATGTGTTTCTTTGAAAGACACTGATGTGGAGGGTCTTAAGGCTTTTGCACTCGAAAACTGTATTGACCTTGCTGTGGTGGGTCCTGAAGTCTCTCTTGCAGCAGGAGTTGTGGATGCATTCAAGGCTGCGGGACTCAGAATCTTCGGCCCGTCAAAGGCTGCCGCTACAATCGAGGCGAGCAAGGATTTCGCTAAGCAGCTTATGGCTAAGTACAATGTTCCTACTGCCGCATTCGAGACTTTCGAGGACTATGAAGCGGCTCTTGAGTATGTGAAGAAGGGCTCTATCCCAGTGGTTCTCAAGTATGACGGACTCGCAGCCGGCAAGGGTGTGGTGATTCCAGAGACTCTCGAGGAGGCTGACGAAGCTCTCAAGGACATGCTTCTTGATGATAAGTTCGGCAAGGGTAAGGTCGTTGTAGAGGAATTCCTTACAGGTCCTGAATTCTCATTCATGTGCTTCGTGGATGGAGAGGATGTATATCCTATGACTCTTTCCCAGGACCACAAGCGTGCATATGAGGGGGATAAGGGTCCTAACACCGGCGGTATGGGAGCATACTCACCGGTTCCTATCATTACAGATGAGGATGTGGAGTATGCAATGGAGAAGATAATGAAGCCTGTAGCTGCTGCAATGGTGGCTGAGGGCTGTACATTCACCGGCGTTCTCTACGGTGGACTTATGAAAACTCCGACAGGTGTGAAGGTTATCGAGTTCAACTGCCGTTTCGGTGATCCTGAGACAGAGGTGGTTCTGCCACGTCTGGAGTCAGATATCTATGACATTTTCTCAGCTGTAGCCGATCACACTCCTATGCCGCAGATTCAGTGGAAGAAGGAGGTTACAATGGGCTTTGTGATGGCTTCCAAGGGTTATCCCGGAGACTATGAGAAGGGTTATGAAATCAAGAACCTTGACAACCTTCCTGAGAATATCAGAGTGTTCCATATGGGTACTTCACTCAAGGATGGCAACTATTACACCTCAGGCGGTCGCGTCCTTATGGTGGTAGGCTTTGGCGCTGACCTTCAGGAGGCTCATGACAAGGCTCTCGCAGCAGTGGAATCAATAGAATGCGACAATCTCTTCTATCGTCGCGACATCGGCTGGAGAGTGTTGTAATAAAAATGAATCAGTATGGCAACAGTAATATCAGGAAAAGAACTTTCAGCTCAGCTGAAAGAGGAAATGAAGGCTCAGGTAGCGACATTTCCGGATAAATACGGCCGTGTGCCGCATCTGGTTGTAATCCTCGTCGGTGAGGATCCCGGCAGTGTTTCATATGTGACCGGCAAGGCGAAGGCATCCGAGGTGGTGGGCATCAAGAATACTACCATCCGCAAGCCGGATACTATCACAGAGGCTGAACTTCTCGGCCTTATCGAGGAACTCAATGCTGACGATACCGTGGATGGCATCCTCGTGCAGCTTCCTCTTCCAAAGCATATCAGCGAGGATAAGGTTATCGCAACTATTGCAAAAGAAAAGGATGTCGATGGATTCCATCCTCTCAATGTGGCGGCTCTCTGGCAGAAACAGGACTGTGTTCTCCCGTGCACTCCTAAGGGAATCATCAAGATGCTCAAGAGGGCCGGTGTGGAAATCAAGGGCAAGAGGGCAGTGGTGATCGGTCGAAGCAATATCGTAGGCCTTCCTGTTTCAAAGCTTCTTCTCGATGAGAATGCTACGGTTACAATCGCTCACAGCCGTACAGTGGATCTCCCTACGGTTACCCGCAATGCCGAAATCCTTGTCGTAGCCATCGGACGACCTAAGTTTGTGACTGCCGATATGGTGTCAGAGGGCGCTGTGGTGATCGATGTGGGAGTTAACCGCGATCCAGAGACCGGAAAACTCTGTGGTGATGTGGACTATGCCGCAATCGAACCGAAGGCCTCAGTAATCACCCCTGTCCCAGGTGGAGTTGGTCCGATGACCATCTGCTGTCTGATGGAGAATACCATCGAGTGCTTCCTCCGCAAAATGAAAAAGTAAGTATTCCGCTCAGAGGTCGGTTTATTATACAAAACAGACTGGCAATGAATGGAAGCGACATGCCACCCCCGGCTAGGGGGTGCCTCCTGTAAGGAGGCGGGGGTCGCTGGAATTCATTGCCAGTCTGTTGTATAATAAACCCTATCGCTTCTGAGATGCCTCGTCCAGCTTCAGAAGAGGATTCCGTTTAGATGAAAAATACAGCATGAGTGCCACGGCTACAGCCACGACTCCCAGCAGGATGAATATATACTCGGCATAGATTGCAGCCTGAACCTCCTGAGCGTGATTGCCTGCCTGAGTGATCGTGCGCGTAAAGATCCGGCCCACATAGATCGGAACCGCCCACATGCCGAGATTCTGCACCCAATAGATCAATGAGTATGCAGTGCCAAGATTCTTCTCCGGGATGATTTTAGGCACCGAAGGCCACATTGCCGAGGGTACAAGTGAATAACCGATTCCCAGAAGGGCGATTGCAACGTATGCATATCCCGGTACTCCCTGCGGAGCAAATGTTATGATAAGATGTGACAAAAGTACCATTCCCGAACCCACGATCATCCATGTAGTGGCCTTTCCTACCTTGTCCACCAATGCTCCGAAGAGGGGAGTGAAAAGGATGGTGAAGAACGGGATCATTGCCAGAAGCACAGTCGCGATATCGAGATTGACCCCGAAAAGCGGAAGCAGGATCGAAACGCCGAACTTCTTGAAGCGTATGACGCAGCAGTAGAATGTCACGCATAGCACCGCTATCATCAGGAAACGTGGGTTGCTCAGGACCTTCCAGATATCCGAGATCCTGAACTTGTCTTCTTCAGCTGTTTCCACCTTGTCAGTTTCACCGGTCTGACGGTCGAATCTTGCATCCATTGCCACAAATATGGCCCAGAGAAGTACGCCTAAAGCTATTACCGCAAGGCCGATGAGGGCAGGCTTGTTTGTATCAGCAAGTGTGTAGATCTCTCCTGCGCTCTTTTGAGTCACGATCATCGGAGCGATAAGGATAGCTGTAGCTGTACCGAAACGAGCAATGGCAAGCTGCAGTCCCATTGCCAGAGCCATGTTCCTGCCCTTGAACCACTTGGCGATGGAACGTGTAACTGAAACTCCGGCAATTTCACTTCCGAGTCCGAAGAGCATGCATCCGATGTAAGCTATTGTCAGTGACTTTTCAGGAGCGAATCCGGCTGAAATGGCAAAAGTCACGAGAGCCGCCCCGCCCGCCATCATGCCGACGAAGATCGATCCTACCAGTCGCACTCCGAACTTGTCCAGAAGGGCTCCGCACACGATCAGGCCTCCCCATATGCACAGAAAGGAGTATCCGCTGGCATAGAATCCGTAATCTGCCATATCCCATCCCAGTTCGAGCATTTCGGGATTCTTGAAGAGCTCCGAAAGGGATGAGAACATATCGTCGAAGAAGTACGACGCAAACATAGGAACAACAAGGCATGCCAGCGCCAGCCAGCATGCCCATTTATTGTCCCTGAGAGTGTTTTTCAGGGTTGACATTATTTCTTGATGTTAGGAAGTTCGAGTCCGTATCCTTTCTTCTTGTCCTCGATCTTGAGGAAGAATGACATGAAGAATGCCACTACACCGAACGAAGCGAAGATGATCATTGGAACTGTGTATCCGCCAGAAGCCTTGAGGGCGTTACCGATAATGAGCGGAACAAAGCATAGGCCTACATTCTGGATCCAGAAGATAAGTGAATATGCACTTCCGAGAATCATAGGGTCGATGATCTTAGGAACTGAAGGCCAGAGAGCTGCAGGAACCAATGAGAATGATACTCCGAGAATCACGATGAGAAGAAGAGCGAAGCCCTTGCTTGGGAATGCCGGAAGGAGGAATGCGAAGCTGAGATGGCAGGCGATCATGATGATGGCGCCGATCATAAGCATTGTCGCACCCTTACCCTTGTTGTCGAGGAATGCTCCGAGGAACGGAGTGAGAACCATTGCGAGGATCGGGAACCATCTGAACAGGTCAGCAGCCTCAGATGCAGGAATCTGAAGGGTTACTTCGAGGAAGTTTGTTGCATATCTCTGGAATGGGAAGATAGCAGAATAATAAAGGACGCACAGAAGAGCAACGAGCCAGAACATCTTGCTGCTGAAAATCTTACCTAGGTCGCTCACTTTGAATTCCTCGCTTGACTCACCGCCTGCAGTGAGACCTTTCTGTTTGTCGAGCTTCGAATCCATCACAGAAAATACGATGAAATTGATCAGACCGATAAGGAGGAGGATCACACAGAAAAGGATTGGGGCTTCGATATTGCCGAACTTGTCGGCAAGGCGAGGAGATGCTGAAAGTACTGCGAATACGCCAAGACGTGCGATTGCCATCTCAAGGCCCATTGCAAGGGCCATTTCCTTGCCCTCGAACCACTTGGCTATTGCCTTTGATACTGTGATGCCCGCCATCTCGCATCCGCATCCGAATATCATGAAGCCGAGTGAGGCCATCTTTGCGCTGCCAGGGAGAGCGGTCCACCATGATCCGAGCCAATTGCAGAACTCGGTAGCCTGGAACCATTCTGTGATGCCGATGTACTTGATACCTGCTCCGATCACCATGAGTGAAGTCGAAAGGATACCTGTAAAGCGTACGCCCATCTTGTCAAGGATGATTCCGGCAATGATAAGAAAACCGCATACATTGAGAATGTATTCAGATGCTGCATATGTTCCGAAAACCGAACTGTCCCAGCCTCTTGCTGACTCGATAAGAGACTGAAGCGGAGACATGACGTCCACGAACATGTATGCAAAGAACATTGCCAAGGCAATGAGGATGAGTGCAGCCCACCTTGCTGCGAAGCTGTCATTAAGATACTTTTTGATTGTTTCTGCCATAATATTTGTTAGTTTATTGTTCTGGAAAGCCCCTTCACTATGTTCGGGTGAGAGTAAAGGAAATCTTTGCGAAGATAGCGTTTTTTTAGTACCTTCGCAAGTCAAACTGTTTTGAACGCAATATGGATCAGAATCATACGACATACACCCTGCTGGAAAAAGTCGATTCTCCCAAGGATATCAAGACCATGGATTTCGCTCAGCTGCGTCAGCTCTGTGCGGAGATTCGTCAATATATGATTGAATGCTGTTCTGTGAACCCGGGTCATCTCGGATCCAGTCTGGGGGCAGTGGAACTTATTGTAGGACTTCATTATGTATATGATGCACCCCACGATAAGCTTGTTTTCGATGTTGGCCATCAGGCATATGCGCATAAGATCATCACGGGGCGTCGCGAGGCTTTCCGCCGTAATAGAATGAAAGACGGGATCAGCGGATTCCCCAAACGTTCCGAGAGTGAATATGACGCGTTTGGCGCCGGCCATTCTTCTACATCGGTTTCCGCGGCATTGGGGTTCGCGGAGGCTTCAAAGCTGCAGAATCTTGGACAGAAGGTGGTCGCATTGATCGGGGATGGCTCCTTGACGGGAGGGCTCGCTTTCGAAGGCCTGAACAATGCTGGTGCCGCTAAGACAGATATACTTGTTGTCCTCAATGACAATAATATCTCGATTGACAGGAATATCGGAGCAATACATGAATATCTTCTGAATATTACTACGGATCCTCGATATAATAATGCTAAAAAACGTATATGGGACAGGCTTGGAGACGGCAGATTCAGGAAAATGATCCAAAAGATGGTCGTCAGCACCAAGTCTTCGCTTGTGCGTCATAGCGGTGGTGATCTTTTCGAGGCCATGGGATTCAGATATTTCGGGCCAATCGACGGAAACGATATCGAACAGGTGGTGCGCACTCTTCAGAAACTGAAGGAAATAGGCGGGCCTCTGATTCTTCATACTCTTACTACCAAAGGTAAGGGGTATGCCCCAGCGGAAGCAAATCAGACTGTCTGGCATGCTCCTGGAATTTTCGACCCCGAGACAGGAGAGCGCATTAAGAGTGAAAAAGGAGAGAGCAGATACCAGGATGTCTTTGGATCTGTACTTCTCGAGTTGGCAAAGTCAAACCCGAAGGTCGTGGGAGTCACTCCTGCAATGGCTTCCGGTTGCGGAATGAACTTGCTTGCCAGGGAGATGCCGGGAAGGTTTTATGATGTCGGTATCGAGGAGGAGCACGCCGTGACGTTCTCGGCAGGTCTTGCCGCAGGCGGGATGAAACCGTTCTGCAATATATACTCATCCTTCTCGCAGAGAGCGTATGATCAGATAATCCATGATGTTGCATTGCAGAATCTTCCTGTGGTGCTCTGTCTTGACAGGGGCGGAATCGTCGGCGAGGATGGAGCTACGCATCATGGCTGTTATGATATGGCGGTATACAGAACGATCCCGGGGGCTATAATCGCAGCCCCGGCAAATGAGGTGGAACTGAAGAATATGATGTATTCGGCGATGCTTTCGGATAATGGCCCTTATATTATAAGGTATCCTCGAGGATATGGGGAGGGAACTGATTGGCAGAACAGCACTCTTGAAGAATATGTTCCAGGTAATGGAATAATGCTTATGGATGGTGAGGGAGTTGCTGTGATTGCGGCGGGTCCGGTAGTAAACAGAGCTCTGCAAGCGGCGAATGAATTGAAAGATGAGACCGGGTCTTGTCCTGCTATATATAATATAAGGTATATAAAGCCGATTGATGAAGATTTGTTGGAAGCAATATGCAAAAGATTCCGTGAAGTTGTCACAATAGAAGATGGCTGTGTTGTAGGAGGACTGTACGGCAGTGTCGCTGAATACGTGTCTCGGCGTCATGAAGGTGTTTCCGTGACCCCTATTGCAATACCAGACAAGTACTTAAGCCAGGGGACACAGGAAGAATTGAGGGCTGAATGTGGTCTTACAGCAATGAGGATAAAGGGGCTTCTTGAAGAAAAAATGAAAAAAATCTCAAAAAAAGACTAAAAAGTTTTGGAGATTTAAAAATAATGTCTACCTTTGCAATCCCGTTAAGGAAATACACTCCGAAACGGAAAACAAGACAACATTGCCGATGTAGCTCAGTTGGCCAGAGCACGTGATTTGTAATCTCGGGGTCGTGGGTTCGATTCCCTCCATCGGCTCAAAAGTTCTTAGGAATTTTGGGAGAATACCAGAGTGGCCAAATGGGGCAGACTGTAAATCTGCTGGTTTTTACCTTCGGTGGTTCGAATCCATCTTCTCCCACCTAAAGCCCGACACATACCGATCGGGCTTTTACTTTGAAAAGCGGAAGTAGCTCAGTCGGTAGAGCATCAGCCTTCCAAGCTGAGGGTCGCGGGTTCGAACCTCGTCTTCCGCTCCAACTACGCCAGTGTAGCTCAGGGGTAGAGCGCTTCCTTGGTAAGGAAGAGGTC
>JAGBVR010000013.1 GCA_017630215.1 Bacteroidales bacterium | reverse complement strand
GCGCGATCCTTTGAAGGGATTACCTCAAGCACCTTACCGGTCTTACCTTTGTCGTTACCGGCATTTACATAGACGGTGTCGCCTTTTTTGATATGTAACTTCTTCATAATGATTGCGAATTATTAGAGGACCTCCGGTGCCAGTGAAACGATCTTCATATAGTTCTCGCGAAGCTCTCTTGCTACAGGGCCGAAGATACGAGTACCTTTAACCTCACCTGCATTGTTAAGGAGAACGCAAGCATTGTCATCGAAACGGATGTAAGATCCGTCCTGACGACGAATTTCCTTCTTAGTGCGGACTACAACAGCCTTTGAAACAGAGCCCTTCTTAGCGTCACCGCCAGGGATAGCGCTCTTCACTGCAACAACGATCTTGTCGCCCACTCTAGCATAACGGCGGCGGGTACCACCCAGAACACGGATACAAAGAACCTCCTTTGCTCCACTGTTGTCTGCCACCTGTAAACGTGATTCCTGCTGTATCATTTTTACTTAACTTTTTCTACGATTTCTACTAATCTCCAGTTCTTTGTCTTGCTCAAAGGACGAGTCTCCATGATGCGAACTGTGTCGCCCTTAGTGCACTCGTTCTTCTCATCGTGAGCAACGAACTTTGTGGTCTTCTTTACGAACTTGCCGTACATAGGGTGTTTCTCTTTTCTTTCAACCGCAACCACGATAGACTTGTCCATCTTAGTGCTGACCACAACACCTATTCTTTCCTTACGAAGATTTCTTTCCATTTGGATTCAATTTTTAGTTCTTTGACTCTTTCTCAGCAAGGATTGTCATCATACGTGCGATGTCCCTTCTTGCCTTTGCAATCTTTGAGGTGTCCTCTAATGGAGAGATTGTGTGATTAACCTTCATTGAATCGAGATTAGCCTTCTCGGCCTCGATGCGCTCACGCAGATCTGCGATCGACATTTCGCGTACTTCAGATGCTTTCATTTCTTTTCTCCATTAAATTATTCTACATAGTCTCTACGTACCACGAACTTCGTAGTAACTGGAAGTTTCTGGGCGCCGAGACGGAGTGCCTCTCTAGCGATCTCAAGTGATACGCCTTCTGCCTCGATAAGGATACGGCCTGGAGTTACAGGGCATACGAATCCCTCCGGATTACCCTTTCCTTTACCCATTCGCACCTCGGCTGGTTTCTTGGTGTATGGCTTATCAGGGAAAATTCTGATCCAGATCTTTCCTTCACGCTTCATATAACGTGATACAGCCTGACGAGCTGCCTCGATCTGGCGTCCTGTCAGCCAGCAGTTCTCCAAGGTCTTGATGCCGAATGAGCCAAACGCAAGCTGGTTTCCCCTCTGTGAGAGACCTTTCATGCGGCCTTTCTGCTGCCTTCTGAATTTGGTTTTCTTTGGTTGTAACATTGCTCTATTACTTTTAATGAAAATATTTCACAATATCCCTAATTAATTGAGTATCAGCTGGTTGGGCGTAGTCGTCCTCAATTATTGGGATGCAAAGATAGTCATTTTTTTCGAAACGACAATAGCACATGCAAAAATTTTCACATATTTTCGACCAAGAATTCAATATGCTAAGTTACGTGTTTTCATTGAGTTACGAATGGTGTTTATAAAAACTTCCGCACATTTTCGACCACAGGTAAACGGAAGTCCGAACACTTTGGCACGGGCCGAAATTCCGACAGGGAAAACGAACTCATCACCCACTGTCGTAAGCCCACTATCGTGGGTGCACGAAATTACCGTTCCGGGCACCCACGCTACCACAAACCGGGGCGACAGCAAGAAAAACAACAGCGTCGGTGCATGAATTTCGACTTCCGGGTACCCACGCTACTTAAGAAAGGATTTTTCAAGAAGTTTCAAAGGAAATAAGAATTATATACATTATATTTACCGACACTTCAAGCATTTCGAGAGAGATGAGAGGGAGAACCGAAGAGAAGACTATGTGAAAAAGATAAATGTTATGAAAAAGACCTACCATCTATGCCTTTCCGGAGGCGACGAAATCCTGTTCCGGGACGAAGAAGACTACAACCGGGGATTCAACTGCTTAGCTCTGGCACTTTACAAGACCGGCTCCACAGGGCTTGTCGAATCATTCCAGTCAACTCACTGTCACAAGATGATCCAGACTGAAGACCATTCAGGATTCATGTTTACGATGCGGCAGTCATACTCCAAATACTTCAACCATAAATATCAGAGGCACGGAAGAGTCGGAGAAAGGTCCCACTTCCACCTGCATATCGTCGGACTCCACCACCATCTTGCGGCAATGACCTATGTACTGAGAAACGCCCTGCATCACGGTATCGTCCCCATACCATATGCATACCCTCACTGCTCGATCAATGCAATATTCCAGAAGGAAATGGGCAAGAGACCTCCCGAAAGACTGCTGGAACAGAAACAATTCCACAGATTCATAGGCAAGAAGGCTGAATGGCCCTCACACTATAAGATGAGCGAAAGCGGGGTTTTCCTTCGGGAGAGTGTATTGGATATAGCACAGGTAGAGAATATGTACACGACTCCACGGGCGTTCAACTACTATATGTCACGAAAATCCGGAGAAGAATGGGAGAAGGAGCAGGAAAAGGACAAGCTCGAAACAGGGCCGGTGAGACTGGACACAATCGAGTACGGAATCAAGGATCAGCCTTTGGAAAAGATGCTGATATATGAAAACGGTCGCTCTGACTACAAAAAGATTTCCGACATCGACCTCTGCACGGAAATAGACAGGAGGATTGTTCCCAGATACGGAAAGGCATCCGTGTATCATCTGTCACGCTCGGAAAAACAGGAAATAGGAAATCAGCTTTACAGACAATACCGTATCCCGGAGGCACAGATCCGACGATGTCTGACAATGTAGCGATGTAAGGGAACCGAAAACCGTACACAAAGTCAGACTAAATGGGAAAAGCTAATTATGCTCTAAAAATTCAAGCAGTATCGATGCGGGAGTCAGGCAAAAGCGAGTCAAGAATAACGAGGACCCTATCAGATATTCCTGCACCCACGCACCTGAAACCGAGCCGGCACAGGGAAATAAAGAGCGTCGGTGCACGGAAAGGGCCATCCAGGGACCGACGCCTCATCGAACCGGATATATAACAGGGAAACGAAGAACGTCGGTACCTGGAAACAGGAATCCGGGTACCGACGCTGGTATATGGTCACGCAGGAAGTTATCCCGAGCTTCACAACCGTGCAAACGACTGAATGAGGCGGGGCGGACATCCCGGGTACAGATGTGCCAGTTCCATCAAATGCAAATCATTCGCAGACACACAACTCAAGACCCTGATATAGAGGCATCTGCGAAGTTGTTAGAACTCATAAAGAATATCAGAAAGATGGATAAAGAAAGCTTTATAGGAGTTTTCGAAGAATGGTACGAGATGTACAAGGACGTAGCTAACGAACGTGTTCAAGACAAGCGAATCAAACAGCGTTACTGACCCGCGGCACCGTCGCCGGAATATACGACCTCCGGCGACTACAGATCAAGCGCTGCGGACGGCTCGGCCAATGGGCTGTCCTCGCGCTTGACTGTTGCCTTTCCATCACCCGAAATGTCCAGGTGACCCTGAATGACTGCTATTATGATGATGGTGGCGGCTCGTGGCACAAAGCAGGCGGAGCGAGCCCTTTGGCGTAGCTCGCTCCGCCTGCTTTGAGCGGCTGGCTGGCGTATTTGCCGGCCGCGTTGCCTTGCAGGACGATGCTTATCAGTGCATTGCGATCTGATGTCTGACAGTTTTGTTATGTCCGACCCTATCAGATATTCCTGCACCCACGCACCTCATGCACCTAAAACCGAGCCGGCACAGGGAAAAGGAGAGCGTCGGTGCACGGAAAGGGCCATCCAGGGACCGACGCTGGTATCAATCTCGAGCCGGGAAGAGACCGAGAGCATCAGCATATGGGGTCATCATCATCTAGGACCGTTACCGAGGGCGGTCAGAGGGTCGGAGGACGGTCGGAAGGTCAGTGAAGAGGGAGGTCGGAGACGATACCTTCGTAGCGGCGGGTCGTCACGGTGCCGTCCGGGCGGATGACGGTGCGGACGGTGTATGGAGAACTGCCCGGAACGGTTTCCACCGAAAGGGACATACCGGAGCGGTCATTCTGCTGGTACTCCGGAGCGGTCACATAAGGGCTTCCGGAACAGGTTTCCCGAGCGGGTCGGGAAGGACGGGCAGCGGAGGCTGTGCGGGATGACGAGGAAACAGACTGACTGGATGCTGGAATGCAGACTGGCGGAAGGCTACGGAGAGGACAGCCAGCACACAGATCAGACGTTTCTTAAGATGATTCATTTATATATGACAACCACAAAGTTACTCCCCCCCCAAAAAAAACAGGAGTCAGTACACATCATAGCAAGGAATTTGCAGATAAATGATGATTTGCTAATTTTGCATCGTGATAAAATCATTCCGAAATATTGCGGCGGCCTTTACGGCGGTTGTCCTTCTTGCCGGAGGGACGACGGATTGTCACGCTCAATTGTTCAAGAAAAAGAATAAAGAAAAGGAGAAGGTGACCGTCGAACAAGTGAGACCGAAGCCTGCTCCGAAACAAGAGGGCGTACTGGAATTCATCGTGGAGGGCAACGACACGATTTACATCGACCAGATCAGGGCTTCCAAGGTATACTCGAGGTTGCCGAAGATGAAAGGAAGGGAATGGAGACAATACTATCGCCTTGTACATAATTTCAGCAAGGCATACCCATACGCGCTGGTCGCCAAGAAACTGGTGATGGAAGCAGACAGCGTGATCTCCGCCGATAATCTGAAAGGTGTAAAAAGGGAAAAATACATAAATAAGGTCCAGAAGGAGCTCTTCTCGGTTTTCGAAAGTCAGATGAGAAGCCTGACAGTCAGTCAGGGGGCCCTGATAATGAAACTGGTCGACAGAGAGGTCGGCAAGTCATCCTATAATATAATAAAGGGATACAAGAGCGGTATCACTGCTGGATTCTGGCAGGGAATTGCCAAGATGTTCGGATCGGACCTGAAGAAGCCGTATGATCCCGAGGGTGAGGATGCCGCTACGGAAGAGCTGGTCCAGATCTGGGAAGCGGGGGATTTCCCGGCTTTCTACTGGTCGATATTCTGGAAGGATCCTCCGGAGATGCCCATTCCGGAGAAATACAGATAGATTCTCACGTCGCTTCGCTCCTCAGAATGACAACAAGGAAATAAACTCCGGAGAACAAGGTAAAGTAGCGCCGGACAACAGTGAGAAAAGAGGTTCAGGACGACAGGATGGAAAAGAAAGGAAAACGGTAAGAAAAAGAGAGACGGCATCACATCAAATGAGATCCGTGCCGTCGAAACAGAGATACGGCGAAGAATTGATCCAATCCTTCAATATCAGGAAGCGGGCTCCTGAAGGCATTGTCATATCAACCTGACAATGATAATGTCCGAAAATGAAATAGTCTACATTATTCTTAGAGCCAAAATCCAGCGCAAACTTATACAAAGGCTCGTTTTCTCCACCGAATTCATATTTCACGTCATGAGCGAGACGATTGTTCTTCGACCAGCCGTTGCCGAATCTGAATGCAATCCACGGATGAAGAGTGCTGAATAGGATCTGCGCCAGGCGGTTATGGAAAAGGCCGCGTAGGAAACGATACCCGAAAGGGACCGGACCCAGACCGTCACCATGCCCCAGACAGAAACGTTTCCCTCCGATTTCCGCCACATACGGCTGGGTAAGCCTGACCATTCCCAGTTCCTCGAAATAACTGTAAGTCCAGACGTCGTGATTGCCTTGGAAGAAATACACCTTCACTCCCCTGTCCATAAGTTCTTGAAGAGCGGCAAACACTCTTACATACCCCTTCGGAACCACATCACGGTATTCGTACCAGAAGTCCCAGATATCTCCCAGCAGATACAGTGCCTCCGTTTCTTCCGGAAGACTTCTTAGGAAACCCGCAAAACGAAGCTCCCGGCCGGCAGGATCAGCAACCTGCAGACCGAGATGAACATCAGAGACAAAATATGTCAGGTGTTTTTCCATTATGCAAATACAAATATGCAGGCTGCCGCAACAAGACAATAAAGAGCGAACCATCCAAGCTTGGCCTTCTTGACGAGAGCGATCATTACCTTACATGCAAAAAGTCCTGAAAGAAAAGCAGATACAAAGCCCAATACCAGGGCAAGGGCTCCTACTGAAGATGCACCGAACTCGCCTCCCACAACCTCCAGGAATGTCTCACCAAGAATAGGGACGAGAACCATAAGGAAAGAGAACTGAGCCATCACTTCCCTCCTGACTCCGCATATAAGTCCGGTCGAAATGGTCGTACCCGAGCGAGAAAGACCTGGAACTACAGCAAAAGCCTGTCCGAGACCTACCGCAAATGCCTGCCAGTAAGAAATCCCGTTCCTATAGTCATTGGCCGGGAAAATCGACTTTCTTCCCGGTCTCGAAGCATAATCAGAGAAGAAAAGAAGCACGGCCGTAACAACCAGCGCACCTCCCACAACGTGGATCGATCCGAAGAGCGCCTCTACCGAATCCTTGAAGAAGAGTCCCACCACCATCACGGGCAACATAGAAAGAACAATCTTCAGAAGGTAGTCAGTCTGATCGTTGCAGATAAGACATCTTTTACCCGCCTGGTCTTTAGCGACCCTCAAATCCTTAAGCCCGCAGAAGAAGCCTTTCAGAAGATCCCATATCTGATTGCGGAATACTACAATCGTGCTGAGAACAGTAGCTGCGTGAACCATTGTGGTAAAAAGAAGGTCATCCTGAGTTTCTACTCCCAACAAAACCTTTCCTATCTCCAGATGGCCACTGCTACTGATCGGCAGAAACTCCGTAAGGCCTTGAATCAGACCAAGAATTACAGCCTCGAACCACTCCATGCTATTCCTCCTTCTTCGACTTGAACACTCCCATTATCGCCACAATTTCAATTACGATTCCAAGTATGATAACTATCGGAGCAGCCACCATCCTGCGAAAATCGAACATCGCATAATTAAAGACCTCGGGATCTTCGCTGCCTCCACCCATCATAAGAATGTAACCTGAAATCATAACGATAAGACCGACAAGGAGATATTTGAGACCTTTCGGAGTGATTGCCATTTTTGTATTGTTTTCCATTTCTGTTATTTAATAATAAAGTTCGTCTTTTCTAAGGGAAATGAGCTTGTTTACCACAAAATACGTACTGACCAGGCATATGACAAGACCTGAAACAATCACGATGCCGATGACGATCAGAAGCAGATCCATCCTGAAAATCTCGAAAAGCTGAGAGAACTCGCTTCTCACGAAGAACATAAGTCCGATAAGGATGATGATGGCGACAAATGCCGCAAACAATCCCTGGAATGCTGACTGTATGAGGAAGGGAGCACGGATGAAAGACCTTGTCGCGCCCACCAGCTTCATTGTATGTATAGTAAATCTTCTTGCAAACACATTCAAGCGTACAGTATTGTTTATCAGTACAAAAGAAATGAAAAGAAGAAGAGCGATGAAGACTCCGAGAATGAACGAAATCCGGCTTAGATTGGCATTCAGCGCATCTACCAGCGAGCGTTGGTATACCACTTCATCCACGAGACTACTCTCCGATATCTCTCCTCTCACCATTTCCAGACTGTCCGCCGAAACATACTCAGCCGCAAGCGTCACATCGATTGATACCGGGATGGGGGAAGTCTCGAACACGTCCAGAAAATCTTCACCCAGCTGCGCTGCCAGCTCCCTCTGCCCCTGTTCCTTGGAAATGAAAGTCGTGCTCTTTATATACCTTTCATCCTCCAGTCTTTCCTTGAATTCCAGAGCTTTTTCATCCGACACATTCTGCTTCATCATCACTGTGACCTGCATGTTTTCCTTGAAATAGTCGGAAACACTCTTGGCATTGACCAGCAGCATGCTTGCAACGCCTACCAGAAGCAGGACCAGACTTATGCTGATCACTGACGACAGATAGGCATTCATAAGCCTTCGGCGCATTATCTTACTCTCTGCTTTACTCATACGATAATCCCAATTGGGGTCAAAGATAATGAAATATCAAAAAAAAATCTTACCTTTGTACTGATTTTGCAATAAAATTTAGCTGTATGGGTAATTCAGTCAAAAGAGTTCTGTTCGTCAATTCGGAGATAACACCTTATCTTCCGGAATCCGAGATCGCAAACATAGGAAGATACCTTCCTCAGGGTATCCAGGAAAGGAAGAAAGAGATCAGATCATTCATGCCGAGATATGGCTGCATCAATGAAAGAAAGAATCAGCTTCATGAAGTGATAAGGCTTTCAGGAATGAACATAGTCATCAACGAAGTGGACAGACCCCTCGTTATCAAGGTTGCATCTATTTCAGCTGCAAGAATGCAGGTCTACTTCATTGACAACGAAGACTATTTCCACCGCAAAAGCGTTTACTGCGATGAAAAGGGAGATTTTTTCAAGGACAATGGCGAGAGAGCAATCTTTTTTGCAAGAGGAGTACTCGAAACTGTGAAGAAGCTCCGCTGGGCACCGGACGTAATCCACTGTCAGGGCTGGATCTCACACATTCTTCCGATCTATCTCAAGAAAGCATACATCGACGACCCTATTTTCTCTAACAGCAAGGTCGTTCTATCAATATATGACGATACGCCAGCCACCTTCCCTGCCGACTTCAAGGAGAGGATTCCATTCGGCAGCGTGACCGATAAGGACGTGGAAGTGCTTTCCGACCCTACTGGCATAAATCTTGCAAAACTGGCAGCCGACTATTCCGACGGCATCATCCTCGGATCAGCTGACGTGAACGAGGAAATCGTCAGCTATTGTAAGGAAACCGGACTTCCGATACTCCCATACAAGGCAGAAGCAATGTCAGACGGCTCATATATTGAAGATTACAACAGTTTTTACGATAATTTATAATGAATTTGAATTTATTCGGCAGAGTCAGCCGCCTTGCGGCTATCGGTGCGATACTGCTTGGCTCTGCATCCTGCATAGCCATCAATGAAGAGATCGGAGAGAATCTGATTCCGACAGATCAGAAATGGGATGTATATACACCAGAGGCAGCGGACCTCAAGGAAATACACATGCAAATGTCCGACAGCCTTTCCGGCTACAGCACTACAAGATTCACCTTCGGAGCTGTAAGTGACAGCAGATTCGGCACAAACGTAAAGAGCACAAGCTTTACACTTGTGCCTTTATACGACACGCTCGATTTTGGCAAAAACATGAAAATCAGGCAGTTCCATTTTACAGCAGTAAGAGACACCCTGTCGGTGACTAAGAAGGAACACCTTAGAATGCTCCAGAACGTACATGTTTCAGAGCTTAAAAAAGCACTTGACTCTACGGTTCTTTACATGGGAGCTTTCATGAACCCTCAGATCCGTGCTGAATATCTGAACACATCTGAGGAAATTACAGTAGGAACTCCGGTATATGACGGAGGAGACTCCCTCTCTTTTGACTTCAGCAGAGAATTTACGGAAAGATTTATCGAGAAGGTCAGAAAGGCCGACCTTGACAGTATGGACCTTTATGTACAGCAGGTTCCCGGAATTTTCATCTCCACTGACCTTCCGACAGGAGAGGGTGGAAGAATCAACATGTTCGACCTAGGCATCCTTACGTCAAACGGCTATGTATCAGGCAATTACGCCCAGCTTAAATTCACTGCGGAGTACAGTCACTCGGACGAGCCTGTGGACACATCATTCTTTTTCTTCTTTGGCCCAGCTGAATTCATGAAAGATGATGCGCAAGAATATCCCGCACAATTTGCCTTCAATGCCAGCGAGCATGATACCTATAGCGAATATAAAGGTGACGGCACAGTAGCGACAGATAAGATATTCATAGAAGGAGGCAGCGGAGTAAAGCCGGTAGTGAAAGCCAAGGAGATCAAAAGAATACTCAACGAACAGATGGCTCAAGCCGGAATCAAGAACCCGTCGGAGGTTGTCATCAACAAGGCCACCATCATCCTTCCTTACAGTACGGAAAACGGATATGATGCACTGGATAAATACCCTATGATTCTCAGCCCTACAGTCCGTCTTAGAAGTTCGGAAGGAGGTTATGTATCTTACGCCGGACTTACAGACTCCAGCATCGAGACTGAGAACCACGGTGACATAAACCGCTCACTGTCGCTTTACTCTCCAGATGTGAGCCATCACGTGCAGGAAATTCTTAAACTGGATGAGAATGACAAGGATTACGAAAAGAACATCGAGAAATATGACATATGGTTCCTGATCATGCACGAAGAAATCCAGGAAGATTCAAACAACAACTCGATGAACGATTACTACCAGAACCTTATGTACAATTCATACTATAACAGCATGATGTACGATCCATACGGATATGGATATGGTTACGGCGGATATGGTGGATACGGCGGATACGGATATGGCGGCTATGGCGGATACGGTGGCTATGGCGGATACGGATACGGCAGCAATTACTATAACTACTACATGATGGCTATGTACGCCAGCTCATATGGAAACAGTTCTTCATCGGGTACATCCTCAGTCGAACTGGATAAGGACAGATACTATTATGGAGTACTTAACGGCCCAGATGCAGCCGGAGCAAAGCCTCAGTTGAAAATAACATTCTCAGCACCAAAGACGGCAGAATAGACATAATACAAGAAAGGGCAGGTCGGTCGACCTGCCCTTTCTGTTTATTTCAGACGTAAACAATTATGCGTTTACCTTGTCTTCAATGTACTTGATAGCATCTCCTACAGTAGAGATCTTGTCACCAGCGTCATCATCTGGAATCTCGATTTCGAACTTCTTCTCGAAGTCCATAATAAGCTCAACGATATCAAGTGAATCTGCACCGAGATCGTTTGTGAAGCTTGCTGTTTCAGTAACCTGAGAAGGATCTACGCCAAGTTTATCAATGATGATCTTCTTTACGTCTTCTGCAATATTAGCCATAACGTTAAATTTTTAAATTTATAATTAGTATTTTATTACACGTATTTGCGCTAAAAATCGGTGCAAATTAAATAAAAAAAAACGAAAAAAGAAAATTTAAGATTACTTACTGCCCTTTGCTGAGTTTAAGCCATACTCTGAGACCATTGACAGAGTTCAACAAATAGAATACCCACATGATAACCATAACCCCAGCATGAGCCTCTCCACGCACCACACAGATGCTCCACATAATGACACTGATCACATTTGTAATGATCCACAATGCCCATTGCTCCATAAAGGCAAGCGCCATCAAGGCCTGGGCCACGATACTCAGAACCGTAGTAGCCGAATCCTTGAAAGGCTGCGGATCGCCAAGTTCATTAAGTACGAATCCCATTGCTACCACAGCAACCGCACAGCTCAATGCCAGCACTGCTCTCTGTCCCCAATTGAACCTTCTCGCCTTCACCTGCACTCCATTGCCATCAGCTTCTGACTTCGAAACTGCAGCTCCCCTTTTCCTCCATTGCCACCAACCGATGAATTGCATCGGCAGATAATACACAGCATTCAGACCAGCATCTCCATATAGAGCCGCCTTATATGAAATATAGGCATACAAAGAGACATTTACCACTCCAAACAGATAGTTCCAGATGCTTCCCTTGGCCACCAGTACCACGCACAGCACTCCAGTGATGCCGGCCAATGAACCCAAAACATCCAAAGTTCCTGTCATCAGCGAATAGACAACATTCGAAACAATGACTCCCACTATCAGGAACCAATCATATAGAGACAATACCTTATTATTCATATTCCTTATTGAGTTCTTTCAATATCAGCGCTGCCAGCTGCGGTCCCACGAGTTCCGAAAGTTCCTCCTGCGAAGCTGCAGCAATCCTCGCCACACTTCCGAACCTCAGAAGCAATCTCTGCTCGGTCTTCTCCCCCACACCCTTGATCGAGCGTAAGGCAGACTCGATCTGAGCCTTGCCACGAAGCTTACGATGGAAAGTGATGCCGAAACGGTGGGCCTCGTCTCTTATCTGTTGCAACACCTTGAGTGCCGGAGAATTACGATCGATAAACATCGGATACGGATCCCCGACCCTATATACTTCCTCCATCCTCTCTGCCAAAGCAATTACAGTCAATTTATCAGTCAACCCCAGTTCGGCCAAAGCCTCGTAAGCAAAGGCCAGCTGTCCCTTGCCGCCATCTATAACCACCAGCTGAGGCAGATCCTCAGGATTCTCCTGGAGCATTCTCGAGTAGCGCCTGTTCACTACCTCCTTCATCGTAGCATAGTCATTGGCACCTACCACCGTCTTTACCTTGAAATGCCTGTAATCTTTCTTGGATGGGACAGCATTGCGGAAAACCACGCAAGCTGAGACAGGATTGGTTCCCTGGATATTGGAGTTATCGAAGCATTCTATATGCATTGGCAGTTCCTTCATTCCAATCTGCTTCTGAAGAGACTCCATCACCATATTCTTATATGCATCAGGGTCGGTGTGTTCCTGTTGCTTAAGGGCATTCAGTCGCATCTCCTTTGCATTTCTGGCACTGAGTTCAAGCAATGCCAGTTTGTCTCCTCTGACCGGAACGCGGAATTCCACATTTTCCAGCTCCATATCAGGCTTGAACGGGACAATTATCTCACGGGAAAGGACACCGAACTTGGATTGTATCTCTCCGATAAACATAGCCAGAACACTTTCCTGAGGCTCCTCGATCATCAGCTTGAAGCCAAGGTTCAGTGATTGCACCACAGCTCCTCCTCTGATCCTCATAAAATTTCCGAAGGCCTCCGGACCGTCGATAATCAGCGAGAAAACATCCACATCTCCCACTATAGAACTCATTATCACCGACTTACTATAATGTTGCTCGAGAGAGAGCATCTTTTCTTTATAGATCTGGGCTTGTTCGAACTCCATATTGGCAGCAGATTCCTGCATCAAGGTCTTATAATGCTGGATTATCTCACGGCCACCGCCCTTGAGAAGCCTTACAATCTCTTCAATATTCTGATTGTATTCTTCCTTTGAAATTCCTCCGATGCAGCAGCCCAGACATTTCCTTATATGAAACTTCAGACAAGGACGGAATTTTCCGCGAAGAATGGCGTCCGAGGTTATTTTCAGGTTACATGTTCGCAGCGGATAAACATTGTGGAAGAATTCCACGAGATTACGAGCATGAACCACGCTGCTGTAAGGTCCGAAATAACGCGACCCATCCCTGGTAAACCTTCTTGTGAGAAACACCTTTGGAAAGTCGTCATTGCTCACGCATATCCACGGATAGGTCTTGGAATCCTTCAAAAGGATATTATAGCGCGGTTTGAACTGCTTGATGAGATTGTTTTCAAGCAGCAGAGCATCTGCCTCGGACTCCACCACAGTGAACTCGGCATCAGCAATCTTTGACACCATCACCGCAGTCTTGCGGGTAAGTCGCTCAGCCGGCACGAAATACTGCGCCACTCTTTTGTGAAGATCCTTGGCCTTACCCACATAAATCACATTCCCCTCAGCGTCATAATACCTGTATACGCCTGGGGAATGTGGAAAAAGCTTTATTTTTTCTTGAAGAGTCACTAATCAAGATACTCTGCTACAGCGGCATTGATGCCCTCTGCACCATGGAAACCTCTCTTGAGGATAGTGCCGTCAGGACCGATGAGCATAAGGTGAGGAATACCTTCAACACCGTAGATTTCAGTAGGAACACTGCCGGCATTATTGATATGAGACCAGTTCATGCCGAGCTCTGCAGCTGTGTCAATAGTCACCTGAACAGGCTGACGCTCCCATACAGCGATGCTGAGGATATCGAAGTTCTTACCTGCATACTTGTCATATACTGCCTTGAGATTAGGAATCTCCCTCTTGCACGGACCGCACCAAGGAGCCCAGAAATCCACGAGGATATACTTGCCCTTACCTACATAATCAGAGAACTTCACCTCTGCATACTTAGGCTGCGGAGGAACGCTGCGGGTCATTCCCACTACAGAATTCACTGTGAAATCGATGAAAGGCTTACCCTCTGCTGTATTGATTCTTGCCTTGATAGCCTGCTGCATACCCTGTACGAACTTATGCTCCTGAAGAGCTGGAGCGAGAAGGTTCAGAAGAGAATCAAGCTCAGGATCCTCAAATTCGCCAATAAGACTCTGGAGAGCGTAAAGCGCCACGAAATTGTCTGTATTCTCGGTATAAGTCTTCTTGTTATACTCATTGTACTCAGCAAAGAAGCTTTCATAGAACTCATTGAGGGCCTGTTCCTTCTCCTGGTCAGTCTTATCCTCAGCGTCTTTGATCTCCTGCTGGGTAGTACGATACTTCTCCACATAAGCCTTTGATGCCTCATTGAAAGCAACAAGCTTCTCATTTACTGAAATCTCAGGGTAAGCAGAAGTTACCTTGGTCTCCTCATCGAGTACTACTGTAAGAGGCGTTCCGTCAGAAATGAAACTGGTTCCATAATTTGCGGCTGAAACTGTAGCCATAGCAGTAACATCTGCAGGAACATCTATAGCAAATTTTCCGTCAACGACAGGAACAAGTGTATCCACAAGTTCACCCACTACGATATTTACCTCTGAAATGCCCTCAGGAACGACAGTACCGGTGATCTTTGTTACATCCGACACCTTGCCACCGCAAGATGCAATAACTGCGACACCAAGAGTCGCGAAAAGAATTGATCTGATCTTCATAATCCATTATCGTTTAAACAACTTCAAAGATAATAAATAAGATTCATCGAAAGCACAAAAACGGACTTATTTGTGCTTTCGATGAACAAAAACTACTTCCAAAGCACGAAAACGGGCATTTCCGTGCTTTCGATTGTCTATTCCTGGACGCAGCGGACGGAGTAACCAGATACCCGACTGCGACTGTTCATAATCGGACCGAAACGTTGATAATCCGTCGTGCGAGAGCCCTTAGGCTGAGCTCGCGCACGACGTGATTGAGCGGTCGGCGGCCGTATTTGCCGACCGCGGTGCAATGAAATTGAAGCGTCGGTGCCTCTTCTTTGATTTCCTGGTACCGACGCTCCTGTTTTGGTATCAATTTGAACTGTTTTTGTGACCCTGAGACCACACTTTGCCTTATATAGGGACCGACGGTGTCACTTCTGTTTAGTTCTTCGACCCTTGGCTGAACTGACAGTAAAGATACAATCTGGTATGTGATGACTGTTTACATTACTCACTGCCGGTATGCAGATACAGCGTGAGAAGATAGACGCTGAACTGAAAATGCAAGTGACTTTGTGTCAGCGTTATATGCTGAATCACCTGCTCCATCTGCCGCAGGTGATTCAACCCATAGAGGCCCGAGCATTATGAAACCTTCAAACACACGCTCCCTCTTCTGACGCTTTATATTGTGCTTCTTTGTGTTTCAAGGGCCGGTGCTGAAGGCCCTGGAACACAGGAATCACCAACTCGTCTTCTATATCGAAATTCTCTGTGTTCCAAGGTTTCGTAGCGACTCAAATTAAGTTTCATAGCAGCGCATCCAGGATTATACAGGTGATTATCTACTGCCATAACCTTTGTATTTATATGTAAAAAGGTGCAACTAATTTAACGAAACACATACTTTTGCGACTGACCCCTCTTGGCTCTACACCATTGGCTTTGCAAGTTGCGATGAATGCACCTTCCGAAGTACTTTGTCTAGCAGTAAGCGCTGCTTGATGGTGATCCCGTTTTCTGAGCAATGGCCCTCGATCGATTGGATTTCTTCTAAAGTCATCATAAACTTTCCATTTTAACGCAAAAGTAGCCAGGATCAATCCCGGCTACAATATGCATTTCTTCGGATGTTTACCAGAGTATTCATAATAAATGTTTTTCTCCTGCAGGGTAACAACCGTGCAAAACTGAGAATTTCTTCTCACGCTTGCCGAAAGAGTGCTTTTGAACAACGAAGTCTGTGTCTCCGGACTTGGCATCTATCTTTGTAAAGGTCATAGGGAATGTAGGATATCCTGTCTGGAATGTGCCTGTTATATAAGAAATGCTGGTTCCTCCAAGATATGCAATATACTCCATTGTCACTACTTTGTATGACTCCTCCTCATAGCCGTATGCTGCAAATGAACCGTCCTCAAGTGTTCTTCCCAAACAAATAGGAATCTCGCTGAGATATATGTTTGCGGTTTCGCCTTCACCAACGAACCATACGTCTCCATTTCCATAAGAACTGAAATTATATGTGCCAAGCATCTGGTTATATATAACCCAGATACCATCCTCTTCTAACCAATTGACAGTTACATCAAGACCTGCAGCTCCATCACCCTCATATCCTGACATAATGAAAGTCTCGTTAGCTTTTCCTTTAGAGAAAGTAACATACTGCTGTATTCCGTTTGCACCTGTGATGATCCAGTCACCGAGCCAAGCTGAATAGCCTGCTGTCAGCTCCTCATCGTTACCATTGTCATCTCCAGCAGACGGAACAAGCGGACCTTCATAAGTAAGTTCATAACCTGGTCCCTTATATGTGATGGTATAGACTCCATCTTTGCAGTCAACATCTACCGTTCCCTCCGAAAGATGTACCATTGTCGAATTACCATCTACTACTTCATAAAGGTGAGTACCCCAATACAAATTCATGTCCGACAGACCAGCGGTAATCTTCCAAGTATATGGGTTAGTGGTATCATCAGCCGGTGCATATGTTCCAGCAGGAATATAAAGATATCCTGCCTCATTCTTTTCTGCGTGAATTACCAAGTTCAAAATCTTACCGGTACCGGTATAGGTAACCTGCCAAGTATTTGGATCCACCGATGCAGTCACTCCTGGTGTAGCGAACTGTAGAATAACCTGCTTATAATTATCATAGTCATCGGTAACACTTACAAGCTCGAGCGTATTGTCTTCTGATGAATCTCCGCCAGATTCCGGCTCGCCAAGTTTTTCACGCACAATAGCATCCAGCTGTTCAATATACCACTTTTCATCTATTCCATAATCTCTCTTCCAAACTGCCAGAAGATTACCATCCTTATCAAAAAGATGCATTGCACCGTGATATGACATAGATTGACCAGCAAGACTACTTATCTGTGAACCGATCCACATTATCTCTTCAGGAAGGCCTTTTGCTCGCTCTTCAAGCACATAGTTCCTATACTCATCATAAGTATAATCCCAGTACCCTCCTACTGTCACAATCATTCCCAAGTCTTTATTCTGATATTTCTTATAATAATCTACGAATCCTTCAGAAATACCCTGGATTTCATCAACCAAACCGACATTAACTGCTAAGGTCAATTCATTTTCAGCAAAGACATCACTGGCCTTCCTGACCTCATTTTCCACAAAGAATGGCATTTCGACATCTGTAAGTTTTAGGCCGGTACCTTCTGAGAAGTCGAATCCTCCACCCAAATATGGATCCTGCATAATTACATTCCATCCGAATTTCTGCCATTTAGGATGCTCACGAACCTCCTGAGGAATGACTCCGTGCAAGCCGTTGTTTTCTATCTCAATAGCATTTGCCTTTGACATAATATATGCAAACTCTGGTGGCAAAGTACCCCGCAGATTATTATCAAACAGCTGAATCTCCACTATATCATCCACTTCGATCGTACTTTCCGGCCAATAATTGGCGTTAAGTCCATACCACTTATACAAAGGCTCATCAGTAAGCCAGTTTGTATTATTTTTCCAATTATCTCCATCTGTAGCATTATACAGAGCTGTCAAAGCCTGTACAGCCTTCTCTCTTTCTATATTCTGCAGCTCATCAGTGACTTTGACAACATAGACATTACCAGCCTGCAATCCGCTTTCAGGAACTGTTATAGAACGCAATAGTTCACCTGTCACATTATCAGACCAAACATATATGCTGATATTTGTGCCGTATGTCTGCGGTAGGATTGCAGCCGTGATGGTCACAGTCTCCTGGCCCTCGAGTTCCTGATCGATCCAATACATCACATCAGTAGTACAATCAGCCTCAAACTCCGAGGTCTCTATGTTGTAGTTTCCTTCTATGTTTGAAATCAGCTGGTCGGAAACGATTCTGACAACATAACATCCGCTGTCAGCATCTTTTGTCAATTTATTTACTGGAACCGTTATCTTCAGGAATGCAAAGACGTGCTTGAAATGAAGAGCCAATTCATTATCAGCAACAGTTCCTTTCGCATACAGAACATCATAATATGAAAGCCCTGCACTGTAGATCTGTCCCTGAGTATTCGGCAGATGAAACGAAGTCTCAGTTCCTGGCCAAGACCACTCATCATAAGGATAATAGGCATAGACAACATCTCCTTCCGCAGCCTGCACAGCAGCATCAGCTGCAGTAAACTCCGATGTCGGACCAGAATTGTCCGCGATATAACCCAGATTGCCCTGAGCACTGGTAGAAAGGCCTATTCTATCCCCTTCTACCCAAGATATTGATGTGACACCATTTTCTGAATGGTGTTCAGTACGCGTTCTGGCCAGATCGGAATAAACCCTGATACCGGAGCGGTCCTCTTTCTGAAATTCTTCTTCGTTGATACAGCCGCAATTGAGAGCTACTGCAGCCAAAGCCAATATTATATTAGTAAGCTTTTTCATAATCCGATCCCAATTTTAGAATAACTCGATTTCAGGCATATCCTCGATATCACCACTCTGCGATCCGCCATTGCCAGGTTCATAGCTTGAATCATCCTTTACGCAGCGGACAGAACATCCACGCGCACGCCTACTATTGTCTATATTATTGACGTAGGTGGTAGTGGATATGACGTTTGAGGCGGAATTGATGTAAGGCTGGGACGACCAATAGAGACCACGATCACCGCGCGCATCGGCATTGTAGGAATGCTGAAGGCGGCCGGCAGCTGGGAGGAATATACGAGGTACCCTCTCATCATATTGACTTGCGCCACTGAACCAACGACCATACTGTCCTTCCGAATTTGCTATCCATTCTGAATAATTATTAGTCAATTCATACAACTCTGCATTAGTAGGAACACGCCAACCTGATGGACATGGATCATAATCCGTCTTCACTGGTTTTGACTCTGTACCACTATTCCACAACTTATCGTCCTGAGGATACACCCAATCGTAATTGTATTCTGATGTAGATGTATAGAAAACATTCTCCTGACTTTTGTGATTTCCGGTAGTAATAGACACACCACCTCCCTCAATTATCGGAACTGTAGCATCTGAATATGTACCTACATTTTCTCCATTTTCGTACAATGGTCCTTCATATCCCTGACCATACTTTCTACCCCACTGATAAAGCTTTCCGTACTTGAAGTCTTCTGCATGATATCCGCAGTTCACAGGAGCCCATACAACTCCGTCGATCTCGACTCCTGGACCGTGGTTGATGCCGTATTCATCGATATAGTCATCTGAAGGAGCTTCTTCTGAAACTGTGACCTCGCAAGTTGCGGTCTTCATTCCTGCCATGGCAGTTATTGTTGCATTACCTGGAGAAACTGCTGTCACATTTCCAGCCTGATCGACAATTGCAACTGATGTGTCGCTTGAAGACCAGTAAGCAGACTGATGATTTGCATCGTAAGGAGCAATAGTTGCATATAGGTTACTACTTGTACCTGGACACATCACCATCGATGACATGTTGATTGTAATGTCGGCTACTGGTATAAGTTCCGAATCATCCTGAACGCAGCGGACAGAGAGGCCGTGTGCACGATTATAAGCTGTCAAACGGATAGTCTCGCTATAGAAAATGAGGTAGTCTGCATATACATCTTTAAGATTTGAAGACCAGTAATAACCACGACCTCCACGATAATTAGAAGTGTTACCATTGCTTGGGCTATAGCCTGAATAAGGGAAAAATAGCTGGGAAGCCTCAGATGTAACTGGATTTACGTCTTCGAACATATAACCCGTACGGCCAATACCATCTGTTGTCAACGTGAAATTGTCAGTAAGTTCACTTAACTCTGTTAAAGTCGGCACACGCCAACCTTTCGGACATGGGTCATATTCTGTCTTGACAGGATTTTCCTCTGTGCCAGAATTCCATAAGTTATAATCTGATGATTCAAACCAATTGTAATTATATTCTTTGGTACTTTTATAGAAAATACTTTCGTTGTCCTCCGACTGAGCTGCCTCTAATGAAACCGGAGCGCTTTCAATCACACGCCAGCCAGCATCATAATAATCTTCTATATAATTCATATCCGGATCATAGAGACTGCCGTAGTATCCCTGACCATACTTTCTACCCCACTGATAAAGCTTTCCGTACTTGAAGTCGGTCTCGTGATATCCGCAGTTCACAGGAGCCCATACAACTCCGTCGATCTCGACTCCTGGACCGTGATTGATGCCGTATTCGTCTACATAATCATATGAAGATGACGGAGTATCAGGTGAAGAGGTCAAAAGAGTTACTTTCGTAAGTTTGAAATTGTCACCAAGCAATAAGAATGTACCACCCCACCACTGCTGCATATAAGCAGCATCAAGGATTTCCTGAGTCAATGGAAATAATATTTTTCCACCATTTGCCGTCAGATCGTATTCTCCACTTCTTACAGTAAAATACCTATGAGACCAATGACCTTCAAAAATCTGGACTTCCCAATATTCTTCAATCGGCTCTACATAGAAACAAACCATATCACCTGGTTGAGCACCGGCAGTCAATAGCTCAATTCCACCATCAGATAAAATATAATTAGAATCGTCTGTATTCCAATTATCGACCATCAGCTCGCCCCTCCAAAGAGCCAATTCACGAGTTCCGTCTAAATCCGGATATTCCACCGTAACTTCACAAGTTGCGGTCTTCATTCCAGCCATAGCTGTTATTGTTGCTGTACCAGGAGATACTGCAGTCACCGTTCCATTCATATCAACTGTAGCCACTGATGTATTGCTTGAAGACCAGTATACGGACTGATGATTTGCATTGGAAGGTGCTATACTTGCATAAATGTCCCTTCCTGTGCCCGGATGCATCATCAACGAAGATGTGTTAAGCGTAAGGCCAGCAACAGGTATAAGTTCTGAATCATCCTGGACGCAGCGGACAGATGCTCCTAACCCGGATAAGTTAAAAGTAGAAGAGAAGCTGCTGTAAAAACAATAACCATAGTCTTGGGACGACCAATAATATCCGCCACGACTTCTATCAACACCATCACTTGTATCATTGCGACGATAACCGGCAGCTGGGAAGAAGACCTGTGAAACTTCTGAAGCGTATGAGGTTAGTCCACTGAACCAATAGCCGTTCTGATCATCGGATGCCGTCCAAGACGAACTATTATTTCGCAAGGCATCCAGTTCGCTGGCAGTAGGAACGCGCCAACCCTCCGGACAAGGATCGTATTCTGTCTTGACAGGGTTATTTTGCGTTCCGAGATTCCACAAATTGTCGTAAGGGATATTATGCCAAATTAACATATAACCATAATAGAATTTATCAGCGTTCGCCTCAGACTGACCAGTCACAAGATCCACATAACCCTGGACTTTTTCAGGAACAGAAGCATCAACATACGTCTTATCCCAAGGACAATCATATCCCTGACCAAACTTCCTACCCCACTGGTAAAGCTTACCGTATTTGAAGTCAGTCTCGTGATATCCGCAGTTCACAGGTGCCCATACTACACCGTCTATCTCGACTCCTGGACCGTGATTGATGCCGTATTCGTCGATGTAGTCTGCTAATTTTTCAGATGATCCTTCTCCGAGAGTTCCCATATCGAGAATCACATTTCTTTTGATGGTTATGCTGCGGTCATAATCTTTTGTATAGATTACCGTACCGTTTGCATCAAAAAATTCAAGGATGAAACCAGATTCGAGAGTTCCTGGAATTATTGAAAGGTAATATGTTCTGTCTGATTGGAAAGTTCCGTCCGATGAGAGTTCGGCATAGCTTTTATGCGTCTCCTGCGCATTGTAAGCATATTCATCCGGGAGGATATTGGAGATTTTATGCTCAGCATCCAAATAGATACAAATCATACCTGTGATTATTTCTCCGTGTCTGGCTGTCAGACGCACACGGGAAACCCTATCCTGATTTACCTGGAATTTAAGAAGGGCAGCTGCATTCTGGAAATGCAAAGTCCTATCTGCAGAATAAGCCACGGCTGGGACTGCATTTCTGCTGTAGGAATCCACATCTGATTCCACATTCTGCGAAGTAGAAATTTCTGATTGCATCATAATGTTTTCCTGTTGCGGGTCTGCCCATCTGGCAGTACTTGCAGGGAAAGAAGCCAATACAACGGACACATCAGAGAAATCGTCATTATCATAACCGGAGTACTTGAACTCAGCAACAGAGGATGGTTCTTTCAGAGAAGTAACAAAAGAATAAGACATACCACCTCCAGGATAAATCTTTATAATATCCCCATCTTCCCACATCGACTGAGGGCGGCCGGATTCGTTAGTTCCGAGGACAGCCTTTGAATCAGTGCCTTCAGCTATAGCCTTGTAAACTACAGCACCTTCCTGATGGTGAGCGTCGTTTACTAGTTCCTGGACACAAGATGCAGCAGTCATCACAGTAAGTACCGCCGCAATGAATGAATAGATTCTTTTCATAATGGTCTTCATTAAAGGTTCGACAATTACCATTCGAGGGTCTCTTCGTTCCACTCTTCGAACTGGCCGCTCTGGCAGAGAAGTCCTTCTGGCTGAATGTCAGTTAGCTGAATAGCTGGGGTTTCATACCCCTCCCCACATGAAATGGGACTGAAATCGATTGTTTTCATACATTTATAGTATATTTAGTTTATTAGATTCTCACGTCGCTGCGGCCCAATCCTACTGCCGCAGGCTGCTTGGCTGAAACAGTCCAGGGACGGTTTACCGTCAGTTCCTGACATTAGGCTGACGATCAATAACCTTAGTCACACTGAAATCTGAAAGCAAGGATGATAGGGATGAGTGAGTTGCGAATGGGCAAATATACAAAAAAGGGATGACTTTTCGGTCATCCCTTTGGCATATATTGTAGAGTAACAATTACTTGTTGTTGTCTCTGCGACCGCCACGGCCACCACGACGACGATCGTTGCCGCGTCCGCCACGGTTGTTGTTGCTGTTGTTCTGCTGTGCCTGAGCTGCGATACCAGCGTTAGGAGAGAGATCCTTCTTTCCGTAAACCTCACCGTTGCAGATCCATACCTTTACACCGAGAACACCTACCTTAGTGTGAGCCTCAGCGAGTGCGTAGTCGATGTCAGCACGGAATGTGTGGAGTGGTGTACGACCTTCCTTGATCATCTCGCTTCTTGCCATCTCGGCTCCACCGAGACGACCGCTGATCTGAACCTTGATACCCTCAGCACCAACACGCATTGCAGATGCAATAGCCATCTTGATAGCACGACGGTATGATACACGGCCCTCGATCTGACGAGCGATAGAGTCAGCTACGATTGTAGCGTCAACCTCAGGCTTCTTAACCTCGTAGATGTTGATCTGAACATCCTTCTTGGTTACCTTCTTGAGCTCCTCCTTGAGGAGGTCAACTGCCTGGCCACCCTTACCGATGATAACACCTGGTCTTGCAGCGTGGATAGTTACAGTGATGAGCTTAAGAGTTCTCTCGATAACGATCTTTGAGAGAGATGCCTTTGCAAGACGGCTTGAGAGATACTTACGGATCTCAAAGTCCTCTGCGATCTTCTCTGCATAGTTACCACCTACCCAGTTAGAGTCCCAACCACGGGTGATACCGATTCTGTTGCTTATAGGATTAGTCTTCTGTCCCATTATTATGCCTCCTTAACTGCTGATGGTTTAACATCGAGAATAACAGTCACGTGGTTTGAACGCTTGCGGATACGTCCGGCACGACCCTGAGGGCAAGGACGGATTCTCTTGAGCGTACGTCCCTCGTCAACCATGATGGTCTTTACGATAACGTTACCGTTCTCCAACTCTTTAACTTTATCCTGGTTCTTAGCCTCCCAGTTAGCAACTGCGCTACGGAGAAGCTTCTCCAGATCGATAGAAGCGTGCTTCTTCGAGAATTTCAAAATATCAAGTGCACGGTTCACCTCAACACCGCGGATGATGTCTGCAACGAGACGCATCTTACGTGGAGATGTAGGTACATCATTCAGCTTTGCGATAGCTGTCTGCTGTTTAGCTGCCTTAAGCTTCTCAGCCATTAATCTTTTACGAGCTCCCATAATTACTTTTTCATTTTAAAATTACTTACGATTGCCCGAATGGCCTTTGAATGTTCTTGTCGGCGCAAACTCACCAAGCTTGTGGCCTACCATGTTCTCAGTAACATAAACAGGAATAAACTTATTTCCATTATGAACTGCGATTGTGTGACCTACAAAGTCAGGAGAGATCATACTTGCGCGTGACCAAGTCTTGACAACCTCTTTCTTCATGCTACCCTCATTCATAGCAAGAATTCTTTTTTCAAGGGCTTCCTGAATATAAGGACCTTTTCTTAATGAACGACTCATAATCTCT
>JAGBVR010000012.1 GCA_017630215.1 Bacteroidales bacterium | reverse complement strand
ATCATCTGTTATTGTTGTAGTCTCATCGTATGGATAGACTGCGTAGATGCGGTCAAGGGCATTGCCAGTCTCCAAGTTGCCGCTTGATATATAAGAGAACGAGCCGCTATTATCTCCCGTAGCGCCATTAAACTTATACTGACAATTCAGCGTATTGCCAAAAAATGCGGTCAAGCGGTCATCCTCGTGCCAACGAAGATATTTACCACTTTCCACGTATGTCTTTGTCTCCCCTTCCGCAAAACCAGCGGTCAGGTTTGGAAGTTGTTCAGAAGATGTTACAGTCACATCTGGCTCGTGAAGCCCTTCCACACAGCCAACCACTATAAATAACAGTGATGCGGCTAACCAAATGAATGTCTTTTTCATATCGTAATATTTACCAATCTATTTCGTCTTTTTCTGAACCTATGTCTTCCAATGAAGGGGATGAGCACAAAATGCCCTCTGCCAATATCTCCATTACACGTACATCTGGAGATTTGTACAAAAATTCTATCATTATGCAATAATTTAAATCACCCAGACTCCAAGATGATGAGGAATATATACAAAGAAAGTGTGGAGCTGACTTCCGTTTATCTTCTTGAAGGTTGTGGTAAGACCTCTATAGCAATAAACGACACAATACCTCACACTCGGATAGATATGGGATATCGGGTACGCAGAACACGACCCGTCATTGGTATCTATACGAAAGTGAGTGCTGTTCCGTGCCGTCCTGCTATATGAAAACTACCACATTTTCAAGAAAGGACTTTCGAAAAACACTTTCACAATATGTAATATCAAGGGCTTACACCGCTTGACCCGACAAAGTTAAGTATTTTTTAGAAACGGATAACACTCACTGGGGTATTGAAAAATAAATACTTCACTCCCCGCCATCCAACTTGGACATTTTAGGAATAGTTGAGGATAACTTATGGATAACTTTGGTTACTGAATGGTACCAAAAAGGTATAAAAAATAACGGTGAGAATAGCAAAAGTTATTCTCACCGTTTAATTCATTTATTTGGCTACCAATCGGTTACCTCATTAGTATTCCTCTTCGTTGAAGAATGTGATTGTGCGCATTCTACTTACGTTGTATGGCGATTCTTGGGTAATTTGGTAACTTTCTTGGTAGGTAAAAGTTGCGTCAAATACGACAGAATGTGACTACTTTCCGCGCCTCAACACCACTTTCCCAGCACTTACCAAATCGAATTCAAAGAACTTACCAAGACCACTGTCATAGTTTACAGCAAAAATAGAAATAATAATCCAAATAAACTAAATACCAACTATTAATACTTCTTGACGTCCCGCATTATTTCGATTTAGGGCAAAACTGTGCTGACCCAAATAACACACATGTGTTCTTGCTTTATAACGCCTAATAATTGCCTCCAATTCATCAATTGATGGATATCCTTCAGTTGTATACGACAGGGCAATTATTGAGTCCCTATGCATATTTATTAACTGATCCAATTCATGAATAAAGCAACTTCTTCTTTCAAATTCCAAATTCCTTGATATGTTAATTTCTAAATTTACCTTAGAATAATCTATATGACTAGGGATTGCAGCATAATTCATCAGACCTTCAAGGAAGTGATATCTGCTATGATAAGTTATTGAACCACCATTTTCTTTCGGAAAGTAGGGTGTATCAATATAAACCACATCAGCGTGACGATTGCAATTCAATGCTGAAAAATTCGTAATCTCGACTTGTGGTAAAACTGTAAACTGCAGCTCATTGAGTTCTCGTGTAAATTTAATAAACAAGTCTTCAAAAGATTGTTCCCATGTTTTTTTATTGCCAAAGTTTGCTTTGACAAAATTCGTCCTTAAGTTAAGATTCTTTCTGTGGAATAAATTAAATGGCCTCTTTATAATACAGCTTTGAAATAACACATAATATGCACTAGCTTGTTTTTCTGGCTCCAAATACGGTATGTTCTGGATTACTGTATCAATGATCCTATTCTCTTCATCTGTGTAGTATATATCAATATAATTTTCAGCTATAATATTATCGTATTCCCTGCCTGCAACTTTATTTAAAAGACATAAAGCATCAGACTCTGAAAAGACTCCTCGGCTAGAGCATAGTAATGCCTTTGCTATTTCACAATTAAAGGAGAAGATGTCATTGTATACTACATGTTTACCCTTTTGAGCCATAAAATATGACACAACTCCCGTACCACCAAATAAATCCAGCACAGAGTCAAATTCGATTTGGAGATCGTTTAATGCCTCCCATATTTTATTAATTAACTTACGTTTTGAACCGTAATACCTAGTTATTGGGAGTCTCATTAGTTATCAATATTTGTGATAATCTATCTTTCAGTCTTGTAAATGACGATTCGGTGAAACACAACAAATCCTCTCCATTATCGAGTGGTACACTAATAGTATAAGTCGGATTTAGGGGGGCATTGTTTACCCCATCATCTGCTTCTATTACTTTTGACGTACATATATTCAATGTTTCTTTTCCACGACTACCAGCAATTATAAACTTCAGGCTTGGTGATATATCAGCATTTTGCTTTAGCCATCTATTACATTTCTTTTGGAATGAAATAATGGATTCTATTGTTAAGTTAGTTTTCAGTTCAATGATAAATATATTTCTGCCATTAAATGCTATTACATCTATTTCATTTCGTTGGCCATTATAGGATACATTTTGGTTAGTTATAAAGTCAATACTTTTGTTATTGTCTCGAATTTCATTCAAAGCAAGCGATGTAAAATCCTCATAAAACCTTAGGAGATAATAGAATGCGATGTCAGGCTTCAATATCTTAGCTTTACGTCCAGCACACTTATGCTTTTGGTTGTTGCCACGATAATTCATCAATTTGCCACCTTCATTTTGCAAGTAATGTAGTAGTTTATATGATTGAGATCCTGCTTTATCCTTTTTATGTATACCAATGAATGGGGCTGCTTTACCTATATTAGCAGAAAAAAACTCATAATTATCGAGTTCAGATAAACCATCAACGATAATTATATCATTGAAAAATTCCTCTAGTCCCTGAATTTTATTGAAATGTTCATCTGGGACAAATAGGTTATCTTCTAAATAAAATAATTTATCAGTAAAAGTTTCGTCTTTTGTCAATTGCAAAAAATAATTCTGATTTGCAGAACGAGTAGTATTCTCCGTTGTGTTTGTTTTATGATGATAAACATGACTTTTAAATTCTCTCCATATACCACTCATTTTTATCGGATATTGTTTTTTAAAATCACTGATTAAAGGAATAACCAAATCATTTAAAATTATTACATGAGCGTTTAATAAAGATTCATTAGAGTTCGTCGAAAAGTATTTAATGCTCTCAACTTCTGTTATATCCTTGTTTAGATGTTCATTTAATAAATTATAGTTGATCCAACAGTTTGTTGAATTTACTTCGCCAAAAATGCAACCGTCTAATGAACGCTGAAGATCACTTAAACAATATATAGGAGCATGCATTGAACGAATGTCAACACTCGATATTGCTTTCTTAGCAGCAATATCATAAAGCCCACTATTAATCATTTCATCTGCCCAAGTGTCGTTTTCTGCATCTAAAATATTCAGTAATATTTTGATGGGATTAGATCTATTTAGAAAACTAATCAATAATTCTTCCATTTTTTCCTCATCACAATCCTTTGTTATGCAGAGTAATGATTCACCTTCTATAAGAATTAAAAACAAACGTTTTTTGAAAGTTCTCCCAAATTGCTCATTATTAAGTATGGTTAAACAAATATATTCTGTGACAATTTGTAATACTTGATTGTATGTTGTTTCTTCGATGGATGCAATGGCATCAACATCACCTTCTGTTTTTTCAATTTCAGATAAATGCTCATGATAAATAAGCGAGCATTTATCTGAATATTCCTCAAATCCTTCTGGAAAGTTCAAAGATTTAATAACATCGATCCCTTTAAATCTTACATATAAATTCCAATAAGGAACTAAAATGTCAAAAATTGGTAAAGAAAACTTATATATTCTATAAAGTTCATTTCTATCAAACATAATTATAGGCCCTTAGTACATTCAACAATTATATCCTTTAAGGTATCATTATCGTAATTCTCAACAAACAATGTCAGCAGAGCCATTAATTCAATTGGATTGTAGACTACAACATCCTCAATATTGTTAAGACCTTCTTCTAATAAAACAGAATTTGAAATACTCAAACCTTCAGGCTTAAAAATATATAGCTTATCGTTAGGGAATAATTGGTTTACGTTTTTTATTCTATTTAGGTTAGCATCATAATCTGTCGTGAATAAAAAGATATAGCAACTTAATTTATCAACAGATCGAATTGTCTGATACATTTGAGCTTTTATCTGATATTCATTCGGATTCTGACAAACGATGTTAATATAATTTTCGAGAGGAGCAAAAAATTTCGAATTTATACGAATGTCTACGCCTTCTTCGTATAAGGCTTGCATACGTTGCTGTAGTGGTATATCTAGATTTGCCTCATGAAGTTTGTCCCTCCACGACTTATAGTTGCATTCCGTAAGATTCTTGTACAAACTAATGACTACCTCATTTGTGTGAGATAAGTGCTGTTTTACAACTTTACTAACAATTAAGTCAATGTCTGTATCTTTGCACGACTCCTGTAGTATTGTGCATAGTGATAATGCTAACTGTTTAATGTCTTCAGTATTAGTAATACTTTTAAGTTCATAAGTCGAAGATACAATTCTTCTCGCAAATGCTGGATTATATGCCTCTAGAGGCATAGATGAAAATTTCCCAGCATCCGTCATTGAGGCTATAATCATATGCCCTTTTATTAACCCTGACATGTCGATTAATTCTCTAAATGACGTTAAATACGATTGGAATCGCGCGCGAGATTTTTCTTCGATTTTTTCTAGTTCGTCTATACAGAATAAAATATAGTAATTGTTTTGTGCTAAAATATTCAAAAAGAACACTAGCACCTCGTGTCTATTATAATCTGAAAATTTTGTTAGATAGTACTTATCAAAAGAACGCTTGTCGTATTTAACTCCAGTTCCAAGTTGTATTATTTCTGTAAGAGCATCATCATTGTCCTTATGTGCGCATATGACTTCTGAGTAGCTTTTAAGGACAGAAAAGCCACCCTTATAGTTATTACAAGCTTCTTTTAAAACTTCTTCAGATGATAATTTTAAGAAACTATGCAAAATACTTGCATGACGTTGTTGCAAAATATATAGCAAAAATAAATTAAGATCATACTTATCAACATCTGCTCTCCAAGTTTCACAATGAACATTATATTCCGAATGCACATCAAAGAAATATTCCAGATATTTCAATAAATTAGTCTTACCATTTCCATATTGTCCTTTTATCAAGCAAAATTGGAAACTAGTATCAATATTAGTCAAATAGTTATAAAGTTTAGACTTTATATCATATAAACCTATAATGAAATACGGCAAGTGTGGTGCAATGCCAACGCTTAAATCCTTCTTTATTGTATTGATGTTCTCAGGGTTAGGCGTTAAATTCTCCCAAAGTGTCTCCAACTTCATAATCTATCATTTTAATTAATTTAATTTTAAGTACTATTTTGTCTCCAATCCTAAATCTAGGACGTTTATCAATAGATGAGACTGTATTAGAAAATAAGATAATTACCTTCTTTCTATTCTCAGTATAAAAATCATTGATAAATTTTGAAAATCGCTCATATCCCATACGCATTTTTGACATTATATCATATAGGTTAACAAAACCTAAATCAGCTTGTCCCTGTTTATATAATGAATTGTAGATATCGGTAAATTTCTTATATCTTTTTTTCTTTGCCAATTCTTGTTTTAAAACACCTTCTTTAAACCCCTTATAAGCTGATAGTTGTTCCTTATACTTAGAATAATACGTGGGATAGCTTTGCATGAAAATTTCCCATTCTTTTTTCAGCCCCCCTTTTTTCTTTGTGATATTCAACTGTGAAAACCATGAGGTCATAACGGGTAAATAATTATGTTTAAAACTCCTTATATAACCTTTATCAAAGTTTTTTCCTTGACTCTTTTGAAAAATTAGAGATAAATGTGAAGGGTACTTTCCTTGCTCAACCTCACTCTGAGTAATGATTAATGCAATCATTAAGTCAGGGTTAACTTCAAGCAAATAACTAAGAATTAGTTTTTTCTCATCTGTATTTAATACGTAAAAATTACTATTAACGGCTGCTAACTGTAAGCCATCACTTGTTGGTCTACAATTCGCATCCAATAATCCTAGTTTTTTTGACAATGAAATGTAATAACTGGCTTTTTTGTATGTCTGATATATTAACTTATCTTCCTCTGTATTTCTCTTATGCAAACATTCTACTATACGAACTCTCAAATTAGATTTTGACATTATTTCATTAACAACCATTGCATCCTGCAGACTAATACAGCCCTCATTCCACTTATTGGTCATATGTTGATGTCTTATAATCTCTTTAACATGATGTATATAGAAACAATAATAGAAGTTATCATTTATATTGTTTGACCATTTTTTAGCGTATGAACAAACCCAGCATAGACTTTTTAGCGGCTTATTAAAAGGTCTATGCAAGCCAACAATACTACGAGATTGGGTTCGTAAAGTTGTTATATGTTCTTTTTTATCTATCATCATTTTTCATATAACTTGCAAATATAATGATATTTTTAATCGTTTTTACAAAATAACTATTTTCAACTGAAACTTTAGAAGTATTTATGCGACCATATATCTTATTGATTTAAAACTTGATAAATATCAAGTTGCTCGTTTATATGTTATTTAGGCAGCAAAAATATTGAAGATTTATTATTCATATATTTTCATATGTTTTTTACGAGTCACAAAGGCTTCGTAGTGGGTGGTTTGCATGAATTCAAGGATGTCATTGCGGGAGTAGTAGTATTTGTTGTTGATTTGGGAGTAACCGAGGAGGCCGGAATCTCTCCATTTTTTAAGGACGGCAGTGGATACGTCTAACTGTTCCATGATTTCCTGGTTGGTGAATATCATTTTGCTGCCAGCGTCCATACTTTTACGCATTTCACGGATATCTTTACGTAATCCTTTAATGTGCTTAAGGATGTTTGCGATGTTTTGATCTCTGTCTTCCATAGTTTATAGTGAATTTTTATGAGTTGTCTGGTTAAGCGAATAGCCTCGGCAGTTCTGAAGCATTTCATTAAGATCTTTGTGCTGGCTGTACAGGCCTGACATATCTTTGATTTCTTTGCCGGGGAACATTTTCTGAATATCTTCGAGGCACTTGCGTCCTGCCTGGTCGTTATCTAGGAAACATATGAAGCTTTCGTGTAAGTTTAGGTATCCGGTCGCTTTGTCCAGATTGTTGACTGAATTCAGGACCAGGATATCTGTGGTAGGTGTCTTGCTGTTTTGCAGGACTTGCCATGAAAGGAAGTCGAAACTGCCCTCAAAGATGGCGACACCCCGTGTTGATGGCATAACTGTTCGTTTGCCCTCTGTATCAATCGTTGTTATGCCTCCCTTACTGCAGGACTTAAACCCATACGGCGCACTGAGATTATAGCCTCCAGCATTGTTCTCAAACCCCAAAGTCGTGTAATCTTTCCCTTTTACGTGGTTTCTTAGGATGACTTCTTTGCAGTATTTGTCTGCTATGCTTATAGGAATCTTCCTCTTTTCAAGGTATTTCTTGAGGTAATAGCTACAGATGGACTTTACCTTTATGATTTCTGTGGTCGGAGTAGATTCGGGTTTTGAGATTGATTCTGTTCTGCTGGCTGCAACAGGATCAAGTGTTTTGATGTATGACTCCGCTTCTTCTTTACTGCATTTCTTGGCGGCCATTATCAGCTGTACGTTTGTTCCTCCGATGCCGGCTCCGTGATCGTACCATACATTATCGCGTTTGTTCACGTGCAATGATGGTGTCGTCTCATTTCTTAACGGAGAGTAGTACATTCCTTTGCCTTCTTCCTTGCATCCAAGATGCTTAAGAAGAAGGTCAAGAGGATAGTTATATATTGGATTATCGAACATTTTGATGAAATTTCGTCTAATTCTATCGCATTTAATCGAATTTTATATAACTTTGTGTTGCAATGCTTACCTGTTGGTAATTACAATAGTTTTGTTGGTGTTATATATCTACCTCTTGGTAATGAAATAATACCAATGCAAAGAAAAGAATAATATTTCATAAAACCAAATTAAGGGATAACTATGCCTAAGAATCCGACTCCTGAGACTACGCAGAAGACTACTGTAGTGATACCTAAGAGACAAAGAACTCCAATCGAGATGCAGACCGGCCCTCGCCTGAGCGGCATCAGGAAGTATCTTGCGGAGCTTGGCATTACAGGCGCCCAGTTGGGAGCTATGTGCAATGTGGATCGTCATATAATGAGACGCTGGTTCCAGTCAGATGACTGCAAGATATCTGAAATGGAGAAGATGGCCAAAGCTGCCGGATACAGGTTCGAGTGGCGCTGGGTCAAGGAGGAAGAGTAAATCTAACTCCTGGCTTTTGATAGCTCATCTCTGATTATGTTCACTATCTCCCTTTTGATGCGGAGGTAGTTCTTTGAGATTTCTTCCTCAATCTTGTCTTCGGGCAGATTGAGGATTTTTGGTATATCCTCGTTATGCTTTGCTGGAGGAGGCAATATCACTTCTCCGCAGAATATCTTCGGATTGACTTTCTGCTTGAAGGTATCAGCGACGTAACCGCAGAAGGTTCCCTGCGATAAAGATTCTATCTTATGAGCCGGCAATACGTCCTTGAGTTGGTAGGAGTACGTCACGTGATCGCTGATGTCGCTTTCCTGGTATGACCTTGTCTCCCTCTCTTCCTTGCCGAATGACTTTGACAGAGTCTCGGCAGTACTGCCCTTGACTGCTCCGGCAAAGACGTTCCCGACAGTGTTGAATATAACATCGGATTCTTTCTTGTCGTAATCCTTTACGAGCTGCGTCTTGTCCTGTGCTCCGAGAACTGTGGCAACCATATTCGACCTTGCCGTGTTTATCAGATGATCAAGTCCTTTGAGAAGGATGGTTGGAAGCTCATCTATCAGAACGGCACTCTGTATTCTGCCTGGTTTGTTTATCGTTTTGAAAAGGCGCGATGTGAGCAGTGCCAGAGTTGTTCCATATATTGATTGCCTCATAGGATTGTTGCCGACGCAGATGATTTTCGGTTCATCCGGATTATTGATGTCTAAGCTGAAATCATCTCCCGACAGCGTCCAATAAAGTGTCTTTGACGCGAATCTGTTGAGCGGTACTCTGGCCGAGGCAATCTGACCCTGAAGCTGCTCGAATGCCTGGTCTTTGATGGCATCTGCAAAAGTATTCCTTTTGACTTCAAGTTCAGCAAATTGCTTCAACACCTCGAATACATCTCTATAATCCTGTCCCATGAGCTCGATCAGATGAGGGAATGTACAGTACTTTCCTCCGTCATATATCCTCAGAAACCATATCAGCAGATCGATATAACAGACCGCAGAAGTCGAGAAGAAATCTTCCTTCTTCTCCTTGCCCCTGCTTACATTGCTCATTATGATCTCAGCGACCTCTGTACTGTCGATAGGATCCTTGAGATAACGTGGGTGTATCGGGTTGAAACGGTGCGAATGGAGCGGATCATCAAAGTTCACCGCATAGAACTTAGGCTTCACCTTGAAGCAGTGGTAATGGTCCAGCAGCTCATTAAGCACTATCTGCGTAAGGTCTGGATATTTGTAATCATAGACAAACAAGGCATATCCCTTACTTAACATCTGACGGATGAAATGCCTATATATTGCTGCAGTCTTGCCACTTCCGGGAATACCGAGAATCAGGGTTGCTCGCTGCGGTGATACCACATTGGCGTAACCGTCGCGTATCTTGCCCTTGTACTGATAACGGAAAGGAATATTCACGCTGAGATCATTCTCTATGAGCTCCTCACATTGCTCGAATGTATCCCAATAATCCGGCAGATTGGCATTGAAACTGCGGAACTTCCTGCCGAGAAGTACTGCCCCTGCCAGGAACATCACATATCCGGTAAACGTAGCCAGCAGGAACATACCACCATTGCCAAGAAACGGTGCTACCATAAACACGACAAGACCACTCAACAGAGGCATAAAAATCTCCGCCCAACTTGAGTCTTTTGAATTTCCGGACCGAACTACGAACGACAGCAGACAGAAGAATAAGCATATGCCTCTGACGGCCATCTGTGACCTCATAATTCCAGACTTGTAAAACTGTATCATCAGCATATCCGTCATACCTGATGATAATCCAATCCTTACCCAGAACGGATAAGCATAATAATAAAGTATTGTAATCAAGATGACTCCTGACAACATCAGGAACATCGAGAACATAGGTTTTGTTCTTGCATCCATCGCCTCAATCCATCTGCACAAAATTTCACTATCCTACAACTTCTGACCTTGATTATTGCGCCCTTGTTTCAGATATACTTCATCATCCTTCCTTCTATTCCTCTCCGTACCTATCGCAGCCATCGTAATGGCTGCCAGATTATCGGCAGCAGAAGCTGCCTTTCCCTTTTCACCATCATCTTCCTGCCACCGTTGATCAGCGCAGTCAAGGTCGGCCGCTGTGATGCCTTTCAATTCACTTGCCTTGAAGCAGCACTGCTGTTCGTGATCGATGAACGTTGCACCGAAGATACGCCCTTCCGAATTTCTCGAGAACTCCACAGATATGCCGAACTTTGCCAATAGGCTTCGCAAATGCCTCTCCGATGTTGCATTTTCGAAACAGAACTGCACGACCTTGCCTGTGCGCTGCCGTTCGTCGTTGCACTTGCTTTTTCCGCAATCAAAGGAACGCAGAAGTATCTGTTCGTAAACGGGAGTGTCAAGATTCTTCTCCTTTATCCGTCCGGTACAACGCTTCCCTGTAGCGGGATCAAGTCCATAGAAACTGATTTCAATACGACCGCAGCGACTTTTCAGAACCATCTCCACGCCGAGACTTTTCATAGCCGCTTCAAACTGATTGACTGTTGTGAAATGGTATTTCATCACATCTCTCATCAGCGATTCAATTTGACTTGAATAGTTTGGCTTTTTCGGATCAAAACGTCTCACATCGATTGCATCGCTCTTTCTGAAGTCATTAGATTTTCCGACAGTAAAGCCGTATTTCTTCGCCAACTCTCGTAACAGTTTAGCGCTACGGCGTCCTTCAAAACTGTCATTGATCTTCTTGCCGTTTTTATCTACCCTGACAGACACGATGTGATAATGCTCGCGGTCAATATCGTTGTGCTTATATAGGATATATGGTTGATCTCCATAACCCATTCCCTCCATATACTCCTTGACAAACTCTATCATCTTGTCTTGGTCAAGTTTCTCTCCTGGGGCAGGATTTATACTAGCGTGAAATGACATTTTCTCCGTTCTTATGCTAGCGTTCTCATATTGCCGGAATGTAGCCATCGGATCACGAATATCATCGATTTTCGAACAATAGGTCACCGAGGCTGTACCCTCGGAGACCTTCTGCTCGTTGTATCCTACCGTGACAGAAACGCTAGATGCAGGTTCTGCTATCACTATTACCATAGTAATGAATCCATATCAATATGATAAGCCTGTTCTATTCAGTTCTCCTTGACTCCTGGTGATATGTCAAGACTATAGACCCAGACATCAAGATTGAGGTGAGTCTTTGCCTCTGTGATATTCAAGGAAGCATGGAGTTCCCCTGTGACTGATACGTGTCTACCTTTCTTCAGCAGTTCTGATGAGCCGTTTTTCTTCATTCTACAGGTATAGTAGGTTGGCTTGCTGTCCTCACTTCCTATCTTGGGCGAGTTCACTGCAACTGAGAATCTGACCATTTCAAGGTCGCCTTTGCTTTGGAACGTCTCACAGTCTGCTGCAAGATGTCCCGAAATAATGATTGTCTGCATAATAGTTTAAGTTTAAAATTATTGATTGGTACTATCACAAAATGTCGGCTCAGGATCTTCGTCTTCTTGATCATTATTGTCCGCTGTAAGTTCTTCTTTGATTTCACATACCTTGGCAAGTATACCTTCCATCAGTGTCTTCATCCCACTGAGTTTATATTCCATTGAACGTGTGGACACGACCGGTCTGCCGTCGCGTCCTTTAAGCTTGACGACAGTATTGACTGCCTTTACAACTTGATTGTAATTTACTCCGATCTTCTTGATGTCTGCTCTTAGAATCTCAATCTGTTTGCAGATATTCGCCTCGGAACTGATGAGTTTTCGCCTTTGAATTTTCCTACCGAACAGGCGTTTCCTGATGAATTTTGATCTTGATCTGAAGCCCTCAAGCGACATCATTGTCGCAAGATCAATGGCTTCCTCATCCGTAATCCGGAATGTAATTCTGACTGTTTTGTTCTTTCTCACAATGCTCTCCTCCTCTAACAGTTTAACTATGTCTCTATCATAACCTCCTGATCGTTGTCTGACAGGAGCGACTTCGGAGCGAACCCTGTAATGGGCAAGATGAGCCCCTGCGGGGCGGAGCGAGCGGAAGACTTTGTCTGACGAACGCACATCTTGCTTTTAGACCCAAGATCTAAAATGGATGGGTTTCCTAAGTCTGGGACAAAGTTGCTAAAAAATATTGACATTTGGAAATAAAAATAAACCTATTGGTTTGTAAATTATACCAAAGTTGTATATTTGCAGCGTTGTAATATGGTTATATGGTAACGTGGTAACATAGTATAGTGGAGTTGTGGTAAAGTGGTATTGTGGGAACATAGTATTTACCATTAATTGTAATGTGGATGTATGGTACAATGGTAAAGTGGTAATATGGTATAATGGTAATATAGATTTGAATTATGAATCAGATTGACAATTTTAGACAGGTGTTAGGACTTGACACTGATGCTCCGAAAGTATCGGTAGAACAAAATGACTCCTCTTCAAGGCCCCAGGTGAAAAAGGAAAAGGAACAAGACAGTCCGCAAAGGCTACGGCCCTTAAAGAGACAGGGCGGCAATGACTATGCTAAGTCTATCCGTATATCAAGTGCGGTACATAGGAAGATACGTTTGCTTGGGATATGGCTTGACCAGAATGGCGTAATGCAGTCTCCTTCTGTGAGCGATATCGTGGATGATATGTTGGAGTGTTATATCGAGACTAAGTATCCGAAAGCCAAAAGTATGATTGGGAAGAAGTAATTGTATCAGGTATCGATAAAACAATTAACTTTGTATGGAATACAAAAAACGAAGGCATATGCTGACAGCAGAGGAGGTAAAAGAATTATTGCTCGATCTTGAGAATGAAAGAGTTGAGAGGACTATATCGACAGATAATACGGAAAAGTTCTCACAGGCGATATGTGCGTTTGCAAATGATATTTGCAGCACAGGTCTGCCGGGATATCTGTTTATCGGTGCGTACGATAAGGGAACGTTGAGCGGTCTGAAGGCTACAGATAAACTGTTGAAGAACCTTTCAAGTTTACGTAGCGAGGGCAATATACTTCCTGCTCCGTCTATGAGTGTCTATAAAGTCTCGTTTCCAGAAGGAGATGTGGCAGTTATCGAGGTGCAGCCATCTAAATTGACACCGGTCAGATATAAAGGACGTATTTGGATCAGAGTCGGGCCAAGAAAGGCTATTGCGAATGAGGATGATGAAAGAATCCTGATGGAGAAACGTGTTGCCAACTTCCTTCCTTTTGAGACCCAGCCTTGTTATGGCTCAACAATAAATGATTTGGATCTTGATGCATTCAGAATTAAGTATTTGCCTAAGGCAATAGACCCAGAGCTTCTCAAGAACGACAACCGAGATGTCAAGTCACAGCTTGCTTCTCTTCGACTGTACGATAAGTCAGAAGATTGTCCGACTAATTTCGGTATGCTGCTCTTGGGTAAAGCTCCGACATTGTTTATCGGAGGTGCATATGTTCAGTATGTGAAGTTTGAAGGAACACATAGAGCAACAAAGGTACTGAAAGAAGTCGCTTTCAAGGGCAACCTTCTGAAGACTCTTGAGGATATTGATGTATTCGTACATTACACCATAGAGAATCAACGTCCCGTATATGTGACGATGATGAGAGAGGATATGAAGATCAATTATCCTTATAGGGCTATGCGAGAGATTGTAATGAACTCCATTATGCACCGTAGTTTCGAAGGGACCAATTCTCCTATACGTTTCTATGAATACAGCGACAGGATAGAGATTGATAATCCAGGCAACCTTTATGGTAGGGCGAATATTGAGAACTTTCCGAATGAGACAGACTACCGTAATCCTTTGATTGCATCAGCGATGAAAATTCTCGGCTACGTAAATCAGTTCGGAATAGGTCTTAAGACTGTGCGTGAGACTCTGGAACAATATAGTTGTAAACCCGCTGAGTATGTTTTGAACGATTATACGACCTTTAAAGTAATAGTGTACAATTCAGATGATGTGGTGGATATGAAATTCCGTATGGAAGATTCAGATTCTCTAGCATATAAGATATTATCTTTAGTAACAGAGAATCCTAAGATTACTCGTGCTGAGATAGCCGAACATTGTGGAGTCAGCACTAAAACTATTGAAAGACAATTGGCTCGGATGAAGGATAAGATAGAGTTTGTGGGGGCTTCTAAGAATGGATATTGGCAAATAAAAGACTGATGTTGTCGCTCAAAGTGTCGCTCAAAAATCTTTGGGTATTTTATTGAATATCAGTCATATGCTTTGAGAATATATTTTGATTGAATGTCAAATGTCGCTCAAAATGTCGCTCAAAAATATGATGTAAGTTCAGGCTGGAGCGGATGCTTCAGCCTGAACTGTTGGTAGATGGGGTATGTGATTATTTCTCTTTGAGAGTTGTCAGGAATTCCGTTGTGAGGGTGTAGGTTTGGTGGTCGGTGATGGAGTGGTAGGATGAGGCTGAGATGATGACGTGGTCGGTGAGGTAGATGTCGAGGAGTCCGGCGGCTTTGTGGAGTTTTTGGGTGTATTCGATGTCGCGAAGTGTTGGTTCAACTGATCCGTCTACGCTGTTGCTTACGAGAATGATTCCGGTCGCATTGAGTTCAAGAGCCTGTCGGAGTATGATTCTGACATCAAGTAGAGATTCATGACTTCCTATGGTATGTCTGATAGTTTTAATATGGGCGTGTCGTCTGTTGGTGAAGATGACCCAGTATTCTTTATGTTCTAGACCCTTCATTATCGGATACATGCTTTTGAGTACCATTTCAGGACTGTCAAGTGTTATATGTTTTGATAGGTCAATGGATGTGTAGTATTCCTGTACTATTTCACGAAGTACTCTGACTTTTTCTTTCTGATGTTCCGGGAGGTCGAATGCTAATGAAGAGTTCTCTTTTAGGAGAGAGATGAGATTGATGTCTTCTGAGAATCTGAATCCGAGTCTGTTGAGTTTCTTTGCTTCCATAATGATTGAATTTAAAGGGTTTATGATTATTGCTTTTTCTTTTAATCAGTTGTGGCGATGGTGTCAAGAAATTTTGGAAAAATACTACCTGAGTCCGCGAAGAATGAGCGGTGAAGGTGGAGATTTTTTCAAAATAGCCCTGCAAGGGCGGTTCTTGCCGGAGGGTAACACCATCGGTCAACTGATTATACCTTTGCAATGATCATAAACCCTCTTTGAATGCAATCTGAATCCAGTCTTTCTCTTTAGCGGAACTTTCTCTTTCTGAATAATTGGAGCGTTTTTCTTTTCACCAGTGTGCACAGGAATGTGCATAGTAGATAGTTTGTATTTATCTATAGTAGATATCTATTTGTAGAGATGTGAACGGGCATCTATAATAACTTGTCCGACAAAATGTTAAGAGTTGTTGCAAGCCGATATCTTACTACGATTTGAATAACTTTTGATACTCTACTACTACGAAATGACTAACCTATCACTATAAAATGACTAACTTGTTACTACATTTTGACTAACCCTGATGATTGCTTACTACAGATTGACTAACTATGATGAAAAACAAGATATATAAGAGTCTGTTTGAATATAATCAGAGTTAGATATGTGTGTAATATGTTGATAGTGAGCGCCTACTTTTTGACTAACCTGAAATTAAAGACCCTACAAATTGACTAACTATGTATGTGAGAAGATTACTTTTCGTGGTCTTCGGAGAGCTCCTGATAACGCAGTGACCAGTCGTCAAACCATTGATTTAGTGAGGCTCTGATGTAGCTATCCCTATCTTTGATAGATGGATTGTTTTTGATGTAGCCTGACAGTTCCACCAGTTTGTTCATAAATGGCCTGAGGTCTTCGTATTCGAGCCGGAGAAATATGCCCGATATGGTACCAGTCTGAGCACCCATTTCGCTTAAAAGCCCGAAACAGATGTTCCGTGCTTCATTGCTCTTTTGGTTTCGTTCCTCTTCCGTGAGCTTTATCTTGATTTTGAATACAAGCCTTTTGTACCCGGACGTGTCATATGAGCGGAACTGGAACCATATAGGAAATCTTTCCTGGAGTTCCTGTTGTGCCGGTCTGATGACTCTGTTGACGATATTGTCGTACCTGTCATATCCTTTAGTCAATGAAAGGATCCTTTTGAAGTTTTCCAGTGTGATGACGAAGCCGCCTTTCCCCCTCCAGGAACATATCATCCAGTACAGCCTTACGGTGTATTTGTTTGTGAGTGACAATGCAGAACTATGCGAATAGTAGCTGTAGCCTTCTTCTGTCAGGAGGAGGCGGTGGATTATCTTGTCAAGTATATGTATCTGTACGGTGGTCGAATATGCTGGGAAGGTGAATCCTGCAATCAGCCCGGGATATCTGCATCGCTCAGGAAAGATACAGTGGGTTGTCTGAAGTTCGGATAGGTACAGTCTGAGTCTTGCTCCGTTGTTTCGTCCCATATGGAAGTCTCTCACCGGAATTTCGATTGTTCTTGTTGGTCCATACTGACCGATTTCACCTTTGGGAGGAAGATAAGTCGATGGTATGGGACTGTTCCTTTTGCCTCTGGATAATTTGTAGTGTATGGCGTTTTGAAGATTGCTTATGATTGCCATCAGTATTCTCAGGTGGGCAAGTTTCAGATCGCTTTCAAGATACGCGATAGCGTTGACCTGATAGATTTCATCCTTCGGATGACTTTCAGATCGTCTGGTTTTAAACTTCATTTTATTGCCCTTTTCTCTCATCACCCGTGAAAAAATGTGTGACAAAAGTATCGGATTTATTTGGAATTTCCAAAGAAAAGATTTTCCTTTGTGGTAACGAAACGATACCAAGCGGTATTTTGGAAATACCACAAAGTTGTAAAATGAGACCAAAATGAAAGGTGAGACAGCATTAAAGATCTCTTTGCTTATCCTCGTTTGTGAGGTGAGTTTTATGTCGGATGCCACTGCGCAGAGGACTATGGCAGGACAGGGATTTCTGTCTGCTGATTGTCTGTATGACTTTGAGAATTTTGGTGCTATGGCTGAATATGGCCAGTATACCTTAGGCGGTTTCTGGACTTTAGGTGCAAGCGGTCATTTTTATGACGCGATGACCAGCTCAAAGTATAACCTTGAATATGTTCACTGCTATGCTTTCGGTGGTTATATGCACCGTCTTGCCGGTACGAGAAGACGTAGTGTCAATCTGTATGGCGGCGGTGGGGTGTTTATGGGTGCAGAAGTGCTCGATCCGATGAGCAGGCTACCGAAGGATACAGTGTTAGGCATCGGTAGAACTGCGTTCCTGTATGGGGTTTATGCGGGGCTGTCTGCCGAGTTCTTCATAGTTGAGAAAGTAGCTGCAATGGCTGGTGCTCTTGTTCCGCTTAACTTCTCATCGGGAATAAGGATGCTAAACTATGATGTCTGTTTGGGTTTGAAGGTAATGCTCTGATACGGGAGCAGATTTCATAAATGAAGAAATAGGTTAATAATGTGAATGTTGGTTTGTTAATGATGAGATTACTTGAACTAGAAAAACTTGTATGTGGAGATGCTCTCTTCGAGGGCCGTGCGGCTCAGGCTGTAGTGGGGTTGGTTATGGTGAGAGAGAAATGCAGTTCGAAGAGAGCCGCTCCATTTATCGTAATCTGAAGGGTGTTTACTGTAGTGGTCAGATTCTTCTTTTCCCGTAATCATGGTAATTCTTTCAGGTAGAAGCTACACACACTATCGGAGCCTTACTATAGATGGCTTTTCCGTAAATCATCTTTATCTGGCTATTATGGTATTACCCCTTGTGAAGGAAGACCGTCGTGAGATGCTCTTCCTTTTGAAAGAGAACTACTTAAACTATTGATATATGAGACTTCAAAGACTTTCATTCTTAATGCTTTTGTGTGGCATTTTGTGCTGCGGTACGGCTTCGGCTCAGCGATGGGCCGTTGCCGTCAATGCAGCGGACGCATTGGATTTTGGTACAATGGATGTGGAAGCGTCGTATGCAGTGAGTCAGCATATGACTGTTAATGTCGGTGCGGAATTGAATCCCTGGACGTTCAATAAGGGAAATGCAGATCAGTTGCAGAACCGCAAGCAGGCTTATCACGCCGGAGTGCGTTACTGGTGGTGGAACACATATTCCGGATGGTGGACCGGAGGCAAATTGCAGTATCGTGAATACAACAGAGGCGGTATCATCAATGATGAAGCCGAGGAAGGTGACTCATACGGACTTGGCGTGAATGCCGGATATTCTTTAATGCTCACCAAGCATTTCAATATGGAGTTCGGTCTTGGACTATGGGGCGGTTACAGGACATATACCACTTATGCCTGCCCTTCGTGTGGAAAGGTGACAGATTCGGGACAGGAGTGGTTTATGGCTTCGAATGAACTGCTCGTTTCTCTTGTGTGGATATTCTAAACTGTTGAAGATATGAGGAAGATTGGATTTAGATTTCTTGCAGCTGTCGCATCGATAGTTGCAATGGTTTCCTGCTTTGAAAAAGTAGTTGATGTGATGGTTCCTGAGGTTGTTGCTCCTGAGGTTATGCTGGAGATTACCGATGCTGAAAATATGAATGTGATAGAGGTGTATTCTGACATTTATGCAGCAGATGTTAATGATGTGTACATATTGTCTCTTGAGTGCAGCAGGGATGGGTTCATCAGCAGGATAGAGTCATCTGATGAGTCTGTAGTTTATGTGGAATCTGTGGAGAATGGCACTTGGAATCTTTGTGCAGATTCACCGGGAAAAGCCTTGCTTACACTTGTTGTTGAGAACGATACTGAAGTATATCGCTACGAGTATGAGTTTGTAGTGTTCGGGCATATTATGCTGGATGCTGAGTTTGATCATTCGTATGGCACAGCAGGGTTCAGAGTGATTGATTATGGATTTGAACCGGTGACGGCAGAAGTGACTGTAGATATGCAGTTCTATGGCTGGCCTGGTAATGACAGAGGTAAGATTGTGTATGCAGATCATGTTGTATGGAGTGATGAGGTGGAGTTATGTGAGGATGCCGACTGGTCGGGGCTTGTTGATGTGGAACCGGCGTTGAATCAGTTGTATTCTATGGCTCCGATTACCGATAAGAATGGTGATAAACTGTGGTATGGCCCCCACGGAGTGACTATGGAATTTGTGTGCAAACTTAGCAGTCCATATATCATCATTGACGGAATTCTTGACGATGCTGATTGGGGTGAGCCTGATTATATAAACTTCAAGATTGAAGCAGACTTTGTTCAGGAGGGTGTGTATCAGTTGCCAGAAAAGGAGGGGAATTCTGCTGGCAGTGGCTGGATCGAAAATGACATCTTCATTAATCTCGGATAGGTTATGAAAAATGGCTATCGAGAGTTGTATGATGCTGCCTGGAGGGTGTCGGTGGATGCCAGGGAGAGGGTCAGAGGTCAGGCTGCGGAGGTATTCGGAAAGTATGCCGAGTGGACCCGGAGTTTTGATTTTCAAAAGCCGGTGGAGGGCTACGGAAGCATCAAGGGATTCCGCTTTATGAATGACGGGGATAAGACCAGGATGTTCGTGATAAGGCACGACGGGAACTTTGAACTGTTATGTGACAAACCTGATGAGAAGTTTGTGAACAAAATGATGTCGGAACTGGAGCAGGCGAAACTCAATCCTACCCGTATATGCGGATGGTATGATTCCGAGACTGCGGCACGAGAGGAAAGAAGGCTGAATCATCATAATACCAATCCAGCCAGCAGGAGTACTGTAACTGAGGTTTGTCCCGGATTCTTCTTCGTGCATCACGATGACTTCTCGGCCTGCTTGAAGAACTCCAGCAATCAGAGGATTGACTGCCCGATTATGCACAATGAGTTCATTACGGATTTCAGGTATGCCGGTAGTCTTGACGGCAAAGAGCATTTCGCTTATGAGGCTGTACCTGACTATGGAGGACAGACCATTTACGGACTGTTCGATGTCAATGGCCGGGAGTCGTCTTTCCCTCACATCAATGAATATGATAACCGTGACAGGCTGGTACCAGCTGTCTGTAAGGCTTTTCAGGAGATGGTGAAGGAGCGTGAGATGGCAGAGGGTAACGGTTTGGAAAGAGCGCCTGGAAGATCTGGTGAAAGAGAAATAGGTCGGGCGAATGAGGCAAAGGCAGAAAAGGATTTGGGTGAAAGAAGAGGTTTGAGATTATGATCAACAAAGACACAAATAAGGAGAGCGAGGCATTGGCAGTTCTGTTCGGTGGCGGTATTTCATTACTGATTATAGCTGACATCGTTCTAGTTATCCTTGTCTGTCTATTGCTGTAAGAAAGAGCGTATTTCGCTAAAACATAAACTTTTTACTAACATTTAATCAATTTCAATTATGAGAAAAGGATTTCTTATGATGGCTGCTGTGGCAGCTGTGTTCGGCACAATGTCGTGCAAGAAGGACAATGTTCCATCGATGAATCAGGGTAATGCCAATGTACCTGTGGATGGTGAGAGGACAGAACTTACTGTGGGGATTGCCACAGGTATGACCAGATCGACTACGATCACTGCCGAGGATGAGGTGAAGGTGAACAACCTTCAGGTGTTCGTGTTCCGAGGTGACGCGCTTGATGCTTACGGTGTGGCTGACAATGCTTCAAGCGTGACTGTAAGCTGTACGAAGGGTGATCGAGAGGTGTATGCTGTTGTAAATGCTCCGGATCTGAAGGACATTGCGACAAAGACCGACCTGCTTGCTGCGAAGTCGGCTCTTACAGACAACGATGAGAGCAACTTCGTGATGTTCGGCAAGACTGATGCTACTCTTCCGTCGGAGCTCCCAGTTAATGTAGAGGTGGACCGTATGGTGTCGAAGGTGGTGCTCAAGACAGTGAACAGAGCGTTCACTTCTGCGGCTCTTGCAGCACTGGATTTCAGTATCGATGAGATCTTCATTACCAATGTGGCAGGTGATGTTAACTATGGCCTGACCGACAATCCTGTGGACTGGTATAACAAGTTGGACTACAGTTCGGAGATGGCGATGTTCACTCACGATGCTCCGGCTGCATCTGTTGTGAATGAGGAGGCATACAGCACTCAGCACACATTCTACTGCTATCCTAACAAGGCTGCGGATTCTGATGCGGCTTCGTGGAGTCCACGCAGGACAAGACTTGTGCTGAAGACCACTCTCGGAACTGACACATACTATTATCCTGTGACCCTTCCGGAACTCGAGAACAACAAGTCGTATGAGCTTGAACTCACAATCACAAGACCGGGATCGGACAACGCAGATATGCCTGTATCGTTTGAGGATTGTGCTTTCGAGATTACCGTGAAGCCTTGGACAGTTGTGCCTGTGACCGACGGTATCATAATCTAACGCCGCGAGGTGTAGTTTAGTTTCATTCATTAAAGTTAGTTGTTACGGTCTCCGCTACGAGGGTGGCGGAGACCATTTGAAAAAGGAGGAAAGTATGAAAAGGCTGATGATATTGTTCATGGCATTGTCGGGAGTGCTGGCGGTGTCGTGTAATAAGGAGGCCGGGCCTATGGGTGGAGGTCTGACAGATGAGGAACACACTTTGACCATAAGGGTTGTGAGTGATGGAGTCCGGACAAAGGCACTTGATTCAGATGATGTTCCTATAACAGACGGACTTCATAGGCTTGATCTGTATGTATTTCACGAAGATGAGCCGTTATTGGATGAGCATATCGTGCTTGAACCTGATCCGAGCGGGATAACCACATATTCATTCAAAGAGAAGAAGGGAGAAAGATTAGGAGTGCTGGCAATAGGTAATCTGGATGAAGACACGGCTAAATTGCTTGAAGGTAAGACCCTTGCACAATTAAATAACGACAATGATCCTGAAGCTTGGATTGTTTTGAGTGCTAATAACTTTGCAACAGACAGGATAGTGATGGTAGGAGCAAACGATTATCAATTTACGAAAGACGGGAATGTGTCAATTGAATTGAGGAGACTGATGTATCGTATTGACATCGGTAAAATCATAGTTGCCCCGGAAAACGAGGAACTTCTCGGTAAAGAGATTTTTGTCAAGAATATAGCCATGACAAATGTCTGCAATTACTTCGTCCCATTGAACTCTGATGCTATCGGTCATTTCTATACGTGGTATCTATTCTTTGGAAACGAGCGTGCTTTCACAAATGCATTCGGCGGGATCGAACGGGGATTCAAACATTATACAAATGCTCCAAACAACTGGGATCCTAATGGATCGTTTGTTATGGAAGGGCCGGGTAAACTGAATGACACATTCCAGTTCTTAATTAATTCCAATTATAAGAAAGATTCCGGTATTCTTAATATTGATGCTAAAGGTCTCTTGAAGGATGTTACTTATCAGGGCTATGATAATTCTTTAGGAGAAGGTCTAGTTGTGGAATCTGGTGATATGTCTGACTCGCATAGTATGAATGTAGGAAAATCCTTTTATGGATATATGGGTAGAGGTGTGTTCAACGAGTATGACATCGTGTCAGATTTCAGTAAACAGAATGAATATCCGAAACTTGTGATAGAACTTTCAATTGATGGTAAGAGTTGGTTCTATCCTATACCTCTTATCCATCCTCAGCCTAATACTGTTTACAAGATAGATAACATAACCATCAAGGATTATGGATCGGAGTATTCCAATTTCTTTCCTATAAAGTATGTTGTGGATTACACGATTAAGGTGGCAGAATGGTCAGAAATTACTATCGAGAATATGAATGTGGGAGCAGATCCGGTAACGGGTGAACCTGTGGAACTATATGACGAGCAATGAGTATGAAAAGGTATCGTTTTCTTTTGACAATCGCTGCGATTGCATTGGCTGTCAGTGCCTGTGTGAAGGATATTGATGTGCCATCCGGGAATAGTGAGGAACTATTTGAAGTCGGATTCAACCTGCGTGTGGAGCCTGTGACATATACAATGACCAAGGCAGAGAATATCAATGCAGATGAAACAGATGATTTCATCGACAGGATTGATATGTACGAGTATAATAAGTCCGGTGATCTTTTGCGACACGATGTGTGGAAAGATACTGACGGACTTGATCTGAGTACAGTTAATCCTAAGAGTTATGATTCGAGCAACAAGAAGCATACTTGGGTATTTGTTGCAAATCTGGACGAAGACTCTGCTGAATATCTTGCAGGGCTTAATGCTGATGAAATAGGAGAAATGCCTACTGGCATAATTCCATTAGAGGCAGGAAACTTCATGCTTCATAAGCCTCTTATGTGTGGGTGTAATTATGCCAACTTTACGAAAAATGAAACAAAAACTGTGACCCTTTACAGGTATTTGACGAGAATCGAGATTTCAAGCATAACGGCAGATTTTGACGATGAGTCATTGTTTGACAAGGATGTAAAGCTGAAGAGGATTGCAATCATCAATTACCCTAATGCATTGAGACTGTTGGATGAGTCAGCAACGACAGTTAATGGTAATTATCAGGATGTTCTGGGAAGCGGAAGCACAAAGTTTAGCGACCCTGCTTTTGGAAATCTCCTTAAAATGAATAATGATTGTAATAATTGGGAGATGACCAGTTCTTACTTTGATGATGACGAAGGAATACTTGATCTGACAGAATTCGGGGGCAAAGGTAAATTATCCTATAAGTATGACTATATAATCAACAATAACAGACTCGCTCCAAAGGGCGAATTGATAATTGATGCTACGGGAGATCAGCTGACAGCTTCCGTACACGAGTTCGATGAGAATGAAGGCATATTGTGTTCATCGTCAAATGCTAATTTGCCCCATAGTTTAAATGTCAATAAAGTGTTTTATACAGTACCAGTATCACGATTTATCCGTTCATATTTATATGGGGATATTAAGAATCAGGATGATACCCAGAAACTGGTCATCGAGGTGGATATTGATGGCATTCCGTACTTCTATATCATTTCACTTTATGAACTTAATGCCGGAATGATTTATAAAGTCGGTAACATCAATCTGAAGAGTATCGGGTCAGAGTATTCGAATAAATACGAACAGAAATACGAAGTGAAAGGCGCTGTCACTGAGATTGCGGATTGGTCTGAGACTGAACTTGCGAAAATGAATGTAGGATATACAGTGGATGGATATGATATATACGGTTATGAATAGGATTTTGTTTGTTATGTGGATGGCTGGGATGCTGCTCTTGTCTTCTTGTTCGGTGAAGGAGGACAGGAGCGGGTGTCCTTGCTGGATGACGGTGGATTTGTCAGATGTCGCTGAAAGTCGCTGGAAGTCGCCAGAGATGCAAAGTAACATTGAACATCAAGACGTTACAAAGTCGCCAGAAAGTCGCTCAAATGTCGCTGAAAATGTTCTTTTGCGGTTGCGTGGTAATTCTGATGAGGATGCGGTAGAGTATGAATATCAGATGACGGAGGCTGTAAGTGCTGATGCCGGGACTTTGGAGTATGAGGTTCCCAGAGGTTCGGTCGGGGTGTCGGCGGTGGCTTTGGGCAAAGATTTCTCGACTCCGCTACGCTCCGCTCGAAATGACAGATTACAATCTGGTAATTACGGGGATGAGATAAGGATTCCTGTTGGTGAGCAGATGGATAGTCTTTATGGGTTCTTCAAGATGTATCATACAAGGTGCGAGAGTGTCTTGTGTGACGTGGATCTTCATAAGGAGTTCTGTACTGTGTCGTTTACTCTGGGTAAGGATGGTTACACTTCTCCATACGATATTGAGGTCTGGGGCAATGTCGCTGGTGTGACAGCCTGGGATTTGATGCCGGTTCAGGGAGACTTCAGATATGCGCCTGTGCAGAAGAACGGTGTGTATCAGGTAAGAGTGCCGAGACAGGAGGATAACTCGTTGGAGATGGTTATGCTGGATGACGATGATATCGTAGATAGGCTGCCACTTGGAGAGTATATTGCCCGGAGTGGATATGACTGGAGTGCAGAAGATCTTGCGGATGTCAATGTCGTTCTTGACTTGGAGATGCAGCAGGTGATGATTACCGTGAGCGGTTGGGATGGTGTTGTGGTGATGGATATTGTGATTTAGGGTAAGTTATCATAAATCATACGACTATGAAGGTGGTGACGTTTTTTATGTCGAAAGGAGGTACGGGCAAGACTTCGTTCAATATTATGTTTGCTTCGTATCTGACATACATACTTGGCCGGAGGGTGCTTGTACTTGATGTGGATTTTCCAGAGTATAATCTGTATTTCTATCGTGAGAGGGAGAAAGATGATTATCTGTCGAAGGATAAGGAACTTCCGGAAAACATCTATCCGATAGAGCAGGTGCAGAATGTATCAGAGAATCATATAAGGAATGTAGTGAGCAATCTTAAACGGCTTGATGGAGCCGTAGATTATGTGATTGTGGACTTTCCTGGTTCTTTTACCAGCAGTGATGCCATTTGCAGGTTTATAGAGGAAGAGGCCTTGGATCTGGTTGTGATGCCGGTGGAAGTGGACGGTATGGTTATGAGTTCTGCAAGGTCTATGGCAAAGGTTTTCAAGGAGACTGGAGTGAAGTGTATGGTCTTCCTGAACCGTGTGGATTATAGACAGAATGAAAGTCGATATGCCAATGTCGGCGAATGGTTTGATTCAGAAGGAGTGACCTTTTCGCGGAACAGAGTGAAAGGTGCTGCTGTACTGACAAAGGATATGAAGGATAATGGATTCGTGCGTTCGTCATTGTGTTTTCCGATGAAGAAGATTATGCGTGAGAATCCGGGAGTAGTTGGATTGTTCGAAGAGGTGGTGAGATATGTGGAGATGGATGAACAGGATTTGTTTGAGCCTGACAGATAGGCTTTTCAAGAGACAGAAGATACCTGAGGCTGAGGTGTCCGGATTGCCGGACATCTCAGCCATTGTGCCTATGGTGGAGGTGGAACATATTGTTGTTCCTCCCCTTGTGGGCATAGAGGCGAATTTTGATGAGGAGAAGGAAAACCGCAGGAGGGCGGTGAGAGACATCTTCGACAGATATAGTGTGTCGGTGGACGATGCCAAGGCTGCCGAAGAGTATATAAACAAATAGAAGCATAAGTGATGAAGATTAGAGGAGAGAGATATGCTTTGGTGGGACTGCTGTGCATTGCGGTCTGCACCGATGTGATGGCTCAGGATGCCATTACTTTTTTGAGTGAGGCCAATACGCAGATCAGGTCTGCCGGGTCTCTTATTTATCAGGTTGTGATTGCCGTGCTGAGTGTGATAGCGATTGTGTCGCTTGTGACAGTCGGTATCAGACTCTATAGCGGTGATCAGGAATCGGCGAACAAGGCTCTAGGCTGGTGCGGAGGTATGGTGTTCTGCATAATTGCAGCCCTTGTGCTCAAGAATTTCATTGGGCTATGAGAGTCAAGGTTTACCGTAATCTGGACAGGCCTTTCAGTCTGTTTGGTATCAAGGGCAGGTTCATTGCTCTTGCAGGTGCGTTGGCACTCTGTGTTATAATCGTTTCATTGGTAGTTGGCTCTGTTACAGGTCCTATGGTTGGGCTTGTAGCTGCTGCTGTGCTGTTGGCTTTTGGGTATGTGGCAGTGGCAGAATTGCAGCAACGTTTCGGTGTGAAGGCATTGAGACGGACGATAGCAGGGATCGGACTGCCGGGTTTTGTAATCATAAGGAATAAGGTATGGAGAAGATTGATGTGAGGGGATGTTTCCCTGTGATGAATGGCGGCGATGGCGTGATCCTGTCGAAACGCGGTGATGTGTGCTATGGGTGGGAGGTGCTGCTGCCTCCTGCATTCAGGTGTAATGAAGAGCGGTATGATGCAATTGTGCAGGCTTTGCATTCAGCTGTAACTCTTCTGCCGGACTATGCAATCGTGCATAAGCAGGACGTGTATATGAAGAAAAAGTATGTGGCGGAGAAGTCTGCCGGATTTCTTCAGGAGGCGTATGAGATGCATTTCGATGCTAGAGAGTATCTGGATCACAGGTGCAGGCTATTCTTAACTTTCTCGTCGAAGAAGAATGTGAGAGGGGCTTCGAGTGGCTTGCTAGGAATAACTGCTGGTGGATCGATGCCTAAATCAGAAGTCCTTGCCCGGTTTGATGCGGTTGCGGAGCAGTTTGCGACTGTCGTTCAAGGATGCGGTTTGCTGGAGATGAGGCGGCTGACAGATGAGGATATATTCGGATCCGGAGATTTCCCCGGACTTATCCAGGACTATCTGAACTTTACAGATGAAGGGGATGATGTGTTGTCGGATATTCAGATGAGACGTGACAAGGTACGTACCGGTGACAGATATTTTGGCTGTCATCTGATAGCGGATCTTGATCAGTTGCCTGCGGAAGTGACTTCGTGCAGGAAGGTGGTTTCGCTAAGTACGGATTCTTCTGCTGTGAATTTGTCGTTTATGAATGAAATCGGTCAGGAGCTGGATTGTGAGCATATCGTGAATCATTTCATATTGAAGGAACCGCAAAAGGATATACACGGAGAACTTGATACAAGACGCAGACAGATGTCGTCGATGGCAGGGCGGTCGGCAGAGAACAGGATGTATTCCGAGGAGCTGAATGAGTTTCTGGAGTCGGCAGCTTCAGAGCAGATTCATACGGTGAGGTTTCATATAAATGTACTGGCTGGAGGAACTGCTGATGAGTATGAGACAGTGAAGGATAAGGTAGTGTCTGCCATATCGAGGATGGGAGTTACTCCAGTGTATGATATCTATGATGCGCCTTGCCAGTTCTGGGCTTCTATTCCCGGGAATGAGGCCGGGCTCGCGTATCAGGAGTATATGACTGCTGATCTGAAGGCAGCTCTATGCATGGGGATTTATGACGGCTTTGAGCCGGGAGTGCCTGATGGCGTGATGAAGATGAGTGACCGGTTGAGACAGGTACCGCAGAGGTTTGATATTCAGGAGAAGGCTCTGGAGATGGGTCTGGTCGAGAATTACAATGTTTTTCTTTTGGGACCTTCGGGTAGCGGAAAGTCGTTCTTTATGAATAAATATCTTAAAAGTTGCTATGATGCCGGACAGCATGTGTTTCTGATTGATGTCGGAGATTCATATCGAGCATTATGCAATATCATCAAGGAGGAAAGTAAAGGTGCGGATGGTACATATTATACCTTTGAGAAAGGCAAGCCAATCTCGTTCAATCCTTTCAGGAATGTGAGACGTTTCAGAACTGCTGACAATCAGGCTTTGAACTTCCTGTTCACGCTGATGCTGACTTTGTGGAAGAATGGTAATGAGGCGATGAACTCTGCCTCGATGAAGATTGTGCGAGACAGTATCATTGCGTTCATTGACAGATGGTCGGAAGATAGAGATCCAGTGTTCAATGATTATTACAGGTATGTCAGGGATGAGTTCTGTCTTAGTCTTGGGGAGAAGGAAATCGGGAAAGAGTATTTCGATTTGAAGGATTATCTGATTTCGTTGGAACAGTTCTATGATGGAGGGGTGTATGATTACCTTTTGAACTCAAATGAAAATGCAGATATCTTGAACGACAGGTTTGTGGTGTTTGAGATTGACAGGATTAAAGGTGATCCGGTGATATATCCGGTGACTACACTTGTGATTATGGACGCCTTTATGGAGAAGATGTCTTCAAATAGTGACTTCAAGGTGATGTGTATTGAGGAGGCTTGGAAGGCAATTATGGGTACACAGATGGCTTCGTATATGATGGAGCTGTGGAAGACTGCACGTAAGCATAGAACATCGGCAGTGGTGGTGACTCAGGAACTTAAGGACATTGTGTCTTCACCGATAATCAAGGATACGATTCTCGAGAACTCTGCTGTAAAGATCTTGTTGGATCAGACGAGATATGTAAACAGGTTTGATGCTTTGGCTGATTATCTGTCGCTGGATGAGGATGATAAGGCTATGGTGCTGTCACTGAACAGATATCGTAAAGGTGTCGCAGCAGGAAGAGAGGTGTATTTCAATCTTGGCAACAGGAAATCTTTTGTGATGAGATTAGAGGTATCTCCGGAGGAGCGAATTGCTTTTTCTTCGCAGAAGCGCGATAAGGTGAGACTTGCGAAGGAGGTCGCTAAGACCGGAAGTTATGTCAAGGCTATTAGAAATCTGACTAAGAAAGGAGGTGCGGTATGAGACGGTGGGTGATTGTTGTTTGTGTGTCGATGATGGGGTTTATGGCTCCCCAGAGAGCATCTGCTCAGTTTGCAACATTTGATGCAAGTAATCTTGCTCAGGCTATACTGTCGTTCCTGCAGGATGGTGATAATATGGCGAACAATACTTATCAGTTTCTGGAGAATATCGGCGTGATGAAGGAACAGTTGGAGTTTCTGAAGGAGATGAACGAACGATACAGTGAGGTGCGTGAGAGTGTGTATAAGGCACAGTCAGTAATTCGTCTTGCGAGGTATTATGAGACTACTGCTTTGATGTTTTCACGATATGTTGAGAGGCTGGAGGAACTTGATGCTGATCAGCTGAAGTATTATCAGGTAAGGTCGCTTGTAAACGAAGGGTTCCAATATTTGCTGATGGCATCGCGTGAGGTGAAAAGAGCAAGAGAGTATCTGAGCGCGAAATCAAATGTAAGCGAGGAAGAACGGCGTGCAGCATTGAAGGAATGCGAGAGACAGGTGTGCAAGACAAATGCAGCAATGTACGAGCATATTATTGAAACTTATGCAGTGATTGATAGTGGCAGAGTGCTCGCCGTGAATATGAGGAGTATGGATGAGGCTTTCAAGATGAAGTATTAGGTATGGAGTTGAATTATGTGAGAGTGATGGAAGAAATTAAAAGATCCGTATTTACGGGTGATCATTCTTCCATATATATGCTTGCCTGCGGAGTGGGATGCATTACTGCGTTGATTTCATTGATCTGGTGGTACAACAAGATGCTTAACGATCCTTTTGGCAGGCTTGACGTGAGTGCTGTGATAAAGTCTTGTGCTGTGCTTCTGTTGACTTGTAATTTCTATTCATTTGTACTGATACCAACAGATTATCTGGTTGGTTTGCTGACAAAGGGTATCACTTCTATGGTGGATAAAGATCAGAGCGGATTGACAGGGAAGGTCGCAAATCTTTTCCAATCGGTGGAGGATGCTACCCAGGAGAATACCCTGCAAGGACAGTTTGAAGCGGAGATGGCCGGGATGGTGATGGATACTGATGATGGTGAAGGTACTTCGTATGGTTCGAGTGCCGTGATGGAATCACTGGCAGAGACACAGGTGGAGCGAACTGAAAGCAGTTCATTTTGGGGTCGTATTCGAGATGCCTTAAAGGAAGCTGCCAGTCAATATATGCAGATAAGGGTCAAGACGAGTGCGAATGTCCTGTCGTGGGTAGCTACAATGATTGTCCATATTGTGCGATATGTGTTGATGCTTGTGAGCAGTGTATATCTGATTATTCTTGGCCTGATTGGACCGTTCGTGTTTGCACTTGCTTTGCTGCCGGGATTTATGGGTAATATCGGGACCTGGTTCGCAAGATATATTCAGATATCGTTCTGGGTTCCTATGGCTGCAATTGTGGATTTTGTCAATTTCAAGACAAAGGAAATTGTTGTCAATATGTATTGTAACGCCGATCTGTCGCAACAGATATGGTTTCCAGTGATTCAGTTGACATTGTTGGATGTTGTGACATTGATTTGTTTGTTGGCTGTGCCGAGTATGTGTGCCTGGGTGGTGTCAAGTTCGGGAGCAAGTGAAGCCAACGGTGCTATAATGCGAGCAGCTATGAAGGCTATTGCTATGAAGAAATAATTTATAAAAGGATTTTGATATGAGTAAGATTGAATTGATGGCGAGGGATATTGAGAAATCCTTCAAGGGTTTGAGCAGGCTTGCTGTTGTGAGCGTTGCTATGTCGCTGGTATTTGCGACTGTAGTCGGTGTGTCGGCTCTGGTTTATGCGGAGAAGCAGAGGGAGAAGATCTATGTGTTGGATCAGGGCAAGTCTCTGCTGCTGGCCTTACAGACGGATGCTGTGATGAGCAAGGAGATAGAGGTGAAGGACCATGTGACCAGATTTCACGAGTTGATGTTTACTTTATCTCCACAGAAGCAGACTATTCAGGAAAATTTGGACAGGGCTTTTAATCTAGCAGACAGGTCAGCATACGAATATTCGCAAGACCTGGCTGAGAAAGGATATTATTCGAGGCTTGTATCTGCTAACATTTCGCAGCAGATGATGGTAGATTCGGTAGTGTTCCAGGGAAATGGATATCCATATCAGGTGAAGACATACGCAAGGCAGTATGTGGTGCGTGAGAGTAATATCAGTGAGTATTCATTTGTGAGTGAGTGTCAGCTGATCAATTCTTCGAGGTCGGATGTGAATCCTCACGGATTGCTGATCGAGAAGTTCAAGGTGACTGAGAATAATCTTATAGAGACAAGGAAGCGATGAAGAAGGTATTGTTATATGTGGGATTTGGAGGCATCGTCGTGTCGATATTGGTGATGGCTTTATGTAACGCTTTCGGAGGCAAGAGGGCATCTGTGGCAGAGGAACAGGTAGCTGTGAATGTCCCTGAAGGTGTTGCGGTTCCAGTGTATGATAGTAAGACTGAGGCTTATAGGAATACTCATGTCTCGACAGATCAGTATTTTGCACAATTGTCGGCAGAGGAGGATATTTCGCTGGTGTCGTCGGATAGCAATGAAGTTAAGGAGAAACCGTCGATTGTTATAGAGGATGAGGATGCTGCTGCGAAGAGGGTGTTTGGGGATTCGGATGTCGCATCAGTCAGTATAGCTGTTGAGAGATCCCCGGTCAAGCCGGGGATGACAGGTAGCAGTGGTTATGGGCAAATGACACCGGAGCAGAAGTTAGAGTATGACAGGAGGCGTGCAGAGATGGTGAGGGATGTGATGACAGGGAGTGAGATTGCCGGTCAAGCCGGCAATGACGATTATCAAGCTGGATGCGACGATCATCGGGATGGGGATGATGGTAGAGATGATGAGAGATCTCAATCTGCGATGTTATCACGGAATGATATCGCTTCCGGTAATGTTGGGATTATAACTTCTCTGGATGATGATTTTGATGATCCTTCTGTGAGATATTCATCATCGGCAAAAGTGCCTTTCAGGTGTATGTTCGTGCGAGATCAGAAGGTGGTTGACGGGCAGAGGGTAACGGTGAGACTGCTGGAGGATTATTCTGCTGATGGTGTGTTCGTGCCTGCGAATACTCATTTGGCTGCGGTGTGCAAGGTGTCGGATCGATTGGAGCTGAGTGTTAGAAGTTTTGAGATGAATGGAAGGATTCTGCCCTTGCAGTTAGTCGCATACGATACTGATGGTATGGCAGGGATTTATTGCCCGGAGACTTCAGCTTCGCGTAATAGCAGGAGGGCTTCTTCTGATGCCATTTCTGCAGCGAATTCGACTTTCGGTGGATTGGTTGGTGATCTGGCGAATACAGTGCTCAGGACAGGAGCGACTATAGCAAAGTCGGCTTCTGGCGAACTATCGGTTAAGGTTGTGTCAGGTTATGAGTTTTATTTGGTTAAATTGGAGCGATGATGAGGAGAGTGATTTTGTTCGCAGTTTTATTGACTGCTTTTGTGAATGTGGCGACAGCATCATCTATTGATACAGTGTATATCTCGACTATGAGTACGACGCATATCCGTTTCAGTTCGGAACTGAAATATGTGGATCTGTCGAATAAGGTGTTGTCTGCCAGGATTGTCGAGGGAAGTAAGGATATTGTGGCTGTGAAGGCAAAGGAGGCTTTTGAGTTTACGACTACTATGTCGTGTCTGGAGGCAGATGGCAGGCTTCATACGTTTATTGTGGTCTATGGTGAGAGTCCGGAGGTGTTGATTGTGGATATGCGTAGATCCTCGGTCAGGCCGGGGATGACGGATATGACCAAGCCGGAGACATTGGATTTGAGTAGGTGGACTCCGGATGTGGCAGAGGTTCTGGATTCTTTAGAACGCGAGATATATCACATTGGGGATGTGGCATATGATATTAAGGTTCTTTGTGAGAATGTGATTATTAAAGATGACGTGACTTATATTGTTTTGAGTGTTGAGAATGGTTCTGCTGTGAGCTACTCGATGTCGAGTCCTCGGTTTGTGATTGAGAGTAAGCGAAAGACCAAGCGCGGGCTTGTTTATGAGAAGCAGTTATTTCCGAAGCATACTTCTGGCGAATGTACGGTTGCACCAGGAGCTATATCGCGGATGGTGTTCAGCTTTGATAAAGTGACGCTGGTGAGAGGTCAGGTGTTCAGGATATATTTGTATGAGGACGGAGGCCCGAGGAATTTTGTGTTGAGTTTTGGAGTGAGGGATGTGAGGATTTGACTTTAAGTGATTTAAATACAATATATCACTTGTCATTATGGCTAATTTTATATAACTTAGTCGAGTAAATGTTAATGGCATTAATCCATACTATATATGAAAATGAAAAATGTAAATAATACAGTTCGACGAGGAGAATACGTCCTCTACATTATTATCTTTCTGGCATGCGTTACTCTCATAGCAATATTTAGTACTGTCATTCATTCCTATTTTTGTTGCTGTAAATCAACTATTGCCGCAACATCTGTTAATAGTTTGATTCTGTCTTGTGTCACATTGAGTATAACAATGTCTGTGGTTGTCCCTTGGATGATATCAAAGACACATATATATTCTGTTGCAGAAGATGCCGTAAAGAAATACTACGATAAGGATTTTTCTGAGTCAATAAAAAAGACTCATGGAAAAATCTTTAAGGCATATGCGAATGATAGTAGAATGATAGCATATATGCTATGTCAACAGAATAAGCCAATATGGGCTTTGGGGTGGATATGTAAGTCTTCGTGTACATATATGAAAGTGTTCGATTCTATTCAGTCACATACTTACGCGGTATTATCAACATCTAATATCTTTGTACTAATTGAATGCGTATTGCAGATTAATAACAAACTTAATAAAGGTGTCGATTTTAAATATGTGTTAAATGCAGATAACGATGAAAAAATAGACAATGTTGCTGTAAGGACGACACGAGATCTAATTAAGTTTTGTTCTGATATAAGATTGAAGGATAGAGACTATAAAGATGTGTTTAGAGATACTACTGGACAAGATATTCCTGAAACTTTGAAGGAATCGTTAGAGTTATTGCTGATGTGTATTGTGACATATCTTAATCTTAACAATAGGGAGATTGACCTTAAACAAGTTTTGGAACTTGATAATCCAGATGAATCGAACAGTGCGTCTCATATTACGAAACTTGACGCTTTGATTAAGGAGAGTAGCAAGTCAGATTTGAACGTATTGCTGAATAATTTTAGTGAATCTGCGAATATACTTAAGGATCAATATGACGAGTATAAACGTGGAAGACGCTCAATGATGAAACTCATTTAGAAATTCCGTTTTAGTGAAGATATGCTGGTATGTAGGTATCAGTGAAAGTGTTAAATTATATGATAATATAGGTGATAAGATGTAGAAAGATTATCAGTTGATTTAAAGTCAAAGTATCCTTACATGGGTTTGTCTCCAAGAAACCTGTGGGATAAGAAGAAATTCTATCTGCGGTATCGTGAATGTGACACAAAAGTGCGACAGGCTGTCGCACTTTTACCGTGGAGTTATAACTTACTTATTATGAGTTACCATGGAATTAAAGATTGGAGAATTCAAACCCGAATATGTTGGTAAGATGAATTTTTATCTATCGCTATTGGATAAATTAGAGAAGGTTCCAGATGAGAATCCGTCTATTGGAATCATTCTTTGTGCTGAGAGAGACCATTTGGAGGTAGAACTGGCTCTACAAGATGTTAATAAGCCTATAGGTGTCGCAGAATATCAATACTTGTTTCCTAAAAATAAGTTGCAAGAATTGGTTACAAATGAGATGAAGAAATCTATATAAAGAGCTGGGCGTCGCAATAGCAACAATGATTAATAACAAACTAAAATTTAACCTTAGGAATATGGAAAGCAACAAAATTATTATTGACTTAAACAAAAGTATGAATGCCTGCTCTTTTGAAGAAACAGATATTATTCATAAAGCGGAATTTGATAGAGTAAGAAAACTCATAGATAGTAAAATAAAGGATAATGAGAGTAAAGATTCATTGATTCGTGGTCGTTATAATGATACAATTACTATTTTAGGGTCACGCGGAAGTGGAAAGACATCTTTTTTGATGAGTGTTCTACATTATTGTGAAAAAGAGAGAAATAAAGATATTGAAATAATAGAACTTATAGATCCTACGCTTATTGAGGAAAAAGGGCATATATTTTTAACATTAATTTCTCTAATTACTGATAAAGTCGAAAAGAAAATCAGCAAAAATGAATGTGATCCATATTGTAGAGAGTATCGCCAAAGGAAGTGCTGGGATGATAAACTAAAGAAATTAGCAGCAGGCTTACCTTCAATTGATATAGATAATGCCTCATTGTATTCAAATTGGCATGATCCAGAGCATGTGATGAAAAAGGGGCTTGAAGCTGTAAAAGCTGCAAAAGAACTTGAAAAGAATTTCAATTGCATTTTAGAGGAAGCACTCAAAATATTGGGAAAGAAGGTATTTCTTATAGCCTTTGATGATATAGATGTAAATTTTAATAACGGGTGGAAGGTACTAGAAACTATACGAAAATACCTTACTTCACCACATATAATTACTCTTTTAAGTGGAGACATTAAATTGTTTTCTAAAGCAATCCGGAAATTTCAGTGGGAAAATTTAGGGAGTGAATTGTTGAAATGGGAAGGAGAAATACAGGGAAGAATAGAGTCATTTGATGAAATGGTGACAGAAATAGAGAGTCAGTATATGCAGAAAATCATGAAAGCTCCTAATCGTATACATCTATTGACAATTGGAGAAATGTTAAATAATCGAGGTCTAAAAGTTTCTATCAATAATGAGAGCAATGATATCTATACTCACTATATTGAATTGCTAAATGCTTGGGGAATTCATAATAAATATGAAGCGCATTCTGTCGTATCTTACCTTTTAACTCTTCCTTTAAGGACTCAAATTCAATTTATAAAACTATTTGAGTATTACAAAAGTATGACAAATAAAAGAGATAGAGCCAGTTTGTTGGACATTACAGATACGTTTGTTAGTGACATGTATGAATTGGGAATTGATGTGGAAAAAGCAAAATCACAGTCAAATGATTTTTGCTATATAACCCATAAGTTTTTGCTAGAAAACAAAATATTAAATGAAACATATCAGTTGTTACCGACATCTGGTTATGTTAATTATAATGCGGTTCTATTTTCTTTATATACGATGTTCATTGAGCATTCAAAGAACAACCCCTCAATGTTTTTTGAATACTGGATTGCGATTGCGACTATAAAGAACCTCCTCACCATGATGCCATATTGTAGCGATCAAAAAAAAGATACAGCACTTGTTCCAACAATTGAAGGCTTATCAGATTACTCATTTATTGGACAGAACAAAGTTTATAGAGATATTTGCAGTTACTTGTCAACTTATATAAGGGCCAGTATAAATAACAATGGTTCAGAAAACAAAGCTCCATGGGGCGGTACAATAATACTTAAAGGTCTAGCGGAGTATGCAAAAAAATCTTCGTTAGAAACACAGGATAGAATAGATGTTGCATTTGAAGATGCATCATTAATGAAAAAGCAACTTGCCTGTTTTCCAATGTCAATAGCCTTGTTTGCACATAAGCAACAGTCTATCGTTATTTATTCCTTTTATACATTATTAGGAACGATCGTGGAACTGCTTAAACGCTATAATGTCATAAAGAAAAATCAGGAAAATAGAGAAAATAGAATAAATGATATACAAGTATTATTAAAAGAATTATCTCAAATCAAGGATAATGTAATGCCTGTTTTTGAGAGATCATTAGAAGTGTCCGATAGCTCGTATAGATATAATACTATTATCAAACAGGAACAGAAAGATGAGGAATTAGATTTAGCTGAAGCATTGTGCGATTGGATGGATGATTGTCCCGAATGTGTGCCACCACATTTAATTGGGAAAGCTGCAACACGCTCATTTTATGCAATGAGGAATCTTGATGATAAAGTCATAGCTGATGAAATTCCTAACCTAGGAGATGCTATGCATAGAAGAATTGTTATCGTTATGAATTCTGTTCTAATAGAAGATGTTAAAGAAAACATTAATAGCTTAAACCTAACAAACAATAATCCTTCGGAAACAAATACCATTTTCATAAATAACCTAAAGGAAGTAAATCGGGAACCCGCTAATAGGGATAAGTTGAGTTTTTCGCAATGGTTATTAGCATGCCCACTGTTCATATTATATTTGAGTCATGCAAATAGCGAAACATCGGAATCTCAAAGATCCCAAAATGAATTAATTGAATTATGGAATAATTTAGCAATTTTCATAAAAAAGACGAATTCAAGGGTTGATGAAAGTAAAATTATAGAATGGTGCAAAGAACATTCCGTTCACATTGAACTTCAACAAGTTAGTATATATGGTAGTAAAAAGGATTTGAAGAAAGATAATAAAATCACATTTTCTCTTGCTAAAGGTGAAAAATCAAAAAAAACTATAGATAGACTGGCCACTAGATATAAAACGCCTCAATTATTAGCTGATAAGGAAGTGGATGAGATTAGAGATGAGATTTCAGATTTATTCATTAAGCGTCCACATGTAACTATGATTGAAAAACTTAAGAATTATTGTAAAGGTGATAATAAGACTTGGAAAGATGTAAAAAAAGAAATTAATGCATCAAAATAATGACAACAAACTCAATAATAAGATATTTGCTAATTGATAGTTTATCTCTTAACGAGTATATATCAGGCAAAGTGCCGTCCTTTGCAGATGTAAGACGACGTTTGCTGCTACTTCTGCGTAGTGAAGAAAAGAATGTTCCAGATCATTATTATAGGGTGAATCAGAGCTATTTCTTAAAAGGAATCGAATCGCTTCCGTCTCTTTTAACGAAAGGACTTTACAAGTTGGCTGACGAACATTTGGAGATAATTAATGAGCAAATATATGTAAAGCAGTCAAAACAAAATTCGTGGCAAGAACTTATAACATATATTCCTCCTCTAATTCTGCAAATGGCATTCTTGCATATAAAGAAACCATTGTGTGTGAATGCCGACATATCTGAAATAAGAGAGTATTGTCTCAAAACTATTCTTCCCAATGTTAAATATACGGCTTTACCATATCCGTATATTCCTGAAATTGCGCATATTGTGAATCAACAGCAAGGCTTTCACGATTTGCACATTCACTTAAATGGCTCCACAGAAGCTGATATTGTTTGGCAAGACTTGATGATGTATCCGCAGAAAATTTTGAATTTGTACAATGATTCTATCACTAATAATAGTCTTGCACAAGAGCAGATAGAGCAAGATTTAGCTCCAATGAGCACTGAGAAATTGGAGCAATTACTATTAGTGGCAAGAAGGATACGGCAATACTTATATATGGTCTTATTCGAGAGCCACATTTGTAATATAGGAAGAGATAAAGAAGAGTCACAACATCAAGGACAACAAGGTAAAGAACAAAATATACAACAACTTTTCAATGCAAAAGACTTGTCGGAAGTCATTTCCTTTCTCATAAATGGCAATGACAAACTTAATGATGGAATAGAAAATCCGTTTGCTGCAATTACTATTGAAGGGGGAACTAAATATGGGACTCCATTGAATGTAGAGGGGCTGATGTATATTCTTGTATTGGGATACTTAGTCGACAGTCAGAATGAAAGTGTAGCTGCTGCATTTCACCTATATTTACTAATACTCGGATTTTTTAATCGTCTTCTTGTACAACAAAAGCATGATTATGGATTTGAAGAATTTCAGAAATATACAATGAATGGAATTCGTGATAATTGTGAGAGAATTGATTATAAGACACGTTTTTTGCAATTGTGTGGGAATCGCGGTTGTAATATATCTTTTGTGGAAGGACGTTTTTCTCCGAAATTGTCAACACAAGAAAATGAACAACTCATATCCAATATAATTCAAGGTTGGGAGAATTGTTGGAAAGATCTTGACAACTTGTATGAATCTGATCACAAACAAATTCCTGAGTTGAAATTGATAGCTCACTTTATAAAAAAGAAAGATAATGCCCCAACACTGATCAGGCATGAACAGTTGCGTAAAGATATATGGGAAAGGGCGAATGTGCTTGCACACATGAAGGACAACAATTCACCTGCTTCAAGGCATATTATTGGAGTAGATGCTGCTGCCAGTGAATTTGATGCTCCTCCAGAGGTATTTGCACCTGCATTCCGTTATCTTAAAAGGCGAGGTTTCAACCACTTCACATATCACGCAGGAGAGGATTTCTTTCATCTTTTAGGAGGCCTTAGAAGTATCTACGAGGCTGTAGACTTCTTGGATTTCAGCTATGGAGATCGCATAGGACATGCTACGGCTGCAGGGGTGTCACCTAAACAATGGATTGAAAACGTCGGTGAATGTATTTATATGCGCAAAGGGGAATATCTTGACGACCTAGTTTTCGCATATAATATCATAACAAAGTATTCAAACGATAAGCTAAAACATACAATTAATAATCTTGTAGTGAAAATTCACGAATTATATTATAGTATATATAGTCATTCTTATTCCATTGAATTGATAAGTGAGGTCTGGAAACTTCGTCGCTTATGTCCACTCCATGTTTTTGCTGGGAATAAGGAAAGCGTAAAGAATATGTCGCTATATAATCACGAAGAATGGTGTGAAGTTTTCAATAGACTAAGTCTTGATTCCGAGGATGATATATGTGATTGTGGTGATCATATAAATGAAGATAATGAAAGAATGACAATGCTAAGGCAATATCATTGTCCAAATTTCAGAAAGAAGTATGATGAAATAATTGAGGTGAAAACAACTGAAATCTTTACTGAATTAGATCTGGAAGAATTACAATTGATGCTTTTGCGGTATTTGAACGAGAAGGAAATCGTAATAGAAACACTTCCCACGAGCAATGTGAGAATCGGGCATCATCATACATATGATACATATCACCTGTGGAATTGGATTAAATGGGAAAATGAAGGTAATCCTATACCGCCTATTGTTGTTGGTACAGATGATCCTGGAATATTCGCCACCAATATTTACAATGAATACTCAAACATATACTGTAAACTAGTATATGTACATCATGTGAGTAGAAATCAAGCGATGAGTGTAATTGAAAAGTTGGATAAGAACTCTCAGATATATAAATTTAATTAATCGTTATATTTATATTTTTAATGTATTTATACTAACATTTACTTCAATATCTTGATAATTATGAATACTTCACTAAATAAAATTGTAGATAGAATAGCAGATGTATTTAGCGTGTTTGATTTCTCTTTTGTTATTTCAGGAGTAACAGCATATATGTTGATTTACATTTGGAGCTTATACAATAATATTGACCTACTATTAAATATTAATATAAGTTGGTTTTTTATCATATTTATCATATATATCTTCGGACTTATAATGTTTGCTATAGGTCGATCAATTAGGCAGGATCTCTTTCGGCATAAAAAATATAAATATCAGATATTCAAAAAACATGGATTTACTTCTGAATCAAATGAAGAAATAGATGCATTGTTTAGTCAGTATTGGGATAATCTTAGAAACGATAGTAATGGAAAATCTTACGATTTCTATAATCGTTTGTGGGTTATGAGTGCAGTATATGAAGGACTTGTTGGGGATGCCATACTTGCTTTCATTCTTTTAATCTCATCATTTTGTCGAGTAGTCAGTTGTTATGGGTGTTTGTGTGGCAGTATTTTAATCTTGATTATTTTGATATTAGTGAGTTTGCTGATATATATATTATTTCGTGAGGCGAAGAAAAATTCCGAAACAATTATTACAGATTTAATAGTCAAGTATAAATAATTAAAGTATATAAATCACATCATAGAAAATAAGGTGTGAATAATGAAGTGATTCTCATATTTTCTCAAGGGACATGTAGCTCTAAAAACAAAATTCAATAAATGTGATATAGACTGATGTTGCTAATTTTCTCTTATTAGGCAGAACCATATTGCAATCACTTATTTTAGCTATGCGGCGAGGATGAGGTGGGAGTGCTGGTTGACGAGGGAGATGATTTCGTTGTGGTATTGGGTTTCCTGGTTGTGGGAGCCGTAGCATTGGAGAATGTGGCCGTCGGTGAGGGATAGTTCGATGGTTTCGAGTGGGGTGTCCGGGATATCGATGAGTCGGGCTGAGAGGATGAGGGAGTTCTTGCGGTCGTAGTAGGTGTTAGTGAAGACGCAGTGATGGAGGGTGTCGCCTTCTTTCTTGTAGGCATCTATGCTGCTGAGGACTACTACTATGATGTTTGAGTTACGGAATGTGATGTCGAAGTATTTGCTCTTGTTCTTGATAAACTCTTCTGCCTTCTTTTCCTGTTCAATGATTCTCTGGAGTTCTCTTTCTTTGGCTTCTTTCTCATATTCTCTTCTGCGTTCCTCATTTTCTTTCTCCATTCTCTTGCGTTTTCGCTTCATATAGAGATCGTGAGCTGCTGTAAAGTCTGCTGGGAACAGGTAATGAGGGTTGTTGATGTCTTTGCCGAAATATGAGAGAAGATCGAGATAGTCAAACCATAAGCCGATATTTTCGACATTGTAGTCACGTTTTTTGAATTTGAGGATCTGTTTCCAGTATTTCTTGATGCGATAGCCGTCACTGTGGAATCGTTTAATCATAGGCAGGTCCTTTTGCTTCCAGAGTGTTTCATATATGGGTTCGCTCAAGAGGTATCTGATGACATCTACTTCACGGAAGCCTCTGAATGACTTTTTCAGTCCGTTTCTTTTCAGGGCCTTGCTGACCTGAATCTTTGGATATACCTGATAAGGAGAGATGTAATCATATTCTTTGTAGGGTTGCTTGACATTCAGTTCGCTTCTGAGATTGAAAGGGGTGTTACTGTAGAACGAAAACATCAGTTTGTTCTTTGCCAGAATTACCTGGCCGCCATTATCGTCGAACCAGTACTGCGATATTTCGTAGAAATCTCCGAGGTTGTGAACTTCGCCAAGTTTTATGTACCTGTCTATATAAAATATGCGGATGACTGTAAACTCCTGGTATGTCTGGATGATCGAGTAATAATTCCAGTCTTTGAAGACCCTCTGACGGGGCTTATCGTGAAATGTGAGTACTGAATTACAATGTGGACAATTCCCTGACAGGTCATCATATTTCCAACGATGTCCGCAATCTACGCAGATATATTCTTTTGTAGTCTTATGGAATATGCACAGATGCTTGAAACAGTGCTCCAGTGCCCACTCCTTTTGATGTTGTGTAAGAGCAGGAAGATCCTTATGGATTTCATATACTCTTTTCTGTAGTATGGTCTTTGGTTTCATATCAGAATAATGTTAAGGTTTCTTCTTCGTGTTGTGGAGTAGTTGCAGGCTTTACTGTTCGCCTTATGCTGTTGTGGTTCTTCAGACGATCCTGTTCCTGTCTGAACACTTCATCTTTGGCTTTCTGTCGCATTTCTGCGATCTCTTCAGGAGTGAGTTCCACCTGATGATTTACTACTACCTGACAGTTAACAAGTTTACCGACTTCGATGTTTTCTTCTTCGTAGTAATGAACAGCCATTGAATAGATTTCATCGTCAGCAAATCCTTTGTAACCGGATTTCTGTACGGTGTTCAGGATGTATGTAATGCAGTCGTCTATGTTCTTCTGTGGATTGCATACCTTCTTTGCAAAGAGGTCGTTTGCATCCATCTTCTGCATTATGAATGACTCGATGGCGGTGAAGAACGCCGGTGAGACCATTGATCTTATATTGGATTGAGATTGAGTTGCCATAGTGTTAGTTGTTGTCTTGGTTGATGTCTTGTGGAGATGTTTTAGGTACGAGACCTAATGAGGAGATGAAGTCCTGGAGTTCAGGAGTGGTGGAGATGATGTCTTCGAGGGACATTGTACGGGAGTAACGTAGTGTGTTCATAATCTTGAGTATTTAGGGGTTATTCACGTATCTTTTCCGCTACGAGCTGGATGGAACAGTGCTTTACACCGTCTTTCGTGTAGTTGTTTGGTCGGAGATAACCTGCGACAAAGACTTCATTGCCTTTTGCAAGGATGTCGAATGGAATCTTGAATTTCTGTGATGGGAAAGCAATGCAGCTCATGTACATTGTCTCTTCTCCGATTTTGCGTCCGATCGTAAAGGCAGCGAATGACTTCTTTTCGTTGGTGATTACATCCTTTGTAAGGAATCCAGAGAGTTGGATGAGATTGTCAGATTTCATGACATTAAAAGTTTAAAGGGTTGAACATTACTGTTTTTGATGCCCTTTCTGAAACGGTCCGGACGTGTCAAGGCATTTTTGGAAAATACTACCCGGAGGGTGGAGATTTTTCAAAAATCTCGTCTTGGCCTTGACGCGTCCTTAGAGGACCGT
>JAGBVR010000020.1 GCA_017630215.1 Bacteroidales bacterium | reverse complement strand
TCTCATCGGCTTTGATGTCACGACCATATCGAACCTTCTTAACATCTCCGCCAACACGGTCTATATCCGCAAAAGCAGGATGAAGGCCCAGATCCTGGAACATAATCCGCTGCACAAGGATCAGTTTATCGAGGCAATCGGCTGATTTTCTGAATACTGAAAGATTGTAAATTTCTGTACTTTTCATAATGTATTAATATACAGTATTTTATGTTGTATTGCAAAAAGTCTTTGAAAGACAGGAAATCATTGTTTTCCCATAATTGATTCATAACTTTGCTGCAGAAACGAGAGCATTTGTGGTCATTGAAATTTAATTGTCATTTTAAAATTTGAGAATATGAGAAATATTGTATTGTGCTTGATTTGCCTTGCAATGCTGCCATTTGTATGTGCGGCCCAGAGCGACATCGTCGTAAAGGGTTTCGTGCGTGCTGAGAAAGGAGGTCCTATACCTGGCGCAATAGTGTCTGCAGTCGAAGCTGAAGTGCAGACCAAGACTGATTCTGATGGTTTGTTCACCATCAAGGTTCCAGAGAATGTAACCCAGCTGCAGGTTGCGTCGCCGGGATATTTCAAGCTTGTTCTTAAGGTTGACGGAAACTTCATGGTCTTCAATATGAAGATCGACAAGGGATATGCGTCCAAGGTTTATGAGTTCGCGTCGATAGAAGCAAAGCTGGCCAGAGACTCTGAAAGAAGATACATAGATGCTGAAGCTGCCAGAATAAAGAATGAGAGGAACGAAAGAAGGAAGGAAATCGATGCTGCGTATAATAAACAGTATAAGAACCTCGGCTTTGTACATTCCCTCGAATTATCATATGGATACCAGTTGGCTAAGGCAGATGTGATATATAAGAACCTCGGCTACAGGTATTACGGCAGCCTTCATCCTGTGGAAGTGAATTATACCTTTGCCTATAGGTTCAATAATTTCGTATCTGTGGGAATCGGAGCCGGATTGCAGTATCAGACAGTCAATCTTTGCAGATACGATGATGTGTTTCTCCCTGAATATCAAGATGCAGAAGATTTTATACCTATTAATGTCCCTGTCTTCCTCAATACGAAGGTCTATATGTCCAGAGGAAAGTTCCAGCCTTTACTGTCGGTATCAGGAGGATTGTACCTTCCAAATACCGAAGGTATGTTTGAAATCGGTGTCGGTGCGAACTGGCGTATAAACAGGACTGCGAATATGTACTTCCTGCTGTCCTGCCGCACTACTCCTTATGGTGAATTCCGTGAATATAGCGGACAGGAAGGGCTGGGATCTCGTCCGGCATCCTATATCTATTATCCGAAGTCCGCATGGACCCCATCTTTCAAGATTGGTTTCACACTTTAATGGATCTGTACAATGAAAAAGATATATATAGCTTTGCTTAGTGCTGCATTGATTCTTTCATCTTGTGTCGAGCAGATGGAGGAAGTAGAGTCTACACAGTTCGCAGGAATCTGGGCTGTGGTCGACGAATATGATATGGCTTCGAAATACTATGTCTTTGATAAGGGCTATTTTACTGAGTATAAGTCAGATAAGGCATACTATATACATGAAGATATCATTTGGGGAGTATTATCCTCACCGGATAATTACGGTACAAGGTATAAGTATTCGGTGGAAGACGGCATCCTACATTATTCCAATTATTTTAATGACGTGCAGGTACCTTTGATGCGTAAAGGTAATGAACTGATGATGGGGGATAAGAAATGCTGTCTGATCAAGGATGTCAGCAAGTCCTATTACTCTGAAATCATACTTTCTGAATCCAATAAGACTCAGTTCCTTGATGATGATAAGAGTATTGAGTGGGATTTTCAGATTGTCAATCCTCTTTATGAGTATGAACTGGAAGTGGTTCAGACACCGCAGTGGTGCAGCGATGTTTCTGTAGAGGATGGCAAGATCTGTTTCAAAGTCGAATCAGGAGTTGAAACCAGGACAGGAAACTTCGTGCTGTATTATCCTACCGCAGGTGAACGGGTTGTAGAAGTCAAACGAGGAGATGTGGATATTTTGGTTGAAGATACTTTGGCCAGTTTTCAACATACATCCGGTTACGGTAGATTTGATTTTGTCGTAAAGAATGCAAGAAAGGGCGTTTCGCCAGTAGCATATACCTCGGCAGGATGGATAAAATCTGTGAGAGTTAATAATAATTCAATACTATTTAATGTTGAATGGAATGGTGAACGTGACCCGCGTTCGGCTGAAATCACTCTTTCATACGATGATATCATTGTAGAGTTTGAAGTTACCCAGTCCTCATATAGCGACTATGGCTTTTGGATCGGGGAGTGGACTTTGAAGGGTATGAATGGTTTGGAACAGAAAATCAGGATTACAGAGAGGGTAAATCGCTCTTCTTACAATATGACTGGCTATGGTGGTCTTTCCGATGAATTTGCCGCTGTACTTGTATGGAATTGGGGCAACTATCAGTGGGAGTTGAAAAACCAGATTGTCGGATATAGGGATCTTGGAGACGGTAATGTCGGCGAAGTCTGGATGTATGGAGGAGGTGGGTCTGGATTTGAAGCCCCTGAAAAAGATGTTTCAATCTGTTTCTGCATGAGGGGAACAGGTACAGCTCACAGGCTTATTTCCCCTACCGCTTCAGTGGATTTCATTTCATTGGCACAGGTATGCAATGGTGAGTGGAGTGAACTCTCCTCATCTGACTATCCTACATTTCCTATCACGATAACCTGGGCTGGAGATTAGTTCTGGTATAATGAAGCATCTTATACTCATAATTGCATCTTTGCTGGGCATATATGCATGTGCAGACAGCACTGTTCCCAGGACACTCGATGATGTGGAATCATACATTATGGAGCGTCCGGACAGCGCCCTTGCCGTCTTGGAATCAATGGACAGAAGCCTGCTTGTCACTGAGGCCGACCGTGCTCGTCACGCTCTTCTCAATGCAATGGCTCTGGACAAGAATTTCATCGATGTCTCGGATGATTCGCTTGCGCGTGTCGCGGTCGATTATTATTCCAAGCGTGGGGACAGGAAATATTATGCTCGTGCTTTGTATTATCTTGGAGTTGCTTACTATAATCAAGGGGAATATAATAAAGCAATTGTGATATATACTAAGGCAGAGAAAATGGCGGAAGGGGTGGATAGTCAGTATTTTGCGTTGGTAAAGTGTGCATTAGCAGATACTTATGCCCAGTATTACAACTATATTGAGGAACTGAAGTATTTACGTGATGCTAATCAGATATTTGAGGAAAATTCAGATCTGTATTATGTATATATTACCAAATTAGAATTGATTCATTCTTTATATAATCAAAGTAATAATGAAGAAGCGGATGTATTATTGGAGGAGTTACTCCTGCAAGAAGATGCTGAAGATTATATAAAGACTTTAGCAAGATGCACACAAGCGTTTATTATCGTAACAAATCATAATAATCCGGATTTTGAAAAGGTATCAGCAACATATAATGATATTTTTAATAGCGAGTATAAGGATTGGATGACCGTTAAAGACTACTGGGCCTGGGCCTATTCCCTTAATGCCGTAGGCAGAAAGGAAGAGGCAAAAGGTCTGATTGACCAGCTTGCTCAGGAAGAGTCCGGGACCACGTCATATTGGCAATATATGATAGCGAAGTCAGACAATGATCTGGAATCAGCCCTGTCTTACTTGGAAGATTCTTTCGAGTACAATAATGTGGAGGTTTCCGATGCATTGAAACAGTCCCTGGCCCTGTCTCAACGGGACTATTACGAGTCTCAGGCCGAACTGTCGGAGTCGGAAGCTGAACGCTCACGGTTATGGATGTCGCTTGTGATTCTCTCTTCTGCGATGGTTCTGATGCTTACGGGAGTCAGTGTCGTATGGTATGTCAGGAAGCAGAAACGCACAAAGGAGCAATACTTATTATATATCAGCGAGATCCGTCATCAGTTGGAAGAAGCGAAGAAGGAAGACTATCCGGCATTGAAACGTAAATATCTCTCTCTTTACAAATCAAGGTTCGAGACAATCGGTGCCCTATGCGAACAGTATGCCCAGTCTCAGGATCTAGTCAATGCAGAAAAGTCGATTTACAGGAAAGTGGTCTCGCTGGTGGACGAGTTTACTGATGACTACACCAATCGTGAAAAGTTTGAGGCCATGCTCGACGAAGACCTTGATAATATTATGTCCGATCTTCGAACGGAGATGCCTTCCCTGAAGGACAAGGATTATATGATCTTCAGCCTTCTTCTCATCGGCTTTGATGTCACGACCATATCGAACCTTCTTAACATCTCCGCCAACACGGTCTATATCCGCAAAAGCAGGATGAAGGCCCAGATCCTGGAACATAATCCGCTGCACAAGGATCAGTTTATCGAGGCAATC
>JAGBVR010000011.1 GCA_017630215.1 Bacteroidales bacterium | reverse complement strand
TTACTGTTTTTGATGCCCTTTCTGAAACGGTCCGGACGTGTCAAGGCATTTTTGGAAAATACTACCCGGAGGGTGGAGATTTTTCAAAAATCTCGTCTTGGCCTTGACGCGTCCTTAGAGGACCGTTTCCATATTTTTGCAGCAACAAACAGTATGTTCAGCCCTTAGAACAAGCCATATTTAATTTTGAAAGACAGCATTTTACAATAGAGCAATGATATAGGATAAAATCAATGGTCATGAAACTTTAATGATTATCGCTTTAAATTATTAGCAATACTTCCTGATAATCAATGTAATACAATTTTGAATCTGAAACTCTATTTTATTGATTGAAACTCTTAGTGACTAATTTTGCTAAACAAAACTATTGATGATGAAACATTATTTGTATGATATAGTTGTCTTCATATGGTGCCCTAATTTCAATCGCATCAGGATGCCACCTATAATTTCATTTAACAAGCACACAAAGCTTCAGCACATAGCAAATCGCGAGAGTATATTGTAAATCATATTCCAATAAACATATTATTATGAAAAAGACATTATTTATAGTAGTATTCACATTATTACTTATTTCATGTGAACAACATAGTACAAGTGACTCTTCTACAATTATTAATGCAGAAAAGTATAATTCTGAGGAAAAGACAGAACTTATCAGCAGTTATGCACAAATGCTTGCAGCGTCAATGGGAAATCCTGAATTGAGGGAAACAATTAAAGATGAAGCACAGATTAAATTCGACGGTGATTATGACATATTAACAAATAAATTACAAAACCTCAAGCTCAAAGGAGATCACACAACAGTAAGAAATACATTAGCAGCTTCCTGCATTATAACACGTGCAAATGAAGGTTGCTTTACTGGTAACCTTGACGAATTGATTGAAGAGATTCAAGCTGAATTCCCTAACCTTCAGGTTTCTGTACCTATTCATTGCGACGAATGGGATACTGAAAATTATATCCCGCTAGTAGCGTTCCTTCCATATGATTTTGATGATCAAACTGCGACTGAAGTGGAGGCATTTGACATTAACGGAAACTCATATATGCTTAGTCTCGAAGAAGAACCAGAACAACCAGTGATTGTTGTATCAATTTCAGAGAGAGTTGACAAAAATGGTGACATTTTAGCTTTTACTAATACATTCTCTGGACCATATAGTGATTTGTATCCTAACAGATCCAACTCCCTAGGATATCCGACAAAAGCAGATACTGCTCCAACAGGTTGCAAATTATCACCATCAGGTAGTAGATCATTGCTTCTCGAATGGCAAAATGTAGATAATCAAGGATATGCAGTATTCAGAAAGACTACCGGCGATTCAGACTTCGTATTATGCAATACTACTGAACTCAACTATAATTATTATGTAGATAACAACTTGACTCCTGGACAAAGTTATTATTACAAAGTTAGAGCAATACTTGGTGAAAATCATTATTCACCATTCTCTTATTATGTGGGAGCGATAGCATCATCAAGAGACGAAGGAGAATGTCTTCAGGTAAAGAGTATCAAATTTGCGGATGGCCAAGCATTAAGGCAAGTGGAAAAATGGGTTTCGGGAGCTCCTGAGTTACGTTTGAGAATAGTCAAAGGTGGGGAGAATTCAGCTACAATTGTATATGATTCTGAAAGATTCGAGCCAAAGAAAAGATCTGATGTTGTAGGAGAATGGTGGGAGATACCGGATAACATGAGCTTATATATATCAAATTGGAATACTTCTTCTTTAGGTACCGTCTTAACATTTGATTGGCAGGAAGAGGATCAAAATGGTAAGTTAACTGTCGAGATACAGGCAAATTATGAAAATCAGTTTGAAAGTGCAGGAAAGGTCTCCGCAGGAGGTAAAGCTCAATATTCAACTGAATATGGTGATGATCATGTAGCAACAGTATATGTTACTTGGTGGGATAGTAATAAAGTATATTCTACAGGTGGATTCTCATGGGAATTATACTAAAACACATCTTTAAGTGTCGAGTCATTGCATTCCTGATGTTGTTTGTTTCAACATCGATATATGCTGAATCAAAGGATTTGAGGATTTCTGGATACAGAGGTAATCTCTCATTCTCAATTACTCCAGAAATAGAGAGTGAAGTACCTATTGGGATTGACCTAACGACTTCTCACGGTTATTCTTTTGGGAATGGTTGGTGGCTTGGTGCAGGAATTGGCATAATGGGTTATCATGGAGTTATAATCCCTATTTTTTCAGAAGCACAATATTCCTTCACGAAATCTCAACTAAGCCCATATGTTTTCACCAAAATAGGGCATGCGATATCGGTAGAAGACGGTTATGGTTGTTATTTATCTTTGGGATTTGGTGTCTGTATAAAGTCTTTCTCAGTATTCACGTCATACAGTAAAACTGAAATATATAATTTGAGTAATACTAGTATCGGATGTAGCTGGAACTTTTAGCACAAACACAATATCAAAAGAGTGTCTATGAACATCAGTTCAGGACACTCTTTTTGCTTCTCTCAGCAAAATACGATGCATAATTCTCAGGTGTAGAGATTTTATGATTTGTTACATATTGCTCAGATAATTAGATATCTTAACCTTTTAGAAATTCATACTACCTAAAATATTTAGATAGAATCGCATATGACCGATCTAAAAGTTCCTTGAGTCCATGTGATTGATTTTGCCATTCATCAAGATTGATATTGATTTTAAACATATTATTTTGTAAAAAATTAGGAATCGTTATCCCCCTCATATATATGTCTATCGGGAATTGTATATAGCGCATTTTATTCTTTAATATCCAAGATATCTGTCCCCAAATATCTAGAGAAGAAATATCTGGTTCAATAATAATATTAGCTGTCACTGAATCAGAGTATATACTATCCAGTAAACGTTGATATTGCGTATCACACATCATCAACCAGCTTGTTACATTAACATTATTATATTTACTAGAAATTCCGTCAATTATCAACTTGTCCAGATAATCAAAGGGATAAGTTTCCTCTGATTTCATTAATTCAAGATATCTAGGATCTTCATTTTTAGATGTTAGTTCAAGTTTATACGAATCGCTCAGCCTTCGCAAATAGACGGCTTTACCTAAAATCAATCTTGTATTCAACTCATATTCAAAGTGCACTTCCTTTACAATCATTATCTGCTCTGATGGAAGCACAGAAATATCCGTTGCCATATATTGCTGTCGTATTACTAATTATTATTAAATCTTCCTCAGTACTCTATCCCATCTCATCTTCTCAGTAACTGGATTCACCGACTTGCCGATTCGCGTCGCGACTCCAAGTATGAACGGCTCCGGTAGAAGGCCCCAGTACCGCGAATCCTGAGAGTTCAGGACATTATCGCCTGTCACGAAATAGCAGTCAGTCTTGAATGTATAATCACTGATACGGTTATCACCCAGATAGACTTCATCTCCTTCTATTCTGAGCTTCTGTTTCTGTTCCCACTCAATGACCTGGCGGTAAAGAACATAAGCCATCCTGTCCAGCTTGATAGTATCACCTGCCTTCGGTATATAAAGCGGGCCGAAATTCATTATGTTCCACCCGACATCCACCATATAGGGATATCCTGTCATCACTATGCCCATATCATATGCCCGACCGGAAGATACAAGTCCCGCTAGCATTTCCTGCGATTCAACATTCCCAAGATAATCATCGCATCCTTGTACCATATATCTGGCATTGCGTATTTCAAAAGTGTCTCCTGGCTGGGCGACGCATCGCTTGATGTAATAACTTGTCTTCATACTGAATCCCAGACTATCCCAAGGTCCAGGATAAGGGAAGTTGAACACAAGCAGATCGTTGCGCCTTGCTTTACGTATTCCTGGCAGCCTCTTCACTGTCAGTTCTTCATACTCTGGAATATCATCCCATATGTTTACCACGCGGCCACCAATGATCCATTTGTTTACAATAACTTTATCACCGACCAGAACCGATGGTTCCATAGAGTCAGACGGGATACGGAATGATGCATATGTAGTGAATCTGAACAACAACCAGATCACCATCACCACAAAGACTGCTATGATGATGTTCTGGATCCAGTCAAAAACCTTCAGCAATATCTTCTTCACCTCCATCTTCTTACCAATATCTCTGCAGGCCCTCGTGATAGTCGAAGATTCGTTCCTCCACACCTCCGGCATGGTTCTTCAGATACAGAAGAGCCCCTTTTGGAACAGAGTACACCAAAGAGTCACCGGTAGGAATCTGGATTCCTACTGAATGCCACTGACCTGCATATGAGTAGAAAAGTTCGTATGTATCACCTGCATTTATGTAGTTCTCACGGTTACGTGCGGTATACACGATTCTGGAAATCGGTTGTTCCCTCTTCAGGTCCAGTCCAGACCATCCTCCGTACGGAAGATCATAATTGAACGATGTGGAAGGATTGCCGTCATATACATTCTTATAGTCATGCTCCTTATCGCCACCTTCTCCGTTAGGTGTTCCGATTATATCGCCTGTCAGATATTCATTACCATCAATATCAGAATAGAATGACACTTCAGCCACATTGCAGTATGCTTCAGCAGGTCCGTGGTATCTTACATATCTATATTTCTTCGCATCAGGAAGTTTAACCACATTGTACATACGAAGAGGTGGCTCGGTAATGATATGAAGAGTATCCTTAACCCTGAAATCCGCATAGTCACTGCCCTCGAATGTTCCTCCTACCATACGCTGAGGGAACGACTCATAGAACTGATGGTATTTGTTCAGCAGTTTCACATCCTCCAGCGTGTCCGCTGCATGGTAATAGTGTACGTTGCCTGTCTCCTTGTTGAGTTCGAACGGCTCTGAAACCGGAATGAGTTCTCCGTCACGGTACACGGCAAGGCACAAAATCACTCTTCCCTGGACATCATTGAATGTAATGCTGTCTCTGTCCGGATAAGTCCACGCTACCGGCAGCCATTTCATATGTGAAGAACTGCACAGATATACGATCTCATTCATCCTGATCTCACTTATAAGTTCTTCGCGAGGAACGGTAAGCGTACGGGCAAACACATCACTGTACATTCTAGTTATATCCTTGTACATCGGGTATCTGAAATTCGGATACACCTTGCGAAGATCGCAGCGTATGCGATCCTGCTCCTCTTTATTCAGACTGAAGGTCTGACGGTATATCTTCGCCCTGCAATCGAAGAAATCTTCCATTGTCTTGATTGCCTGCTTCTCATACATACAATAAGACGTTCCCTCCTTGTCAAGAACGAAGTTCCAGTAATGAGCGACATTAAGGTCTCCACGTAACGGCATATAATCGCAACCGCACGGCAGGCCCAGAGCACGGAATATGTATATCAGCCTGTCCGTAAGTTCCCTGCAATTGCCCGACACCCAATCCACTACATCCGGACCGATATGAGGCCCATAACCAAGCAGAGATGAGAAGCGTGATTCCTCTCTTGAGATGGAATCTATCAACACTCTTGAAACAAACAGAGGGTCTTCTGCTTCCGGCAAATCCCTGATATCGTCAAGCATCGGGTTGTACTTGTTATATAGTTTTTCCCTCCACGGTTTTAGGCACTCATCCTTTATCCTGTACGGCAGGATATATTCGCAGAAATCCTCCCACGATACATTCTTGCTCCAAGGCTGTTCCTCACGCACCTTAAATGCCCAATCTATGTTCTCTATCAGAAACTCTGGAGAAATCGTCAGGTCGGATATCTTATTGGTCGTGATGGCGTTGTATGTGCCGTACTGTCTCATTGCAGAGTCTTGCGCCTGCTGCACACTATACCATTTGCCGACGCCATAGTACTCGTGCACCTTAAGATATGCCTCCATATCCTTTTCGCTATACGAATAGTAGTATGGAAGATTCATTAGCAGGAACTCGGCAGCCTCTGTCTTGAGACTGTCACCCTTATACTTTTCCAGAACCTGCTCCAATGCAGGATTATGCTTCAGCACATCCCTAAGAGAAGGACGGTAGTGCCTGCGCGAACATCCCATAAGCATTGCCAGAATCATCAACAGGCATAATAGATTTAATGAATGTCTTTTCATTCGGATTATTTTATTTCGTTAATTATATCTGAATACGGAACTAATCTCGGGGTAATCCTTTGCCACTCGTTTTCTTGTTATCACGCCGTCTGTCAGGAATGTCACTCCACCGTTGTTTCTGTTCAGAGAGATGACAGTCGTCCTAGAGGTAAGATATAGGGCTTCCCTCATTTCTCCCAAGATCTTTTCAGAGCAGAGAAATGGCAGCTCAGCAAACATCTGTATCTTCTCCCTCATCTGCGATTCAGGTGCTGAGGTTAAAACCACCACCTCATATCCCTGTTTCTTAAGAATCCTGAAATTCACCATAAACCTTGTCCAGAACAGCAGATCGTCTTCAGGTAGATCATATAGAGATATTATAGCCCATTTCCACTTTGTAATATCAGGGTCCTGCTTGTCACCTGTACCCAACATTGGAAGAGCAGAACGAGTTTCTCTTTCCTCTTCGGAAAGATTCCAGTATTCACCCTGACTGACGATCTCAGTTCCTATCTTATAATCAGTGAAGTCGATTACAGGGATATAATACCACGAATAAACAGCAAAGCCTGCCATAAGGATAACCGAAGAAGCAAAAGCAATATATTGCCATATCTTGGTCATAGTGGCTTCCAGTAATGGGAAATAAGCAAACCACAGCATTCCCATCAGAACAATATTCTTTATGAAAGTCTGCCAGTGCGTCAGATGGATCGCCTCACCGAAGCATCCGCAATGCATCTGTGGATGCCAGATTACGAGAGTCAGAGAAAGAAGGGTAAAAGCGGACTGCATTCCCAGCATAATCCATCGGGTAATCCTTGGCCACACACAGAACACAGCTGCAAATCCGACAGCCGTCTCCAATGCACCAAGAACCACTCCGAGAATCTTTGCCACAAGCACAGATTCCGGCAGATGCATAAAACGGAAGTAGGCCTCTACAATCAGGCCTGTTCCAACCGGATCCATAACCTTCAGCAAGCCGCTCGCTACATATAGCAGTCCTATTGCTATCGAGCACCATTTCTTAAACATTGTATTCATTCTTTCTCATTTTACTTCTTAAAACAAACACCGGCAGAACCAGAATGACGGCAATGACAGAGAAGAGCATTCCGCCTATAGTTCCTATGGCGAAATCAAACCAAAATACTTCCTGAGGGCCGTCTGTAAGGAACGGAATCAGTCCGAGAACTGTAGAGATAACCGTCAGCATTATCGGGTTGATCTTTCTGCCGAAAGCCTTTACATAGCCGCGCATTCCTGTCAGCTCAGGATTATGTTGTATCACATCTTTATATGTAAGCACAATATAGATTCCAGCATTCACGACGATTCCGCAAAGCATCACGAATGCCGCAAATCCACCCTGATCAAACGACAGATCGGTCAGTCCGAAGGTCAGGAACAGGCCTATGAATGAAATCGGTATCATAAATATCACAGTCAGCGGAAGGCGAAGCGATTCAAAGGTCATTGCCAGCATCACGAAGATCACTGCCACTATCAGGAAAATCAGCCAGGCATACTTGTCCTTGTTCTCATCCCACCAGCCTCCTTGCGGGTTATAAGCCTTATAGCCGATCGGTAGAATCTCATCGTTCATATGTTCTACTGCATTATCTATGACCCTTTTCGATAGTTCATAACTGCCGATGAAGTCAAAACATACACTTATCTCGTATGACTGCAGGTTCTTGCTGATGCTTACTCCGGATAGTCGCTTCTCAATGCTTCCGATATCCTGAAGAGGTGCGGCCACATCACTCGTGCTCACCGGAGTGTGAAGCACGTGCCAGTAGTCATACTTCTCGATTTCAGATGAACGTAGCACGACCTCAGTCATTTCCCCCTCCGTATTGATGGCGGTAAGGTAATTGTCATATAGCTGGGATGCCAATGCGGAATAATACTGGTAAGGATTGATGTTCGCCACTGCCATCCGCTCGAAGTCGTACTCCATATTGAACTCCGTTTTTGGCCTGCCGTCCCATCCTGAGCCCCACACCTCAGCCCCGGAGACTCTTCGGTTCTGAGAAAGATGCTCCACAAGGTATTCGGCATATCGTTTCAACTCCTGGTAGTTGTATCCTTTGAGGGTAATCTCGTGTGACTTGTAATTTGTCACAATATTGTTGTTGAATCCGTTGTCATCGATTCCATAGATTGACCAGTTTGCACCTCCGAAGTTTATTGCCATTGAGGTCACCAGAGCCTTAAGCTGTGATGGGAAAGCAGTATCTTCATACTCCGGTTTGAACTCGACGGTAATCGAGGCATCCGCATAAGAAGATATGTCAGTAGTGAACACCTTTATCTCTTCAAATCCGGCAAGATAGTTCTCCATCGACTTGACCACCTCGTTCAACTGATGTACGGTACATCCCTCAAGCATTCCGGCATTGATGTGCAGGGTCTTCTGCTGAGGTTCACGATAGAAGTTCGATCTTCCTAGCGCTCTGTAGAAGGCTCCGAAAGAAGATCCTGCAATCTTGTCAATCGTCTGCCTGTTGTCAGCATACGGCCTCCAGGAGACAACCTTCTCCACACCCTTCTGCCAGAGGTTCTTGTCATTCTTCTTCTCCATCTGTGCTGAAGTCGGAAGCACGCAAAGCGGCAGACCGAAGGCAATGATGAACACGACAACATATACCCATCTGTGTTTCAGGCCCCATCTTATATATCTTCCATAACGTCCGGCACGTCTTGCCTGACGTCTGCGCTTTCTCATTGACGATACAGAAGCCGAAGTCTGTATCGGAAGGTAATCCATCAGAGCAGGAATGAACAGCCACGATACAGCAAGAGAAACTGCGAGATTAAGCGAAATGACCCATATGAAGTCCTTCAGGTTTGCTTTCTCGCTCTCCGGCAGAAGCAGGACCATCAGCAGGGCTGCAATCGTCGTCCCCACTGCCGCGACCAGAGAAGGGAAAGCCTTTCTGTCGCGGAAATGGGCGTAATGGTCTATCATCACGATAGAGGTATCTATCACGATACCCAGAGATACTGTAATTCCTGCGAGGGTGTATATATGGATGCTGATACCAGCAAATGCATATATAGCAAGGGCTATCAGCAGGTTCACCGCAAGGGTCAGGACTATTATGAGCATATATCTCCACGAACGGCTCACGGCAAAGACAAACAGCAGGAGAATCAGTATGCATAGTCCTGTACGCAGATATATCTTGTCAAGCTCTCCCGACACATATTCGGAGGAATCGTATGCTATACCTGCAGTGATCTCTTCCGGAAATCCACGCTGCAGTTCCAGCATTGTCTCGCGGACATCTTTCGTCACTGTCAAGAGATTGACGTCCCCAGCCACTCCTACGGAGAGGGTGATGGTGTTCAGCCCGTTTACTCTGTAGTATGATCCTGGAAGCGACTCCTGATATTTCCAGTCCGCAACATCACGCAGATAAACGATTCGTCCCTCTTCATTCTTCACAGGTATGCTTCCGAAATCGTCCTCCTCGTTCATCGAAGCCAGCCTTACGGCCATTGTCTCATTCCCTGCATCGGATATACCTATCAAAGTCTCCGAATATGCGTTCCTGAATGCTTCGGCAATGTCTGAAGGGCTCATGCCTGCAGATGCAGTCTTGGCTGCATCGAACGTTATCACCCAGTGATATGGCGTCGCACCATAAAGCGACACATTGTCCACTCCCTTTACAGCAGAGATTTCCGGCATAACGTGTTCACGGACATATTTCTCGATTTCCTGCGAAGGCAGGCTTCCCTTTATCAGATAAGACAGTGCCGTAGTTGACTTCTGTCCCTGAGCATTATGGGATATGGAAGGATAGGATACACCATCAGGGAGTTCAGGATATATGTTCCTGATAGCAGAAGCAAGCTCCAGACGGGCAGCGGCCATGTCTGTACGTTTGCTGAAATTTACATTTGCGCTTCCGTATCCGACAAGTGACAGTGACGATGTACCAGTATTTCCGGAAAGGCGGGCCATTATGCCCTCTATCTTCGATGTCACTTCCGCTTCAACAATCTCAGGAGAAGCACCCGGATACGAGAATGACACAGAGATCGATCTTCCGGCCTCCGACGGCTTGTACTGCACATTGAGCATAGGAAGCGAGGCTATGCCGATCACAGACAGCACAGCCATCACCAACAACACTGAAAATGATGAAATCCTCCTACTCATCCTTTCTTCTGTAAATCGAATAATAAAGCGCCGGCAGCACAAACAGACTCACAAGAGTACCCACGGTCATACCTACGATGATCACAATCGACATCGGATACTGAAGGTCATCACCCATATTGCCTCTGCTCAGGAACGGGCACACTGCCAGAATCGTCGTGAGCGAAGTCATTATGATGGCCTTCATCCTTCGGCTGCTTGCCTCGGTCACGGCCTGCCTGAGAGCGTAGCCATCCTTCCTCATCCTGTTGATAGTGTCTATCTTCAGGATAGAATCGTTGATCACGATACCGCTGATGACTACAAGACCTATCATCGACATCAGATTGATGCTCAGTCCCATAACCCACAGGACAAGCAGAGACGCGAACACATCCACTACTATCTCCGACAGGATTATCACAGGCTGCAGGAGTGATTCGAACTGGGACGCAAGAATCAGATAGAGCAGCACAACAGCAATAATCAGAACAAGCAGAAGCTCCATCACCATCTTTCTGTTCGAGAACCACGAACCGCTGTAGCTTACCTCATATCCGTCATCCTCACTCACTACGGAATCCACTGCTGCTATCACTTCAGGGACATTATCCACATCCAGCGACACAGGATAGTAGTTACCCTCAGCCCCGGACACCACAGTCTTGAAGTCCTCTATATATGTCTGACGCATCAGTTCCGCTACAGGGATCCTCACGCCATCCTTGACGATGAACTTTTCTGACAGGATCTCCGCAAGGCTTCCTGCATCATCTCCGGTAAGAACAGGGATTGTCCTTGTACCCTGAACGATGGAAAAGAGCCTGTTTTCATTAAGGGAGTTCCTGAGAACAGATGACAGCTCCGAATATGATACATCATACAATGTCATCATCTGCGGATCGGCAATGAAAAGAGCATCTGTCTTGACAGAAACATCCTCTATGTGGACTCTGGGCAGTTCATCCCTGACCGCACCCAGAAGACCGCGCAGTCCCTCCACTTCAAGACGAGGAAGTGACGCCGGCCTTATCCTTGCGGTCAATGGAGCCTCGCTTTCCGCGAAAACGGCGTCAAAGATGTTGCCCGACACCTCAAACCCATATACAGCAGAAGGATACTTCTGAGAAACAGCATTTGCCATAGCCGTCTTTACTTCTTCTACTGTCTTCATATCCTTGCAGTTCACATATATCGATGTCTCGCCAGTTCCGAGTTCTCCGCTGTGACTGAGGATGAACTTCTGCATTCCCACCATCGATGTGGTCTGAAGACATTCCTCTCTGATCATATCTTCCAGAAAGGCCACCCTGCGCTCATTCTCGCCAATGCTTATCTGCTCGTTCCAGTCGATCGTCATTATCGTCTCCGTATAGGTCATCTCCGGAAGTCTTTCCTTAGGCATCAATGCAAAGCAGACCACGATTCCCGCAATGGACACAGCAAGGATGGTCCAGGCAACGACTCTATGATCTATGAACCATCCCATTATCTTCTCGTCCCATCGGCGTAGAGGCTCATCAAAGGATATGCGCTCAAGCAGAGGGTTAGCACGGAAGGACAGAAGCTTGCGATACCACCAGTAGTAATAGACAGGGATAACGGTAAGAGTGACGATATACGAAGTCAGCAGGACAATCGTCACGGCCATTGCCTGATCGAAGAAAAGTTCTCCGGCAATTCCGCTGACAAAGACCAGAGGGATGAAAACGGCGCAGGTCGTCAGCACAGAACTGAGCATAGGCCCTGCGACTTCCTTTGTACCTTCAATGACCGCCTCTCTTAAGGTATCACCACGCTGCCATCGTCCGGTGATATTATCCACAAGTATGATGGTGTTGTCCGCCATCATTCCCACTCCCAGAAGAAGACCCGAGAGGGATATTATGTTGATGGACAGTCCCATCACATAGAACACGGCCATCGAGAAAATCAATGCCACAGGCATCGTCAGCGACACAAGCGCAGGGGAACGGAAATCCTTCATAAAGAAGAAGATCACAAGGCAGGCAAGGACGATTCCCGCCACGATGTTCTGCACAAGGTTGTGGATCGAATACTCCAGCAGCTGAGTCTGGTCTCTTGTTACCGTGAACTTTATCTCAGGATACTCGTATGAGAAGTTTCCCATCATTGTATCCATACTCTTTCTCAGATCGGCCATTCTCGCATCGCTCTGCTTGATCACAGCCATGCACACAGCTCTTTTCCCGTCAGAACGGACAAGTCCCGTCTTCTTGGCAGGCTGCTGCTCCACGCTTGCGATGTCCTTTATCTGCATCACCCTGTCCCCAGTCCTGAACCAGATGTTCGCGATATCCTCGCAGGTTGCGACGCTAGAAAGGAACTTCACATTATACCTGTACTGGCCATCGTGGATGGTAAGCGATCCGAGATGGAGGTTTGACGAGTTTACGATATTCTCGAACTGAGCCTGAGTCAGTCCCAGCTGGTCCAGTTTCCTCTGATCCGGGATTATCATTATCTGATCATCGACATAACCGCTTACATCCACCATCGCCACCTCTTCCTGCTGTTCAAGACGCTTGCATATCACGTCCTGCGCGAAGCGGCTCATCTGATTGAACGCCTCCTCTGTATCCTCTACAGGGGTCATATTTATGTAGAACGCAGGAATGTCTGTAGCACTGGCCTTCAGCACCTTCGGACGGTCTATGTCTGGAAGAGATGACATACACCTGTCGATCTTCTCGTTCACCTCCACAAACACATAATCCATATCCGACCCGTGACTGAATGTCAGTCTGATTGTGCCGGAGCCGTCTCGGGACTCGGTAGTTATCTCTTCCACTCCGTTCACCTGCATCAGCTGCTGGCGCAGTGTCTTTACGACGCTTTCATCCATCTCGCGTGCCGACATCTGAGATGAAACCGCCTGGACGGTTATGTAAGGGATATCCACATCCGGAATCAGCGACACAGGCAGAAGCCTCATGCTCACAATACCAAGCACGGCCACTACCAGCATCATCATAGACACGGAAATCGGTCTGTCCAACAGGGTCTTCAGCATGGCCTTACTTCTTTAACTGTACCTTTGATCCGTCTGCAAGGTTAAGATTACCCTTGACGATTACCTTGTCTCCCTCATTGAGTTTCGCACCTCTGTCGGCGTTGGCTGTCACCACGTGCGAATCCCCGTTTGAACGTATGATGTTCACGTATGTCCAATGTGCGACACCGTCATCGGTATATGTGAACAGCACATCAAGATTGTCACGTACGACCACGGCACTTCTCGGCACTACCAGCTGTCCCGGCATCATACGTTCCACGATTACCTTCACATTCATACCGTCGATCAGCGATCCGTCATTACGGACTGTCGCACGGACCGCGATCTGTCCGTTCTTGTCAACGGTCGGGTTTATCTCGCTGACCTTGCCTGTCACAGACTTGGACGGATCAGCAAAAGGAATCACCCTTACCTGAAGCCCTTTCTCCAGAAATGCATATTCAGACTCCATCACTGAGAAATCCACATCAAGGCTGCTGTCATCAATCACGGTGCAGAACGGATCGGAAGTAGTCCTGTCATACTCCTTAAGTTTCAGATCCGCGACCTTTCCGCTGTAAGGAGCCTTAAGAACAGCCCCATCATAATCCAGCCTGGCTTTTTCAAGACTATTCTTCGCAGAAGTATAGCCCGAACGCATCTTTGCCATTGCAAGAATGTTCTCCGGCACGCTTGCCGTATCTTTGGCTGCATAGCCCTGACCGGCAAGCACATCGAAAAGTTCCAGTTCCGCCTTCTCCAGAGAGATCTGGGCAGCTTCAAGAGAAAGTTTGAGATCAGGTCTGTAAAGTTCCGCAATCAAGCTTCCTGCAGAAACTCTTCCACCATTCGACACATTCAACTCCGACACTACGCCACTACTTCCAAACGACAAAGAAGCCCTGCGTCCTGCCTTCAGTTTTCCGTTAGACAGCAACTGATGGGCGAAATCCGTCCTCTCAAGAGTAACGACCTCCACCTCATTCACCTCCGGTACGGCAACTGCCTTTCCGTCTTTCAATTCATCAGAAGAAGAATTTCCACAGGCTGCAATCGCCATTGCCGTACTCATAACAACCAATATATTCAATAACTTTCTCATCTTGCTATCATTTCATTAACATCAATATCCAGATCTTCTCCCTTGATGAAATCATAAAGGGTATATTGTCTCAAAGTATAATAGTACTCCCAGAAGTTGCTCACATCTGTAATATATTTCTGAAGGGCTGTGTCGTTTTCCGACTGAGCTGTATTGAGTTCCATCACGCTTGCCTTGCCACTGCGGAACTTCTCCATCATCAGTTCATATCTCTCCTGGGCAATCAGCATCGCCCTCTTAGATACCGAGCACTGATGTCTCTGATTGTTGAACTGCCCGACTGCCGTAAATATCTGACGACGGAAATTATTCTCGGACTGCTGCACCTGCGCCCTCACGACTTCCTGTGCAGCCTTTGCCTTCTGCACCTTGCCCTTGCCAAGCCCCCAATCGAAGATCGGAACACTGAATGACAGACCTACCACCTCCTGATCAAGCAGATCCGAATATACTCCTCCTAAATCAGGGGCAGTCTGAGACAATCCGAAACGTACATTAAGAGACATTGAAATTCCTCTCGAAGCCTTCTCCTGCGCTACAGCTGCCTCGGCATTCAGAAGTTTAATTTCGTTATCAAGATTGAACGTAGAGTTCTCCAGAGCCTTGGCCGTCACCAGATCGTAATCCATATATATATATATGGAAGGTTCTCCTCCAGCACTGGTGTTATTTCATAAGACTCGTCATATCCCAGAACAGAAGTCAATACTATTTGAGTCTAGCGGGCTGTATCAAATATCTCATTACTGGATAGGTTACATTAGCTTGAGAATTGAACATCTTCAAAAGAGTTATTATTTCAGTTTAATAATTGCTATTTTCGGATTAGTATCAGTGCTAATAAATGGATCGACTAAACTTTGTTCTCGTTGATTGATAACACAATACAAAGTATCATTACTTACAAAAGTATTATTCTTAATTCCCATTGTTAGCAATTGCACATCGGTTGAATATAATTTGTTGGAGCTAAAACCAATAACACCCGTAACTAACTCTTTTCTTAATTTATTATATATTGATAGATATGTACGTCCTTTATACTCTGTGGTAAAACCAACATATTTATTTGTCTCCCAGAAATTACCAGAATAATAACTATAATCGTTTCTAAATTCATTTATAAAATTCTCATAATCACCACCACATTGTTTTTCAAAATCAATTGGAAGAGGATTAGGCGTTGTATTTATTCTATATTTTTTACAAAGTCCAAGGCTATCATCAAATTCACAGACATATGGCAATAGAGCTCTTGTCATATAAATTCGGCCATCAATCTCTTTTATATTCTGACCATTTGTATAATTTAATCTATTTTTATTATAGAAATACGCCGATTCAACATCTCCCATTGAATCTAACAATAGAAACTCTCGATCTTTTATCAGTGGATTGTGCCTATTGTCTCCACTATATGCAAAGACATTTTCACCATCAGACTCTATTTCAAAATATTTATTATTGTACTTAATATCTTTAATATGATTTCCATTTAAATCATAATACAATAATTTATGTGAATACATATCTAGTACAACAATTACCGAGTCTACAACAATCATATCTGTAGGATGAACATATTCTCCTGGGCCACGTCCTTTTCTACCTACCCTATGAGAATAACGCCCATTTTTATCAAACACATATATTTGATTAGACTGTTCTTTATCATTTATATAAATATAATTATCATCAATAATTAGCTGATTAATCTTACCAATAACACAATTATCATCGCAAATCAATTCAACTAATTGATATGAATCTACAAAAGCTTCTATAGGGAAAATCCCCTGACTATTTGTCAGATTTACATTTAAGTCCAATGCATTTGACTCCGAGATTTCATCTTGGGTAGAGCATGATACCAATAATCCTATAATTGGCAACACAGTTACCGCTAAAATATTATACAATAAATTATTACTCATACTTTTATTTATTATTGTCCGGCAGAAATCTTTTTCTTAAAAAATGGAAGTTAAGCATTCTAAAGGTTCCTTATCGACCTACGATAGAATCACATATGCCAAAATACCAATTCTCTCAGTTCTAGACTCCATTAATCACAAAGGCTACAATTAATGGCACGGAAATATGGTAGTAACAAATACATAAATCTACAACTTTGAGGATGTTCATGTTCGACCAGTTTGCCAAACTCAACGATATGTCACCTTGGCCATATAAACCAAACATCAAAAGCATATATCCTGAAACAATCTTTCAGATGGTAATGCTAAGCCCAATATGAGAATCCACAAAGATTCTCCATATAAGATTTGAAGCTTAAGATACTCAATATCATAAAACCTATGCATTAAATTCGACAGCAATTACCCTATAGAAATTTAGCAAATTATAAGAATTTCCCATATAGATCTATCAACTCTTTTAAGCCTCCTTACAAAACCTAACTTCCAATATTGTCAACGAACTAGAAGGTTCAACCGAACCAAGTTTTATATGATATTTAATTTTATTATAATCAGTACATGAAGTTTACTAGATAATTATGATTCATATTACCTGCATTCATTTTTAAGACAAAAACTCCATCCATCATAACAATATGATTTTTGACCAGCTGAACCTCCAATAATCGTGTAGACTGTATTACTTTTTTGAAGCTCGGCAATCAATTGTGTATTATATGCATATGTTCCAGCCTGAATGCTTCCAGAAGAGGATTCCACGACTATCTGTAGTAGTGTTTCGCATGTTACCCAATGTTTTTCCCAGAGCCAACCATAGCCATTTTCATTATCGGCTAAGGCCTCCACATTGGATTCCAACAAACTACTAACTTCACTTTTGTTTGTAGCAACACAAGCAAATAAAATAGCAATAATTGCTGTTGTAAGGATAAAATAAATCTTTTTCATAATAATTAGAGTTTAAATTAGTATATTAGTTCATTGACGTCAATATCCATATCCTTTCTTTTGATAAAATCATAAAGGGTGTATTGTCTCAAAGTGTAATAGTACTCCCAGAAGTTGCTCACATCTGTGATATATTTCTGAAGGGCGGTATCGTTTTCCGATTGAGCGGTATTAAGTTCCATCACGCTTGCCTTGCCGCTACGGAACTTCTCCATCATCAGTTCATATCTTTCCTGAGCAATCAGCATCGCCCTTTTAGATACCGAGCACTGATGCCTCTGATTGTTGAACTGTCCTACTGCCGTAAATATCTTACGCCTGAAATCATTCTCTGACTGCTGTACCTGCGCCCTCACGACTTCCTGTGCCGCCTTTGCCTTCTGCACCTTGCCCTTGCCAAGTCCCCAGTCGAAGATCGGCACACTGAATGAAAGACCGACCACTTCCTGATCAAGCAGATCTGAATATACTCCTCCGAAATCTGGCGCGGTTTGTGACAATCCGAAACGTGCATTCAGAGACATTGATATTCCTCTCGAAGCCTTGGCCTGTGAGACCGCAGCCTCTGCATTAAGAAGATTGATCTCGTTTTCAAGATTGAACGTAGAGTTCTCCAGAGCCTTGGCCGTCACCAGATCGTAATCCATATACACATCCGGAAGGTTCTCCTCCAGCACAGGTGTAATCTCATATGACTCATCATATCCAAGAACGGAGTTCAACACCATCTGGGCTTCACGCACAGCAACAGCAGTCTCATTGATGGATATGCTGTCATTGAGCATTCGGAGTTCCAACTGCAGAAGTTCATCTCTGGTTACAGATCCTAACATCTGACGTTCTCTTGCCACACTCAGCATCCTTCCGGTATTAGCATAGTTACTGGTTGCGATATCATTGTTCATCCTTGCAAGAATAAGCGAATGATATGCTCGCACCGTATTGATGGTGATCTGCTCCATAGACTCCATATACTGCCGCTTGCCTCTTTCATATTCCTTTGGTTCGATCTTCTTGTCCCATTTGAACTGATTATATGTAAAGAGAGGTTGAGAATACGACACTGTGATAGGCTGAGAATACCAGGTCAGGCTCTTATCCATACCGAACTGATCTATACGGGACAGATTTGAATATACCGACAATGTACCTCCTGTGAAAGTCAGGTTCTGCGAAACCTGAAGACCAAGGCTGTTCTGAAGGTTATACGAGTTAACATACTGGAAACTACCGTCCTCATAACTCTGCATAAGCGTCAGTGACCTGTCAAAGTTCATCAGTCCTCCGTACAGATTGAACGACGGCAACCGGCTCGCCTTATATGAGCGGTAAGCCCAATAAGTCGAAATGAATGACTGCCTCGCCTCTTTGGCTTCCACAGAATGCATCCGGGATGTATTAATCGCACTATCAAGCGACATACTTTGCGCAAAACATCCTATTGAGGAACATAGCGTAAAGATGAATATTCTAAATTTCATTTAAAAGAATCTGATTATATATTCTTATTTACTGATATCAATGAATCTACACAATGTCTTGCATCTGACTGCAATCTAAGCATTGTCCTATGTCTTTCATTCACAGGTTTATTTAATATCATTTTTCCATATCTCAGCGCGTCGTTGTTATTACCCAATCGAATGTGCATACCCATCAATAGAGTCAATGGATATAATCGCTGCGGAACCATATGGTGAGCGTGAAGGTATGCTTGTTCTGCTTCTTCGTATAATCCCATTGTTTCCAGATTTTTCCCGATTATGTTGTAAAACATCGGATCAGATGAAATCTTTGCGCCTTCCTTCAGGATTTCATTACTTTCTTGATAGCGTTTACATTTATGAAGAGCATACCCATAATCATAAATGAATCTGTAATTGTCTTTAAGATTATCGTATAGAGGAGCTAGTTCTTCGACCGCATCTTCATATAATTCCATACTTGCTAGATATCGTATACTCTCCCATTCCTTTTCTGCTTCAGACTTAATGTGAATTGCCTCCAATGGATATGAGAAGAATGCAAAAACACAGAATGCAATCAATCCATAAGCGAAAGGTGATCGATACTTCAGTAACAAAGCAATCACAAGAATAAACACTGCAATTACTCCCAACATTGAGGGAATACCATACTCAACTCCTATCTTCAAATATTCATTGAATGCATACTCCGGGCAACCAGCTACTTTCTTAATAATATCAGGACGCTCTTTTTCTGCAAAGTACTCAGCTTGCGTATCGCCATATACTCCTAATGTCGTCCCCTTGCCATATCCGGTCAACGGTTCTTCAACAATTGCCCGTAGTTCCATATGCCAGATATGAAGTCTACCTACTGCAGAATCCTTTTTCAGAAAGAACGCTCCAGTCATTAGTATGATCACTATAACAAAGGTAATAACAGCAATTGCTTTATGCTTTCTTATCCCATTTGCGAGGTTCAATTCCTTAAATCCAAATACCAGTGATGCAACACCTATTGCCAGCCAAGCAGCCCGACTCACGGATACTGGAAGGACAATCAAACATATTAAGCAAGAGATTACAGATAATATCCGTATGACCTTACAATACCATCCCTCAGCCTCTTTATTCATAAAATAATAGGCTCCTAATAAGGAAAGTGAAATAGCAATAAAGCCACCATATGGACCAGGATTGGTAAAACTACCCGTCATAAGAAAACCGGTATGCTTTGATAATCCTAGTCCTGTTACTTGTACAAAACCTAAGATACCTTCGTAAATAGCACAAAGGTTTACAAGTATATATATGAATAGCTTTATATACATGGGAATCAATCGGTATAGTTCTGTTTAATAATAACACAAAACCTAATAAGTGTTTTGGTGTTCATCCAAAATCGTTTTTAAGACATCTGTTAAACTTGAATTTATTAGAGGATTTCCGACAAATAGAGGTTTATTGTTCGCATCTATTAAAAAAGTATGAAATCGCGTATCACTTGGAATACTTTTGTTAAGTCTGCCGAATGATCCATCTGTGTCAATATAAACAGGAATTGGAAGATTCTGTATCACAATATGATTACGGACTTCTGCTAAATCTTCTTCTTTTGGTGAAAAAATAGTCAATAATGAGAAGTTGCTAGTATCAGCCATATCATAAAGCGAATAAATGTCCATAAGATGTGATATTCTACATGATGAGCAATCTAATGAATCATAATACACGATTAATTTAAGTTGTTGAAGAGTATCAAGCATTATTTTATCCACTTGTCTGTTATATATACATTCTATTTCATTTGGTATGACTATTTCTGATTCCATAAAATCCGACATAGCTCTCTTGAGTTTTGCTTTTTCGTTACACGAGGTTAGACAAATGCACAGAGAACAGGTGATGATCAGTAGCTTATATAAGTGTTTCATATTCAACTATTCTTTCCCATATAGTCAATTCTATGATTTAGATTGCAAATGCCCCTTCTGCATAGTGAGTAGCTGACACTATAACAACATAATAGTTTCCTGATCCATTAGTAGATAAATATACTGATGAAGGAATATCAGTGTTTACAGAATCATAGTCAACTATCTGGTTGTTCGAATCCACAACATATACCTCTGCCATACCAATATCTGATAAATTGACTTCAACTATTCCTGTTGCTGGGAATAAGAAGGCTTCGATTGTGTATAGACTTATTGATCGATCTACATCAAGTCCACCAGTGCTAATCTTAATTTCTGTTTCAATTCTTGATTTTGCATCATCAGAAAATCTATTCGACATACCTGATACGGAACAAATGCTTAATGCCAGCATTACAATAGTAAAATAAATCTTTTTCATAATACGTTTGTTTAATTGTTTAATGCTGCAAAATTACATTTGGATAGTTTCAGTGAAAAATATAAAGTTTCAGTTATAGAGAACTAAGTGTCTGATATTCAATGGTGGTAATATTTATTTTGGCACAAAACTTTCATTTGTTTCACATTGGATTGTTTCATATAGATTGCGGAGGTGATTTCCTAAGTTTGTATCGGCAGGAGAAAGCTCCAATTTTTGACGAATCGCACTGCTTATATTATAGTGATTGCGATTGCCAGTCAAGATCCCTATTTCTTTTCCACGTAACCCAAGTGTTAAAAGGCAACAGTAATTAAGTTCGCTGCTGGTTAGGTTGAATGATTTTAGAGAGTCAACAAACTTGGTGTTATTGCTGAGAAATGCTTCCAGAACATCAATAATGAAATCCTTTCTAGTTGATTCTGCTTGTTTAAGCTTTTGTGCAACTTCAGGTGTAATAAAAGTACTCTCCGGAATAAATGGAATGATTGTTTTCTCGAGCATCAGGTGTCGCTCACCCAGAAGTGCGAGTGTCGAACGATCCATTGTCCCGGAAGACCGAAGGATTTTAGATAAGACCTTCAGTTCTAAGATGAATGTTTGCTGGTCTGTCGTGCTCATAATGTTTGCGTTTTGTCAATGCAAAATTATCGAGCAAAAGTTTCAATAAAAAAAATAGAGTTTCAGATTTGAAACTCTATTTCATTGATTCTCAAGCTCTGCTTGGGAAATTTTGAAGCAAGCAGACATATAATTTCATAATAAGTATTATTCGCTTAGGGATTTAACCAGTTTACGTATATATATTCCAAGGTTAGTATCGTGTTCTGTAATGCCCAGTTTTTCGCGAACTTCACTACTATTATTATAATGGCTGCGCATCTTTATGTATGCTCCGACTTCTTTACCTTTTAAGCCAAGTGCATAAAGACAGCAATAATTTATTTCCCATTCCGTCAGACCTTTTTCCTCAAGATATTTTATAAACTTTGGGTGGCTACCTGCATATGCAAGCCTAGTAGAGTTCATGAAATTATTCTTATCATTCAAAAGATCTTCCATTTCTTTACTTGCCTTACGATCGATATCACTATTATCGGTAATATATGCCGTAAAGAACTTGTTTAAAAGTTCAAGCCTTTTAGCTACTGCATTAAGTGCTTCTGGGGATAGCCCGTCATTTTTAGCTAGAAGAGCATTAAGATTATCCCGTTCCTCTTCCATTTCTGTGTATTTCAGCTTGTATGTCTCAGCTTCTTTCTGAATAATAATCTTTTCCATTTTTGATATTCGTAATCGGCTATTTATCCACAGTGCAATAATTATTAGAATAGCGACAACTATGATAAATATAGATACAGCCTGTTTCCGTCTTTCTTCTTCTTGTACTGTTGCCAATTCTAATAGATGTCGTTCCTCAACAAACTGCGTATCTTGTGCTAAAATTATAAAGTCTAAGGAATCAGTTATTGAATTAAAATGTTCGTATGCCATTAAAGCATCTTTGTATGATCCTTCTGCTTCATAGATTTTAGTTGATATAGCATAGTATCGTGCATCATCCTGTCGCCCTTTTGTATAATTACGTAGCGCATTTTTAGATGAACTAATATCTCCTATAGCAAGATAAGCGCGAGATACTGCTATCCAGTCTATATTTTCGGATGAAGCAAAGCCAAGATATTCAGAAATTGCGGCATAGACATCTTCCTCAGAGGACTCTTCGCAATTATGTGTTAGTCGTATCGCATAATAATGGGCTTTACTCCTATTATTTATTTCATTTAGATATTTTGCACATTCATAAAGAAGTTTTTCCACAGACTCGTCATCCTGAAGGAACATATAGCCTTCTGCTGCTCGGCATAACATTCGTACATAGTTGTCGTATTTTTCAAGTGCTTTATAGCATTCAGCTGCTGCTAAGCTAGATTCAATTGTCTTTGTCCAATTATAATATTGAATATACAGAGTGCTCTGTAAATAATAATTTCTTGCCTTGACTAAAATGTCTTCGGAATCTTTACCCAGATGCATCGATTTCACCAGGCATTCCATGGTTTCCTCCGTCTCGCCCTTATTATAGAATATTCTTCCCTGATAATAAAACGTTCTTAACTTATCAGTGGCAGAACCATACTTCTCATAATAATCAACGGCTGGCTGCAGAACCTCAAAATCAGTCTTGTCGATATAATTCTTATCCAAAGCCATTGACATATATAGGGCATACTTAGCTCTTTCTTCATCAGAAGATAGAGTTTCGACATCAATAGACTCCAGTACAGCAAGAGCACTATCCGGACGCGACTCTATATAGTTCTCAATATCGCAAATCTTTTCCCAGTTGTCAGAATGACGCTGGCAAGAGAATAAACAAAACGCTAAAAGTATTGGCAAGAGATATTTCATAAACATTCTATAGATGCGATTCAAACATAATTTAATGATACAAAGATATGCAGTATAAATTTCATCTACAAGAAAATCTATCTTTCAGAAATTTTGGAGTATGGCTGATAATCAATGGATTAAAGAAACCCCTAAAAGAAAGATTCTTTCAGGGGCAGGAAAAAGTTTCAGTTATATAAGCAATTACCCATTATATTGTGGTACAGAGGCTTGATATTCTCTCTCAAAGATTCTATAGAGTTCCGTAATTATTAAATCAATGATAATGAGTAAAGCAAACCGAATGTAATAGTTCTCATATATGTAATCGGCACTGCTTAGCGATTTTAATGATGGCAAATTCTGTTGATAGGACATCAGATTATGGGCACAGCGGTTTCGATGAATATATAGACGAGAATATATATGATCTAGATTTTTCTTTATAGAACAACTCAGGGGTTTATCAGCGTCAGTACGATGCGAGCAGTTTGCACATTTCTTGAATATAGAACTGCCATTATCAATATGATAAATGCATTCATCTTCAATTTCATCAAACAGAGCCATAAACACATCAAATTCTCTGGCACCAAAACTTTTAATGCTTGAGACCTTATAAAATCTATTTATAATTTCTTTGGATTCCACAAGAATCCGATGTCGATTTATAGCACTCTTTGCATCAAAATCATTATTAATCTTTAATATCGCTTTAATTAAAATTCCTAAAATCTTATTTTTGTCACTTAAAGACGAGCACTCGCCTAAGCTCCAGTCACTATAGAGATCTCGGCGTATCTCAAAGTCAACAGTAGCCAATTCCCAACAGATACACTTCATCTTTTGCTCTTGCGCACCAGTCATCTTCATAAAGATTGATTGCATAATGTAGTCACACAAAGGATATACATCAATACTTTGTCCAATACACTGGGTCGCATTCGCCGCATCTTCAAGTATATCAGAAAGAGGGGTATATATAAAGTTGCTATGTATACTCATCACACAGTGTATTTTAAATATATATCTATTGAGTCTTTTATGCGCGTGCGCAAATACTTGAGTAAAGATGGTGTTTTAGTGTGCTTCAGTTCTCTCTTTCTACGACTTATCTTTTCTGCAAGTTCTCTTTTTAAATCTTCTTTTTTATTTAAGTCTATACTGCGTGTAAGGAATAACTCAACATATACCAATCCAAAGAAATAGATGTCCATATCTATAATGGATATGTAAGAACGAGACAAACCCAATTCTGCGATACTGCTACTCAAACTGTCAACCCTATTCTTGTAGTTGCAGTCTGGATAGATATCCGAGAATTTTCCAAATAGCAAGGAGTCATCATCGTTTACAACAGAATATATGTAGCTTTCGTAATAGTCTTCCATTCTTCTAGCATATCGGTATGCCACTTTGTTTTCATCCTTTGTCTTATGATATTGTGATAGGATGGACAGGTATCTTACAAAATCCATTCTACTCTTTTTGGATTTATCCACAACGCTACTTGATATAGATCTTGTAAATTCCGGATCAAACCATTCTTTGAGATTGCTGTTAAGAAAATATAATGAGGCTCTGCTTTCCAATGTATAGAGCGATTTACCTTGAATGTTAATGTTTCTAAATACAGTAGAGAAGAATCTTTGCTGGGATGTAGCTTCACTGTTGCCTGGCACTATATATGAAAAGCCAAGATAATTTTTGGAGAAAAAACTATCGTCAAGGTTTAGGTTCAGAGTCTTATAATGGTCAGGATTACATTTGGATAAGATGTCTGGTTTGTTATTTCCTTTTGCCGTCAGAAACTGAAATGTCCATTCAATCATATTATCGGTATTCTCTTCGTCAGCTTCAAGTTCATCATCATTATCATTGACCAATACATCTACGACAGCATTTCCTGCTTCTTTTTTAGGAAATCGGTCGAGATATGCCAGAAGTATACAAGTCAACCTTTGCTGACCGTCAATAATGTAATTCTTATTTCCGTTTTCCGATTTGTATGCCCCTATTGTAACAGGAGGAATAAATTGCTTAGTCTTGAATGACTCTACCAAAACTTTGAATTGCTCTTCCTCCCACACAAAACTTCTTTGATAGTCAGGTAGTTCTATGTTGCCTTTTAGCATTAGTTCAATCCAGTATTTCAAGGAGTATTCTCCATAGTAAACTCTATTGTCCATAGTTTTATCTGCTTTTATTGTTCATATATGTCTTTCAGCGAATTCTTGAATATGTCCGGCAAGTTGTGGCGTCTTAATTTTTCTATGAGTTGACTGCTCTCTTTTATAACGTAATCTTCTCTCTCATTTTCTTCCTTCAATCTTGAACATATTGCGATTTTTGTATGCACCAGAGCGATTTCTATTAAAAATACAATATATTTTATGATTAGCACAAAGACTATAATCAGTGCTATTAGCGCAGTGATAAAAATAACCCAGTATGCGACACACTCATCATTGGTTATAAGTGTTATTGCTTTTTTATGTTCAATGCTTATGAGATTAGTTAAGTTTGCTCCAGCGATAGATTGCAGCAATTGACCAATCCCATAGCCAGTCAACACAAATAGTGCAATGCAAAGCAATAGGTTAAGACTAAGTGCCATCCAATTCCCACACATACATTTTTTATTTGTGGCACAGCAACATATACATTGCATAGAAATAAGATAGAGAATAATGCAGCAAAGTGCAATAATAATGTAAATTTTACAATCCATAATTATAGTTCTGAGTTAATGTTAAGTGAATCATCAAATCTAGTACGGTCAAATATTGTCGCTAATTTCCATTCATTGACATTGCCATTAGTGTAACTATGCAAACTATGAAAGCGCGACTTTTTTATAATATTGGCCATTCTTCGCTTGTGTTGCTGAATATAATTCATGTGTAAGCGATATCGTTCAATTGCAGTATTAAAGAACCATGTGTCATTGCCAAGATCGTCATTGAGTATATAATTGCAATGTATCTGGTTTTTGTATGCTTCTCCTTCGGAATGATTTGATTCGGAAAGAGAATAATATTTTAATGACATTTCAGCGGCATAGTTACTTATGACATGATGTAATGTGCGATCATCAATGTTATGACGCAATCTCGTAAAAAACTGACTTTTAAGGTCGCCATATTTACGATTAATCTTGATGCGAGTTATAGCCGAGCAGAATTCTTTTAATGTTTTCTTTAAGTTCAAATAATTATTTGACGGCTGAATGTCATACCAAACATTAAACAGTTCGTCATAATTATCATCCTTATGCTCTACATAGTCATATAACATATCTAAAGTTTCGTACATCTTTGAATATTCCCACAACTGAGCATATACTTCTGCAATAAAACTATTAGTAAATGACGATATATGATTATATGGGGTTAGCGTGTATATAATTTCAGTTAAGCACACAATTGCATCTTCCAGAATGAATTCAATTAAACTTAGCCGATGGTTGCAGTCTGGAGTAATATTAAAGATTAAACTATCAAGTCTTTCTGGATATATCTGGCTATCAAGCAAATAATCCTTGAGCAGGCATATAAATTTAACGGCATAATCATTGTTGTAATTATATGAGTTCCTTTGACTCACCATAGGATCTTGCCCCAAAACATCTTTTAAAATTGATTTTGTTAACCTAAAACGTGCATAATTAGAAAATATATCATTATGAAAGGTGCAAGAAGTCTGTCCTAACACAGTAAAGTGTTGGTATGCAGAACTGATGCAATCTCTCATTACTTTAATTGTACTATTTTTAGATTGAAAATTTTGGCACTTTCCTTCTTGATAAGCTTTAAGGTTAAATAATTTAATTTTACTATCATATATGAGCCATATGCTTTCTTTTAATTCAGTATAAGTATGAAGACGTCTCAAATCAATATCTTCGTTACTATTCATATGTAGTAGCCATCTATAATCGTACATTTCAGAAATTGGGCTATACCCATATTGAGCCGCAACACATTTCGATATGCGGATAAATAGCGCCTCAAGTAAATTCTGTGGCTCGTGTGTGCTAGATGATATATTCTCAAAATATAACTTTTGACAATTAATGATCCTTGATCGAACTTTCTTATAACCTTTACTTCCTTTTTTATGAAAGTTAATATTGGTAATAACCTCATTAATGACTTTAAGTATTTTAATTAGGCAATCTGCTGCATCTTTGTGTTGTTGTGCTATAGTGTAATAACGATAACCTACCAGATAATAGAGCATGGCTCTGTCAATTTTCGTGATTCTATGGCCGCCAAGATTATGTATATAAGCCTCTTTTACATCATCTTTGCCGCTTAATAACATTGTATATATCAACGAAATGATTGTATTTGAGAAACCGTGGTCTTTAGAACAACTGTATAATACATTTCCCATACCTACAGCATTTGATGCTAACAATCTCAAATGATTTACACGCTGATATCGTATATACTTTCTAAAAGAATAACGTAACAAGAATACTGATTTTGTTCCCAAATCAATATCTGCTTCTAGTGAATTATTCTCAACATCTACAAACATATGATCTATAAGAATCTTTAGACTCTTGTTGATATATTTACAGGCGTAACATGGTATGTTCCAGGATTTCTCCTTATGCAGCCTCCTTAATTTACAGCAGGTATTTATCTTTTTCCACGAAAATTCTTCTTTGGATCCCTGTTGGATTACATATTTTATAGAAGCAATATAATCGAGATAATCTATAATAATAGTTCTTTGAATATTACTTAATGCTTTAAGTTCTGGGCTTTCTTTTATATATTTAAAAATATCAGATAATTCAGAAATTTGAACCCCTTCCGGAATAGAGGCTATTTTATATGTATTAAAAAAATCTATTATTGATTCTTTGATAATTACTGCATCTTTATAATTTCGTTTCAGTTTATCATTGTCTCTAATATAGAAACAGAACTCATCGATAAAGGCATATAGGTCAATATTCCACCAATATAATGCTGAGCGCAATGTCTCTTTACAACTATCTCGCTTTGATTGAGAAAGTAAACTAAGACTATTTTTATAAAATAATATTTTTCCCAACTCATTAAAAAAGTCCGCGGATATAAAAAACTTCTCTTTTAAATTCGTAGTTCTATGGAGATATTTGAACTCTGCTTCAGCAATTTCAATATTTGATTGTGTTATGCCACTCAAATTCATCTTTTCAATAATAAATAGCTTTGCTAGAATCGCCTTGTAAATAAGTCTGACATCTTCAAACAAAGATAATTTTGCGATAAAGTGGCTTTTTTCTGGAGATAAGTTTTTCGAGAACCCAGAGATTAAATGATCAAAGTCTAGGCTATATTCTGCTGCACCATATCGAGGGTTTGAGAGTTTCTGTCCACTGCTATTTGTAGTGGTTATACAGCTATCATCCCAAACTAAATTGTATATATGGTGCATATATTTCTCATTACCATTACTCCAGGCATATCTATATGGATAAACACCATTATTTACGCCAAGGTCAACAACCATAGGTTGTTTGATTCTCCAGTCGTCAGTCCATCTGTCAACTAAGTGAAGTCCTAATTGCCTTTCATCTACCTCTCTTACAGAGATGACTGCATCCACCAAATTACAATAAATAACATATGCTGTCTCGTAGTTCTTGCTGTACTCACAAGTCAAGCCCATTTTGAGCATACATCTGACTCGTGTAATAATAGAAGACAATGATTCCTGAGAATCCGGATTAATAACTCGGTCAAGATAGTTTATTGCACACCTGTATTCCTGAAGAGCCCTGCTATAATTTTCCTCCATAAAATACAGATTGGCTAATGAAATATGTATACGAGAAATGACGTCGCCATACATATTATTTGTGCCAGATGGGTCGGATTTCTGACTGATATTCAGGTAATAGTTCAGAAGCTTAGCATAGTATTGCTTAACAGGATGAGACTCATTCAGTGTGAAGTTGAACATTGCTGCTGCTTCATCCGAGACACGAGAGATATAGGATAACTCTTCTGATATTCTTTTCCTGAATTTAAATTGGAACAGACCTACCAGAATTGATGAAATATGCAGTTGCTGCATAAACTCCATAATAGATGTAATAAAGTCTCTTAGTTCTGGAGTTTTGTTAACATCCAACAGTTCTGGCGTTAACTCAATGTTGCGCCAAGAGAATCCTCTACCGTGAAATTTGAACAAATGATCGATAAGGAAAGAGGCTTCAACAAGAAGTTTATCATCATAATTACTTACATTGTTGGTTATGACATCCATAATAGGAGCTGCCAAATATGAGATGAAACCAATTTTCTGTTGGTCTTCAGGTGTGAAATACAAAGCGTAATTCTTCCTCACGCCGCATTCTATATTGTCTGGCCAGTCGTAATATGTGACCAAATCTTCCTTGCGTTTGATATATTTTTCAAAATATAAGACGATCTTTTTGGGTGCTCCATTGCTGACGTGCGACAGATAAACAATGAAGTTTTTAAGGAAGATTGTTATGTGTCTTATTTCTTCTTTTCTGAATCTCAAATCTTCTTTGGAAAGCCCTTCTTTTTCAGCCAACTCTGTCAAATACTGGATATACCAGCGAAGTGATGGAATCTCCTTTTTTATCACTCCGTTTTTAAGCGCATTTTCTTGGGCTTTCTTCAATAGATAATTATCAGGCAATAAGGTTTCTGCAACATATTGTTCTGTGAGAGAACTTATGTCTGACTGTTCTCTTTCTGGATACAAGAAACTACTTACGTTCAACACGCCACTGAAAATACTGCTGATGGCATATTCACGGTCTGAGATATCTGCCAGAAATGCATCGTATAATTCTCTACCGGATATGAAGATGAACTTGGCACTTGCAGTAGTCAAAAAGAGCTTCATATTGCCAAGCATCTGCAGGACGACTTTTCGCCTTTCTGTGTTTGAGTTACCCTCCGTGAATCCATCTATAGATGAAGAAAACTCAGGAGGGGTCAGCTCAGACTCTTGAATATTTGAGTCAGAGCTGTCTTTCTGTTCGGCTTTATCAAGTTCATCCAATACAATGAAAAACTGGACACGATTGGCCGGTATGCAGAACCTGCTGTTGATAGTATTGATGATTTCAATAAGTTCGGCTTCTATATCGCGAATATCAGCCGAAGGTATCTCACGATTTCTCCTACCAAATAAAGATATGTTCAGAAAACTGTTTGACAGATTAGGGATATTTCCGTCAGATTCGTTAATAGAGGACGAAAGGCGATCTGAAAGGTCTGTCAGTTTCTTTAGACTCTTCTGAGAATAATCAAAGAGTGATATAATTCGGTCAAAGAGTTTATATGCTAACCAGGTAAGCCCTAAAAGCACAATTATAACAGCGACTGCTTTTGTGACGGGATTATCTCCGATTATCTCATATGTTTTACGAACAAATCTGCCGATGGCATACTTGCAGCAGAAATAACTGTTAATAGAGTTTCCAAATGGGACTAATGATAATTTTAGTATTATTGTTGCTAAACTAAATGCGCAAAGGTGTCGCAGGTACATCCAGTAAGGTTTGTTATGGCCTGCATTTAAGTATTCTTCGTATTTGTTTTTGATATGTCCAGTTATTAGGCATAACACATCGCGTTCATTCATTATCTCTTTACCGAGATTAATCTTGATCTTGATGCGTTTATAACTCTGCTGTGTAGTATCTGCACTTGATAGTAACTTTCTAAGTCGTTTGGAACCAAGTGTATTGTATTGAGCAAAATTCGAGATTTCGTCCTTGAATTTTGCTGAAGGGTAGTTCTGATCACCAATAACGATAAAGAAGCAGGCAAGAAATAAGGATAAAGTAATCGCACCAGCGATCCAGAATTCCATAAAACCGAAAAAGAAGGTTATGGCCATCAATATGATAGAAGCATTCCAAACCCGTTCTACCCTTGCGTTCAGGGGCCTAACAATCCTATCAAGAACATGGTTGACCAGACTGGACTTACCCATACCACGATATCCAGTAACAAGGTATGATCCAGATTTGTTCTTATTCAGTAACCAACTCTCGAGTTTGCGTTCCTGTTGCTCTCTATGAATATAAAGATCCTCTCTTTCCGGATTATCCTTATGGTTATACTGGAAATTTCCCAGATGGAGGGTTACAGACTTTACTCTCGATGAAAATCTTCTGTGAAGATCACTATGCAAGCTGTCTTTATCCATTTTACGGTTATAGTTTTTATGGTGAATTGATGTAATCAAAGTTACGAATATCATACAGGTTCTGCAATAAAAATCATCTTACATTAGTGTTGGGTAAACTATTGATAATTAAGCTAATATAAATTGTGAGTTAATTAATTTCTTACAACTACTGTTAAAGTGTGTAAGAACCCGTGTAATAAGGTGTTCAGGATCGAATGTGCTCGTATGAAGAGACTTAGCGCTTAGGGAATTGGGGGTTATAATAAAAGTTTAAGTCGTTAGCTTTATGCAGGAAGCAAAAGTTCACTATCCTGTGATGTCCATTGAACTTAAAGGCCTGCTCTTATTTTATTGAGTTGGACGATAATTGCACGGAATGTGCTTTATTGCTTCCATATGATCTAATCGGCATTAGATATAGTGAAGTGAAGATGAACAGAAATAAAAAAGTTTAAGGATATGTTGAGAAAAAGATATATATTTGTGCTGTTCAAGGATAATTTGAACGGAATAGACATACAACGTTTTTGCTGTCTGGCTCGATCCTCATTCACTACATCTAATTCCGATACGTGCACGACAGGCAATTACGTCCACAATTTGCGTGGGCGTATCGGCCTGTATTATCGGAGGAGTAGTGACCAGAGGATATACAGAGACGATGGCGCCCACGCTTTCTTTTGATAAAGTAGTATTACCTGAAATATATAAGGCGGCTATGGAATAAGATCCAGGCCGCCTTATTGTTGAATTGTGTGTTGTTTAAGTTTTGCCATATAAGGACCTGCAAGTCTTTAATGACAAAAGTATGAAAATTGGGTCAGTTATACAATTTTATTCAAGAGTAAACTCTGCGTAGTATACATCACCGGACATTGTGGTGATAGTCATATAGTAGTTGCCTACTGTAAGGATGCTGTCAATGTCTATTACAACATTACCCATTCCTGTGTCGATAAGTTCTGCTACCTGGGCGCCCGCTGTGAGGTTCTGAATTACTACTGTGGCTGCGCCAAGGTTCTCGACGAAGTCAAGGTTGATTGTGCCAGCTGCATAGTAGGCGAAGATTGGGGCTTCGAGGGAGCGGTGGAAGTTGGTGGGTTCTTTTCTCACAACAATAGGCTCGTATGTCGATGGCTTGATTTCTTCGTTATCAGCTACATTGTTAGCCAAGCATGTGATCGCATTTATACTAAGTAGAAACGCAAAAAATATTAATAATACTTTCTTCATAAGATGTTGTTTTTATCAGTGCAAAGTTACTCATTGGCATCTTAATGTCGAATAAAAATTACAAATATTCGCCTTACAGTGTGCTACGCTAAACAGTTGTTAAACAGGTGATTAAAAATAATTTTATATGTCATTATCTTACACATGTATTAACGATGATTATATGTGTGATTATTGTGAGCATATTGCTGTCAAAATCAAGTCTCGTATTTCTGGGCTGAGCTTCATAACCTCAACTTTAATTCTAGACTTCTTAACGTAAATGTAGTTTGTCGTAACTCCTGTGAATATGCTAATTGCTTTTGCAGAAAATCCGGCACATAAATAACACAATATTACATAGTCTATATCATTCATATTAGGTAGATTATGTCTGATTACCTGCATGATGTTACTTTGATAACGGTTTACCAATGCTTCTAATTGTTGAATTGCCTTATGGTCTGATCCCAGTCTCTTAATTTCCGTACTTACTTGTTTGTATATAGCTTCTTTGTCTTTATTACATACATGAGTCTCATAATATGTATTTGTTAATTTGTTGAGTAGTTCGTACTGTTTTCTCATCATACTCGCGATCTCATTGCTACTATTTCTTAACTCATTATCTAGCACTCCCATCTCTTTGGATATTTTCTCGACTTCTATTGTTTTAGAAATTAGTGTATGCTCCATATCTTTAGCGATTTCTACATACCTGATAATTTCAGTCTGCTTTAAATCGAGCCTACGCTTGAATAGAATACACAATCCTATTATTACAGATAGTGTTATAAATACAATAAAAGCCAATATGGCTCTATTGCTCCTTAATACTAATTGCATATAATCATTTTCTGCCTGCAAATAACTGTTTTTTGTAGTGAGCAGAGGCCGTTTATATGCGGCAACGGTTAGGGTGTCTTGAATATGGTATATGTTCTCATATATAACCGAGGCCTCTTTATAATTACCCAGTAGTTTGTGAATCCGATATTGATAATAATAGTTATTTATAGTGTCTGTAATCGTTTTAGATAGCATCCAGGCATTATTTTCAATAATCTCATTAGCCTGTTTATTTCCTAATAAAGCAGCTTCGTAAGCTTTGGCTCTAATAGTATATAAGGATTCAGGGCACCTTGCCCCATATTTACTATTAAGTAATTCTATGCCTAATTGCGTTCTATCTGTTTCATCATATAAAGTAATTAGGAACTCAATTGCTTCGACACACAGATAATCTATATTGTTATCATATGCCCACTCTAGCACATGTTTATACATTTCCTCCGCTTGGGAGTATAATTTTTGTTCATGATATACGTGACCTATATTCAGTTTAGTGTAATACTGATGAGTGACTTTATTACTTAAAATGTAATTGCCTAGAGCGTATGTGTAGGCTTCTAAACTTCTGTCATAATCATAATATTCAAGATGCAACATTCCAAGCTGAGCATATAATAACCCTTTACTAAAATCATCTTCAATCTCATTTGTCAGTTGCTCCGCTCTGGTGTATGAAAGCATAGATTCAGTGTAGTTGCCAGCATTATGCTGGATACGGCCGAGATAATAGTATGCTTTGAAGAGTTTCTCTTTGTCTCGTTTGCCCTCGTAGTAGTTTACTACCTGAGTCATCAACGAATCATCGGTCTCATCAATATAGCATTTATCTTTGGCTTGAGCGTGGAGAAGCGAGTGGTGGGCCCAAATGCTTTTGTTCTCAAGGAGAGACGTGTCGAATGAATCAAGGATCGTCAGGGCACTATCAGGCCGTTCGTTAATGAACGTCTCAATATCATTAAGGGTGTTGTGGGCGTCTTTGATTTTGCCGCAGGAGATAGCGGTCAAAGTGAGGATTAGAATCGTGATAAGTTTTCTCATATAGCAGATAAAGTATGTTCTCGGTTATTTATAAGGTCACGCATCTACAGCATCTTGGTGATACTGTAGCATATCTGCGCGTGTAACAAGTAGTCGAGAATATTGTTACCTGCATCAGGGATGACAAAGTTAATCATTCAAAGTTTGACCTGCAAATCTGCCGTCTTTCATTGCGTGATGGAAGTATATTGTATATCAGCCATTTAAGCTTGTGATGAAGATTAAAGTCTTTCGGTGGTGTTAAAAGTTTGACAGTTGCTATTTGTTCAGGGCTTTTTTGAGTTTATCCAATGTGCTCTGGAGCTCGGTATCTATGATTGGTATGACTTCTTCTATAATCGGTAAGATGGTACCTTGATACATTATCTTGAGCGAGGCCAGCATTCTCCGTTTTGGTTGAGCTGATATGTCACACGTTGCTTTTATCTGCGAAGCGATGGTTTCTGTATCTTGCACCAGAGAGTATATATGTCTGTATAGTATGTCCTCAGAGTCGGTAGTGCTGAGGTGACGGACTTTTGATAAAAGCCCAGTGTATGTGGAGAGATTATCCCAGGAGCGTTTTAGGCTGAGGGTCTGTGAAAGATAATAGTCTGTTATTTGGGATGCATTTATAGTGTTGATGCCGTTTTTTATTGTAGCGATGTTTCTTTCTGTGTTGACAGAGTTTCTCCTGATTGTATCGAGATCCTTGTGGATTGCAGCCAGTTGGTCCACTATAGGCTTGATGGTGTCAGCTGGTGAGTGTCTCGTCTTCTTGATATTGCGCAATATAACTATTGAAGTGATGACCATTCCCAATGAGAGAATGACCAGGATAATTATGATCAGGATGAAGTAGTCCATACTATATATAATAAGGTGTTGTTTGCTAATGATAAAGTTACTTATATATAATATGGTGTGCAAATAAATTCGCCTTACAGAGATTGTCGTAATGTGATGATTATTAGACTGGTATACGGCTTATTGTTTAGCCCAATCTTTCACAGTCTCAGCCGGCAAGATCTTGCTCTCGATTTGTTCGTCAATGTTATGAAATAAGTGTTGTGCTTATGCGATTTTTCCTTATCTTTGCAAAGTTCAGCAAGGTAAAACTAAGAACAATACATACAATAACTGCGTTATTGCTGTTATACTCGATCCTCTAATCTCGACAATTAATTTTCCGATACGAGTACAACGGGCATTAGCGCCTGCGTTCTGCGCGGGCCTGCCTGTTTTGTACCATCGGAAGGGAGTCGAGACCCGTGAGGATGTGCACAGGTAGTGCCCGTGCTTCGTGTATATTATCAAGTGGATCTCGCGTTTTAGGCTTCTGTAAGAATTTTATTTTCTATTTTGTCATATATTACTATTCCACAACTATTTACGAATAAATGTGTAAGGCGATTTCTTGTCGAAATTTAAGGGTAAGAAAAAAGGAGTTAGTAAATTTGTAGTATCCAATTTTGTAATAAATCCGTAATGATTATGATGCCTCTATAGGCCACTATAATTTATTATGCATTGTATTAAGTAACCAGAAATCAATAACACATTATTTATGGAACACAATGTATTATTAACTAATCTTGATACTGAGGTGGCACGTGACTTCCTCCATGATTTGTATAAAAGAACTAGTAATGAGATTCTGAATCGCAGGGAACACGGTGACAATATTGTCGGTGTCAGGCCAAGGAATGATTTTCACCGCGATTATACTCGTATTCTGTGTTCGTCGTCTTTTAGACGTTTACAGGGAAAGATGCAGATTCTTGGCATTCAGACAGATGCTTTCTTTAGGAATCGTTTAACTCATAGTCTAGAGGTGTCTCAAATTGCAAGATTTATTGCCTCACAAATCGGCTTAATACTTAAAGGTGATGCGTATAATAGCAGTACGGATCTTTATGTTATCGAAGCTGCTGCTTTAGCACACGACATCGGCCATCCTGCTTTTGGACATTGTGGTGAAAGAGTACTTGACAAATTAAGCGATTGTAATCGTTTTGAAGGTAATGCTCAGAATTATAGAGTTCTGCGGACATTAGAAAAGAAACTGCCAAGTTGTACAGGATTAAATCTTACATACAGAACGCTTTTAGGAATCAATAAGTATATTGTTAATGAAGAGCAAGACAAAGGACTTGAGAAGTTCATGTATAAAGATGATTATGATGTCTTAGCTAGCATTCGTGAAGAGGCTGGGTTGGAAGAAGTCAGAACTTTAGATGTGCAGATTATTGATATAGCCGATGAAATTGCCTATGCTGTACATGATTTAGAAGATGCGTTATCATTAGGATGTTTCAATATTGATGAGTTTGAATATATACTTGGTAAGAAACTTAATGGCGATCCAATAATTAAGGTCTTTCAACAATGCGTTTCTGATGCAAAGATACAAGCATCAGCCATAAAATCTCGTGAAACTATACAAGAGTACTCGCAAATTTTTAGGAAGTCGCTAATATCATCATTGACAGATACATTCATTAGGGATATTTCTCTTGTGGAGATATCTGATTCTATGAGGAAAGAACATGGGACTAAGGCTACATATGAACTTGGATTCAATTCTTGTGAGAAATTGGTGCATTCTCTTAAGAAAATAACATTTGATTGTATAAATAGGAGTGATACAATTGTGCTATATGAAAGAAGAGGCAAGGAAGTTATTGAGGGCTTATATGAAATGTTCATAGATAAAGAATATAACATTAAGCATAATCTTCTTCCGCCGGATTATCGTCCTAAAACAGATGAAATGCTTCATAGGGCTGTAATAGATTATATTGCCGGTATGATGGATACCTATGCTATTTCATTGTATGAAAAGCATTTCGGAGTTTCATTTGACTCTATCACATATAAAAGAAAAGATAATAAATAGAACGCTGAAATATCTGATGAAATCAATTAATTTAAAGCAAGTAGCTGCCTGTAGCGCATCAATGAATAGTGATTTCTTTAAAAAGTGGTGCACAATTCACGGGGTGACACTTAAATCGAAAGAGCCATACAGTGTGAGAACTTTTATTGAAGACTTGTGTAATCTCTTTGAGGATCCGGAGGATATATATATAATAACTGATGCCTGTTACCTTGGCTATGAAATTCCTCAAATAGGAAAGGAGTTCGACGCATTATGGATAGGAGATAAGTCTATCGTTAATATCGAATTTAAAAGTGAGCCCGTACCAGAAGCGAAAATACTCAAGCAACTATTGAGAAATCAGTATTATTTAAGTTCTCTAGGCAAGAGTATTGAACTATTTGCATTTGAAGCCCAAAATAAAGTATATTATACTTTGAATGAAGTAGGAGAACTAGTTATTACGGACAATAAAGCTGTCGGTAAAGCATTAAAGAATTTCTCTACTTCAAATACGCCGATCGAAGATTCGAAATTAGATTGTTTATTTGAACCGAGTAAGTATCTGGTGTCACCTTTTAATTCTCCACAAGATTTTTTGGATAGTAAATACTTCCTGAATAGACAACAAGAAGAAATTAAGAATAAGATATTGCGAAGTATAGAAGAAGATTCTGGATTTATGTGCTATGCTATAGAGGGCGGGGCCGGAACTGGCAAGACGTTATTACTTTATGATATTGTGAAGGAGCTAGAATCTAATGGAGTGAGGACAGCCGTAGTTCATAGTGGCAATTTAAATCCAGGACAGCGCACATTAATTGATATTACTAAATGGACTATAAAACCTTCCAAAGCATACTATAAATACATAAGTGTAACACGTTCCTATTGGGATTTTGATTCTGCAGATATTATATTAATAGATGAAGCGCAGCGCTGTCATCATTTGGGTGAGATTTTGTCAGCCGCAGAAGCATTAGGAATAAAATGCGTAATATGCTATGATGCATTACAACGTCTCCATAGAAATGAGCTTAACAATGGTAATGAAGCAAAAATTAAAACTGTCGTAGATGAACAGCATCATTATAAGCTCACAGGGAAGATTCGAACTAATAAGAATGTTGAGAATTTTATAAAAGGGCTATTTAATAATCGAATAGAATGTATGTCAGTTAGCCCGGAATATATTAATGTAACGTATTGTAATAACGCGATAGAATGCTATAATATTATAGGTCATCTTAAAGCTAGGGGTTATGTTATTCCTCGATTTACTCCAAATCATCATGCATATAATAGGGCGCATTATGAAAGTATTATGTCGATATGTGAATTGAGTGCACATGAAGTAGTGGGACAGGAGTTTGATAAAGTGGCTGCCGTAGTATTACCAAATATGTATTATGACACTAATGGTAAATTAACTTTTAGGAACGGGGACTATTATGATGAGGAACGAATGTTATATCAGATTTTGACCAGAGCTCGAAAAAATATCCATTTAGTGATATTAAATAATGAAGCAATACTCGAGAGATGTCATCAATTATTAGTGCACAAATAGCAATTCCTCACTATGTAAGATTGTCAATATGTATCTAAATATAAAACTTTAGGCATAATCTAATTATCAATGAATTGACTCTCATATTGTAAGGTTATTAGTTCAAGGTGTAAGGCGGATATATTCGTTTTCCATATTATACAATAGTAACTTTGTGAGTAGGTTGATTCTAGATAACACAGGGAATCTATTCGAAGCCTGTAAATCTTAGGATTTACAGGCTTTTTGTTGAAATGTATATACATTATTATAGCCGCCGGCGGGATTGGTAACCTTTAAATTAAGACTAATGAACAAGAAAGATTACTTGATCCTGACGAAAGGCCGGGCTGTGTGCCTTGCGTTAGATGCGGCCATAGGCCTTTTGAGTGAGATGGAACCTGATGTTTCGTCTGCAGAGTCTGCCAGACAGGAATGTGTGACAGAACTCTTCTATATTATCACGAGAGTGGCTTCAATCTCCTGTGGGAGAGAAGAGTGGACTGGAGTGTATGACTTTTTAGTGGAGATAGGGATTTCAGTTCCTGAGGATTTCCATCTGGAAATGAGTTACGTGGATTCGATACTGGATGTTGTTCCAGGTGAGGAGATATGTAACTGATTTCAAAATAATTCTTACCTTTGCGATATACATAGGTAAAAGATAACATTTTCATAGTTAGCATTTGCTATTTATTCGGGCAACCTGAAACCTGAGAAATTTCAAGATCGTTCGCCTCCGGATAAGTTCAGTAAATGCCTACGCATTAGCGTGGGCTGAACTTATCGGCGATTGGGCATTCTCAGGGCCCCAGGATGGATAAGCTTGCGCCCACGCTTCTTTATTATTCTATTTTCAAGATGGGTGCCATCGGGCATTCCTCCTTTTTCCACGTATGGTAAAATATCATTGCCACATTGCAATTGTCACAAATATTTGCAAAATTTGTGACGGATCAAGATAAAAAACAATGGCTATATTATATAAAGGAATAGAGAGGCCAGAGCATACGCCGGATATGATTGAGGAGCTTCGCGAAGATGAGGTGTTTGTTTTCGGAAGCAATCTGGCAGGGATGCACGGAGGTGGAGCTGCGTATGTGGCTTTCAAGAAGTTTGGTGCTGTGATGGGATGTGGTGTCGGACTTCGTGGGCAGAGCTATGCGATTCCTACTATGCAAGGTAGGGTAGAAACGATCAAGCCATACGTGGATGAGTTCATTGCTTTTGCTGGTGAACATCCGGAGCTGTTCTTTTATGTGACCCGTATCGGATGCGGAATTGCCGGATTCAGGGATAAGGACATTGCCCCTTTGTTTGCTGGAACTGTAGGGTTGGAGAATGTGTGTTTGCCGAAGTCTTTTGTTTCCGTACTTAAGTAATCTTTCTAATTTCACGAAATAGTTTTTTATCTGTCGGATATTTTGCAGTCTGGGCGAGAAAGACAGCAGCCTTGATTGTAACTCCGTAGGTGCGGAGTTCTTTTGCGAATTGGTGAAGGCTGTCGCCGGTTGTGATCACATCGTCTATTATTATAACCTGCTTGCCGATGATCTTCGGCGAAATTACTATGTTTGATGCGGATTCTATAGCGTCGCGGTTCTGACTGCGATGTTTGCTTTTACGAGTGTCGGTGTATTGGATTGCGTCGATAGCAGTATTGTAATGATATCTTTGACTTAGGCTCCGGGCAAGTGTGGCGAAACGATTAAAGTAGGCTTGTTCGCTGCTGCAGGGCATAAAGATGATGGTTGGTCCTTGTGGAGTTTTCCAATTCTCGTTGAAATAGGTTTCAAGTGTTCGTAGGGCTTCTGAGTATAGGTCTGATGAGGGGGTGAAACCATCTTTGAGTTCAAGGACTCTCTGTGTGATTTCTTGTTGGATGTTGCTGGCGTAAGGTAGATGTTTAGCGCGGATATAATAGTCGTAGAATATGGCAACGATGGGGTTTTCGCCTTTGTCTGTGGCAATGGTGAATGGAGTTAATGGTTTGCGTCCGCTGAATGTGTTGGCAGCTGCATAGATGTAGAATAGTTTTGCTTTAGTGTGACCGTATTTGAAGGCTTTGCGGTAAGCCCATTCGCGTTCTTCAGAAGTGGTGGCTTTCTGGCCGATGATGAAGTATGCAGTGGCGGCTTCTTTCTTCCACTTACTGATTCGCCAGTTGGAGATGAGTATGACAATAGTGGCAATGATGATTGCGATTGCTTCTTCCATATCTTTTTTCGTGTGAAGTTATAGGAGAGTCGAGGGAACCGGCAAATTTATGTGGTGAAATGCTGGAAACTTTTTCTTTTTTTATAATCATTGCACTTTTCTTATTCTTTTGAGGGGAGGTTAAAATTCATCTTATGGTAGTAAAGATTTATTTTAATGAAAATCAGCCACCGTTGTGGTGGCTGAGGGTTAGAATTCGAATAAAAGCTTTGTGTCATTATCTACTTTTTCTTTGATGAACCTTGCATAGGTTTTCTCTGTTGAAAGAATAGATGTGTGTCCCAATAACTTACTGACAAGATATACTGAGATACCTTTATTGATTGCTCGTACCGCAAACGAATGCCTGGCAACGTGGATTGATAAAGATGTACTTATACCTAGATACAGTCGGGCACCCTTAAGTGAGGTGTTTATCGTTTTATCTTTCGAGTTACGATCCATAAACAATCTGTTTTGATCCTTTAGATCATAGTCTTCAGGAAGCATATCAAATACGAATCGTTTATTCCTTCCATATTTTTCCCATTTGCGAAGTATCTTTAAAGCTGGTTCGCATAAAGGGGGCAGTACGTCTGGGAATCTTTTTGTCTTGAATTGTCTTTTCCTTATTACTCGGGCATCCCAATCGATGTGTTTCCATTCAAGGGTCATAAGGTCGGACAAGCGCATACCACAGGCATAATACGAAAAGAAGAAATAATCCATAATCTCATAACTTCTTTGATGCTTCAACTTGGATTGATACACTTTTAACTCTTCAATTTGCTGGTCGGTCAAGTATCTGACTTTATCGTCGTGTTCTGAGTCTGGATCATACTCCACTTCTCGTGTCGGTACAAAGTTATCACATATAGGGGCTGACACCTGAGGGGGAATAATCCCGCAAACAGTTGCATTCTTTACTGCTTCATATAAAGGCACCAAGGATTTATTAACGGCTTCTGGCGCTTTGTTTTTACGCACTTCGTATTTATACTTAATGTATTCGTCGAAAATGCTGACATTGAGATCTTCGAGTGTAAAGCGCTTCTTCTTGAGAAAGTGTTTGATGAATGTTTCAAATGCATCAATATATTTTACCTTGTTATACCAACTGGAATACCCATATGCTTTTTTGGTATACTTCATATCATTGACATACCTGGCATATTCGATGAAGCAGGTTTTGATCGAATGAAGCTGAACTTCGCTATTGTCATCACCGCACATAATCGAGCGTATGACATCAATAGTTATCAGACCATCGTAATCAAGAAGCGCTTTGTCGATTTCTCCTTTGATGTCATAGAGTCTTGCATTAATGCGCGCAGCGTTCTTCGCTGAAGACTTCACACATTGTCTTTTACTGTCCCAATCTTTTTGATTGACCCAGATGTCGGTAGATTTCTTAATGTAACTACCGAGGTAATAGCGCAGATATACTGCGCACTCTCCCGCCGCATTTGGCTTTGTCAGAAGTGTCAGACTCCCACTTGGAATCTTCGTTTTCACCTTACTCATAATACAACTATTACCGTTACAAATTTAATGGTAACTATTTGGTAAAAATCTTGGTAAGTCTGAATTCGACGAAATGCCGCCAGATGCGGTCAAAACGCACCAAGGGCGACTCCTAAGAATCGCCCTTGGTAAGTGTATCTACCTGAAAATCAGGATAGTTGACTATTAATACTCCTCCTCGTTAAAGAAAAAGTCATCTTTAGTAGGATAGTCCGGCCAGATGTCTTCGATGCTTTCGTAGATCTCGCCGTCATCCTCGAGTTCTTCAAGGTTCTCTACGACCTCTGCCCATGCTCCTGAACGGACTGCGTAGTCGATGAGCTCTTCCTTTGTTGCTGGCCATGGTGCATCCTCAAGCTTAGATGCAAGTTCAAGTGTCCAATACATAGTTCTATAAAGTTTAAATTATTAATAATCAATAATTTTGTACACAATTCCTTTTTGGGGGCGCAAATATAGATAAAAAAACTAAATGATGAAGTTCTTTTTGTTATTTTTGCACAAATTTTAACTGACTACTACAAATACTTTGCAAAATGGCATATATTAAAGAAGAAAGATACGATAAGGAAACTACAGAGGCCATCGCTGCTCATTACAAGGAGATCCTCAGACTTCTGGGAGAAGACCCTGAAAGAGAGGGACTTGTAAAGACTCCCGAGAGAGTTGCAAAGGCTTTGCAGTTCCTTACACACGGTTCGCATCAGGATGGCGCCGAAATTCTGAAAAGCGCCATGTTCAAAGAGGAATATCAACAGATGGTCCTTGTGAAGGACATCGAGCTGTATTCGACTTGCGAGCATCATGTCATGCCTTTCATCGGCAAAGCTCATGTGGCTTATATCCCCAACGGAACGATCACGGGACTGAGCAAGATAGCACGCGTGGTGGAGACATTCGCCCGCAGGCTGCAGGTGCAGGAGAGACTTACCACTCAGATCCGTGACTGTATCCAGGATACATTGAATCCTCTTGGAGTGGCCGTAGTCATCGAGGCATCACATACCTGCATGACTCTGCGAGGAGTTCAGAAGGCCAATGCGATGACCACCACATCGGCCTTCAGCGGCATCTTCCTACGCGACGAGCGTACCCGCAACGAATTCCTCAACTTGATCCGATGATCCACTGAAATAATATAGTCTGGCAGACTATATTATTTCAGATAAGCATCTTCCACGACCTTGGCACTTCTCGCAATGAAGTCGCTGAGGTCTTTTCCTTTAAGCATACCGTTAGCCAGCAATGCGAGGTCTGTGATCTGTTTCAGGATCTCATTGTCTGAGGCAAATGCCTCAAGATCAGACTTATGAGCCGCTGCAGCTGTCTCCTTCGCCTCGGTAACTGTTCGCTTCACATCCTCTGATGCATCTTCTGCAGCATCAGGAATTACCTGTGCGGGAGCTACATCAGCAGCCTTTGAGGTCATGATACGAGCCACAAGAGGATTCTGCATATTGACAGTGATATTATACATCGCAGGCATCTCTCCATAGAAATTCATTCCGCCACCCATTGCTGACATCTCGCGATAGCGACGCATGAACTCACTCTGAGTGATGAGAATAGGAGCAGCATTCTCACCAAGATTGTCAGCCTGCACATAATACTGATTCTCCTTCGGCAGCACAGCCTGGAAGATTACTGAAAGATCTTCCTGATCAGCCTCCGAGAGCTCCGGACGGATTTTTTTTTCTTTTGGAATGAGATTGTCAATACTGTCAGAATCGACACGGGCAAAGCGTGCATTCTCGATCTTGGTCTCGAGAAGGTTCACGAAATGACTGTCAAGCTGGCAGTCCAGAAGGAGGACATCATAACCTTTAGCCTTCGCAGTCTCAATGAAAGAATACTGGCTTTCCTTATCTGTCGCATAAAGGAATACAACCTTCTTTTCCTTATCTGTCTGCTCTGACTCCACAGCCTTCTTATAGTCCTCGATGCTGAAATACTTGCCCTCGGTATTCTTGAGAAGGCAGAACTTCATCGCTCTATCACAGAATTTCTCATCTGAAAGCATTCCGTATTCGATGAAAAGCTTGAGGTTGTCCCATTTCTCTTCCAGCTGCTGACGTTCGTTCTTGAATATTTCGTCCAAGCGGTCCGCAACTTTTTTGGTGATATAGCTGGAAATCTTCTTAACATTGGCATCACTCTGAAGATAGCTACGCGACACATTCAGCGGAATATCCGGTGAGTCGATCACACCATGAAGCAAAGTAAGGAAGTCAGGAACGATATTGTCCACAGAATCAGTGACGAACATCTGGTTGCAGTAGAGCTGAATCTTGTTGCGAGAGATCTCAACATTGTTCTTGATCTTAGGGAAATAGAGGATACCAGTGAGATTGAACGGATAATCCACATTAAGATGAATATGGAAAAGAGGTTCCTCTGCCATAGGGTACAATGCACGATAGAATTCATTGTAGTCCTCCTCCTTCAGATCAGCAGGTTTGCGGGCCCAAAGCGGCTCCACCTTATTGATCACATTATCTTTCTCTGTATCAACGTATTTACCATCCTTCCACTGCTGTTCCTTACCGAAGACTACCGGTACAGGCATGAACTTGCAATACTTGTTCAGGAGACCTTCGATACGCTTTTTCTCTGCATACTCTTTCTCATCATCTGCAATATACAGTGTAATCACAGTACCTCTGTCAGCCTTGTCACACTCCTCCATGTCATACTCTGGAGATCCGTCGCAAGTCCACTTGACAGCCTTTGCTCCATCTCTCCAAGAAAGCGTCTCGATGGTTACTTTCTCAGCTACCATGAAAGCCGAATAGAATCCAAGACCGAAGTGACCGATTATGCTGCTGAGCTGGTCCTTATATTTCTCGAGGAATTCCCCAGCTGATGAGAATGCAATCTGATTGATATATTTATCGACTTCTTCCTCGGTCATACCGATACCGTTATCAATCACTTTGAGAGTCTTTGCGGCCTCGTCCAGCTCGATTCGCACCGCGAGCTCACCAAGTTCTGCATTATATTCTCCAGATGCAGCAAGAGCCTTCATCTTCTGGGTCGCATCCACTGCATTTGCCACAAGTTCCCTTAGGAAGATTTCGTGGTCAGAATAAAGAAATTTCTTGATCACCGGGAAGATATTCTCGGTGGTTACTCCGATTTTTCCTGTTGTTGCCATATTTTTTTCTTTAAATTTATATTCAAAAAGGTCGTCCCGAAGGACGAGCCCATATAGTCAAATTATGTTCCAATCGTACAATACTGACGAAATGTCAGTTTTTTGACATATTAGTCACTGTCGGAAATCATATATTGGCACCCACATTACATTCATACGTTCCTACCATGAGAGAAGAAAGGGCTTCAGACATAAGAAAGGCGGCCTGACCTAAAGAATCAGACCGCCCATGGTTTAAGAATAGTACTCGTGATATATGTTATTTATACATAAATCTCTTGATGCTCATCTTCGGAGTCTTCTCAAACGGCTGTTCCATATACTCCACGATATTGATCTTGCTGTAAGCTGGCATGGACTTATTGACCTCATTCATAAGCTGTACCTTATATGCCTCCAGGTCTACCCCATCCGTCTTTGCTTTCTCTGCGTCCATATATGCAAGAGCTACAAGTCTTGGTCCTCTGTCGATGACAACAGACTCGATTACATATGGCTGGTTATTGACAGTCGCTTCGATTTCTTCAGGATAGATATTCTGGCCGTTTGCAGAAAGGATCATATTCTTACTGCGTCCCTTAATGAAGATATTGCCCTTCTTGTCGATGAGTCCAAGGTCTCCGGTACGCATCCATCCGTCCTCGGTGAATGCAGCCTTGGTAGCCTCTTCATTCTTATAATATCCGGTCATGAGACTGTATCCCTTAGCCTGGATTTCTCCCACCTTATTATATGGATCGTCAGAATCAATACGGACCTGAACGCTGTCCACAGCCTTTCCGCAAGATTTTGAAACAAAGTCCCACCAATCCTCATATGCCATCAAAGGAGCGGCCTCTGTCATACCATAGCCTACTGTGAACGGAAGCTTGAACTTTCTGAACCACTTCTCCACATCAGGGTTGAGTGCAGCACCACCCATCACGATTTCGCGGACATTACCACCGAAAGCACTGAGGAGTGTGTTGCGGATCTTCTTGAAAATAACCTGATTAAGACCTGGAATCGAAGTGATGACCTTCATTATCGGCTTATTTATCACTGGCGCCACCTTACTCTTGAAGATCTTCTCCATAACGAGAGGCACTGTAATCACAAGGTATGGCTTCACTTCTGCCATAGCTCCCAGAAGGAGTGCTGGAGTAGGAGTCTTACCAAGATAATAAATAGAAGAACCGCCACATAGCGGATAGATCAGCTCGAACATCATGCCGTACATGTGAGCCATCGGGAGCATTGAAACAATCTTGTCTTCGGGATATGAAGGAAGTCTCTTCTGACCGAACTCCACATTTGCCGACAGACATTCATAACGCAGCATAACTCCCTTAGGGGCACTTGTCGTACCTGAAGTATAATTGATGATAGCGAGTTCTTTGTCATTATCGATAGGATATGCGACATCAGAGGCCGAAAATCCGTTCGGATACTTTTCTGCGAAAAGCTGGTCGAGCTTATCATTCACTTCATTGATCTTCTCGTCTGCCGAGTAGAGAAGAGAGAAATCACTTGATGAGATGACTGCCTTGATTGTCGGCATCTGCGCGATATCAAGCTTGTTCCAGATGTCAGTATCTGCAAGAAGCACCTTGCTCTCTGAATGATCTACCAGAGAATTCACACTGTCCGGATGAAAGTCGGCAAGGATAGGAACAAGCACAGCTTCATATGTATTGGCCGCAAAGAAAGTGACTCCCCATCGTGCTGAGTTCTTTGCGCAGAGCGCTACCTTATCACCTTTCTTAAGGCCTATAGCATCAAAGAAAAGATGGAATTTAGCTATCTGTGTCGCCAGCTGGCCGAATGTGAAAACTTCACCACGGAAATTGCCTAATGCCGGACGATCCCAGCCGGTCTTGATAGCTTCTTCAAGTCTTGTAAAGTAGTGTTTCATCGTAATTTGCTTATATTTTACAGCGGTTTGATTTTTTCGTTTGCAAAAGTAATGAAATGCACTCATGCATGTGTAGAATTTATTATATTTGTGGCGAAAGGCGAGTTTTTGTGGCAAATATTGTATTAAAATTGATTCACACTATGAAAAATCGACCAATTGTAGCCTTAATTTACGACTTTGACGGCACATTGTCGCCAGGTAACATGCAGGAGTTTGGATTCATTCAGGCTATCGGCAAGAAGCCTCAGGAATTCTGGCAGGAAAGTGACGAGATAGCTTTGGGCCAGGATGCGAGCAACATTCTCAGTTATATGAAGCTGATGTACGACGAGGCAAGAAAAGCTGGCATCAAGCTTCGAAGGGAAGATTTCAAGAAGTTCGGAGAGTCGGTGGAACTGTTCGAGGGTGTGAAGGATTGGTTCGGTCTGGTCAATGAATACGGCAAATCGAAAGGTGTAAAGGTCGAGCATTACATCAATTCATCTGGACTTGCCGAGATGATCGAAGGTACAGAGATCGGACACGAATTCAAGAAGATTTTCGCCTGTTCGTTCCTTTATAACGAAGAAGGAGAGGCGGAATGGCCCGGAGTGGCTGTGGACTATACGGCCAAGACCCAATTCCTCTTCAAGATCAACAAGGGTATCCTGAGTATCCGTGACAACAAGAAAGTGAATGAGAGCAAGGAAGAAGACAATAAGAGGATTCCTTTCCCGCATATGATCTATTTTGGAGACGGTGAGACAGACGTGCCTTGCATGAAGATCGTCAAGATGTTTGGTGGAAACTCGATTGCCGTATATAATCCCGACATCAAGAAAAAGGTGAATGTAGCAAAGAAGCTGCTACGCCAGCACAGGGTCAATTTCATCACCCCGGCCAGATACACAAGGGAAAGCCGGACGTATGAATTAGTCTGCGCTATCATTGACAAGATAAAGGCAGATTTTGATCTGGCGAAACTTGCCAAATCAAAATAGAAATTACAATATAAATCTGACCGGAATATCAGACCGGTCAGATTTATTATTCAGGTATTCTTTTAGTAAACCTTTACTTCAAGCTTGGCATATGCTCTCTCTGCCTTTGCAAGGGCATCTTCCACTGTTTCAGCTGTAGCGAGAATGACGCCCACACGACGGTGACCTGCGATTTCAGGTTTGCCGAAGATTCGGATCTGCACACCTGGCTCTTCAAGCACTTCTTCAAGGTTACAGAATTCGTATTCCTTTGTGTTACCTTCTACAACAATGGCCTTGGAAGCTGATGGTCCGTAGAATCTCACTTCCGGTACCGGGAGACCGAGGATTGCACGTGCATGAAGACCGAACTCAGACTGATCCTGCGAGATCATTGTCACCATTCCCGTATCATGTGGCCTAGGAGACACTTCGCTGAAGATTACTTCTTCACCTCTGATAAAGAGTTCGACACCGAAGATACCATAACCGCCAAGGGCATCTGTAATGGCCTTTGCTATATATTCAGCCTTCTCGATAGCTGCAGGGGACATAGCCTGCGGCTGCCACGACTCACGATAGTCACCATCCACCTGATGATGTCCTACTGGCTTGAGGAATGTAGTTCCAGCGCAATGGCGTACGGTCAGGAGAGTTATCTCGTAATCAAATTTTACGAAACCTTCCACAATGACCTTGCCGCTTCCGGCACGACCACCTTCCTGTGATACCTTCCATGCATTATCGATGTCTGCTTCTGACTTGATGGTGCTCTGCCCGTGTCCTGATGAGCTCATGACAGGCTTCACAACACATGGGATACCTATTTCAGCTACCGCTGCATCGAATTCTTCTCTGGTCTGAGCAAATCTGTATGGAGATGTCGGCAGTCCGAGAGTCTCTGCTGCGAGGCGTCTGATACCCTCACGGTTCATTGTAAGGCGTGTTGCCTTGGCTGTCGGAATCACATTGTATCCCTCTTCTTCGAGCTTTACAAGTCTGTCAGTAGCTATCGCCTCAATTTCCGGAATTATGTAGTCCGGATCCTCCTGCTTGATAACAGCCTCAAGAGCATCGCCATCCAGCATTGAAAGTACATGGCTTGAGTGAGCGACATGCATTGCCGGTGCATTGGCATATTTGTCAAGTGCGACTACCTCCACTCCGTAACGCTGGAGTTCGAGTGCAACTTCCTTTCCGAGCTCACCTGATCCGCAGAGGACGGCCTTCTTGCCCGATTTTGTGAATGTAGTTCCGATCTTTGTCATATCTGAATCTATTTTAAATTTTCATAGCTGGTTCACAATGAACATATCTGGCAAATATAACATAAAAAAAGGAGATGTCCCATAGATTGAGCGCATCTCCTTATTCATTTTCATGAAATAGCCTAGAAGGCAATCTTGACAGCTCTGTCCAGCTCCGGATCCGCATCGGCCTTCACGACCTCGGATTTTACCACCATGCGTTCCTTGGAGATACCATATTTCGATGCAAGAATATCAGCGACATATTTACCGCGGGCCTCACTGAGTGTCTGATTGCGTTTCTGACTACCCGTATTGCTGTCAGCAGATCCCATGACTGTAATATAAACCTTGGATTGCTTGTCTGCCTTTGCAAGAATATTCTTAGCTATGTAATCCAGATGATGCATTTCATCTACCGTCAGAGTGGACTTTCCGATATTGAAATAAACAGTCACAGGAGAAAGTTCTTTGTAGAAGTCCGCTGATTTCATGAGCGCAGTGTTCTTTTTCAGATTATTGACCTGCTCGGTAAGGTTTGCATTCTTGTTCTGAAGATTGAGATTTTCCTGTTCGAGCGTAGCGTTTGCTAATTCGAGGGCTACTGCGGCTGCTTCAAGGGCAGCCATCTGATCCACTGTAGCGGCCTCCAACGCACCTATGACTGTAGAGGTACGGACAAAACCAGGCCATCCCATATCGACTGCAAGTCCCATTGTAACAGAAGGAAGCAACGCCACTCCATCAGAACCGTTAACTCTTCCGTTGACAATGATCGCCTTCATATCCACAATGAGATCGAGCCTTTCAGCCAGACGGAGATTATGGAGAAGTCCGGCACCGGCAGCAATTTCATTATTGTCATAATCAGCACCATCAAGCCCATATGCTCTGAAATATCCGGCATGGAGATAAGGTACGAAATTCCAGAAACGCGTCTCCTTATATCCTCCTATGGCATCTGAAATGTTCCACAGGAAATCGCCATGGATATACATATATCCGAATTTCTGCTGGTATCTGCCTTCATCATTATCGAGAGTACGACCTAGCACCGAAGGCTGGTCTGCCCAGTAGTTTGTATTCAGACCGGAATATCCGACACGCATTCCGACCGCAGGTGTGAACCATTTACCGACTCCGGCATCGATACTTGGACCGATATTGGTCTTGTAGCCGTCATTCAGAAAGACGTTGATACCGCCGCCGGCTCCGATGAACCAGTTGTCGCCGAAGGAATTTGTCTGATAAGGGCCTCTGACGATCTTACCGTATTCATCCCTGTTTCCGTTTTCCTGCGCATTGACCGCAGGTGATGCTGTCAAAGCGACAGCTGCAAGAGCCGCAGCTCCCAAAATTAATTTAAGACGTTTCATAACCACTAATTTAAATGTGCTACGAAACGTCTTATACAAATTTGGTGTAAAAACGATTTTTTCCGTGGAAAATTTTTATCTCATCTTGTTGATGGTCTCCGTCTTCACCTTGAAGAAGTTATTGTTCCCAGTGTCCATAAGACGGTATTCACCATGATTTCCCCAGTATGCAGGTTTATCTTCAATCTTCATATCTTCACCAGTATCATTGCTGATATACGGTGATATCCTTTCCTGCCAAGCCTTGATTCTCGGCACGCTGGCATTCATATGGAAGAGATCGTTAGCCGGATCGACGAGTTCCTTCAAGGCATCCTTGTAAATCTGCTTGAAATCGTCGAACTTCATCATTCTTTCCATCAGAAGACCGCTGTCACCCCAGTTGTATGGGTCCTGACGTCCGGCATCACTCTGGACTCCGCAGTTGGAACTTGTACCGATGGAATTATCATAGTCATACGGGATAAAGAAGACTTTGTAGGCATATTTGTCCGTAGTATTGAAATACAGATAATAATTATTTCCGTTGTTCCACATATCATCCCACATTCCGAGGGCGACATTCACAGCATAAGTCTTGAGAAGGAGTTCCACATCGCAGACCTCGTTTATCCATTTGTAGAAACTGTCGTCATTCTTTCCTGTCAATTTCAGGATAAAGTCGCGAAGCTGTTCTTTAGCCGCAGCAAAATCCTCTTCATCGCCCTTGAACTCATAAGTATAATTGACGCCATTATCCTGATCCCAGTTGAATCTGTTGGAATTGTCATCGGCACTTCTGAGATCCGCAGGTCCGCCCACTCCATATACACACTTCCAGAGGAAGCCGTCCTCGCTCTCGAACATACCGTCAATACGCTTCTCCACGAACTTATCATCTACAGGCTCGATCATCTCATACACACCATAATATGCCGGCTCCTTATCTCCCTCGATATCCAGCCAAACCCTACAATAAATATCATGAGCGGCAGTCCAGATACCATATCTGCGGAAAAGGTCATAGCTGTAAAGTTCACGCACATAGCACGGATCATCCTTGAACCACTTGAGGTTAACCTTACGGATGCCGTTTATAGTGTGGTCATTGTCCTTGTGGAACTTGCGGAAGTTGATTCCGAAATGACAGTGGTGCCAGTCCGGATTCACCGAATTATGATTCTGTCCTCTGTTTCCTTCAGGTCTTCTGCGGGATGTATTTCCACGAAGTCTCACTCCACCATCCTCGATGAAATGAACCTCGTCACCCTTCTTGTATGTAAAGTCAGCATGGAAATAATCTACATTATGATCAAACTCATCATATCTCTTAAGAAGCTTGTTCCACTCATCCTTTGTCATGTGAATGGTAATCTCCGGAATCACATTCTCATCCCATACATATGCAATACCGGGATCATTGATGAATACAGACTGGAAGGTCTTGTCCCCGTCTTCGAAAGTAATTTCAGGCATCTTGAGAATCGAAGAACGGCTGACCGTATTGGATTTGTCAGTAGTGAACTCCATAGACTTTCCCTCTGACGAATTGATCACGGCAGTGAATCCTTTGCTGAAGACTGTAGGAGGGACAGCAATGATGAATTCCGTTGCAGAGGTCTTTGAAAGGCTCACTCCGTTTCCGCAATTCAGGCTGACACCTGTCAGAGCTTTGGACTTCATCTCGATTTCAGGAGCGCTTCCGTCAGAATACGCGGTGATTTCAGCTTCTCCGGAAAGTGCCTCAGCATTGTGGCCTTTAAGATTGATGGAAGTGACAGTCACATCACCCTTTATCTGGAACATAATCGCTCCGCAGACATTGCGGAACATAAGATCGCGGCTTTCTGCCTTGCTGACAGCCACCATAGGGAAAGCTTCCGGGCCGAATGACTCCTCTGCATACGTCTGATGTTCAGGAAGTTCCACTTCCTCAAGAACATATGTACCGGTAGACATCTCTGTACATACGACCGATTTGTCGAACGGATAATATGCGACATTGGCCGCCATAGGAGCTTCTGCAACATCCTTATTGGATACAGTCTCCACAAATTCGAAGGTACCAGAAGTATTTCCGACAGCCGCGGACGAGATCTTGTACTTCGATCCTATCGTATTCGCTTCGAATGCAATTATCTGATCTCCCTCACACCAAAGTACCTTATTGTCCTGACTTAATTCCGTACGGGTTTCAGAAAGAGACTCTACACTGACATTAAAAGATTTTCCATTTACACCAGGAGCTACAGGTTCCTCCTGACATCCGATGAAAACCAGCCCGATGGCCAGCAGCAATGGTAATATTCGCTTCATAAATTTATTTTAAAGGGGAGCAAAGGTAAGAATTTTTGCTGACTTACAAGCGCCGAACCGCATCATCCATCCAATCATATCTATCTTCATAGACAGTGACCATCCTGCTGACAGCATCATCAAAAGACATATTCTCATCTCCATTGACCCACTGAGTGATCGGCCACATCGGACTGTCCATGCGGTCGGAATTCCTGATTCTGGCAGCTTCTTCTCTGATATACTCAGGAAGAGTCTGATAATCGGCCTTATTCATCTCCCAGCGTTCCTTAACAACTTTCACAAAACGAGGGTCCTGGAAAAGTCTTTTGTAATAAAGGGATTCATTGATACTGAACCAAGTCTTGGGAGTATATGTTTCCCAGTCAAAATCCCAGACCGGCCCCATAACAAGCTTTCCTCCTTTATCCTTGTGCATATATGTGCTTTTCGGGTGGTTAGGCTCCCATATACCGGTAAGCTCCATAATGATCCACCAGTCTGCAAAAGACTCAAGATCAATAAAATCCATATACTCTCCGGATGCAAAACGGGTGTCATCATAGAGAGCATTCTCCAGTTCCGAGACATAATTCCGCATGAATTCAAACTGATCGTCAGTTACTTCATCCGGATCCTTGAACATATACGGAAGATCTCTCACTGGAGAACGGAACTTGAATGCCTCATCATAATACGAATCCAATTCCAGGATATACCCCCCATCAGTCTCATCTTCGTCGAGTTCATCGATATTGACACGGTTTTCATCCACCTTGATATGCTCGCAGAGGAAATAATTGCCCTTATGCTTTCCATTGACGAACAGTTCCACAAACTCTCCCCTCGGAGTATAGGCGAGCCCCGAACGGGATGCCAGTTCGAAGGAAACGCTGTTACGCATAAGGGTTCGGTCCATCCAATTGGCCAGGAGCACCCATCTCTTGTGCTTGGGCATGCCAAGAATCTCAGCCTTGCTGTCCAATTTCAGTGCATAAGGTTTCTTTGGATAGCCCCATGTACTGTTTCCACGTCCGCGCACACCCGTACCGCCTTCATAATCGATGGTCCAGTCTGGATTGTATATGGTTACCTTGGAGCCTGACAGCCAATCTTCCCATTTGCTCGGTATATCTTTCCCGCCTGCGGTCTCGACAAAGACCACGGGAAGTCCGGAATAAATGACTTCTACCTTGAATGTGTATTCAATCCTGGATTTCACAGTAAATACCACCGGCTTCGAGAAATCAATGACGGTCTCCCCGCTGATTATCTCGGCACCGTCTGCATACACCTTCGCTCCCCTGCTTTCAAATGTCGCCACCAGTTCAGGACTTGAAATCAAAGGAGTGGCAACCACTGCATTTCCAGAAGACACATCAAATGTAACATCCTCATAGACAGCGGACTGATTATTCTTTTTAAGAAAACCCATATAAGTAAAGAGCGGGGCCTTTTCCTGACGTACCATAAAAGGTGCCGAATAAACGGCATTGGCCTTGCCCTCACCATCCTTCCGCGCGATCTTCAGTACCATCCGGGATTCATATCCGGAATCGCTGCCTTTATCCTGGAGTTTCACCCTATATCTTCCGTCACCCTCCGACAAACGGTCTATACTACGCACATTGAAATGGCCGGAAGGACTCGTCCCTTGTCCGAAAGCATCCACATAAACTACACTGACCTCGCACTCCGGATCCGACACGTCATATACGAATTCCGCTTGAGGAGGCTGCACTTCAAAATCAAACTCAGAGACTTCCTTGTACGCCATGAGGACATCGCCTTGGGAAAGAAGCGCTACATCTGAGACAAAAGGAGGCGGCTCCGGAAGATCCTCCCGACAAGCCGCGATAGAAAAGATTGCCGCCATGGCAGCAAATAAAAATGACATTCTCTTCATCTATGGATTAAGTATCTGGTCTGCGTGGTTTTTGGTATCGACTTTTTCAATTATTCTTTCAAGAATTCCATCTTCACTGAAGATGAAGGTCCGGCGAATAGTACCAAGGACTGTCTTTCCATACATCTTCTTCTCTCCCCATGCCCCGAAAGCCTGGAGCATCAGAGTGGAAGTATCGGATAAAAGAGTAAATGGAAGGTCATATTTTTCGATGAACTTTCTGTGCGATGCAGCACTGTCCTTGCTGACGCCGACGACATTGTATCCCTTGGCAATCAAAGCCTCAAAATTGTCCCTTATACTGCAAGCTTCCGCAGTGCATCCGCTTGTATTGTCCTTCGGATAAAAATACACCACTGTCTTTTTACCAATGAAGTCCTTTGAACTTACCTTGTTTCCGTCCTGATCCACTACTTCGAAATCAGGCATCTTGTCTCCAATCTTTAACATAATCTTCAAAATTAGTGATTCATAAAAATACGTATAATCATTGACATAAGCAAATATCATCCTCAAGCCATATCAATATCTGTTCAAATCCGTACATTCTCACGCAATTTACTGTTTCCCGCCCTCTTTCACTTGGCTTAATACGGATTTTTTATTAGTTTTAAACCATAAAACGATTTCTTTATGAAAACAAGATTCTTTCTGCCGGCATTGGCTTCCCTTGCACTTTGCATTTCTGCGTCAGCCCAGATGGGACCGCATACACCTTCTACCGTAGTTAACCCCGACAATACCGTTACCTTCAACATCTCTGCGCCCCAGGCGAAGAATGTGAAGATAAGCGCACAGTTCGCTCCCAAGCAAGATATGACCAAGGGAGAGAACGGTGTGTGGAGCATTACTCTCGGTCCGGTCGCCCCTGACATCTACCCATACTGCTTCGAGGTGGACGGAATCGGAGTCATGGACCCCCAGTGTCCTGACTGGTTCCCTAACGAAGGTTTCAAGAACTCTATGATCGATTTCCGAGGCGATGTGCCGATGGACCACGACTTGCAGTCCGTACCACACGGAAAGGTGGATTATGTGAACTATCATTCGGAGACATTGGGTCTTTTCGGCAATGCAATAATATATACACCACCGACTTACGACAAGCATCCCGACCGAAGATATCCGGTATTCTATCTTATCAGCGGCACCACCGACACTGAAGAAGTATATTTCAAGGTAGGAAAGATGAATCTGATCCTGGACAATCTCATCGCCCAGGGCAAGGCCAAGGAAATGATCATCGTCCTCCCTTACGGCAATCCCGCCAAGTATAATCCTGCAGAAACATTCGACTTCACCAAGGGAGACCAGTTCAGCAAGGATCTCCTGAACGACCTCATGCCATATGTAGAGGCCAATTACAGGACCATCAACGACCGTGACAGCAGAGCTATAGGAGGTTTTTCACGTGGAGGAAACCAGGGACTTTCATTCGGTCTGAACAACCTTGACAAATTTTCTTATCTCTGTTCATACAGTTCGTTTACAAGTATGAACATCCCTACAGTCTATGACAAGGCTAAGAAGACAAACAAACAGATAAACCTCTTCTGGCTCGGCTGCGGAACCGACGATTTCCTTTACGGAAACGCAAAGGAATACATGGAATTCCTCGACAGCAAAGGCATCGAAAACATCCAATACTTCACTACAGACAAGATGGGACATACCTGGATGAACGCCCGTCATTTCCTCAGCCAGACCTTCCCTCTCCTATTCGACAAGGAGGCTTCTGAAAAGGCAATGAAGGAAGCTCAGGCATCAAAGCCGAAGGCAGGAAGGAAGGCTGCAGAGCCTTCAGCCCCAGCTGCAAAGCCTGACCAGCAGAGGCTTACGCCAGAAGTAATGGCGCGTCTCTTTCCTAAAGGAATCATATCACCGGAGTATAACAAGGACGGAAGCGTGACATTCCGCCTGCGCGCTCCTCAGGCCGAAAATGTCGATCTCGAATGCCAGATGTTCGAAGGAACAAGACCAATGACAAAGAATGACGAGGGTGTATGGTCGATAAATGTCACTCCCAAGCAGCCTGACATCTATCCATATGCTTTCGTTGTAGACGGAACCAAGATAGCCGATCCTGAAAACATGCATATCTTCCCTAACGAAGGATTCAAATACAGTCTTGCCGATGTGAAAGGCCCTCAGCCTGACTGGCAGGATCTCCAGGATGTCCCTCACGGAAAGATCAGCTATACATATTATACATCCAAGGCTGTCGGTTTTGACAGGCCGGTAGTGGTCTACACTCCTGCAGGATATGACCCCGCATCATCAGAAAAATATCCAGTGCTGTATCTGATCCACGGAATGACAGACACATACGAGACTTGGTTCAAGGTAGGAAGGATCAATAATATTCTGGATAACCTCATTGCAGCCGGCCTTGCGAAGAAGATGATCGTCGTAATGCCATACGCGAATCCGTATCCGGAGATGATCCGCCGCGGCCAGGCCAGCATGTACAATCCGATGGATACAGAACTGACTACAGAGGAGTTCACAGAATCAGTGATTCCGTTCATCGAAGCAAATTATAATGTTCTTAGCGATGCCGACAGCAGAGCCATTGCCGGATTCTCGCTCGGCGGTCGCCAGACATTAGCATGCGGACTTGGCAATCCGGACAAGTTCCACTATGTATGCGCTTTCGCACCTGCTATATTCGGTCCGGAAATTTCATCCAATTTCGAAAATGGAACATATGCAAAAGCCGAGCAGCTGAATGATAGTCTCAAGCTTCTCTGGCTAAGCTGCGGAACATCTGATTTTCTGTATCAGTCATCCCTTCAGTTAGAGAGAAATCTCAAAGACCGCAGCATCAGACACACCACAATGTATCCCGGCGGAGGCCACACCTGGATGAACTGCAGGGACTACATCACCGAGGTCTGCAAGCTTCTGTTCAAATAATCGACCACGAAATCCCAAACCAATACATTGAGAGTATAACTTATGATCAGGATAATGTTTCTATGCCACGGCAACATATGCAGAAGCCCGATGGCTGAATACGTAATGAAGGATCTGGTGGAGAAAGCCGGCGCGGCCAGGCATTTCGAGATTTCATCGGGAGCAGTTTCCGATGAGGAATGGTTCAACCCGATCTATCCTCCTGCACAGAGAAAACTTCGCGAGAAGGGAGTGCGTTTCGGCAACCATAGCGCCCATAAGATATCCATTGAAGAATTCAATGAACAAGACCTCGTTGTAGTTATGGACAGGTCAAATCTCAGATGGCTCACACGAATAGTCGGCGATTATTCAGAAATCGCAGCCGGAGAGGCACTGCAAGGTTCGGAAATCACAGGCAAGGTACATATGATGATGGAATTCGCAGGACTGAGCCGCGATGTCGCAGATCCTTGGTATACAGGAGATTTCGAACAGACATACCAGGATGTTCTGGCTGGATGCAATGGATTGCTGAAGAAGATAAGACTATGAAGAAGATTTATTTTGCAGGATCGATACGAGGAGGCAGGATTGACGCCGAACTGTACGGAAGACTCATTAAATACATGCAGAAGGACAACATTGTCCTCACCGAACATATAGGAAGCCCTCATCTGAACCTTATGGAACAGGGGAAAAGAGACATTGACATATATGATGAGGACACAGCATGGCTGCGCGAAAGCGACATCGTGATTGCGGAATGCACTTGTCCTTCCCTGGGGGTAGGATACGAAATGGCTTACGCAGAGAAGATCGGAAAGCCATGCCATATCTTCTACGACAGAAGCAAGACACAGTTATCCGCCATGCTCACCGGCAATCCTTATTTCCACATCCACCCATACGAAGCCGAAGATGAAATCTATAATATCCTAAACACAATAGTATGAAAACCAAACTTTTACTTATCGCCTTAGCGACATTGACACTAAGCACTATGAATTCTTGTTCAAACACCGGAGGAAATGCGGCAGATGCCGTTCTGGAAAACATCCACAACAGAAAAAGCGTACGCCAGTTCACTTCAGAACCGGTATCAGACGAAAACATCGAATCAATGCTCAGAGCCGCAATGGCAGCTCCTACAGCAGTAAACTATCAGCCATGGAGATTTGTCGTCATCACAGAGCGTGAACATCTCGACGCAATGGCCGAAATCCTTCCTTATGCAAAAATGCTCAGGCAGGCTCCACTTGCAATCGTAGTCTGCGGCGAGACCACATGGTTCGACGGAAAGGATAATCCTTACTGGCAGCAGGACTGCTCGGCAGCAGTACAGAACATACTTCTGAGTGCAGAAGCTCTGGGTCTGGGAGCTGTATGGACAGGAGTCTATCCGAACATGGAACTTGCCAGACCACTCGGCGAATTCCTTGGCCTACCTGGCAATGTGCAGCCACTGTGCGCTATTCCGATCGGACATCACGACGGTACCACACAGCCAAAGGACAAGTGGAAACCGGAGAACATTCATTATGAAAAGTGGTAAACTCTTCCGGAAAGAAGAATTAATCCAACAGTTCATCTATTATCTCCAGAACTGAAAGAGAGGTCTGATGTGAATTCCACGAGGATTCCTTCAGGCCTTTTTCTATCAGGTCTGCGAATTCCTTGAACTCGTAATAATACTCATTGAAAGGAAGTCCTTCACAGACAAGAGTACGACCTGGCTTAGGTCCCTGTCCGGAAGTTGGCGCAGCATGAGGGACAATTTCAGCCTTTCGGGCAATATGGATTTCGTCCAATATCAGATTACCCTTTTCTCCTGCGATTTCAGTCGGCTGGAAACTGTCGTATGTCTTGGACCAGGCCAGAACTGCATCCATTCCATCATATCCCAGACAAGCACTACCCTGGACATCAGAAATGCCCTCAGGAGTGGTAATAGTCTGGATATTAGCCTGTATGCGGGACGGCTTGCCGAATAATGCCACCATAGGATACAACGTATATACGCCCACGTCACGTAAGGCACCAGCTGTCCCCGGCTTGAATGATGTAGCCACCTCTCCCCTTTTCAATGCCTCATACTTGGAAGAATACTGGCAGAAATATGAACTGTATTGGCGCACAGGGGCAATTGTGGCGATACGGTCTGCCAGAGCACGGAAGTTTGGATTCAGTGTGGAGACCATTGCCTCCATAAGAAGACATCCGCTGGCTTTGGCAGCCTCTATCATCCTTCGTCCTTCAGCGGCATTCAGCGCCAACGGCTTTTCGCAGAGCACGTGCTTGCCGGCATTGAGCGCCTTGAGAGTATATTCACAATGGGTCTGATTCGGAGTACCGACATAGATTGCATCCACTTCCGGATCCAAGACCATCTCATCCACAGATGTATATATTTTTGCGTCCTTTGCCAATGGATTGCGGTCTATAAAAGCCTTAGCAGCCTCTGAAGTCCTTGAGCAGACTGCAGTCACTGCGATTCTGGAATCCTGGGCCGCTCCCTTGAGCACCCAGTCACTGATCCTTCCTGTTCCTACTACTCCAAATCTAAGCATACTTCAACATATGAACTCCCGGCCACAACCACTGGAGGATTTGTAACCGGGAGAGATATCAAGTTAATTATCAATATTTTGCATTTCTGAGATAGAGGGCACTTTCACGAAGTCCCTTGAGAATATTCGGCGTGCTGGCTTCTTCCATTTCCACGACAAATGCCTTGGTGCCAGCCTTATCGAAATTACGGAAAATCGGCTCGAAACCTACCATTCCGCTCTGTCCGATTTCCCTCTTATCCTTGATGTGGAGTACTTCGAAGCGACCAGGGTATTTCTGCATATATTCCACAGGAGCAGCGCCACCGACTACGGCCCAATATACATCCATTTCAATGAAGACATTTTCAGGATCAGTATTAGAGATGAAATAATCCATCATCGTAGTATCACCGATCTTTTCGAATTCGTGTGCATGGTTATGATAGCCGAAACGAATGCCGGAAGCATTGCATTTAGCACCGATAGCATCGAGATATTCGGCCATTACCTTCAGCTCCTGCTCATTCGAAAGTTTCTGAGAATACGACATCACCAGTCTTGGCACACCGGCCTTCTTATGAGTCTCTATGCATAGATCCCACCATTTGAGAGCTTCGGTAAAATCTCCGGAAGCAAGTTCAGCTGCCGTAAGCGGTCTGGTAGTATGAGACGACATGAACTTCAGTCCGGCCTCATTCAGGACAGCTCTGAAATCCTCTGGTTCCATTCCTGAGAAACGGCCATTGTCATAGCTTGCAGCCTCAGCTCCGGTATAACCCATCTGGGCAAGGCGTCCGAGCACATATTTATGGTTCTTCGCGAAAAGTTCAGGCGTTCCTATGAGCTGACGCGCAGAATAGAGCTGAATGGCCATTTCTCTCTTCGGAGCTGTGATCTCTTCTTCCAGACGATAGCTTACATATGCAAACTTACGGCTGTCCGGACTCCACGAATTGACGTTGATCGTACCCTGTCCACCGAAGAGTTCCACCAGCACTTCAGGCTCTCCGCCAGAAGCTGGAATCATCCTTAGCTGGACATTCAGATTGGCGATATGATCGCCAGGAGCCAGTTCGTAATCATGATATGCTATGTAAACCACCTTCTCGCCATCAGGAGAAATATGAGGAAACCATGAATTCATATCCTTGTCGAATGTCATCTGGGTCTGCTGTTTGCCATTGGTCTTCATGCGCCATACCTGCATCCTGCCTGTCCTTACACTGTTGAACCAGATATGCTTGCCGTCCATGCTATACTCTGGACCGTCATCAAGACCGGGCGCATCGGTCAGACGCACTTCCTTTCCTCCTTTTATCGGCATTGCATAGACATCCGCTTCATTCTCCGGACCTCGGAATGCGCAATAGGCAATGGTCTTTCCATCAGGGCTGATGCCATGAAGATAGCTTGGACCTATCGGTGTAATCTTATCTGGTTCCCCTCCTTCAAACGGTACCTTGTACACATAGGAATTCCATCCCTTTTCTGCTGGATCATTGCTGCTGAGTGCGATCCACTTGCCGTCCGCTGAAATCACGTGGTCATTATTACACTGATTGATCGAACCTGTATTGATCTCGGCAAGATCAGTCGAGCCGTCCGGAGCGACCTTATACAATCGACCATCCTTATTGACTACCAGCCACTTACCATCAGGAGTCCAATTCGGAGCTTCTATCAGGAATGGAAATTCCTTCACGATCTGATGTGTACGTGTTTCAAGATCATAAACTTCCAGACAGCTGATCACTTTGGTGGAAGATTGTGCAGCAGCGATGAAAGTTCCCGCAAGAACGAGAATGCCGACAAGATTGATTCTGAGTTTCATGGTTATATAGTTTAGTAGTTTTTACCAGATGAATGGAACAAGCCTGTATCTGACATGCTTCATATAATCAGCATAGCCTTCAAGTCCCTCTTGAAGAAGTGCCTCTTCACTCTTGATACGCTTAACTATTGCAGGGATATATCCAAACATTATCACAAATGAGATCAATGACCCTAGCACCAAAGGCATCGCAAGAAACAAAAGGGTCGTTGCCATATACATAGGATGCCGTACGATTCCGTAAAGTCCTGTATCGATCACCTTCTGGCCTTCCTGGATTTCAATGACTCTGGACAGATAAGCATTCTCTCTGAGCACTTCCGCATAAAGGATATAAGAGAGCAGGAATACTCCTGCGGCAGCCCATACAGCCCAGTCCGGCAATATCAACCAGTCAAAACGCCAGTTCAGCCCAGCCATAATAAATGCCGCAACAAATAGAAGTCCGCTAATAGCGACAACTGCCTTTTGTTCTTTACTCTCCTCCTTGGATTTCAAACGTTTGCGAAGAAGTTCGGGACTTTTGACAACAAGCACAGAACCGACGGTCAGCATCGGGACAAAGAGCACTCCCATCAGAAGCCACCCCTGCCAGTACCAAACAGAGCCTGCCGGGATAAATATCAGAAGCCCCATGAGTATAATACCAGCCATGAACTTTGCGAGGGCTTGTACCAATAAGCTTTTATTCATACTTCGAAAAGTTAAGATGCGTAAATATAATGAGATTCCAGGAGAAAACGAATACAGCTCTCTCATATTTCAATTATTTCCTATGCTAGCTATTGATTCTATTTATATAATACTTAGCTTTGTATAAATTAATCAATCAACAGATGCCATGAAGAAATACACTTATAAGAATCTGCCCGACGTTGACGGGATAAAGACAGATGGCGATATAAGGACAGAAATGCCCTCTGACCTGAAAACCTTCCTGAAAGGTGCCATGTGGGACAATCTGTTTACATTTCCGGTAGCGAATATCATTTATCTCATACTGTTTGTGGGAGCGATTGCCCTTGCAGTTGCAACAGGAGATATCGGCAAGCCGCTCAAGCTGGTAGCAGTGATCGTCCTTCTTAAAATAGGTCTTGGAAATAATCTGGCGAAGCTTTATCGCTCCTACGGCAAAGCCGGTGTATTTCCAGTCGTCACCCCGGAGGGCATCAACCACATGTACCTCAGCTACCTCAAAGGCAAGAAGTTCCTCAGACTCTCTACTATGAAGTGGGAGGCTATAAAGGCCGTCAGAGTATACAAGGACTTCATCACTGTGGAGGTTAAAGACAAGAATGCCTTCAAGGATGACATAGCTCTGGCATATCTTTGGTCAGATGATGTTCAGACTCTGAAAGACACCATGCTGTACTTCTGGAAAAATGCATTGGCCCCATGCAATCCTGATGACGTAAGACTAATTCTGTATTCAGAAAAGGACGAAGACCAGCTCGTAGAATGCATAAAAGAGGATTACGGAGATTTTCAGAATGTACTGCACGAGGTCGTTTCAACTGACATTCATCTCGATGTAGCATTGATCCCGCCGCAGGAAGACCGCGACTATTACACTTTATGCACTATCGGAGCAGGCGCATACAGAATGGATATAGAAAGGGATATACGTACAGAATACCACCTGTCCGAACACTCCGAGTACATCCTGTACCTGCCCTCTGACTGGAAGATGGATGAAGAGTCACTGAAGGATGAAGCCAACTACTGGCCGATAAGGCTTCTGAAGAATACAGCCAGGATACCTGTATGGAGCCAGACATGGTTTACAATGGGCCATACCGTGGGCTCGGAAGACGGCGAACCATACTCTGAAGAATATGATTACAACAGCGCAATACTGACCTATCCGGCTCCGTTAGTGGCCACACGCGAAGACAAATGCAACCTCAGCAGCGGCAAGACCATCCTCTTCCACCATGTATTCCCGATAACGCAGGAAGAACTGGAATACAAGAACGAGAACGGCACCGCAGCCCTTCTGGAAAGGATTTTCCCGAAAGGGTGTAATGAAATGGAAATCATAATCAACCGACTCAGAAGATAAGGGAATGGCACTTGAAATATCAGTAAGGAACTCGCGGCTGTTCAAGAAGCCGCTAAGCATTTCCGAAATCATTGGAAATGACAATTGGTCATACGGCACATTGGATGAACATGCCCGCTTGGCTAAAGGCAGCCTCGAAAGCGGAGGACCGCTCATCGTTTATGACAATGACTGTATCTGCAGAGGCATTCAAGTCATTGGCGCCGACAGCAGCAAGGAAATCCACCTTGCATTGAATCTGCCGGCGGCAGACCGTGATGTGAAGATGATTTTCGAGCTGGCCGCAAAAATAGCCAGGCTTTGGAAATCAAAACATATCCTGATCGAAGGCGATAAGACTGATCTCTCAGAAACAGAGGCTTCGATGGAATTCAACAGGAAAGCGAATCTTAGTCTGCTGAGAAATTCCCGCGAATTGTTCAATGCGCAGGAATATGTCACAATCTTCGGTGCCATGCTGCCGATATGCGTCCCTATCGACCAGCTTGAGAGTTTCGGCGATGAAGCAGAAAGTTTCGGAAAATACCTTCATGAGAGACAGAGGCACGAAGCTTATCTTTCCGTAGCGTTGTTCGGCCAGATTGAAGGAATCTTCAGTTCGGTGTATGTGGCATTTGCGGACGGGCATATCATCCTGCCATATGAGCCTGATGTAAGGTTCACTAATCAAGGACAGGAACACATATGCAGGAAATCATATGTAATGGTACCGGACCTCTTCCCGGGAGAGAAATCCAGCAGGATGGAATACAATGATTTCATCGCAGGAATCCCGTCAGAGAAGAAGTCCGAATTCGACCATAAGCATTTCCTTCTGAGTCCTTTGACCAAAGAAGGGCTACAGCAGATTTTCCGCAAGTAAATATTTCACTATCATAACGATACCGACTGCAATAGGCACAACGGTATATGAAATTATGTGTATGGCAAGACCAAGTTTCTCGCCATAAGCTTCTTTCATAGTTTCAAGTTTGCCCAGTCCTTTGGAATTCTTGAAGACTCTCAGATAAATGGTTAAAAGTCCCATTAAAAGGGCTAAAATGCCAAATATTAAATTTCCCATAAACAGTTACCTTAAAATACGGTTTGATACTTTTCAGACAAAGATACTTTTTTTAAAATAAGTTGCTACCTTTACAAGACATTAATAACCTATCAACAAGGAATAATATGCGCACAGCAATATACGGTGCCGGTTCACTGGGCACAATCTTAGGAGCATTCATCAACAAGGCCGGAGAGCCTATCGAACTTATAAACCGTAATAAAGCCCACGTAGAAGCATTGAACGCAGAAGGGGCGAAGGTAGTGGGAACAATGGAATTCATCCAGAAAGTGACAGCATATACTCCGGATCATATGTCAGGAAAATACGATATCATCTTCCTGATGACCAAACAGCAGAACAACAAGGAAGTCGTGCAGATGCTGAAGGACTACCTCGCACAGGATGGTGTGTTAGTAACATTCCAGAATGGCCTTCCGGAAATGCTGATCGCGGATATATTGGGAGAGGAAAGAGTGCTGGGATGCACTGTAGCCTGGGGGGCGACCATGCAGGGACCTGGACTCTGCGAGCTGACCAGCGAGCCGGATGCATTGTCATTCTCATTGGGATCGATATCTGCTAAACGAAGCAGGCACTTCGACAAGGTCAAGGAACTGCTGGAGATGATGGGCACAGTCGATGTGGAAGAGAATTTCATCGGTACCCGCTGGAGCAAGCTTCTTATCAATGCCGCATTCTCGGGTATGAGTGCCGTCCTCGGATGTACTTTCGGAGAAGCTGCCGGCCCGAAGGAATCCCGCCGCATCGTGCAGGCTCTTATCAAAGAATGCATCGACGTATGTGCAAAGGGAGGAATCCGGATCGAGCCTGTCCAAGGAAAGGATATTGTCAAGCTTCTCGATTACAAAGGAGGCCTCAAGAAGGCTGTTTCTTTCTTCATCATTCCGATAGCCATACGCAAGCATGCACGTCTCAAGGCGAGTATGCTCCAGGATCTGGAGAAAGGCAAACTGACCGAGGTGGATGCCATCAACGGAGCTGTTTCAGACTATGGCCGAAAGGTGGGATGCCCTACCCCGATGAATGACAAGGTCGTGGAGATCATTCACAAAATCGAGCAGGGTCAGCTGAAACCCGGCTTGGAAAACCTTCAGTTCTTCAGATTCTGATCAGAACAACTTCCCACACATAGTCCTGCAAAGTGACGGACGCAGAATAGAATCAAGAATGCCGCAATCCTAGGATAGTCGGCAAAACCTCCCGTGCCGAGGCAGGGTGATGCGTATCTTTATAGAGAAACGCCACTCTCCGCATAAACGGATTACTCTTCTCGGATCGTTGCAAAGATTTTCCAATATGAGTCAGCCTGATATTTGGATTTACTTCCTTTAGGAATCATCAGAGTACAAGAATAGTACGGTACTTTATTAAACACTCCATATCCTTGCGCCGGTGGAGTACCTGCCCTGCACTTGAGCTTGCTCATTGAAGAGCAGTATGCAAATGCATAGTCACCGATATCAGTCACCCCTGCGGGGATGATTACATCTTTCAAAGAATCACAATAATAAAAGAGATGATCACTGATCACAGTCACATTATCAGGTATTTCAATACTTTCAAGAGATTGGCACATATAAAATGCATAAGGATGGATTGTCGTCAGACTTTCAGGCAAGTCTATATTTTTCATTGAAACACAATAAAAAAATGCCTCATGTCCAATTAACGTCACACCTTCAGGAAGCATTATGTCTGTCAATGCAAGACATCGATAAAACGCCCGGTTGTCAATCTTGGTCACTGTAGCAGGCAATGTAATACTTGTCAACGACTTGCAGTCCTCGAAAGCCTGCTTCCCAACTGAAGTCAGGGCTGACTCAAACGTAATGACTCCCTTGCCATTTTCGTAAACATTGGAAACAATACCTGTGGGAAATGCATTATTTTCAGGATTTATGACATTTCCATCTTCCGATATATACCATATCTGGTTGTCAGGACATAATCCCGGCTTCAGCTTCAAATCTTTCCAATACTCTGCATTTTTAAAGATATCCAGACTTTCTAACGGCACATAGATTACCAGATCACTGCTACAATCCATGAATGTATCTGCATATAACTTAAAAGGGGTTGAGGCTTGAATGTTTACTACAGACAATGATGAGCAATGGAAAAATGCATAGTCTCCAATTTCCGACACACTTTCCGGAATGGTGATCCTCTCCAGTCTTGCACATTCGTAAAATGCACTCTCCGAAATAATTTCCACACCATTTCCAAGATCAACTTCAGAAAGTCTGTCACAATACATAAAAGCATGGTCGCCTATTACATTCACGCTATTTGGGATTGTGATGGACTGCAGGCTATAACAATCACTGAAAGCCTGTTGCTTGATCTCGGTCACTGTATCAGGAATGGTTATCCGAGTGAGTTTGGAAACAGCAAAGGCACCATATTCAATTGAAGTCACACCCGACGGGATGGCGTATTCCGAAAGTCCGCAATCAGCAGCAAACAGATAAAGGGCATCATCAACGATCAGGCAACAGCCATCCTCTGATGCAAACTTACCCTTGATTTCTTTAAGGCTCCAGCAACAGTAGAAAACACCCTCTCCGATCCTGGTCACGCTTTCAGGAATAGTTATGCTGGTGAGATTGAAGCATGTATCAAAAGCCGCATCTCCAATAGAAGTGATACCTTGTCCCATTGTTACTGATTCAAGTTCGCGGCACTCTTCAAAGGCCCTTTTCCCTATTGACTTTACGCTATCCGGAATAACGATGCTTCTGAGTGAACTGCAATATGTATTATAACCATAGAATGCCATATCCCCGATCATCGTAACGTCCGAATCAAAAGTAATCACACCGGTGCCTGTCTCATCATCCCATTCATTTGAAATTATTTCGGCACCGAAAACCTCTGTTCCCGAACGATATGGTATAATCTGAGTCCTTGCAGCATAGCAGATACGGTTATTCGGCATTGCATCTGCTTCAGGGATTTCCACTTCAAATGCTGCCATTGGCTTAATGATGTTGCGACTGATAATGATTCGGCCGGAAGTCGACTTGACATATTCGCGTCCGTCGGTATCCGTAACGGTGACAGTAAAGCCTTTTTCAAATGTAAGAGGCGGAACGACTATCCAGAATGCCGTGGCAGTTTGAGCGGACGAACCTATCCTCACGCCTTCACCACAATCCAGAAGGATCGTTTCCTCGGCATTGTCAGACATTGTTGCCACCGGTTCATCGACATCAGCAGTGGAAACCGATGCCTTACCAGCAAGTCCTTCATGATCATTGCCTGTCAATGATATTGATTTCACGGTGACATCATCTCCATATAACTGGAGCTTGATATACCCTGCTATATTTCTGAATTTCAAGAACGTATCATCCGTATCCTTGGTCACGGCCACCATCGGATTGGCCCCTTGCCCGAATGAATTCTCCGCATATATCTGACGAGATGGAAAGGTCATCGTAATGACTCCGGCTTCCGTAATCTTCACATCAGAAGAATAGGGATATGCCGCATAATTGGCACTCAAGGCATTGCCTGTCCCATACGGTTTGTCCACAATCGAGAAGGTTCCGGAATTGTCCCCGGTCTCTCCGTCAAACTGATATTGACGGTTCAGAGTGTTTCCGTCAAACAAGGAAATACGGTCTCCGGCATTCCATCGCAGCAGGTTACCGGCTTCGATATAAGTACGGGTCGCAGTGTCCTCAAATGCAGCTTCAAATACCCTTCCTTCTGCAGACTCAGGCTGTGGCACAGGAGCCTCCTCCTGCGTACAAGCACAAACTGCGATTGCCAACATAAACAATCGTGATAATACATTCTTCATACGGACTCACGTTAAATTACCAGTCAGACTCTTCTCCTTCTGTAGGATTCTCCAGATTTGAACTGCTTGCAGCGATAATATTTTCCAATTCAACCATTATGATCTCCATCCTCGGGGAATCATAAGAAATATGTTCCGAACAATAATGCATGATTTTTAAATTTAACAAAACATCCATCACAGACACTTCTGTGGCAGATAATGCGCGCAAATGTAGCGAAAAGATTCTATAATCGTTTAAGAAGTTTTTCTAACTTTACCACCTTAAATTATAAAAATATGAAAAAGTTATTTCTGTTTTTTGCACTTATTGCAGCTGCAGGCTGCCAATATGACGATCAGTGGATCAAAGATGAATTCACAGAACTGGAAGAAAGGATCAAGGATCTGGAAGAAGTATGCGATGGCCTTAATTCCGACATCAAGGCATTGGAAGATATAATCAAAGCTATCAGTTCAAACGACTTCATATCTGATGTCACAACGCTTACGGAAAGTGGCAGGACCATCGGATACAAGATATCGTTCGTAAGTGGAAAGGAAATATGCATCTATAATGGTATTGACGGTAAGGATGGTCAGGATGGTACTGATGGCAAGGACGGACAGGATGGTACCGACGGTAAGGACGGAGCAGATGGCAAGGATGGGTATATACCGGAAATCAGCGTAAGGCAGGATACTGACGGCCAATGGTACTGGACTATCGATGGAGAGTGGATGCTGGATGAGGAAGGAAACAAAATCAGCACTACCGGAAGAACAGATCTTGCGCCTATGCTTAAGATAGAAGAACTTTACTGGTATGTCTCATATGATGGCGGCTACACATGGTCAAAGCTTGGCAAAGCTACAGGAGAAAATGGCACATCATATTTCAAGGAGATCAAGCAGGATGACGATTATGTCTATATCACTCTTATTGATGGAAATACCATAACTATCGCAAAGGCATCATCATTCTCTATAGACCTTGGTATTTCAGAGGATATCCCATGCCTTCCACTTTGCACTCTAAATATTCCATACAGGCTGGAAGGCGCCGGTGATAATCCTGAAGTAATAACAATGTCAGAAGGACTTTGGAATGCCAAGGTAGTGGCGAACTCACCATCAGAAGGATTTATCACGATTTATGCTCCTGAGGACATATCGGAAGGTAAGGTAATAGTAATCGCATCCAATGGCACCAAGACAATAGTCAGATCACTGACATTCGTCGAGGGAATCTGCCGAATTGCTGATGATTCCGCAGTTTTATCTGCCAAAGGCGGTGATTTCACAATAAGTCTTTCGACCAATTTTGATTACGAAATAGAAACTACCGCTTCGTGGATCCGTCACCTGGACACAAAAACCATCAGAAACGAATCCGTAACATTCAGATATGACGCATTGCCACAAGGCATTTCTACTCGTTCTGCCATGATTTTATTCAAGGACCTTTATTGTGGAACAGTAAAGACAGTAGAGGTATGTCAGGGAAGCTTGATTTCTCTGAATAAGAATAATATGATGCTGTTCAGAGGTGAGGAAGATTACCTTACTGCGAATGTCTTGTCCGGAAATCAGGATGTGGTATGGACATCATCAGATTCTGACATAGTATGGGTAAGCCAGGAAGGTAAGATAATTGCCATTTCAGAAGGTACAGCCACGATTAAAGCAATGACTGCAGACTACAGGCATTCAGCAGAATGTGTTGTAACAGTAGGCAATATCTCCGACTATATCTACCTCAAGCAAGGATCAGCAACCAACATCAGCTATAGTGACGGATATGTTCACTCCGGCACTAAACTGAGCTGGTATTTCTACAACAACAGCTCTGCTGAAGTCTATGTGAAATACCTCCAGATAGTAGATGCTTATGGAGAGGAAAGCAACCGTATGGCAGTGGAAGACACTATTGCCCCAGGAAGAAATTCCGGCTGGGTAATCACTCTAGGAAAGTCATATAAAGCGCCGAAATGCAAGGCGACGTACGAATACAAAGGAAAAGAGTATTCTACTATATGCGGACATGCGTTCAATTAATTCAATGAATGGATATGAAACGATTGATATATATTATCCCTGCTGTCATAATGGCATATTCATGCAGCTTTTATGACGATTCCTGGATTCAGGATGAGTTCCAAAAGCAGAATGATGCCGTAGCAAAGCTCGAAGCACGCTGCAGACAGATCAATGAAAACATTGTTTCTTTGGAAGAAGTACTGACCCTGCTTCAAGACAGGAATCTGGTTACTTCCATATCTGCCATCAAGGAGAACGGCGAAGTGTGTGGATACGAACTCTTCTTCCAGAACGGAAAATCATACAGGCTATATTTCGGAACTGAAGGAAAGAATGGCGGTGATGGAAAAGATGGTGCAGATGGTACTGACGGAACCGATGGAACCGACGGAGCCGACGGAGCCGACGGAGTGAACGCTCACAAGCCGGTCATTTCCGTAAAACAGGATAGCGACGGCAAATGGTATTGGACACTTGACGGAGAATGGCTCACAGACGGAAAAGGCAATAAGATTCCGGCTATAAGCAATGATGACGTCACTCCTTCATTCAAGATTGAGAATGGATATTGGTTCCTGTCATATGATGGAGGGAAAAACTGGAACGAGATGGGGCCGGCTGACGGAATTGACGGCGACCTGCTGTTATCTGCTGTCCGTTACGACGATAAGTTCATATATCTTACTATGGCAGATGGAACCGTCATAGATCTTCCACGCCTGTGCAGCTTAAGCATTGAATTAGGTGAGATTCCTTCTGATGTCACCGCAGGATCGACATTTAAAGTAGAATACAATATCAGTGGCGGTTTTGGCAATGCGGAGATTACCTGCGTAGGTGAACACGGCTGGAGTGCCAGCATTACACAAGAGACATCACACAAGGGCGGGGTCATCATCAAAGCGCCGGAAACCTTGGCTGAGGGAAAAATCATACTTTTCGCTTCAGAAAATGATGTCACCATCATGAAGGCCATTATGTTCGAGGGAGATTTCGACCAGGGCCACTGCATGTCGTCCAAGTGTGATTACTACGAACTTGACGGAACCGGTGGATATGTAGAAGTACAGCTTACCACGGATCAGACTTACACTGTCGAGATTCCTTCCGATGCCCGGTCATGGGTTTCTCATACCGACACACGTGCTGTCAGAACTGACAACATCATATTGGGAATATCCGCAAACGCTCCCGGAATGCCGGCACGAGAAGCAGAAATCACATTCAAGGGTGAATATGACTCAGTAAAGATATTGATTCATCAGAAGGCTTCTCCATTCATCGATTCCGAAGTGGACATGGGTCCTATTGATGGATTTGATGACCCGGAAAACGGAATTGTCGTACTTCAGGAAGCTACCCTAGGAAGCGGTACCGATATTGTAATTATGGGCGACGGCTTCAGCAAGAGACATTTCGTGCCGGGAGGAAACTATGACAGGCTGATGAGGCAGGCATATGAAGATTTCTTCAGCATCGAGCCGTATACGGCATTGAAGGAATACTTCAACGTGTATTACATCAATGTCTTGTCAAAAGACGAACATGATGCTGTACCATACTACGGTTCATGGGGAAGCCAGAACGGAGCCACACAGGGAAATGCCGATACAAGATTAGGCACCACATTCACCCCCGGATCCACATCCATCAGCGGTGACGATGATCTCGTACTGGAATATGCGACACAGGCTATCCAGATGAAGGGAGGAGCTGGCGGCACCGAATGCAGGTACTACGACGCCTATGACCGCGCTCACAAGGCTTTGATAATAGTTCTGCCTAATGTAAAATGCTATGCCGGCACCTGCTATTTAGCATGGAGAGCCAGCAGGACCGAAGATTACGCAGACCGCTACTCGATAGCATACTGTTCATTGGGAAGCGACAATACAGGTCGCGAATGCAAATATACGTTGCTGCACGAGGCCGGAGGTCACGGATTCGGCAAGTTAGCTGATGAGTATTCAAGCTATTCATTGACCAGATTCAATACCGGAGAATGGTACAATCTCAGAGACTATCATGACTACGGAGTCTATAGAAATGTGAATGAATATTGGACTGCAGAAGAGGCGCAGAGATGGAGTGGCCTGGACTGGGAATACACGACAGAAAGCAGTGTATATTGGACTGAACTTCTGGACAACTCTTACAGCTACAGATCGACAGAGGGTCTCGGTCTCTACAATGGAGCCTATACTTATACCTCCTTATTCTGCAGACCTACCGACAACAGCATCATGAACAGCCAGTTAGCTGCTAACGGCCAATTCTTCAATGCCATATCACGATGGGCCATCTGGTATAGAGTTATGAGGCAGACAAAGAGTACCGGTGCATCAAGTTTCAAAGCATCATTGGATGATTTCATTCAGTTCGACAAGAATCTGACAATAATCAAGAATCAGTCTGATATAGCTACCCGATCATGTGGAATACTTCCAGAAGATTTCCGTCCGCTTGGCACTCCTGTGCTCGTAGAATGCGAATAAAGATATGCATCTCAAATCTACGGTACGATTACGTACTTTAAGACTATCAGAAAAGTCTGCCACATCATCAGCATGTGACAGACTTTTTTATTATGCCGGAAAATCAGAATATCAGAAACTCTTTATTTTTACAATCACTTGGAACTCCGACCGGTAAAATACCCCACACATAGCCCCGCCAGCTGAAGGATGAAAGTGATTATGAGCGCAGAAGTCATCCAGACAAGATCTGCCAGAAATTCTCGTAAAGGATCGACAAACAATATTACTGCTACTAAGATTGACAGCTTGACAAAAACGAATATGAGATCCTGGGCCGTCACTTTATCAAGTTTGCTTAAAAAGTATTTCGCCGAGCGCCATGAAAAGAAGCATAGAGATGCCATACAGGCACTTATGAGTATAGCAAAAACAGGAAGTATTTCCTTGTCAATTATTAAAAGTAACAGTTCTACAAAAGCTCCCGAGAACAGTACTGCCGCTTCAGCCGCACGTAACGCGCCGCGTACCCTGATTGATTTAGACTCTTCCATTATCATATTTCTGTTATATTTTACCACCACTTGTTGTAAACAGTCTCGTATTTCATATACCTTTTGAGTGCAGGCATGAACTTAATATCAAAGAAAAATGCATCGAGAAGGTAACGTTGGCCTGACTTTGTATAGAAGTACAATCCCAGACGTTTGCCAGGTCTTTGAATCTTTTCGATTTCAGACCATTTCAACTCCACTTGACGGTTCACCTGAAAAAGTTGTTTCAGCGCGACCTTGGAATCGGCAAACAATCCTTCCTCAAAATCACGCACAGCTCCGGTCATGGAAATGGATTCCTTTGTCAGAATGACACGGGCATTCAGATTGGCATATGAAAAGAACAGGAACCAAAGCCCCGTCAATAAAAAGAGAATCCCCAAGGGCCATCTGAGCCACGCTCCCTCAGGTTCGAAAGGAGCAGTAAAGCAACAGGCAATCACCGCAGCCAGGACCAAGGTAAGCACGATTCCCCATATCGCTCCCTTGCGTCCTGTAAAGACTACAGGCTTATCACTTTTCTTGATCTTTTTCACCACCAAAGTATTTATCTTTTAAGCATATAACTCTTATTCTGCATTAGTCTTTGAATATTGCCTGTCACTCTTCTGATTTGACATCAATACCATTCAACAAACGCATCGACTGGCCTCTTGGGACGATATTTCACTTTACAACTGTCACCTATTTGAATTGACGCCGGACCATCAACGTGTATTTTATATGTCTGCCCGTTAACGGAAAAAGAAACTTCGCTCTTCCTATCCCAGCGTCCTGACATGTTTGGCATCACAAAGAAAATATCAGTAACCTCCCCGTATGTCTTTCCAGAATACTTACTTCCAGAATGCGATGTAATCGCTAAAGTGATCCACAAAACCAGTAGAGTCAATATGAAAATCAACCCATAACCAGAAGCCTTCTCCATCGGGAGTGTATTTTTCTTTTTATGTTTCTTCTCCATAACAGAATTATCCATGCAAATTTACACATATTTATCCTAACTGCAATGACATCAGTATTGCACCCATCACGCGGAACAGAGCTGTTCTTGGACAGAGTGATGAAAACTTTTGTTGCTTATCTTGAAAAGTCTCCCTAAATTTGGAGAAGCGTATAGAAGATCAATATTAAGATTCAGCAAAGATCAGTCATGGAAAAACTATCTCACAAAAAATTGCCTTACGTCAAAGGAGTAAGGATTGAAGAAGACATCAGGTTTGATATACCTCAGAGCAGGCTGAAGTTTCTAGGCAGAGCTTTATACGACAACCTTTTTGTTTTTCCAAAAGCAAATATTTTCTATGCCATCATCTTGGTGACGGCCGCAATATATGATTTGGTGCATTCTGAATTCAATATTCTCCTAGTTGCCTTTTTAATCTTACTTATACTAAAGGGAAGCCTGTTTTTCCTGATGAACAGGCAATATAGCTCATTCAAGGAATCCGGAATATTTCCGGTCATCAGCAAAGATGGAGTCACACAGGTGGCGACCTATGACGAATGCGGAAGATACATAACGGTTTCAAATCCAAGATGGATAGATATTGAAGCTGTCAGATTCTACTCCGATTTCATATCCGTCCAGATTAAAGACAGGAAAGACATACAGGACGGAGGCCGGCTCATTTATATTATGGTCGAAGATGCACTGAGATTCAAAGATCAGATAGCTTACCTTTGGGCTGAAGCATTGAAGAATCCGGAGGAAAAGGCCGGATTGATGCTGTATTCCGAGAATGAGGAAAAGGAGATTGAAGATTATATCTCAGAGCATTTCGGTGCATTCGAGAATGTGCTTCATGAAATCGTTTCACCTGACGTGCATCTGGACATTGCAATGATTCCTGCCTCGGAAGACCGAAATTATATAACTTTATGCACCATTGGAGCTGGAGCCTGTCCAATGAACATTGGTGATGAGACCCGCATTACTTATGGCCTGCCGGATAGGGCTGAATATGTCGTTTACTTACCCGCGGATTGGAAATTAGATGACGTATCCCTCAAGGACGAAAGGTATTATTGGCCGTTCAGAATGCTGAAAGACACCGCCAGATTGCCTATATGGACTGAATCCTGGCTTGGTTACGGGCATACAATAGGTCCAGGAGAAGGAAAATTACTGACTGAAGACAGACCGTATAACAGCGTATTGCTTACCTGCCCTGCCCCTGATTTCGACACGATGCGATATGCAGACTTGTCAAGTGGCAAGAGTGTCAGCTTTTATTTGATTCATACTCTTACTTCTGAAGAGCTCGACTATAAGAAAGAGACCAGTACCTCCGACCTTATTGATAAGATCTATTCCGAAAACTGTGACGTCATGGAGGTGTTCCTCAACAGAATGAAATCTTAACAAGGAAAGACAGGAATAACATTATCATACACTCAAACCGCTCTGCCTATTGGAATTCACTTATTCGGATCTCGGATATTTCTTATAGTATCTTTCACGTTGTGAATATGGGAATCCCAGCTCGCTTGTAGCACCTCCGCTATACTTCATTACCATTCTGCTGTTATGCGGAATAAATTCATACTGCTCTGAATATTCCTTGACAGCTTCATCAGACATCGGCGCCCGATATATCCTATAACTGTATGAATCGAAACAGACATGCTTGTATTCCAATTCACAATATTCCGGGTCTGAAGTATCAATGGATCTGCATCCGGTTTTTCTGAGAAGTCTTTTGAGCTTGGCCGGTTTCTGTTGGAAAGATGCAGAATAGGCATATGTCACCAATTCGTCAAACTGTTCAGATTTCCGGTCATAATGCCTTGCCATCTCTACGGCATCACAAGTATATGCAGGCATCCTCACAAATAAAAACAGCATCAGCACGATAAGATTGATGGCCGAAAGGCGGAGTACAGTCCTTCTAAGGATGCCCCCTTTCTTCAAAGACCTGAAGAAGACAATGGGTGCGGAAATGATCAGGATCAGGACCAGCCACCACGCATATTGCAATATGCTCAATAAACCAATAAATGGATCTGCAATAAGCACCGTCAACAGAAGGAATATACCTATTGAAGGTAGCGCATAACCCAATATCGTCAGATTGCTTACCGGAGCATCCGGAGTTTTGTCTCTGTATAAATTTAATCTTTTCCTCGCCATATATTGCAGATATTCATTCTTGAATTATGAAGATCACCCTAAGAATCCCCGAGCATTGTCAAGCGCCCATATCAATAATTGAGCCATAATATCTTATTCTTTGAATATTGCCTGTAAATCTTCTGATGTAAGAGGACTTATGAGAATATGCTTGTAATCGAATTCGGTTTTCTTGTCAGAAGGAAATCTATTTACAAAGTCGTCAAATTCTTAGCGCCGCACAGGCCGTTCTGGATTCTGCAACTAAGGTAAACTAATTTAACCTGATTAAGAATAGAAATACATGTGCAATCAGCACATAGAAAGGGACGTTTGTATAAGACAGTCTAATTAGTTAATTTTTATTGTAAGGGCCTTGCTGTTCGTGAGAATTGCGAGGCTTCTTGCTATTCAACCCATCGGATAAGTTACGCATTGGGCGCGCGATTTCGTCCTATCCATAAAAATGGGCGTTTTTATGGACAGAGTGATGAAATTCCTGGTGCTGTCCATAAAACAGGGCCTTTTTATGGATGTGAAGGGTAAACTGAGTGCTCCGTCCAGAAAAAGGGCTGTTTTTCTGGACGCGGAGGTGGCACAAAAAAGAGACACCCTCGAAAGGATGTCTCCATAATCTATTACTTGTTACTGTTTTCCTTAGCTTCTTTCTTTGCTTCCTTTTTCTGCTTCATTGCATCGATACCCTTGTTGATACCTTTTCCGATAGCATTCTTAAGTGCATTTGCTTTTTCACCAATCTTTCCCTCTATAAAAGATGATCCCGAATCGTCATGTCCATAAGGATCTTTCGAGGAGCATTTATAAACAGATTTTTCATTTGAAGGAGTTATCGTTGTAATCGTGAATGTATCCTTGCCCTCTGTTATAAAGACGACTGACAACACCTTCTTCTTGGTACCATATCCCTCATCGAAATAAACATCAAAAGCACGCTTATTACCATCCTCTTTCAAATTCCTGATTTCGCCTTCATTACCATCACCCTCCAATTCGTAAAGTTTTTCATCCCAGTCTATACGAATGCAATACATGCCATCACGACCTGTGACAGTTTCGGTGACATAATATCTGCTATATTCAGCAGAAGCATAAAGAGCCGATGCAAACAACATGGCTGCAATAAGTAAAATTCTTTTCATAGTTAAACATTTTAGAGTTCAAGCAAAGGTAAATTCTTTTTTTAAATTTTCCTATAAGATGCAGACAACTGCGCAAGCTGGAAAGGTAAACAAAAAGAGACACCCTCGAAAGGATGTCTCTATAAAGTATTGAGATTTACTCGGTTAACAAACTTCGTTAGTTTTCCTCCTTCGCACCTCGGCAAAACAAGCAAGCTTGATTGCACTCGGTTTGTCGTCGGTTACTTATTAAGCGCAGTAGCAACGTCAACCGCACAAGCTACAGTACAACCTACCATAGGGTTGTACTGTAGCCGTGGCTGTGGACGTGGCGACTGCCGTCAGCAAGTAAGATACCGCCCTATGACATGCGATAAATGCTATGGCCGCAATTGCCCAGGTACATCAAGTGGAGCCTGCAATTGTACAGTTTATTACCAGTGTCCAAAATGCGGTATGACTGTGTGCCATCATTGTTATTATAAGTATGTTCTGCCGAGTCTGAATAGAGGATGCCCTAAATGTGGTGCCCACGGACAATATCGTCAGACTCGATAATCGCATATGATTAAAGACTCTTGGAATTGCTCCGGGAGTCTTTTTTCATATAGTATCTAGTGCACTTTCCCTATGAAAATGCTCTTGATGCCCTGGAATTCAGGGGTATCTAGTGCATTTCTGCTCCAAAATTCACTAGACTCATTAGCCTGCTCCTAATGAGCTTGGGTCATGGCCTATCTTTGTACCGGCTAGCAAAAAAATCGTACAATTTCGGTATGACCGACACTATGGGTCGTATGCACTCTGACGCACAGTTCGCAGGTTCTTCATCAGTTCCAGCACACGTTGAGATGATGGGATTCCTCGGCATCGGTAACAACCCAATGGTAGGTTGTACAGTTGCTTGTGCGGTTGACGTTGCTACTGCACTGAATAAGTAATCTGGTCAATGTCATTCCGAGCGTAGCCGAGGAATCTCATTGCCAAATATTTACGGAGACATCCTTTCGGGGGTGTCTCTTTTTTGTTATCACCTTTGCGGCCATAAAGACGCCCCTTTTTCTGGCCGGTGCCATCAATTGCAGCAAGCTGTCCACGGGAATACCTTATTTCATGGACGGAACAATCTTTTGACAGTCTTCATATCGGGTTCTGCCCAGACCAGAGTCATAGTCATGTCTGATATAGGAGGTTCAGATCCGGATGACACCCAATCGCTGGTGCATCTGCTGGTGACGCTTGACCAGATCGAACTGGAAGGATTCATATCACAGCACGCCTGGGTGCCTTATGGCCAAGGAGCGATTGATCTTATTAATGGAATCATTGACAGATATGAGAGTGTACAGTCAAATCTCATAGTCCACAGCAAGGATTTCCCTACTGCCGACTACCTGAGGTCCATTGTAAAGGAAGGACAGAAGGAAGCTGCAATGAAGGGTACAGGGGAAGGCAAGGACAGCGAGGGATCGGAATGGATAATCAAGGTCGTGGATGAAGATGACCCTCGTCCTGTGTGGATATCTGCCTAATCCGGTATGAATACCTTGGCTCAAGCGTTGATAAAGGTAAGGGACACCAGGACTCCTGAAGAGCTCGCGCAGTTTATCAACAAGATAAGGGTCTATGATGTGCTGGGACAGGACGATGCAGGTGCCTGGATCGTCAGGAATTTCCCGGACCTGATTTATATCCGAAACAAGGAGATCTACGGCTGGGCCCCTGATGATGAATGGACGAGGTATAATGTGCAGAATGTCGGTCCTTTAGGTCAGGTATATCCAAACCGGATATGGGCTACAGAAGGAGACAGCCCTTCGTTCTTCTACTGTTATGACAATGGCTTGAATGTTCCCGAACATTCTGATTTCGGAGGATGGGGAGGCAGGTTCGACCTTAAAGAAAGAGAAGGAATCCGCTCAATGGACTGGGTTGTCAGAAGCAATCTCGATGAGACACAGTACGATCCATACTATATGTTGCCTGCTTCATCGGAAGGAGGAAATGCGATTAATATCTGGAAGCAGGAGATATACAATGATTTCGCTGCAAGGATGATATGGACGGTAACTGCCGGCTATGAAGGCGCTAACCATCACACTGTTGCGGTCATTGGAAAAGAGGCAGGTAAAGATATACTCTATAAAAAGGTTAAAGCAGGACGCTCATTGAAGCTTGATGCAAGTCGTTCATATGATCCGGATGGAAATGACATGACTTATGAATGGATATATTACAAGGAACCGGGCACCTACAAAGGAGCCCTTGACATACTTCAGTCAAAGCTTGTTCAGACCATAATGATTCCCGATGATGCAAAAGGAAAGACCTTCCATATCATACTTAAAGTCACCGATAACGGAAAACCCACACTGACATCATACCGTCGCATCGTTTTGGAATGCAGATGATCTTACTGACCACTATGAATAGAAATTGCTAACTGCCCTATGATAGGTTAAGATTTGCTTGTGCGGTTGAAGTTTCTACTGAGAGTGTAGGATATGTATAAGGGTTGGCTAATGTCTTTAGCCAACCCTTATTCAATTTCGTATTATAACTGGAGAACAATGTCTGGTATTTTGTTGATATGACAATGTCATATCTTCTGACGATTTTGTCGGGATGATTGCGGAGTGTACATCATTTTCGAGGAATTCATCCAGATCAAATATTTCTCCGGCATACTCCATTATCCTTTCTACAATTGCCTGACGGGATATCGCCGAATAGTATGGGATATTATTATTCATACAACTTGTCGGTTCTGAACGATAAATTCCTCTAGTATAATAATATCCTCCTTCAAATATATCCACTGTATTTGAATACTTTGGATTAAAGATCAGATGTGACCATCCCACCTCATTAACTCCGCCTGTCACATCCAGATTCTTATACCAGCCAAGACTCTTACCTAGCATAAATGCATCATAGGCAGATGTATTCTGAATCCAATCGTTAAAATAAATATTCTCATCAGCAAGTTTTCCAAAACCGTGTCCACCAGCTTCATGCTGAACAATACCTCGAAAATCATAAGGATATGCATTCTTTGATTTTGGACAACATGCTATCGCAGAACCATCTACTGACATAAATGTCTGACCAGGATAATCAGTTGTATTTTGAACCAAGACGATAAGGGTCTGAGTTAGATCAATACCGTCATAGACCTTTCTGGCATATTCATAACAAATATCCGAATCAATACTTAGTCCGCCCGGAGAATATTGACTGTCGAATCTAACATCACGGATTGTATTTACTGTTCCTATTCCACTATCTTTTGACACACCAATGACTGCATAGACATCAAAATAATCTTTATAGCTTTTATACGGTTCTATATCAAAGAAATGGTCATATGCCTGACGTACATCACGCATGTATTTGTCTGATGCAATTTCACTAGCATCATAGCCATCAGCAATAAATACGATATCAACACCATTACCTTTTGTAGCATTGTTCAACTCTATAACGCTGCCATCACCATATTGATAATCAAACTGCTGCACATCAACATTAATTCGATGATCTTTATCGTTTAACAGAAATACAATTTCGCCCTCACGTCCACTAGAATACCCTGCATAGACATTCCCATAATCGTCTCTATCATCATATTGAATAGAATAAGCATCTTCTGACCTCAACTCTTGGAATGTAACAGTAATTTCGGTCTTTCCAATACCGCTGGCTGGTTCAATTGTAATCCAATCCGGCTTGCTTTCTACTGACCAAGGCTGTCCAGCCGGTACTCGAAGAACATGGGTCCGTGACTCTTCCGAATTCAAGGTTCTTATAAGAGATCGGTCAAGAGAGAAATCATAATATGGGGATATTCTCTTAAACTCACTCCACTGAGGATCTGAACGATAGAGAGCTAATGCATTATGTGGCACTTCAACTGTAAAATTATCTTTTGCGACTCCATTAAATGCCCCTGAGCTTATTGCAGGAGGGACAGAGGACATAGACCTAAGATTATTCAAGTATGAGCACCCAGCAAAGGCTTCTGCTCCTATAACTGAAAGATTTGAAGGTAATACTATACCTTCAAGCAATGCACATCCAGCAAAAGCTCGCTCTCCTAACAAGACCAATGATTCAGGCAGATTAATATTTCCTTGCAACCTGCTACATCTTTCAAAAGCTCTCTCTCCGATACCGATAAGACCTTCAGGAAAACCTGCAATAGATGAAAAACCATTACCTATAAAACATCTCCGAGGGATATAACTCAACGATTTTGGAAGTTTCAATTCTCCTTGAAAACTACATCCCTCAAACATACATCCATTACTAGTCTCATCATCCCATTGAACAATATTATCATGAAGAATTAGTCGACCATTAAAACCTATACACTCTTCAAAAATCTGACTTTCAAGAATAGTTAATGTTTCAGGAATTATTAAATCTCCACTAAAACCGCTGCAGCTGCTGAATGCTCCGCGTTGAAGTATTGATAGATTCTCAGGTAAAACCAGAGGTCCTGATAAACCTCGACAAGATGCAAAGGCAAACTTCTTGATATATGTTATAGAATCAGGCAACAACAATTGCCCAGACAACAAATTACAATCCATAAAAGCCTCTTCACCAATACCTTCTACACCATCAGCCAACAAAAGAGATGATATACTGTTGCAATTTTTGAAAGCACGATTATCAATTACTTTTACTCCATCGGGTATTATAAGGTCACCTGCAAGCAGATTACACCCATAAAATGAAGCAATTCCTATTCGTTCTATTGCTTCTGGAAACACAAAGTTGACTAATTCAGATTTGTTGCAGAAAGCCATGTCTGGTATCTCTGACACATTCTCTCGAACCTCATAAATATCAAAAACATTTGGATATATCTCCTGAATTTCACTCAATGTCTTACTCTCACTGAAATAGTGATTTACATATCCATTTAGTAAATTATCATTATCCGAGCAGTAATATGCATATGCATCAAAAACCTCAGCCTCCTTAAGATTTACAGACTGCAACAAGGCCATTGAATCTCTCATGAAATAAAAGTCACTTGCCTGAATTGTACCCGACACCTTTAAATTCCTGATTTTATCCGGGTTCTTTCTATCCTCTTTAATCAGACGTCCCAATGTTCCTGGTTCATCACACTGGACACAATAGTATTGACGTGCTTCACCTTCATGATTATTGATATCTTCCTTCCAATCAACAATCTGAGTATCATCCAGGATAAATTCATACTCCCCTGAAGGCATCTTACGATTTACTGTTATTGTAAATTGACTCAATTTACCGGCGATATACTCATAAGCATTATCCTTCAAGAAGTCATAAGCAACTCCTCCTATTGTAATATTGAACAATGGAGATCCGGCTGCTACCGTCTGAGGCACTACAACAGCCCTAAATGTGCCATCCGACTGCTTCGCCATCACAATACCAGAAGTCTGTGCACTACCAACAGGGGTTACAAGTCCATTTGAGAGATTAATGGAAGCCTTGCGTGTTGTATTAGTTACCAGGACCGTCTTCTCAATAAGGGGAAAATCCCCGGCTGCCTCAAATCCCGTTCCCTCCTTTAATATTACATGCACTCCTGACATCATATGGTCAAGTCGTACCTTTATTGATGATTCGGTAGGAGTTACATTTTCAGTCTTGCCCCAAAGAAAGTCAGACGCCTCATATCCGCCTAATTTCCCATTTCTCTTAGGAGTATTCTGGTCTTTCTGAACCTCAAAGTTATATGCTGATACACTTGCTGGCTCGTCATAGGGATAAAAGGCATATATATCCACATTTGTATTAATATCTTGATAGTAGACAGGATACACCGGTTTCCAAGTCCACTTACTTTCGTCAAATATATATTTTACATGATCTGCCTGATTATCCGCAGGCTGTAAGATGCCTGGAGTTGTGTTGTTTTCCACATAATTTACGGCGTACATTCCGAGAGCATCCCCATCTTCAAAACCTTGAGCATTGACCTTAGTCTGTGTATGATTTATCGAAGCATCAAAGTTAATAGGAATGCCAGTTTCCTGAACCGGATCAAGGTAAGGTTCAGAAAGGCATGATACAAGCATTACTGCAAATGTAACATGTAGTATTATATGATATATTACTCTCATACAGTTACAATTTCCTAAATCCATCAGTTCATCTCACCAACTGAAGCATCAATCGAAATTTCAATCTTTTCCTGATCCGGGGATGTGTTCAGAATCAAATTGATTGTATGCACATAACCTGGCTTGAATGACAGGCTGGTCTCAAGAAGATACGCGATTCCTCCCATTGTAATCTCTATGAGAGGGGTGCGCCTTTCTATGTTCTGAGGAACTACTATTGCTTCAAATCTTTCATTTGAAACTTTCTTCATTGTAATGGTCTTCCTTGCTGCAAGCGCATCCTTTTCAACAGAACCTTTCGCAAAATTCAATTTTGCAGAAGTAATCGTATTATATATATGAGTTACAATATCATCCGGTATTTCTCCTTCAAATGTCTCACCTTTTGTTATTGTAACTACACACTTTGACATAAGGTGACTGAATCGAAGATTTACTGTTCCTTCGCTTTTAGAAACATTTTCAGCTTTTGCAAACATAATATCGCTGGCTTCATATCCACTAAGCTCATCTTGAGTTTCTAGAGCACTCTGATCTACAACAATATCAAAATAATGTTCATCTACTGATGTAAGGTCCAGATACGGATATATTGCATAAAAGTCACAAGGCTTATCGCTCCAGTATAATTTATTCGCAGGAGTCCATACGGATCCATCATAGGTCAGTTTCTCATTATTGATAAAATTACCTCCTATCTGCAGCTGTGGAACATCATTTGTCGAATACTCCACAGCATAGAGGGCAAGTTTATCTCCCGACTCAAATGAAGATGAGGTTGCTTTCGTATCAATTCCAATATTGAATATGATCTCATCCTGAACTTCTACATCAATATTATTGCAAGACATTAACGCAGCTATTGAAGCGAATAATATATAAAATCTTTTCATTTCATTTCCTCCCTATTATTTTAAAAAATCCGGTTTCATACCCATATATACTGGGGCGTTCTGCTTTCCATTATCATACAATGGAACAACCTGCATATCCTCGACGAACGACCTGGTTCTTGTCGTTCCTAATTCATTGCTATCTTTTGCATAGAAATCTTCAAGATCAAATTCCTCACCTGCATAATCCATTATTCTTTCGACAATAGCCTGTCGGGAAATTGCAGAATAATATGGTATGTTATTATTCATGCAACTTGTAGGCTCAGAGCGATATACACCCCTTGAGTGGTAGAATCCACCTTCATATATATCCACCACATCTGAATATTGCGGATTGAATATCATATGAGACCATCCCACCTCGTGCATATCGCTTGTCACTTCTATATTACGATACCAGCCTAGACTTTTACCGTATAACAAGTCATCCAGATGCTGGCAGCAAAGGCAAGTGCATGTCTCAATAAATGCATTGTGGTAAATGTATTCGTCAGCAAGTTTTCCAAAGCCATGACCTCCGGCTTCATGCTGGACTATGCCTCTGAAATCATATGGATAAGCATCTCTTGACTTAGGACAGCATGCAATAGCAGTACCGTCACCCCACATATAACAGATACCGCCATAATCTGTAGTATTCTCTACTAATACCACCAAGGTCTGAGCTGGAATCAGATTATTGTCTGCCTTTTGTGCATATTCGTAACATGTTGCAAAATCTGGAGAAATGCCATCAAGAGAATACTGACTGCCGAATTTAGCTTCACGTATGGTATTCACTGTTCCCATGCCACTTTCTTCAGACTCACCGAAGACCGCATATACATTGAAATAGTCCTTATAAGTCTTGTACGGCTCCACATCAAAATAATATGAATAAGCCTCCTGTATATCTACCAGATATGCTCCATCAGTTATATCTTTGGCATCGTAACAGTCTGCAAGAAAAACAAGATTGACTCCATTACCCTTGGTAGCAGTATTTAATTTAACTACATCACCGTCAGAATACTCATAATCGAACTGTTCTACCTTCATTGTTGTCCGATAATCTTTATCTTCCAGCAAGAAGACAATCTCACCAGCACGCCCATCATATGAACGCGTTCCATAATTATATCCACTTTCATCTATTAGTTCTTGCTCAAATACAGAAACATCAGCATCTGTCATTTCTGCAATAGAAACAGTAACTTCAGTCTTACCTGTACCACTCGACGGCTCAACACTGATCCACTCAGGTTTAGATTCTATAGACCAATCCAGATCAGCCGGAGCACGTAAAACAAAAGTTTTTGATTTAGCAGCATTCAAGGCCCTTAAACGAGGTCTGCTGATAGAAAAGTCTTGGTGGGCAGCAATTCTTTTAAACTCACCCCATTGCGAATCCGTGCGATACCTGTCAACAGACTTTTCTGGTACTTCAACAGTAAAGTTATCTTTCGGTACAGAGTCAAAAACATAGGACTGCAAGATAGGAGGTATCTCTGCTCTAGAAATAAGTTTACTCATGCCAACACATCCACTAAATGCCATCTGACCAATAACATCAAGTTTTGAGGGTAAAATAATTTCCTGTAACTGAGAACATCCACTAAACGCACCTGCATCCAGGGATACTAACGATTCTGGGAATTCCAATTTTCCACTTAAACGAGTACAATCACTGAAAGCACCTGCACCTATTCCTAAAAGGCCTTCTGGTAATTCTGCAATAGAAGAGAAATCATTGCCTTGGAAACACCTATTAGGTATATATGTCAATGATGACGGCAGTTTCAGCTCTCCTTGGAAATTACAGCCTTCAAATATAGAGCCGTCATAACCTATCGTATAATAAGCACCAGAATAGCCATCAAATAGCTGCAAGTTATCATGCATAATCAACTGACCGTTTAAGCCTGAACAACCTTTAAACGTACCACTCGCGATACTTTTCAAAGATTCCGGAATTTTCAGATCGCCGGTAAAGCCGGAACAATCTGTAAAGGCATTACTTTCGAGGATTGAAAGGTTTTCTGGAAGTATCAACGATCCAGAAAATCCGTAACAGCTCCAGAATGCGTTACTGCCAATAGTTGTTAGTGACTCTGGAAGCATCAGACTACCCGACAACGACTTACAACAATAGAATGCACAATATCCGATTCTTTCCAATCCCTCCGGTAACACAAGAGAGGAGATTGTTGCACACCCATTAAAAGCATGATCATCGATGTCCTTCACTCCATCTGGAATAATCATCGAACCTGAAAGAAGAATACAACCATAGAATGCACCATATCCAATCTTATCTACTCGTTCTGGAAACACGAAATTTACCAGATTAGTTTTATTGTGAAAGGCAACACTAGGTATTTCATCTGCAAGATGATATTCCGATATCCCAATTGTCTGTGCACATATTTTAGATTCTTTCAGATTAATAGACTGTAATAATGCCATAGAGTCTTTCATGAAGTAAAAGTCGCTTGCGCCTATATTACCGCTGACTTTAAGGTTCTTGATTTTATCTGGATTTTTATTCGATGCCTTAATGACACGACCCAGGGTTCCTGGCTCCTCGCAATAAACACAATAGTATTGGCGGGCTTCACCTTCGTGAGTATTAAGATCTTCCTTCCAATCAACAATCTGCGATTCTCCTAGAATAAGTTCGTATTCTCCTGAGTGTGTCTTGCGGTTGACTGTTATAGTGAATTGACTAAGTTTACCGGCGACATATTCATATAAAACATCTTTCTTAAATGAATAAGTCACGCCTTCTATGGTAATACTGAATAATTGAGTTCCTGCATCTACCGACTGCGGAACCACCACAGCTCTGAATGAACCATCAGACTGAGGTGCCATCACAATACCTGTTGCTTGAGCAGCGCCTACTGGCGTTACCTGACCTGTTGCGAGATTAATTGAAGCTTTACGTGTTGTATTGGTGACGATTACCTTCTTCTCTAATAAAGCAAAATCTCCTGCAACCTCAAAGCCAGTACCCTCCTTGATGACTATTTGAACTCCAGCCATCATATGGTGCAGCTTGACCTTTATAGCAGACTCGGTCGGTACTACATTTACAGATTTACCCCACAGAAAGTCCGATGATTCATAACCTCCAAGTTTTCCTGATCTTCTTGGGGTACTCTGATCCTTCTGTACTTCAAAATTGTATGCTGATACACTTGACGGCTCTGCATGTGGATAGAAGGCATACAGATCGACATTGGTATTAATGTCATGATAATATACAGTGCGTACAGGTTTCCATTTCCATTGTTTTTCATCAAAAACATATTTTACATGGTCAACCTGATTGCCTTTATCCAATAACACTCCAGGGGTCTGATTGTCATTTTCATAGTTGACAGCATAAAGACCAAGTCCGTCTCCATCCTCAAAACCTTGAGCATTTACTTTTGTTTGTGTCTGATCAATTGATCCATCAAGGTTAATAGGAATGGATCCGTCTTGAATCGGTTCAAAATCAGGTTCTGTCAGACATGAATTGAGCATTAATGCCGGTGCGACTAAGATTAATGCTAATTTTTTTAGTTTCATATCATTGTATATTATTTATCAGTTATGATGCTATTCCTCCGTCGTCACTGCCATCATCTTCCCAATCTCCAATATCAACTCCATGGCTTGGCTTTTTTACTGTTACCTGGCAGGTTGAGGTCTTGCCGCCGTCCTCGGTGGTGACGGTGATCGTTGCCGAACCGGCCTTGACGGCAATTACCTTTCCGGTATTGTCTACGGTTGCTACCGACTGGTCGCTCGAGGTCCAGTAGACGTTCTTGTTCGATGCGTTAGAAGGATTCACTGTTGCGGTAAGGACGGTTGCATCTCCTTCGGTCAGTTCTACTGAAGTCCTATCGAGGGTAACTCCGGTTACTGGGTAGATCTTTTCCTTTACTGTTACCTGGCAGGTTGAGGTCTTGCCGCCGTCCTCGGTGGTGACGGTAATCGTCGCTGAACCGGCCTTCAAAGCGGTCACCTGTCCTGCATTATCTACGGTTGCTACCGACTGGTCGCTCGAGGTCCAGTAGACGTTCTTGTTCGATGCGTTAGAAGGATTCACTGTTGCGGTAAGGACGGTTGCATCTCCTTCGGTCAGTTCTACTGAAGT
>JAGBVR010000031.1 GCA_017630215.1 Bacteroidales bacterium | reverse complement strand
ATGAAGCCAGTGCTTGCTGCTATCCGTAAGGGACAGTGGCGTTGGGATTTCGCAGTAGCCAGTCATGGTGCTTCGTTCCATGCTCCACAAGAAATTACTCGTATCATGAGCCACGGACTTGACCATGCACAACAAGCTCGTTTGGCTTTGGCTAAGGTACTGATGAAGCACGGCATTGAAGAAGTGAAGATGCCGGACATCTCGACCAAGGAGAAAGCGCAGCAATACATCGGCTTGGACATGGAGGATAAGGAAGCCAAGAAGAAGGAATTCCTGAATAGGATTGTTCCTCAGTGGCAGGCTGACCATGAAAAGAACGAACGGATTGTAAACTCGTAAGGAATGGGTATGTGGATAAAACCTTGGGGAATCAAAGAGGGAATGACCATTGGGGCTGGATTGCTGATGACAGGCATCCTGCTCCAGTGCAGCATCGGGGCGATTGACTGGACGCTTTTTGCCTATCCGGTCAATGCTGTGGTACTTGTTCTGTTGCTGTTGTTGGTCGGGTGTGGATATGTTTGGCGAAACCGTTTGTATGTTCTTCGTTTTCTGATGACGGGAGGTGCAGCCATTCCGGCTTTGCTATACACAGGTGTGCTTACGATACTGATGGGGCTGACTCCTCAAATGGTGTCTTCAAATGGTCATTTAGGCATCAACCAGATGCTTACTTTCTGGCCTTTTGTCCTGACTTATTTATGGGTGACGGTTATTGCAGGAATGGTAGCTGTCAAGCAGATTCATCGGAGAAGACAGTTGGCTTCCTGCTTGTCGCATGTCGGTTTGTTCATCGCTCTTGTGACTGGAACTTTGGGGAATGCGGACATGCAACGGTTGAAGATGACTGTAAAACTGGGTAAACCCGAATGGAGGGCTATGGACGATAGAGGGAAAGTGACCGAATTACCTTTAGCGGTCAATTTGCACGAGTTTTCGATCGATGAATATCCGCCAAAATTGGTCATCATTGAGAATACCAGTGGGAATCCGTTGCCGGAACATCATCCGCAACATATTTCAGTAGAGAATGAAGGAGTAGAGGGAAGTCTGTTGGATTGGCAAGTGAAAGTGAACCGGCGGTTGGATTATGCGGCACAAGTTACCTCGCAGGACAGTACGGCCGTAGAGGTTCGTTATGAAGAATGGCCCAGCGTGGGAGCGACTTCAGCCGTTTATCTGACTGCAACTCATCCCCAAACGGGAGAAGTCAAGGAAGGCTGGGTGAGCTGTGGTTCGTTTGCTTTTCCTTATCATGGATTAACTTTGGATGAACAGCACTCCATCGTTATGCCTGAGCGTGAGCCTCGGAAATTTTCTTCGGTGGTGAGTGTCTATACTCAATCCGGTGCGAAAGTGACGGATACCATCCTGGTGAACCGGCCAATGAATGTGGAAGGGTGGAAAATATATCAATTGTCATACGATGAACATTTGGGTCGTTGGAGTGATACCAGTGTCTTTGAACTGGTGCGTGACCCATGGCTTCCGGCGGTTTATGTAGGAATAATCCTGATGCTGGCAGGTGGTGTTCTTTTGTTCTTTAGAAGTCCGAAGAAAGGAGGTGAAAAATGATTAGTTGGAATTTGTTCGTTTGGTTTGCCGTACCAGCTTTGATTCTTTGGTTGTCCGGTGCTTATTGGGCTATACGTGAAAGAAGGATAGGGGCAATCGGATTCACCTTGTCCGGTACAGTGGTTTTTGCTGCCTTTATCGTGGGCTTGTGGATCGGGTTGGAACGCCCGCCTTTGCGGTCGATGGGTGAGACACGCTTGTGGTATTCTTTCTTTATGCCCGTAGCGGGACTTGTCACCTACCTGCGTTGGAAGTACAAATGGATTCTTTCATTTTCCACGTTGATGAGTTTGGTGTTTATCTGCGTGAATCTTTTCAAGCCTGAAATACACAACAAGGCCCTGATGCCGGCATTGCAATCTCCTTGGTTTGCACCACATGTCATTGTCTACATGTTT
>JAGBVR010000019.1 GCA_017630215.1 Bacteroidales bacterium | reverse complement strand
CGGGAACCCGGTGCGGGGGTTCCCGCCCCCCTGTCCTGCGGTTAGGTCTTGACAAATCGTTAATAGTGTGGTATGCTTAGTGTGAATGGAGGTGACAACATGGCAAGAGCTATGTATGTAATGTGTTTGAATGACGGCTTAGTTTTTGAGAGTGCCGGCTCTGCTGCTCGCTGGTATCAGATCCCCAGGGAGCAGATCGGCCGCTGTGCTCGTGGCCTGCGTCAAAGCGTGAACGGCCTTTGCTTCTCGCAGCTCTCAGCGGATGAGGCCCGGGATCGTGAGCTCTGCGCCGGCGTGCGAGTGTGCGAGCTCTGGAACCGGCTCAAGATCAAGAATCTCGAGGGCCTCTCAGTGCAATTTATTTCCGCCGATGCTCCGATGCCCGTCGATGAATGGGAGCCAGAATGGGGGGAGTTTGAGCCATGAAGAAAAAAATATACGTGCCTCAGCTCGATCGTATATTCGACTCGATCAGCGACGCAGCGGCCGATCTTGGCGTTAATGCTGCGAATATCTCGAAAGTTCTGGGCGGCCGTCGTAAGACTGCTGGCGGCTTTAACTTTATCCCGGCCTTAAATGCCAGCGGCCGCACTCGTAGCCGGCAGAGCTTACGACGGGAGGGCCTGCGACTCATGCCTGATCCTCTGGCGGCCGAGCGTGACGAGCTGCGCCGTGCTATACAGAGCGTTAACAAGCAAGCGAAGCGCTTATCTCAAAAAGGTTTCGGCGCGTTCTCGGCAGCCATGCAGGATCTGCTCGCCCTGGGCGATGTTTTCGGCCGTACAAAAGCCGGCTATCTCGCCGGCTCTGAAACGCTGCTCCGGCAGCTGAATGAGGCCGAGATCAATAAGTATTTGCAGGCCATAGAGGAGCGCAAAAAGCGCCGATCGTATACAGTTGGCGGAGCTATGGCAGAGGCTGAGCGCCTGGCCGGCGCCTGGGGCACAACCTCGAGCCGAGTGGCTGAGCTCTCTGATTCTCTGCCGCTCATCTTTGCTATGCTGCATAGCTCGATCCCGGAAAAAGGCGGCTCTGATACTATCGTCAGCGCTATGATGGAAATATATAACGATCCTGAGAAAGATGATGAGGATATGATCGAGGCATTGAGCGGCCTCACTGATTATTTTAACACATCTGAGGCCCTCGAGGAAATGCTCAAGAATGATTTTTTCATGCTCGACAAGTTTGCTCCGATCCGCCCACAGCTTGAGCAGCTCCTGGAGGCTGCTCAGGATCCTGATCTCGCCGGCTCTGAACGCCTTGAAGATACTATTGCATCTGTATCAAGTATGATAATCAATAATTGGAGTCAGGAAGACGTCAGCGACTTACTTGACATACTCAAGGACGATATCGAGGCCACACTCCAATATTATGATATACCAGTCGGAGGATATGATGAAGACGAATATTAAAAGAGTATACTGGACGGATGCAGATTGGAGCCATCTCAGGGAGACAGCTGCATATCGTCGGGATCATACTCACAGCAACCTCGTCGGCGCCTTTGATCTTGAATCCTCGGCCGTGACGGCCGAGCAGCTCGGAATCCGGACGCTCGAACAGGATATCAAGCATGAATTTGCTTTTATGTATGTATGGCAGGTCGGAGTCGAGGATACTATCGCATACGGCCGCACCTGGGACGAGCTGCGGGAGTGCCTCCTGGATATTCATGAGCAGCTGCGGCTCTCCCCTGACTATAAACTGATCGTATTTGATCAGAAAATGAAATACGACTTTCATTTCTTCAAATCGGAGCTTGAGATCTCTGACAAGGATTTTCTCGCAAAAGATCTTCACGACGTGATCAAGGCAACCGTCGCCGATGTTTTTGAGTTCCGTGACTCGAAAATCTACACGGAGAGGGATCTTGCCACGATGGGCGAGGAGATCGGCATCCCTAAAGTATCAGGGTACGACTATGGCCTCATACGTCATGCCCTCACTCCCCTATCAGATTTTGAATTAAATTACTGTTGTGTAGACGTCGAGATCCTGCTCAGATACTTCCGAGAAGAGAGGAATTTTTATAAGTATGTGAAGCTGATCCCCCTCACCGGCACGAGAATCCCAAAGGAAAAGATATATCATTATTATCGTGAGCGTGCTTCTATAATGTCGATCAGAGCCTCACAGCTGCGAGACACGCCCGAGGATCTGATCATGCTCGGGAAGCTCCAGAAAGCTCTCTTTGGTGCTTTCAACTATAGCTCTATTGCCTGGGATAATGTGATTAAAGATGATGTAACCTATGCAGATATATCCACGATGTACGGCTCTTTAATACTGCTTGAAAAATTTCCGCTTAAAAAGTTTAAGCCCCTGCCGATCCCGGAGGATTCGGAGGAGCTTCTGAGCGAGAAATACAAAAATACGGCCCTGCTCATGACGATCAGAGTCAGAGGCGTTAAAAATAAATATCCTTGTTTCTATACATTTCCGGTATCTAAAGAATGGGAGTATCACAAGAAGAGCCTCAAAATCTATAAAGATAAGCTGATGAGCTGCGACAAAATCATAATGACTATCACAGATATTGACTATAAGCTGCTCCGGCAGTTCTACGACGTGAAGAGCGTGGACGTGCTCGAGCTCTACGGATCAAGATATGCGCCTCTCCCGAATTATATCACGCAGACTGTGATTGACTTATACAGGGATAAGAAAAAGGCCGGGGAGATCATGGCAGCCATCGAGGCAGATCGGGAACCAACAGAGGCCGAGCAATCACAATATGATCGTATTAAGACAATGGTCGCCCGGATCTATGGCATATTTGTGCAAAAGCCTCTCCTCCCCCGCTATACTATCAAGCCCGGCGGGCTTGTCGAAGCAGTACGGGACGACGAGAATAATATCATTTATGATTTTGTAAAAAAAGAGCATGATCCTGTATTATACCAGTGGGGCGTCTGGGTGACAGCTCTCGGCAGAGCTGCCATATTGAGAACCGTGGCCGCCATAACTTTGGAAGAGCGTGGCGGCCGTGGAGTTAATAATGATAACGTCTTATATACTGATACAGATGGATTATATGCTATCGGTGATATTACTCACATTATAGCACAATATAACACGGAAATCAAGCAGAAACTGCGATATTTCTGCAATATGAATAGAATGTATCGAGAGAGCGGATATAAATATGAGGAGCTTGAGGGAATCGGTGAATTTAAAGTTAAACACTTTAAACATTTTAAGACGATCGGCCTCAAGAAATACGCATACATCACGGAGAGAGATGATTTTATTACTAAGATCTCAGGCCTCAGCCGTGATAATGTATATTTTGATAAGTTCCCGACGGCGATTGAGAAGCTCGAGGCACTCCAGCCGGAAATGGAGATAGGAGCCGAGGAGGCCCGGAACCGGATAGCCTCCTACTATAACGATAAGATAACGGCGACAGTAATTGACTACACCGGGCAGCCGCTGGAAGTTGTAAGCCGCTCTTATATCGTTCTCGGCGTCCAGAAGTTTGACAGCCGGCGTTATAACCTCCGGCAGCAGCTTACAAACCAGGGAAAAAAAATAGAGCTCGAGCGTAATAAATGCTTACGCCGGGCCCTGTTAAAAACAGATTAAAAAGGGGGTGAGAGTTTTGTATGATGATGATATCTTCGAGGAGCCTCTGAAAGATTATGAAACGATCTTCACAGAGGAATACGCCGACGGCGTCGCCTGGTATCGGTGTATCAAGTGCCGGCACGCAGATCAGAGCGAGCCGGAAGCGTGCCCGAGCTGCGGGCGCATAGTTAGAAGATAACGACGGGGGCGGCCTACGCATACAGCACGGCCCCCGCCGGCCAACTACGGGCACTTATATTATATCATAGGTGCCCCCGAAAATCAAGGAGGGCAATATGGAAACTATTTGCTTTTTACTGCTCGACGCTGCCATCATTTACTTATTTGTAAGATCTGGCCGGCGTCGGTACCATCGGAGTGATGTGCAATATGTGCGAAAGGTGAGGGGAGCGCACGAGCTCGAGAGACTCGCCTGCCAGCTGGAGGAGCTCGACGAGATTCTGACACAGATTGATCTCGCCCGCTTCCACCGGCTCAAGGGCGTGACGATCTCGCTCCCCGACTCGATCGCCGGGGATCATAATCACACGATGCTGATCAGCGGCCACGACAACAACACCAGGGCACTCCGGGAGTTGATCATATCAGAGCGGGATCAGCTGCGGGAGCTCCTCGACAAGAAAATCCAGCACCTGGCAGCACACGGCACGACGCAGCTCACGCCGGGGGAGATCTTCCGGGAAGTAGGGGAGGCCGCTGCACTCTCTCAGACTTCCCTCGCCCCGGTTCCGGAGATAATAAATCACCGTTATGGCGTCAGCAAAAGGGAGGCCGAGAGCCGTGAAAGGTGATAAATATTGTATTTTCTGCACTCGCTGGATCGGCAATTACATCACCGGCGACACGCCCGACGGCCCGGCCAGCTATTACAGTATCATACGCCGGAAGTATTGCAGCATCTGCCGGCCCTGGAAGAGAGCCGGAGACAATGCTTTTAACTCAAGCCAATATCGGGCAAGAAAAAAGGCACTTGCAGAAGCCAAAGATCAGAGGCTGCTCGAGCTCGCCGACGAGGTTCGAGCTCTGAGGGAGCTCGTCAAAGAGTACAGGAGGTAAAACAATGAAAGAGTATATCGAAAGAATGATAGAGGAAGAGAAAGAGCTTGTAACAAAGATTAAGAAACTTGAAAAATTTTTGAGTAAAGAAAATGATATTTCATTAGAACAGCATCGATTATTAACTGCACAATTGTATGCTATGCAAACATATCGTTGTATACTTCATGTAAGAATAGAAAATGATAGTCAAGAGGGGGATAAAGATGATCAGAATAGTATGCGATAACTGCGGGAGAACACTCAAGGAGGGCGACGAAAAAAAATTGAATTGGTGGGCCGTTGAAATACTCTGTAATATTGGAGATATACATGAGCGCCAGTCAATGGATCTATGCGAGGACTGCAAAAAGAGATTTGAAGAGTTTATCAAGAGATTTGGATCTTTATAAAAATGATAATAAAAGGAGGCTCAGCTGAGCCTCCTCTTTTTTTACTGGATTGTGTAGCCATAGATCCACGGCTGCACGGCGAAAGAATTATCATAAAACTTGTGTATAACTATGATTTTCTTTCCTGGGGTAAGAGCTCTGGAAGCGCTCTCAAGGCTTCCATAAAAGTTGTTAGCTGCGACGAGCTCGGCGATCTCGCCGGCGTCAAGTGCGGTTACTTCAATATTCTTTTTCATACAAAACTCACTTTCTACCCGGATCCGGGCGTATTATGTTTTTCTGTATCTTAATTATAGCACGGTATTGACAAAATGTCAATACCTAAACATTGACAAATCAAAAAACAATTTGTATAATAAAACTAAGAGAGGAGGCGGCACCAATGGCATATTATGACTATACGGAGCTACTTGCACAGGGCGCTATATATAACTTAATAATTGGCCAGAGATCCAACGGCAAAACCTTTGGAGCGTGCCGGCTCATCCTCGAGGAGTATCTCAAGACGGGAACCCCCTCGGCATATATCCGACGGCTTGAGGAGCAGATCAAGCCTAAGAACATCGAGGCGCTTTTCAATCCTCATTCTGCGTGGATTGACGAGCAGACACAACACAAGTATAATTCTGTTGTCTATAGAGCGGGAGGCTTCTATCTTGCCCGCTTCGAGTTGTCGGATAAAACCGGGCGCTTTGTTAAACTCGCCCAGGATCGGACGCCGTTCTGCCGCTGCTATGCAATAGCCACGGCAGACACTACCAAAGGCCAGGACGCCGGCCCGGTCGCCTATGTTGTTTTCGACGAGTTCATGACTCGAAAATACTATCTCGTCAATGAATTTATTCACTATCAGAACCTCTTGAGCAGCATTATCAGGGATAGACAAGGGGTGCGGATCCTGATGTTAGCCAATACCGTCAATAAATATTGTCCGTACTTCGGCGAGATGGGCCTGCGAGAGATCGCTGACCAGGATCAGGGCACGATCGCAGTATATACAGCCGGCACGTCTGAGACAAAGATCGCAGTTGAATATTGTGCCAGCGACGACGAGCAGCAGAAAAAAGTCTCGAGTTACTTCTGCTTTGACAATCCTCAGCTGAATATGATCAGCACGGGCGCCTGGGAGATCGCCAGCTATAGACACGCCCCGGAAGATACCGGCGACTATGACATTATATTTTGTTTCTTTGTTGTTTACGGCGGCAAAGTCGCCCAGGGCGATATATATATGTACAAGGGATATCCGATCATTGTCTTTCACAAAAAGACGTCAGAGCTCCGGAAGATCGAGACGTCTCTCATCTATATGGAGGATAACGACGACGGGAACCCGCTGCACCAGATCAGCCTCACCGTCGGCGAGACTCGAGCGCATAAGCTGATCCGGCAGCTCATAAAGCAAAATAAATTCTTCTTTGACACTAACGACACGGGTGAATATATCAATAACTGGCTTAAATTTGCACTTACTAACACGATAGTAAAGGGGTGATAATATGGGAGGCAAAACTCTCCAGAGCATTCTCGGCCGGCCGACGGTAACGCTCCAGGAATATCTCCGACGGTTCGGCCTACAATTTGCAGATATGGACGCCATGATCGTGACATATCCCGAGGCGTTTGATCATTGCTTTAACCGGCTTTTGCAGCTCGTTTATAATTTGATTATTATCGACAACGAGCCGGAGAGCATAGACGACACTTTTTTAAAGTTCTGTATCTTTGTAAACGGTAAAGCGACATTCTTCAGAACCGACGACACCGACGGGGGAGAGCTGCGAGCTCTGAACGGCGTCCCAGCTGAGACTCCAGATATTTATTATATGCCGGTGAGTATGATCGTAGAAAATCCCACATTTTCAAAGACTTACAACCTCAAGCGAGGCGAGAAGTGCGAAGTCGTATATTGTCGGCAGATCGACCGCTACACCGGAGGAGGCGGAACCGGCGGGCTCGGCTCCTTAATCAGATTGACGGCGCAGCTGATGGCCGATAATATGTTATCTTTAAACGTGGCCCAGAAAAATACACGCTTATCAACTGCGATCGCTGCCGACGACGAGGCCACGAAGCGCAGCGCCGAGGAAGCTATGCGGGCTATGTATGCGGGAGAGCCGTTCAAGGTTATCATGAGCAACCTGGTCAGCAACCTCCAGGGGATCCCGGTAAACGTAACGACGACAAACAGATATTTAATTGATCTGATCCAGGTGCAGCAATATATATTAGCTCACTTTTATGAGCAGATCGGCCTCCAGACTCACGATCAAATGAAAAAAGAGCGCCTGATCACTGATGAGATCAATGATAATGTCGATTTGTCAATATATAATATCTATGGAATCATAGAAAGTATAAATGAGGGCCTGGATCGAGTCAATGCAATGTTCGGCACAGATATGCACGCATATCTCAATCCAATCATAGCGAAGCAGCTCGAGCAGCCGGCAGAGGGAGGAGGAGAAGAAAATGGCCAGGAAGAAAGCAGCAGCAGCGGAAGCACAGAGCTCGACGAGCTCGACGACAACCCCGGCACGGAAGTTCTCACAGATGCGGCCGGAATTTCTGAGCCGAAAGGATCTGAGGGAGATCCGGAGGAGCTGCCAGACGATAGCAGCGACGGCGAACCTCAGAGCGACAGCTCAGAGCCGGAGCCTGATAATGAGCAAAGCGGAGAGGCTCCTGGAGCTCCAGGAGAGCCAGAGCCAGAAGAGCCAGAGCCAGAAGAGCAGCCGCAAGAAATCAACATCGAAATAAATATAGGAGGCGATCCGGATGAGGAGCAACGGGAAGACGGAGAACCAGTGGAGAGCAATCGAGAAGATGAGCCCGGAGACGCTCCTGGAGCTGAAAATGATTCTTTTGAATTGGATCAGCCAGGAGAACAGGAAAGCATGGGATCTGATAGCCAGGGAGATGGAGTGCGTGAGAACGATCCAGAACCGGGGGCCGGAAGTGATACATACGACGGCGCCGGCGCTGGAGAAGCTCAGGAGATCAATATCGAGATAAATATCGGAGGAGGTGAGGACGATGGGCCTGATCCAGAGGAGAGCCCCGACACGGTGGAATGATCTCGACTTCACAGCATGGAGCCCGCCGAACGTCAACCCCTTTTCGTATCTTTTAACGTGGCTGACGCCGCTCGGCATGGACGCTAATCAGGCGCTGATATATTTCTCGATTGATTACGAGGAGGCGCTCACAGAGTACGAGGAGAGCTTTATCGACAACATTATCCACATGGTAGCGATCACCAACACCAAGAAATATGATAAGCTGCTCGCCCTCTATACAGCAACATATGATCCGCTCGTGAATTATGACAGCCACGATGATTACACCGACACCAGGACGCCGAACCTCACCGATACAACACAGGTATACGGCAGCGCCGGCACGACGATCACGAACAATCAGACACAAGTCGTCACAGATAAGCCGGGGACTTATGTGGCAACCCAAACGGGATATAAAGATCCTTACGACGGCACCGGCTTCCACACTGAGACGCAGACAACCAACTCAGCAGCCGGAGAGAGATCGACAGAAACATCTTTTACGGGAGATCCTGACAGCACCAGCACGACAACCCAGAGCACGACAACCAAGACGGACACCGGCACGGAGACCGTCGAGCACCACGGCACAAAAAAGGGCAATATCGGAACCGTAAGCGCCCAGCAGCTCGCCGAGGAGGAGATCGCCCTCGCCGATAAAATGAATATATGGAAAACTATCGAGAGAGACCTGGCTGCAAAGATATTTATTGCAGTCTGGCCCACCATTTAAAAGGAGGAAAATAAAATGCTTGAACAGCAGATAGCAAACGATCTTAATGCCATTTACTTAGAGATCACCGGACAGCCCGGAACCCTGACACCCGAGAACCTCAACGGAATTGTTGACGTCGGCGCCACACTTCTCTCGGCGAATTTCAGAGAAAAGTATGTAAATGCAATGTTTAATGTTATAGGTCGCTACGAGTTTGTTGATCGTCCTTATCAGGGCGCAGCGCCTGACGTAAGGCGAGAGGCCTGGGAGTGGGGCTCTATAATGTCTAAGAGCCGTACAAAGGATTTTACAGTCGTAACTAATAAAACCTGGGATCTTGTAGCCGGTCAGCCCGTAGACAATCAGATCTTTAGCCCCCCCGACGTTCAGACGACGCTCTACAATGAGATGGTAGTCTGGGAAATTGATTGCAGCTTTGAGAAGAGACAGCTCGAGCAGAGCTTCCACGATGCCGGAGAGTATGACCGCTTCCAGGCTATGCTCAGATCAACGATTAATAATAATAACGTCCAGAACCTCGACGCCCTGACAATGCGACTTTATAACGGATTTATCGGCCACAGACTGGCGAACAATATCGGTATATATGATATAGGTACAGACTTTAACACGACTTTCGGCACCTCGCTCACAGCTGCCGACGCCTGGGCCTCTCCGGAGTTCCTCCGCTTCTTTGCTTATAAAGTACTGCTTTATAAGAACAGAATGAGGAGCAAAGTCGCCAATTTCTCACAGAATGCAACCGGATACACTACATTCACGCCCGAGGAGTATTCTCACACGGTACTGCTCGACGTTTACGGCGAGGCAATGAAAGTATACTTACAGAGTGATACATACCACGATGATATGGTTAAGATGGGAAAATATGATAGTGTTAGCTTCTGGCAGGCGAACGGCTCCGGCATCGACTACCAGATGAGCACGATCTCCGGCCTGGATATCACTGTCCCGCACACATCTCCCGCCGTAACTGTGCAGCGTGACGGAATCCTGGGCGTAATCCATGACCGTGACGCCCTGGGAATCATCAACCAGAGGGACGATGTCGAAGTCTTTTATAATCCCCGTGGCCAGTTCTGGAACAACTTCTATAAGAACGAGACCAGACTCTTCATGGATCCCGCCGAAAACGGCATGATTTTCGTCTTCGGAACCCCTGGCCCATGATCTTATACTATAAACATTAAGGGGCCAAAAAAGGCCCCTTTTTGATGTGTTTTGGAGGTGTTACAATGACCATAAATTTATCATACACGACAGACGATCCGAAAACAGTATCGAAGAGCCTGACGGCAGTCGCCTCAAGTGTCACAATTACTCCGAAAGGCAATCTTGACATTTTGGCCCCGTTAGTTGTTTTAGCATATAATTCCGATTATCTCAAGGCAAATTATGCTTATATATCAGATCTTGCCCGCTATTACTTCATTAAAGATATGGTATTATCCCCGGGTAAACAGATTGTTTTGCAGCTTGAAATTGATGTAAGAATGACCTGGGCCGACGGGATCCGGGGTTGCTCTGGCGTCGTGGTGAGATCTCAGAGCGTCGGGCCGACGTATTTTCCCGATGATAAATATCCCGTGGATCCTCGCCGGGTATGGCTCGAGAGCCGGATCCTCAGCGGGCACTCGTTCACGGTACCAGCTGATGGAGATCGCCGTTATCTGATCGCCGTCAATTCTACTTACTGAGGGGAGGGGAGTGCATGATACCTTGGAATTATAATATATATGGTATTGCAACGGCTGATTATTTATATTACAATGATGCAAACCCGATCGGAACGCTTTTGAATGAAACAACCTACGGTTATTTCTACGATAATAACCCGCTTTATAGCGTTAACAGAGACGTTAAACTTGAGGAGTCAATTTATCTTTGGCATATCGGCGCGGGATCTTCTGCCGGAACAAATGCGGCATTTTGTTTATCTACAGGCGATACGTTAGAATTGCAAGTAGCTTATAATCAGCCGTCAGAGGTCCCTCTTGCTATGCAGTTATGTAATGTAGATACAAGAGATTTTTACAAGGATCCTAAAGCGCGTTTGTGTTATGATTTTCTCGAGTACACGTGGGTAAATTACTACAAATCAAAGCTTTTTATTGATATCAACCGCACTAAATTTTGCGTAAATCCGCGTATCAGGTGCTACAATACATCCAGTAACGCGAAAACCACAAGAACGCTAACGGACATAGTAAGTTATATCAACGGTGATCCTGATCATAGATTTGTATATCTAATGTATCTTGATCTATATAACGGAGATACAACACCACGAGGGACAGAAATGTCTTATGTCCCCGGTGAATCATTATCAGGAAACGCAACCCCGGATATTTTGATAGATAGACCAATTCCCGATAACGCAACGGCGGTAAAATTAGACTTGCAATATTTACCATTAGCAGAGGACAACCCGCAGGAAAACTGGATAGATGACAAACAGTATTCACCGTTTACCCAGGCAATCCCCCAGGCATGGTATGATGGTGTACTATCTTTAGTGATGCCGTACTGTATAGGCGAGCTTTTACAGAATACTATTTCACAGATACGCACGGGAAGAAAAACGGCAACATATAATAGTAATCGAATTACCGGCGGCTTTATGCACGTATCAACAAAACTACAAGAGTTTGACGATGTTACTTACCAGTGGCAAATGCACAATATCTATGAGGAGGGATTTATCGAGTTAGAAAACGGTTTCCCGCTTGATACACTGCCGAATAATCACCACATTTCAACGGTTTCGCTTCTCCATATAATTGACAAGAAAGATGCTGCAACAATGGGGGAAGCGGTCCAAAGAGCTCTAAAGCATGAAATTGCATTTTTAGGTTATTACTTTGCAGATAATGAAAATGATGCAAGAAATGCAACTTTAGGAACTGCGAATAATCATATATATCTCCCGGAGTTTATCAACGGCACAACAACCGGAAATTATTTTACCGGTGATCAAATTCCAAATGTGCCTTATGCAAATAGTACAAGTGTTGGTGATGGAAGTTTCTTATATGATCCGGAAGAGGTCGAGGGCAATGAGGGAGATTTTTCCACCGTGCTCCAGAGCGGGGCACTCTCGGCCGGTACTGTATATTATGCGCTAAGTGATCAGGAACTCAAGGATCTTCTAAGATTCTTAAATACTACATACAATCCGGATGAGACAACGCTCGCCGAAGACTTTAAGGGAGCAAATCCTTTTGAGTACATTACGAGTGTAAAATATTATCCGTTCTGCCTGCCTTACGCCGTCGCCCAGCAGATAAACGTCGGGCCTATAAGCACGGGCGTCACCGGTTATATAATGCCGTACACCTACGGAAATAGCTCTTACAGCTTTTTTGATATGGGATCATTCACATTTACGCCGAGGTATAATAATTTCCTTGATTACTCCGGCACCCAGATCAATCTATATCTTCCCTGGTGCGGCACAATCCAGCTCGATCCGGCTATGTGGATAACATCATCAGCAGAGCAGCCCGTCACGCTTAATATTAAGTATTCATTTGATTATGTAACCGGAGCTGTGACGGCATTCCTCTTCCGTGATTCAATGTTAATGGATACGGCCGACGGCCAAGTTGGCATTGATATCCCGATGAGTGCCCTGGCAACTGGATCATATCAACAGCAGATTGCTCAGGCTCAGATCGCATATAAACAGGCAGCAACATCTCGCTTTACTGCGTGGCTCGGCCTGGTTGGCTCCGTCATAGGTACGGCAGCAGCAGCAGCGAGTGGCGTCGGAGCTCCGGCCGTTATTGGAGGCCTGGCAGGTATAGCGACGAGCGTCAACAATCTGCAAAAATCGGAATATCAGGCGGAAAGCGTATCATATACACTTGATCATACGTCCCCATCTGTTGGCAGCGTATCAGCTGCAAGCCCATTCAATGCTGCAATATTTGATCAGCGCCCGAGGATACTGATCTCCCGCCCGCAGCTCCAGCAGCTCCCCACCAACTGGAAGGAGAGTTATGCGAAGACTGTTGGATATGCTTGCAGCATTCCCACCAAGCTAAACAATGCAGCAATAAACGGCCTCGCAGTTGTGCAGGCTCCAAACCTCCAGGGAATAAAAAAGATGATCGGCACAGATACCTTTACACCCACCAAAGAGGAGCTTGATCTGATACGCCAGGCAATGGCAGAGGGTATAATATTATAAAAATAAGGCGCTCCTCAAGGGGCGCTTTATTTTGTACACGAAAAAAACCATCTACCCATTAACTTTTAACTTTATCAGGGAGAACCGCTTCACCCATACCCACTATGTGGCATCATATGT
>JAGBVR010000010.1 GCA_017630215.1 Bacteroidales bacterium | reverse complement strand
GCTTCAGAATGAGATCTATGAATGCATCTTCCGTGCTTGTGAGATCAGTGCCTTCACTGAGGAAAAACGCATAGAATACGAGAAAGAGATGAACGACGAAAAACGACTGAATGGTATGATGAGAGCCAAGCTTGAAGAAGGTATCGAGCAGGGTATCGAGAAAGGAATCGAGCAGGGCATCGAGCAGGGCATCGTGCAGGGAGTCTCTCAGACTATCCGCCAGTTTCACGCTAAAGGAATGCCGGCATCTCAGATTGCCGACTTTCTGGATATGTCGCTGGATCAGGTAGAATCGATCCTAGCAGAGAAATAATCAGAGATATTGAAATACTCTTTTCTTTCCGCCCGTGGCTTCGGCTGTCGTGGCGGATCGTCGTTTTACAACGACCCGTGAGATTCTCACGCAGCAGACGCCTCTCTGAATGATGTGTGGCGCGAAATTGGAATACCCTCGCGGATGGCTGCCGGTCTCTAAAAAAACGACCTTGCAAGTGTAGCAAAGTTCTTTGACATATGGGACGTGAAACAGATGATTTCGTTTGTTGTTTTCAGCAATTATTATTAGATTTGTGTGCTAAATTGTGTGTAACGAAGAGAATGTGGTAATACGGTTTTAGTTCCCGTCTTCAGAAGTGTCTGAATGATGGGGCTTTACGGTTTCCTGTGGCCTGAAGAGATGGATTGGCCGTAGGTGCTTGACCGCACCTTGGGTCGCAAATATTTCACTAATTTTATGTTTAACCGGGTAAGGGAGGATTGTATCCTTTCTTACCAAAATTGCACTTTTATGAAAAAATTGCTTTATTGCGCGGCAGCGCTTTCAGCGGTTCTCTTCACCGGCTCTTGCCAGAGAGAGAATCTCGAGCCTGTAGTCAATGGTGGCGTGACTTACACGATCTCGCTTCCTGAGACTGTGCAGACTAAGGGATCCCACGGCTATGAAAGCTATGATCTCTACTACGAGGTGTACAAGACAGCTGATGCTGATGAACTTGCTACAGCTCCTCTTCTTTTCGAGAAGAAAGAGACTATGACAGGCAATACCACTACTGTCGTTCTCGACCTCCTCAACGATCAGGACTACACCATCCTTTTCTGGGCTAACAAGACTGGTGTAGATTATTTTGACCTTGCCGATCTTAGAAAGGTTACCGTTAAGCAGGCGGCTTCTAACAACAATGACCGCGACGCATTCTGCGGAATGGATCAGCTCGTGAATTTTGATGCAGCTACAGGTAAGACAGTAACTCTTACACGTCCTTTTGCTCAGCTTAACATTGCTACGCTCGTTACTACTACAGCTGGTTATGATGTTACTCCATTGAACTCTTTTGTAAGAGTTTCTGATATTCCAGTAACATATAATGTGTTTGACGGTGCTGTTTCAGGAGAAACTTCAGTGGAATTCGATAAGAATGCAGTTCCATTCGAAAAGACGGTAACTGTTAATTCAGTGGACTATGACCTCGTTGCAATGAACTACATTCTCGTGCCAGAGGGCAATGTTACTGTGTATTATGAGATCGAGACTGTCAATGGTACAGTGAACAACACCATCAACAATGTTCCAGTAAAGAAGAACTACCGCACAAACATCGTAGGTAACCTCCTTACTTCAAACGCTACTTACACAGTAGACCTCCAGCCTGGTTTCCTTGGTGGAGAAGGTGAAGCTCACGTTGAAGTTATTAATGAGGGTGTAGTTAAGAATATCAATGGCGACTACGAGGTTTCGAATGCCAATGGTCTTGCTTACTCAATCAATAACCTTATGGCTGGCGGTGGAAACTTCTACCTTACTGCTGCAGAGTATGATATGACAGGCCTTGCTGTCAACTCTCTTGCTATTGCTTCTGGTGTTACTCTCAATATTTACGGTGAGACTCCAGTTGTGACAAGATCAGCAACTACTATCGGTGGTGCGACAATCATTGGTCTTGGTAATCTTATCAACACTATTGACGAAGGTGCTAATGTATCTATCTCAGGTATTGACCTCGCAGATAATGGAGCAGTTCTCGTAAATAGTAATAACGGAACATTGGTTGTTTCCGATTCAGAAGCTGATAAGGTAGTAGGTGAGGGTAATGCACCTGTACCAGCTGACGCTGTAAAGGATCTTGCTACTCTTAACGCAGCTCTTGCTTCTGATGTGAAGGTTATTACAATTGCTGCAGACTTAAAGACTGAGGCTGTTGTTTTGATAGACAGGTCAGTGGTAATCAATGGTAATGGTCATACATTTACTACATCAGCAAACCGTGCTTTCCGTCTTACAACATCAGGTACTGAGGTTACAATCAATGATCTTGACATTGTTTCGACTGCAGTTATGGTTTACCCTTCAGATGTACGTGGCGTATCTATTGACGGAAGCTTGTCGAATGTAACTCTTACTTTGAATGAGTGTACTGTTGATTTTACCGATGAGACAACAAATGACTGGACCTATGCGGTCAATATATCTGGTAATGGTACAGGTCATAAGGTTAATGTTATCGGCGGTACATATGAAGGTGCAAATGTTATCAATGTACACGGTGCAAAGAATACTGTGACTGTCAAGAATGCTACTCTTACAAGCTTATATGCATTTAATGAAATCTATTATGGAGCTTGTATTTGGGTACTTCAGAATCAGGGATCTTCAGTATACGCAGAAGGTAATACTTTCGAAGCGTATAATGCAATGGCTTTCAACCTGGGAACAGGTACAACTCTCATAGAGAAGGATAACGTTGATAACACGATGTTCTATTCTAAAAAGGACTATTATGTGTCTTCAACTGAGAAGCTTCAATATGCAGCAAACAATGTCGCAAAGAACTGTTCTATCAAATTATATAAGGACCTTGCAGGTGACGTTACTATTGTTCAGAGACCTGGCATTGATGTCGTAATTGACGGTGAAGGTCTGAAGTATGATGGTACTATCACTATCGATGGCGACAACCGTGCTGACGGCGCCGAGGCCCTTACCATCAAGAACATCAAGTTCGAGACAGAGACAGCCAAGACATTCGTTTCAGCTCCTGGTTCGCTTAATGGTAAGAATGAGCGTTATTCACACAATGTGACAATTGAGGACTGTACATTCTACACTCCTACATTCAATGAGAATGTTTCTGCTATCAGCACTCAGAAGACTTATCATTTCGCTGTAAAGAACTGTTCTGCAGAGAATATGCATTCTCTCCTTCAGGTTCAGAGCTGCGATAACGATGTAACTGTAGAGAATGTAACTATAACTAACTGTAAGAACGGTATTTCATTTGGTAATACTGCAATCCCTACTCTTAAGGGTGCTGAAATCAATGTAAAGGCATATGGCGTACGTACCGATGCTGATGCCAATCGAGGAGAACTCGTAATTGAGAACTCAAACATCACAGCAGAAACTCCTGTTTTCGTACGTAAGGTGACTTCTCAGGACAAGGAATATATTGCAGATTTCAGCAAGAATGTAACTCTTAACTTCACTGGTAAGTATGCTGCAGTATTCACTAACGGTACAGATGATCTGAATGCACTTGCTGCTCCTACAGGTCTTTACAAGTTCTTTGGTGCTAACGACCTCCCAGTTTATCCGCGTGACTTCGCTGTAAGTACCGTAGAGGATCTTAAGACTGCAAATACGTTCGAAGGTACTGTCTATGTAGTAAATGACATCACAGTTTCTACAAAATGGGACTTTAAGAAGAATGGTGGTCTCTTTGTTAAGCCTGTAACAATTGATGGAATGGGTCATACTATCAAGTTTGCCGGCGAGATATCCAATGGTAACGGTAATTATGCATTTGAGTTTGAAAAAGCTGCTGTAGTTAAGAATCTCACTATCGATTTGAGCGAGACTCCAAGTACTTTGACAACTGCTGTATCAGCAAAATCTTCTATTTCTGTAGATAACTCTAGTTTCATCGGTAATCTAAATGCGAATAGTCGCTACGGAATCATCTTCGGTCAGGGTGCAGCTCATACTGATAACAAGATTGATATGACTGTTTCAATCAAGAATAGCACCTTCACTGATTGGAAGAGACGTGGAATCAGTGATAATGAGGCTGCTAGAGACTTCAAGTCTGTAGTCATCGAAGGTAACACCTGCACAAATGCTCACGTTTATGTTAGTGCCTATGACTCGATAGTATTCACAGGAAACGTTATGAATAACTCATTAGCGAATCTTACGTCATACACATCCGCTTTGACAGCTAAGGTGACCGCAACAGGTAACACATTGTATGACTCAGAATACAATGTAATTGGTTCTTCAAGCAGAAAGTTCAGCATTGCAAATGTGGAAGCACAGGAAGGCTTTACAGTCTATGCTGAGTAATACAGATTCCCTGTCAAACTGGGAATAATTCCCGACCCCCAGCCCCTGACCGGGCTGAGGGTTGCAAAGATTAAAAGACAAAACCAATAATTATTTATTAACCAAAATTATCTCATTATGAAAAAATTGCTTTATTGCGCAGCGGCGCTCGCTATGGCAATCTTCGCTGGTTCTTGCCAGCAGGAGAAGCTTGAGCCTGTTGCAGGAAACGGCACTGTGACTTTCACAGTGGAGGCTCCGGCAAATGTTCAGACTAAGGCTATTGCTGACGGTCTGAATGTCAATGAGCTTGTTTATGAGGTGTGGCTTACCAATGAGCTTGGCGAGCTTACTCAGAACGCTCAGAAGCTTTATCAGGCTACTACCACAATGGCTGAGGAGAATGGCGTGAACAAGGCTTCCATCACTCTCGACCTTGTGAACGACCAGAAGTTCACAGTTCTTTTCTGGGCTCAGGTTAAGGGTACAGGTGTTTATGATACTCAGGAGCTTACAGCGGTTCATTACACTAGCACCGCAACAGAGGCTTATGCGGCTAATGACGAGCGTCTTGCTGCTTTCTACGCAGTGGCTTACGTCAACGACTGCAGACACGTGAAGAAGGACGGTACAGCTACCGGTTCTGAGGTGACACTCCGTCGTCCATTCGCACAGCTTAACCTCGGTACTCTCAACACATCTACAGCTTATGATGTGGAACTTGTCAGCTCTAAGGTAAAGGTTACTAATGCAAACACAAAGTTCAATGTTGCTACAAACGAAGCATCTGAGCCTAAGGTTATCGAGTTCCTTATGAATTCAGTTCCTACTGATCCTTCTACTCTCGAGGTAAACGGTGTGAATTATGAATATGCAGGTATGAACTACCTCTTTGCTGGTGACAACGCTACCGTAGAGTATGATATCGTGACTAAGCTCAACGGCGGCATGGAAGGAACTGTAAACAACACAGTATCTTCAGTTCCTCTCAAAGAGAACTACCGTACAAACATCATCGGTAACCTCCTTACAAGCAAGGTTGACTACCAGATCGTTGTGGATGCTGAGTTCAATACTCCTGATGAGACTGTTGATCAGTGGAATGGTGAATCAATTACTGCGCCTGCATATAATGCTGAGACTCAGACATATACTGTAGATGAGGCTGCTGATCTTGCTTGGCTTGCAGCAGCAGTGAACGGTACTCTTACAAGAGCAGAAGCTAATACTTTCAAGGGACAGACATTCAAACTCGAATCTGATATTGACCTTAACAATTCGCTTTGGACACCTATCGGATATTGGGAAACATTTGAAGGTACTTTCGACGGTGGCAACCACACTATCAGTAACCTTAATGTTAATGCCACTGAGGCAGATTGCTATCTTGGCCTTTTCGGTTGTACTAATAATGCAGTCATCAAAAACCTTAACATCCACAATGCAAGTATTAAGGCTTCAGTTGGTGACAATTCTTGGGCTGGTGGTCATCTTGGTGCACTCGTAGGATACCCAGATGGCACTACAGTCATTGAGAATGTCAAACTTACTGGTGATATCAAGGTTGAAGGTCCAATGGATAAGACAGGTGCTCAGAGAATCGGTGCTGTAGTCGGCGGTTTCAGCGCGGCTTCATTGACTCTTAATAATGTAACAGTAGATGCATCTGAAGATAGCTATGTAAAGGGTAATCTCTTTATCGGTGGAGTTGTTGGTGCTCCTCTTTGTCCTGTTGCTATGACAAATGTAACTTCAAATATTGATGTTTACTCACAGGCAGGCATCGTAGGTGGTATAGCTGGTTATCTCAATCCACGTAGTGTGCTTACAAATTGTTCTTCAAGCGGTGATGTGAGAAGAGTAGAAACTGCCGCTGATGCTACTGAGAATCAGATTATGAGAATCGGTGGTATTGCAGGATCTTATGACGGAACTGTTACACTCGAAGGTTGTGAATATTCTGGTACACTTTATTGTAAAGATGCATCAGGAAATGATGTGTACCTGTTTGAGAACAATGGACTCGTAGGACGTTGTTATGGTGACGAAGGAAATCTTATTATTACAAATTCCAATGTTTTAGTGTATGCATCAAATGTCGCTGATATTCAGCGTGCTTTAAGCAATGCACAAAATACGACTCTGATAATTAATTTCCTTAATGACATCAATGGAAATGTAACAATCCGCCAGAAAGTCGGTGTGGACGTTATTATCAACGGTCTTGACAAGAAGTTTGATGGTACTTTCTACCTTGAAGGTGGTACTCAGGGTGAATCACCTGAAACCATTACATTCAAAAACATCAACTTCGAACACACCGATGCTACTGCTCTTGATTTCATCTCTTGCGATGATGCTAAGACAATTGGTAAAAGATACGCTCATAACGTGACTGTTGACAATTGTACATTTACAGGTAATGGTGCAGAGAATGTTGTAGCTATGCGTTATCGTCAGTGTTTCAAGATGGTGACAAAAAATTCAACAGCTACTGGACTTCACTCTCTTATGTGGACTACAGGTGGTAACGGAATAGTTATTGAAAATGTCACACTCGAGAATTCAAAGAACGGTGCATCTATCGGATCATCTGCAGTAGTTGTCAAGAATTCGGATTTTACAGTTAATGCATATGGTATTCGTGCAGATGGTGAGAATCCTTCTAACCTTAAGGTGGAGAATACTTCAATCAACGCAATCCAGCCTGTTATCGTTCGTAAGTTGACAAAGAATTATAGCGTAGAGTTGGCGGGTGAGTGCACATTGACTACTCCAGAGCTTTATCAGGTGATCTTCACAAATGGTTCAGATGATGCAGCTTACGTAACTCCAACCGGAACCTATACTATTACAGGTGCTGATGATCTCCTTGTTTTCCCACGTGATAACTATGGTGACAAAGTTGTAGACGGCCTTTATAAGAATGGTACGACATATAACGTAACTACTGCAGCTGGTCTCAAGAAACTGAATGAGATGTTTGCAGATCAGAGTGCAGGTCGTGATGCTGTTCTTTGCCTTAAGAATGATATTGACTTTGCTGGCTATACTTGGACTCCTGTAGACTCTCACGCTGATTCAAAGTTTGAGATTGCTGAGATCAATGGAAACGGCTATACTCTTAGCAACCTTACTATCAATGGTCAGGCGATGTTTACTCGCTTTGCCGGTTTTGGTGATGTAGTGATCAAAGATATTACTTTTGATAATGCAAAGGTTGAGTCAACAGGAATCAATGTATCAGTTCTTACTGTTCAGTCTTATCAGAATGTGCTCCTCGACAATGTTGATGTCAAGAATTCTTCATTTACAGGTGCATACAAAGTGGCTCCTCTGATTGGAACTGTATATAATGAGGGATCTTCTACCGTGACTGCAACTCTTAAGAATTGCGATGTAGAGAATGTTACGGTAAAAGCTACACAGCACGATTTCTGTACTGCTGGAATGGTTGCATTTGTAAATGCGAACGATAACGATGCAATTGCATTTGAAAATTGTACCGTGAAGAACGTGAAACTTTATGCTCCTAATTCATATTCCGCTCATGCCGCAATTTATACAACAGGCTCAGATAATCTTTTCAATGAGGCTGCAGGTGTGACTGTTGAAAACGTGACTTTTGAAAATCTCTAATATTTATATTTCCGACCTCAAGCCCTTGACCTGGCTTGGGGTTGCCAATAAAAGTTCTTTGACATACTGGAAACGAAAAGAGTGTTCCACAGTTGATTCGTGGAACAATTTGTTGGATTTTTTATAAAAATCGAACAAATTTTAGCTCAGGGATATGCCGCTGGATACCCTGTAGGGCTGTTTTTGAAAGATAACCGTATTCTTTTTGAGTATACGGCTAATGCTCCGGAACTTTGCAGAAAAAAGAGTTATGGAGAATGTTATAGATCAGGAAACTGTGGGCCTGCAAGGAATACGAGGCAATTATGCTGACCTTCTGAATGACTTTATGTTCAAGCGTATTTTCGGAAGTGAAGAGAACAAAGACGTGCTGATAGCCTTCCTTAACCGTATGCTGAAAGATGTTGAAATCGAAGATGTCACTTTTATTGAGACTCATCATCTTGGTGAAACTGCAGATGATAGACAATCGGTGTTTGACCTGTCCTGCCGTTGCAGGAATGGTAGCACGTTCATCGTGGAGATGCAGAAGGCACGTCAGAAGAATTTCCGTGAGCGGGCGCTTTATTATACGAGTTATCCGATATTGGAACAGGGCCGTAAAGCTCGTGAGCGGTATGAGCGTGTGAAGACTCAGCGGTCGCGTCAGGGACTCCCTGTCCATAAGTTCAAATGGGAGTATGATCTCAAGCCGGTGATAATGGTGTCGATATTGAATTTCAAGCTGGAGCATTGTCATAACTGGCCTCAGGAGCGTTGTTATTCATCCTATAGCATCCGGGAGGAGACATACGGTGAGAGATTGACCAATAATCTTCGGTATGTCTTTCTGGAACTTGGACGATTCAAGAAGGAGGTCTGCGATCTGGTCGATCCTTATGAAAAGTGGATGTATCTGTTCTGTCATATGCCGGATTTACCTGAAAGACCTGAAGGATTTGATGAAATCGAGTTCGACCGCTTGTTTAATTTGGCGAATATTAATAACTTTACGGACGAAGAATTATATGCATATCGTCAATCCCTGGAACATATGAGTGATTATTTAAATACAATAGATTATGCTCGCGATGAAGGACGCGAGTTGGGTCGAGAGGAAGGTCGAGAGGAAGGCCGTCGGATTATTATTCGCCACCTCTACTCCAAAGGTATGCCAGCATCTCAGATAGCAGATTATCTGGATATGACTCTCGATAAGGTGGAGTCGATCCTTGCAGAGAAATAGTCAGAGATATTGAAATATTCTTTTCGTTCCGCCCGCGGCCCTGGCCGATGAGGCGGTTCGTTGCGTTGTGACGAATCCGGTATAAAATCCCGACGAAAGCGGGGATGACGAAGAAATTGACCTTCAAGCCTTTGATCGGGCTGTTGGCCGCTAAGATTAAACTAGAAAAACTAAATATTTAACTATTAACTAATTTTTTTCATTATGAAAAAGCTGATTTATTGCGCAGCCGCATTGGCTACTCTTCTTTTCGCTGGTTCATGCCAGAGAGAGAATCTGGAGCCTGTCGGTGGTCCTGTGACTTTCACAGTGACAGCTCCTGGTGATCTCGACACCAGAGCTTATGCAGACGGTGAGAATGTGAACGAGGTTCACTGGGCCGTTTACAAGACTTATGAGGCACCAAATGCCCTTGATGGTACTGATGGTCCTCTCGCACAGGGCGTAGTCCCTATGGCCAATAAAAAGGCCTCTGTTGAGCTTGACCTTCTCCAGGATCAGGAGTACACTATCCTTTTCTGGGCTCAGGTGAAGGATGCCGGTCATTACAATATCGGTGACCTCCGTGAGGTAAGCGTTGTTTACAATCCTCTTTATGGTAACGATGAGTCTCGTGCAGCGTTCTTCGTAAGACACGATTTCAACACTGAAACTCAGCAGAATTACGATGTTACTCTCGTTCGTCCTTTCGCTCAGATCAACCTTGGTACTACCGAGGCCAGCCTCTCACCAGTTCAGGAGGGCCAGACTCAGGGATATACCATCGATGTTCAGAAGTCTGAGATGACAGTAAAGGGTCTTGCCGCTACTTTTGACCTCGTTAAGGGTCAGGGTAAGGATGAGTCAGTACCGTTTACATTCAATGCTACTCCTACTCCAGCAAAGAATGGTCAGGCACTTGCAGTAAATGGTTCTAATTACCACTATGTTGCAATGAACTACCTTCTTGTTCCAGTTCAGGAGAAGACTGTAGAAGTGTCTTACAAGATCACTACTGACAAGGGTGTTATCGAGAATACTATCGGTAGCGTCCCTGTAAAGGAGAACTACCGTACCAACATCATCGGTAACCTTCTTACCAGCAAGACCGAGTTCGAGATCGTAGTTGATGAGGCATTTGAGGCAAACGATTATGTTGTTGAAGGTGAAACAAGCTACGTATCTATTTCATCAGCTGAGGAACTCGTAAAGGTGGCGGAAGAGATTGCTAATGGTAATGAGGAATACCAGAATATTGTTTTGGGTGGCGATATCGACCTTTCAAAACTCGTACTGACTCGTTCAGAAGTTGTATCGAACTGGATTCCAGTAGGTACACCTGAGAAGCCATTTACAGGAATCTTCGATGGTAACGGTTATACAATCAAGAATCTTAAGCTTGTTGAGACTGAAGCTAAGGAAGGTAAGGCATATATTGGATTCTTTGGCTACGCAGAGGATGCTACGATCAAGAATGTAACATTTGAGAATGTATATATCAATATCCCTTGCTTGGATATTGATCACAGCCAGGGTCACATCGGAGCAGTTGCCGGCTCTTTGGAAGGTACTTCTACTATCGAGAACGTGACTGTAAAGGGTGACATCCAGATTTATGCTACTCAGGATGCTAATGGTGCAAGCCGTGTTGCTGTAGTGGCTGGTGGTAACTCTTACGGTAATGTAACGATGAAGAATGTTCATGTAGAGGCTAACGAGGGCAGCTCGCTTATCGCTAACAACAACACAGGTGCTCTTGCTGGTCAGCTTCAGGGTAAGATGTACTTCGAGAACTGTTCTTCAAACATTGATGTAACAGTCAATAAGTTCTTCGCAGGTGGTCTTGTAGGTATCGCTGCTGGTGACTCTGAATTCGTAGACTGCCATACCACTGGTAATGTTTCAGTCGTTGCTGGTCGTGAGGGTCGTCACAATGACGAGTATCGCGTTGGTGGTATCGCTGGTGGATGGGCTGACAATACAGCTACTCCATGTGTTCTTACAAACTGCTCTTACAAAGGTGAGATTTCTGGTACAAATGCAGATGGTTCTGTCGCATCTCCGCTCGATTACATGGGTTATGTAGGTCGTGGTTATACTCTTTCTAACAGAGCTGGCAGCAAGGTGATCATTGACGGAGTAGAGTTTGTCCAGAGGTATGATAATGTGTATGGAGTTTATACTATTAACGGTTTGACTCCAGTTGCTACTGCTGACGAGCTTGTAGCTGCATTGGAGGCAAATGAAGGTGTGTTCTTCATGAAGGACATCAAGATCGAGCCTGCAAGCATGAGCAACGCTTATGGAGCAACAGGTATCAATATCAAGAATGGCCAGACTATCGATGGAAACGGTTACACACTCAACATCCAGGGTGCTGGCGGTACTTGGGATTCAGGTATCAACACAACTGGTGGTCTTATCAAGAACCTTACAGTGACCGGCTCATTCCGTGGTATCTTCATCAACCATACAAGTACACACTCTGAGAAGGTTGTTCTTGAGAATGTAACTATTACAGGCACCACTTACACTATTTCTTGCGATCAGGGCCTTTATCAGACTATCGAGGCAACCAACTGTACATTTAATGGTTGGACATCTTTTGCTAAGACTGCAGGTGAGGCTAAGTTCGTTAATTGTTCATTCGGCGAGGGCAATGGATACAAATATTGCCGTCCATACTCTAATACAGAATTTGTAAAATGTACATTCTGCCCAGGTTACGCTGTGGATACAACCAGAGCAGAGGTTACTTTCACAGATTGTACTTTTGAGGAGTAATCCTGATTGTTGATAATCGACCTCAAGCCCTTGACCGGGCTTGGGGTTGCCAAAAAAGTTCATTGAAATACTGAAACCGAAAAAAGATGCATATAGTATTGATTTGCAAGGTTTATTTACATACATTTGTGCAATTTATATTATTGTGTTTCATTGGCTAAAAGTCTATTTTCGGCTCTACTCGTGACAGGAAGTCGCGCGGTAAGGCTTTTATTTGCTTGATGGTCAATTGGTTTCGTTTTCAGTAAAAGGTCGCCCGAGAGCTTCGGGAGGGGCCATTTTCGGCTTTGAGTGCCTGACCGCACCCTGGGCTGCAAACACAATTATTACTAACTAATTTCAACGACATGAAAAGATTTATGCTTTTCGTTTCCGCTTTAGCGGCTATGGTTCTTGCGGGCTCTTGCCAGCAGGAGCTTGATCCTGTTACTGACGGAGACACCACTGTGACATTCACAGTGTCTGCCGGCGATATTGCTACCAGGGCAATCGCTGATGGAACAAACATTGATGCTCTCCATTGGGAGATCTACAAGACTGCAGAAATCGCTACTGCAGCTCAGCCTCTCGGAGAGAAGACTATCATCGACACTGACAAAAACAAAGAGTTCAATGTCGAGCTTAAACTTCTTGCCGATCAGGATTACACTATCATCTTCTGGGCAGAGGTAAACGGAGCTGGTCACTATAACACAGCTGACCTCCGTAATGTGCAGATCAATGACTACGCAAATGAAATGGCAAACGATGAGTCGCGTGCCGCTTTCTTCAAGGTTTATCCTTTCTCTACAGAGAACGGTGTAGCCATCAACGAGACTATCGAGCTTACACGTCCGTTCGCTCAGATCAACCTCGGTTCGACTACTTACGAGACATCATTCAACAATGTCAATGGCGGTAACGTCAAGGTGGAAACTACAGAGATGACCGTGACTAACATCGCTACTTCTTTCAATACTCTTACAGGAAAGGGTGAGGGTGAGCAGGAAGTTACATTCGCAGCGGCAGTTACTCCAAACGCACCTAAAGATGCGACTGACAAGCTTCTTCTTGTAAACGACCTTTATTATTATTGGCTCGGTATGAATTACCTCATCGTTTGCGGTGATTCAGACAATGTAGAGGTGGATGTGACTCTCGTTACAAACTTCGGTGATGTAAACCACACTGTAACCAACGTTCCAGTAAAGGAGAACTACAGAACTAACCTTCTCGGTGACTTCCTTACTACAGGTGCTACATTCAATGTAGTTATCGATGAGGAGTTCCAGACACCGGATGAAGTTATCGTTAACAATGGTTGGTCAAATGTAAATGGCTTTAACTATGTTGTTAACGGTGAGGCTCCAGAGGATGCTCTTGCATCAATCCTTGCTCATGCTGATGCAGCTGCAAAGGCAGCTACAAAGGCCGCTGAAGGACCGGTTGTTACAATTGACCTCAGTGGTGATGTTTTCTGGGCAACAGGTGCCGAAATCGGATCTACTCCTCTTCTTCCAGCGGATTCTCCAATTTCGGCAGTAGTTATCAATGGTAACGGCAATACATTCACTGCAACAGGTGCCGGTGTCGGCCCTATCTGTCTTGCAAACGGTGGTGTGCTTACTTTCAATAACCTCAAGATAGTTGATAAGTCTGTTTCATATGCAGAGAATAGCTGGGAGTTTGGCTATCTTGAAATGGCAGGCGTCCTCGAACTTAACAATTGTGAGGTAGTAAAGGCCATTATGATCGAAGGTGAAGAGGCTGCTTTCAATGGCTGCTCTTTCAACTCTAACCACGACAATGAGTATGCAGTATGGGTAAGCGACGGCAAGGCATACTTCAATGGCTGTTCTTTCGCTGGTTCACGCGGACTCAAGACTCACGAGGCATACGGATCAGAGGTTGTGGAAATCGTAGTTGACGGCTGCTGGTTCGGTCCTCTCAGCAAGAAGCCAGGCGTAGCTATCGGTACAGTTAATGCAGAGACTTCTATTACTATCAAGAATTCTAAGTTCAGCGGCTGCCAGGCTGGTGACCAGAATCTTTATATCTACGAGACTGATACTGATGTCACTACATTTGCATTTGAGCAGAAGAACAATGAGGTGTTTGTCGATGAGAACAAGATGCTTGCTGACGCTATTGCAGAGGCAGAAGCTGGTTCAACAGTGGAAATTCCTGCAGGTGAATATTCAGTTTCTACATACAAGGCCGGTGTTGCTCTTAAGGGTATCGGCAATCCTGAAAATGTAGTTCTTAACGTAGCTGATAAGAAATTCGGTGTCCATGGTGATGTCATCATCGAGAACGTAACACTTGTATTCTCAAATGCAAATTATACAGGTTTCCAGCACACTGATGGTGAGATTTACAGGAACTGTATCATCATTGGTCAGCCTTTCCTCTATGGTAATAATGTAAGATTCGAGAACTGTACATTCATTCAGACATCTTCAGATGCTTACAATGTATGGACTTACGGTGCGAAGAATGTTGTATTCGAAGGCTGTACATTCAATTCAGCAGGAAAGTCAGTATTGGTTTACCACGAAACATCTTCATTTGAATCAGTGGTTACTCTCAATGAGTGTACTCTCAATGCATCTGTTCCTGTAGAAGGTAAGGCAGCAATCGAGATCGACGGTTCGCTCGTTAAAAAATACACAGTAAACATCAATTCTACTGTTGCTAATGGATTTGCAGCAGGCTCAAAGTCTAACAGCACTCTCTGGAACGTCAAGAAGGGTGAAGAAAAGGCTGATGTCTATGTAGATGGCAACAAGATGTATGCTGATGGTGTAGGACTCGAGGACGGTGTATATCTTCTTTACGATGTGGCCGGTATGAAATGGTTCGCAAATCAGGTAAATGTCTCAAAGAACGCATTCTCAGGTAAGACAGTCAAGCTTGCTGCAGACATCGACCTTGCAAATACACCTTGGACTCCAGTAGGCCAGACAGGTGCTACTACATTCAACGGCGTATTCGATGGTCAGAACTATACAATCTCTAACCTCAATGTGGATTCAGAGGCTCAGACAGGAGCAAACTATTCATCAGGTCTTTTCGGATGGGTTGAGTCTCACACAGCAGGTCACGGTCACATCAAGAACGTGAAGATTGCAGGTGCAACAATCAAAGGTCATCACAATTGCGGTGCTCTTGTGGGTTATATCACTCAGGAGACAGCTCTTGTGGAGAACTGCCACGTTACAGGTGCTGCTGTTACTTGTACCAAGGCTAACAATGATGCAGATGGTGACAAGGCAGGTGCACTCATCGGAAATGCTACAGTAGCAACTCCAGTGAAGAATTGTACAGCAGCTAACTCTACAGTATCGGCTGGTCGTGACGCAGGTCAGGTTATCGGTGCCGGTAGGGAGGCTAATGTAACAGGATGCTCTGCAACTAATGTTACAGTAGAGGCAAACGGCACAGGCACAGGTGCCAATGTTCGTGACGAAGTGATCGGACGTCTCCTCTAATATAAATTTTCGCCCCACAGCGCCTGACCGCGCTGCGGGGTGCCAGATAAAAAAGATAATTACAATGAAGATGTTTAGAAAGTTTATCAGCTTTGCAGCGATGGCGGCTTTGATGCTTTCCGCTGGCTCTTGCCAGAAGGAGATCACTGACGGCATCGATGATGGTGGTGCAAAGGTCAGCTTGACGCTCCAGACAGTCGATCAGCAGACAAGGGCGATTGCAGATGCGTCCAATATCGATATTCTCCATTGGGAGATATATCCTGAGGGTATTCTCGATGCAGCAAAGCCTCTTGCCAAAGGCTCGGAGAGGGATACTGACGGAGATGGTGTATTCACACTTGACCTGTCATTGATCCTTGATCAGACATACAACTTCATTTTCTGGGCTCAGGTGGATCCAGAGGAAGGTGAAGAGCACTATGATGTGTCTGACCTTCGCCGTGTGGGCATCAAGACATATGATGACGAAAAGGCCAACGACGAGAGCCGTGCAGCCTTCTTCGCGCATGAGACCATCCACGTATCGGGCTCAATAGAGGAAACCATCACCCTCTACCGTCCGTTCTCGCAGCTGAACCTCGGAACAGAAACTTACGACGTATCTTCATTGAATCTTACAGAATCTCTTAAGGTAAATTATTCAGAAGTAACAGCTTACGGTATTGCTGACACTTTCAATACCATTACCGGTGAGGGTGAAGGATCCCGCGAAGTTCACTTCCAGCAGAACATCACACCGAACGGTGATGAAGATGCAGTAAAGAAGATTCTTGAAGTGAACAATACTTCATACTACTGGCTCGGAATGAACTACCTCATCGTGAACGGTAATTCCGACAATGTGAAGGTGGATATGAAATTCCACACCACCCACGGTGAAGTCGAGCTTTCTATCGATAATGTCCCTATCAAAGAAAACTACAGAACCAATATCATCGGTGACCTCCTCACTTCTGAGGCTTTCTTCAAGATCGTTGTAGATGAAAAATTCCAGACTCCAGACAATATTGTCGGTGATGAAGGTGGTTCGGAAGAAGGTGGAGAAACGCCTGTTCCAAATTTTGTGATTACTCAGGACGGTGATGATCTCACATATACAGTATTTACTCCGGAAGGACTTGAGGCTTGGAGACAGGCGGCTCATCAGGATGCTCTGGATGACACTGACAGAAAGATCCATCTTATCCTCGGAGCGGATATTATTCTCGAATACATTGAAGGTGAGGCTAACTGGACTCCGGTAGGTACTTACGATCATCCATATGACGGTACTATTGACGGAGCCGGACATTATATCTCTGATATGTCGATCGACTCAGAGGGAGAGCCGGCAGGATTCATCGGCGCATGGGACGGAGAAGAAGGAGGAATCGTCGCTCAGAACCTCATATTCAGAAACGTACATATCCTTTCGTCTAATAAATACGGAACAGGTACTGTTGTAGGATATGGTCATAAGAAGTATATAATCAAGGATTGTCACGTCAAGGGAGGAAGCGTTTCCGGCATCGGTGGCGGACCTTGCGGAGGTCTCTTTGGTGGTGGATTCGAGACTGGATTCGACCAAGGAGCAAGCGGATCAGGCAATGGATTCGGCGGCACAGCCATCGGATGTACCAACTCGGCTTCAGTCATAACATCTACCATTACATACTATGTGGGAGGTATCGGTGGATTCGGTAACGCCATCGACTGTACCAACACTGGAACTGTCACTGGATCAGGTTATTATATCGGTGGTATCCTTGGTGGTTCTAACGGACAGGTTACCGGCAACAAGAACCAGGGCAAGGTCACTGGAGGTGTATATGCCGGAGGTATTGTCGGAGGTATCGAGGATGGTACTCTTGAGAATAACTCTAACTTCGGTGATGTCTTCGGTACTGAGGAAGGCAAGCTCGGAGGTATCTTCGGTTGGCTTGACGAATCTTCTACAACACAGTCAGGCAATACATACCAGTGTATCGTCAAGGTTATCGTTGTAGATCAGGACTTTACCGTAAAGATTGAGCCTGAGGTTACGACATATACAGTCTACACAGCTGAAGGTCTCGAGATGTGGCGCGCGGCCGCTCATCAGAACGCCGTGGACAAGAAGTCAGACAAGGTGAATCTTCTCCTCGCGGCTGATATCGAACTTCCAGTAGTGGAGGAAGGCAGCTCAAACTGGACTCCGCTGGGTACGACATCTGCCCCTTACAACGGAATCATCGACGGTGCAGGCTTCACTATCTCTAACCTTACTATCAGCGGTGGATCGAATGTCGGATTCATCGGCGCGGCAAGTTATAAGGGTAATGTTGTTACTAACCTCAAGCTTGATAATGTCAATATCAGCGGTGCCAAGAATGTAGGTGCTGTCATCGGACAGGTTACTAACGACGGTAAGGTCGACAACTGTCACGTACTTTCAGGAAAGGTTACAGCAACAGGTAACAATGTCGGTGCTATTCTCGGTTATAGCGAATATTACGGTGGGGTAAGTAACTCTTCGAATGAGGCCGAGATTTCAGGTGCTTCGTATGTGGGTGGTATCGCAGGTCACGCATACGCGACCAAGTCTATAAATAGAGGTAATGTTACAGGTACCGGTAACTATGTTGCCGGAGTCTATGGAACATATTCTTTGGGCAATACAACTGAGAATCAGAACTTTGGTGATGTCACAGGTGTTGATAGGGTTGCCGGTATAACAGCTAATGGTAATTCAACTTATTCTCATAATGAAGGTGATATCACAGGACGTGACTATGTCGCAGGTATTACTTGTGGAAATGGCAGCAGTTACCTTGGTAATCTTGGCGCTTGTACAAATAAGGGAGATATCAAGGGTAGAGAGTATGTTGCAGGAATTATTTCATCGAGCAGTAACTCTCTGGCCGATTGCGTCAATGAAGGAATGATCGAAGGAGAGCAGTATGTAGCTGGTATCGCATCCAGCTTCAAATCTCGAAGCGGATACAGCAATACAGCTCTTGCCCGAAATGAAAATAAGGGTAATGTTTCCGGTGTAGGTTATGTTTCCGGTATTGTATCGATTATATCAGGCACATATAACTGTAACGTGACTGAAAATACCAATAGCGGAAATATCGCAGGTGAAGATAGAGTAGCAGCTATCCTGGCATCTAATGAAAATGCTAATGTAGTCCATAATACAAACTCAGGTAATATCTCAGGCTATACTAATGTTGCATACTTCGTAGGTCTTCAGAATCCATCCTATTCTCCTGATACTGTAACCGGCAATGTCAATACCGGTAGTCTTGATATCCTCGAGAATAACGACTTCACCAGAACTGTTGACGGCACTGCTGTTTCATATATCGTTTACACTCAGAAGGGATTCGAGGCTTGGGTAGCTGAGGCTCATAAGTCAGTGGAGGAAGGATTTGCTTGTAATCTTACTCTTGAGACAGACATCGTTCTTCCTGTAGTGGCCGCTGGTGAGTCGAACTGGACTCCGATAGGAAACTATGCAGGAAACTATACTCCTAACCATTATAATGGAAACATAGATGGCAAGGGACATACTATCAGCAATATAACAGTCAAGACTGATGTAAGAGGTGCCGGATTCATAGGACAGATTAACGGCGGATCCATCAAGAACCTAAATCTATCTAATGTCAATATCCATTCTACAAGTTCATATGTGGCTGGTATTGCAGCAGTAGTGTCTGCAGCTGCAGTAAGAATCGAAAACTGCCATATCCTTAATGGTACTATTCAGTCCAGTGGGCAAGGTGCTGCCGGTATTGTCGGTGTTGATGAGTCCTCTCTTCCTGGCAGAACTATTATAGTAGTCAATTGTACCAATAAAGCAAATATCACTGGTAATGGAAATTATGTTGGAGGTATCGGTGGATATGTATCTTGTGATAATTGCCAGAACTACGGAACCATTATAAATAACACTACGAAGAATGGTTATACAGGTGGAATTACCGGTCGAGGTGATGTAACCGGATCTACCAATTCCGGTAATGTGACTTCATACAAAACAGTAGCAGGTATTACTGGTTCTGGTGATGTTACTGACTCACGTAACTCTGGTAATATTACAGGAACAGATATAGAAGTAGCAGGAATTTCAGGTATAGGAAATGTTACAAATAGTCATAATACAGGTAATATCTACAGTACTGGACAGTATGCAGCAGGAATCGTAGGTCAGGGAGGAGCTACAGGATGTACCAACTCTGGAAAGGTTACAGGTAAGACTTGTGTCGGAGGTATCAGTGGAACTGCAAACGCAGGAGATAAGATAATAAGTAATTGCATTAACTCAGGTGACGTAATCGCTACCGGTGATTATGCCGGTGGTATAGTGGGTAGAAAATCTGGCAATGTTAATTCTAATATTACTGAATTAACAAATTGTGAAAATTCCGGTAAAGTTACTTCTAATGCAAATTATGTCGGTGGTATCATAGGTGGATTTACCAAGGGACAAATTCTCATCAAGGAAAGCACTAACCGTGGAGATGTGTCAGGTAATGATTATGTCGGTGGTATTGCTGGTTCGTCTATGACCGTGACCGACTGTGATAACTATGGCGATGTCGACGGAAATCAGAGTGTCGGAGGTATTTCTGGTGCTAAGTACGATGCAGCTCACACTATTTCCGGTTCTGAGAATCACGGAGCAGTTACCGGAGTCTCATACCTCGGTGGTATCGTAGGATTCGCTGATGCGGGATCTGTTACAGACAATGTTCACTCCGGCTCAGTTTCCGGACAGGATAAGGTCGGCGGTATCGTCGGATATAACGAAGAAGCTGTCGTGACATATAACACGCATTCTGGTTCAGTAGAAGGCTACACAAGTGTCGGAGCCTTCGTCGGTGGTCAGGATTCAGCCTTCTCACCAGACACCCTGACTGGCAATGTCGATAACGGAACAGAGATCGTTCTTTCACCTACAGACTATACTCGTGAGGTGGTAGGTACCAATATCCTTTATAAGGTATATACAGCAAATGGTCTCTTGGCTTGGAGGGAAGAAGCTGCTGCAGGTGCTGAAGCCAATTCATATGTAGTAAGTCTTGAACTTATGGCCGATATCACTCTACCAGAAGGAACTGTGTGGGCTTCGATAGGAAGATCAAATTTCAACCAGCGCTATACATTTAAAGGCAATATCGAAGGAAATAACTTTACTGTTTATAATCTTACTCTCAATTCTACTTCTGAATATACAGGTTTTGTAGGAGCCCTTTCAGGAACAATCCAGAATATTAACTTTAGTAATGTCTCCGTTATGGCAAGTCATCGTTATACCGCCGCAATTGTAGGAGATCTTTATTCTGGTTCAGTCAAGAATTGTAATGTACTCAGTGGTACGCTTACCAGTTCAGCAAATAGTCTAGGTGCAGTAGTTGGTAGGGCACGCAAAGATTCTGAAATTTCTAACTGTTCTAATTATGCGGTAGTTTCAGGAGTACAGTATGTTGGAGGTGTTGTTGGAGAATCTGCCGGAAATGTTGTGAATTGCTCAAACTATTCTTTAGTTTCTGGAACCTCATATTGTATCGGCGGTGTAGTAGGTGACTCTAATGGAACTATCTCTAATTGCTTAAATAAGGGAGATATATCTAGCACCGTACGAACTAATACTGGAGGAATTGCTGGTCGTGGTTCCGTATCATTTTCACAGAATACAGGAAATGTTACCGGTATAGGTTATACAGGAGGTATTACCGGAGATGGTGATGTCACAGATTCTAAAAACTCAGGCGTTGTGACCGGAACGTCATATGTAGGAGGTATTACAGGTAGTGGTACTGTTTCAGGATCAGACAACACCGGCAGTGTAAAAACCACTAAATCAGAAAAATATGTCGGTGGTATTACAGGAAATGGAGGTGCGTCAGAATGTAATAATTCAGGTTCTGTAATATGTAATATTGGTAATAATACTCACTACATCGGAGGAATTACAGGATATTCATCAAAACCTGTTACTAATTGTAAAAATACAGCAGAAGTCTCAGGTGGCAGATTTGTAGGCGGTATTGCTGGTTATGTTACAGGCACTTCCGTGACTGGTTGTGAAAATTCCGGTGAAGTTTCTGCTATTCAGTGGCATATCGGAGGAATTGTCGGAGATTGTCAGAACTCTACAGTTACAGGATGTAAGAATATTGCTGACGTAACATCAGTTGCTTCGAATACGAAGGATGCCACCTCTGTAGGAGGAATCGTAGGTTATGTCAAAGGTGATTCCGCAAGTGTTGCTGACAATATCAACGAAGCTGACATTACCGGTTATCGTGCCCTTGGTGGTATCGTCGGATACATTGTAAGTGGCAATGTATCAGGCAATAAGCATAAAGGTAACATTTATTGGCTTGACAATCCGGAGGGTTACAATGGCTTGATAGTAGGTTTAAACGAAGGTGCCACTATCGCTGATGACAACGAAGGAACCGGATCAGTTATGCAGCAGTAATTAAAAGAAATAACAAAAAAAATTAACAACTATATTTTAAACTTATGAAAAAGATTTTTTGGATTGCGGCCGCTGTAGCGGGATTGCTCACAGCTGCTTCGTGTCAGAAGAATCCTGCACCCGAAGTCACTGATGGTGACGGTGTGGTTACTTTGACCGTAAAGATGCCGGAAACTCTTGAGACTAAGGCAGGTATGTCTATCTCTCAGGCGGAGAATGCTGACATTCTTTATTATGAGATCTGGAACTCGGATTGGAGCAAACAGCTTTATCCGAAGGATGGTGAACTTGCTACTGCTGATGTAGTGAACAAGGAGGCAACCATCGAGGTTACCCTTATCACCGACCAGACTTACAACTTCATTTTCTGGGCTCAGGACAAGGATCACAATGCCTATGATGTGACTGACCTTCAGAATGTAGGAATCGACTACAGCGTAATCGCCGCTGATGGTAACCAGGACAAGTATGACGCATATTATGCTGTCGAGACTTTCGAAGTTAAGGGCTCGATCAAGGAGACCGTGACTCTCTATCGTCCATTCTCACAGCTTAATTTCGGTGCCTCAAAGATGACTTCACTTTTCGGTGATATCGTTGTGGAAGGTTCTGAGATTACTGTAGAAGGCCTTGCACCAGTATTCTCTACTGTAAATCATATCGGTATAGGTACACCAGAAACAGTTACTTTCAAGGCTGCAGGCAAGGTTAATACTACTGAGCTTCTTGCGACAAACAACACTACATACACTTGGATCGCTATGGATTATATGCTTATGACAGACGACCAGTGCAATGTGGATGTGACTGCTTCTTTCAACCTCGGAATGAAGGCTCCTGTTCTTCACGAAATCAGCAATGTTCCCCTTAGAAAGAACTATCGTACAAACATTATCGGTGACCTCTTCACTGCAGACGCACATCTCGATGTAGTTATCGAGCCTGCATTTGAAAAGCCTGATTATGACGTGTTCGCTGCTCTCCACGAGGGAGGTCTCATCACTCTTTATGGAGACATCCTTCTCTATCCGGAGAATCCTATGATTGCTGTTGCAGGTCCTGGCAAGCCGATTGTAATCGATCTTAACGGTTACAGCATCAAGACTATCGACGATCAGTCAGTTTATCGTCCAGGTGAAGTATCGGCACTTATCAGCGTACAGAACGGCTCTGTAGTTACTATCAAGGGTGATGGTCTTGTAGACGGTGGCTCAGAGGACTATGCAGTCGAGGTCCGCGGCGGTACTCTTAATATCGAGGGTGGTGAGTATGTAGGTGCATACACAGCTGCTTATGCCTCAGAGGGTACAATCAATATCTCAGGAGGTCTCTTCAGAGACAGTCTCAACGATAATACTTATGTCCTTAATCTCAGCGATGCCAACGGAAAGAATGGAACAGCCAAGATCCTTGCTACCGGTGGTACTTATGTAGGTTTCAATCCTGAAAATAACGCGGCAGAGAATCCGCAGGTTAATTTCTGTGCACCTGGATACTGTGCAATCGATAACGGTGATGGTACATATGACGTAGTTCTGGATATCGACTATGAATTTGAGGGCAATACTTATTATGTATATAATGCAGATGGTCTTGCAAAGTGGGCTTATCATGTGACTTATATCGATAACACAGTCAATGTGTCTTTCAAGGCAAACGTCACTCTTCCAGCACGTGAAATAGAGATCGATTCTGCTAATGAGACCTATACATTTACAGGCGACCCTATCACAGTTTCTGGCGGAGTTCCAAGCGGAAGCAACTGGATCACTGCAGGTATGTTAGACAATAATTTACCTTATTTCGAAGGAACTATCGAAGGTAACGGAAAGGCTCTCAGAGGACTTCGTATGAACAGTACTTCATCTTTCACTTCTTTCATCGGTGTGTTATATGGAGGTAAAGGTGAAGGTGAGCCTGATATGAATATGGATGCAGTGGCAATCAACAATTTCTCTCTCAGCGATGCCGTAATCTATTCGACTGCATCTTATACAGCCGGTATTGTATGTTATTCTCAGAATGCAAAATCCATCAGCAATTGCCACGTATATAATTCTACTATTACTGGAGGCGCTAAAACAGCAGCAATCGCGGCTCATTTCTATACAAGAGAATCTGATACTTATAGTGTAATGTCTGATTGCTCTACAGATGCAAATACCACTGTAACAGGTTCTTCAGATGTAGGAGGACTTGTAGGATTCCAGTATGGCAGTGTGATTCTTCACTCAGTAAATGCTGCGAAGGTAAGTGGTTCTTCAAATGTAGGCGGTATTTCAGGATACACAAGGGATTATTGGAATTATAGGAATGCATATATTATAGCTTGTGGTAACACTGGTGATGTAACTGCTTCTGGTAATTTTGCAGGTGGCATTACTTCTCAGCTTTTTAGGGATAACTCTAGTCATCCTAATTCAGAGGCTGGTGTTATCGCTTGCTGGAGCACTGCAGAGTCTCTTTCAGCTGCAGCAAGTAAAGGACTTCTTGTTGGTAAGACCACTAATACTGATCTTATCTACGGATCGTGGGCTGTGAAGGCTTCAGGTATCTCAAAAGTAGTCGGAACCGGTAGCTCAACCGCTTGCTATGCATTTGATTCAGTTTCAGCTATCACTCCTGCTGACGTGGAAGCAATGAATGCTGCTATTGCTGATTATAACAGCACACGAGCAGGTCATCAGAGCTATTGCCCTTATACTTGGGTATTGACAGCTGGAGTCCCTGAATTGGTAAAGTAATTATTTATATACACTAAATTATGAAAAAATTATTGTTCTTTGCGGCTGCGGCACTCGGAATGTTTGCTGCGTCGTGCCAGAAGGAACCGGTGAATGTCGTTAAAGACGGCAAGGCTCTCGTGTCTCTTTCTGTAGAAGTTCCAGGAACACCTCAGACCAGAGCAATCGCTCAGGCTGATAGTGCAAACATCGTTTACTTCGAGGTCTGGAACTCAAACTGGTCTAAGAAACTTCCCGTTTACACAGAAGACGGTACTCCGTACGAATCTGCTGCCGTATCAGGTAGAAAGGCTGACATCAAGCTCTCACTCGTAGCTGACCAGACTTACAACTTTATCTTCTGGGCTCAGAATAAGGACTGCGGTGCTTACAGCTGGGAAACTCTTAAGAATGTAAATGTGGATTACAGTGTTATGGAGCCATATGGCAATAATGACAAGTATGATGCATATTACGCAGTAAAGACTATCAAGGTTAACGGTGCCATCAACGAGACAGTAGTTCTCTACCGTCCTTTTGCACAGCTTAACTTCGGTGCATCTAAGATGGCTACATCTTTCGGTCCTGTTGAAGTCGGTAAAACAAAGGTTACCGTGACAGGTCTCGCTACTTCATTCAACACTCTTGACGGTGTCGGTGAGAATGAGACTGGTGCTGTAACTTTTGAGGCTGAAGGCATTGCAACAGAGAAGGAGATGCTCGTAACTGAGAATGGCGAGTATACTTGGATCGCTATGGACTATATGCTTATGCTTAAGGACAGCGACCTTGTAAGCGTGGAGGCTACATTCAATCTCGGTATGGATCTTCCAGTTCATCACGCTATCGCGAACGTTCCGTTGAAGAAGAACTATCGTACGAACATCATCGGTGACCTCTTTGCTGCTGACGCTAAGCTCCAGATCGTGATCGACCAGTCATTCCTTAAGGATGATGAGGGTATTTCAGTAGGTCTTCTTGAGGTGCCTGAGTATGATATGGTAACCAACACTTATACAATTGAGAAGCCGGGTCATATCCTTTGGCTCTCAGAGAAGTCAAACAACGGTGAGATTGACTTCAGTGGAAAGACTATCAGCTTTGCAGCTGATATCGATATGATGGGCCAGGGCTTCCTTCCTATCTATCTCTGGGCAACAGATCCTGTTACAATTCTTGGTAATGGCTATACAGTATCTGATTATGCAGTAAGAGGTGACAGCTGGAGAGTAGGTGCTGAGCCTGAAAGAGAAAATGCAGGTCTTTTCGGAAGAGTGAAGGGTTCTATCTATAACCTTAACGTTGAGGATGTCCTCGTTGAGGGTAATTACAGTGCAGGTGCACTCGTAGGTTTCATCTATGGTAATGTGAAGGAGTGTTCTGCTGAAAATGTAGAGATCAACTCTATCCCTTATGCATCTATCGTTGATGGTACATTCATCTATGACGATGGTAACAATGTCGGTGGTCTTATCGGTTATGTAGGAGAGAATGGCTATGAGGTTTCAGACAACACTGTAACAAATGCATATCTTGTAGGATATCGCTGCATCGGTGGTGTAATCGGTACTGCTCAGAAGAATGCTGTTGTGAACCGTAATACTGTAAACAACATTGAGCTTGTTGTTGATCAGACTTATACTCCGTATGTCGATAAGCCTGAGGATGCGTATGTAGGTCAGATCGTCGGACGTATGATCTCTACTGATGACCTTTCAGACAATACTGTAAACGAGGCTGTTGTGACAAATACACAGACAGTGGCTACTCTCGAGGAGCTTCAGGCTGCAGTTGATGCCGCCGCTGCAAGCACTTGGATCAAGATCGTTGCTGATATCGAGGGTGACGTGATCATTACTCAGAAAGAGGGTGTAGATCTCATTATCGATGGTTCTGCTAATTCTTATGACGGAACATTCTTCATCCATGGTCAGGCACGCAGCAATGGTGCTGAGACACTTGAGTTCAGAAACATCAATTTCAATCACGCGGGATCTGAATTGAACTTCATCGAGTCTAACAGCACAGGTTCAGTTGAAAGATATGCTCACAATGTAACAGTGGATGGCTGTACTTTCACTGGTGATGCTAAGGTCGTTGGTCTTAAGATCCGTCAGGGATTCGATATCACTGTGAAGAACAGTACTGTCGCTGGTATGCATTCATTGATGCAGCTTTATGGAACAGCTGGTGTGACTGTGGATAATGTTACAATTGAGAATAGCGGTAGAGGTATCGCCCTCGGTACAAGTACAGATATCAACATAAGCAATGTTGATTTCGCAGTGGATAGCTATGGTATCCGTGCAGACGGTGTAACAGCTGCTCTTGATCTTAACAATGCTTCGATCAAGGCAAACCTTCCTGTAGTTGTGCGCAAGCTTACAGCAGGTAACGAGTATTCAATCGCTCTCTCTGGTACAAACGTTCTTACTCGTGGCGCCGCTCAGGAGTATGATATCGTATTTACAAACGGTGACGATGAGGAAGCATTTGTTGTCCCTGAAGGTAAGTATTCAATCACTGGTGCAGAGAAGTTCTCAGTTTACCCTGTAAACATTCCGGCTGTGGATGTCGCTTCTTCTTCTGAATTGCAGAATGCACTTGATAATACCCTTGCAAATGTAATTACATTCACTGCCACTATCAGCAGCGTCGGTACTGGTTTCGAAGTTACTAGAGATCTTGTCTTCAATATGCAGAATCAGCAGCTTAATGCTGGTAGTACTGCCAATTCGACCTGGTATGCTATTCAAGTATCTGGAGAAAATCAGGTGACTATCAATGACGCAAACTTCGTTCGTGCCGGTGTATTGGCAGGACAAGGTGCTGATGTCGTATTTAACAGCGGAGTGATTAATCATAAGCCAGAAAGAACAAGTCGTTATATTTTCTGTGCTAAAGATGAGGGTACTACAATTACAGTCAATGATGGTACTTTTACAAATGATAGAGCCAAGAACAGCTTCTTCTGGGCTGATTCAAATGCAATCATCTATGTGAAAGGTGGTACATATAATGGTCCCGCTTCAAATAATAAGATTGTTACCTCTAACGGTGGCCAGGTAATCATCACCGGCGGTACTTTCAACTTCGACCCTACACAGTGGGTAGCTGAAGGCTATCAGGCAGTTAAGAACGGTGCTAACTGGACAGTTCAGGCTATGTAATAAAGATTCCCGCTCATCCGGGAATAACCCCGACCCCCAGCCCCTGACCGGGCTGAGGGTTGCCAAGAGACAAAAACAAATTTAACTTTATGAAACGTATTTTCTATTTCATTCTGGCGGCTGTGGTTTGTGCCGCTGCCTGTCAGAAGGTAGATCAGATCGAGCAGGTCGGAGCAAAATCCGAAGTGTCCTTCGAGGTGGCTCTTCCAGGAGCACTCGGCACTAAGGCTATTGCAGATGGTGAGAAGGCATTGGTCCTTTATTATGCGACCTACACTGATCAGGGAAAGATGATTCCGAGCCTCAGCAACACATCTGAAGGTGTGGCTGTATCTGGAAAGACTGCGACCATCAGACTTCAGCTCGTCAAGGATCTGAATTATGATGTGGTGTTCTGGGCTCAGGCTCAGCAGTGCAGTGCATTCGCATTTGACTGGGAGAACGCTAAGATGACAGTCAGCTATGACGGCGTGGCAAATGATGACTATCGTGATGCCTTCTATGCTGTACGTCAGAATCTCAAAGTAACAGACGGACTGCTTCAGGAGACTGTGACTCTTTATCGTCCTTTTGCACAGATCAATTTCGGATCTGCTGACTATCAGTCTGTTGTAGATTATTATGACCAGGCATCAGTGGATGCAGGAATGCAGTCTTCTCTCGTAAGTGCAGAGGTCCCTAATACCCTCGATCTTCTTACAGAGTCTGTCGGAACTGAAACTGCCGCTGCAGATTTCACTCTTGCTGCCATTCCGAATGATCCTCGTCTTCTTGAAGTGAATAAAGTCGGATATAAGTATGTTTCGATGAACTATGTCCTTGCTCCTAAAGGTACTGAGCCGGCATTGATTTCAAGCATTACAGCAAATTTCAAGTATACTGGCGGAAATATCGACAGAACTGTAAAGGTGGATAATGTTCCTGTTCTGAGAAATCATCGTACAAACATCATAGGTAACTTCTTTACTGAAATTGCCATTATGAGCATTGTCCTTGATGAGATGTTCGAGAAGCCTGATTTCAATATCATTGATCCGGGTGTGGAGTTCACGCAGAAGAAGCTTGACAGCCTTGCTCGTATCGCAGGTACAGAACTTTATGTTCCTGCAGGTACCTGGAATCTTCCTTCAGAGATTGCCGAAGGCGTGGTATTCGTGGGTGCAGAGGGTACTATCATCAATGTAGGTACCGCGGCTCTTCCTTTCACTGTCGGCGGTGATATTGACATTGTACTTGACAATACTGTCATCGATGCCGCAGAGGGAAGCGCTCTTACACTTGTGGAAAATGCAGATGTGAAAGTGACCGTTGTCGGTAAAGCAGAACTTTCCGGTGCAGCTGATGCAATCTCTGTCCCTGCCGATGCCACTCTTACACTTACAGGTAATGAGCTTGTAGCTGTAGGCGGTGCTGGCGTGGACGATACATATGGCGGAAGCGGAGTCGGTGGCCAGGGTGTGATCAATGTCGATGCTCTTAACTATCTGACAGCCAAAGGATATGGCAAGGGTGGATATGGAATCGGTGGCGAGAATGCGAGAGTTACTATAAAGGATGTGAAGTCTGTTTCAGCTCGTGGCGGTTATCCTCAGGCAGAGTGCCTTAACGACCCTAAGTATGGTAAGAGTGAGCCGGAGGGAGCACCTGCAATCGGTGGTGCTGTGATCTTCATCGAGGGCTCTACAGTCAATAAAGCCGAGGGAGGAAGCAAGGCGGCGGCTATCGGTGCCCGCTATTGGCAGGATACTGATATCACCATTCTGAATTCTACAATTTCCGAGGCTCTTGGAGGAAACGCTTCTGCAGGAATCGGTGGAAGCCGTTATGCAGGCGATATTTCAGCAGATAACAAGCAGATTGTAAAGATCTATATTGAGAATTCTACAGTCAATGCGATCGGAGGACAGTTCGGAGCTGGTATCGGTTCCGGCTATGATACTCACTGCACCGCGAATGCGACAAACTCTGTCAATGACATCACTATCGTCAATTCGAAAATCAAGGCTATCGGAGGAAAGTATGCCGCAGGTATCGGAACCGGTTTCCACGCGGCTTCTCTTACTGGAAGCATTGATGCAGATTCTACAGTAGATGCTGTCTGTCGTGAGGATTTCTACAAGGATGCTTATACCAGAGCACAGAATGTAGGTTATGGTGTAGTGGATCCTGCCCGTGAGTATAAGGATGCTGTAGTTACTTTCACTGTCGCTGGTACAGTGATCGATGCACCTGTGAAGTAAGATTGACATTTACATATTGAAAATTATTTAAACATTTTATATTATGAAGAAGATTCTTTGGATTGCAGCGGCTGTGGCCGGATTGTTCGCGGCTGCATCTTGCCAGAAAGAAGCCCCTCAGAGCGGTGTAAATGGCGAGACTGCCAATGTGACTCTTTCTGTGCAGACTCCAGCTGTTCAGACAAGAACCATTTCTGATGGAAAGAAGGCAAATATCGTCCATTGGGCAGCGTTTGACAATAACGATAAGCCTATAGCCGGTCTCGCTGGAACAGCTGTCATCAATGGAATGAAAGCAGAGATCGAGGTGACTCTTGTAAAGCATTATGACTATAACTTTGTCTTCTGGGCACACGTGGGAGATGAATACGGCCAGAATGCAGCGTACGGCCTCAGTACATTCAATGAAGATGGTAAGGTCGTTGTGAACTATGGCGGAAATGCCAATGATGAGAATCGTGATGCCTTCTATGCTAACCAGATTATCACTATCGTTTCTGATAATGAGGTGAAGGAAGTTCAGCTTTACCGTCCTTTCGCTCAGATCAATTTCCTTGCTGCTGATTACAAGGATGTGGAGGCTGTGGGACTTAATACAAATATGACTTCCACCATCCTTATGGAAGGCCTTCCTTCTGTTCTCAACGGTATTGATGGAACTGTGGACAAAGATGCTGCCGGTACTACCGTAAATCTCGCAAAGTATGCCATTCCTTCAGAGGATAAGTATTATACCATTACTGATCCAGCTACAGGTGTTGCTACTACATATGGTTGGTATTCAATGAATTACATTCTCGCTACAGATAAGGATACAAAAGATGTAACAGGTCTCTTCTATCACGATAAGAAGGTGGATGGTGTAAGCATCGAGGTAAATAACGTTCCTTATGAGAGAAATCATCGTACCAACATCATCGGTAATTTCTTTACTGAAAAAGTAAAGGTGCAGCTGATCGTTGTAGAGGGATTCGATGACGAATATATTGAAACTTATCCGCAGATCTAGCGGAAATCGGCTCCTGGCGTCTGACCGCGCCTGGAGCTGCCACTTATATCGAAAATTAAAAACTGAAACTATATGAAAAGATTTTTTTTATTGACATTGACTGCTGTTGTAGCAATGGTTTCTTGCCAGAAAGAAAACAATTTCCTTACAGGTGCCGGTAAAACTACAGTAAGACTTTCTGTAGTGGCTCCATCAGATGCTCAGACAAAGGATATTGCTGACGGCCGTACTGTCAACTGTGTATATTGGGCTGCATTTGATGAGAACAATGATCCTGTAGAGGGACTTGCCGGAAAGGAAATTATTAGTGATAAAACTGCCTCTTTCGATGTCCAGCTCGTCAAGGATTATCCTTACAACTTTGTTTTCTGGGCTCAGTATGAGGATGCTGAGGGCGAGCAGAATGCATATGACCTTACTGAATTCGTTTCTTTGGCCAAGGTGGAGGTCGACTATGAAGGCCTCGCTAATGATGAGTATCGCGATGCTTTCTGCAAGCAGGAAATCATAAAGGTCTCAAAGGCAGGGGAGTCACGCACTGTAGGACTCAGACGTCCTTTCGCCCAGATCAATTTCCTTGCTGCAGATTATAAGTCAGTGGAGGAAGTGGATGTGCATAAGTCACTCAAGTCCACAGTTGCAATTGACGGTCTTCCGACAGTTTTGAACGTTCTTACAGGAGAGGTGGAAGGCAGTGCATCGACAAAACTTGAGGCCACTGCAGTTCCGACCGATCCGGCATATTATTCAGTTCAGGGTGTTCAGTATGGCTGGTACTCGATGAATTATGTCCTTGCTGCTGATGCCAAGAAGCTTAACAGCGTTAGTGCTACATTTACACACGATAAGTCGGCAAATCCTGTTGTCATCGAAGTACAGAACGTGCCTTATCAGAGAAATCATCGTACCAACATCATTGGTAACTTCCTTACTGAGTTCGCAGAGGTGAAAGTCGTAGTACTTGAGAAGTTTGATGATTATGACTACGATATCGATGAGAACGGTAATCCTATTAAGTAATTGAATAACAACTATAACTTATAAAATAATGAAAAAGATTTTTTGGATTGCAGCGGCTGTGGCCGGATTGATCGCAGCTGCATCTTGCCAGAAAGAAACTCCGGCAGTGTCTCTCCCTGAGGGTGAAGAGGCTGTTGCAGTTCTTGCTGTATCTGTTCCTGAAAGTATTGCCACTAAGGCATATTCAGATGGAAAGACTGCTACTGATCTTTATTATGCTGTCTATGATGCCAATAACGCAGAAAGAAGGCTTCTTCTTCACAATGACGAGCCTTTGAAGTTCGAAAATGGTGCACTCACCATGACTGTAGAGCTCAAACTTGTAAAGAACTATCCATATGACATCGTATTCTGGGCTCAGTCACCAGATGCTCCTTATACATTTGATCCTCAGGCGCAGACTGTCACTGTGGATAGCTACAGTACAGCGGCCAATGATGAGAATCGTGATGCTTTCTATCAGCTCGTCGAGGGTTACAAGGTGGTATCGACTCCTACAAAGGTAGATCTTTATCGTCCGTTCGCTCAGATCAATTTCGGAGCAAAAGATTATTCAGAGGTGACAGACCTCGGACTCAGAATGCTTTCACAGGTAGAGATTTCAGGTCTTCCTAATGTGCTGAATGTTCTTGACAGAACAGCTACAGGTTCAACAAATGCAGCATTCTATTCTACACCTGTTCCTGCAGCAAGCGGTGAGAAGCTTGAGATCAATGGTGATAACCAGACATACAGCTATGTATCTATGAACTATGTTCTCGCACCTCAGACAAAGGGTATGCTTCCTTCTGTTACAGGAATCTTCACCTATAACAATGCGGAAATCGTCATTCCTGTGGAGAATGTTCCTTATCAGAGAAACTATCGCACAAACATCATCGGTGAATTCTTTACCGGTCCGGCTCATTTCGTAGTGGAAATCATTCCGATTTACGATGTTGATTCTCCTTACATCGAGAATTGGCCGCAGAACTAATATATCTGAAATCAACAACAACTAATCAATATCATGAAAAAGATCCTTTTTTATTCGGCCGCTCTGCTTTCAATGGCATTCGCGGCATCATGCCAGAAGGAGGTATCTCCTGAGCTTGGCAAAGGTGAAGCAGTAGAAGTTACCTTCACTATCTCTAATGAGGCTATCCAGTCTAAGGCGGTTGTAGGTGAAGCTCCAGAGTGGGAAAAGGAACTCACTTTCGGTGTTTACCGTAATGGCCAGCTTCTCTCACCAGCTGTTTATTCTGTTGCAGATGACTTCGGCACAGACAACGAGGCTACAGTTACAGTAACTCTCGTAAAGGGACAGACTTATGATTTCGTGTTCTGGGCTGATTCAAAGGGTACAAACTACTACACAGTTGATCTCGAGAACAAGAATGTGACTGTAAACTATGGTGGTCTTGTTGCAAACAACAAGTATCGCGATGCTTGGTATGCAACTCTTGAGGGCTATAAGGTAACTGACAGCAATCTTAATCAGGATATCACTCTCAGACGTGCTGTGGCTCAGATCAATGTCGGTACTCTAGATTATACTGCAGCGCAGACAGCAGGTGTGACTGTAACTAAGTCAGAGGTGACTGTAAAGGGTGTCGCTAATGTTCTTAACCTCTTCAGCGGTAAGACTGAGGGTAATGTCGATGTTACTTTTGCAGCTGCAGCTCTTCCTATGAATACCCTCCCTGCAGGTGAGAATACTCTTTCTGTATACAAGGGACAGGAGCAGGCGACAGAGTATGAGTACCTTTCACTCAACTATGTCCTCGTAGCTGATAACTCAGCTGACGGTACAGAGAAGGGACTTGTTACTTTCGTTGTTGACTTCTACGAGGAGGGTAACGATCAACCAGTGAACAATCCTATCCAGATCAACAATGTTCCTGTACGTCGTAACTATCGTACAAACATCATCAGCGAGAATATCCTTACTGATATGTCGACATTCAGCATCGTGATCGATCCTGCATTTGACGGTGAGTATGATCCAGAGGGTAGCGACTGGAAGGAGTATCCTTACAATGGTACTGTGGCTCCGGAGCCTGTAGATAACAATCTTTATCTCAAGCCTAATGCAAATTGGGAGGTAGATAATGCTCGTTTTGCAGTTTATTCATGGGGAGTTGCAGAGAGATGGGATCCTATGACTGATGCTGATGATGATGGAATCTATGAAATCAGCAAGGATGCTCTTCAGGGTAATCCTAACATCATCTTCTGTCGCATGAATCCTGGTAATGCTAATAACAACTGGGATAACAAGTGGAATCAGACATCTGACCTTAAAGTTCCGACAGATGGTACAAACCTGTATACCGTCAAGGAAGGAACTTGGGATAACGGCGGTGGAACCTGGTCTACAAAATAAGACAAATTCAGTCCCGGGCGCCTGACCGCGCCCGAGGCTGCCAATAACTAATTAACCATAACTACAATGAAAAAGTTTTTCCGCTATGCGGCCACTATTATGATCCTTGTGGCGGCATTTGCTTGTCAGAGAGAAAACATTCCTGCAAGCAGTCAGGATGAGGTCGAAGTGACATTCGCCATCAACACAGAAAGTGCTATTGCTACTAAGGCTGCACCTGCAGGGACCGGAATCGGTTATGCAGACACATACGAGAAGGAACTCCTTTTCTATGTCTATAAGGACGGAGTTCTTTTGGATCAGCTTCAGCCTGAAATCGAAGATTTCCAGGGTGCGGATGATCTCGATGCCAAGGTATCTGTAAGACTTGTTAAGGGACAGGATTATGAATTCGTGTTCTGGGCACAGGCAGAAGGTAAGAGCCACTACGCTCTCACAGCTCAGTATCCTCCTTATCTTACAGTGAACTATGATGCTCTTGCTGCGAATGATGAGTCACGTGATGCTTTTTACGCTGTTGCAAAGCTCCATATTGAGGCTGATATGAGTATTGAAAACATTACTCTTACACGCCCGTTTGCACAGATCAATGTCGGTACTACTCAGGATGATATCGATGCTGCAAAGGCAGCGGGAGTCGTTATAGACAACACTTCTGTAACTCTTTCAAATGCCGCGACAAGATTTGATCTCTTCTCTGGAGTGGCATCAGAAGGAAAAGAGTTCACCTTCAAAGCGGCTGCTCTTCCGCAGCAGAAGCTCAATGTCTACAATAAGGCAGACTATCCTACAGCTCACGAATATTCATATCTTTCGATGAATTATATTCTTGTAGCAGACGCAGTTACCGGTGAAAAGGATCAGCTTGATGCATATAAGATCACATTCCTCCAGGGTACTCGTGAAATCAATACCATCAGCATTCCTAATGTTCCTGTACGCCGTAACTGGAGAACAAACATCATCGGTGAGAATGTACTGACTGACTATGCGTCATTCGAGATCACTATCGATCCTGATTTCTATGGTGAGTACAATGGTGGTATCGAGGGCAATCCGTTCGATGAACTCCCGTACGATCAGCCGACAGTGGAACCGGAGCCAGAGTATATCTACCTCAAGCCAAACAGCAACTGGACTCAGGCTAATGCTCGTTTTGCAGTTTATGCATTTCAGGATGGCAAGCCAGAGAAATGGATAGATATGGTGGCGGCTTCTGATTCAGATGGAATCTATGAGTTTGATAAGGCTGATATTGAAGGATATACCAACATCATTTTCTGTCGCATGAATCCAGGTAATGCTAATAATGATTGGAATAACAAGTGGAATCAGACAGCAGACCTCACTGTTCCTACCGACGGAACAAATCTCTATACTGTAAAAGAAGGAACTTGGGATAACGGCGGTGGAACCTGGTCTACAAAATAAATCCGATATCACAAGGTGGTGCTTAAGCCTTTGTGTTTCATAAGTTTACGGAATATGCCTGCTGTCACTATGCAGCAGGCATATTTGTTAAACCGCTGATATTGAAGCTTTTGTCTATCACGCATCTTCCTCTCTTTCAGAGGAGCCAGCAGGATCTCTGTCTCCTGTCATTCTGAGTAGCTCACAAGATGCCTTCTTCTGTCTTTCTGAGTAGCCCGTAGGGCGACGTGAGAATCTTTTAATAAAATACCATATTCATTATGTCAAAGTTCAAAGTTCCCAATACCTACGTCATTATTTTCACAGTACTGCTGATCTGTGCGGTATCGACCTGGTTTGTCCCCGGAGGCAATCCTCAGACCTGGCAGGTGTTTTCTGCACTTTATGAGGGATTCAGCCAGCAAGCCGGGATTATCGCTTTCGTGCTTGTTATCGGAGGCGCATTCTGGGTGGTGAACAGTACCAAGGCTGTGGATGAGGGCATATTGAAGTTTATTTCGAAGGTCCAGGAACTTGAACGTTTCAGCCTTATACGCAGACTGGGCGTGGGTAACATTGTCATCACCCTTATAATGCTTCTTTTCGGCCTTTTCGGGGCTGTTTTCGGCATGAGTGAGGAGACTATAGCGTTTGTTGCTGTGGCGATTCCATTGGCGAAGCGCCTTGGTTATGATGAGTTTACTGGTGTATGTATGGTGTATGTGGCGGCTCATGTGGGATTTGCCGGTGCTATGCTGAATCCTTTTACTATCGGTATCGCTCAGGATATGTCTGATCTGCCTCTTTTCTCCGGCATCGAGTACAGGATTATATGCTGGGTCGTTCTTATGGCTGCGGCCATAGCATTCACCCTCTGGTATGCATCACGTATAAGAAAACCGATTGATGCATTCGAAGAAGATGTGGAGAGGGATGAAGTTTCAGAAGGAAAGGGGAGTGGTCTCTCTGCATGGATCTGCTTCGGAATCCTGACAGTCATCCTTATATTGTTCTCAGTTTATTATGCATCGGATTGTGTCATCACATTGGGGCAGGCTAAATTCGATACGCCTTGGCTTCTTTGGGTGTTGACCGCACTTTTTGCCGCGGTTTCCATACCTGCCCTTCTCAAATCATCCAGAATGTTCATCCTCAATATGCTGATGTTCTGCATATTGTTCATGGTGGTGGGTGTGATGGGATATGGCTGGTATCTTCAGGAGATATGCGCACTCTTTCTAGCTCTTGCAGTGGCTTCCGGCGTTGCGGTAGGCTATGGTGCAGATGATATTGCCAAAGAATTCATTGCTGGCGCAAAGGATATTTTCTCTGCTGCCTTGATAATCGGTTTTGCCGCCGGTATAATCGTGATATTGAAAGAAGGTCAGGTGATAGATACAATGCTGGGGGCGATGGCATCAGCTCTCGACGGGACCGGCCGCGCAGGAGCGCTTGGAACAATGTACGGAATCCAGACTTTCATCAATGTCTTTATTCCATCAGCTTCTGCCAAAGCCGCGGTGACAATGCCGATCATGGCGCCGTTTTCGGATCTCATCGGGGTGTCGCGCCAGGCTACTGTACTGGCTTTCCAGTTCGGTGACGGATTCACGAATATGATAACTCCATGCTCGGGAGTCCTTATGGCCGTACTGTCAGTAGCCAAGATTCCGTATGAGAAATGGTTCAGATGGGCCTGGAAGTTCATCTTGGCGATGATTGTCTTGGGTTTCCTACTTCTCATTCCGACTCTCTACCTCGATCTTCCGGGATTCTAATACATAGGAAGATTTTAATACGCTGATTCTTAGTGAGATGCGAGTTCTGCGTGCTCCCCTTAGTGCGGCACGTAGAACTCGCATCTTATTGATTGTTAGACTATTGGCTCCTCTCTAGAAGAGGCCGTAAAGCTGCGCGTCGATCTTGTCGGTGATTTGTGCAAAGTCTTCAGGTCTATGCTCGAAGTCGAGGTCATCGGCCTCGATTACAAGCACTTTACCTTTGTAGTTGGCAATCCACTCGTCATATCTTTCATTCAGATTGCTCAGATATTCGATGCTTATGCTTTTTTCGTAGTCGCGTCCGCGTTTCTGAATCTGTGAAACCAATGTAGGAACCGATGATTTCAGATAAATTAGAAGATCTGGCTCTCTGACCATTGACATCATGAGGTTGAAAAGCTGCATGTAGGTGTCGAAATCTCGGTCTGAGAGGTTACCCATTGCCTTGTTGTTAGCTACGAAGATATGCACTCCCTCCATAATGGTCCTGTCCTGGATGATTACATCTTCTGATTTTGAGATTTCCACCAAGTCCTGGAATCTTTGTGCCAGGAAATAGGTCTCGAGGTTGTAAGACCATCTCTGGATATCCTTGTAGTAGTCTTCAAGATATGGGTTATATGTAACGGCCTCATACTTCGGCGTCCATCCGTAATGCTGTGACAGCATTCTTGTGAGCGTAGTCTTTCCGCATCCGATATTTCCGGCGATTCCTATGTGCATATATTTAAATGTCTGATGGTCAATTAAAAAGCAGACTGATTGCCTGTCATAGAGCAAAACAGTCTGCTAATTTACGACTTTTTTATATCCTAAACAAGACCGTGAGCCATCATAGCTTCAGCTACCTTGATGAATCCTGCGATATTCGCACCCTTCACATAGTTCACATAACCGTCTTCCTCTGTTCCATATTTCACGCATGCTTCGTGGATATCTGTCATAATCTGCTTAAGGTGTTGGTCTACTTCTTCGCGTGTCCATCTGAGTCTCATGGAGTTCTGAGTCATTTCGAGTCCTGAGGTGGCTACTCCGCCGGCATTGGATGCCTTTCCTGGTGAGTAGAGAAGTTTTGCAGTCTGGAATACCTCGATGGCTTCAGGTGTGCAAGGCATATTTGCACCTTCAGCTACGCATATGCATCCATTTTCTACCAATGTCTTTGCCTGCTCTCCGTTAAGTTCGTTCTGAGTGGCGCAAGGCATTGCAATGTCGCATTTCACACTCCAAGGACGCTCCCCGGCGTGATACTGAGCTGTCGGATATTTCTCAACATATTCTCTGATACGTCCTCTATAGACGTTCTTCAGCTCCATAATGTAGGCTAGCTTGTCTGCGTCGATTCCGTCCGGATCATAAATGTAACCGTTTGAGTCAGACATTGTCAGTACCTTAGCCCCTAGCTGAAGAGCTTTCTGGGCCGCGAACTGAGCTACGTTGCCCGATCCCGAGATTGCGACAGTCTTTCCTTCGTAACTGTCGCCGCGTGTAGCGAGCATTGCGCTTGCGAAGTAGCATGTGCCGTAACCGGTCGCTTCCGGTCTGAGAGGGCTTCCTCCCCACATCTGGCCTTTACCGGTGAGCACGCCGGTGAATTCGTCGCGCAGTCTCTTGTATTGACCGAACATATAGCCAATCTCGCGTCCTCCGACTCCGATGTCTCCTGCAGGTACGTCTGTGTCAGCTCCGATATGCTTTTGAAGCTCTGTCATAAAGCTCTGGCAGAATCGCATCACTTCATTGTCTGATTTGCCTTTGGGATCGAAGTCAGAACCTCCTTTGCCTGCTCCCATCGGGAGGGTAGTGAGGCTGTTCTTGAAAGTCTGCTCAAATGCGAGGAATTTCATGATGCTGAGGTTAACGCTCGGGTGGAAACGGATACCGCCCTTGTAAGGTCCAATCGCACTGTTACACTGGACTCTGTAGCCCCTGTTTACCCGTACCTCGCCTTCATCGTCCAGCCAAGGAACGCGGAAAATGATGATTCTTTCTGGTTCGACGATTCTTTCAAGTATCTTCTGGTCCATAAGATAAGGATGCTCGACAATATATGGGGCAACGCTTTCCAGGACTTCCTTTACTGCCTGATGAAACTCTTTTTCTCCCGGATTTCTGGCAATGAGATCAGCCATAAATCCGTCCACATAGTTTTGAGTGAACTGATCCATACTACTAACTGGTTAATGGGTTAGAAATAAAAAAAGTGCTTTCGCAGAAGCGCGAAAGCACAAATTTATCAAAATAATTTTTGAAAAGCAATATCAGTGTAGATTCTTCGCTGCGCTAAGAATGACAATTGCTGTGCTCAGAATGTCAGGATGCAACTAGAACAGGAAGCCGGTATTGATATAGAAAGCTCCGTTTCCGTCCTGCTTGTTGAAGCAGCGTGCATACTCCAATGCAACGATGAAGTTCTGGTTCATGATGAAGCGCAGACCTGCACCTGCCGATCCGTGGAATCCGTCGGCCTTTCTGTTTACGTCCACGAATTTTTCGTAAAGTTCCTGATACTTGCCTGTCTTGTTCTCCATATTGTAACCCTTGAAAACATGTGCTCCGTCAGTGAATCCGCTGATTGCAAAAGCGATGTTCTGTTTCCAGAGCTTGAAGTCGATGAATCTCCAGCGGAGTTCTGCATTGTAGAATCCTACGTCCTGGCCCTGTACTCGATTGAGCATCAGACCTCTGACTGTGCGATAGCCTCCGAATCCGTCATTGTCTGCCTTCGGACCTACGTTTGTGTAGAATGGCATTGCGTACCAAGGTGAACTGTTTCCGAATGTGCCCTGATAAGCGGCTCTGTATGCGAATGTAAGCTTATCCTGCACTATTGGAAGGTACTGGCGCATTGTGATGCAATATTTGTAATGAGGGTCGGTGGTGCCGAGCCATTTAGGAGCTGCAATGATGTGAGCTTCAGCCCAGATACCTTTTGTCGGATTGTTCTCTACATTACGGCTGTCGTACATAAGACCTGCGCGGATAGATGAGATCAGACCTCCGTCTGCTTGTTCCGGTGAAATGATTCCCCAGGCTTTATAAAGGTCAAACAATGTTGTGCCGCCTTCTATATACATTGAAGGATCAGCTGGATTATTCAATACACTGTAGCCGTTTGGTTTGAATGACTCAGTCTTCATCCATGAGAAGTTATAACCGGCTTCCCAATAGAAGTTCTTGAGGATTTCTCCAGTAAAGTCTACCTTGGCCTTGATAAGGTCGCGTCCGAAGCGGTAAAATCCTTTTGGCAGCTTGCCTTTTTCTTCGAATTTCTTCAGCAGTTTCTCACCGGCTTTATTGTCTTCAAATTGGAAAGTCGGCTCGAGCATTTTCATATTGTATATGCTCTCATATCCATTGAATCCGTAGAAATCCAAAGCGGCATCCTTGTAGTAGCCAGAACAGATGGACATTCTTACTCCTGGGATAAGAGTCTTGTTATCATAGTTTATAATGAATTTGTAGCTGTTGATTGCGCTTTCCTTGGTATAGGCTGATGCTTCGAAATACCAGGTAGACTTTGGGTTAGGATAAGTGTCTCCGTTACCGAAATTGTAGAGGTTAAGGAGGGCACCGAACTGGAATCCGCGGTCTGCGTCGAATGCAACTACGGGGAGAGGACCGAAATTGGTACCAGTCTTGATGATTTCTCCTTTTTCGTTGTATGTTACATTCTTCTTTTCCTTCTTGGCCTTCACATCGTTTTCTGCAGCGGCAACTTCTTCTGCGAATGAAGGCATGCACAGCGTAATGGCTGCAATAGCGGTAATGAGTGTCTTTTTCATATATAAAAGGTTTGGGTTTTACAATTTCTTGAATGATTTTACAATATCCTTGCAGATACTTCTCATTTTCTTATCAGCCAATACTCTTATGTCTGATACCAGTCTTCTGATGCCTTCATTATAGTCAAAGAAGAAACTGTATGAAGGTATGCTTAGAAGCAGAGCTGCAAGGGCAAATTGCCATTTCATGAAGCAGAATGCCAGAGCTGTGTAGACAGGGTATAGGACAAGTCCCAGACCCAGTTTAATTCCGAATCCCACTGTGTTATGGAAGGCTTTGTCTCTAGTCTTGCTCTTGAGCAGGTAATAAGTAAGCCACATTGGGGAACTTACTGTTGTGCTGAAGATATAGTATGGGAGGCCTATAAGTGCAGCCAATGCTTTCCCGACTGCTCTGAGGGGAGTGTTTTTCTTGGTGAAGGAATAAATAGACATTCCTTTCTTCTTCCTCTTCTTTTCGAAAGCATCTACTTTTTCAAGAAGCTTCTGCATTTGTTCAGCCTTCTCTTCGCAGGCAGCCTCGATTCTTTGAACGATCTCTCTGTTTCCGTTCATTCCGTCGTAAAGACTTGTGCCGAAATTGCCGTAATTCAGACCGTTGGCTGCAGCCACTATCCTGGTCAGAGCCCATTTCACATATAGATTTTCGTCATCCTTCAAGAAGGTTATAAGTCCGGACATCCTGGCTGCGAGCTCTTTTCTCAGTGGTTCGATCATCTGCGCCTGGTTCTCTACATCCAGTCCTTTGACGAATTCCGTTACATTGATCGGTTCTCCGAAAGTGAGGAGGGAGGTACTTCTGTATCGGAAGTAATCACCGTATTCTATACCTGCTGGAACAATGTATACTGGCATTTTGTCGCCAAATTTCTCATTGGCAGCAAGTGCAGCCCTGAATGTTCCTTTACCCAGACTTTGCAGCGAATGCGCAGGCCTGTGCTTTCCTTCCGGATACATGCAAAAACGGACCTTGTTCTCTAGTATTTCGATGATGACTTCCTGAGTCTCATTGTTTTTCAGTACATTACGAAGACCGTCGCGCTGACGTACCATCGGAAGGATTCTTACAAAGTACATAAGCTTGGCTATGAAAGGCCTTTTGAACAGATCTGCTCTTGCTCCGAAAACAGATTCGTTCTTGAATGCACGAAGTACGACAAGGGCATCCATCAATGTGTTGCAGTGATTTGGTGTAATGATTACAGCCCCGTCAGCAGGAATGTTTTCCCTGCCTTTTACTTCGACCTTCCTGTAGCTGTGCCTAACGCACCAGTCAACGATAGGTTTAAGAAAGTCGTATAGAAAATCTTTGTCGTAAATATGTTTTCTGATCATATTATTCCTCTGTTGCTTCTTTTCTTCCTTTCCATCTCCAGATGCCTGCAAGAGTCAGGCCTGAAATGATGTGCCATACGCCCCACCATGCGGTGATGACGAGCATCCCGCCGTTATCAGCCCATGCTCCGACTTCAGGGAAAATATTAGGGTTGAGAAGGAGGACGAGACCCAGACCAGAATTCTGGATACCTGTCTCGATGGTGATTGTCCTTCTGTCTTTATATGGAAGTTTAAGCAATGTACTTGTTCCGAATCCGATTCCCAGTGCAAGAAGATTGTGCAGGAGCACTACCAGGAAGATATATCGGATGCATTTCATGAATACGTCCAGGTTTCCTGTGAAGATGATGATCACCATTGCGATGAATACTATGATTGAAAGGTACTGCAAAGGTTTTCTGAGTATCTTTGCCACTTTCGGAAGGTATTGGCCGCAAAGGATTCCGAGCACAAGCGGAATACCCATGATGATGAATATGCTTTGGAAAATGTCACCGAGCGGAATCTGAAGCTCGGGGAGTTCGCCTATATAATGGTTGCCGGCAAAGTTCAGATACATCTTGCCCCAGAATGCGAAATTGAGCGGAGTGGTGAATACGCAGACAGCTGTATTGAATGCTGTGAGTGAAACTGAAAGCTCGGAATTTCCTCTGGAAAGCGAAGTTATGAAGTTTGAAATGTTTCCGCCGGGACATGAGGCTACGAGGATCATACCGAGTGCGATCATCGGTGAAATCCATTGTCCCATAGCCATGATCAAGGCCAGTGTCAGTGCTGGAAGGAGAACCAGCTGGCATGCGATACCGGTGATGATCGATTTTGGATTCTTTATGATATCGACGAAAGTAGCGGGCTTTATGCCAAGGGCTACTCCGAACATTACTAATGCGAGAACGACATTTAAAAGGGTGGAACCACCGTTCATTGTGACATTTAGTGCGTCTAATTCTCGAATGATTTCTGGACTCATTGCGATTAAGGTTTATGGTTTAGCAAGACAAAGTTAGCGTTTTTATTCTTTTAGGCAAATATCTTATTTAATAGCCTATCAAATTTGTGGTAAAATCGGGCCAATTGTTGCGGATTCACGAAAAATCAGTATTTTTGTAATTAAAGTTCATGGCCATGCCTTACATTATTATTACAATATTTCTGGCTGTTGCCCTTGCCCTTCAGATTATGGTGGGCAGTGTTCCGATTTCCTTTCTTGCATTTCCGCTGAATCTTATCCTTGCCCTTCTGTGGGCTGTTGTGATGATTTCATTATGGAAGACCCGTCGTAAATCATTTTTCGTTGACTTTATGCTATCCCGAGGGGCTACGATTTCATCTATCGTGCTTTTCCTTGGATTCTGTCTTGTAGTGGGAATAACTGGTGAAAGGTCTCTGGTTTCTACCTGGATGTTCGCTTTTATAATGCTGTATTTGCAGACTGTCCTGCTTTTTGTGATTCTAAGAGGATGGCGTGCCCAGACGGCTACCGGTGCCAGACTCGGAGCTGTAAGGTGGCGTTTCCTATTGAATCATGCCGGGCTTCTTCTGGCCGTTTCGTCAGCTTTCTGGGGAGCCCCGGACACTGAGGAACTCCGAATCAGAGCCGTGCAGAGTCTTCCAGTAAGGGAAGCTTTTACAATTGACGGGACCTATGAAGTGCTTCCTTTCGAAATAACATTGGATGAATTCAGTGTAGAGACATATTCCAACGGTGTACCTTCGATGTATGAAGCCCTCGTAAATGTAGACGGAGAAAATGTGATACTGAAAGTCAATCAACCGTACGGTCTTTCATTTGGCAGGGACATCTATCTTGTCGGCTACGAAAGCATGCAAGATGGATACAGCTGCATACTTCAGATTGTTTATGAGCCATGGAAATATGCAGCATTGGCAGGAGTGATAATGATGCTTGCTGGGGCCTTCATGCTGTTTGTATGTGGTCCACGCAGAAGAAATGATGATGATTGATATTATGGGATGGAATATATTCATATGGTTCGGTGTCGCGGCCGTATTGCTTTCAGCTGTCGGAGCTGTGGCGTCTCTGTGTGCAAATGACCATTGGTCAGAGTCTTCTTTGCGCTACCGCAGACGTCGTGGTATTGCAATAACATCCTCATTTTCAGCCCTTTTGGTTTTGGCTGCATTTATTGCTTTGCTTTGGGTGGATCTTGGACGCCCTCCGCTTAGGACGATGGGGGAGACCCGCCTTTGGTATTCCTTTTTTGCTTTTTTTGCAGGTTTGTTCACTTACATCCGCTGGCGCTACAGATGGATTCTTTCGTATTCGACAATTCTTGCGACGGTGTTTATATTGATCAATATCTTCCGTCCGGAAATTCATGACCAGACATTGATGCCCGCTCTTCAGAGTCCATGGTTCATTCCCCACGTGACGGTCTATATGTTTTCCTATTCCTTCCTTGGATGTGCTTTCCTCCTGTCTCTTGTGGGCCTTTTTACTACTAAGAACAATGTGATGTCTGCTGCAGACACATTAGTATATATAGGTATGGCATTCCTGACCTTTGGTATGCTCTCGGGTGCTTTGTGGGCTAAGGAAGCATGGGGGCATTACTGGAGCTGGGATCCTAAGGAGACCTGGGCTCTTGTCACCTGGCTGAGTTATATGCTTTATATACATCTTCGTCTGTCGGGGCGGACTTCCCGCAGGATGTTATGTCTGCTGCTGATTTTCAGCTTTCTCTGCCTGCAGATGTGCTGGTGGGGAGTGAATTATCTTCCGACTGCATCTGACAGCGTGCACGTCTATAACCGGTGATCCGGTCGAAAGCACAGAAACGGCCAATTTCATGCTTTCGACGGTGAAACATACAATCGAAAGCACAGAAACGGCCAATTTCATGCTTTTGCTGATGAGTAAATGATTAACTATTCAATACGATTATGAAGAAATTAGTAAGATGGTGTGCGGTTCTGCTGCTGGTGGTGGCGGCCGCAATGGTCGTGGTCTACAGGGCCGTGAACAGGGTTCCTTCTGCGGATCTGCCTCAATATGAGCAGGTCTACAAGATCTTTGAGGATGGCGGATGTTTGAGCTGCCACTCTGCTGATCCTAAGCTTCCTTTCTATGCGAAGATGCCTGTGGCTGGTAAGATCGTAATGGCGGATATTGACTCAGGCTATCGCGCCTACGATATGAAGCCTTTTATGAATGCACTCAAGGTGGATGGCGAGATCTCTGCAGTGGATCTTGCGAAGATCGAGAAGGTCGTTCTGGATGACAGAATGCCTATGCCGAAGTATTATCTGGTTCACTGGGGAAGTTCATTGACTTCAGAAAAGAGAGAAATTGTACTAGACTGGATCCGTAAGGAGCGTATTGCAATGTACAATGACGGTCTTCCTGAAACGCGTGCTGCAGAACCTGTACGTCCTGTGGAACTCGCGACAGATATCGATCCTGCAAAGGCAGCACTCGGATTTGCACTATTCCATGACCCACGTCTTTCAGTGGACAATACAGTTTCATGTGCGACTTGCCATGCCCTCGAAACAGCAGGTGTAGACAATCATCAGTACTCTCACGGAGTAAATGATCAGCTCGGTGGTGTCAATGCTCCTACAGTTTATAATGCAGTTTACAATTTCGTTCAGTTCTGGGATGGCCGTGCCAAGACCCTTGCAGATCAGGCTGCCGGTCCGCCGCTCAATCCTGTAGAGATGGCTTCCGAGTCTTTCGACCAGGTCATTGCGAAACTCGCTGCTGACAAAGACTTTGCAAAGTCTTTCAAGGCTGTTTATCCTGAGGGACTAACAGAGGCTAATATCACTGATGCAATAGAAGAATTCGAAAGAACTCTCATAACCCCTGATGCCCGTTTCGATAAGTGGCTCTATGGTGACGATTCAGCTATTACAGCTGATGAACTTGCAGGCTATGAGCTCTTTAAGAAATATGATTGTGCTACCTGCCATGTGGGACCTAACCTTGGCGGTCAGTCATATGAACTTATGGGCCTTCGCCGTCATTATTTTGCTGACCGTGGTCTCGAACTCACTCACGAGGATAACGGACGATACAAGGAAACTCAGATCGAGCGTGACCGTCATCGTTTCAAGGTTCCTGGACTTCGTAATGTCGAGCATACATGGCCTTACTACCATGACGGAACCCGAGAGACTCTCGAAGACGCTGTGCGCGATATGGGTATCTATCAGAGTGGAGTAGAGCTGACTTCTGCCGAGGTAGATCAGATAACAGGATTCCTTAAGACTCTTACCGGAGAGTATCAAGGAAAACTTCTGACAAACGATAATCCGCGTGAAGCTATCCATGATCACACAATCGAGCATTAATGGTGGCCCGCAAATGCTTGATAAATAGACCTTTATATAAAATGCCTGCTGTGTCGATACAGCAGGCATTTTATATAAAGGCTTGTCTTTTAATCTGTTAGCTGCTCTCTGATTTAGAGGATGTTCAGACTCTGCTCCTTTATCTTCTCCAGTTCGTCCTTCATCTTCACTACGATCTTCTGGATCTCGGTGTGATTGGCTTTCGAACCTGTAGTGTTGATCTCGCGTCCCATTTCCTGAGCGATGAAGCCTAATTTCTTTCCCGGATTCGGCTCGTTGGTGATGGTGTCAAGGAAATAATTGCAATGCTGACGGAGACGGACCTTTTCTTCATTGATATCAAGCTTCTCTATGTAGAAGATCATCTCCTGCTCCAGACGACTATGGTCAGGTTCAGCCTTGAGTTCTGCAAAGCGGCTCAAAATTTTTTCTCTGATAGCCTCAACGCGCTCTTTCTCAAACTCTTCGATCTGCTTTGAGTAATCGAGAATCGCATGGACCTTATCGGTTACATCCTTAAAAAGAATTTCGCCTTCCTGCGCACGGAATGCATTGATATTGCGTAGAGCCTCATCGATGCAGGCCTCCACAACCGGCCAGTTCTCATCGGTGATTACATCCTGCTTCCTGGCATCCATAACCTCAGGCATTCTGAGCAGCATGGCCAGAAGGTCATTGGGATTCTGGTTCCAAAGATTGTGTGCTCCGAGCTTTCCGCCGAGTTCGCTTATCTGCTGGTAATATTCCATAGCCAGATCCATATTGATCTTCTTCGCGCTATCAGCTGCATTCGGCTCGAAAGTCACGAAGAAATCAATGTTACCTCTGGTAAGCTCTGCTGCTATTTTCTGGCGAACAGCCATTTCCTTGTCTTTTGGTAGGAACGATGTCTTTATGCTGATATCCGCGGTTTTTCCGTTGAGGGAGCGGACTTCTACTGTGATCTTGCCTGCTTCAAGTAGTGCCTCGGCTTTGCCGTAGCCTGTCATTGACTTTATCATAATGCTGTTTTTCTTGTTTGAGAGCGCAAAAATACTGAAAAATCCGTATATTTGCTCGATTATTTGAAAATAGCAAACTGTAAATACAGTTTATGTAACGAAATATAATTGCCAATAGATATGGAAGAGGTAAACAAGGAAGGCGTTGAGACCAGGAATCTCAACTTTTTGGAGGAGATCATCGAGGCTGATCTCGCAAGCGGCAAGTGTGAATCTGTGATGACCCGCTTCCCGCCTGAACCGAACGGATATCTTCACATCGGACATGCGAAGAGTATCTGCATCAATTTCGGACTTGCAAAGAAATACGGCGGAAAGACCAATCTCCGTTTTGACGATACTAACCCAGTAAAGGAAGACACCGAGTATGTAGACTCAATCAAGGAGGATATCAAGTGGCTTGGTTTCGAATGGGAGAACGAGCGATATGCTTCGGACTATTTCGACCAGCTTTATGACTGGGCTGAGGAACTCATCAAGAAGGGACTTGCATACGTGGATGATCAGACTCAGGAGGAGATCCGTGCCGGTCGTGGTACAGTTCAGGTACCTGGTACAGAGAGCCCTTACCGTAACAGAAGCGTCGAGGAAAACCTACAGCTTTTCCGTGAAATGAAGGCCGGAAAGTATGCTGAGGGCGAGAAGGTTCTTCGTGCGAAGATCGATATGGCTCATCCTAATATGCTTTTCCGTGACCCGCTTCTTTACCGTATTTTGCATGCGCATCATCACAGAACTGGTGACAAGTGGTGCATCTATCCTATGTATGACTACGCTCACGGCCAGTCAGACAGTATCGAGAACATCACTCACTCGATCTGTACCCTTGAGTTCGATGTTCACCGTCCACTCTACGACTGGTTCATCGACAAGCTCGGCATATTCCCGTCACATCAGTATGAGTTCGCAAGACTCAATCTTACATACACCGTGATGTCTAAGCGAAAGCTCCTTGAACTCGTGAAGAACAATTTCGTCAGCGGCTGGGATGACCCTCGTATGCCGACTATCTGCGGTATCCGTCGTCGCGGTTACACTCCTGAGTCAATGCGCATGTTTGCTGAGAAAGTGGGTGTGGCAAAGCGTGAGCAGCTCATCGACCTTCAGCTGATGGAGTGGTGTGTACGTCAGGACCTCAATGAGCGTGCAAACCGTTATATGGTCGTACAGGACCCTGTTAAGCTTACTATCACCAACTGGGAGCCTGGCAAGGTGGAGTGGTTCGATGCTCCTCTTAATCCGGCAGATCCGGAAGGACCTTCTCGTAAGGTTCCTTTCACCGGAGAGGTTTACATCGAGAGAAATGATTTCATGGAGGAGCCTCCTAAGAAGTATTTCCGTCTCAAGCCGGATGGAGAAGTTCGTCTCAAGTATACATATATCATCAAGTGCCAGGAGGTCGTTAAGGATGCTGATGGTAATATCGTTGAGATCAAGTGTACTTACGATCCGACATCAAAGCCTGGAGCAGGCGAGTGGCGTTCAGTCAAGGGTACGATCCATTGGGTGTCGACAGAGCACGCCAAGGAAGTGGAACTCAGACTTTATGACAAGCTCTTCACAGAGGCTCAGATGGGTCAGATTCCTGAGGGAGAGGATTACAAGAACTACCTCAATCCGGAGTCTCTCGTGATTGCAAAGGGATATGCAGAACCAGCTCTTCTCGAAGACAATTCAGGTATCGCAGTCCAGTTCGAGCGTGTGGGATACTTCTTCAAGGATCCGGATACTACTCCAGACCACTTCGTATTCAACAAGACTACAGCTCTTAAGGACAGTTTCAAGTTCTAAAAGCCTTATAGAAAGTGCCCCCGAAAGTCACATCATAAACTTTCGGGGGCATTCCTTTTATCCATAAACAGAAGCTATTTAGTCCAGACTACCAGTTCATGAGGCTTTTCATCGGTATATTTGCCATGAGCTGTCCCATCTTCACTGCGATAGAAGCATTCCTTCTGGCTTCCGCCTGTAATGTATATCGCATCAGCAAAACCATATTCAATGAGAGCGTCCGCAAATCCATACAATGTTTCCGGATTTTCAGTTTCCACGAAATAAAGATTCCCTTCAATATCTCTGGCATATGCGCATCTTGTTACTTTGCCTTTAAGTACGAACTGTTCGTCGCATCTTGTCCCTGCTGATACCAAAGCGATTTGCCTGAACATCGATCCTGAGTTTTCTGCAATATGTTTTCTGATCTTGGGACTGCGGCTGACACCTATCTGGACATTTCCATCAATGACGGACATGAATCCCGCCCTCCAAAGACTCTCTGCAATTATTTTTCCATTTACGATGTAGTCCCCGATGATATGTTTCTGGTCATTCTTGATCCTATAATCTGAACTTCTTGTAATGAAATATATTGATGAATCCGAATAATCCGGAACAGTGTCAGTAAAATGAGCTTTAAGTCCGTTCAAGGCGTAGATTTTCATCTTGACTCCCATAACTGCTTGATGCTGAATGGATACTCCAGCTGAGCCCGGCATAGGGAAAGCCAGCTGGGCTATGATCTCGCTGTCAGGGCGTGAGCGGTTGAATTGGTTATTATAATATATGTGTTTGCCAAGAAAGAATCCTTCAAGCAGGAAGAGTCCCACTGCAGACAATATTGCAATGATCTTCCATTTACGGTCATTTTTCCCGGAACTTCCATGTGGCGAAGGTTTCCAGCCGGCCCCACCGATTACGACCACATCGTCATCTTTGTATTCCTTATCTTTCATAGTCTTCCACCTTATTCAATATGAGAATTTCCTTCTTCAGCTTGTTCAATGCCTCTTGAGAAGCGTGTAGGCTCATCTGCTCCGGCTTAACGGAATCAAATAAAACCAGTTCACTCTGCACGGGATTGATACGGAAAATATATGCAAGATTGATGATGAAGCTCCTTCCTACAACGATGAAAGTAGGCTTCTCATCCCTTAGCTGACTGCTGATGATGGAAATGAATCTCTGTCTGTTGAACCATAGCTGCTGCTCGAACCCTCCTCTGAGATGCATGCGGCAATAATTTCCGTCCGCTTCGATATATATGATATCTTCCGGATGGACCTTCAGAAGCTCAGTGCCGCTATTTGAGAAAATAAGTTCTTTCATCAATTGCCATATGGTTTGGATGCAAAGTTAGTAATGATTATCAATAACTCATAAAAATTTCATCAGCTCAGGACGCCATTTCATCAAGCTAGGGATACATTTGATAAAACAGGTAGAGAAAATCTTAGAAATCAGGAACTTTCTATTCATTTTTGTATAAGAACTAATTTTTAAACACTCTCAAATATGGTAAAGGAAAACACATTTGGACGCAGGATGATCTGGAAGGGAGTCTTTATCCTGCTTTCGGTTCTGATTCTTCAGATTCCGATTTTACTTGTCAGAAATCTCATCGATGACCGTCAGGAACTTTCATCTGAGGCTCAAAATGAAGTGACCAGACAGGTGGGAGGTGCACAGATGATCTATGCACCTGAACTGAAGTTTCCTTACAAGCAGAATGAAATCGATCCCAAGGGTAATGCCGTTTATTCTGACAAGGTAAGGAAAATCAATGCAAATGCTGCGGAAATCAATGGAAATGTGGATGTGGAGATGCTGCACCGTTCCATCTATGAAATACCGATATACAAGGCTGATTTCAAGATTGACGGCTCCTTTGTCATTTCTGACAATGATTTTAAATATTATAACGGGACGGCCTATTTGTATTTTCCTATAGGTAATTTCAAAGGCCTGGAAAACAAAATCACAGCCCATGTCGACGGGAGAGATTATACGTTTACGCTTGCAGAAGACGGCCTTCGCACCAAACTTGATATGGATACTCTTGTGCCGGGACAGGTCATCGAATATTCCATCTCTTTCAGAACAAAAGGAGCGGAGTCTCTCAGATTCTTCCCTAAGTCTGATACTTTCAAAGTCAATCTGACTTCCAATTATTCCTCACCTGGGTTTGACGGCTCCTTCCTTCCTAATGAAAGGACTGTAAATGATGATGGTTTTACTGCTCAATGGGTTGTCAATGAATTCAATACATATGGAAACAATTATCCGGAATTCTATGTTGAATTTGTAGTGCCAGTCAGCCAATATCAGCAGACTACCCGTGCCATAAAGTATTCGTTCCTGATTATTCTCCTGGTCTTTACAGCTATATTCCTTGTGGAGACTATATCACGGCAGGAAGTCAATTATATCCAATACATTGTGACAGGTTTCTCTCTTTGTCTCTTCTATCTTCTCCTTCTGTCAATGTCTGAATATCTCGCATTTGGCTGGGCCTATCTTATTGCCTCAGGGATGACGGTCACAGCTCTCGGAGGATATTTCATTGGCTTCCTGCGGTCGAAGACAGCAGTGGGCTGCACAGTGGCGGTAGCTGTACTTTATGCCTTCATCTATGTGCTTCTCAATCTTGAGACTGGAAGTCTTCTGGTCGGTTCATTAGCTCTCTTTGCTATACTTTCACTTATAATGTATTTCACAAGAAAGAACAATCTGATGGAAAATCCTTCAGATGCAGACTGAGAGGATTCGTAAATAGAAAATGTCCCATCATCTTCCGAAGATACTCTTCGTGGATGATGGGACATCTGATATTCAGCTATATGCTATTTCTTATAAGCCTCTACTCCGCTGTTAAGGAAGTTGATGAAATTCTCGACCGAAAGATCATAGCTGTGTGTCGGAACGAGGATTTCTCCGTCAGGTGAGAGGAGAATGTAATTTGGCTGAGCATTTACATTGAATCTCTCACGTGCGATATACGAGTTTGCTCGTCCGAGGTCCTTGTAAACCTTTCCGGTTTCTGCATCAGTCACCCAGTCTTCCTTGTCAAGTTTATGTTTGTCATCAACATACAGTGCAACGATCACGTACTCGTTTCGGAGGATATCCAGTGCAGCTGGATCGCTCCATACTCTCTGCTCCATTTCTCGGCAGTTTACACATGCATGGCCAGTGACATCCACGAATACCGGCTTGCCAAGTTCTTTTGCAGCTTCCAGTCCCTGTTCCAGGTCAAAGTAACCGTCAAGATTGTGAGGGAGGTGGAGGAAGTCATACTTCTTGGCCTCGCTCTTTGCTGGAGCATCTACTGTTACAACATTGGCAGTTCCTCCTGGTGAAAGGATGTAATCCTGAGTTGAAATAGGAGGGAGGTAGCCTGAGAGACCGCTAAGTGGAGCACCCCACATTCCTGGTACCATATATACTACGAATGAGAATACTACGATAGCAAGAGAAAGTCTTGTTACTGAAATGTGTGGGACATCGTCATCATGAGCGAACTTGAGCTTGCCAAGGAGATAGAATCCAAGGAGAGCAAATGTCACGATCCAGATAGCAAGGTAGATTTCTCTGTCAAGAAGTCCCCAGTGGTAAGTCTGGTCAGCCATGCTGAGGAACTTGAATCCGAGTGCTACCTCGATGAATCCCATTACTACCTTTACTGTGTTCAACCATCCGCCGCCGCTCTTCTTCAGATCCTTCAGAAGTGAAGGGAAGAATGCAAGGAGAGTGAATGGAAGGGCGAAAGCAATTGAGAAGGCAAGCATAGTCACGATAGGAATCCACCATGCGCCATTGCTTGATGTTGCCTGAATAAGCACGTTACCTACGATCGGACCTGTACAAGAGAATGAAACGAGCACAAGTGTAAGTGCCATGAAGAATACGCCGGCAAGTCCCTTCTTGTCTGATCCTTTGTCGCTCTTGTTCACGAGAGACTGTGGAAGAGTGATCTCGAATGCTCCGAAGAATGATGCTGCAAACACCATGAAGATGATGAAGAACAAGATGTTAGGGAGCCAGTGTGTTGCGATCCAGTTGAAGATGTCAGCAGTAACTGATTCACCTCCGATGATACGTGTAATCACGATCAGGAGTGCGATAGGGAGAGTGTAAAGGAGTACGATGAACAGTCCGTACATTCCTGCCTTGAAGCGTCCCTGAGCAACTGACTCTGAGCCTTTAAGGAAGAAGGATACCGTCATAGGTACCATCGGGAATACACAAGGAGTAAGAAGCATTGCAAATCCCCAGAGAATAGCCTGAAGGATCAGACCCCATGGGAATGCTGTCTTCTGTGCCGGTACCGGCTCTTCTGTGATTGCTTCTGCTACTGTTTCGGCTGCGTTTCCGATCTTTACGTTAAAATCGTAATACTCTGCCTTGCATGCGCCTCCGGTGCAGGCATTAGTGAAGATTGTTCCGGTAAATGTTGCATTTCCATCATTTACCATCACATCCTGTGCAATGATAATTTCATTGTAGTAATGTTTAGCCAGATCACCGTATTCGTCAGTTTCTTCTACCGGTGTACTGACTTCATATGGATCTCCTACGAGTTCGCCACCATCGACGTCAGCGTCCATAAGATCAGTAGCAGAGAATTCATCAGTAAGAGTGTAGGTGTGATAGCCTTCAGCGACCTTTCCTGTGAAAATCACTTTATATACATCACCCTCACCTTTCTCCACGTGAGACGACCAGGTTACGAGCTGGCCCTGGGCAAAAGCTGCAGCAGATACGAGAAGCGCTGCGAGCATTGTCATAATTTTTTTCATTGATGTTTATTGTATAGGGTTTATTTTGCGAATGCTACGGATCTGGTCTCGCGGATCACGGTGATCTTTACCTGTCCCGGATAAACCATTTCCTCCTGAATCTGACGTGCTATATCAGCTGACATTGCCTCTGCCTCCTGGTCAGTTACCTGGTCTGCCCCCACGATAACTCGAAGCTCGCGTCCTGCCTGGATTGCATAAGTCTTGGTCACTCCGTTGTGAGACTTTGCAATGTTCTCCATGTCCTTGAGTCTCTTGATATATGACTCGATCACCTCGCGACGTGCACCTGGACGAGCTCCGGAAATGGCGTCACCAACAAGTACGAGAGGAGAGATGATGCTGGTCATTTCCACTTCCTCGTGGTGTGAACCGATGGCATTGCATACTTCTGGCTTCTCTTTATATTTCTCAGCGAGTTTCATACCGAGAATTGCATGTGGAAGTTCCGGATCTTCGTCAGAAACCTTTCCGATATCGTGGAGAAGACCAGCTCTCTTAGCGATTTTAGGATTGAGACCGAGCTCGGAAGCCATTGTGGCACAGATGTTTGCTACTTCACGAGCGTGCTGTAGAAGGTTCTGTCCGTATGATGAACGATATTTCATTCGTCCGATGAGCTTTACAAGCTCGATATGCATTCCATGGATACCGAGATCTATACATGTTCTCTTACCTGTCTCCATGATCTCATCTTCAAGCTGCTTCTGGACTTTTGCCACCACTTCCTCGATGCGGGCAGGGTGGATACGGCCGTCGATCACGAGCTGATGAAGCGCAAGACGTGCAACTTCTCTTCTAACCGGATCGAATGCTGAAAGAAGGATTGCCTCAGGTGTGTCGTCCACGACGATTTCCACTCCAGTAGCTGCCTCGAGTGCACGGATGTTGCGTCCCTCACGGCCGATGATTCTACCCTTGATTTCGTCGCTTTCGATGTGGAATACAGTTACGGCATTCTCAATGGCTGTCTCAGATGCTGTGCGCTGTATGGTATTGATGACGATACGTTTGGCTTCTTTGCTTGCGGTAAGACGTGCCTCATCCATCACATCGTTGATATATGACTGAGCCTGGGTCCTGGCCTCAGCCTTCATGCTATCCATCAGCTGGTTCTTCGCTTCCACAGCAGTCAGACCGGCAATTTCCTCAATCTGCTTGAGGGCCTCCTGGCGAAGCGCTTCGTATTCTTCTGTCTTTTTTGCAGCAATCTCTACCTGATTCTTCAGGTTCTGCCTGATAGCGTCGGCTTCCTTGTTTTTACGTCCAAGCTCAGCATTCTGCTGGTTCAGTGAGTTCTCCTTCTGTTTCAGACGGCTCTCGACCTCACTGATGTGCTTGTTCTTTTCGTTGATGTACTGCTCGTGCTCGCTCTTGAGCTGGAGGAACTTTTCCTTTGCTTGGAAGATCTTTTCCTTCTTTATGCTCTCTGCCTCTAGCTCTGCCTTCTGGATGATTTCATCCTTCTGTCCCTTAAGAAGTATCTTACGGACAAATATGTATGTGCCAAGTGCCACTATGGCGCCAAGGACTGCAGACAAAATGTAAAATAGTATTTCCATAAAATATTATTGGTTTTTAGTTGTTTCACTTGAGGCCATAAAAATGACCAATCCACTGTTCTGCAGATTGGTCAAGTTATAATAAAAGCCGTTAGTTTGTTTGACAGAAAATCTTGTCAAAATAAGATTTGGGCTCCGGATTAATGGTTCTGAAATCCTCCGTCCTGCTCATGCAGAATCCCCATGCGGGTCACATAGGTCCGTCATTGCCATCCGAGTCTGCCCGGTTACATCAATACTGTTGATTTCAGCAAAAATATAACTAACGGCTGTTTTTATCAATATTCTTCAGATAACCGTCCAGCTCTTTTACAAGCTTTGCCTCCTCGCCATACAAGGCGCTTATCTTGTCTGACAAAGTTATATATGACATGCACAAGTTCAATGCCGCAAATGACATGAAGTCAACAATAAATCCTTCAGGATTCTTCGACTGATAGTCAGCAATCCTTCTGTTGATTTCATCTGCAGCTCTTCTTATGAGCTGTTCCTGTTCCGGCGACTCTGCTGTGATAGGATAAGGCTTTCCTGCCAGTTTTATCGTAATATCCTGTGCCATATCAACCCTCCATCAGTTTTATGCATCTGTCAATTTCCTTCATCAGACTGTCGATCTTCTTTTTGGCTGCGCTCGTATCTGTGCTACCCGCCATAAAGGCCTCAGTCAGCTTCTGGTTATCGATCTGTCTCTCTAACTCTATAATCTGCTTTCTGTAGGTCTCGTTCTGTGTTCTGGCCTGCTCAAGCTCGGACTGAAGCCTGATGCGCTCCATTTTCTCCGTCTCGTATGCAGCAATCAGCTGCTTGATTCTTTCTTTTACAGTTTCCAGCATTTTATATAAATTCAACCTACTTTGCAAAAATAGCAAACTGCTTTGATTTCTCAAAATAAATTGATGAAATCAAAGCAGTTTATCTATGTCAAGCAGTTTATCGGATCACTTCCACCGCTTTCATACCTTCTTCGATGGCAGCTTTGTTGAGTGAAATGAGATCTGCATATCTTGCAGGGATACATTTTGCAAGTCCCTTGTCGATATTCTCAGACTTGATGATCGGCTTCATCTTGAGGAACGCTCCCATCACCGCCATATTGTATACCTTAGAGTTTCCTACCTGAGCAGCAACATTGATTGCGTCGATCTTACAGATGCTGATATCTGTTCTTGTAGGAGGAACTGTGATGCCATTAGGGTCGTAGATGAGAAGGCCTCCTGGTTTTACAGCACTCTCGAACTTGTCGAGTGACTGCTGGTTGAGCGCGATCACAGTATCGAATTTTGTAACGATAGGTGAGCTGATCTTCTTGTCGCTGAGGATAACGCTTACATTGGCTGTTCCTCCACGCATCTCAGGACCATATGAAGGCATCCATGTTACTTCCATGTCCTGCATGATAGCGCAATATGCGAGAATCTTTCCCATCGAGAGTACTCCCTGACCGCCGAATCCAGCTATGATGATTTCTTCTTTCATATTTATTATTCTTATTATCAGTTAATTACTCTTGTTTCAATACATCCTTGATGTCTCCGAGAGGATATTTAGGGAACATGTTCTCTACCATCCACTTATTGGCAGCAGTAGGACTCATCTTCCATCCTGAGTTACATGTAGCAACAATCTCCACAAATGAGAGACCTATGCCTTTCTGGCTATATTCGAATGCCTTTCTGATAGCAGCCTTGGCCTTGCGGGCAGCTGGTGCTGTGTGAACTGACTGTCTGGTGATGAATGCTGTTCCGTCGAGCTGGGCGATCATAGGAGCTAGCACAAGAGGGAAGCCGTTAAGCTTTGCGTCACGACCATAAGGGGTAGTTGCAGTCTTCATGCCGAGAAGGGTAGTCGGAGCCATCTGTCCTCCGGTCATACCATATATACCGTTATTGATGAAAATAACTACGATATTTTCACCTCTGCTGCATGCGTGAATGATCTCAGCTGTACCGATCGAAGCAAGGTCACCGTCACCCTGATATGTGAATACGTATTTCTCTGGATTGAGACGTTTTGTCGCTGTGGCAAGAGCTGGAGCACGTCCGTGAGCAGCCTGCTGCCAGTCTACGTTGAGATAATTATACGCAAATACAGAACAGCCTACAGGGCTGACAGCGATTGTCTCCTCCTGGATGCCCATCTCTTCGATCACCTCAGCGATAAGCTTGTGAACTGTACCGTGAGAACAGCCCGGGCAATAGTGCATTACATTGTCTGTGAGAATCGGGGTCTTCTTATAGACGATGTTCTCGGGTTTCTTGATATCTTCTATATTCATTGTGTTTCCTTATTTCAGATTGTTGAACTTCTTGAACGCCTCTGCGATTTCGTCAGGAGTGTAGATGATACCTCCCTGTCTTCCGTAGAAGCCTACAGGGACAGCTCCGTTGACTGCGAGCTTCACGTCATCCACCATCTGGCCGAGATTAAGCTCGATGCTCATCATGCTCTTTACCTGGCCAGAAAGCTCCTGGATCCTCTTTGTAGGGAATGGGAAGAGAGTCACTGGTCTGAGGAGACCTGCCTTGATTCCTTCCTCGCGGAGCTGATCTACGACAGCCTCGCAGATACGGGCTGAACATCCGAATGCAACGAACAGATACTCTGCATCTTCTGTCTGATACTCTTCGTATTTCACCTCATTCTCCTTGATCACCTCGTATTTGGCAGCGAGCTTCTGGTTGAATCTCTCCTGTACATCAGACTCGAGAGCGAGTGAAGTGATGACATTATATGGTCTGTCAGCAGTCTTTCCAGTAGTAGCCCAAGGTGCAACCTTCAGGAGCTCCTCCTTAGTCATGCGAGGCTTCTCAGGACGAAGCTCGACTTTCTCCATCATCTGACCAACAATACCGTCGGCGAGGATGATCACTGGAGTGCGGTACTTGAATGCAAGGTCGAATCCCCAATCCACGAAGTCGTACATGTCCTGTGCTGATGCGGGAGCAAGTACTATTGCATTATAGTCACCGTGTCCGCCTCCTTTCACGCACTGGTTGTAGTCACTCTGGCTTGGCTGGATAGTTCCAAGACCCGGACCTCCGCGCTGGCAGTTTACGATTACACATGGAAGCTCTGCACCTGCAAGGTAACTAAGTCCCTCGCACATAAGGCTGATTCCCGGAGAGCTTGAAGATGTCATCACCTTCTTTCCGCAGCATGCACCGCCATATACCATATTGATGGATGATGTCTCACTTTCTGCCTGAAGTACGACCATACCTGTAGTAAGCCAAGGTCTCTCCTTCATAAGGGTTTCCATAACCTCAGACTGCGGAGTGATAGGATATCCGAAATATCCGTCCGCGCCGTTGCGTATTGCCGATATGGCAATCGCCTCGTTTCCTTTCATCAGAATTTTCTCTGCCATATCCATTAGATTTTAACTCTGTAAACAGTAATAACCGAATCAGGACAAACGATAGCGCAGTTTGAACAGCCTACGCAAGCGTCGCCGACCATCTCGGCATAATGATAACCTTTATTGTTGACCAGTTTGGCGAGCTGTATGCTCTTGGTCGGACAATTTTCCACACATACTCCGCAACCCTTGCATTTCTGTGTATCCACTTCGATAGCTCCTTTAAATGCCATTATTATATAGTTTTAAGTGTTTTGTTTCGACTTGCTTTGAAAACTTCGGTTTTTGGTTTCAAAATCGAAGTAAAAGTAATGCTTTTTTATCTTATTTTCAAATAATGTTTGAAAAAAATGAAAAGTAGCGTAGCGGGCATGAATTTATTAGAAAAATTATTTAACTTTGAAAACTTTAAATGAATGTGTCGTATGGGTAGGATTATATTGAAAAATATTCTGGCAGAGGGAATTATATCAGATATTCTTATTGAAGATAATCGTATTGCTGCGGTTGTATCGTCTGATAGTCACATCATTATGTCTGAAGGAGCGGAAATTGTGGATTGTACCGGAAAGGCAGCCTTCCCATCATTCGTCAATATGCATACTCATGCAGGAATGGCCCTTATGAAAGGAATTGGTGAAGATATGGCTTTCCACGAGTGGCTTGATAAGATATGGCAGGTAGAAGAGCATATTGATGATGAATATGTCTATTGTGCTACAAAGGCGGCATGTCTGGAAATGATCAAGACGGGAACTACGACCTTCAATGACCAGTACTGGCATATGCCTATGGCGTATAAGGCGGCAATGGAACTGGGAATGAGACCGGCATTGTCATATGTCGTGCTTGATAAGAATGATCCGGGTGAGTCAGAACGTCAGAAGGAACAGTGCCGCCAGATGTATGAGATGACCAGAGAATGGGATCCTAAGGCCCAGCTGCTCATTTCCATTCACGCAATTTATTCGGTGAGAGAGCCGATGATGCTTTGGGCCGTGGATTTTGCACGTGAGCATGGCTTGAAGATTCACATTCATATTTCCGAGACACGTAAGGAAGTGGAAGACTGTATGAGAGAGCATGATGGTATGTCTCCAGTCGAGTATCTTGATTCGTTAGGCGTGCTCGGGCCTGATGTTATTGCAGCTCATACATTGTGGCTTTCAGATAATGATGTGAGGATATTGGGCGAGAGGGGAGTGACCTGCGTGCATAATATCAATTCTAATCTGAAGCTTGCTTCCGGATATCGCTTCCGTTACAATGAATTGAAAGAGGCCGGAGCCAATGTCTGCATAGGTACAGACGGATGTGGTTCCTCCAATAACCTCGATGTTCTTGAGGCTTTGAAGACTGCGGCAATCGTGCAGAAGGCTTGGCGTGACGACCCTGCAGCAATGCCATTGGAAGATCTTGCAGCAATGGCCGGCATCAATGCAGCCAAAGCGCTAGGGCTCAATGCAGGCCGTATCGAGACGGGAGCTTTGGCTGACCTTCTTATTATAGATGTGACTGGCTATCAGTTTCTTTCTCCTGCCAGATTTCTTGCAAATCTGGTTTATTCTGCTCATTCTGACTGTGTTGAGTCTGTCATATGTGATGGAAAATTCATTATGCGTGATCGAGTGGTTCCTGCAGAAGAACAGATTCTGGCTGATGCCCGCAGGGTAATGAACAAGTTGCAGTTCTGATAATGTCATTCCGAGCATTGCAGAGGAATTTCAAAATAATTAATACTATGGATCCAAGAGTAGAAAAGATTATGACAGCCGCACAATATATTGCGGCAAAGCTGGATGGTAGAAAACCGTTTGCCGGTATAGTTCTCGGCAGCGGGCTTGGAAAGCTTGCAGACAGAATAGAGAACCCGATCGTGATCCCATATAAGGAAATTCCGGGCTTTCCGGTTTCTACTGCTGTAGGTCATAAGGGCAATTTTATCGCTGGTGAACTTGGTGGTAAGTTTGTAGTAGCTATGCAGGGACGTTTCCATTATTATGAAGGCTATCCTATGGATCTGGTGACCCTTCCGATAAGAGTTATGAAGGTTCTGGGCATCCGGTATCTTTTTGTGTCAAATGCAGCGGGTGGAGTCAATTATGACTTCAAGGTAGGGGATCTTATGGTGATTACTGACCATATCAATCATCTGCCTAATCCTCTTGTAGGACCGAATATGGATGAATTCGGGCCTCGCTTCCCTGATATGACTCGTCCTTATGACAAGAAGCTGAGAATGAGAGCTTTCGAGATAGCCGCAGGGCTTGGTTACGAGCTCAAGAGCGGTGTGTATTTTGCCGGAACAGGTCCTTCTTACGAGACTCCGGCCGAGTATAAATATTTCCGTCTCATCGGTGCTGATGCTGTCGGAATGTCTACAATCCCGGAGGTAATCGTGGCACGTCATTCGGATATTCCGGTTTTCGGCATGTCTGTAATAACGAATGAAGCTCACGATGATTACGCAGAGGACTATGTAAATGATGGAGACGATGTGGTCGTAGCAGCTAATGCCGCTGCAGACAAGATGACCGTTCTCTTCTCAAAAATCATAGAGTCACTGTAAGCGTTCTTTAAAAGAACAATATAGGCCGTTTTTGTGCTTTCGATCCCTGTTTTGATGGGTGAAAGAACGAAAACGGCCTTTTCTGTGCTTTCGGTTCAGACCTATTTCTTTACATAGATGTTTGTAATCTCTCCGAATACGAGTTTATGCCAATCTTTCGCCTCGTCATATCCGCCCTGAAGGAATTCCTTTCCTTCATCGGTATAGAATTCTTCCTTTGAGACAGTTGGAGCCGCAATGAGCTTGCACTCGATTATGATCTTTGCTTCCTTGTAAGCGGGAGCCCCATCAGGGGTAGGCACAGGACTGAGGGCTGTCTGTGACATCTTGTCGGTGTTGCGTCCGGATGACGTTCCGAATTTTAGGATGTCTCCCTTGTAATCTGCTGGGAAATAGCACATTGTGTATATGCCTGTTTCTTTGATTTTTTCCAGTGTGTATCTGTTTGCTCTGAGGAAACACCAGGTTACAGGCTTGTTGAACATGATTCCTGTTCCACCCCAGCTGGCTACCATCGAATTAGGCTGGTCGCCTGCAGTGATTACAGTCCAGTCATCTCCTACGAGTTCAAAGATATTCTCGTCGAAATCCTTAGGAGCTACAGTCTCGTAGTCTTTGCTAAATCTTTCTTTCGCAAGGTTGGTGTCATTGTAGTTCAGACGGAAACCGTCTCTGACAATTACTCTGTTCATATTGCTGAAGCCTTCTGTAGGCTCTCCTTCGATCTGGCCCTCGAGCACTTCTACAGCCATATCTTCGATAAGTTTCGCTCTGGCAGGAGTGTCAAAGTTCACTCCGAAGAAATGTCCGCAGTAGAATTTCTTGTATCCCTTTGATATGAAATATTCATATGAATCCCTGCATGTCTGGATTAATGTCTTGAAGTCGCAGAACACCAGAAGGTTACCGTTTCCGAAAGAGTCTCCGCTGAAGCCATGGTCAGTGCCGACCTCAAGAAATGTGGTCGATCCCGGGGTGTGTCCCGGAGTAAAGTATGTTTCAAGTGTCCTGCCGCCAAGTTCGATCATCTGTCCCTGCTCCAGATACTTTATCGTTCCCTTGTATTCTGGCATGAATTCCGGCACGAAGACGGTGTCTGCCGGATTAATCCATACCTCGTCAAAGCATCCTACTGCTCCTGCATGGTCCGGGTGAACATGGGTAAGTATCAGAGTAACAGGCTTCTTTGTGATCTTTTTGACGATTTTGTCAAGACCAGGAATGGTGGTTCCGGCGTCGATAAGGACTGCCTTGTCCTTTCCTTCGACAATGTACATTGTTTCGGATGACATAACATTACCTGAGCCTATCCAGGTGTGTTTGTCGAGCTTTCTGAATGTGACATTCTTGTCTTTATAGACAGTTTTGAGCTCATCAAGAGGGCTCTTCGACTGAGCAGATGCAATCAGTCCGATGATCATTGCAATGATTGCAAGAAGTGTTTTTTTCATGTTGTGTAGGTTATTCGTTGATATCGGTGGCGAATAGAGTGCTCCAAGCGTCGGATGGCATGTCCCAGTCACCGCGAGGGGAGAGCCCGACAGAGCCTACTTTAGGGCCGTCCGGCATGCATGAGCGTTTGAACTGCTGGTTGAAGAAGCGGCGGACGAAGGTTCTGAGCCATTTTAGGATGGTTTCGTCGTCGTATGATGAGATCCTTACGTCGCTGTGCTCTTCAGAATGACAAGAGAATTCTTTACGGGCAAGGAAGTAGATCTTGTCAGGACTGTATCCGCATCTCATGAAATTGTAGATGAAGAAGTCATGAAGTTCATAAGGTCCTACAAGATCTTCGGTAACTTGCTGAATCTCGTCGTTTTCATTGGCCGGAAGCAGTTCAGGACTGATAGGGGTGTCGACAATGTCCAGAAGTATCTCCTTTATGCTTCGTCCGTCTTTGCCGGCCATGCCCTCGAATCTGTTCTCTGCCGCCCATTTCACGAGGCTGCGTACCAATGTCTTAGGTACTCCTCCATTGACTCCGTACATTGACATGTGGTCGCCGTTGTATGTGCACCAGCCCAGGGCAAGTTCCGAAAGGTCTCCGGTTCCGATCACCAGACCGCCTGTCTGATTGGCTATATCCATAAGTATCTGGGTCCTTTCGCGGGCCTGTGAATTTTCGTATGTGGCGTCACGCAACAAAGGATCATGTGAAATGTCCTTGAAATGCTGCTCGCAGGCTGCTGCAATCGAGATTTCGCGAAGACGCGTGCCTAGAGCTTCCATCAAGTCGGTAGCATTGTTCTTCGTGCGTGAAGTAGTGCCGAAGCCAGGCATTGTTACGGTCACAATCCTGTCGCGCGACCACCCGAGTCTGTCAAAAGCCAATACCGCTACGATCATTGCCAATGTGCTGTCAAGACCTCCGGAAATGCCGATGACCGCTGTCTGGCAATTGATATGACTTAGTCTCTTTACGAGTCCTGCAATCTGGATTTCAATGATTTCCCTGCATCTGTAGTCAAGATCCCGGGCAGGGACGAAAGGATGCGGCTCGATATGCCTGTAGAGTTTCTTCTCGAAATCTGTCTCTGCAGCCTCTCCGAGGCTTCTTCTGTCGTAGAGCCTGTAATATGATGCCGCGTTTGTTCCGGCAGGGGATATTGAAGTGAACAAGGCTGATCCTTTGCGAAGATTCTCGATCTTTTCAATATCTATGTCGGCGATTATCATTGACGATTCTGTCTGATATCTTTCATTTTCGACCAGAGAGCATCCGTTTTCCCAGATAGATGCGGCTCCAGCATAGACATTGTCCCTTGTTGACTCTCCGAAGCCTGCGGAAGTATAGACATAACCGCATACAGCCTTTGCGGAATGTTCTCTCAGCAGAGCTTTCCTGTACTGATCTCTCATCAGGATTTCTCTGTCTGCGGACAGGTTCACGATAAAATGAGCTCCCTGAAGCGCATGATATGAAGAAGGCGGAACCGGTGCCCAGAGGTCATTGCCAAGTTCAATGGCAAATGTAGAGTGTCCCAGACCGAATATCAGATTCGGGGAGATGTTGCACCTTTGTCCGGCATAGCGGATTTCTCCGAAATAGCCTTCCCTTACGGAATCCTTGCCGTTGCAAAGCAATACCCCGTCATTTCTTACATCAGGCGAAAGGAAATCTGCCCCTGATGCGAAGGTGCGGCTTTCCTCTGCTGTGAGGTAAGTCTTTGGTACAATGCCTTTTATATTTCCGTTTCTGATTACCACTGCACAACTGTAAAGGCGGCAGCGATATGAAACAGGAGCTCCTGCGACGATGGTCAACGCCTTTCCTCTGCTGAATTCCACTATCTTCTTCACTCCGTCTTCAGCTCCTTTAATCAGCAGACTCTGACCGAACAGGTCTCCGCACGAATATCCTGTAAGGGATAGTTCCGGAAACGCGACAAGCGAAACCTCCTTTTCGAAAGCTTCGCCCGATAGGCGGCATATCTGGGCCACATTATATGTCACATCAGCTGTTTTTACCGTTGGTACAGCCGCAGCCGTACGTATGAATCCGTAATTCTTCATTTTTCGTAAGTTTATCTGCCAAACTTACGAAAAAATCTCTATACTGACTTAGAAAGCATAGATTTTTTCTACGAAAAATACAGTGTGGGGTATAAATAAAAAGAACGGCTGAAATGTCAGCCGTCCTTATATTGTTTAAAGCTCTTCGAATTCCACATCTGTGAACTGTTCTCCAGAACCATTGTCTTTCAGACAGTTAGACTTGATATATCTGATCACTTCCTCAAGACCTTCTGTGAACTTCTCGAAGTCCTCCTTGTAAAGGAAAATCTTGTGCTTGTCGTAAGCAAAATGTCCGTTATTGTCCATTTTGCGCTTGCTTTCTGTGATCGTCAGATAATAATCATGGCCCTTGGTGGCCTTGACGTCAAAGAAGTATGTACGCTTTCCAGCTCTTACAGGTTTAGAGTAAATATCTTCTCCTGAACGCTCCTGAGCATTTGCTCCATCATAATCCTCACTATACATAGCTTATTTTTTTAAGTAAATCTCTACAAAGATAAGGTTTTTTCTGAAAATGGATGTATATTTGCGTAAAATATTCGATAAAAATATGCTTAACAGAAGAATTTTGAGAATCAAGGCATTTAAGGTGCTCTACGGCAGTGTTCTTGCTGGCAATATGTCTCTTTCGCATGCTGAATCTCAGCTTGAAATTTCTTGCGAGGCGACCAGAGACCTTTATATATACATGCTCGGCATCATTTCTCCACTTACGAAGATTGCCAGAGACAGGATTGAGGCTGCAAAGGCAAAGTTCAATCCTACTGAGGAGGAGAAGAATCCTAATATGAAATTTGCGGAGAATGCACTTGCCGCTCTGCTTGATGCTGACGGTGATTTTCAGAAGGTGTTCAAGAAAAAGAAGTTCGACTGGTCTCAGTACGATCTGGTTCTTAAGAAGATAATGACTTCAGTGGCATCAAAGGATTATTTTGCAGAATATATGGCTTCGCCTCAGAGGTCCCTTGCCGAGGATTGCAGGCTTTTTATAAAAATATATGAAGAGGAATTCGAGGATTGTGAGGAGCTTGAAAAACTACTTGAGGATAAGTCACTTTACTGGAACGATGATCTTGCCTATTCGCTGACATGGTGCTGCAAGACATTGAAGAATCTTGCCAAGGGTGATAACTGGAGTCTTATTCCTCTGTATCAGAGCGAGATGCTTAAGGGTGACGGTGTGGAGAGCGATAAGTTCTTTGTAAAAAAACTTCTTCAGGCTTCTTTTGCTGGATATGAGAAATATACGGCTATGGTGGCAGAGGCTGTGGCTGGTTGGGAGAAGGAACGTCTGTTCTCGACAGATGTTGTTCTGATTGCCATGGGACTTGCCGAGGCCGTTACTTTCCCTACTATTCCTGTAAAGGTGACAATGAACGAGTATGTGGAGATTTCCAAGTTCTATGGAACTCCAAAGAGCCGTTCTTTCGTGAACGGACTGCTTGATAAGCTTGTGCAGCATCTTGCGAACGAAGGACAGATAAATAAAGAGGGCAAAGGTCTTCTATAATGTGAAACAATTTTAAGTCTAATTATAATGAATATGTTTACTATTTTACAGGCAGCTCAGCCTGCACAGGGCGGTGGAGCGATGATGTGGGTTATGATGGCCCTTATTTTCGTGGTTATGTGGTTTTTCATGATACGTCCACAGAGAAAGCAGCAGAAGGAACTTCAGGCCTTCCGTGATGGTCTCAAGAAGGGTGACAAAGTTGTTACCATCGGTGGAATCTATGGAACAGTATGTGAAATCAAGGATGCTACTGTCCTCATCGAAGTAGATAACAACGTAAAGATCCGCGTGAGCAAGCAGGCTCTTGTAAAGGATTTTTCTGATCCTCAGCAGTAGTACCCATACCATAAGGTGATGAAAAGGCTATACGACAGGCTTTTGAAGTCATTGAATATCAGCGGGAGAGATCTTGCAGTTTTTCTGCTTGCTCTCCTGTTGGCATTTAGTACATGGCTGATTCATAACCTTGGACTCAAGTATAATGACTATCTTACGGCATCAGTAAAGGCTGAGTGTAATATAGAAGGACATACGAATCTTTCGATCAATATCAGTGATGTGATAGCCCGATGCCGTGCTACTGGCTATAAAGCTATTTTGTCTGATATAAAAGCGAGAAGAAAACCAGTCACTGTGACGTTCAATCCTTCTGTGATGCATCATAAGGACGGTGATTTGTTCTATGTCCTGGCAACAGATCTGACAGAGTATGCACATCTGATTTATGGTGACGGTGTGACATTGGAATATTTCGTGTCAGATTCTGTCTTTTTCCGTTTTCCGGAAGTAGATCATAAGAAGGTGCCGGTAGAGCCTGTATATTCAGTCACTTATATGCCTCAGCATATAAGCAGAGGTGAACTCGAAGTCATTCCTGATTCCGTAACCTTATATGGCCAGGCGAGAATTCTCGAGACAATAGATAAAGTCGTCACAGCCCCGATCAAGCATACTAATCTTTCTGCTGATATTCAGGGAGTCATAAGGCTCGAAAAGATTCAGGGTGTGAGGATGTCTGTGTCTGAAGTTCATTATCTTCAGGATGTAAGCCGTTATGTGGAGATGAAGTTCACATTGCCTGTAACAGCTCAGAATGTACCTTCTGATAAAAGGCTTGTCCCTTTCCCGTCTCATGCTGATGTGCTTCTTAAGCTATCCTTCCCTTTGGAAAGTCAGCCGGAAGCGCTTGAACTGAAGGTGGATTATAATGACTTCATTTCTTCTTTGAGTGGTATGTGTCCGCTTGAACTATCTGGTGATACAAAAGGGTTGATATCCTATGATGTGGAACCGATAGCTGTAAATTGCGTATTGGAAGACAAGTGATGAGGATTCTTGTGATAACCGGAGGAATCGGAAGCGGAAAATCCATGGTCTGCAGGATATTGGCTGAGAAAGGATTGACAGCTCAATATAATGCAGATGCCAAGGTGAAGGAACTTTACACCAAGGTGCCGGGACTACTGGAATCGATAGAGAAGACTTTAGGATGTCCGGTCCGTGATGCGGCCGGTAAATTCGTGCCCCAGTGGCTTGCACAAAGGATATTTTCCGACAGACAAGCGCTTGAGAGAGTAGAGTCTCTGGTCTTTCCATATCTTTTGAAAGATTTCAGAGAATTTGCCCAGGGGAAGGGAATAGTAATCTTCGAGTCTGCAACAGTACTTGAAAAGAAATATTTCGAGGACTTTGCCGACAAAGTTATTTTGGTGGATGCCCCGGTGCAGCTCAGACTTGAAAGAGCTTGTGCAAGAGACGGAGCTGACGAGGAAGTGATTAAGGCGAGAATGGCCAATCAGATTCTGATGAATACCCTTTCTGAGGGAGCATCTGATTCCAGAATCGATGCGGTGATATTGAATGATGGATCAATAGATATACTTGAACAAAGAATAGAAAAAACAATGTCGGATCTCTTTGGAGACTGGCGCAAAGATATAGTTTAATAAGAATCAATTATTTAGAAATGAAAACAGATCTTACTAAGATTCTGGCGATTTCAGGCCAGAGCGGATTGTTCCTTTATATTTCAGCTACTCGTACAGGTGCTGTTGTTGAAGCAATTGCAGACAAAAAGAGAAGTGCTGTATCTGCAACAAGCAAGATAACATCACTTGCGGATATCTCTATCTATACTGATGACGAAGAAGTCAAGCTCCAGCAGGTATTCCTTAATATGAAGGAGGTTCTCGGAGAAGATAATGCACCTTCAGCAAAGTCGGCTCCAGAAGTGCTTAAGGCTCTTTTCGAGAAGGCGCTTCCTGATTATGACCGTGACCGTTTCTATGTTTCTCATATGAAGAAGGTTGTAGAATGGTACAATGCGCTGAAGAACTACGCTTCTCTTGATTTCGTTAACCCTGAGGAGGAGGCTGAGGAGACAGAAGCTGCTGATCAGGAGTAGTCTATGACTGAAATCAGAAAGAAATTACAGACCGTGACCTTGGGCTGTTCCAAGAACAAGGTCGATACAGAGCATATCCTTTCCCAGGTCGAGCATATTTATGAGATCGTACCAGAGGGAGAGGATATTCCCGTTGATGTACTCCTTATCAATACCTGCGGATTTATTGGTGATGCGAAGGAGGAATCAGTTCAGGCAGTACTTGAGGCAGTAGATAGAAAGAATAGGGGTGAGGTAAAGAACGTGATTGTATTTGGTTGTCTTTCACAGCGTTATGCGTCAGAGATGCCTCAGCTTATACCAGAGGTGGATGCATGGTTCGGTGCTCGGGATTTCGATCCGGTGATAAAGGAACTCGGCGCACAGCCTGATCCGGCAAAGGCTTCTTCAAGATATCTGACTACTCCTTCACACTACGCTTACCTGAAGATTTCAGAGGGCTGTGACCGCAGATGTTCATATTGCGCCATTCCGTTCATTCGCGGCGGCCATAAGTCTGTTCCGATGGAGACGCTTGTGGAAGAGGCACGAAGATTGGCAGAGCGCGGTGTACGTGAGCTGATCATCATTGCCCAGGATACTACATATTATGGTCTGGATCTTTATCGTCGACGGGCATTGGCTGAGCTTCTGCAGAAACTTTCTGAAGTGGAAGGAATCCATTGGATCAGAATACATTATTCTTACCCTGCAGCTTTTCCTGAGGATGTCCTGGACCAGATGGCTGAAAATCCTAAGGTCTGCCGCTATATGGATATTCCTCTGCAGCATATTGCTGACAAGGTTTTGGACAATATGCACCGTAATGTCGATGGAGCCTGGACTCGTGAACTGATACGCAAGATGCGTGAGAAGGTTCCTGGAGTAGTTCTGAGAACAACGATGATCGTAGGTCATCCTGGCGAGGGTAAGAGGGCTTTTGCCGAACTTCTCGATTTCGTCAAGGAAGCTCGTTTCGAAAGACTCGGAGCATTCAAGTATTCTGAAGAGGAGGGCACTTATGGAGCTGATAATTTCAAGGATACAATTTCAAAACGGGTAAAGCAGGAGCGTCTTGATGAACTCATGACTCTTCAGAGTGAAATATCTTTGGCTTACAATCAGTCACGTGTCGGTTCTGAAATAGAAGTCATCGTCGATGATTTCGTTGATGCGGTCTTTGTATGCCGAAGTGAGTACGAGAGCCCTGAAGTGGATGGCGAGATTCTTGTTAAATATGACTCTTCGGTGATGGGTGATATCGATCCATATTCTATGATCGGTGACTTCATGAAGGTAAGGGTTATCGGTGCTGATGAATATGACCTTATTGCAGAACCAATAGAGATTTAGAACCATGAAAAGGATTTTGGCATTGTGCCTTGCTGCTGTCGGGATAGCTGTGTCATGCGGACCCAGCAAACATGCCGTGCATGTGGAGATGCGTCATCCTTCGAAGACAGGCGTTGATCTGAGCCTTAAGAATGTGGCCGTGGTGTATCTGGAAGGGGATAATGTCGTTTCTTCTGAGTTCGGAGAATCTATGGCTGATGGGTTTGCCTATACTCTGGAACAGGATTATGGTCCGGGTACTCGGATCGGCATATACAGAATGCGTTGCCTGGCAGGAGCAGATTATTCGAAGAAGGATTCGCTGTTCAATATTCTGATGGATACAGGCTCGGATATAGTCTTTCTTTTCGATACAGTCAAGTTCGGAACAATGACCGTCGGAGGTCCATCTCGTGTCACATACCCTTCTTCTTTAGATTCCGCATACGTAAGTAATGGCAGTGTACCATACACAATGAAGCTTTACTGCTATGACGGTATGAACAAGGATGATAAGGTGCAGTCATATGGTGGGACATCAGTTGCCAGACCGGAAGTCTATTCCAATGGCAAGGATGACAGCACAATGGCTATGTCCAAGGCTTGGAAATCTCTTGGAATCGAAGGATGGGATGCTGGAGTCAAGGTTGCGGATTCATTCAAATCCCAATGGAAGCATGAACAATATTCGATAGTCTATTATGAGGGGGAGAAATGGTACGATGCCTTAGGCAGAGCTGAGCAATATGACTGGAAAGGTGCAATTGATATCTGGATGCAGATGCTATCTTCAAACGATCCGATGAAGCGTGCCTGCGCCGGGTACAATATCTCTGTTGCATGCTATATGCTCGGTGATTACCAGCTCGCTCTGGAGTGGCTGGATCTTTCTGACAAAGAAAACAAGCTGCCGATCTCTGATGCTCTTCGCAAGAGAATTTCAGCAAGAAAACAGTAATTACCCGAATAAGAACCATTTACGCTGAATAACCTGCTCCATATGGAGCAGGTTATTCAGCGTAAATGGTTGATTGATAAAACTTTACTTGTTCGCTTCAGATGTCGCCACGAGGTCAAGTGCCTCTGCGAGTATGGAAATCGGATTCTTCACCTCCTTGCTGGTAGACATCTCGATCTGCCATTTGCAAGTTTCACAGTCGCAGGCTACAAAATCAGGCTTGAGTCTTTCGATCTGCTCGAAAAGCGGCTTTCCTATTGCCTGTGACACTTCATAATTCTCCTTCTTGAAACCGTATGTTCCAGCGATACCGCAGCAGTTGCTGTCAAGGATTGTCAGATCCACGCCTGGAATCATGCGGATAAGTTCTGTCGAGAATATGCCCCATCCAAGTCTTTCCATGTGACATGGTGTGTGGTATGCAATCTTCGCTTTGTAATCCTTCTTGAATACAAGTTTAACTTTACCTTCATCAATAAGTCTGTATATGAATCTTGTGCATAGTTCGATGTGATCTCTGACATCTGAATTATCCACTCCAAGAAGGTGAGGATATTCGTCTCTGATGGTGAAATTACAAGAAGACGAAGCTCCGATTACCGGCATCTGCCTTTCATAAACACTCTTGCGGATGCTTGCGATATTATGTTCTGCATTCTTCTTGGCTTTATCTATCATGCAGTTAGCTATCAGAGCAGTACCACAGCACTTCTCATTTTCAAGAAGATGTACTCCATAACCGAGGGCGTTCATAACGCTCACCAGATCCTTACCCAGCTGAGGATAGTTATAATTTACATAGCATCCATGGAAATAGCTCACATGGCGTTTGAATGAATCCTGAAAAGCCTTCACATTCTTCTTGTACCAGCTCTCGAAAGTTTTTGTGGTATATTTCGGGAATGTACGATGCTTGTCTACCTTGAGAACTGCGTCCATAACGACTTTAGTGGGCTTCAGTCCGAGGGCGAAGTTGGCTACGGGAGCTACCTTTGTCACGACTGTTCCCATAAAATCCGTATTGGCGAGAATCATATCACGCAGCTTTGGAGAATCTGTGTTGTATTTGATTCTTGCAGACTGGATTATGTCGCCAATCCTTACTCCTGACGGACAAGCTACCTCGCAACGTTTGCAGTTGAGACAATATTTTAATGTGTTGTCGAAGAACAGTCCCTTCTTCAAACGGAGTCTTTCCCCGTCCGGACCTGCCTGTTTAGGACCAGGGTAGAGCGGATTTACCGGCACTACCGGGCAATATACAGTACATACGGTACATTTGATGCACTGCTCGAAATTGTTGGCACTTATGTTTTTTTCCTGCATTTTCATCTGATGTTCCTCCTACTTCTTTTCAAGAATTCTGTCAGCTGCAGCTAGAGCTGTTACAATTGCAGTACCTCCGCCGCATCCCTCGTAAAGAGAGTTTGTCCCTCCGATAACGGAGCCTATTGCATAAAGATTGACGATTTTCTTTCCGGCGATGGAAGCATTGAGAGTCTCGTCTACCTTAGCTCCGAATGAGATATAATTCTGTTTTTCCCAGAAGTTGGTATTGAACCAGTTCTCTCTGCCTTCTCTGTAGGTGAGATCGATACCGAACACAGGTTCGCAAACCTTCTCCGGTGTTGCAATAAGGCCTTTGCTGAAGAAACTTCCTGTAGCAAGAACGAAATTGTCAGCTTCCATACGGATGTCATTGAAGTTGACAGTAGAGATACTCTTGATGATTCCATTTTCATCAGCTTTAGATTCAATTACTGTATCGCCGAGGAAAAAACGTCCGCCAGCTTTCTCGAATTCTGCCTTGAGAGTCATCTGAGTGCGGATTCCCGGAACTGAAGGTGGCATTGTTGCTACGAAAATTGTCTTTTTGCCGAGAGTCTCACTAATTTTCTCGACGACAGATCCGTCTTTAAGACCGAATACAGCAGGGAGAACGATGACATCCTCATCTTTAAGCAAGGTTCTGATCTGTGAGACAGCTGTTTCCCAGATGCCTTCACGGTCCATTACGCGTGCAATATTGGTGGATCTCATCTCGCTAGGATTCTTGCGGAGTCTTTCCATCTCTTCAAGCTTCAGAGCAACTATTCTGCACTCTGTTCCTTGTTTCTCAAATGAGTCTGCAAGGAACTTGGTGTTGAAGTCGAGATATCCTAGAATGTTGACTATCAAGGCTTTATTTCCAATCTTTTCCTCTTTTGCCGCAAGGGGAGTGAAATCTCCAATTGTAAGCCATGATGGCTTTCTTTCTCCTGTAGGTGTTATTCTCCATGAATTGCGTGAAGCATCTCCTGTAACCTTTACACCACAGTCAGCGAAGAAGCCTTTGGCCTGTGCGGCGTATTCTGCTACCTTCTCTGCCCCTATGATGGAATATGGATGTTCGGCAGGTAACGATGATATTGCTTTTAATGGTTCTTTAACCTCTGTACCATCAGGGAGTCTTCCCAAAAGATCGAATGCTCCAGATGAGAAATGCATCGCGCTTTGTCCTGCAGATATGATCGCACATTTCTGTCCGGCTTTCTGAAGCTTGATACCGCAGACAAGTCCTGCAAGTCCGCCACCTATTATGATTGTATCGAATCTCATTGTCCTATTCCGCTTTATTGGTTTCACATTTACCGCCTTCAAGGCCGCATACTCCAGAATAAATCCACTGCGAATATTCGCTTTCCCTGAGTGTGTCTCCCCAGCAGATAGGATACATTCCTTTCCATCTTTCGTTTACGAAGTTTTTCAGGTCGTCCTTTGCTCTGTCTGTACACTTATGTGCATCAGCGAGCATTCCGGCTGCACGACATGCGCAGAGCTCACCCTGACAGGTACCCATTCCCACTCGTGTTCGACGGCGAAGATCCACAAGGTTATGCACGTCGAGTTCGTTGATGGCATATTTAACCTCACCTACTGATACTTCTTCGCACTCGCACACAAGACTTGCATCATACTCGTCATTAAGACCTATGTTCACGGCTCTTGCACCGTGTCTTCCTACTGTCGCTTTGTGCGTCGTACCTGGTTTTGCCCAAGTCTTATGTGAGATCTCGTCGATATTCTCTTTTTCAGATCCCGGAAGTGGAGTGCTCATTGTGATACAGCTCTGCTGAACATTGAGCTTTCTGCATACAAGATCCGCAGCCCATTCAGCCATCAGACGGTATGTCATAAGCTTACCTCCGGTGATACTGATGAATCCCTTCACGCCGTCTCTTGTCTCGTGGTCAAGAAGAACGATGCCTCGGCTGATGTTTCTTCCAGAAGGATCATCGTCGGTAGCTACAAGAGGGCGCACTCCGGCATATGCTCTGAGTATTCGTGTAGAAGCAAGGCTTGGAGCCAGTTTTTCTCCTTCTTGCAAGAGAACATCCACTTCATCCGGAGTTACGAACATATTGTCGCATTCTTCGAAAGGAATACGGCTGGATGTGGTACCGATCAGGCAGATTGTATCTCCCGGCACGAGAATGTCGGCATTAGCCGGTTTTCGGCAGCGGTTAAGAACTACATTATTCACGCGATGACCGAAAATAAGTAGTGCACCCTTGGCAGGGAACATATTGATCTTCACGCCTGCAAGTTCGGCAATATGCTGTCCCCAGATACCACCGGCATTTACTGTGATAGGAGCGTAATAATTCGCAGTCTGCTTTGTGATATGATCATATACTTCTACTCCCTTGACAGTATCACCTTCTTTTATAAGGTTTGTGACTTCGTTGTACACCAATACCTTTGCTCCGTGGAGCTTGGCGTCAATTACATTGGCAGAAGTGAGACGGAACGGATCGACAGCGCCATCTGGGACTTTAACAGCACCGATTATGTCAGGATTGGCAGAAGGTTCCATACGGAGGGCTTCCTTCGGATCTATTATTTCTGCATTTATTCCAGCTGCCAGGCAGGATTCTACGAATTTTGCCTGATAACCGAGATCATCCTCCGGAAGTGTGAGGAAAAGACCTTCGGTTTCTTCCACGCAATGGCGTGCGATTTTTCGGAGGATCATATTCTCCTTGATACATTCTTCCGCAGACTCACGGTCTGTTACAGCATACCTCGCTCCGCTGTGGAGAAGACCGTGATTTCGACCGGTCGCTCCTGTAGCAAGGTCGTGCCTTTCGATAAGCAGGACTTTAAGACCGCGTAATGCACAGTCTCTGGCTGTTCCTGCACCTGTGATGCCACCTCCGACAATGATTACGTCGAATTCATTGTCTCTTGCCGCTGATACCATAATTTAATATTGTTTGTATTGTGCTGATATAAAGTTGGTTATTTTTGTTTTCTTCTTGCTTTGCGGGCTATCCTTTTATTTATTCTATCAGCCCGTCTGGCCTGAACCTGTTCTCTTTTATGAACAATCATTCCTTTGAGGTTTTCTCCCATATTTTCTACAAATAGAGGGAACCTTTTCTTCATGTGTTCAATCTTTTCGTCGATGAATGAGTCTATGTGTCTTTCTTTCTTTGCCTCGTGGATTTCATCGAAATTAATCAGGATGCAAGTCTCTTCCGCTTCGCTGAATTCGTGATTGATACCGCCTCCGAACATTTTCATAGTAGGGGAGAGGCTCATGTATGAATTGACCAAAGGCGGAATGTTCACACCATGTTTTCTGACCTCGGCATTCAGAAGTCTGTAATCTTCATGGAAATCTTCAGCAGAAAGGATGCTGTCCATATATGCCTTGTCGGTCTCAATTACCAGGGGATCGATAGGGGTAACCAGTTTTTCCTTGTCTTCGAAATGTTTGAAAAGGAAATGCTGGATGAGATCGCGTGCCTCGCGGTTATACTCTGGATACATTGTCATCTTTCCGAAGAAATATTTCATGTCCGGTTTTTCTATTGCCAATGCTCCGAGTCCGTCCCAGAGATTATCAAGTGCGAAGAGAGCTTTCATACCGGCCTGACGGCTCTGATACTCTGGAGCAATGAAACTCCTTCCTAATTCAATTGTAACTGGAAGGTACTCTTTGATGAATTTCTCGGAAAAGTGGAACATATGGGATGTGGCCAGTACAGGCTGTCCTTTATCGTCCATCTTTATGTCTGTTCCGAGTATATACCTATATCCTCCGATGATCTTTTCTGCATCCGGATCCCATACAATCAGCTGCTGATAAGGAGCTTCCATTGTATCGAACTCATCTATATCCATAGACAGACCGCTTCCGCCACCACTGTCGCGGAATGCAACTTCACGGAGTCTTCCGATTTCTCTCATGATGTTAGGGGAATCGAAGTGGTTGATGATATATATTTCGTTATGCCCCTTGTTTGTGTCTCTTAGTTTCTTGGCTGGAGTAAGCTCGGACTTGATAAGTTCCTTGCTTACAGGTGCTATAATAGGCTCCATAATTAGGTCAGTTTATAGTTCGTATGCCTTTGCTCTGATTTCCTGAGCCCATTCGTAGTCTGACTTTGACTCATCCAGACTGGAAATTGGAATTGGCTTTCCAAAGGTTATTCTGTACTTCCTACCCGTACTCTTGTACATCTCGTCAGGAAGCAGCATCATTGCAATATTGAACTTCAGACCTAGTTTTTTCTGAAGATTGGCAATACGGTAGAAACGTTTTGAATTTTCACCTTCGAAATGAATCGGTATTATATCGCGGCCGGTCTTGCGGCTGAGCTTTATGAATGACTTAGTCCATGGCAGGTCTGTTATCTTCCCGTCAATCTTTCTTGAACAAAGTCCTGCGGGGAATACAAGCATTTGGTTGTCAGAATGATATGCTTCGCTAACAAGTTTCGGAAGATTCCTTGCCTGGCCTCCAAGCTTGTTGATCGGAATTCCGAGCGGAGCCATTCCCTTGAGGTTCATCAGAAGGTCGTTGAGCAGATATTTCATCTTGCCGTCATATGCTCTTCCTATCAAAGCTCCCAATGTCACTCCGTCAATAGCCCCTAATGGATGATTTGACACAAAGGTGTATTTCCTACCGTCCTTGGGCAGATTCTCTATTCCTATCACTTCGAGTTCAGCCCCGAGATATTTGACAGCATTCTCGCAGAATTCCACCCCGACATATCCTTCTTTAAGATATTCGTTAATAAAGTCCAGATGAATGAACTTCTTGAACCATCTGATGACGAATTCAGGAATATATTTTGCCTTATCTCCCGCTTTTGATTCTATGACTTTTTCCAGGTCAAGTATTTGTGGGTCTCTTACGCTCATGAGTTATTCTACCTTTTTTACAGGATCGCAGGTTAGTCCTACTCCAAGTTTCTTAAATATTTTGTGATCGACTTCGCTTAACATTACCGTAGAGTGTACCTGGCATCCGTCGAGTTTCGGCAGCTGATCAAGTGCCTTGCGGCAGTTTTCGTCTGTAATGCTCAGCATCGATAGAGCCACCAGTACCTCGTCAGTGTGCAGACGCGGATTGCGGCCATGCAGGAATGAGACTTTGGTCTTCTGGATCGGTGCGATCATCTCCTCGGGTATGAGTTTTACATCGTGAGGAATCCCGGCGAGATGCTTGGTCGCATTAAGTATAAGTGCTGCACTAGGTCCAAGGAGAGATGTGGTACGTGAAGTGATGATGGTTCCGTCCTGAAGTTCAATTGCTGCGGTAGGTACTTCGTAAAGATCCTTTCTTTCCCTTGCAGCTACAGTAGTCCTGCGATATTCGGTAGTCAGCTTGGCCTGCTTCAATATAAGGGATATCTTATTGACTTCATGCTCATTGCTTCCTTTTTCGGCAAGCCTGCACAATGCGTAGTAATATCTTCTGATTATTTCCTCTCTGGCAGCATTGCAGCAGACATCTTCGTCACTCATGCAGAAACCGATCATATTGACTCCCATATCTGTAGGAGACTTGTATGGACTCTCTCCGTATATGCCTTCGAAGAGGGCATTCAGTACTGGGAATATCTCGATGTCGCGGTTATAGCTTGCTGCAACCTCTCCATATGCCTCGAAGTGGAAAGGGTCAATCATATTGACGTCGTTGAGATCGGCTGTGGCTGCCTCATAGGCAATATTCACAGGATGCTTCAGAGGCAGGTTCCATACAGGGAAGGTCTCAAATTTCGCATATCCGGCCTTGGTTCCTCTCTTGTTCTCGTGGTAAAGCTGGCTTAGGCAGACAGCCATCTTTCCGCTTCCGGGCCCCGGTGCTGTAACCACCACCAGGGGACGTGATGTCTCCACATAGTCGTTCTTTCCGAATCCTTCGTCAGAATCTATCAGAGCTACATTGTTAGGATAGCCTTCGATAGTATAGTGATAATAAACCTTGATGCCGAGTCGTTCGAGTCGCTTTCTGTATGTGTCTGCGCTGGCTTGGCCATTGTAATGGGTCATAACCACGCTGCTTACATAGAATCCTACATTTTCGAACTCACCACGCAGACGAAGAACGTCTTCGTCATAAGTGATTCCCAAATCCCCGCGGACCTTGTTCTTCTCGATGTCTTTAGCGCTGATTACAATGATGATTTCCGACTCATCCTTCAGCTGCTTCAGCATGTCGAGCTTGCTGTCCGGCTTAAAACCGGGCAGAACTCTGCTGGCGTGATTGTCATCAAATAGTTTACCTCCGAACTCGAGGTAAAGTTTGTCTCCGAACTGAGCGATACGCTTCTTGATCTGTTCGGACTGTATCCTTAGATATTTTTCGTTATCAAATCCCGTTTTCATACGGAAGGCAAATATAACGTTTATTGCCTTCTTCTGCAAGAAGAAAATAGAAAAAAAGGGCTGGCATTTTGCCAACCCTTCGTGCAATAGGTAGAACCGTAAGCCGGTTTCTGTTTTAATCTGTCATTTATCTTCTCGATCCACCCCCCGGAAAAGAGCGGGCAGCTCTTTTGCCCTTGCGGACATTCCGGTATACATGATCTTTCTGGTCCTGGTGCCGTCACCGCCATATGTCGCCATACAGCGTCGTGAGCTCTTACCTCGCGGTTTCATCCTTACCCTTTCGGGCGGTTTGTTTTCTGTTACGGCATTCATAAGATTACTCCCATCTGTGCTTTCCACAGCAGGTTGCCCTATCCAGTCCGGACTTTCCTCTGATGCATGCATCAGCGACAGAAGCGTCCTACCTATATTTCAATGAGCTTTATTTGTATCCAAGTTTCCTTTCGATTCTGTCATTCTCTTTGTCCAGACGCTCGACTTCCTTGCGGAGACCTGGCGTAATATCTTCGCAATGTTTGTGGCATTGCATTGATTTAGAGTACATTCGGCCTATGCAGAAATTGCTGTGAGTACATCCGCTGCAGTGCTGCTGGTCAGCTTGCATCTTGTTTACAAAGTCGGTGTCTTCTAAGACGGCACGTCCCATCTGGATCATTGGGAAACCTTTGGCAATAGCTTCCTCAGCACTCTTTCTATCGGTGACTCCGCCCACGTAAACAAACGGGAAGTCCGGCATCGCCTCGCGGAACTTAATGGAATCTTCCATGAAGAAGAGCTTCTTGAAAGGCACGCCGGGCGCGACAATCTTTCCGCCGAGCAACACTCCCAGCTTCAGCCACCATTTGCTCCAAGGAAAGTAATGTACAATAGCTTTTACCGGGAATTGTCCGCGCATTACATATTGGGGATGACGGCTTACGAAACCTCCGGAAAGTACTATTGACTCGATTCCAAGATTGCGAAGTTCCTTTGCCACTTCGATAAGTTCATCAGTTTCCTGGCCGCCCTTGAATCCGTCACGGGTGTTGAGCTTTGCGAAGAGGGCCACCTTGCCTTTTCCTGCAGCTACTGCCTTTTCCACGCACATTCTCATGAATCTCATCCTGTTTTCAAGACTTCCTCCGAATTCGTCGCGACGGTGATTTGTGTATGGGGAAAGGAACTGAGAAATCAGGTATCCGTGTCCTGCGTGGATTTCAATGGCGTCGAATCCAGCCTCGATGGCTAGTTCTACAGCCTTGCCGTATGCGTCAGCAACTTCATTGATCTGCTTCATATTCATCTTCTGAACGAAGGTAGGGGAGTAGAGGTTGAAGCCTCGGCTCGCTCCATACGGCATACATCCGCAGATACTTCTATGGGACATGTTTCCACAGTGTCCGAGCTGGATGGAAGCCTTTGCTCCCTCTGCATGTATGGCATCTGTAAGTGCCTTAAGTTCAGGGACAATCTCTTCGCGCATCCATAGCTGGTTTTCGAATGAAAGGCCGCTCCGGCATACTGCTGCATAAGCTACGGTAGTCATTCCGATGCCTCCGCGTGCAACTGCGGTATGGTAATCGAAAAGTTCCTTCGATGGCCTCTGTCCCGGGCACATTGCCTCGAAAGCCGCAGATCTGATGGTGCGGTTTCTCAGCTCTATAGGGCCGATTTTATATGGTGTGAATAATTCGCTCATTACCAGATGAAAGGTATGATATGTTTTTTGTTTAATTTAGTATACTCCTCTCCAAACTCTTTCTCGTACTTTTCAGTCAGCGACTTAGCGCGAGGGCCGAGATTAGCGAATGTCCAGATGGCGAAAAGCAGTCCGGCTGGAGACCAGGTAAGTATCGCATAGCCGATCCATTCGGTGAATTCTCCGAAATAATTCGCTGATGTAACATATTTATAGAATCCTTTTCGTGGAATGTAATGCTTGGTGTCGCCAGGTTTGCGGAGATGTCGGATGATATGGTCCGAGTGAAGGTTGATACCCATTCCGATGAAGAATATGATGGCTCCGATAATGAACTGCGGACTCCATAGCCACTGGGTGCCGTACATCCCCGAGGGAGCCTCGCTGTAAAGCCATCCTCCTATCAGGTATGCATTCAATGTATTAAAGACCAGTCCCATAAGCATGATGGCAACAGGCATTGTACTCTTTCCTCTCATCATCAGAGGGAAAATGAACGACCTCTGGAAATAGTGCAGAAGATAGAATCCGGCCATTATGTAGAGCACAAGCTTTGAGTTGCCTGTGTCTGCCCCTGAAAGTGCAAACTTTACTGTATGGTATAGCAGAAATATGAACGCTGGAGCTTCCATCAGCACCCAGGCTGTCTTGTTGCTTATCTTTGGACCCCAGTTCGATGTGGAGAGATAGCCATATCCTGCCTTGAAGAAGAACAAGGCGACGAATACTATCACGGCCATTACTGCCATACCGAGCATAATAATATAATAGGTATTCATTGTGAATTTCCGATTTAGCCAGCAAAGGTAATGAATATTTTCGCAAGTTCGTTTTTTTAGTTACTTTTGTGACCCAAAACATTGTTTGATGAGAAGAATTGTGACAGCTTTCATATTATCCCTTCTGCTTGTTGCCTGTGGTGAGGCTCCTTTTAGGGAGTACACTCTTCAGGTGGTGGCTGAATATCCGCACGATGTCGAGTCATATACGCAGGGCCTTTTCTTTCAGGACGGTCAGCTTTATGAAAGTACGGGACTTCATGGAAAGTCGACTTTCAGAAAACTCGAACTGGAAACGGGAAAGGTATTGGAAAGACTTGATTTCGATAAGAAATATTTTGTTGAGGGGTCTGTGATGTGGAACGACAATCTTTACATCCTGACATGGGAGACCAGAACAGCTTTCATATATGATGCCAGGACCCTCGAGTATAAATCCACTTGGAAATATCCTCGTGAAGGCTGGGGCATCACCACTGACGGCAAGCATCTGATTGCATCTGACGGAAGTCCGAACCTCTACTTTATGGATGAGAATTTTGCGCAAAAGAAAAAGATTCTTGTGACCTTCGAAGGTCGTCCTGTGCGTTTTCTCAATGAGTTGGAATATATTGATGGAAAAATATGGGCCAATGTCTATACTTCGGATGAAATCGTGATTATAAATCCCAAGGATGGCCGTATAGAAGGAATAGTCGATTGTAGAGGCCTCTTGCCAAAGAATCTTAGAACGCCTGATACTGATGTGCTTAATGGTATTGCTTATAATCCGGAAGACGGAAAGATCTATCTGACGGGAAAGAATTGGCCTAAACTTTATGAAGTGAAGATTGTAGAAAAGAAAAGATAACATACAGCAGGGGTGCTCCGTTGACGGGGCTGAGATCATACCCATATACCTGATCCGGATAATGCCGGCGTAGGGAAGCATAATCTCAAAGTAAATTGAAGCCATATCGGTTTCATTACTGCCCCTTGCATAAATGTACATACATTATGCGAGGTTTTTTATTTATTGCAGCGCTTTGTTCGCTGATCCCTTTCTCTGCGGCAGCCGTGGAGAAAGAAGCGACCGATGAAAAGGTCGAGAGACTTGACAGTGTAGTCGTCTCAACATCACGTGCAGGCAAGGATACGCCTGTGACATTCACAATGATCGGCAAGGAATCCCTCAGTCGTACCAATCCTCTGAACTCACTTCCGATGAATCTTTCCCTTCAGCCGTCGGTAGTCTCTGTAAATGAGGGCGGTACAGGACTGGGATATTCCAAGATGACGGTCCGAGGTTCCAAAGGTTCTCAGATCAACGTGACTCTCAACGGCATCACCCTCAATGATGCAGAGTCGCAGGAAGTATTCTGGGTCAATATCCCTGCACTATCGTCAATGATTTCAAGTGTCCAGCTTCAGCGCGGTCTTGGAACATCTGCCAATGGCGCAGGTGCCTTCGGAGCAAGCATCAATATGAGTACGGCATCAGTAGGTGCCGATCCTTTCGGCTCGGCGGAAATGTCTGTCGGTTCATATGGGACTTTCATAAGTACATTTGCCGCAGGTACGGGACTGATGAAATCCGGTTTGTATTTCAATGCGGCTTATTCTCGTGGACTTACAGAAGGATATATCCGTAATGCTTATGCGGATGTGCAGTCTGCAATGGCGGTCCTTGGATGGATGAATGAGCGTAATTCTCTGAGACTCACATATCTGATGGGTGACCAGCATACGGGAATTACCTGGGAAGGAATCAGTCCGGAGCAATATGAAGTGGACCGGAGGTACAATCCTGCCGGAGAGTATCATGATCAGTTCGGTAATGTGCATTACTATGACAATGAGACTGATAACTATGCACAGCACCATCTTCAGCTTAACTATACCAGATCGTTTACGGAGCGTCTCACTTGGAGTACTACATTCAATTATACCCGCGGAGATGGATATTACGAAAACTATAAGGCTGGTAAATCTTTTTCAAAATACATGATGCCGGCACCGGATGGCTATGATGAGGGAGATTTCATCACACGTGAGGCCCTGGCCAATGATTATTATGTGCTGAATTCGGATATCCGCTATTCTTCAAGAGTATTGAATCTTACAGCTGGTGTGAATCTTTCCCGTTATGACGGTGACCATATCGGCAAGGTCTTGTGGAACAATGTGCTAGGTGATTCTTACGACTATGATTCCCATAAATGGTATCTCAACAACGGCCTGAAGCAGGAAGCCAGTGCCTTTCTGCGCGGAGAAGTGCTTTTCTGTGATGGACTTACCGCTTATGCGGATCTTCAGTATAGAGGGATATGGCTCAATATGTCTGGTCCGGAAGATGATGGCGTGCTGCTGGATCATAAGGACGATTGGCAATTCTTTAATCCACGTGCCGGATTGTCCTATCGCTGGAGTGTGTCTTCCCGCGTTTATGCTTCAGCGGCCCTCGGACATCGCGAGCCGGGAAGAAGCGACATCAAGGAGCTGATACTGGATGCTAACAAGTCGTTGTCGGCCGGAGTACCTTCCAGAGGTGTTGATATCCGTCCTGAGAAGATGCTTGATATAGAAGCCGGATATGAGTATCTGACGGAGAAACTGTCTCTTTCTGCCAATCTGTATATGATGGAATATTGGGACATGCTGCTAGAGACCGGTAAGCTGACTGATGTCGGATATGCGGTTAAGGAGAACGTGCCTCGCAGCTGGCGTCGCGGAGTGGAACTCTCAGCTGCTTGGAAAGCTCTTTCATGGCTTCAGATAGGTGGTAATATGACATTGTCAACCAATAAGATACGTAGCTATACTGCCTATTATGAGATGTATGACAATATGAATGATTGGAATTATCTGGGACAGCATCAGGTGAAGTTTGAGAATACTGATATCCTTATGTCACCATCGCTTGTGGGTATGGCGAATGTGACTTTAAGGCCTTTTGCTCTTGCGGACAATTCGTTGAGTTCCGCTTATCTGTCCTTCAGCGGAAAGTATGTAGGAAAGCAGTATTATGATAACACATCTTCTGCTGAGAGGATGATTCCTGCTTATTTCGTGGCAGATCTGTCTGCGGGATATGAGGTGCCATTGAAGAACTCATCTTCCCTTAGCTTCAGTTTCCATGTGCAGAACCTGTTCAATAACATGTACTACGCTGATGCCTGGTTGTGGAGGGCTTATTTTAAGCAGGAAAACTCTTTCTATGCGGAAACGGGAATCTATCCGCAGGCTCCTGCCAATTTTATGCTGAAGGTCTCCTGGAGGTTTTAAGTCTTATTCTAAATAAATGATAAGGTCTCATGACGGTAAGCTGTTCTGACCGTTATGAGACCTTATCATTTTACTGGTGTATGCAGGAACTATGACAGAAGCTTGCTGCCTGATCTGTCCAGTGCTACTTTATGGAATTTATATCCCAGACGTTTCAGCTGGAGAGCTGCACCTGTGCGGAACATAACCTTCACTGTACGTGCGAAAATATGGAATGCCTTTACAGTCTGATGCTCGATATGTTCGTGCTGAATGAATGTCGATGCCTTCTGTGCACAACAGAGCAGAATGTTCATGATCTGCTTGGCATCTACAGAGTCAAGAGTTAGGCCCAGGATGTTTTGGACGATGGATTCGTCCATATCGTCGAATCCGCGTGGTCCGTGCAGACTCTCGTACTTTGCACTGTGATGGCGTCCCCAGTCCTGGTCCCACCACTGAGCTACAGCCATTCCTGCATATCCGGCACAGGCGATGGCGAATTCCGGATAGCTGTTCACTTCCGGAAGTGCTTCAGCTATGTATTCAGGTGCCCATTCCTTCCATTTCTGATCGATATCCTCTGAACTGAGCAGTTCGCCGTCAAGCATTCCAAGACTGGTGCACATTCTCAGAATCTCCCTCTGAAGATTCTGCTCATAAGTTTCATAATATTGTATATTCTCTTCCATAATCCAATTTTTAAAGTCAGTAAAAAATCCCGCATCACTGCGGGATTTTTTGGTTAGTTAGTAGTGTAGTGTATTTCCCTATTGGGATGATTAATTATTAGTGGTTAGAAACGTCTGATTGACATTAAATCGTTATGTCGAATGCAAATTTAGATATTAAATTGATATTTGCAAATAATTTTTACTTTTATTCTTTCAAAAGATCCGGGCGGAGCTGTTTTGTACGTTCGATGGCTTGTTCATCCTGCCATTGTCTTATAAGTTTCGGATTTCCGCTAAGCAGAACCTCTGGTACTTTCCAGCCATTGAACTCTGCAGGGCGGGTGTATACGGGAGGGGATACAAGCCCGTCCTGGAAACTGTCGCTCAGTGCGGATGTTTCATCTGAAAGCGCTCCGGGAATCAGTCTGATGATGGAGTCCGCCAGGATAGCGGCAGGGAGTTCGCCACCGCTGAGCACGTAGTCTCCACACGAAATTTCTCTTGTGACGAGGTGCTCCCTTATACGGTGGTCGATACCTTTATAATGTCCGCATAGAAGAATGATATTTTCCTTGAGCGAAAGTTCATTGGAAATTCCTTGATTCAGGATTTCACCGTCGGGTGACATGAATATGACTTCATCGTAGTTCCTTTCAGCCTTGAGCTCCTGGATCATGTTATATACTGGTTCCAGCATTATGACCATACCGGCGTCTCCGCCGTAGCTGTAGTCGTCCACCTGCTGCCGCGGTCCCTTGCCGTATTTCCTAAGATTATGTATATGGATTTCTACAAGTCCTTTCTTGATGGCGCGGCCTACAATCGAGTGACTCAGAGGACTTTCAAGAAGCTCCGGCACTACGGTTATGATGTCTATTCTCATAATAAATTCGTGATATAAGATATTTATTTTGCAAAAATAATATTTTGATGTGAGTTTTACTAAAAAAATGGTATATTTGCCACTTGTATGAATTTTAACTAAATAAACTCCATTATTATGAGTGACGTGATCATCCCTGATGTTGAACTGACATCAGATGTAGTATTGGCTGAGACTGTGGAAAATGCAGAACCAGCTGTAAATTATTCTGAAAAGACCCTGGCAGAGCTTATCAGGCTTTTTGAAGAACTTGTTCAGAATGAGGAAAGAATGAAGATGTCCAAGGAAGCCGAGGCTATCAAGTCTGCCTTCTACAAGAGACTTCAGAAGGAAAAGGCTGATGCCGGTCTGACAGCTGTTGATGTGCTGCCTGAGGTAGAGGAAGCTGAGGAGACAGCTGCGCCTGTCGAGGATACGGTAAGCGAGAATCCTTTTGCAGAAGTAGAAAGAGGCTTCAAGGAACTTTACAATAAATATAAGAAGGAGCGTGCCGAATATAACAGGCAGCTCGAAAAAGAACGCGAGGACAATCTCGCAGCAAAGGAAGCTGTAATCGCAGACCTTAAGACACTTCTAGAGAAACAGGAGGATGTCAATGCAACATTCCCAGAGTTCCGTGAAATCCAGAATCGCTGGAGGGCTATAGGCCCTGTGCCGGCTCAGAACTATAGAAATATCAACGAGACATATCAGCTCTATGTGGAGCAGTTCTATGATATGGTCAAGATAAATCGCGAACTTCGTGACCTTGATTTCAAGAAGAACCTTGAGGCAAAGGAGCAGTTCTGTGCATTTGCTGAGAAGCTTTCCGAGAATGCTAATGTTGTGGAAGCTTTCCGCGAACTGCAGAAGCTTCATGAGCAGTGGAAGGAGTTCGGACCTGTAGCAAAAGAGTATAGAGATCAGATCTGGGATCGTTTCAAAGCTGCTACTGCAGTGATTAATAAGAAGTATCAGGCATTCTTCGAAGGAATCAAGGAACAGCAGGCTGAGAATCTTGTCAAAAAGACAGCTCTTTGCGAGAAGGTCGAGGAAATCGCTGAAAGAGAGGTTACCAACTCTAACGAGTGGAATGCTTTCTCTAAGGAAATCGAGGATATCCAGAAAGAGTGGAAGACTATCGGTTTTGCCTCGAAAAAGGAAAATCAGAAGATTTATGACCGCTTCCGTGCTGCATGTGACAAGTTCTATGGTCGCAAGCGTGACTTCTATACAGAGTATAAGGACAGCATCAATACAAACCTTGATAAGAAGATCTCTCTCTGCGAGGCAGCTGAGGCTCTTAAGTCAAGCACCGAGTGGAAGAAGGCAACGGATCAGTTCATCAGTCTGCAGAAGCAGTGGAAGGAGATCGGGGCAGTGCCGCGCAAGAAGTCTGAGCAGCTTTGGAAGAGATTCCGCGCAGCATGCGATGAGTTCTTTGCAGAGCGTGACAAGCATGCAAAGCCGGAGAATGACTTCTATGGTAATCTCAAGGCAAAGCAGCGTCTGATCGAGGAGATCAAGGCGTATGAACTCAAGGGAGATGAGTCTGATGTTGCTGCGATGCAGGAATTCCAGAAGAGATGGCAGGAGATCGGATTCGTACCATTCAAGGAGAAGGACAATATCGCTCAGGCATACAAGGAAGCAGTCAATGCCAAGTTCCCGCATAATGGTCGTGGAAACGGCCGTCGTACAAGAGGTGGCAGACCGGCGCTCTCCGAGAAGGAAAGACTCATCCAGAAGTACCACCAGCTTGAGCAGGATATCGTTACATATGAGAATAATATAGGATTTTTCTCAATGTCAAAGAATTCTGCACCGCTTGTAAAGCAGATGGAGGAAAGAATCGCTCAGTCTAAGGAAGAACTCAAAGCACTGGCAGATCAGATCAGAGTTCTCACAGAATCAGAAAACCAGGAATAATCAAATGGCGGTGGCCGATGAAGGTCACCGTCAGTTTGTGTAACATTATAAATAACAGATGAATAAGAGTAATTTGACAGGATTTGTCTTGATCTTTGCCATATTGATGGGATTTTCATGGTATCAGTCAAGACAGAGAACAAAACAGTTAGAAGCACAATATCAGCTTGATTCTATCGCACGTGTAGAGCAGATGGCTGCGATGGCTATGGACTCTATGAAGAGAGCGCAGGGGATTCTGCCTGAAAATGATGTTCAGGTAAAGACGCTGCCAGCGTATAAGGATAGTCTTCTTACTGAAGCGAGACTCGCGTCTGAGTCATTCTATAAACTGGCAAACGATAAGGTGGAGATAGAGTTCACTACGCGTGGTGCTCAGCCATATTCAGTCAAGGTCAATGGCTATATGGCTTATGACAGCACGGCTCTCTATCTGATTGAAAAGGGCGCAAGCCAGTATGGCATAAGTCTTTATGCGGGTGAGAATATAAATACAAAGGATTTTGTCTTCCATGTGGCGGAACATACTGATTCCACACTTGTTATGCAACTTCCTTTTGCTGGTGGAGGATATATCCAGCAGAGATTTTACCTTCCTGCAGACAGCTACATGATGCAGAATGAGCTTTCTCTTGTAAATATGGACGGTATCATTCCTCGTAATGTGTCAATGCTTGATATTGACTGGTCGGTGGTGATTCCGCGTCTGGAGAAAGGTTACAAGAATGAAAAGCAGTATTCCAACCTTGACTATTATTTCACCGGAGACAAGAAGCCGGAAAATATGGGAAGAGGTCGTGACGGAAACGAACGTATTGACACCAGACTCAAATGGTTTGCATTCCAGCAGCAGTTCTTCTCTGCCATCATGACTGCTCGCAACGAGTTTGCTTCAGCCGATCTTTCTCTCAAGTTCTTTTCTGAGAGTGAGTATAAGAATGATGGTAAGCTCATGGCATGTTCTGCGAGACTTCGTTCTGATTTTCAGCCGGGTTCCAATAATGTGACAATTCCTTACGAATTCTATTTTGGTCCTAATGACTACCGTACACTTAAGTCTTATGATCAGAATTATGAGAGAATTATCCCTCTCGGAGGTTGGATGGTCGCATGGTTCAGCCGTTTTGTAATAATTCCTTGCTTTGACCTCCTTGGCAAATTCATTCATAATTACGGTCTTGTAATACTTTTGATGACCATCCTCATCAAACTTTTGATTTCTCCATTGACAATAAAGTCATACAAATCATCAGCTAAGATGCAGGTAATCAAGCCGGAGATTGACAAGCTCAATGCCAAGTATCCTAATGAGAAGGATGCAATGAAGAAACAGCAGGCTATGATGGAGTTATATCAGAAAGCTGGAATCAGTCCTATGGGAGGATGTCTTCCGATGCTTCTTCAGATGCCAATCCTCTTCGCGATGTTCCGATTCTTCCCGGCATCTATCGAGCTTCGCCAGCAGAAGTTCCTATGGGCTGATGACCTCAGTGCATATGATTCTATCTGGGATTTCGGAGTGAATGTTCCGCTTCTTGGTGATCATCTTTCATTGTTCGCCCTTCTTATGGCCTTGACAATGTTCTTCTATTCAAAGATGACAGCATCTCAGATGTCTGATGATCCGAATATGGCTGGTATGAAGTTCATGAGCCTTTATCTTATGCCGATCATGATGTTCTTTATCTGTAACAATCTCTCGGCAGCTCTCAGCTACTATTACCTTCTTTCTAATATCATTACTATGATCATGACATGGTACATCCGTAAGTTCGTGGTTACTGAAGAGAAGGTGCGTGCTGATATGATGCTGAGGGCAAATCAGCCTAAGAAGAAGTCAAAGTGGCAGCAGAGACTTGAAGAAGCTCAGAGAATGCAGGAACAGATGCAGAAACAGCAGCACCGCAGATAATGATCAAGGAAATAATCAATAAATTGCAATCAGAACTGCCAGCAACTGTAAAGTTGGTGGCAGTTTCTAAATTCCACCCGTTTGAAGCAATAGAGGAGGCGTATGAGGCCGGTCAGAGGATTTTTGGCGAAAGCCGTCCTCAGGAATTGCTTGCCAAAGTGAAGAGGCTTGAGGAAATTCGTGCTGAGAAGGACGATCCTGACTACATGTCGGATATCGAGTGGCATTTCATAGGGCATCTCCAAACCAATAAATTGAAGATGGTACTCCCATATGCATCATTGATCCAGTCGGTGGATTCTGTGCGGCTTTTGGAAGCCATTAATAACTGGGGGAGAGCGAACAATAAAGTTTTAAATGTTCTTTTAGAATGCTTTATCTCTAGTGATGAGACTAAGCAGGGATTATCACGACAGGAAGTCTTGGATATTATTTCCAGCTCGTGCAGATATGACTTCATTCATATTTCTGGAGTGATGGGTATGGCTACATATACCGATGACGAACAGATTATAAGGGCGGATTTCCAGCGTCTGAAGGAGATTTCTGATACGATGCGTGAGCATATAAGTAAGGGAGGCAAGCGGGGCTCAGACTGCAGGGAAATATCAATGGGAATGTCGGACGACTATCATATTGCCATAGAAATGGGTTCTACAATGATACGTGTGGGGTCTATGATATTCGGCGAAAGAAAATATTAAGTTTTCTTTCGCCATTATTTTAATTCTTCAATCATTGCCTTAGCTACTGCAGATGATGCTCCAGATCCACCAAGAGCATTTCTGATGTCAGTATAATCGGATAACATTTGTGTTTTGCGATGCTGGTTTTCAATCAGTTCTCTGATTTCAGCCACAAGAGCATCGCTGTTGCAGTCATCCTGAATAAATTCTTTGAAGGCCAGACGGTCGATAATCAGATTGCCAAGACTGATGTATTTGATTTTTACAATTTTCCTGGCGATTCTGTATGTTATAGGGTTCGTGATGTAGCCGACAACCTGTGGGGTGCCGAATAATGCGGTTTCAAGAGAGGCAGTCCCAGAATTTATCACCCCAGCCTCGGCATGTCTGATTATCGACTGAGTCTGTCCGAACAATACCTTGATGTATTTTCGGTTCTCATCTGACAGCCATGGCTCGTAATCATTCATTGTTCTGGAAGGGGCCCCTGCGATCAGAAACTGGTAATGCGAATATCTTTCAATGGAATGCAGTTTGGCAGCAAACTCAGTGAGTACTGGCATCATTGTGCTGATCTCACCTTTGCGCGATCCTGCCAGCATCGCAATTATCGGCATGTCTTCCAGATTGTTACGATTCAGGAAGTCCTCCCGATTCTCTGTCATTGCAGCTGAACCATCCACTGCATCTACGAGTGGATTACCCTTGTAAATATAGTCGATTCCTTTCGCGTCGAAATATGGCTTTTCAAAAGGGAATACAATGAAGAGTTTATCTACATAAGCCTTCAGTTTCTTGATTCGGCCTTCGCGGGATGCCCATACTTTCGGGGCAATGTAGTAGAATACCTTGAAACCGGCCTTGTGAGCGAATTCGGCTATCTTGAAATTGAAGCCGGGGTAGTCAATAAGGATTACGACATCAGGATTCCAAGACAGGATATCTTTCTTACAGAATCTTACATTGCCTAAGAGCCTGCCGGCTTTCATCAGAACCTCAATGAATCCCATGACGGCTCCCTCCTTGTAATGTCTTACCAGACCACTTGATGTTGAAGACATGTCTGAGGAATTTCTCAGTACAGTGCTGTCTTCCCGGCCCTGGAGATGGGAAGAGGTGTTTTGAAAACGGCCCCAGACAGAATTCATCAGGTCGCCGCCCCAGAAGCGGATTTCCGCCTGAGAATCTTCTGCATATATTCCTTTCATCAGATTAGATCCGTGAAGGTCACCCGATGCTTCTCCCGCTATGATGTAGTATCTCATTTTCAGAAGATCTTTTGCAATCTCTCAACTTCTTGGTAATCAGTGCAATCTACGTTGTGGGCAACAATGCTGACATATCCCTCCTTGACAAGCAGATGGTCTGCTTCAGGAGTATTGCGCGGGTCGTCTTCGAAGTCACCCACCATCATATACAGCTCTTCACCCTCTTCTAATACGGGGGTTGAACTTTGGCCGAGCATTTCCGGTGTGATTCCGTATTCTTCATAATGCTTGAGGTCCCATTCCTTAAACTCGCGAACCCATCTGCCAAGTCCTTGATATCCTATCCGTATGCCCTTGATCCGCTCTGCCGGTATATCTGGGAAATTGACATTGTAATATACTCCATACTTTTGTGGCAGATCTGACATAAGCTTTTTGAAGATCTCTCCGAAATATGTGGCGACTCCGCTGAAATCCGCATCAGGATGCAATGTGTCCAAAGAAACTCCGATGGCAGGAATGCCGTTCAGAGCAGCCTCTTCTGCAGCTCCGAGAGTGCCGGAATAGCAGGACGCGTTAGAGGCATTGGATCCATGATTGATTCCGGATACGACGACGTCGGGATAATTGTTCAGAAACATTGTGTTAAGACCGAATTTCACGCAGCTTGCAGGGGTGGCGTCTACGTAGTGCCAGCCTTCTCCCAAGTCTTTGTGTGCTATCTGCTTGAAGCCAAGAGATACGGCCATTGACATTCCCGATTGGTGGGTCTTTGGAGCAATCACTGTTACTTCGCCAAACTCTTTCATTATCTCTGCAAGGACCTTTATTCCCTTTGCCTGATATCCGTCATCATTTGTTATTAGTATCCGCATTGTAATTCAGTTAAGATTTGGTTAATTTCTCAGCAAAGATAGCATTATATTCATAAATTTTTCTAAATTTGCATCGATTTAGTGGATAAGAGTTCACTATGATTGAATGCTATTTAAAGTTTAACTTTATTTAAATAAATTTAAGACAATGATTAAAGTAGGTATTAACGGTTTCGGCCGTATCGGTCGTATGGTTTTCCGTGCGGCTGTTGAGAACTTCTCAAACGACATTCAGATCGTAGGTATCAATGACCTTCTCGAGCCAGAGTATCTTGCTTATATGCTTAAGTATGACTCTGTACACGGTCAGTTCAAGGGCGAAGTTGCTGTTGAAGAGGGTGCTCTCGTAGTAAACGGTAACAAGATCCGCCTCACTGCAGAGATGGATCCAGCTAACCTCAAGTGGGACGAGGTTGGTGCTGATGTAGTTGTTGAGTCAACAGGTCTCTTCCTCGAGGATGAGAAGGCTCGCAAGCACATCCAGGCTGGTGCTAAGAAGGTTATCATGTCTGCTCCTTCAAAGGACGCTACTCCAATGTTCGTTTACGGTGTTAACCATGAGACTTACGCTGGTCAGGATATCATCTCTAACGCATCTTGCACAACTAACTGTCTTGCTCCTATCGCTAAGGTTCTTAACGACAAGTTCGGTATCGTTAAGGGTCTCATGACTACAGTTCACGCTGCAACAGCAACTCAGAAGACTGTTGACGGTCCTTCACGCAAGGACTGGAGAGGTGGTCGCGGTATCCTCGAGAATATCATCCCTTCATCTACAGGTGCTGCTAAGGCAGTAGGTAAGGTTCTTCCTGTTCTCAACGGCAAGCTTACAGGTATGGCATTCCGCGTTCCTACTTCTGACGTTTCAGTTGTTGACCTTACTGTAGTACTCGAGAAGGAGGCTACAATGGCAGAGATCTGCGCTGCTATGAAGGAAGCTGCTAACGGCGAACTCAAGGGTATCCTTGGTTACACTGAGGATGCAGTTGTTTCAACTGACTTCCGCGGTTGCGCTAACACTTCTATCTTCGACGCTAAGGCAGGTATCAGCCTCGACGCTAACTTCGCTAAGGTTGTTTCTTGGTATGACAACGAGTGGGGTTACTCAAACAAGGTTCTCGAGATGGCTCGCGTTATCGCGAAGTAATTTGATTCCGATCAGATTATGATAAGACCGCTCTCCTTCAGCAGGAGAGCGGTTCTTTATTTTAAAGATTTAAGGAATTCAGACGAGCAGACATTGAGGTCAGTGTAGCCATCGATCCCATATACAATTGCTTTGTCAGTGAACTGCCAGATATTCCAATTGTCGTATCGGGGTTTCTCGGTTTCATAATGGGCTACCCAGATAGGGTAGTTCATCTTTATTTCCTCACAGAGAATATCCTCAATAAATGCTGCGGAAGAATACACCAAAGGCTTTCTGCCATAATGATTAGAAACGGTTTCAAGCCAATCCAATGCTCTTTTGTTCAATGTCTTGCGCGAACATCCCCTATGTATTGTTTCAATGTCCAGAACAGGCGGCAGATCATTAGGACTGATCTTGCCGACAGTCTTTATAAAGTGTCTGGCCTGAACTTCACCGTTTTTAGAGCTTCTGAAAAAATGGTATGCTCCTTTGCGTATTTTCCTCTTTTCCGCCTCATCCCAGTTTTTCTTGAAATCTCTGTCTTTCATCGAGCTGCCTTCAGTCGCTTTAATGAATACAAAAGACACAGGCTTTATGTCTTTGGCTGTAAGCTTGGAACGTATGGTCCTATTTGCTCCGTCTGTCAGAACCATAAGTGAGTCCCATTGTATATTTTGCTGATAGTGGGATACATCAATTCCGTAACAGTAGGGACCCTTGGGGACGATACTTCCTTTTTCTGCAGAAGAACCGTCTTTGAAGTATGGCCATATAGTCCAGAGACTAAGTGTGAGAAATACGGCTCCGACTATCCAGAGGCTTACTTCTATCTGTGTCTTCTTTCTTTTTCTCCCTTTGCCGCCAGTCTTTCGCTTTTTGCCTTTGGGTACGGCCTTTGTCTTTCTCGGTGATGTATGAAGTGGTTTTTTTGCCATAAGTTTTGCAAAAATAAGGTATTTACACCATTATTTGCTAATTTTGCGACCGTTTTTAGTAGTAGTGTATTATGAAGATTTTCAGACCGGGAGAAAGACCCTCTTGGGTAGTTTCCCTTATTCCATTTGTTGTTCTTGTGGCCGTTTTAGCCTTGGTCATCAAGGTCTTCGGTACCAGTGCTCTTGATGGCGGAAGCCAGGTCGCCCTTATGTTCGGAGCTGCTGTTGTTGTCGCTATATCGCTGATTTTCTATAAGATTCCATGGCGCGTTTTCGAGAAGTCAATCCTGGACAATATAACAGCTGTCGGTACATCCATCCTTATCCTGCTTCTTATCGGAGCGGTTTCCGGTTCATGGATGATCAGCGGCGTGGTTCCTACAATGATTTTTTATGGTATGGAGGTGATCATACCGGAGATATTCCTCTTTGCTACATGTATAATTTCTGCATTGATTGCAGTAATGACAGGAAGTTCATGGACTACAATTGCAACAGTCGGTGTCGCATTGGTCGGAATTGGAACAGCCCAAGGATATGAGCCAGGATGGATTGCCGGTGCTATCATTTCAGGGGCATATTTCGGTGACAAGGTTTCGCCGCTTTCTGATACGACAGTTCTTGCCTCTTCTACTGCAGGTACACCATTGTTTACACATATCCGCTTTATGATGGTGACAACAATACCATCATTTCTCGTTACTCTTGTCATTTTCTTGATTGTAAGTTTACTTCATGAAGCTCCTTCTGCAGCACAGGTGGCGGATATATCCAATGATCTGAAGAATTCCTTCAATATTTCACCCTGGCTTCTTCTTGTTCCGGTAGTTACGGCTCTTTTGATTATCAAGAAAGTCTCTGCAATCGTGACATTGTTTATTGCAGCATTTATTGCCGGCATCACCGCCTTATTCTTTCAGCCTCATATCATTGGTGCGGTAGCGAATGATGGAATGCCCGATCTTACCGTCGGTCTGTCGTTCCTGGAAGGATTCAAGGGATTGTTCATTTCATACTACGGCAGCACAGCTATTGAAACCGGAAATCTTGCATTGAACGATCTTGTTGCAACAAGGGGAATGACTGGAATGCTCGGTACCGTTTTCCTGATTATCGCTGCAGGTACCTTCGGAGGCACGCTTGTCGGTAGCGGAATGCTTCAGAGTCTTACCGAGATGCTGACCAGGTTTATCAGACGTCGCGTGACAATGGTGGCTTCGACTGTGGGAACGGGAATCTTTGCCAATATGGTCACCGGAGACCAATATCTTTCAATTATCCTTACCAGCAGTCTGTATAAAGATCTCTATAAAAGCAGGGGATATGAGAATAAGCTTCTCAGTCGTTCAGTGGAGGACTCTGCTACAGTGGTTTCCGTATTGATTCCATGGAATTCATGTGGTATGACGCAGGCAACTGTGCTCAAAGTCGCAACTCTCGAGTATCTGCCATATTGTTTCTTCAATCTGTTGTCGCCTCTGATGTCGATTTTTATTGCTGCAATTGGCTACAAGATTGTTCGTAAATCCAAATAGTTTATTATTTTTGTGGAGCGAAATTTGGAATAAACCCAATAAATTTAATAATTATGAAAGATTTGAAAGGAACAAAGACTGAAGCTAACCTTCAGACTGCATTTGCGGGCGAGTCAATGGCACGCAATAAGTACACATATTATGCTTCAAAGGCTAAGAAGGATGGATATGTTCAGATTGGAAAGCTTTTCGAAGAAACAGCTAACAATGAGAAGGAGCACGCTAAGATCTGGTTCAAGCTTCTTCACGGTGGTGAGATGCCTGATACTGCTGCTAATCTTCTTGATGCAGCTGAGGGTGAGAACTATGAATGGACTGATATGTATGCAGGTTTTGCAGTAGAGGCTCGCGAGGAAGGATTTGAGGAGATCGCAGTGCTTTTCGAGAAGGTTGCTGCTATCGAGAAGATGCACGAGGAGCGTTATCGTCAGCTTCTTGCAAACGTTGAAGGCGGACTCGTTTTCTCACGTGACGAGGATATGATGTGGGAGTGCTCTAACTGCGGTCATATCGTGGTTGGCAAGAAAGCTCCGGAAATCTGCCCTGTATGCAAGCATGCAAAGAGCTACTTCATGATTCATCCGACTAACTATTAATAGTCTTGATATTAAATAAATCCGCCTGTAAGCAATGATGCCTGCAGGCGGATTTTCTTATATGGCTGTTCCTTACTTTTCTTTTCTGACTATTCTCAGTGAGAACAAAGCTAAAAGGATATTGAAGAGAATGTAGCAGGTAAGCGATAGGAATACGATGTATGACCAATTGATCTTGAGAATCAATGTGGCAACAGTTACTGCTGCTACCATTATAAGGAAATACAGTCTTACTCTGTTGTATGCTGACCCTTTCTTATATTTCAATGAGAACATAGGAATTTCACTTATCATAAGGAGGGCAAGAACGACAGATGCTACAGGGATAAGCTGGGTGTCGTGAAGCATGTTTGCAAATGACATCACTCCGTGGTCAGCGGCGAAGATGAGTGAACCGCACCAAAGGGCGCAGGCCGGTGTGGCGAGTCCGAGGAAATTCTCGCTCTGTCTCTCATCTACATTGAACTTTGCCAGTCTTATTGCAGCGAAAATGCAGATTATCAGAGGAATATATGACACAAAACCTGTCACTCCGCCTTCGATAAGTCTTCTATGAAACATCATTGCCGGAAGAAGGCCGAAACTGATGTTGTCTGCAAGTGAGTCCAATTCCTTTCCGACTGCAGAGTATGCTTTCAGAAGTCTTGCTGAGAAACCGTCGAAGAAATCGCAGACAGCGGCGGCAAGCATCAGGTAGAACGCGATGTCCAGTGCACCGCGGAATGTGAAAATCACACCCAGAGCCCCGCAGAGGAGGTTCATGGATGTGATAGTATTGGGTATATGCTTGAAAAGCTTCATAGCAGATTATTTGATGCCGAGCTTCTTAGCGATATGCTTTGGAAGTGCGTCCTTGTGGACAACGATATTGAGGGTCTTGTATCTTACGAATGCATCAGAAGCATACCATACACCCTTGTATTTGCCAGTCTCGCCCCATGAGTTCTTTACCATGAAGTACTGTGTGCCGTTCTGGTCCTTAGCTACACCGTAGATATGCATTCCGTGGTCGTCTGTAGTGGTCTTGCGGTCATAGCCTTCCTGACGCATCTCCTGAGTAATCTGCATCTCCTGTGGAAGTTCTGCCTTTACCTCCGGCTCTGGCTGCTCGGCTGCCTTTCCTACCCAGCGCTCCTGATCAGAACCAGCGGCAATCTTCTTCTCCTGTACAGGCATTACGGCAAGTCCGTCGCGTGTAAAGCCCTTCTCGCTTACGTCTGATCCCCAAGCAATTGTATATCCCTTGTCAATGGCGTTGTACATAACTTCCATCATTTCATCCATAGGAAGGTTGTATGCTGAGTCCCATCTCCAGTTGTCGCAAACCTCGATGATGAAAGGCTCGTAGAATGGATGGTGAGTGAAAGATGTGATGTTCACATAGTCGTCATAGTTGATGCCAAGGTAATCTCTATATGATTCAGGAGTATATTCCGCACCGTTTACTGTGAATGTCTCTGGAGCCTCTCCGAAATATGCATCGAGAATACCGTCGAGACCGTTGATCCAAGCGGTTGTAAGCTTTCCGTTAGGGTTGGTGCGGGCTGCGTTTACATATCCCTTGAGGACAGCATCGAGCTCGCTCTGCTCTGGCATCTCAGTACCATAATTGAATCCTGAATAAACATCCTGAGGGATGATGCCATAGTCGTCAATTACATGGAGAACATCACCGAAAGAACTGCCGGCAGCAAAGTTCAGGTGGCCGTCCACTCTTACATATTTAACAGCTCTGTCGTGGTATGATCTTCCTACTACGAACATTTCTGAAAGATCCACTTCCTGTCCCTTGGTTCTGAGGATTTCTGATTCGATGAATGAGAGGGCAGAGTAGCACCAGCATGTACCGGAGCGGTACTGGTTCTTGATAGATGTTACGGGATTCTCCTTGACTGTAGTGAATTCATACTCCGGAGCCTTAGGCGCCTGAGCTGATGCCGAGATTGCGATAAGTCCGCAAGCTGCAGCAGAAAGGATTGTTTTAATGTTCATAATATCAGTGTTTAAATAGTAAATTCATCATATCATGCAAAGATATAAAAATAACTATATTTGCACAATATGATAAATGTACTTTACATACATGGAATGGGCGGAGGCGGGGATTCCCGTATTCCTGGTATTCTACGTGATGCCCTATATGGGAAAGGTGTCAATGTCATCGTGAGGACCTATGATTTTGATCCGGAGATTGCTTCTGTTCAAATAGGTGGATGGGTGAAGGAGCTTGAGCCTTCATTGGTAATTGGTGAATCAATGGGAGCTGTTCATGCAATAAGGATAAAGGATGTGCCCCATATTCTGATATCTCCTGCTTTGAATGCTCCATTTATTCTCGGACGTTTATGCTGGCTCACATTGATACCGGGAGTTACACTTCTGCTTGATAGAATATACAAGCCCAGAGAAGGAGACCGGCAAAAACTTCATTTCACATATGATCATCTTGCAAAGTATCTGAACCACGGGAAAGCAGCCCTTGCCAACTCCTCTCGTTCTGGTAATGATGAATTCTTTTTTGCCTTCTTTGGTACGAAGGATCATTATCGCAGGACCGGTATCGTAAGTGTCAGAACATGGAAAAAACACTTTGGAAACAGCTATGAGACGTATAAAGGTACTCATTTTACCGAAGAAGAGCATATTTATGATAAGGTTCTCCCCCTTATTTGTAAAGTGTTGGATATAAAATAATAGAACAAAAATGTTAATATTGATAACATTTTTGTTCTATTGTTTTTGTCGCTTATTTATCTGGATTGCAGCTTAAATTGTCCTGCCCGGATATGCTTTCAGACCTTCTTCCAAGATATGAAGTGCCTTCTTCATCTCATCCACTTCCAGAACATAAGCTATGCGTGCGTGGTTCTTTCCTTTGCCGGGAGTCTTGTAGAATGAGGCAGCAGGAGTAACCATTGTGGTCTCGTTATTGATTCTGAAACTCTCGAGCATCCACTTTGCAAATGACTCGGTGTCGTCTACCGGAAGCTCTGCGATAGTATAGAACGCTCCCATTGGAAGCGGAGTGAATACTCCTTCTATCTTATTCAAGCCTTCGATCATAAAGTCTCTTCTCTTTATGTATTCCTCCTTGACGGCATCGAAGTATTCATCCGGTGTGTCAAGTGCTCCTATTGAAGCGAGCTGACCTAGAACCGGAGGGCAGAGACGCGCCTGGGCAAATTTCATTGCTGCTGCCATTACATCCTTGTTGTGTGAAACAATGCAGCCTACGCGTGCACCACAGAGATTGTATCTCTTTGATACAGAGTCAATAAGTACGACATTCTGCTCTAATCCGGGGATGTTCATGGCTGAGAAATGAGGTTCGTCTGTATAGCAGAACTCTCGGTAAACCTCATCGGAAAGTAGGAACAGATCGTGCTTGCGAGCAATTTCTCCGAGAGCAAGCATACTTTCCTTGGAATACTGGGTACCGGTAGGATTACCTGGATTGCAGACCAGTATAGCCTTGGTCTTCTCTGTAATAGCTTTTTCGAATTCTTCGATAGGAGGAATCTGGAAACCGTTTCTTATATCGGTGGGTATTGCCTTGAGGGTCAGACCGTTCATGAAGGCGAATGTGTTGTAGTTTGTGTAGAAAGGTTCCAGGACGATTACCTCATCACCAGGATTACATGTGATTTCGAGGGCAAGATTAACACTTTCACTTCCAGCTACGGTTACGATGAGCTCGTCAACTGTAATGTTGATGCCGATTTTGCCATAGTACTTTTCTACAAGCCCTTTGCGAAGGTCCATGAGTCCAGCAGAGTGGGAGTATGATACATTTTCTTGAGAGAAATTTCTCACAGCGTCAAGGGCGCAAGCCGGGGATTTAATGTCGGGCTGGCCAAGATTGAGATGATATACTTTTGTACCCTGTTTCTTTGCGGCATCTGCGAATGGTACTAGTTTTCTGATTGCCGATGCAGGCATCTGCACCGCCTTTTCTGAGATTTTAGCCATATTTTATATTTCTTCGTTTTCGTGATGCAAAGATAAGTATTTTTAGAGAACTCTCAATTCATTTTATTATCTTTGCAGTTTGTATTATAGAGAAGTATTATGGCGACATTCAGACAAAAAGCTTTAGATGAAGCGGCGCTGCACAGCGGCAGTCGATTCTATGCTGAGGAAGGACCTGTTTCAAGCTATTTCGGACGTAATGTCCTTGATCTGGATAAAATGAGAGGGTATATGTCCCAGCAGGCTTATGAGGCAGTTCTGGCATCTGCCAAATTTGGTGCGAAACTGGACAGAAGTGTTTCCAATGAGATTGCTTCTGGAATGAAGGCATGGGCGACCGAAATGGGCGCGACGCATTATACTCATCTGTTTCAGCCGCTTACGGATTCGACTGCTGAGAAGCACGAGGCTTTCATTTCCGTAAAGGATGGCAAGGCGTTTGAAAAATTCAACGGCAGTGCTCTCGTGCAGCAGGAGCCTGATGCATCCAGCTTTCCCAACGGCGGTTTGCGTAATACCTTCGAGGCTCGAGGCTACTCTGCCTGGGACCCATCTTCTCCAGTGTTCATTATGGACGGAACTCTTTGTATTCCATCTGTTTTCGTTTCTTACACAGGTGAAGCTCTGGATACTAAGGCTCCGAATCTGAAATCTCTTCATGCTCTCAGTGAAGCTGCGGTGGCTGTGGCCAACCTTTTCGATGAGAACATAAAGTCGGTCAAGGTTAATCTCGGTGTCGAGCAGGAGTATTTCCTCGTAGATGAGTCACTTTATAATGCACGACCAGACCTTATGATGACCGGAAGGACTGTGATCGGCCATACTTCTGCCAAGGATCAGCAGCTTGAAGATCATTATTTTGGTGCTATTCCTTCCCGGGTGAGTTCGTTCATGAAAGATTTCGAGACTGAGGCTTATAAGCTGGGAATTCTTCTGCAGACAAGGCATAACGAGGTGGCACCTAATCAGTTCGAGTGTGCTCCAGTGTTCTGCGAAGCTACAAAAGCCATCGACCAGAATATGATGCTGATGATAATCATGCAGAAAGTAGCTGAGAAGCATCATCTGAAGGTTATTTTCCATGAAAAGCCTTTTGACGGGGTAAATGGTTCGGGAAAGCATTGCAACTGGTCTATCACGACTGATACCGGAGTGAATCTTCTTTCACCGGGAAAAACTCCGACCAAGAACCTGCAGTTCCTGTCTTTCTATGCTTCAGTACTCAGAGCTGTCCATAGGCATCATCTGCTTCTTATGGCTTCTGTAGCTACCTTGAGCAATTCATATCGTCTTGGTGGCAATGAGGCTCCACCTGCAGTTATGTCGGTGTTCTCAGGGTCAACTCTTTATGGAGTCTTTCAGGCCATTATGAATATGAAAGATGTCAAGGAGTCCGTTGAGTCTAAACAGGAATCGATAAAGATTGTGAATTCGATACCCGAGATCTTTCCGGACAATACAGACCGTAACAGGACGTCGCCGTTTGCATTCACAGGTAATCGTTTCGAGTTCCGTGCCGTAGGTTCATCTCAGAATGTGGCTACTGCAGTTTGTGTGGTTAATTCCATTGTAGCTGAGAGTCTTAGGGAGTTCCGCTCTTATGTCGATGCGTTGGAGGCTGCCGGAGAAGAACGTTCTTCCGCTGTTCTGGCGGTCGTACGTCGCTTCATAACCGAGTCGAAGGATATTATGTTTGAAGGGAACGGGTATAGCAAAGAGTGGGAGGAAGAGGCAAAGGCTCGTGGACTAAGAGCTGTCGAGAATGTTCCTGATGCATATGAGGTTTTCAATGAGCCGGCTACGGTGGAAATGTTCCAGAAAGTCGATGTGCTGGCTCCCAATGAGGTGCAGGCGCGTTTCGAGATATTGAACGAAACCTATGTGAAGAAGCTTCAGATCGAGGCACGTATAATTGGTGATATGTGTCTGAGTCAGGTCATTCCGGCTGCAGTTCGATATAAGAATATATTGGTGGAAAATATCAGGGGACTAAAGAATATTTTTGGTGATGATTATCTGTCTTATTGCAGGGCTGAAATGGAAGCCCTCAAGGCTATATCCATGTATATAAACAATATGTCGTCTGATGTGGAACTATTGGTGGAGGCGAGGAAAAAAGCAAACAGAATCGACAATATCGCGCAGAGAGCTAAAATGTATTCTCGTGAGGTGAAAGATATGATGGAGAGGGTCAGAGAGAGTGCGGATAATTTGGAAATGCTCATTGACAATGAGATGTGGCCATTGCCGAAGTATAGAGAGTTGCTATTCTTTTAATGCCTGACTCTCAATGAATTATTTGTGATTATGTATATTGAAAGTATAACTCCCGAAATACTGGAGAAACTGGAATATGCTTCCTTTCCGGGAAAGATATTTGTGATAGATAGTGTCGGTGCTGAGTTCAATAGAGCTATTGCTTACCTGCGCTCTCAGAAGGTCATCGGATTTGATACGGAGACACGTCCATGCTTCGGACCGGGCCAGCCTAGATACGGTGTGGCCTTGCTTCAGCTTTCCGGTCCGGAAAAGGCGTATTTATTCAGAATCAAGGATATGGGAATGCACAGGCGTCTGTGCAATCTTTTGGCAGATGAGCGGATTATAAAGGTCGGTGCGGCTATCCATGATGATATACGGGGGCTTCAGAAGCTAAGGGAATTCGAACCGGGAGCTTTTGTCGATCTTCAGAAAATTGTATGGGAATATGGAATAAGGGATAAAAGTGTCAAGAAGATGACTGCTATCATCCTCGGTTTCAGGATTTCCAAGACTCAGCAGCTTTCCAACTGGGAGGCTGAAACTCTTTCCGAATCTCAGTGCAAATATGCGGCAACGGATGCGTGGGTATGTCGTGAGATGTATCTCAAGCTGATGAAGTCAGAGAAGAATCCTTTAATTACAGAAGAAAAACTATGATCAAGATTATATTGAAAAGAGGCAGGGAAGAATCTCTGCGCAGGTTTCATCCTTGGGTGTTTTCCGGAGCTATAGCCGAAGTCCAGGGCAATCCCTCAGAGGGAGATATAGTGTCTGTATATGCATCCGATGGTTCGTTCATGGCATATGGACATTATCAGATAGGGTCAATCGCAGTGCGTGTTCTCAGTTTTGATGACAGTGCCTTAAGCCCTGATTATTGGGAAATCATGCTTTCTAAAGCTCTTGCAGTCAGGGTGGGATGCGGTCTTCATGGAGCTGCTGAGACGGATTGTTACCGCCTCGTTCATGGAGAAGGCGATAATCTGCCTGGCCTTATCATTGATTATTACGGTGGTGTCTGTGTGATGCAGGCTCATTCTGTAGGAATGTTCCGTGCGAAAAAACAGATCACCGAAGGACTGAAGAAAGTCTATGGTGACGATCTTAAGGCCGTGTATGATAAGAGTTCAGGAACTGCTCCATTCAAAGCGGGTCTGGAGCTTGTAGACGGCTATATGTACAAGAAGGAAGGATTTTCGGATGATGAGCAGGTGGTACTTGAAAACGGACACAAATTCATCGTTAACTGGACAGAGGGGCAGAAGACAGGATTCTTCCTTGATCAGAGGGAAAACAGAGCGTTGGTCGGAAGCCTTTCTAAAGGACGTAACGTGTTGAATCTCTTCTGTTATACTGGCGGCTTCTCAATCTATGCATTAGCTTCAGGAGCTCTTCATGTAGACTCGGTAGATAGCTCAAAGAAAGCAATGATGATGGTAGACAGGAATGTTGCATTGAATGGATTCGACCCTTCTCTGCATACTAGCTTATGTTGTGATGCCATCGATTATCTGAAGATCGTTCCAGAGGATAAGTATGATCTCATGATCGTGGATCCGCCAGCGTTTGCCAAGCATCGTGGATCACTGAAAAATGCTCTCAGAGCATACCAGAGGCTTAATGCAGCAGCTATCTCCAAGGTAGCTCCAGGTGGATTTGTCTTCACATACAGCTGCTCGCAGGTAGTGGATAAGGAGTCTTTCGCTCTGGCTGTTTTCTCTGCAGCAGCTCAGGCTGGCCGAAGTGTCAGGATACTTGATCGTCTGAATCAGCCTTGCGACCATTCTGTAAATATTTATCATCCAGAAGGGGAGTACCTCAAAGGACTTCTCCTATATGTAGAATAATTGTATGCGAAATAATATCATGAGGGTTGCAGTGTGTGTTATCACTGCAATCATTTCTTTTTCTCTATCCGCTTCACAAAGGGAATGGAAAGATGCACCGGGAGGATTGCCTTATTATAAATATACGGGATCGCGTGATCTTGATGCAACCTTCCTTGTAGGAAATCCGCGCATTAAGGTCATAACTCATCAGAACGGAATATATGAATTGCTTTCAGGTGAGCGATGCTGGGCCCGCTATAATGCAGATCCTGCAAGACCTGATTATGGGAAGAATCGCGCTACGGTATACTTTGGCAATAAGAAAATCAACCTGGTTGGACCTAACTCTCTTGCTACTGTTCCAGGAAAATGTGAAGTGTATTCAGGGGCGGGATTTGTCCGTTATGACTATGACTTGGGTAACAGTGTCAAATGTTCCAGAATGATATCTGTAATGCCATATGAAAATCCAGCCGATGCTTCACCGCTGTTTCTTGTGACATTGACTTTTGAAAATACGGGATCATCAGCGAAAAACATTTCATATGAAGAAGCAATATCCCCATTCTTTGTACAATCTTCGCATCAGCTTATTCCTGAAGCTGATCGTCCGTTGCGTTATAATATGAGCACTGACATAAGTTTCCGGTGTATAAAAGCTTCCTTTGGTCCGACACCTCAGGGCTTTGTGCCTCTTGCTATACCGCAGAACAGGGCAAAGGATGAATTTGCTCCACAGTCTATATTCCTGTATAGTGCGAATGCTTTTCTTGTGGTAAACGAAGGAGAGCTTAAGGCTTCGATTGAGGATTTCAAAGTACGCCCCCGTAAGAAACATACATTTCATATAGTAATAGGTTTTTCCGGAGATAATAATAAGGAATTGGCAGAAACTGCAATTCAGAAAGCGGAAGACAGTCGCTTCGGAGCCTTCTCTTCGATGTGGAAAAAACATCTCCCGGATTTTTCAAGAGAAAGGAATAAAGACGTAAGAAATGAATTATATAGGAGTGCGTATTCTGTTGAATCTTCGATGGTTTATAGTGATTATTTTAAGGAAAGCTTTATACCTGGAAAGTTTCTGTATTCTAGCAGATTTGGAGAAAATGTCTCTAACTCCGACCATATAAATGCTGCGCTTTATGCTTGTTTTACGAATCCGGCTCTCGCCAAGTCCATTATCCGCTATGTTCTGAAACAGACATCTTTCGACGGCTTGATTCCGGACAGTAACAAAGGATACGGCTATATTTCATCCGATCAGTATACTCACAATCTCGCGCAGTTGGAAGTTTTGAATGCATTGTCTGAATACCTTTTGCGTACCGGAGATTATGAATTTCTGAATGAATGGTTGACCGTATATCCTATGGAACGTGGGGAAGTGCAGTCGGTAAAGTCTATAATTGAAAGGTATTTTATATATCTTCAGGACAAAACATATGTTTCCACCTCCATGTCGGCGATGCAAGCTGCGATTCTGCCGAAGTTCCTGGAACAACTGAAGAAATCCGGCCAATTCCCGACTGAATTCATCTGTGCCTTCCAGAAATATACTGATAATGCCGTAGAAAAATTCAATTCGGCAAAGGAGTATTCTTCCGGTGATATTCAATACCTTCTAGAGTCGCAGTGTCTAACCAACTCCCAGAAGCGTGATATATTGGATGATGCATTGAGCAAAGGTTCTATAGATATGCGCTCTATTCCCGGACTTTCGTCTTTTGATGGGATAGAAGCAGCCTCATTGTTCCGTTCATTAATATTGAAGGATAATGCATCTGATGATGCTGATGTGATGGATGCATGGACGATTTACAGTTATTTTCGTCTGATGGAATAAAAAAGTAAAATTAATTTTGCAATTTCCGCAAAAGTCACTATATTTGCAATCCCAATACGGAAATGGTGCTTTGGCCGAGCGGTTAGGCACAGGTCTGCAAAACCTGCTACAGCGGTTCGATTCCGCTAGGCACCTCCAAAAACCCCTCTCAGTGCATTCTGAGAGGGGTTTGTTCGTAAAATGGTACTACATTGGTACTACATTTCATCAGTCGCTCGAATTTTGGTACTACACCAGGAACCGAAACGCCCCGAGAATCCAAAGAATCCTCAGGGCTTTACGAATTATAAAACAACAACTGTCGCAGTTGTTATTCTTCTGCAAATCTACGAAATAATCTAAAAAACTAATTACATTAGCATAAATAAATCTGTAGTTAGGGTATTACCATGGATAAATCTCTATTAAAACATATAAAGATTCCGGTTGCATATTCTTTGTTTAAGAACATGCCACTACTAGTAGGGCTAGATCAATTTACCCAAATTAAAGTAGGAGTTAAAGGGATAAAGGATTCAAACAAATTCTTACATTCATTTTGCAATCAACTAGATATTTTACTTCATCCTGAGCATACAGAAAATGTAGCTCCTTGGATTTATAGGCCTTCTAAACATCAAGTTCATGGTAATGTGTCTTTCAGGGTTATCGGGAAAGTTCAGACAAATATCGGACATTTTACTATTGGATACTTAACAGATAATAGCTCAAATATTGATACATTATGTCTCCACTCCAATAACTGCAAAGAAGAATATGAGCAAGTCTTTAAGAGTTTGGTTAAGAAATCGATTGAACAAATGCATTATCTGACTTACTATGACTTCCAAGCATATATGGATTTCCCTTTAGAAGGTATAACCGTAGAATGTTATGCTGGAAATAATTTTAGTATGACAATCGTTGATAAATCGGTGAAAGTTATTTTCAGAATAGGAGCACTAACTGCAAATGAAGCAATGGTTCATGCTATCAATAGAATGGTCCATTTTAGTGCCTTCATTTCTCAGGAAACAAATATGTGTTGGACATATAGAGACTTATCATATAGCGATACTCCTTTTACTGTTACCAAAGATCGTGATTTTGATTTCTACCGGGCTTATATTGATCAATTTCCAGCAATAGGTAATAAGGTTTGTTGGAGCTCCTGTGCATATAGATTTGTGGATGAATTTATATTCATAGAAAATGATTCTAACGAAGAAGATGCCTATCAGTATGTGATTTCAGGCGCAAGGCATGTAAGAGAGGCATTGTGGCAAGAGTCTAGGACGGGATCGTTTCAGAGTTTGGTAATGGATAATTCAGTTTTGACTCTGTCACCAAGAGATAGTCGAGATAAACAGGCATTTATGACTCTTGCTATGATGAGTTATATGTCGGCTTTAGAATCTGCTACGATGCTTGAATCTAAAGAAAAGAAATGTGAGGTATGTGGATCGATAATTTATAGTATCGGAAATCGAGTTAAAGATGTCGTTTCTAAGTACTTCAATAATGAATTAGGATTGATTTTTAAACAGTTGTACAATTATCGATCTAAGTTTCTTCATGCAGGTAAATATCCACTTCGTCCAACTTATCCTCGTAATACACCTAGAATAGATCCATCTACAGCTACTGGATTAGAAGATACTGATATCTTCTCAGTTAAGTCAAATGGTCGTTCAATAACCGTATCAATCATGAACATTAGAGAGTGGACTACTTATGTTCTAAGATGTTATTACCAAGATAAATTGTTTGGAATAACTGATAGCGATATTGATACAAAAGATAACAATGCAACAGGTGTTGTTCCTCATCCTGAAATACAAATTAGTATTGAACCAATACCTGGTATAGAGATAGAGGATATGATTATAGAATAAATCCTTACCTTTGCAAAGGGAATCGGCTAACAACCAATTCCCTTTTTTTATGCTCATCCTCCTAGACCCCGCCCACGGCCACAACACCCCCGGCAAACGCTCCCCAGACGGCACCCTCCTCGAATACGCCTACACCCGCGAACTCGCCAACCAAATCCTCACAACCCTCCAGAGCAAAGGCCACAACGCCCAACTCCTCGTCCCCGAAACCGAAGACATCCCCCTCAAAGAACGCGTCCGACGCGCCAACGCCATCTGCACAGCCCAAGGCCCCGCCAACGTCCTCCTCATCTCCATCCACATCAACGCCGCCGGCGACGGCACCCGCTGGCACACCGCCACCGGCTGGTCCTGCTACACCACCAAAGGCCACACCCTCTCCGACACCCTCGCCGACTGCCTCTACCAATCCGCCCGCCACACCCTCAAAGGCAAAGCCATCCGCACCGACTACGCCCGCGACGGAGACCCCGACTGGGAAGAAAACTTCTACATCCTCCGCCACACCCACTGTCCCGCCGTCCTCATCGAAAACTTCTTCATGGACAACAAACAGGATCTCGCCTACCTCCTCTCACAAGAAGGCAGACGAGAAATAATCGAAACCATCGTCGACGGCATCGAAAGGTGTGTGCTCACCTTGGTATCCGGCTAGTGCCGGTTAGGGTCTATTTGTCAGTTCATATGGATATATTAGAACGAATATCCCAACGTAATATACGGCCATAATACATTAAACAGTTGTGGCTTGAGACCAACTGAGAAAGTGAATCCTGTAGGCTTCTGGTATCTATACGCAATGTCTGCGAACAACGTATATCCAAACTGTGCCTTTCTGCTACCTTCATTAATCCAAGCTCCGACGAATCCTCCCGCACCCAGTACGAAATGACTGTTCCTCTTGCCAAACAGATAATTCACTTCCACCGGGATACCGATTTCATGTGAAACCCCATCTCTTCCGGGAGTCTCCACGAAGTCATAGTTGCTGTTGGCATAGCCATATCCGATGCCGGCACTATATCCCCATCCATGATTACCCTTGAACCGGGCATCGTAGTTCACTCCGACCATTCCGGAAGATCCCAGAAGTTCCATGTTAATGGATTTGGTGTAAGTGCCATTCTTTTGAGCGAAGGCATTTAATGCCAATACACATAATGTAATTGTCAATACTATTTTCTTCATGTCAATAATTGTTAAAATTCACCTTGGTATCCGGCTAGTGCCGGTTAATGTCTATTCTTCCCCATATACCTTTCCCTCCTGACATACATTAATCTGAGAGTTGCCACCATCCGAGACAGAATCAAGAATATGCACTGTAAGCTGACGCTTGTATCCTTCATTGTCATCCAGCTCCACCATCACATTGCCATCCTTAAAATACACCTTGAACCAATCTCCTGTAATCTCCTGAGCACTTGTCGGCTCTACATTTCCTTCAGTCGGTACCTGGTCAGAAGGAGCATCAAAAACAGTCCAATGAGCAACCTCAAATGACATATCTGCTTGTTTACTTGGCACATAAGTCAATTCCTGCTCCTCCGCACTGACTTCGCTCGGACCATCAAATCGAAGGAATGTATCTCCAACCTTAACACAGCTGCTCAAAGCAATAGCAGCAATTACAAATGCAAAAAATCTTTTCATAATTCGTTTTATATTTAATTGTTACTTGTATTCAAACCATTCAGTCTCAGCAACCGCCACTCCAGCAAACAGTCCAAGACCATTAATGATATTTGTGTATGCAAATGAAGCCGGAGCCAGGCCTATCTCAGCCAACATATTGTTATCAAGATGATTCTGTGCCTCTGCATACTTAAAGAACTCCGGACTCAAACGGTATATCACCGCCTTATATCTCTCCCTGACCTCATCATATTTTGAATTATGTATGCCATCAAAATACGTCCACACCTCAAGACTGAGACTTACCTCCTGACCATTAAACTCCGCATCAGACCACAGTCTCGCAGTTCCGTTATTTATATCGACGTCAAGATAATCCTTCCTTGTCTCCATTCCGAAATCCTCGTCAGGTTCATACGGATCACACGCACGAACATAAACAGTTGTCTCGCCATCCTTCACTCTCGTACACTCACCATACACCATTATCGCATAACAATCTTCGGTGCTGCCGTCATCCTCAAATGTGAACTTGAACGCTGGAGCAGAAGTATAGATAACCTCGAATGCAGGCATCTCTTCAGGCATATGGAAAACCGATGATACATCTTCCGCCCCATCAGCAGAAGCTCTCAACACAACCTCAGACCCTCCAGGAATATCCTCAGCAGTCCACCAATAACCCTTCGGAACACCAGGAGTATCAGCATCAGCCTTCGTCAAGGTAACAGCCTTTCCATCCACAGTCAGCTCAATCGAAGACACCTCTCTGGAAGCAGAAGGATCACTCATACCAGAAACAGGAACAGTTTTGCACACTCTGAAAGAAGTCGTATCTGACATCCCGGCAATGCCATAAACATATATCTTCGGATTCTCTGACATACCTTTCAGCTCGAACCTCGTCTCGCAGCCCTGCAGAGCAAGAGCCGACATAATCAACGCAAAAACAAATCTCTTCATATCCTTCTAAAATCTGAAAGTGTAACTGAATGTAGGAACAATCGGAATTATACCGATTCCAAGGCCCTCGAATTCCAACTTTGACTTATCCTTAATAACCGACGCATACAAAGGATTGATTCTGCAATAAGCATTATAGACACTCAGGTTCCATACATTCATATTGCCCCTCTTGGTCTTCCTGTAGAAATTGAATCCCACATCAAGCCTGTGATAATCCGGCATCTTTGCATTGTTCGGACTCTCATACAGGAACCGCCCGTTCCAGGCACCCTCCTCAGCAGGAAGATACTGCGAAGCCACAGTCATCCTATTGCCGGTATGATAGTTCCACGAAGCATACATCTCAAACCTCTCAGTGAACCTATGGTTCGCAACGACAGTGATCTTGTGCCTGTTATCGTTCCTGTCAAGATACCAGTCCGGCCAGATGTCATCATACTTTCTCCAGTTCCAAGACAATGTATAGAACACGCTCACACTTGTCTTCTCCGTATCATATCCGAAATCCGCCTCCAGACCATACGACTTGCCGATACCGGTCTTGAAATCATCCTCCCAATCCGTCAACGGAGGGAAGAATGAATTCATACCCTTGTACTCGATAAGATTGCTCATCGTCTTATACCATCCTTCCACATTTAGATGCATATTATGAGGCAGTCTGCTGTAAATACCTCCAGCCACCTGTCTTGAACGCATAGGAGCCACTTTTGAAGTCGAAGGAAGCCAGCTGTTTGTCGGCAGATCGATATAAGTAGCCGCCACTAAATGAGAGAACTGACTCATCTCTGAATATGAAGCCTTGATTCCTACATTTGGAGACACCTGGAACTTCAAAGCAGCACGTGGCTCAAAATAGTTCCAGATCTTTCCCTCAGCCTCATAAAGACTATACCTCAATCCCAGATTCACCTTCATCCACCTCGTCAGACTCATCTCATCCTCTGCATAAATACCCATCTCGTTGCCGAAACTATGAATATCATCCTTCTTGCTTATATCCGTCAGTACCACTCCGCTATCAGTATCATATTGGCTATATGAATGGCTCGGACTATAAGAATGCAGGATATAAGTTCCACCAAATCGAATATGATGGCTATGATGTGGATACCAGTTTAAATCTGCACTGATACCTCCGTCGTTCACCCTGTTGCGATTATGCGTATCCTGCCTGAATATATCCGTATAATCAGCCCTGTAATACTCCATAGTCGTGTTCATCCTTATGTCTGACCGGCTTCCTGAATAAAACCCAAGAAGTCTCATATCTAACTTGTCTGAAAACTCCTTCTGCCAGTTCAGTGATCCGAGCAGATTGCCCCAAGAAAACCTTGTATCTTCAATGTCAATATCACTAAGACTGCCGTCCTGATTGTGGCCTTCAGTCTCCTGTGTAATCCTCAGACCGTCATTTCCCCAATAGAAATTAGCGGTAAGACGGCTCCCGGGATTCAATATATGTGTAACCCTCGCATTCAAGTCTGTGAAACTATAACCGAAGTACTGCTTATCTCCAGTATCCTTATTCATAGCATTCACAATCGCACAGGCAGGAGCTGAAATCACATCTATCCAGGATCTTCGCATAGCCACATTGAACGAAGTCCTGTCCTTGATGATCGGACCCTCAAACTGGAGCCTGCCATCAAGAAGTCCGACACCGACAGTACCGTGATATTCCTTGAAATCGCCATCCTTTGTAGCAACATCCACAACAGACGAAGTCCTTCCTCCATAACGAGCCGGAAAACCGCTCTTATAAAAATCGATTCCCTTTACCACATCCGTATTGAACGACGAGAATATACCTCCGAGGTGGCATATCTGATACAATGGAACGCCATCCAGAAGGAACAGATTATCACTTCCGTCACCACCGTGAACATAGAGGTTGGAAAGCATTTCAGTTCCGGAAGATACTCCTGTAAGTGTCTGAAGAGTCTTCAGCACATCCGGGGAACTGAAGACGGCAAACCCTCTTCTGAAAGCGGATCCGTCAATCTTGGTTAAACCTGTCTGCGTGAAGTTGATGTTCCTGTCGATGGCTGATGTCACAGTCGCTGCAGTAAGAGTATCTATCCTCTCCGGACTCTCCTGGGCTGCTGATACCGTCGCAACCGATAGTAAACCCACCAATACAATTATGAATCTTCCTGTCATTTTATTCTGTCAGATTATATCCGGTTATATATTCCGGTACTGAACCCAGATGGAGTTCGCAGAACGCTCTTGCAATATCATTGTCTTCCGGATCATAGAAATCACCCTTAATGACTCCAGTCGAAGTTGTTCTCACCAAGACGTTATCCACAAACTGCCTCTTGACATTGACATCCTGAACCTCAAATTCGGTTACAACATTATTTCTGACGTACTCACCGTTACCGGAGAGGGTGACTTCAAAAATGTCAGCGTCATTCTGCTCCAATTTGAGATTAACCTCATAACTCAGATTTCCGTTCTCATAAGAGAGAAACCATGTGTTCTCGCCAAGAAACCGGAACGACTGGTAATGTCCGGCTTTCCAGTCGGCTCCTTCGTCAAACAGAAGTTTTCCTCCGGTCTCAAAACTAATATTCAGAAGATTTGAGTACCACTTATCATCGGATATTTCAGTAAACATCTCTGCATATACGGTTTCCTCACCGGAAAGAATATCATTAAGTTGAGATCCAATATAGAAATGAGTTACTCCATTCAAAGTTATCTCCATATTGATCTGATCCATTGTTGCCTTGAGGTTTTCTTCAAAGAAACGGGTGTCGTTTGCATCAGGCTTGTTGCAACTGATTGCTACTGTGAGAATTGAAAATAATACAATAAGTTTTTTCATCATTATGGATGTTATATGTTTCTACATTTAAGACGTAAATCCTCTGAAATACTACTATTCCTTCACCCCCAACACCTCCAGACAGCAAAACCGAATCTCCTCCTCATCAAGCCCGCACTCCTTCAGATGCTCTATGAACTCCGGGTGATCCCTCTCGAAAGCTGCCAGCAGATTGCCATGCGAAAACTTTCAAAGACAATCATTTATTGCTCCGAAATACTCCAATAGAACCGGATCTTCTTTTTCTCTCCAAAGCGGTCGACGTTGAAAGTCAGTGTATCACCTTCGCCTCTCTGTCTCATCTTTGCGTATTTGGTATTGAATGCAGAGAAATTGCCTCCGTCAAATTTCTCGATGACATCATATTGTCTCAATCCTCCTATGTATGCAGGGGACTCCTTGCCGATTGATTTTACGAATGCAGTCTTGAAATCGTCATCCGGGATAAGACTGAGTGCCTTCCTTTCAAACGACGAATTCTCATTTAGATATTCAGCCCAGTTGCCTGTACCGTTTCTTTTGAAATAAGCCTTTCCATCAGCAAGATCAATGGCAATATCGAATTTTGCCAACAATTCCAGACCTATAAAATGAGGAAAATCTGCTGCCCTTTGGTCCTTCTGCCTGAAAGTAACCATCAAAGTATCATTGATTACGTCAGGAGAGTATATGACGAAAGTATGGTCTCCAACATATGTCTTATAGTTAAGCAAGGCATTATCCTCCAAGAACTGCCGTTCCTCATCAAGTTCCCCTTCGTTGAAATTGAATGCAAGGGCGGAACTGCAGCCAGTATCGAGAAGCAGTTCCTGTTTCATTGAAAGCTTATCTTCGCTGGAAAAACTTATCGGAAAATCAGTCAGATATATCTTTTCCCCACGCCTCTCTATATTGCATACAAAGTCGCAGCTGTCTCTCTGACTGACCGACAGTGCATCGGAAACTGATATGGTAAGGTTCTCGAAGTCAAAGTTCCATATGCGGGTATCATCCTGAGGAATCGAGAATATTCCGTCGTATTCAAACTCATCCTTCAACCCATCGAACACCATGAACCAGTCATAATGAAGAGTTCCTCCATAGAAAGGAATGTCAATAGGATGGAAATAGGTCGTGCCGTAAAAATCCCTCGATGCAGCAGGGAAATACACGCTGCTTTGTGTGGATTTACCCTCGCGATCCAGTTTCTTCATATTGAGACATTGAGCGGCAGTGAGGCTGTCTAAAAGCAAGCCAAGACCACCGGTATCGAAAATCAATGAGCTCTTTCCAGAGCCGATAGGAACATCCATAATTATCAGCCTGGTGGAACCTTCTGCGGAATATGTGAAATTTCCGTCCTTTGCATCCAGAATTGTAACAGGAGCAACCTCCTGTCTGCAAGAGATTACCAAAATGCAGATTATAATAAGAATATAATTTATGCCTTTCATATTATCGTTTCAATGGAGCTAAAAGAATTACATCATTGCTTTCAGGAGTGATAGCCTTCAGGATCTCCGAAATCCTCGCTTTTGATGCCCCTGAAAGTTTCCCTTTGGAAAGGGCAGCCTTTCCTGTCTTGATAAAATCCTCAGCAGAAAACACTCTCAGATAATATCCTTGCGTAAAAGGCAGATATTCCAACTTCCTGCCTAATATATCATCTGTAAAATCAGCCACGTATGAATGTTCAGTTTCACGTTCTGTAACCACAAAAACAGGCTTGCCATAACTATAATATCCGCTTGCCCTTCGAACAGGCATACTGACCGAAGTGATTATATGATCAGGAAGCAATATGTATGTGTGATTCGGCAGTCTGCTCGTGGCAGCCTTTTGATTGTCCTTAAGGAAATTCATCGTGAAGATCGGCTTGAGGAATCCATCTTTGACAACATAAAGAGAATCCACTCTGCCACCCCAGGTGCTTATTGATAAATCAAAATCTTCAGTATTGAAAGCGCCAACTATTTCGTGGCTGTAATCCGGGACAAGGGAAAGAACGCCAGCCGAAACCTCCCAAAGAACATTGTCCTCCTTATCCTGCTTCCAAACAACTGTTTCATTCTCACCTTCGAAAGGTAGTGTAGCTATTGTCAGTTCATCTGTCTCAGGATCAATTACAAACGCTCCCTTCGGAACATTATATTTCAATTGACGTGCTTCAATCAGATCTCCTGTATTGAGGTCATAACATAATAACTCCTTTGCAGTCCAAGGAAGGATATACACCATAGAATTCTCCTCATTAATCTCGGAGCGGTAAACATTGGTATATTCTCCGGACTTCTTACCAATCCTTCCGATATTACGTAGATATTTACCTGTCTTCCTGTCATACAGCTTATATACCTGACTGGAGCCGTATAGCCCGATGTAATTGTCGGATACACAACAATTTCCACCCTCAGTATATGCATCCTCGCAACTGCTGTCAAGGGCAATGAATTCAGGCTCCAACACCCAATCCGAAAGATTGACCACCCGTTTCTTGTTTACTTCCGACAGATTTACTGTGATGACCTTGTCATGAATTACTTCTGATTTGCAGGAAAATAAAGTAAGTACCGCGATACATGCGGTGATAACTCTAATACTTCTGTAGTACCTCATAAGATTAAGATTTTGGTGATGTTACCAATGAAAGAGTAATATTACAAATTGTTGTATTTTATATAATTTATCTATCCACTATTCCTTAACCCCCAGCACCTCCATACAGCAAAACCGAATCTCCTCCTCATCAAGCCCGCACTGCTTCAGATGCTCTATGAACTCCGGATGATCCCTCTCGAAAGCAGCCAGCAGATTCTCAATAAACTCGCTACGACTTTGCTTGATGTGCTCAAGCTGCTTGATACTGTCAATGTGTATGTTGTTTTTCAAGTCCATTGTTAATGTTTTGTTCGTTTTCCTACCACAAAGTTACCCGCCAAAAGTTTTGCACAGCAAAAACGACCTACGAATTTTACCTCGTAAGTCGTTGATTATCAATGTGGATTGAAAATAATTCTTTTGCAGTCCTGATCAAAAGTTTTGCAAACCTATTTTTCAAGCATCTCCCTCAGGAAAATCGATAGATTCGTGTCATTCTCCGTCAGTCCTAACTTATGCCTGATGTCAGCACTCTGATTATAGTGTCTCGGCTGGCTGGTATAGGCCTTGATATCCTTTCCTTTCAGACCGATCACATACAGACAGCAGATGTTGATCTCCTCATCTGTCAGGTCTTGCTTCTTGAGAGCTGCAATGAATTCCGGATTATTACCCTCAATGGTCAGTCTAGTCGATTCGATGAATGAATCCCTATCGGCCACAAGAGCCTCCAGTTCCTGGAATGCCTTCTTGTTAGCAGAACTTGTGTCTGTGATGTGAGAAATGATCACTTTGTTCAGTACTTCAAGCCTCTCTCTGATGACTGTCTTTGTCTCATCCTTCACGCTTGAGTCCTCGATCATCTTAGTCAATGCATCACGTTCAACAATGGCATCTGCATAGAGTTGTTCATACCTCTTCTTCTCGATCTCCAGCTGCTTCTTCTCTGCTGTTCGGATCTGAAGTTGCTTGCGGATGAGGTATATTGCTATCAGAGCAACGAAAAGGACGATGATGCAGATAAGAGCTGTTCTGATCTTTGCTTCCTTCTCCTGGAGGGCTTTCAGTTCCAGCTGGTGACGCTCCTCAATGAATTGGGTGTCTTGCTTGAGGGCTACGAAATCTAATGAGTCAGTTATTTTGTTATATTGCTCATATGTTTCCAATGCCTCTTTATATGAACCTTCTGCTTTGTAAATCTGAGTCAGCATAGCATAATACTTTTGCATCAGGCCCTTGCTTTGTGGAAAATTATTTAACGCGTCTTTAGCAGAAGCTACGTCCCCAATATCCAAATAAGCATCAGCTACCGTTATCCAATTTACATCTTTATCCGGTGTTAGATTGAGATACTCATTAATGATAGCATAGGTGTCTTCTTTGGAAAGTGCGTCACAATTATGAGTCATATAGACTCCATAATAATATGATTTGCTCATGTCGCTGATGTTGCCTAAAAGATTTTTACACTCTCCGAGATATTTATTTAAGGATTCTTTATCTCCTAATAATGAGAATCCTTCTGCTGCCCTGCAAAGCATACGGACATAATTGTCTGTATTGTCCAATGACTTATAACATTCTGCAGCAGCTAAACTGCATTCAACGATTTTCTCCCAATTAAAATAGTCGTAATACAGAAGACTTTGAGCATTGTAGTTTAGTGCTTTAGCCGCTAAATTATTCGAACCAGCTCCAAGATCCAAAGACTTGACATAGCACTCCATCGCCTCCTCGGGTTCTCCTCTATTATAATAAATCCTTCCCTGATAATAAAAAGTCCTCAGCTTATCGGTCGCAGTGCCGTGATCCTCATAATAATCGATAGCCGGCTGCAGCACCTCGAAATCAGTCCTGTCAATGTAGTTCTTATCCAGAGCCATCGACATCAGAAGCGCATACTTCGCCTTCTCCTCTCTGCTCCCCAGATCCTCCACATCAATGCCCTCCAGCACCGCCAAAGCACTGTCCGGCCTCGCCTCAATATACGAGTCCACATCCTCCAGCACCCTGAAGATCTCGCTCTTCCTCGCACCATTGCAGGAAACTATCGTGATTGCCGTGATAATCAGCAGCAGAAGTCTCATTCTCATTCCCAAATCCGTTAGTCTCACAAAGATAATGATATTTACAAAATAATCCCGTCTGCCTCCTCATTCAGGAAACAGACGAGATTTCTATCAGACTGTATAATGCTTACTCCAACTTCATTTTCTTCAATTCAATGCTGGAACCATCACGCTCTGGCCATATTGATATTATTATCTTGCCATCAGAAAGATAGCCGCTGTAATCAAGCTTAGAAGACCAGACTGGCCCCTCATTCATGAAGAAACTCTGATTCTGCTCATTCACGTATACAAAGTAGTTCACCTTATTCATACCCAGATTGCCGTTGGTGAAAGCAGTTGTGACTGTACATTCCGACCCGTCTGCGGAGAACTCCATACTTATCATATACTCATCATACTCTCCATACCAGTATCCGTATAACCAATGATGACTTTCTTTTTCGCATCCGCATAGGCAGATGACGGCAGCTATGATTATCAAGATTCTTCTCATATCTTCATTCCAATAAAATAAATTGCTCCAGTTGTCTCCTCCTTGATCAGGTACATAAATGGACGGTCTGCTTGGAAGAGCACAGGGGTAGAAGGTGTCGGCGAAGTTACTAAAATTTCTCCTATGCTGACCGAACTTGCCTCACTGCCTTCTTCATTGACAATGATCTTGCTTTTCTGAAGAAGATTGCCAAGAGACAATTCTCCAATCGGACTGTTTTCTATCATATTGCTGAAATCTGCCACGCCAGCTTCAAAGGCGTCAGTCATACCAAGCCCCTTCATTATATCTACAAGATCAAATTTTGACTCAATCGTAAACTTCGGGAGTCTGACATCTACGGTACCCGAAACCATTCCAGCAACATCGAAGGAGTTCCTGTCAATCATTTTTACCATATCTTCTGCAGGCATTACCACATCAGGAAGCATTATATACATTGCATAACTGCCATTACCATACGGAAGCCTTATTGTAGAGTATCCGTCACCGTATCCGTATGAATACTCTCCAATCCTGCGCATCATCTGCACTTTTGTGTCACCTTCCAAGGAATGGAATATCTCTTCTGCTGTATTTTCAGACTTGAACTCTGATGCCCATCCTCCTTTGAAATAAATGCTGTTCATAGCATACAGTGCTGCCTTGTCCTCAAACTCATTCTCCTCAAGAATCTCAGGAATCAACCCTTCCGACATCTCTTTACTCCAGGCATTTATATATTCCAAAGTTGCAGGAACCTCGAAATCCATACTTTCTACGAGAGCATCGTAATATGTGCTGAGACTGTCTGTGAATGACTCAGTAAGGCTGAACCGCTTGTTAACAACCACAGCATTAGCGATCTTTACTTTTACCTTGTTGTCGACCATCCCGCAACCTTGCATAATTTTCCTTGAAAAAGAATTGACTGCTGAAAGTTCAGCACCATCATAACCCAGCACTTCGCATATCTGCTCTCTCGTCCGACCTCCTGCACCGTTGTCAAGAGCTCCCAACAGGAAACTGAGACTAAGCGGGGATATTACGATATCCTGGTTACTATGCTTCTCATCATTGCTGATTGCTTCAAACAGATCAAAGGCGAATTCATTACCAGCCTCTATCATTTCACTATCCGACTTTGTGATCATCATCGGAATCTCGGTGAACTCTCCGCTCTCCTTATTCAAAGTATCAAGACTTTCTGACTCACACGAACAGAAAGATGCTATGGCTAAAGCTGCCATTGAAATAAAAGTCAAGTGTCTCATAATTCATTCTTTTATCTAAATAGACACAGAAAACCCGAAACACTGCGTTACCACGTATATCTTATGCCTATCGGGATGCTTACTCCCAAAGGCCTGTCAGTCCACGCATTCCTGATTTCACTACCCGTATTGAAGAAGTACTGTATATTGCAGTCTACATATATTCCGAGGTGATCCGTAATGTCATACTGCATACCAAGTCCTGCTTCAGCAGCCCACATAAATGGTGCATTCATCTTCACGCCATCTATACTTGCTGCCACAGGGAACTCCATAACTGCACCCGCTGACACATAAGCATTCCATTTTGGAGAGCACCAGAATGAATACGAAGCATTGAGCGGAATACCGATATAATGAATCTGCTGCTTTCTATTCATGTCACCGATGCCAAAAGAATTCTTTATGGTCTTTTCATATATCCTTGTGGATAGATAAGTGTATCTAAGTCCGGTGTTTACAGCCCACTTTCTGTTGAAATTCCACCTGAAAGTGGCAGAGAGGGTTACTGGCATTGAGTGGATATATTCAGTCTTCTTTTCTACAATATCAGGTGACGCGGTATAATCTCCGCCAGGATATGTCGCAGTAATCGAGAAGGCATCGCTTGTAGAACTTCCTCCTCCTGAAACAGCGAACAGGACAGACCCCTTACCTCTCTTGTTTCGTGTCCCCGGCTCAACGAACAGGTATGGCCTTTCCTCGTGTGACTTGTCTCGAACTTCCTTCTTAGGCATTTCTGTCTTGATCGTATCAGCAAGATGTTGCTTTACAACAACAGAAGTATCGGTAATCGATGTGTCAGTGATGACAGGCTCATTTGCTGCCATTCGTGATTCCATCATAAATCCCGCAGGACTAGGCAATTCCACAGGAATTCTAATCTCGCTTTTGGCATCATCTATCTTTCTCACATCTTTTGTCAATGTTATTGCCTTAGGATCTTCGTTCTTGTTTCCGATGAATAGCGGAATAGAAATGAGAATAAGGGAGCAGATCATCAGTACAATACCATAATGCTTCATAATGGCCTTGCGAAGCAGTGCCTTTGCTCTGCTCAGATTTGACGATGATGAATGGGCTCTGATACCCAGCAGAACTCCGATTTCATCATGCGACAACCCTTCCAATACAGATAACCTGAATACCTTTCCATACCTCTCAGGAAGGGTGTCCACTAATGGCAGAATCTGATCAAACGTAATCTCTGGATGCGGGTTTTCCTCAATCTCCGTCTCATATACAGGTTCGGAAATCTCATCAATACTGATGTTCTGAACCCTGTTCCTGCTGCGAAGATGATTCAGGGCGATATTCTTGACAATAGTTTTCATCCAAGACTCCAGCTTGGACATATCCTTTACCTGATCAAGGGAGGAAAATATGATGATGAACGAATCGTGCAGCAGATCATTGGCAGTCTCTTTATCCTGCACATAATGGAGGCATACTCCATAAAGCTTTCCGGAGTACTGTCTGTAAATGTCCTCAAAGATATGCTGGTCTACTCTGCCCATATTATTTATAGACACAAAAATAATAAAAGACTGCGTCGTAAATCATACAAATTTTCTGCAGATGAAAATCTTCCGAATATGACGCAGTATAAGAGATATCTGTTGTCTATAATCTTAAAGCATATCCTATGACAAACAGATATAACAACAGACGGCAATATTTCGATGAGCTAGCTAGGACATCAAAAGAATACCTGTCCGAATACATCAGGTCATATAAAGACTTGAGTCCTGGAAGCCTTGTTCTTGAGATTGGATGTGGAGAAGGAGGTAACCTGGTTCCTTTTGCAGAAAAAGGGTGTCAGGTATACGGAATAGACATCTCTGCCGGCAAGATAGACAACGCCAGAAAATTCTTTGCAGACTGCGTACTTGAGGGAACATTCATATGCAGTGATTTCCTTAAGATGGATCTGACCGCCTACATTGCAAAATATGATCTGATCATAATGCACGATGTGATAGAGCACATCGAACCGGAACACAAAGCTACATCCCTGAATCAAGCAAAGATGTTGCTCAAGCGCGATGGAGTAATGATGATTGCATTTCCAGCCTGGGCCATGCCTTTCGGCGGCCACCAGCAGATATGCAGACATCCTCTGTGCCGGCTTCCCTTCATCCATCTTCTTCCTCGCAGTTTATACCAAAAGTATCTGGATATCATGGGAGAATCTGAAGCTCGCATCAACGAATTGATAAGTATCAGACGCTCCGGAATGAGCATAGAGAACTTTGAAGATTTATGCACAAAAACAAACTGTAGGATAATTGATAGGACTCTGTGGCTAGTCAATCCTCACTACAAAGCGAAATTCAACCTCTCTCCTCGAAAACTTCCCAAGATATTCGTTAAAAGCAAGTGGCTACGCAATCATATGTCCACCTCCTGCTTCTACATACTTTCAGGTGAAATATAAGAAAACAGGTGTCGTATGAAAGACCAGCGGATACAGACATTCAGAGCTATGGCTATCATAGCTGTGGTGATGGTTCATACTATGCCACCAGGAAACTGGCAGATATTCTTAAGGCCTCTCATCAATTTTCCGGTTGCGACTTTCCTCTTTCTTTCCGGATATCTCACAAGAGAGAGTAATGAGGACTGGTCGGCATTCTATCGCCGACGCCTGTCTCGTATCGCTGTGCCATATATAGTCTGGACAGTTATATATAGCCTCCCTGATATCTCATCTTCAGGTCTTATCGCACTGGCAAAGAACCTTGTTTCTGCCAATGCATGCGGTACACTATACTATATATTCGTATATGCCCAGTTTGTCCTGCTGACCCCGTTTCTGTTCAAACTTGCAAAATCAAGGTACCGTTATCTAGGATGGCTGATTGCCCCAGTATCCGTATTGTTGTTTAAATATTACGGTTATTCTTTCGGGATACATACGAATAAATATCTGTACCTGCTCTGGTCAGATCTTTGCCTCGGTTGGTTTACCTTTTATTACCTTGGGTTGCTTTTGGGAAACAAGATTATCAACAAAAAATATAATTTGCCAACTCTCACTATTGTTTATGCAGTGTCAATTGTGCTACAGATGATAGAAGGATATATATGGGCGAAACTTGATGCGGGCAATTATGGCTCTCAACTCAAATTATCATCATTATTATCCAGCTCCATATTCGTTCTGATTCTATATACATTACTACAAAGCAATACATTTCAGCCACGTTCCAGGATACTGACTCTAATCGGAGAATACTCATTCGGGATTTACCTGTCGCACATTCTATTTTTACGGATACTAGAGCAATCTATTGGGTACAAAGCGATACCATATCCATTTGATAGTGTAATATTATTATCTGTTTGTGCGCTGTTAAACTGGATAATAAAACTCTTTTCAGGAAAACGAATTGCCAAACTGATAGGGATTATATAAAAGCGGTCTCGCCCAAGATGTCTTTCTTCAAAAGCCATCATCGGCGAGCTATCTATTAACTCCGGACCGCCGCAAGACTCTCGTCTTTTCTTCGAAAATCCAAGAGACTTGCCTTCAAGGCGCTCCTCCGGGTGCTTCGACCGGCTCCCGGTTTGCCACGATTCCATCCCCGGTCATCAGGTATCTTATCAACGATTTTGGGAAAATCGTTGGATACCTGACTCTCTCCCCACAGGCCAACGCCCTCGTAGCAAACCTCCTCACGTTGAACCCACCCTCATCAAAGTTAAGCGGCACTTGCCCTCTTGCCAAAGCGAGTTTGTCAAGAAGGCAACCATCCATAACTCGCTTCGCTCGGTTAAACAAACAGCGGTCTGGAGACTTAAGCCTTTTCCGCTCCGCTCCAAAGTCATAAGACTCCAGCTGGTCTATGCCCCTCTTATCCCCACAGGGGAAGAATGATCGCCTTCGCTACCGCCGTCCGGAGTGGACCCTCATCCTTCGTGGCCCGAGAGATTAACATAATCCAAGGGTTTATTGTGTAACAGACTTCCACCGTCATCACTCGCCCCAAGGCCTCAATTTAAGAAGGGTTAGAGCACGTAGGAACGACCTGCAAGCGTCAGATTACACAATATGGATTATGTTAACTATCTCCCTTAGTGCCAACAAGTTACACATCTCTTTTGCCCGCTCAGTCGAGGCGGCTGGCAATAATGAGCCTCCCTCAGGGACTAACGGCCTCCAAGTCCGTCGGGAGGCTCAGGACTTTCGGCGTGGGGATGTCAAGGTTGTCTCTTTTGCGAATGTCAGGGAGTAGAGTAGTGGCAGTAACTCTGATGACGGCCGAAAGTCCGAAAAGGAATTGCCAGCCTTAGCGGCGCAGCCGCGGGCCTTCTCCAGTCTTTTATCACTTCCTTCGCAAGCTCAGTCAGTCATAAAAGCCTTCCGTAGGCAAGGTATCGGCTCTGCCGATGAGTTTAATACTGCCCGCTTTTCCCTCTCCAGACTTGAAAGCCTTTCCGCTTTGCTCCAAGTCTTCCAAATCTTCCGAGGGCGGGCAGATGTCTTGCCTGCTTTCCTCCGAGCTGTCAGCAGCCGCTATCGCGTCAGCTCACATCTCGGCGCAGCCAAGACAGGCGAGACTGTGTGATTTATTCCGTTCCGCATACGCTCCTCTCCATAAATCCCACAGACTCGCCAAAGCACGCCTGTAGGTTGTGGCGTTAGTGGTTCTTAGTCAGCGTATGTGCCAGAGCCGGAGAGACCCTTACCTCCCGCTCGAACCTCAGTGCGTCCGGCTCCTGCCGCGCCCTCACGGGCTTGCCCCCTATGGCATTTGTGGCCGGTTTCCGCCTCTGCTCACGCAGACGCGAAAACCGTCCCCAAACACCATAGGCCAAGGATGAATCTCCCGCTTCGGCGTGTCTGCTTCTGCACCGTCATCTTCCGCCTGCAGGTGGTGCCGGGAGTTATACAAATGCCCATGTGCGGAAGTCCTGGCCGGACTTCCTTCGAGGTCCCTCTGAATTACCTCTGAGCTTAAGACTTATAATATATATGTATGCCCTATATACATACTCCTTCTGACAGGCTCCATTCCTTCGATCTGTGCCCGCTATGGGCGTCGATGATGAAGTACCGCATGTGTATCTGGTACTCCCGAAGGTCAAGGCCGGAGACGGTTTTATATTCATGCATGATGATTGTCACATGGCCATCATTGCCTATGGTGCCGACGTGGTTCCTGAACTTGCCTCGATGTGGACTGTATCCTGGGGCAGTGAGCTGGAGTTTACCGATGATTCTCATGCTCAAGGGGATTGTGTCTCCGGTGATCCGGAAGGATATCTGCAGGTCGGTTTCGTTGGTGACTGTAGCAGAGACAAGGGTGAGGTGTATAACAGGAAAGTCCGGAATGGGTTGAGGTTCCGGGATGCGTTCGTCGCCTATACAGGCGAGGCCGTGATAGGCGGACATGAAGAGGTTATATCCACTGATGTGGGTTGAGGTATTGAATGGTGGTCGTTTGGATCTGACGCTTCTGGCCAGGGCATTCCACTCCAGCTGTTCCTCGTGTCCCAGGTTCCTCCACTCCTGGAGTCCTCTCTGATGGATGGACAGCTGCACCTGCTGCCCGGCGGTACCGGGAAACACAGGCTTCGCCTTGGTGCGGAAGAAACACTCTCCGTCCCTGTGATAGAATGTGATGTTGCCCACTGATGCATAGCAATCAGTAAACCTGGAATTGGGGATATATTTCGGCATAGTCTTAAGGTTAGGAGATGCAAAGTTCGTCAAAATTCTTTATGTTTTACATAAAGCTAAACTTTAGTTATAAAATCTTAAAACATTATTGCACAACATATTAAATAAATCCTTATCTTTGCCTTTGGAATTGAGGGGGCTGCACCGTAGCCTTATGATCGTAAAACCCTCAATAGCCTTCAATGACTTCGCCGGCACAGCGAAGGATGTCACCGCCCGCAATGTCAAGGGCCGCAATATCCTTTCCTCACGTGCCCAGCATTCCAAGATAGTTACGCCTGCTCAGGCGGTCTCAAGAAACCGACTATCCAAGATCTCCCGCACATTCCGACAGCTCTCCGATTCCCAAATTAACCAGTGGGAGGTCTTGGCTGGTCATCTTAAGGGAATCTCCACATTCGGCCAGGCAGCAAGCCTGACTGCCCACAATGCATTTGTCCGTATAAACTCCAATCGTGCAATGGTCGGCATGCCTCCGCTTGAAGAGGCTCCGGTGTATATGGCAGATGTTCCTGAGGTTCTGTATGAGGATTTGTGGATCTCTCCTGATATGATCGTGTTTACAGGTCTTGAAGTGCCGTCAGATACTTATCGTCTTGTTGTGAAGATGTCTCCAGCTCAGAGTCCTGGAACCACAAGCGGTTGGAGTAAGACTGTTATCGTGGCTCCGGGTATTATTGACGACTGGGGCGAGGCGAATATCACAAAGCTTTTCACAGAGACTATCGGTGTGGCTCCGCAAGCTGGTATGAAATACTATCTCGAGTGCTGGTGGCTTGATACTGAGACAGGCTTTACTGGAGAAAGTATGTGGATTTCAGCAATCTGCAAGGAGGGTTCTACAGCTTACAATGAGGCTTATGTTCCGCGTGCAAGATTTACTCAGGACGATGTGACTGAGGAATCGTATGGAGAAGGTCTTGACTTTGAGTTGTCTCCTGGATCTGCAATCTGTTCAGTTGATGCGATTCTTTATGGCGAGGATAATGTCGCATGTTCGACATTCTTCTTGGCAAAGGAACCTAAGAACTTCATTGAGGGAAAGACTATGATTCTGGCACGTGGTACTGCTGAGAACAATTATACACCTCAGACTTATTGCGTCGATGTGATGAAGTGGATTGGTAACTATGAGATTTCGTTCAAGCATCGTGGAGGTCATTACGAGAAACCTTCCGAGGTTCACACTACAGGAGTATTTGTTGACAGATAACAGTTGGAATTATGATTATAGCGACAGGAAATAACTTTGGCTGTGGAGCCATTGAAATAAAGGACTATCAGTCTGAGAAGGTGGTGGTTCTGAATGCGAAGATCACTTTTGATCCAAAGAATGAGGCGTATCGTAATGCTTCTGTTCTGGAGATTTATGTTCCGGATCTTTCTTTCGGCAAGAGTTCCAATTCTTCTTGCTTCATGCACAGTGTGAAACTCATGTGGCCAGATGATTATTACAGGAAGAACTATGGCGTTGGTACTGTTCTGACAACCTGGATCAAGAATAAGAACACAATCTGCATTGAGAAACTGCCGATATATGATGAACTGGAGAGTGTGGATATCATCCTTGCGACTCTCTATGTTCAGAAGGGTAAGAGGTCAGCTATTGAGAAGTCTCCTACAACAAAGCTGAACTTCGTGTATGCCAATTACGACATGTACGAGAGTAACGTGTGTTGCGTTGTTGAAGAGGGCTGGTGTTTCCTTACTGCTCAGTTCTCGGACAATGGCTACAACTACATGAAGGAGGATTTCGTGATTACTCTTGAGGGATTCCCGACAGACGTTAATATCGATATCTACATCAGCGGTTTCCCACATCAGGCTGATGTGCCGGGAGGCGGAACTTACCTTGGTCGTCTTGAGAACGGAGTGATTACCATACCGAAGCCGGAGGCAAGCAATTCCGCTACAGGATATGAGCCGTTCATTTACTTCTTCGCAGTAAGAGATAAACAGTAATTGCCTTATGCCAAAGATGTCCCACATAGAAATCACACGTCTGCAGGGCGGTCTTGCGGTGGCGAGTTTCAGCTGCGGAGTCCTGATTGCGATGGTGTGCCTGTTCTGGATTGAGCCGCTTGGAGAGATCACATATTCAGCAATCTCGATTGTGAGCGAACTCCTGGTTCTCTGCGGTGCGATCCTCGGTGTGAAGGCATCCTATGACATCAAGTTCCACAAGTTTGAAGCAGAGCTGCTCAAGAAAGCAGACCGACACGAATAAAACCAACCTATGAAAAACTTCATCCTCGTTCTTTTCTCTGCCTTGTGTGTAGCCTGTGCGACTGCCCGCCAGGCTGCACCGTCAGAGAAGATCATCACTGAAACCCGTATCGAGACGGTGTTTCAGACAGACACGGTCTTTCTCGAAGTTCCCAAGATTGTAGAGAAGATCGTTACTGCTGATACTGTATCTGTTCTCGAGAACGACTATGCCATGAGCTCTGCGTCTGTGTCTGATGGATTGCTTTCTCATTCTCTTGAGACCAAACCTATCCAGCAGCCCGTAGAAGTTCAGACCAAGATTGTCTATCGTGACAGCGTGATTTTCAAAGACGTGGTCGTGTATGAGACCGTAGAAGTGGAGAAAGAGTTGACCGGCTGGCAGTCCTTCAAGATGAAGATGGGTGGCTGGTTCCTCGGAATCCTCATCATATTGATAGTGTTCGCGATACTATATATTGTTAAATTCCTTAAACCTTAAAACTATGAAGTACGTTCCTTCAATCGCCTTCGACGAAATGTCAGGCTCAGCAAAGGGTGTAACCGCAGCCAAGGTGCGCGGTCGTAAGTACATCCGCAATCGTGGTTACGGCGGATCAGTCCGCACAAGTGCCCAGGCAGCAGTGAAATCAATCTTCAAGCAGCTCTCGCAGAGCTGGAAGAACCTAACCAACGCCCAGATCCTCGCATGGAATGCCCTGGCTCAGACCCAGGCAGGAAAGTCAGTTCTCGGAACATCCGCTAAGATCTCCGGAGCCAACCTCTACTCACGCCTCAACTACTGGATTGTAGCATGTGGTGGCGAAGCTCTCGCAAACCCACCAGCACTTCAGGGCGTAGAGGCTCCGACAGAGGCCGTAGTAACCCTCACTCCAACTAAATTCACCTTCGAGCTCGAGAGCGAACCTGAGAATGTTCAGGATCTGAAGCTCATCATTCAGGCCTCAGCACCTCAGTCAAACGGTGTGACACGCGCCTACAGCAAAGCCGTTCAGATCGGTGGAGTCCTCGAGGCAGTAACAGAGGAGTACGACATCAAAGAAGACTACGACAACAAGCACGGCGCCCCTAACGCCGCCGCTCCAAAGATCTTCATGAAGTACTTCTTCGTCAACACCAAAACCGGCGAAAAATCCGGCGAGATGCTCACCATGGTCAGACTCGACGAAGACGCCCCTGTAGAGGGCGAGTAATCCTCCCTCACCACAGCCAGCCTCCCAGCTGGCCCCATAACGAACCCCGCCACCCTGATTCCTCAGAGTGGCGGGTGTTTTTATTGGTTGTTTACTTCTACATGCTGTCTTAACATTATGTTTGAGTGAACAAAATTGTGTTGGTCGAGACTTGCGTAGCATTCATCATATGCTTTGCCTTGATTCCTAGTGTCTCTGATGGTGATAATTACAGTTGCTTTGGCTGTTTCAATTACTCCGTCATAGTCCCTGTCTTTCATTGTCGCATCTCTGTATAGACTGTTGATTCTGAGGCACCATTTCTTGTCTCCTTTGAGGTGCTTTATTCGATTTGCTTTCGTCATCTTTTCAAGATTGATGTGATATTTCTTGACAGGCTGGAATTTTTGAGCCGCTTCAATTAATGTCCTTTCTTCTCGCTTGGCACTTTTGAATGATCCTGCGCCGTATAAGCTTTTGGCAAGGACGTTTTGTGGGTTTCGAAGTCTCTCATCATTCCTGTATGTTTTTGGTGTTCCAACTGCATTCAGCATATAGTAGTCTATTCCATCGTAAGTTTGCAACAGGACTTCTATATCGCTTTGGCAATATTCTGCTCCTTCGGTACTCTTTAATACGGGGTCTGTGACAAGCGTAACAGTTATGTCTCCGTAGAAGAGCCCGTCATCATCTATCATTGATGTAGGGAATGGTATGTCCTGAATCTGCAGATCCCCTTCGCTTAATGATGGATGCCACACCATTGTAAATTCGTTAGGATCATTATTCAGTATTGTTTCAATATCAGTTGGCATTCCATGACCTAACTCTTTGAGCAGCGACTGACTGTCCATTCCTTCTGTATTAGGATAGAATGAATTGTGTATAAGCAACGCTTTTATCAAGGTTGGATCAAAATCCCTATTTAGTCTATGGGCGATATTTGCTGCCATTGCTGCTATTCGCGGGGTTGAGAAGCTTGTTCCTCGCCACTCACGTCCTTCAAATCCGACTTCTGAAAAAGAGTGTACTCCGCTAAGTCTGTTACCTCCGATGTGCACTAAATCAGGTTTGGTCATCAAGCTAGGTCCAGGACCAATTTTAGAGAATGGTGATCTCTGATATGGTTGCGCGTCTCCTTCTCCTAAATAAGAGTTGGCAATGGAACCAACTACCAAGCTTCTTACTGAATCGGCACCTTGACTAATCCTTATTTTGTCTGGAGTTCTTGGGTCTATGTTTCCCGCAGACTTACAAATAAGTACATTATGCTTTTTCTGCAACTTATCTATTTCAATTGCAAAGTCAGAGAAACAATTGTCGTCTATCTCATTTGATGATCCTTGCGACAAATTCCATACTTTGACTTCAGGATGAGCTTCAATAGCGGATTTTATGTGCTCGACCATCTCAAGTTCCCCTATACGATGTTCATCAGAGTCGATGTTTACTATGCATGAGATGAGTTTGGATGGACTGCATTTTGTTGCGGGCTCACCAAGGAGATCGTCGCCATAGTTGATGATACCAGCTACGGCCGTGCCATGTCGTTTGTCAATATATTCTTCTGCAAAGTCTGCTGTGTTGTCTTCAGTAATTGTCCATTTCTCTAAATGAGGAATAGGCTCAACTCCGGAATCAAGAACCCCGACAATTGGATACTCCTCTCCCTCAACAATTTCCTTAACTTCTATTTTAGTGTTGTATGGCTCTGGGGAAGCTACAATTTGGAAATACGGCATCTTCTTCACTGATATTACTGAGTCCATTACAGCTAAAGCTGAAACATTTTCGGATGTTATCTTGTCAGCGTAATAAAGTCTCGACTCTTTCGAGAATGATGTCGTTTTTATGTCTATACCACTGGCTTTGCATCGGGTAAAGAATAAAGCTTCTGAAGTTTCGTTGAGCCTGCTATCAAGGTAATCGATGAGTCTGATTTTTACGGTACCTTCGACTATGTCGTCTTCGATAAAAGGTGCAAAGAGTTGTAGGTCATTAATCGCAGCAATTCCGCATCTTTTGACCTTGCTATTCTCGTGGGCATCTCCTTCGTCAATATTTGAAGCCATTTGTGTCAGATCCTTTTTGCTGTCAATTTTAATGATCAGCTTTTTGGGGTCACCAACACCAATAATATTTCTCTTCTTTTTGCTGTCAAACAGGGCTCTTGCATTTGGCCTAAATGATTTTGCAGTAGCCTTGTCATGCAATGTCGCAACAATAAGTACAGGAAGACCATCCTCATGTCTTGCGTCCCTCTGATCAAAAATATCTTGTACAACGGCAAGAGTGCTGCGCATAATGCCTACATTGCGTTCTATAGATTCGTCTGTAGCCCAGTCTGGTAACTCGTCGTTTCCAAATCCTTCCTTTAAGAAAATATCTTGTTTTCCTCGTGTTTCAACTAACTGAATAGGTAAATTTCTTTCCATATGTTAAATCTCCTATATTATTTCGATGAAAGGTATGTCTTTATTTTTCTTAGACTTATACCTGTAAGTTTGTTAATTGTTGCTTGTGTGAGACCGTGATTGCTTAAAAAGCGAACGTAGTCTTCTTCTGTTTGTTCTTTGCATATAGTTTCATATGCACCAGTGAGAAGTTTGTGGAATGATATTGTTTGCTCACCGTCTATTACGCTCTTGACTTTAGCTCTGTCGAAAATGTTCTTAATGTCAGATGGTGACAAGCCATCAAGCGTTTTTGCCAAACTTCTCTTTTGCTCTTCTGTCATGTCTGAGGTAAATGGGGCAGTGAAAACATCGTTCATCTCCATGATTGCATCTTGTGATGGCATGCCTACTTCAATAGTCTGTACGAATCTTCTCCATACCGCAGGGTCTAACATCTCTTGGTGATTTGTAGCTGCTAACAAAACGCAGCTTGATGGCATGGAGTCAATGTTCTGTAAAAGAGTGTTGATCACTCTTTTCAGTTCTCCTAATTCATGCTGGTCATCTCTTGCCTTTGCTATAGCGTCGAATTCGTCAAGGAATAGTATGCAAGGGACACTTTGAGCATAGTCAAAAATCTTCCTTATGTTTTTTGCTGTACTACCAAGAAGTGAAGACACAATGCCGTCAAGACGAGCAACTATAAGTGGTAACCCTGTCTTTTCGCTTATATAATGGGCAATACTTGTTTTGCCGCAACCTGGTTGTCCATAAAGGAGGAGCGTTTTTTTGATTTCAACACCAGCTAATTCTAGAGCTGCGCTATGTTTAATGATGTCAATAAACTCAGAAACTTGCTTCTCAACAACAGGACTTAATACGATGGGTTGTCTTTCTCCGTCTGCAGGAATTACTTCGACTATTTGAAGACGGCTGTCAGAGTCTAAGGGAATCACTCGCATTGCATCAGCAATAGCTTGGCTCTGGGGTATACTAGAGTCAATTAACTGGCGAATGCATTTTGCTAAAGCTGTTTCGTTCTCTTTTTGCAGTCTTTCGGCAAGCTTAGCAGAATATGTCAAAATTTTACGTTTGTCATTAGCTAAACCTCCCTCTATAATGCGAAGTACTTCTGTATTCATAATCTTTGCGTGTGTCTTTGTTTGTTTGTATGTTTGTTTCTTTCCTGCAAAGGTATGAAAAATATCATAAGTTGTTCCAAAATTCCTCATTTTTGAACTAAAAATAATAAATACCGTTCTAAAATATGTGTTATGTGTTCTGATTGTGATTATGTTTGTGCTCGTTGAGTGGCGTTTTGACTTTTCTTCCACCCCCTTGGCACACTTGGCATTCTCGGCACACTTACCCCTCATTCCCTCCAAACTGTGCCAACAATGCCAAGAATGCCACTAACATATACACATAACCCTACCTGAACCTCTTCTCATAAAACCCATAACTGACCTTCTTGAAATAACTCGTGGCCAGCCACCTCTTGAAGCTCCTCTCAGGCATCCCATAGCCAGTAGCGATATCCACACCCTGCTTAGTCTCGAAGCTTGGAGGAAGCTCATCATAGATCAGCCTCTGTATTGCCGGCAGATCACTAGCCGGACTGCTCAGATACTCCCTCTGAGCCTTCAAACCGCAACCGATGAAATAATAGCACAAAGCAATCGCGCCCTTCACACTTCGCAAACTCACCTCCGTCAGCTCCGACTCGCCACATCCATAAGCCAAAACCTCCAGCCCCAAAGCCAAACGCCCGCAATACCTATCCATCTTCGTCGCCAACCCCGCAAACGCATCGCCACCACAATTCTTCTGATCCGACAACGAATTGAACCAATCCGAATAAGCCACCTTCGCCTCCGGAGAGAAACGCAGCACATTCGGCTTCCCATCGTAGGGGATAGACAAAATCCTCTCAATTATACGATTCCACGACTCCTTCACACTATCATCAATCTCATTCTCCTTCAGCTTCGGATACGGAACCTTATCAGGAAAAGCAAAAATCCACCTGTCCATAAACCCATTCTGCACCTTACCCTTCGCAAACGACTTCAGAATACCAGGCTGAACACCACCGAAAATACTGATACAAGTATTATCAATCTTCACAGGATCCGACGACACACGATTCACAGTCACACCGCTACCGGCAAACAACTGCGTCCACATCTGCTCATCACTACCGCTTCGATACTTATTGAAACTGTAGATGAAACCGATAAGCTCATCGAAATACACAATTAACCCACGAGGATTAGCCTTATGCTGTCTCACAAGAACCTCAGGCGTAAAGTCACTCAGAATAGTCTGGCAGAAATCCGGCTCCTGAATCCGTGCATTCCTCTCCTTCAAAGGCTTACACATTTCCATATCATACAATGCTTTAGCATCCACATACTTATCATACTCCTCATCATCCTTCCCCATGATCGGCCCCAAAGCAAACTCAAAGCAACTGGTCTTATTCGTACCACGATCACCAACGATGGCCATATAAAGAATTGGCTTCTCACACCACCCATTTATAATCTGAATCACAGTCGAATTTCCACAAGCTGCACACGCCACAAACAGCAACGACGGAGCAATATAATCGATAGGGAAGTTCTGAAAATTATGAGTATCAAACACAATCCTCTGCACCTTCCCCGGCAGAACCTCCACCGGAAACCCAACACTCTCATAATGCGGCACACAATCAGGAATCACCCCATACTCATGACACTTATAAAAGAAACTTCCGATCCTGATACTCCTCGTATTCTCCAGAAACCCATCAAACTTCCTGTCTGTATCCTCCCGATCATACTTCGACGAAAACACCGATATACGATGAAAGAACTCCCTACATTCCTTGCCGGCACTGGCCAGCGCCATCCCCACAGTCATCCAATCCTGATAATCATCCAACGGCACACGTCTCTTCTCCCATTCCTGCACATACAACTCAATCCTGGAACTCTTATCCTGAGGCCTCTCAGCAGCAGGGGCTGACGAATAAATCTCGCCGCCTTCATCCTCCAGCTCGTCGATACAGAACAATTCACAATTCTCATTGAAAAACGCATCAGGATCAGAACTCACAACCCTTAACCTCGTGACATCACAGCAAGCCTTATCTACCTCATAGCCAAACATCTCCAGTTCCTTTCTTAAAGCATTGAAATAGACCTTATGCTCCTTGAAATCATCCGTGCCGAGCGGCACGATCCCGAACAAACCCTTTCCACCGACGGAAAGCCCGATATACCAAAAGAACGGCAACTGACTCAGCTCCTCCTTCGCCGCAGCCGGATCCTCCAGATTATCAAAATCCAACACCATAAGCGAATTATAACGCTTCAGCTTCTCCTCCACAGCCTTGCTCGAAGCCCTGGATGTAAAACTGGCCGAAATCGTCGCACAAGGCAGCTCAGTCCTTTTGATCTTGTTCCTGATCTCCTTATCCTCGCAAGACCTCAGTCTCTCAATCACATTCCTGTACTTCTCTCCAAGTTCAAGAAACTCCCGGAGACTCATCTCTTGAGGTTCACCTCTGGAACTAGAATATACCATACATCTCTCCTCAACAGACATATCCTTACTGCCGTTGCTCATAACATTCCGGAAGACACTCACACGAGTATCACCGATGGAACCACTTTCGGCCCCATTCAATACTGCCTTTCCCATATGCAAATACCTCCAAACCTATTTTCTAGGCCTTCTGAAATGAACATATTTGCCTACCTTCCCGGTCCTGATCTTCTCATCCAGATCATCCGCATCAACCAGAGTCGATTGACCGTCCTTAACGATAATAAACTGACCTTTGTTCGCCTTATCATGGAAAGCAGACTTCCTGATTCCAAGCTTCTCGCAAACCTCGTCAATGGAGTAGTACCTTTTAGTCTCTTTCCCCATCAACTTCGGAGCCTCTTCAGCGAACACTTCAGACACACATCTCTTCACGATGCCAGTGATGTAAGATGTCAAAGCATCCAATTCTCCCATAAGATTTTAATGAATTAAGTAAGACAAAAAGGTGGTGCACACTACCTATCGAAAACCACTTCCGACACCGCAAAATTAGAATCTAGCACTATCCCGTCCAACAAACAGAAAGTTCGTACAATGTCGCTGAAAGTCGCTGGAACACAAAAAGACGGCTCCCAGATAGAAGCCGTCCTCGATATCAAATGTCGCTGAAAAGTCGCTAAGAAAATATAATCATATCCGATAATCCGACAAAATCATAGCAATCCTATCACTGCTGATAATCTTGTCATCATCATTCCTGGTATAATGCAACTTCATCGACCTCCTGTCCTTTCCCGCGAAAGCAAACAACATATTCATCTCCTCACACGACAAATGGAAATGCTTACCGAAATACGTCGCCTCATTCTTCCTACCGGTCCAAGTACCCTTCAAAGCAGGGAAGTCCTTATGCAGAATAGCACGGCTCAGAACCTCATCATCATACCCATACATAAACCCGCTCAATCTCGAAGCCAAGCCTTTCAGACAAGGCATTCCTCCAACTTCGTCATTGTCCTTCCTAATGAAATTGAATACATATGAAAATCTCCTATCCCACTCTCCAACAAGCAACATAAGATCCATCGCCACATCGCAATCTCCGCTATACGACTGATTGTCGATCCTCCAATCATCAAACATGATCACATTCCTGCGGAACGCATCATAATCATTCATAAACATCGACAACTCGTACAGCCTCGCACTATTCTTCTCAATCCTTTCCCACTCGTCACTAACAAAATAATACGCCCTCTGCATCTTCTCGTACACATCTTGATACAAGCCTTCCAATGTAACCAAAGAAGCAAATGCTGCCTCCGGACCGACAACCGATCCAATGGCAGCATTTACCTCATTCAGAGCCCTAGAAACCAGCTCCAAAATATTCCTATCCTCACGCATAGCACTACTTGAAATAATCATATTTATCCTCAATCTTGCTGGCAACCTCCAACTGATCAGCCTTAATATACTTCTTAAGCATAGCCGGAGAAGAATGCCCGGTGATCTTCATAATGTCATAGATATCCATACCCGAAAGATACATCAACGTCGCTCCAGTCCTTCGTGCAGTATGCGTATGAATAAGCTTATACTTCTCAATCATCTTCATCTGCGCCTTACCGCCCTGAGTCTTCTCAATCTCCACAAACTCAGTCAGCCCTGCGTCCTTACCAATATCCTTAATATATCTATTGATAACCTGGTCTTCCAAATGAGGCAGATTATAATCATACTTCTCCAAGATCGCCTTCAGCTCAGAACTACAAGGAATCACGACCTTGGCACCCGTCTTCTGCTGCCTGATCTCAATGCGAGTGAACTCCTTACTAACAATCTTCTTCTCGCCATTCTCGTCAGTCTCAATAACCTCTCTCACATAAGTCTTTATATTCTCCCTTGAGATATTGTTATAGTCAGAAACACGCTGAGCAGTCCATACTCCCACCATGAAAATATCCCTCACATGCTCATGCCCAATCTCATACTCACTCAGATCCACATTCTTTATCTTTTCCAGATCCTCCTTTGTCAGATAGATATTATCTACCTCAACGCGAGTGCCCTTAAACTTCTTATCCTTATACTTTGGATTATTATGATATCCCTCACCCTCAGCAGTAGCCAGAATAGTCTTCAACTCCTTGATACACTTTCCAATAGAATTGATGGAATAATTCTTTCCTTTAAGATACGCAGTATACTCATGGTAGAAGTTCATATCAATGTCATTGAAATCAATCTCCCTGCCTAAATGCTCCTGATAATAAGCAAACTGATTCAAAGCACTCTTGATAGATTTCACAGTACTGAACGCGAAATTCAGACCCCTCTCAGTCTGCCTGGCACCATTAGAAATCTGCTCAATATACATAGCAATGAACTTATTCAAAGTCATTCTGTTCGCCTCTGCAATCTTACGAGCCTCCTCCTCAGCTTTCTTCCTCTCAACTTCACGTTCTTCTTCAAAGGCGATATTGTCAATGATACCAGTCATCTGCTCAGCAGTGATGATCACATCTTGCTCAAGGAGAGAATTCAAAGCTCTTTCGATCTTCTCCAGCTTGGAAAAGATTTTGACTCCTTCTTCCGACTGTTTGAAATTGTTGAATGCCACTCCATCTCGAGACAAGTTCCATTTCTGAATTGGAACAGAAACGTGGGTGGATAATCTAAGATTCAGACCTGTCTTCCTGGTCTGGATGCGTGCAAACACCGGTGCATATCCGGTCTTCTTAGTTGTACGCAGAATAAATGAAACTGCCATAAAATATTGTTTTATAATTCGTACAACAAAGATAGTGAAAATTTCGGACTTGGTACTACATTGGTACTACATTTTCACGATTGGTGAGTTTTGATGTTGGATACTTAAATCCGAAATTATTTGAAAAACAATATATTATGCAATAAATGTCGGAAATTCTTTTTCTACATATACGCCTTTAGACCTCCGCTAGGCACCTCTCAAAAACGCCCTTCTAGATACCTAGGAGGGCGTTTTGTTTGTAATTTGTAGCCAAAATGTAGCCAACAGTTACGGGCGTGTAAGATGTCTCAATTATATAAATAAATTACATGGATAAGAAGTGTATTCAAATTTGATATTTCTGAATATACCTGATTTATAATCTATTCGTTGTAGTTATTTTCTAATTTTAAATAAGATTTCCAGTCATATATGCAAGGCAGAATTTCTGTTCCATATGCACTTAATAATCCATATGTTTCATCGTCACAGTTTTCAACCCTAAGAAGTCCATTTTTTAATTTGAGAACGTCATATTTACCAGCCGCTTTGATTTCGTAACCGTTATCCCTATATAATCCAGTTCTAAATCTTTCCTCTTCTTTTATAGTTGCTAATATCATTCCTGTTTCTGTGATTCGAATACTCTCATAGATGCAAGGGAGAACTTCTCCATTTGCATTAAAAACACCATACTTTTGTAGGTGATAACATTGCGGATGCTGTTCATCTTTTTGGGTTACTATTGTTAGGTTGTGCTCTACGTCATACTTGGCTGCATCAAATATACAAGGTGACAGTTCAATACCATTTCGATTATATAACCCCCATTTCCCTATTTTCCAATCCCTGTTTCCAATAAGAACCTCAATGATGCTACGACCTATGTATATGAAATCATAAACAAATGGTATGATTTCCTTACCTCTATTATCAATTACTCCCCATCTATCATTTAGTTTAAATTTAACCAAACCATCTCGGAACCTATAAATTTCAGCATCTGGACCTAGCCAATTCCCATCAGCATCTTCATCGAAATTGTCATATATAAAACCTGATAATTCTTTTCCTTCAATGTCGATCAATCCCCATTTTCCGTTCTTCTTGACGATATAACCATCCGTGTCATTATGGTCGCATAAATTTTCGTAGATACAAGGAATAACTTCTGTTCCATCCTCGATTTTCACAAATCCTAATCTGCCATTTTTATAAACCTCTACTATATTGTCTTTATCACAGGCCGCTAAAGAATCGTACGAATCAATTATCTCGTAACCTTCTCGTTTAATAAGATGCCATTTTATATTATGCCCAAATATAATTTTATCGAACTTGAAGAAGTCATCATAATTGCAAGGGTATAATTTTCGTCCATATTTGAACACGTATGCTTCTCGCTCGATTGCAAGATTGATTTTTGAAGTTAAGTCTCTGTTAATGTTAACTATATTGCCAGTAATGTTACTGATAAAACACTTGTCTTCTACATTATACAATAAATCTTCGTTCCTATGTAAATCAGGATAGTTGTTAAGCATTTCAGTAAAAGAGACTTGAATAACCATGTGGTGTTCAAGATTAAGTATTCTATCAATTTTGCAGTCCGAATTAAATAATGCAATAAACTGCACCCAAAAATCGCCTTCTGATAACGGTATAATTGTTAAAGAGCCTTGCTTTGCCGTAGTTATTAATTCGTTATCTACATAAACATCGCAATCTAGGTCAGTTAGTACTTTTAAATTGATTGTACTCATAGTGTAGTGGTTTGAGGTACAAATATAACTATTCTATGCACAAAATTACCAACTGTTTATGAGAAGCATCACCTAAGTAATAGAGTGATTTCGTAAACTTGCCGAATAAGGCTATGAATGCATCGGAGGAACCTCAACCTATAATTGGACTGATTATAACAAGCGAGAACCTGAAGGCATACGGGTACTTCAAGTTCGTGGAGAAGGTAATCTAAAATAAGGGAAGAAGGAATTAGTCATCTAAAATGTGATGAAAATCCCTTGACAACATTTGACAACATTTTTTAGGTATTACTCAGATTAAGAGTTGCGAAAAGTGTCTTGTATCCGTTTCTAATGCTGATTTGAGGGTAACAATACCTATTAATATTGAAGGTTCAAAAACCGCTAGGCACCTCACGAAAAATCTCCCAAGTTATTATAAATCAATGATTTAGGAGATTTTCTTTTTATTCAAGACCTAAATTTGACAACAATTTGACAACATTTGAGCACCGATGAGACAAGGCTCAATTTATGTTCCTAACTTCCTTTTTGTGAGAGTTGCGACAAAGTGAACACACAAACTTTAAAAGGTTTCCCATCCTCTTGATTGTTAATAGTGGCCAATTGCATTTTGCCTTTGATTCTAGCAAAGTCAAGGAGACTCCAAGAATTTTTGATAAAATTATGATCGTCGAACGGGTCTGTTGTTTCTCCGTCAAGAGGTTCGGAGTCATCTAATGAATTAAGGTACTTTGTTCCTGCAAGTGGTGTACTAAATACGAAACTAAAGTAACTGATATTCGGAAGTTTAATTTCAGCTTGTTTATCCTTCTGCTCGTTGTCTTCGTAATTAGACTTATCTATTGAATCGTTCTCAAATTGTTCTATAGGAAAAATCTCAACAGTCCTTTTACAATGTTGACATATAGAGACCGTTCCTCCATAGCAATGGTAGGAATCGCAGCCTTTTGTGTTGAATGTATACCATTCTAGATCTTCGGATAATCTTCCGCAGTTTGGGCATGGAACCCTGAATTTTCTAGACTCTAGTGGTTCTCCCAGGAATGGCTTGAAATAATCTAAGGTATATGGCGCTTCCCTAAATCCTCCATAATACTGGTATTCAGTTGAGAGGTATTCTGGAGCTAAGAGCATTTGCTCAATCTTTCCACCTTTAATCTTAAAGGTTACAATCATGCTTGCATAACGCTCAGGTCTTTCATATAAAGCCGGACCATTATAGAACATGCACATGTCAATTCTATAATTGAACTTTACATTTCGTGTTATGGATGATTCGAACCGATTTTTTCAAAATGAAAGAATTTCATCTGCCCCATGAAACACTTCTCTCTCATATGTAACAAGACATGCGTCTTCTGCAAATAAATCTTTTACGTTATCTAATTTTCCTGACATACGGGCTTTAGCGAATTTGTGAACGATGTCAAAGTCGCCATCTTTGCGTACTTTGTCCATTATCCATAATTCGCTATCGTCATCATCAAACTCGGATATTTCATCTTCTGTTAATGCAGCAACGTATTTCTTTCCGTAGATGTCTTCTAATTTGTATTTTTTGCGAGTAAGTCGATTCACTTCTGCAATAGACATAATCTTACCATCATATAAAAACACGATCCTTTTTAAGGGCAGCGCGAAGTTTTTTATGAACCGGCTTTGGCTCAGGGGCTTTGGACTTATCTGTGGCAACAACTATGATTCCAATTATCCAGGAAATTGGGGCGAGAATTAGTGCAGCGATAGTCATCCCTAGATTTTCCTTAACCTTCATGGTTGACTTTCCTCTAGCTTTTGAATTACCATGAAGAGTAGAAGAGAAACAACGCTTGTTATATAAATGGTTAAAAGTATGGACATTGTTGTCATAATATAAATGTAGTGGTTAGGTTTATGTGTACAAGTTATTACATCCTCGTTTATTCAATGATGCTCTCAGAGTCATCATTGTGTTTGTCCTTATTTTTGAGGACAAGTTCCTTGCTAGTGTTTGCATAACAATAAACGCAGAAATGTCGGCATGTGTTATACATACCGATATCCTTACTGACCATACATCCGCAGACTTTTCTCTGACCCTTATCTTTGAGATTTTTGCCTACTGCTGGTGGATCGGGAATTCCGCCAAATAAGTCTGGTTCCGGTAGCTTACCTGTTCTAAGGTAGTAAACAAGTTCTTTGTCGTCAGAAAAGATACGTTCTATCAATTCGCCATCAATGCAGCGGTTGTGCTGGATGTTATATTTCTCTAGGTCAACTTCTTCTCCGCAGGTAGCGAGTTCTATGTCCCATCCTTCAGACTTCCAATGATCTCTAAGTTTTGCCAAACCTTCAACAAGTTCATCTTGCATCCTTCCTGTTGGTTCAGCTGTTTCAACGTTCTCTTTGGTGAAGAAAGGCGTTTCCTTGACTAGGTTGTTTTGCACTTTTCTGTATGCTCTAACATCAATAAAGCTGAAAACCAGCTTGTCTGTATATCCCTTGATCTTATTTCCGATATGGAAGATTTTAGTCAAGAGTTTTCTTGGTGTTAAGGTTTCTGTTAGCACAAGAGGATCAAAACGCCAAATAACCTTTTCCTTGCCTATCAATGTAGATAGACGCTTGAAGGTTTCTATCCTTTGTTCTAGTGCAGGAACATTCGGCTCAAATCCTTCTGCTTCGTAGTCATTAAGGGTGAATTGGAAATAATAACGAATCCCTCTTTTGTCAAGTTCTGGCAAATATTCAATCAGAGGTTCTGGATTCTTAGTCCAGAAAACAACAACCTTTGTTTTATCAAAGGATATTCGCATTGGTTTTTGATTGAATGGATTGTACCATACACAATAACCTGCAGCCAAGCGGTTAATAAACCACTTGGCATAAAATGCAGGTATATCAGTCGAACGACTTGCCGAGATGATAACTGGATATGTCTCAGTTATTTGTGCATCCATATAATTCAAATAACTTGTCTTGTAATTTCTTCAAAATGGTTCCTACTTGCTCATTCCAAGTAACTCCACAGAAATGATTCTTCTTTGATGTGCAATATCTGATGAAATGTTCTATAGTGTCGCGGTTTGTGTGATTATCTCCTCGCTTTGTATAGAATCCGCCTGGAGCATAACCTTTACAAATTTCCTTATAAGATTTCAAAATCTTGGTTTGAATCTCTTTCCCCAACGATTCTGTATAAGAAAATATGATTTCAATTACTACATCACTATGATTTACAAAGCGATTTTCTGTCGTAATTATATTTATCTCATGGTTAACAACATTGTCAACTTGTTGAGCAATATCAGTCTCCTGTATGACAGGTGGAATTCCTTCTGAATCAACTACTTCATTCTCAGATTCTGCAAATAACAAGTTGTCAGAGTTTTCTGTTCTTGCTTTGGCGCTTTTGGTAGACTTGGTTTTCTTTGTTTTAGCAGTTTTTGCTGGCTCGATACATTTAAGCGCTTTGTCCCATTTGGTTTTTGTACCTGATATAGGACAAAGGTCTCTTAAGTTACATAACTGATTATGTAAATCATCGGATAGATCTTTGTGGGCATAGCATAGCTCAGTGGCATGTTCAATATACCATTTTTGTCCTTTCTCTGACAGTGCCATGAAAGGCTCTGACCTAAATAACTTAGTTAAGTAATGTGGATCAGATGGTGCTGCAGCATCCTTTGTGTTATCTGGTGTTATGTCACTGGTATTGCCGGTAATAAGTTTTTTCATGCCACCGATAATGTTTCCTATGATAGATTCTTCCTTTACTTCGTTATTACTTCCGACAACCTCTCCTGATGTAGAACTGCCATCGCTTGTTTTATAATGAGATGGTAGCGAAGGTAAAGGCAGACTTGGCTGAATTGGAAATTCATTTGTGTTAACGTGAATTCCAAATATTGATAATACCTGAACAATAGTTGATGGATCTGCTAATGGTGTGACTAATTTTTTGTGAATTGAAGAGTATCCTTCAAGAGCTCCCCAAAGCGCCATTACATACCTAAGGTCAGCCATTGCGTTATCTTCAACATACCTCACTAATGCGTCCCAATCTTCTCCCTTCAATAAGAATGCAGCAATCGATTGTAATTCAATATTATCTATTGAGTTGAGATTAAATGGCTCAAAGTCAGAAACATTTTTAAAGATGGCGTTTATGTACTGTCTTTCTGGAAGTGTGGATGCCCATTCTGCCTCCCCAATTTTAGACTTGAGAATCACAGATGCGACAGATAAAACGTTTTTTACTACGCTATCTCGATTTATTCTCAAATCCTCCTTACATATTGCTCCTTTGCAAATCAAGTCTAATACAGAGTTAACTAGCTCAGCATTTGTGAAATGCAAAGAGTTATCAATAAAGTTGATATCACCTAAGTTGTACTGCTGTCTATGCGCTAAGTTGCTCTGATATATATAAGCCTCAGTATAAGACGTAAGTCTATCTCGATATGTAATCCATTGATCTTTGGTTGTGTTTGCAGCAGGTATAGCAGGGGCTATGGATAAATTATTAGTCCTGATGAATTTTATATAAGCTTCCTGTAGTACATTGAATTTCTCTAATATAAGATGAATTTCGTTTGTACATTCTTTATTCCAAAGTTCGTTTGCCTTGGCATCGGATATTGTGCGATATTGCTTATCAAGGTCAATGAGTTGCGCATAAAAGTTGGGTGCACATACTCCTGAGTTGCTAATGGCATTTGAAACAATATTTCTCATACTATTAGAGATGGCCTTTAATGCAGCTGAAGATGGAGAAATTGACCTTTGAGCCCCTATAATTAAACCCCATGTGGCACCTTTGGCAGTATTGATTGCATAATCGGTGTTAATCACTGAGGCAGGACAGTCTTCGCTGACTAATTCTATCATTTTATCCAAATGATAGTTGCTGCTCACGACTTGCCATACAAATTTAGATCCTAGTTTGCAATTTCTGCTGGACTCAATGATGAGCCTTGAACTATCGTATGCCTTCCTATTAAAACAAAGAATGCGAGTGTTCCAAGGTGTTAAATATAATGTTTGATAACATGCAGCAATCTGAAGTTCTTCGTTGCTATACGCAGTGTCTACTACAGCGGTTTGTAGCTGAATATCGTCATCAAATTCAAGGATGATTGGATACTGCTCATATTCAGTATCATTAATTTCAAAATATGGTGGCTGCGAGTATAATAGTAGCGCCTGGTCAAATTGACGACCGGGTATTCTATCGAAATTTCTAGAACCAAATTTTCTCTGAGCATAAAAGCTATATGGAGAGATAGATTCCGTAGAAAGAATATTGTCAATGTTTAGACTTGTTGTCGGAATATAATATTTCATAATAGCTTCTAATTAAAATGGTAAGTCGTCATCAAAGTTATTAACTATATCTGGATTAGCATACAAGTTTGAGGAGGTCGCTGGAAATCTTTTTGAAAGGCTTCCCGTGTATGAGATATAGAGACGTTCACTTGTACGACTCAGAGCTACGTACCAAGCAGAAGCATACCTACGGTTCTCTTTTTCATTCTCTCCACATACGTAATCGGTATTGCAGTCAATGATAAAAACATCCTTAAATTGCAGTCCCTTGGCACACCACCATGTTAGGATTTTAGGATTGGATGAATGAAAATCAAGATCCATATCGGTGTCTTGGTTGATGTTGTACTTATATTCAACTGTGATGCCCTTGCTCTCAAAATACTCTTTGACATACTCAACTGATCTTTTTCCATTGCCAGAGTGTTTGTTAGCGTTATATGTTGTATTGTAACGCATGAGTATTCCAACATTGCTTAGAGATCTATTTCTAATAATTTCAATTATGCGATCCAACTGTGCATCAATAGATGCAGCTTTGATTAGTCGTGGTTTTTCTCCATGACGAATGCATAAGTCACTAATATCTGGTGATAGGTTAGGGCGCGGAACGTGTTCTACAACTTTCGCATTCTCAATAGTCAATCTATAATTGTGAAATAATGGATCAACTCGAACACCTAAATGTTTAGCTGTGTCATATGGATCCATGGTGGTTTTGTCATTAAAGTTCATTATTGTCTGGTCTACATCTCCGAAAAGAAAGCACACCTGACCATAAGAAAGCATGTGGTCAATTTCCTCAGTAGAGAAATCTTGACACTCGTCGATTATTAAATGTTTGACAGTTTTGTCCGGATTATTTTTGTACCAGTCTTTCCATTCTTGATAATAAAATATCTGATTAAAATCAAAATTGAGTATCTCGCCATAATTATTGCTCCTATCTCGGCGCATAGCTTCTATGCCATCAATAAAGTACTTCTTGAGGCTCTTGGTGTAGACGATAATAGCATAAGATCCCTCTTGGCTCACTTGGCGAAGTTTATGCAAAGCAATAACTGATTTTCCACTACCTGCAGTGCCGGTAATGACTAGGTGCTTATCAGTCCTTTTTCTAATATACTTTCTTTGGAGCTCGTCCATTTCAGCATAGTCAACATAAAAGTCTTCCATATATCAATCTTTATTTTTGTTTCACAATTCTCCAGCAGACTTTGCTAATGTCAGAGCAAGTCCTGGTTTTACTATGGTTTACAGCATATGCTTGATTGTATCCAGTATTTTGGCTAACTACTATGCACTCAATGTTTCGAAGTCCCTTATCCATCATCTTAGGTAGCCATTCATTCGAGACATTATTGTAGGTGGTAATGTCTACAATAACAAACCTACCTTCTGTTGTAAGATGTGGAAGGAATGTTTCTACGATATGTTGGTATGGGTTCTTGCCTTCGAACTGATCCTTTGTAACAAATTCACATATAGCCTTAAATGAAATTATCAGATCAAACTTTTGAGTGATAACACTATCGAGGACGGAAAGATCATAGAAGTCATCAATAATTATTGGAGCAACTTGACACTTTATTGTTAAACGTGTTCTTTCCTTGAATTTGGTTAAGACTTTTTCAAATAGGCGTAAGGCATGATGATTCCCATCGATTGCAGTAATGTTTACGGTTTTAACATTAGGAAGGAAATCATCAATATTAGACAATAATCCAATAAGCTCTCCTCCTGTTCCGCAACCAAAATCAAGAATAGATATTTCATTTAGACTTTGAAAGGGTTTAAGTATGTCTCGAGAAATTATTGATCTAGCTTCACTATAACTCCGCGGGAAATATGTTCCAAGATAATTTAGAACCTCAGATTTGTCCCAATCTATGACAGTCATGTCAGAATTACTCTTGCAGAAATTAGCCCCAAGAGATGTGTAGATATACGAATCAAGCCAAGCTGGAAGCTGGCATTTGGTAATATTGCTTTCCAAAGTAAAATAAGTCCGAATTATTTGCACATGAATATTTTTCAAATTTAGAAAAATATCCCTAATAATAGAATTGTTGCGAAAAAAGATTTTTGTCTCATTTCTATATGCTTTGCTAAAAAAAATCAGTGTTTATCTATAAAGCGGTCTCGCCCTAGATGCCTTTCTGCGAAAGTCATCAAAGGCGTGCTATCTATTACTACGGACCGCCGCAAGACTCTCGTCTTTTCACAGAAAAGCCAAGAGACTTGCCTTCAAGGCAGTCCTCCGGTGCATGGGCGGCGACCTCAGTGCCGGAGTCCCCAGTGCAAGTCGCCGCCCTCGAACGTTTCTACTGCTTAGTGCAGGCCGGTAGTCGCGCAGTGCGTTGAAAGACTCCAGCATTTCAATCGAACGGCAGTGCAGAAGTTCAACGTCGCTGTTCCTTTCCCTTCGGGAGCCTGCGGCTCCCTCGGTTGCCACTCGGTGGCTTCGCTACCTCGCGGACGCCCCTGGCGGCTGTCGCCGCTCGTAGTGCCGGGGATAATAAGAATGATGATGTAGAGAATGTTAATAAGGTGTTGCGCATGTCCGGCATTTTCTTGAAAAGTGTTGTTTGGGTGCAACACTTTTATAATCTTATGTGTGAGATGTTGTTATAGCTCCGCATATTCTTTGCAATACAACGAAAAATCTTATATATTTGCAGAAACGCCTTTTGCTATGGATAAGAGACTCACAGACAAGATTGTACGCTACTTTGCAACCCAACCGATTGTGAAGGCTTGGGTCTTCGGCTCTTATGCAAGGGGCGAAGCTCATAGCGGAAGCGATATTGATATACTTGTAGTCTTTGATAAAGAGGCAAAAGTCAGCCTGATGAGGCACGCCAAGATTTCATTGGAATTGAGTGAACTTCTTGGATTTGATGTTGATTTGATTACTGAAGGTACGTTGTTATCTTTCGCAGAACGTACGGCAAATAACGATAAGATTTTGATTTATGAGAGAGCAAGTTAGGGATAAGGGACGTTTGGAGCATATTTTCCAGGCCATAGACAAAGTCTTTGAATTTACAAAGGATGTTAAACGCGAAGACTTTAAGAAGGATAGTATCTTGTATTTTGCAATAGTCAAGAATATTGAAATCATTGGCGAAGCATCCTATATGCTTAGTTTAGATTTCAAAGACGCTCATCCTGACACGAATTGGAAAGTTATCGTTGCAATGAGGCACTTTCTGGTTCATGGATACTATCAAGTGGATCCTGAAGAAGTTTGGAACGTTATTGAGCAAGATCTTCAGCCTTTAAAAGAACAAGTAGAGAAATATCTCGCAGAAATTGAATAAGAAATCGAAAGCCCCGGATGTCCCTGAGAAATCAAACATTAGGGTTTAGTTTTTTATGGGCGACCATTCTGAGAAACGGGGCTACATTTTGATATGCCAAATTTCATAATTTTGTGCACGGGAATTGGCGATGGCTGGTGCCAAAAGATTGTCGAGGACTGAAAAAAGGTGATGCTTTAGGATGGATAAGGGACTTTTCTAAAGAAGATAAAGATGCGATCATAGTCATTGAAAATGTTACCCAGATTCCTGAAGGAAATCCTTCCCTATATGATCCTAAACAATACGTTGAGAACATCCTCGTTCGATCATGGAAAAATGAGGATGTTTATATTGATGATTATCATATTGATAGACGTAATCTCACTGTAATCCTTACCTGTCCTCCGGAAGATGAAGAAAAGTTAAGAGCAATATGCTCAATGTGTTCTTATGCGTGGGTGGGGGATATTGAGAAAATGATAGAAGAAAAGTTGGTAGACTTATAAATGAAATCTAAGAATATGAGTGAAAAGAAAGGCATAGTCCTCAATAGAATGTATACAGGCAGCTATCTGTCTTCAAATCTTGGTCACGAGGTTATCAATATGTTTCCGGATGATGATGGAAATCATTATATGTATCTTAATGCTACAGGAGATTTCTCTGCTGACCATAAAGGGAAGATTGGCACCATGTTGTTAATAAAATATGCTGGGCAAGATGAGGATGGAAGACCATGGGTGGAAGTACTCGGGTATGCGACTGGTTTAGAAGATATATATAATCCAGAACTAAGAATACGGCAGTCAGAAGAAGACCAGGTGCGTTCTAATGCAGGAAGGTCTAAACCAATGAAGGATATAAAATATGGCGGCGTGCCAATTCACAATATATTTAAAGGTTCAGCTCAGCAGGATGTTTTAATCTCATATTACGCAGAGAAGCTATTTGTTCCCCAAAAAGATATAAGAATATTCCTTCGTTTTGCACCATTCAGTAACCAATCCCGGTCAGTCATTCAATTCGCATCAAGCATTGAAAAAAATAAGAATGATTCTTTAGAATTTAAGCCTAACATTGAAAATAACAACGAGGCCACATATATATGGAAAAAAGTAGGAGAGGATGTGTCTCGTCTATATAGTTCTAAACTGTATGTCGTGGAAATGGAAACAAAATTTGCCTCCACTTCACTTAAACGTTATTATACATATAAAGAAGTGAAAGGAAAAGATGCGGACAAGATTAAAAAGTCAAATAACGATTTAAAAGCAATCGCATCTCTGATTGCTCAAAAGGGACTATGGATAGAGTCACCAGATTCAGCACTAATAAATAGTGATTCTTCCCTAAGCGACGATAATAATACCAAGAAAAAGGATGTTTCGATTTTCGATATCTGTAGAATAGAGAATAATGAAAACTGTTTTTCTAACGCACTCGCGCATTTTATTGATAAATATAGGGCAGAATGGTGTAAATTCTTTAAGGGCTACAATATAACACTAGATGATAAATTTGAGATTTTCCGCGAAATAGATGCCACAATTCCTAAAAACAATAATGACGAAACTGAGAACGGTGGTAGAATTGACCTTCTGATAAAAGATGAAAAGAATATAATTGTCATTGAGAATAAAATCAAGTCAGATATTAACGGCGTCAAAGGTGAGTCTGAAGGAAAGCAACTTAAGAGGTATCAGAAATATGCACATTGGTTGAAATATCAACACGAGTTAGATGAGATTAAAGATGAACTTCAGAAACAATATGTTAATAGTAATCTTTTTGATGTGCATAAAGATATAGAGGATAAAGTATTGATAACCATAAATTCGAAAGGAAATAAACAGCCTTATCTTAGAGATAAAAAACAAGTAGAAGTTCAAGGAAAAGAAATCTGGAAAAGTTATATTGGCAAGGAAATCAAAGTTTTAGAAGTTCACCTTTTCGTTTTGTCTCCGAATTATAATATACCTCATATCCCAAAATCGTGTGGAGAATGGGAAACTATAACATATGAAAAAATCAGTGATTTTTTGGAAAAAGACCTACCCCTTTCTGAAGACATTAATTTGGAAGACTTCTTTAATGTTATGCAAAGACATAAATGTAAGAATCTATGTGATTGGCTGAGAATAGATATGAGGAACAAATTTATCGCTCGAATCAAGTTTCTGAAATAGCTTGCTGTGAGTGACTTCCAGGTAGGGGAGTTTGCAAAGCTTTTGTAAGCTTCTCCTTTTAGCGCCCTTATCCTGGCGTGGATTTTATTAATTGCGTTAGAAAGATTCAATATCATGAAGAAGATGACTTTGCTATGTGCATTTTTGCTGGTTACGTTGGCATCCTATTCACAGAATGCTATCATCGACGGCAAGTGGTGGGGAAGACTTGAGGTCGGAGGGCAGGGATTGACCATAGGTTTCGAGATTCAGGCCAATGAAGGAAAGGGGTTCCTCGAGGTGAAGGAACAAGGGGCAAAGGGGATACCTATGGAAGTGAAGAAGGCTACGCCGGACAGTCTGGAAGTTTCAATATCGGCAATCGGTGCAAGCTATACTGGCGTACGGATCATAGAGGAAAAGATCGAAGGTACATTCTCGCAGAATGGTATGAAATTGTCCCTTTCTCTTCAGCCTGGAGAGATTCCGGTCAATCGTCCTCAGACGCCGCAACCTCCGTATCCGTATCTTACAGAGGAGGTTACGTTTGAAAATACGGCAGAAGGAGTGGTCTTGAGCGGCACGTTGACATATCCAATGATGCATTTCAGATATCCAGCCGGAACTATTCCGGTGGTGCTGATGGTGACGGGAAGCGGGCAGCAGAATCGTGACGAGGAACTGTTTGGCCATAAGCCTTTTGCTGTCATTGCTCATCATCTGGCTCTCAATGGAATTGCTTCATTGAGATATGATGACAGGGGAGTAGGAAAATCGACAGGTTCTCTGGAAGGTATTACTACTCAGACTAATAAGAATGATGCGGCTGCTGGTGTTGCGTATATCCGAGGACTTGGTAAGTTCGGAAAGGTCGGAGTTCTTGGTCATAGTGAAGGCGGTACGATTGCCTTTATGCTAGGAGCTGACAATGCAGTGGATTTTCTTGTTTCATTGGCCGGGTCAGCGGCAAAAGGTATTGATGTGATTGTTGGACAGAATGAAGCGGCACTCAGACTCAGTGGCTATTCTGAAGCTGTTGCTGCTCAATATTGCAGGGCTCTGAAAGTGGTTCATACAGATAGGGTCAATGGCGTGACTGTAGAGAATCCCGTCAATTATGTTGCCGGCATATGTGCTGCGAATGATATTGTTCTTCCCAAGGCTCTCAATGCGAATCTTGAAGCAGTGGTTGCCTCTGGGAATGAATGGTTTACATATTTCCTTAGCTATGATCCTTCTGAGGATATCGAGAAGATTTCCTGTCCTGTGTTGGCCTTGAACGGCACTCTGGATATGCAGGTTATCAGCAAGGACAATATCCCTGTAATCCGCGAGAATCTTCCCGAGAATGCTTTCAGCCAGATTAAGGAATACGACTCTCTGAACCATCTTTTCCAGAATTGCACATTGCAGAACAGTCTTCTATATGGGGCAATTGAAGAGACGATTTCAGAGGAAGTCCTGAATGATATTTCCTGTTGGATAAATTCCATCAAGTGATCCGGTATTCAGACAATTTCACTATATTCGTGTCAAATTTTCACCACAATGGATTATCAGCAGATTTTAGAGGATATATATAAGGAGATTCTTCCGTTTGCCGGGAAGGGAAGTCAGGCGGATTATATTCCTGCTCTGGCTAAAGTGGATCCGGACCAGTTCGGGATGTGCCTTGAAACGGTTTCTGGCGAAGTGTTTCCTTTCATGCAGTCGGATACCAGATTTTCCATTCAGAGTATAACAAAGGTTTTTGCACTTGCCATGTGCCTGTCCCTTAAAGGAGAGGATATGTGGAAGAGAGTCGGCAAAGAACCTTCAGGTACAGCTTTTAACTCGCTTGTACAGCTGGAAGTAGAGAAAGGAACTCCAAGAAATCCGTTCATCAATGCCGGTGCTATCGTAGTTGCTGATATTCTGCTGTCGGAGCTGGATGATGCTGAAGGAGAATTTATTGGCTTTGTCAGATCTCTTTGCGGCAATGATGAAGTAGACTACAATGAAGAGGTGGCACAGTCTGAAAGACAGTGTGGATATCTCAATGCTGCTATTGCAAATCTTCTTAAATATCACGGTACAATCGAGAATGATATCGAGCAAGTGCTGATGTTCTATTTCAAGATGTGTTCTGTGGAGATGAGCTGTCGGGAACTTGCCAGGGCATTTATGGCGTTTACTAATCGTCAACCATTTGACTATGCCGGATACAAGCTTTCCACCTCAAGAATAAAACGTCTTAACGCCGTGATGCAGACCTGTGGCTTCTATGATGAGGCTGGTGAGTTTTCTTATCTTGTCGGTCTGCCTGGAAAGAGTGGCGTCGGAGGAGGCATAGTTGCCATATATCCAATGCGTTACTCTGTTGCGGTTTGGAGTCCCAGACTCAATTCCAAGGGCAATTCGATCATGGGTATGAAGGCTCTTGAACTACTTACGACTGCTACTCAGGAGTCGATATTTTAGTTCGTCGGTAATTTTATTAAGTTATAATTGTTAAGTAAAATTGCTGTGAAATTTTCATTCTGTAGATTCGATGCGTGTTAAATTTGCAGAATGATAGTTAATGCTATGCGTAACTTAGGGATTGTTAAAATTCTAATGTTTTGTTCGTTAGGTAATTTCTACCGTTCGTCGTACTTCAATGGAACGGTTATTGCTAATGTCTGAAAAAGCAGTACCTTTGCAATCGAGTTGATCAGAGAGTCGTTCTGAAACTCTCACAACTTATTGGTTATTAGTTTTAGTGTTATTAATTATGTGGTTAGTATGAGGCGTCCCCGCGTGAGCGGCGAAGTCTCATTTTTTTTGCAGGTATGCAAAAAAATGAGACTTCTGTCTACCCCCAGTCCTCACTGCGTTCGGCCAGCCCCAGTGGGGCATACGGCTTTCGCTGTCGCTTCAGCCGGTGGCCTTTTCGTCCTACGCATCCGCTGTCGCGTATGCCGGACCCGGCCACGGCCTCTGATGAGGCCCTGTTAATAAGGCGGTAACCTGCAAAAAAATGAGACTTCTGTCTACCCCCAGTCCTCACTGCGTTCGGCCAGCCCCCTGGGGCATGCGGCTTTCGCTGTCGCTTCAGCCGGTGGCCTTTTCGTCCTACGCATCCGCTGTCGCGTATGCCGGACCCGGCCACGGCCTCTGATGAGGCCCTGTTAATAAGGCGATAACCTGCAAAAAAATGAGACTTCTGTCTACCCCTAGTCCGAGCAGCACTTAAGTTGTTGATAGATAGTTAAATATATGATTGAGGGCAGGTCAGTTTTGCCTACCCTCAATTATGTAATGTGCTGGTTATTAAGTGCTTATCTGATGCTCTGCTTCTGGCTGCAACATGTCTTTTCGTCGGCAGATTCTGAAGTCGTTTCTCCGCGATTTCGACGATTTTAGGAAGAAATCTTACAAGTCATTCATGAAAAGACATTTTTAAATGTCCCAAAGGGAGTTTCCGGAGCGTAGCCAGTCACTGATAGTCTTGATGTATATCATGTTGTGCATATCAGAAGCGAGGAATGATACGATGCCTTCGTTGATCAGAGATTGTGCCCTGTCGTGGACTTCGGACCCATAGACTCCGGCAAGTGAGCCATAATTGGATTGGATCTTGACACCTGCATCTACATATCTGAGCAGGCTGTCGTGGTCCAGGTAGAAATATCTTTCCGGATGGGGAAGTACAGGAGTAAGTCCGAGTGAGAGCACCTTACGGAATTCTTCCATGGGGATCAGATCTCCCATTTCCATAGGGTCGTTGATAGGGAATTCCATAAGGATATATTGATCTTCTATCGGCATCAATTGACCTTGTGACAGAATCTCAGGCCATGTTTCCGGATTCAGTCTGTACTCGGCAGACATTCTGAGCTCTATATCTAATCCTTTGTCTGACAATGCATTGGTTAGTATGTCAAACTTTTCCTTTATACTTTCTTGTGTATTTCTGAACTTCTTGGTTATATGAGGAGTACAGGTTATCCTTTCGAATCCCCATCCCGCCATTTCGCTTACAAGCTGGACTGACTCTTCCAATGTCCTTGCACCGTCATCAATACCGGGCAGGATGTGGCTGTGAATATCTATCTTCATATTGAGAATTTGTTCAGAAGTTCATATACAAGATGTACAGGGAGGCCCATTATTGTGAAATAGGAACCTTCGATCTTTGCGATTCCGATGTACCCGATCCATTCCTGGATGCCGTAAGCTCCAGCCTTGTCAAATGGCTTGTAGGTATCTATGTAATAATCTATTTCGTTGTCAGACAGCTGCTTGAAGTATACGGCTGCTGTGTCGCTTACAGTCAGATGCCTCTCGGAGTCTCTTACAGTTACTGCAGTGATTACCTTATGAGCCTTCCCGGAAAGATGTCTGAGCATGTCAGCTGCCTCTTCGCGTGAATGAGGCTTCCCCATCACACGTCCTTCGCAAAGAACCAAAGTATCTGATGTTATCAGAATCTCGTCCTTTCCAAGCTCTCTGTGGAAGCCGTATGACTTGCCTTCAGACAGCACTTCCGGAATCCTTTCCTGCTGAGTCCCCGGATCATATACTTCTTCAAAATTATTTCCTGTATCGACAGTGAATTCTATGTCAAGGCCAGCCAGAAGTTCTTTTCTTCTAGGTGAATTGCTGCCTAAAATGATATGTTTTCCATTGATATTCATAACGGCCGCAAAATTAGCATATTTATCTGAATAATTCCGGATAATCTTTCTTCAAACTCTTGATGCACATCCTTACATATCCGCTGTTGACACAATTCAGATCTGCAATGCATCCGGCATCTATTCCGTAAATGGCCAATATGCAGATATTCTTCCTTACCTGAGGAATCCCTTCATCTTCTGCGATTTTCCTGCACAACCAGCCAGACAACATCTCAGAGGACGTAATTGCTCTGAATAATTCATTTTGTAGTAAGGTCAATTCGCTGGTAATCAACTCTCTGTGCCTTAAATGTGCACCTGCGGATGCCGGCATTTCCCAGATTTTCCTCATCAGCCGTGACCTGCTTTCGGCTGTAATGCATAGTAGCTTGGTCTCTATTTCCATATTGCTTAAGATTTGGTCCAAGCCACAAAAGTATAATAAAAATCTGCCGGAACGCAATGCCCCGGCAGATAAAAGTTTGATGTCAAACTTTTTTATTCTGGTAGAATGATTTCTATAGACAGACTCTCGATTTTCTCTTTTGCTGTATCTTTGCCCGGCTCTCCGGCCTTTACATATTTGTCCTGGTAATGTCTTAAAGGCCAGCCTGTATTCAGATGAATCTCTGTGGTCGTGTACTGTTCCCAACTGATATTTATATCCACCTCAGAACCCCCTTTGGTTATTATCTCCGTTATGTCAGTTTGCGAAGAATCTGCATCTTCGATGAATTCTGAAGCCATATCCGAATATGTGCTGAGAGCGGATGCCACGGTTTCTTTACCGACATTCGCAGATGTGTAAGTGCGACAGATGGAACTGTATTCGTCTGTAAATTCTCCATCAGCCCAGAAGTTAGTTGTTGCGGTGAGTTGCTTCATTCCCGGAATCATGAAGTTCAATGGCTCTTCAAAGCTGTATGTGTGGTCGATTTCCAGCCTGCCTCCATGGAAGAAGAACAATCTTCCGATATATTCCAAGATAGAATTCTGGATAATGGATGGATCTGCAACCTGCTTGAGTAATTCCCGCATAAATCCTTGCATATCAAATCCTTCCAGATCTTCGAGTTCAAGTCCCTGTTCTTTAAGTACAGCTTTTGCCAATGGCTCTATCATCTGGGCAAATGACGAGGAAAGTTCCTGGAGATTGTCGATCGACTGCAGACTGCCTAAATTAGTCGTACTGAAAAGGACTGGAATATCTGCTCCGTACTCTTTAGCTATTTTACTGATCAGCTTTGACTGAGGATCGCTGTCCTCCTCTTCTATGGTAGTCATCTTGATCTGATATGATTCGTCAGTCTTGGCTACAACCTCGAATTCAATTATCTCATAACTCTGTTTTACGATGGTGGTATCTCCATCAGCATCGATCTCCTTCTCGATAGTTTCAAAGCTATATAGATATTTGTCGCCAATATTCCAATATGCAACGAACTGTACTGTCGAATCCGGCATCATCTGGGCAGCTGCACTCAGGCCGGTCAGTATGAAAAATAGTAAAAGTGCAATCTTCTTCATTTTTGCTGTCAGTTATAGTTACTTTCGCGAATATAAGCAAAAAGCAGAAGACCAGTATCCTCTGCTTTATAAATTACAATATCTTTTTAACCAATCCGAACATCTTGTACGGCATATATCGGAAAGGAAGATCAACCCAGGTTCCTGTCGCGATGATTGACCGTCTATGGCTGAAGGCTTCGAAACTCTCCTTGTCGTGGTACATTCCCATTCCCGAATTACCGACTCCGCCGAACGGTACGTTTTCGTTGGCAATATGCATTATCACATCGTTTATGCATCCTCCGCCGGAAGAAGTTCTGCGGATGATTTCCCAGCCTTCGGCTTCCTTGCCGAAGTAGTAGAATGCCAATGGCTTCTCACGGCTGGTGACAAATTCTATAACTTTGTCCTTGAATGAATTACCTTCGTCGTCCAGTGTGATCATAGGGAATACGGGACCAAAGATTTCTTCCGTCATAAGAGGGGAGTCAAGAGGAACTTCATCCATCAGGGTAGGTTCGATAAATCTTGTGGCTGCATCAGAGCGCCCCCCGCAAACAATCTTTCCGTCCTTGAAATATCCTGTCACTCTTTCGAATGCCCTGTCGTTCACCATTCTCACATAATGTCTGTCGGCTGCAATGTCTTTTCCATGAAGGTTTGTGACTTCATCAGTAAATGCTTTCACAAATGATTCCTTGATATCTTTATGGATTAGAAGGTAATCTGGTGCAATACATGTCTGACCGCTGTTCAGTGTCTTTCCCCATGCTATCCTCTTGGCTGACAATGCAATATCGGCACTCTTGTCAATTATGCAAGGACTCTTTCCTCCTAGTTCCAATATTACCGGAGTCAAGGTTTTCGCGGCTGCTGCCATTACCGTCTTAGCCAATGCGGGACTTCCGGTGAAAAAGATCAAGTCCCAACGCAGCTCAAGAAGTGCGGTGTTGACATTCCTGTTACCCTGGACAACAGCAATATACCTTTCCTCGAATGTTTCCTTAATCATTTCTTCGATTGTTTTGGAAACGGTCGGAACATATGGAGATGGTTTCAAGACCGCCGTGCATCCGGCTGATATTGCTCCAACAAGAGGATTGAGCAGAAGCTGGACGGGGTAGTTCCAAGGCGAAATAATGAGAGTATTGCCGAGCGGTTCCTTTACAATATAGCTTCGTGAAGGGAAAAGCTTCAGAGGACTATGCTTCTTCTCTCTGCGCGACCATTTGCCGATATGCTTTATGTGGTTCTTGATCTCACCTGTAACTATGCTTATTTCAGTCAAATAGGCTTCCTCATATGATTTGTGGAGGTCAGTCCAGAGTGCATCGCAGAGTCTGGCTTCCCATTTCTCCATAGCCTTGAGGAATTTTCTGAGCATTTCCTTTCTGAAGCTTACATCCAATGTGGCTCCGCTGCGGAAATACTCTTTCTGAGCTGCATTTATGTTGATTATTCTTTCTGTAGATGTGTTTTCCATGATGCAATTATCGTCATTATTCGGGATTTTAGCAAAAGATTTCCTGATTTGCACGGCCGCCATGTATGACAATGTGTCACGAAGCCTTTCCGGATGTATTGCTTATCTGCTTGCGACCTGTGAAATCATCCATTGCATGATAAATCCCCATCACTTTACCGAAGAACCAGTCAAACAATCTTGTCGGAAGAATGAACTGCCAGAAACGGATGAAATGAAATCCAAAAGGAATTCCTCGGAAAGATTTATTTCTCTCGATAGCTCTGATAATCCTCTTTGCCACGTATTCCGGCTTGAGTATCGGGATGATCCGGGACTTTACTCCATCGAACATGCCTGTATTAATATAATAAGGTGCGATAGTCGTGACGTGCACTGAGCTTTTCATTTCCTGAAGTTCGATCCTTACAGAGTCAGACCAGCCGATTGCTCCCCATTTGCTGGCTGCATACACAGACATTTTCGGGTTCGAAAGCATTCCTCCCGCTGATGCAATATTGCAGATATGTCCGCGATTGCGGCGAATCATTCCCGGCAGCATGGCTCTAGTCACGAACATTGGAGCAAGAGTGTTGATGTTCATTGTCCTGATCATTTCGTCGGATGACATCTGGTCGAATGTCTTGTTGCTTGTTATGATTCCTGCGCAGTTTATAAGGATATCTACTGCTCCGCACTCGTTAACAACTTTGTTATATTGTTCTGTAATAACTTCATTTCTAGAGACATCCACGATGTAGCCCTTAACCTTGCCGAATTGGCTGAGTTCCTTGACTGCAGTAGAGATGCTTTGGGGATTTATGTCCCATATGATAAGGCAGGATGCTCCTTTACCCAGAGCCATGCGACCCATTATCTTTCCGATGCCGGATGCTCCTCCGGTAATCAGTACATTTGCTTTTTCAAATTTCATAACCACTTCTCGTTTTTAGTTTCAAATCGTTTCTCATTCGGCCAGTCAGAGCATCTTGCATCTCCTTTCAGGCTTTGCAGAATGACAAACAGTCTGTTGTGTATTTTGTCTGAGGCCGGCAAATCTAGGACAATAAAAATGCCGACCGAAATTATCGGCCGGCAATGTAGTAAAACCCTTGTATTCGTAGCAATTGCAGCTATTATGGGGTGAAATTGCTATGGTATGTGGTGAAATTTAAAGACTTTTCTTAGAAATGTCGCTTATATTCGTACACATCCAGATGCCAGATGCCTTGAGCTTCCATCACTGCTTGCAGTGTTTCTCTTGCGCATCCCTTTCCACCTGGCTTTGTGCTGATGTGATCCGCAATGGCCTTCACTTCATCTACGGCATCACTCGGACATACTCCGCATCCGCATGCCTGCATTACCGGAATGTCTGGCAGGTCGTCTCCGAAATACATCACCTCTTCAGGTTTTAATCCGTGACGTGAGCAGAAATCCTTGAAGTCTTCCATCTTGGCACGTGAGCCTAAATAAACATCTTCCGGTTTGATCCCGCAGCTGGCGAATCTTTTTCTGATGCTTTCTGAACGGCCTCCGGTAATGATCGCCATGTGGAAACCTTTCATTACAGCCATTCTGATGGCCATACCGTCTTTGGAATCAAATACTCTGTATAGCTCTCCATTGAGATCTGCGAGTATTCCACCATCTGTAAGCACCCCATCTACATCAAAGGCAAAAGCTTTGATATTCAGATATTTTTCGTTAATTGACATGGATTATGATTTAGCACCGCCACCGAAACCGCCCATTGGGAATGTAGCCTTAGGTTCGCCTCCCAGTGCAATCTGTCCGTGCTGGTTCTCGTATTTGTTGATGTTGTCCTGGAGAGCGAGGTAGAGTCTCTTCGCATGTTCCGGCGTCATGATGATGCGGTTGCCTACTTCAGGCTTTGGAATACCGGGAAGCATTGTGGCGAAATCAATGATGAATTCGCTGTGCGAATGAGTGATGATAGCGAGGTTTGAATATGAGCCCTTTGCAACTTCAGGCTTGAGCTCGATCTTGAATTCCTTTTCGTTTGACATAATTATCAAGTTTTAAAATATTATGATTCGGTATGTGGATTCACACTGTGAACAATGCAAAGATACTGAAATTTTTGCTATATTTGCACGATTATGCGCTTGTTCTGAGGAATATGGTGCTAATGGTGTGATTAATAATTGATTAAGAGTAAATATATGGAACTTCCAGCAAAGTATGATCCTGCCTTGACGGAGGATAAATGGTATGCCTATTGGCTAGAAAACAAGTTTTTTCATTCTGAACCTGATGAGAGAGAACCTTATACGATCGTGATTCCACCACCTAACGTGACCGGTATTCTTCACATGGGTCATGTTCTCAACAATACATTGAATGACGTACTTGTCCGCAAGGCAAGAATGGACGGCAAGAACGCTTGCTGGGTTCCGGGTACTGACCACGCATCTATCGCTACAGAGAATAAGGTAGTACAGAAGCTTGCTGCAGAGGGAATCAAAAAGGAAGATCTTACTCGTGAGCAGTTTCTCGAGCATGCTTGGGAATGGAAGGAGAAGCACGGAGGAATAATCCTTGGACAGCTCCGTAAGCTCGGCGCTTCATGTGACTGGGACAGGACAAAGTTCACAATGGATCCGGAACTCAGCGAAGCAGTGATCAATACATTCGTATATTTCTATAATAAGGGATATATTTATAGAGGTGTGAGAATGGTTAACTGGGATCCAGTCGGTCTTACAGCTGTGAGCGACGAGGAAGTGGTGCATAAAGATACTGTCAGCAAATTCTACCATCTGAGATATTTCGTTTCTGACGGAAACGGCAACCCTACAGATAAATATATTATCGTCGCTACAACCCGTCCTGAGACAATCATGGCCGATGCTGCGGTATGTATCAATCCAGATGACGAGCGTTACCATTGGCTCAAAGGACAGAAGGTTCTTATTCCTCTCATCAATAAGGAGATACCGATTATTGAGGACAGCTACGTTGCAATGGATTTCGGAACCGGCTGTCTTAAGGTTACACCGGCACACGACGTGAACGACTACGAGATCGGTAACCGTCACAACCTTCCTGTTCTCGATATTATCGATGATCACGGACGTTTGAATGAGAAGGCGCAGATTCTTGTTGGCGAGGATCGTTTCGACGCGCGCAAGAAGATTGTGAAGATGCTCGAAGAGGCTGGAAACCTTGAGAAAATGGAGGACTACACATCACCAATCGGATACTCTGAGAGAACAAACGCAGTAATCGAGCCAAGGCTTTCAATGCAGTGGTTCCTTAAGATGGAGGCTCTTGCAAAGGATGCCCTCGAGTCGGTTGAGAGCGGTGCCGTGAAGCTTATTCCAGACAAATACCGCAATACATACCGTCACTGGATGGAGAACGTACGCGACTGGTGCATCTCTCGTCAGCTCTGGTGGGGACAACGAATCCCTGCTTATTATCTTCCAGATGGCCAGGTGGTTGTGGCTTCTACCGAAAGTGACGCTTTAGCAAAGGCTCAGGCAATCGATGCAAATATCACAGCCGCTGACCTTCGTCAGGACGAGGATGTTCTCGATACATGGTTCTCTTCATGGCTCTGGCCGATCTCTGTGTTCGACACAAACAAGGCCGGACACCCAGAGGCTGAGCCAAACAAGGATCTTGCATACTATTATCCTACCAACGACCTCGTGACAGGTCCGGATATCCTTTTCTTCTGGGTGGCACGTATGATCATGGCAGGAAACGAGTTCATGAACGATGTTCCGTTCCGCAATGTATATCTTACAGGTATCGTACGCGACAAGCTCGGACGCAAGATGTCGAAGACTCTCGGAAACTCTCCGGATCCGCTCGACCTTATCGCAAAATATGGTGCTGACGCCGTACGTCTCGGCATGCTTCTTTGCAGCTCGGCAGGAAACGACATCCTTTACGATGAGTCGCAGATCGAGCAGGGACGTAACTTCAATAATAAGGTATGGAATGCCTTCCGCCTCGTGACAGGATGGAATGTCGATCAGGCCGCTCAGCAGCCTGAAGCTTCAGCAGTAGCGGTGAAGTGGTTTGAGAATAAGCTCAGTCAGGTAATCGAGACTGTAGAGGATCATTTCAGCAAATTCCGTATCTCAGACGCCCTTATGGCTATCTATAAACTCTTCTGGGACGATTTCTGCGCATGGTATCTCGAGGCTGTGAAGCCTGCATACGGTGCCGGAATCGACAAGAATACATATGATGCGACAATTGGCTTCTTCGATGCTCTTCTCAAGATGATCCATCCTATCATGCCGTTCATCACAGAGGAACTCTGGCAGAACATGGCTGAGCGCAAAGCCGGTGAGACCATCATGAACCAGCGTTATCCACAGGCAAAGCCATACGATGTTGAGTTCATCAATGCATTTGAGATGGCTTGCGAGGCAGTTGCAGGCGTACGTAACATCCGTCAGAGCAAGAACCTTTCTCCAAGAGAGTCTCTCGACCTCAAGATAAAGGGAGCTTTCCCTGCAGAGGTTCTTCCGGTAGTTGTGAAGCTTGCGAATGTAGCGGTGGCCGAGGCTGAAGGCGACATGTCGGCAGCTCAGAGATTCATGGTAAGGACAGTCGAGATGTTCATCCCTCTCACAGGTCTTATCAATGTCGAAGAGGAGATCGCTAAGCTTGAAGCAGAGCTTGCATACCAGCAGAAATTCCTTGACAGTGTTCGTAAAAAGCTCTCTAATGAGCGTTTTGTTGCCAATGCCCCAGAGGCAGTTGTGGCTGTGGAGCGTAAAAAAGAGGCTGATTCGCTTTCAAAGATTGAAAGTATTACCGCTTCTCTCAATGCATTGAAAAACAATTAGTAAAACATAAAAGTTCGTACTGCTAACATTTTTGTTATGCTAAAAAGTGAGCATTTTCTCGACGTCAGGTACTATGAAACTGACCAGATGGGTATCGTCCACCACTCGAATTATATAAGGTATTTCGAGTGTGGACGAGTTGCGATGCTCAGGGACCTGGGATTTCCTGTTGAAAAAATAGAGGAGACAGGTGTGATGCTTCCAGTGGTTTCGGTAGAGTGCAGATATAAAGTTCCGGCCAAGCTTGGAGAAACATTGAAGATAGTCTCAATGATAGATGAGGTACCTAGAGCCAGGCTTGTCATAAAGACCGAGATATTTAATCCGGCAGGACAACTTGTATGTGAGGGAGGTGTCGTACTCGGGTTTATCAATTCACAGACTAGAAGACCTGTCAGGTGTCCCGATGATTTGGTGAAAATATTTGAAGAAAATTTAAATTAGAACTGATATGATTATTCCACTTGTATTTAATCTTGGTTTCTGGGAAATCGTAATTATCGCTCTCGTAGTACTTCTGCTCTTTGGAGGAAAGAAGATTCCGGAACTGATGCGTGGCCTGGGTAAAGGTGTGAAGAACTTCAAGGACGGAATGAAGGAAGTCGAAAGCGAAGTCAACGAGATCAAAAAGGATATTGATTCGGAAAAATAATGGCGTCAACCGGGGAGATGACCTTTTGGGATCACTTGGAGGATCTGCGCAAATGCATTTTCAGAGTTCTGGGAGTGTTTGCGACAGCTGTCGTCGTATTGTTCTTTTTCAAGAACTTTCTCTTTGATAGTCTGATTCTGGCTCCTTCCAAGCCTGATTTCTTTCTATACCAGCTTCTTGGTGCAGATTTCACGATGACTTTGGTGAACATCGAGGTTGCAGCTCAGTTTCTTATACATATAAGGATTACACTGATCTGTGCGTTGATTGTCACATTTCCCGTCATTGTATATGAATTGTGGCGTTTTATTGCTCCGGCATTATATGATAGTGAGAAGAAGCTTGTCAAGGGGGCTTTTGCATTTGCTTCAGTTCTCTTTTATTTGGGAGTCGCCGTCGGGTATGCGCTGGTTTTCCCATTGATGCTGAATTTTTTCTCGGGGTATCAGGTCAGTCCAGAGATTGCCAATACATTTTCATTGACTTCTTATATTTCCTTGTTTACTTCACTGGTGCTGACTTTCGGGATTGTATTTGAATTTCCAACGGTTGTGGCGGTATTGTCTTCGATGGGATTATTGACGAGAGAAAGTCTTTCGTCTTATAGAAAACATGCTGTCTGTGCTGTATTGATTCTTGCAGCTGTAATTACTCCTTCAGGAGATCCTTTCTCATTACTGGTTGTTTCAGTGCCGTTATATCTGCTTTACGAATTCAGCATCCTGATATGTCGCAGGAGAGCTCAAAATATTGAAGAAGAATAAATTATGATATCAATTAACAGTCTTACGGTAGCATATGGAGGGTTCGTCCTGCTGAATGATATCAATTTTCATATCAGTGAGAGTGACAAGATTGGCCTCGTGGGAAAGAATGGCGCAGGAAAATCGACCATTCTGAAACTTGTTTGCGGTATCCAGAATCCGACAAGTGGAAAAGTGGCTGTTCCCAATGATGTGAAGATAGGGTATCTTCCTCAGATTATGGAACATCATCGTGGCCGCACTGTCATAGATGAGGCTATGACTGCATTTGCTGATATGTTTGCTCTAGAGGATGAACTGGAGAAGATTTCGTTGGAACTGTCTGAAAGACAGGATTATGAGTCTAAGGAGTACCACGATCTGATAGTAAGGATGAATGAGGTGAATGACCGCCTGGCATATACCCGTTCAGACAATCCGCGCGTTCAGGCTGAAAGGACTCTTATGGGACTGGGATTCAAATATGATGAATTGAGTCGCAATACTGAAACCTTCAGTCAAGGCTGGAACATGCGTATCGAGCTTGCGAAGATCCTCCTTTCGAAACCTGATGTACTTCTGCTCGATGAGCCTACAAATCATCTGGATATCGAATCAATCGAATGGCTTGAAGGCTATCTGAAGGACTATCGAGGTTCTCTTGTACTGATTTCTCATGATAGAAAGTTTCTGGACAATGTAACCAACAGGACTGTCGAAATCATGCTCGGCAGGATTCATGATTATAAGGTTCCGTACAGCAAGTATCTGGAACTTAGGAAAGAACGTCTTGAGCAACAGCGAGCTGCATTTGAAAATCAGCAGAGGATGATCGAGAAGACGGAAGAGTTCATCGAGCGTTTCAGATACAAGCCGACTAAGTCCAATCAAGTGCAGTCGCGTGTGAAGCAGCTGGAGAAGCTTGAAAGGATAGAAGTGGATCTGGAAGATAAATCGGCGCTTGCCGTGAAGTTCCCTCCGGCTCCGCGTTCAGGTGATATTGCATACAAGGCCGTCGATATGAGGGTCGGTTACGGTGCCAAGGTTGTGTTTGATGATGCACAGATCGAAGTGAGAAGGGGAGAGAAGGTAGCCTTGGTTGGAAGAAACGGTGAAGGTAAGACTACCTTGATGCGAGTGATAATGAATGAGCTGGATCCAATGGCTGGCGAGTCGAGGATCGGATATAATGTAAGCATCGGATATTATGCTCAGAATCAGGAAGATATCCTCGATAAGGAAGATACAGTTTTTGGAACATTGGACAGAATTGCCGTAGGTGATATCCGGCTGAAGCTCCGTGATATACTTGGTGCATTCCTGTTCAAGGGAGAGGATATCGATAAGAAGGTTGCTGTTCTCAGTGGTGGAGAGAGAGCTCGTCTGGCAATGGCAAAGCTGATTCTCAAGCCGTATAATCTTCTGGCTCTTGACGAGCCTACGAACCATATGGATATCCGTTCAAAGGATATTCTCAAGCAGGCTTTGAAGTCTTATGATGGAACACTTATTATAGTTTCTCATGACCGAGATTTTCTGGATGGACTCGTGGATAAGCTTTATGAGTTCAGAGACGGAAAAGTCAAGGAGCATCTTGGAGGTGTTCAAGAGTTCCTGGAAAGAAGGAAACTCGAGAACCTGAGTGAGCTGGAAAGACATAACAAGCCGGTGGCAGAAGAGAAACCTGCTGAAGTGGTTCAGAAGAAGGAAGAAGCCAAGCAGGAGTATCAAGCTAAAAAGTTTGTATCTAAAGAAGAACGTAAGATAAGAAATCGTATCTCATTCTTGGAGAAGGGGATAGAATCTATAGAGACTAAGATGGCGGAGATTGAGGCGGTCTTGGCGAATCCCGGAGAAGGAGATGATATTATGGAACTGACCAGGGCATATCTTGAAAATAAGAGAGAGCTTGATTTCAAGATGGAAGAATGGGAGAAACTCAATGAACAATTAGAACAATAGATATGGAAGAAAAGAAAATGCAGTATCTGTTCGGAATGCATCCGGTACTGGAGGCAGTGAAAGCAGGAAAAAAGTTTGATAAGGTTCTTTTGAAACAGGGTCTTGAAGGTGCCCAGTTCAGGGAATTGATGGAACTTTTGAAGGAAAATGACATCCCTTTCCAGTTTGTTCCCGGTGAAAAACTCAACAGGGCTGTGCGTGGATCACACCAGGGAGTACTCGCTTATATTTCACAGATCGATTATGTTGATATTGAGGATCTTGTGAATACAGCTCTTGCACGAAGCGAGAATCCTCTTCTTGTGATTCTTGACGGCGTGAGTGATGTCAGGAATCTTGGAGCTATTGCCAGAAGTCTTGAGTGTGCAGGAGGGCATGGTATCATTGTACCTGCAAAGGGAGGTGCTGCTATGAACGCGGATGCTGTAAAGGCCTCTGCGGGTGCTCTGATGAGAATCGACACATGCAAGGTTTCCAATCTTCGTGTAGCTGCATATTATCTGAAGCAGAGTGGTTTCAGACTCGTTGCTGCCACTGAGAAGACAGACAGACTTATATACGATGTGGACATGACGGGTCCTGTTGCTATTATCATGGGGTCTGAGGGTAAGGGTATTTCTCAGGCTATGCTTGATCTGGCCGATGATAAGGCTGCAATTCCAATGGCAGGAGAGATTACTTCCCTCAATGTATCCGTTGCTTCAGCTATCCTTATGTATGAGGCTGTAAGACAGCGTATTATAAAATAATTTTTGTCTGATGTTTGTTCTAGACTCGCACTGTGATACACCTTCTCAGATTCTGCGTCTGAGGGATATTTCCATTGACAATTCATATGCTCATGTGGATATTCCGAAGCTTAGAAGAGGCGGTGTCGATGGTGTATTCTTTGCTCTTTATGTGCCGGCCTCTATGGATAATGAGCCGGATAGAGCGAGGTCATATGCTTACAGGATGCTGGATGGAGTACAGAATTCATTAGAAAACAATCCTTATGCTGTATTCACTACATCCGTAGCTCAAGCTATGGAGAATAAGGCAAAAGGACTATTGTCCATATTCATTGGCCTTGAGAATGGTTCTGCTATAGGTGAGTCTCTGGATGAACTCAGAAAGTTTTATGAAGCAGGTGTCAGGTATGTCACCCTATGTCATTCAGGTAATAATCAGATCTGTGACTCCTGTGCTCCAGAATCCAAGCGATGGAATGGATTGAGTCCGTTCGGTAGGGAACTTGTGGCGCAGATGAATCGTCTGGGAATGCTGATCGATGTTTCCCATATTTCTGATGATGCATTTTACGATGTGTTAAGTCTGTCGAGCAAGCCTGTTGTGGCTACGCATTCATGCTGCAGGGCATTGGCTGGTCATCCTCGCAACCTTACTGATGATATGATAAGGAAGCTTGCCGAGGCGGGGGGAGTCGTGCAGGTCAATTTCTATCCTGTCTTTCTTGATTCAGGCTTCAGGACTATCTTGAATGATTCCGGTATAATGGAAAGGGGAGAATCGATCGAGAATGAATTCATAGCTGATCCTGCAGATTCCCGGAAGAGAACCGCCTGGAATGCCGTTCAGGATGAATTGAATGCCCTTGAGCGTCCGTCATACAGGAGGATTGTGGATCATATAGATCATATTGTCGAATTAGTCGGTATTGACCATGTCGGACTTGGTTCTGATTTTGATGGTATAGAGGTCACTCCTGAAGGAATGGAAGATATTTCTAAATTCTCTCTCGTATTCGACGAAATGCGTAGAAGAGGGTATACTGAATCTGATATTGAAAAGGTGGCATCCGGAAATTTCTTCCGTGTGATGCAGGCTTGTCAATGATGGTGCTTGCGTGTCTGCTGGTGAGCAACAATAAAGGTAACGGTCACCATTATGATACTGATACCGGCAATTGTACGTATTCCCAGATGTTCATCGAGGAATAGAACTCCCAATACTACAGCAGTGAGAGGCTGAAGAGCGCCAAGGATCGATGTCATAGTCGGTCCTATTCTTCTTACAGCCTTTACTCCGGTGAAGTTTGATACCATAGTCGACCATAATCCAAGTCCCGCGATCAGTCCCCAGAGCCTGATGTCTGATACAGGTGTTATCCTGCCGTCAAAAACAAATCCGCATATGATGAAATAGACGGCGCTCAGCATCATTATCCAAGTGGTGAATTTCACTACTTCTATCTTGTCTGCCTTTACCTGTTTCATCAAAATATAATAGGCTGCAAATGAGAATGCGGATATTATAGAACAGGCCAGTCCCAATGCAGTATTTCCACCTTCCACTTTGAGACCATCTCCTGATGCGAGAAGATACACTCCGAATATGGATATCAAGATAGATATGATATTGACCAATGATTTCCTTTCTCCAAAGAAGAGCATCATGCAAAGTGCTACGACTACCGGGTACATGAAGTTTATAGTGGACGCAATTCCACTGGCAATATTGGCATATCCAATCAGGAGAGTGATCGATGTGATCGAACGCAAAAGGCTCAGCAGGATGACTTTCCATACTTCATCAAATGATCCAAGTTTAAGTGTCTTGCCCTTTGATGCCGCATAAATCATAAGTACTATGGCAGCAACAGCCCAACGATATGAAAGAACGTCAAAATTACTCAGACCGGCAGCAAGCAGGCCGAGGCTGAAAAGAGGGGAGAAGCCGAAGGAGCATGATGAAATTATGGCATAGAAAACGCCATTTAGGGTAATCCTTTTCTTCTTTTTAATGTATCTTGAGTGTGCTACCTCCATTTATCTCCCTTTTTATCTAAAGCTTTATCGGATAGTTAGTTATGTCCTGATATAAGCCTGCCTTATTGTTTACAAATTTTATGAAACAAAAATGTTATTAGCTTAAACAAAAATGTTTCGTGGACTGATTATAAGTTATTTAAGCTCGTTTACAATTTTTACCCTCAAATAGTTGAGCGCAGTCGAGGCAAAGCGCTCGATATTGCGTTTTCGGTTACTTTTGAAGACTGCGCAGAAGGTCTCTGTACCCTTTTCAGAGCTTACTCCTATCCATACAAGACCTACAGGCTTATGGTCACTTCCACCTCCGGGACCGGCGATTCCAGAGGTGGCCACAGAGTAATCGCTGCCGGTAAGTTTCCTGACTCCTTCAGCCATGGCTGCTACACATTCGCTGCTTACTGCACCGTAACGGGAAATGATTTCCTCCGCTACTCCTAAAACTCCGGTCTTTACACTATTGGCATATGATGTGACAGATCCGAGAAAATATGCAGAGGAGCCTGCAATGGAGGTAATAAGTGAGGAAATGGTTCCTCCTGTGCAGGATTCTGCTGCAGAAAGGGTCTTGCCATTTTCAGTCAATATACGGCCGATACATCCTTCGAGGGTATCATCCATCTCTGAGTACATGGCATCGCCTAAAATGCCTTTCAAAGATGCAATTTCGGCATCAATTCTTCTTTCTGCATCCTCTTTTCGGCTTCCATAGATTGACAATCTCAGTCTGACTCCAGTAAGAGGATTTGGAAGGTATGCCAGATGCATATCCTCAGGGAGATTGTCCTCCCATTCTTCGATCATCTTTGCCAATGCAGATTCCGCTATGCCGTATGTCATCACGGTGCGGTGGTAAATATCTGATAATGAATGATGTGACTTTATGTCTTCAAGAATGTCAGGAAGTGCTCCTATGGCTTCAAACGGTACTCCCGGCAAAGAAAACAGGGTAGCGGGGTGACCGAATCTTTTCTCATCGAATCTGAAAACCATTATCGGGGCAGTACCGAGACGGTTAGGAATCACTTCGCAGGTATCAGGAACAGATGCCTGGGCTATATTGATATCCAGTACATCCAATCCTCTTGCACTCAATAGATTATGTATGATTTCCAACTGTCTTTCGTCCATCTTGAATGCTGTGGACTCGGAAAGTTCTGCAAGCGCGTTCTTGGTTATATCATCTTTTGTCGGTCCTAGACCGCCGGTAACGATAACGATGTCGTTCTCATTCAACTCCCGGGCAAGCGTTCCGATGATACAGTTGCGCTCATCCCCGATAGATACCATTCTGGAAACTTTTACTCCTATCTCATTAAGAGCCAGTGAGATACTTGAGGAATTCGTATCAATGACCTGTCCGATAAGGATTTCGTCGCCAATTGTACAGATGGATGCCTTGATCATTTTGCGTCGTTTTCCAGATATTTGATGATATTCTTGATCAATGCAGGACCTTCGAAGATGAATCCCGAATAAATTTCCACCAGTGATGCACCGGCATCAAGCATGGCCTTTGCTTGCTGTGGAGACATGATTCCTCCGACGCCGATTATCGGAAGCTTTCCTTCAGATCTTCTGTGAATATATCTGACAAGTTCCAGATTCTTCTTGTGTACCGGTGCTCCGGACATTCCTCCGTTTCCGATAGCTTCGATCTTTTCCTTGCTTATGCTGGTGATGCCTTCACGGCTTCTGGTAGTGTTTCCTGCTACGATACCGTCGATTCCGGAGCGAAGGCAGTAGTCAATTATTTCATCAAGCTGCTGATGAGCCAGATCTGGGGAAACTTTCAGCAGGACAGGCTTGTAATTATCGTAGTACATTCGGAGATCAAGAAGTTTATCTACAATTTCTCCAAGGAACGATATATCTTGCAATGAAGTGAGTCCCACGACGTTAGGACATGAAACATTAACTACGAACATGTCCACAAAATCATATAGCAATCCAAAGGATTTTTCATAATCCTTGGCTGCATCCTCGTTTATGCTAGTGGTATTCTTAGAAATATTAGCAGCTACAATAACTTCAGGACGTACCTTCTTGAGATGTTCTACCGCATTCTTAACGCCCTTGTTATTAATGCCGAATCGATTGATAATGGCCTTGTCACCAGGTATTCTGAAGCATCTCGGTTTAGGATTTCCATCTTGAGGAAGCGGAGTGAGGGAACCTATTTCGACAAATCCGAAGCCGAAGTTTGCCATATCATTGTAGAACTCACCGTTTTTATCAAGACCTCCAGCTAACCCGACAGGATTAGGAAACTTGATGCCGAAAACCTCTTTTTCCAAGGCTGGTGACTCTTTCTTGTATATAGCTCTTATTATTGACTGTGCAAACGGGATATGCCTAAGGACGGCAAGACATTTAAAAAGGATGTTATGCGCAGTTTCAGGGTTGAATCTGAACAAAATTGGTTTGAGGAAATGTTTGTACATAAGTTATAGCTCTTAAAGACACAAATATAATAAAAAAGTACCGCTTTAGCAGTACTTTTCTACATTTCCTGAAAAGTTCCATCATCAAAAAGTATAAGGATTTTCAGCACTTTTCTCTGTTTATTAAAGGATTGCCCCAAGCTATCTAAACTATTCATTTCACTCGTGGCTGGCTCAGGATTCGGTAGAATGTCCTCATGTACAATTTCCTGGATTCTCAGAGGTGTTTCTGTCTCAGAAATAGGGAATAGCTGATCATCTTGCTGAACCTCTTCTTTTGCACTCTCCATATCCCTATACATCTTGCCTTTTCCAAAAATCAGCCACTCGATATTCAGGCGAGGGTATTTGGCCATGATTGCCTTGATGAAATCGAATCCTGGATTATTTCTTCCAGACAATACATGAGATACACTTGCGCGGACAACATTGAGATTGTCTGCAAACTGTGCCTGCGTGATGTTCTCTGCTGCGAGAAATTGCTTTAACCTGTTATTCATTATTGTTTACTATTATGTTACAAATGTAGCAAGAATTTTTGTAACAGACAAATGATTTTTTAGTTAATATTTGTAAATACACCTGTAATAACGTATGGATAACTATTATAAAATACTTTAGGTTACCATGTATTATATTCTGAGTATTAGAGAGTTATTTTAATAATAAATGCGAATTATGGGGAAATTGAGTCTAAAAAGGGCATATTCTCGATCACTTACAAATATAATCAATAGTATAGCTTGATATAAAAGCAATTAAATATCAGATTATCAACGCATTAGTAGGCTATAAGATTTAACTATAAGAGAAAATTATGCTATAAGTGTAACATTGACAAAAGTAACGCAAGCAATATGAATATACTTTAATATTAATTACATATGTAATAAGGAGATGTAATTCTGTAATGTTATTGTTGGTTACATATGTAACTTACTGCCGAAATTTCATTTTTCATAAGTAAATGACTAAATTTGCACTGAAAATAATGCAGTACGCTATGATTCCTGAAATTAGAATAGAAGACTATAACTATACGTTACCAGATGGGCGAATCGCCAAATATCCTCTTCCCCAGCGTGACTTGTCCAAGCTTTTGATATATAAGAATGAAAATGTATCTGAATCATCTTTCTCCCTTATATCAGATCAGTTACCTGAAAATTCATTGATGATCTTCAATGATACGAAGGTCGTTCCGGCCAGGCTCCATTTTCAGAGGTCTACAGGAGCACATATAGAGATCTTCTGTCTTGAACCGGTAATGCCTGAAGAGTATGTCAGCAGCTTTGCTACTACAGACAGATGCAGATGGAAATGCATTGTCGGAAATGTCAAGAGATGGAAGAATGATACCTTGTCATTATATAATCCATTGAATGAAAGGGAAATTGATATTATGAATCTTAAAGCTGACCTGATTGAGAGGGTTGGCGAGACTTCCATAGTGGAATTTAGATGGGACAATAAAGCACCGTTTTCCAAGGTTCTTGAAGTGTGCGGCTCAATTCCTATTCCCCCATATTTGAACCGTGATACCGAGCAGATCGATCTGGAACGTTATCAGACTCTATATGCCCGATTCCGTGGTTCAGTTGCCGCTCCTACAGCAGGACTTCATTTTACAGATGCTGTCCTGGAGTCTATCAGAAAGAAAAATATCATCACTGATACAGTCTGCCTCCATGTCGGAGCCGGTACATTCCTGCCGGTGAAAAGTTCTCTCGTTTCCGAGCATACAATGCATCGTGAACCGTTTGTTGTTACTCTTTCCTTATTGGAAAGGCTGCTTGAAAACAAAGGGAAGGTTGTGGCTGTGGGTACGACTTCAGTACGCACACTGGAGTCCTTATATTATATAGGTGTAAGCTGTATCGAGACCGGCTATCCTTCAGATGTAGACCAGTGGGATCCGTATTCAAGGGATTATGAATACTCTCTGGAGCAGTCCATTACTGCAATAATCCGGTACTTGAAAGACAATAATAAGTCGGAATTGAGTCTTGGAACCAGAATAATTATCGTTCCAGGATTCCGTTTCCGTGTCGTGGACGTGCTGGTGACAAATTTCCACCAGCCGCAGAGCACTCTTCTCCTTCTTATATCGGCGTTTGTGGGAGGTAATTGGGAAAAGATTTATGATTATGCTCTTGGGCACGATTTCCGCTTCCTGAGCTATGGCGACAGTTCCGTCTTGTTCCGCAAATAAGCCGGATTGACTTTGTCGGAGTTTGCAGTTTTGCAAAAAGATTTTAAATTTGCAAATTGTACTAATCTTACACTTTTGAACGATGATTGATTTGTCAGAATTTGAGAGCATCAGTCCGTATACGGATGCAGAAGCAGCGGAGGCACTTAGCAAATTGGCGGAGTTCCCTTTGCTTTCGCGTGTATCTCAGCAGTTTTTTCCGGAGGAATCACCGGAATTTTTGAAGAATCTTCTTAAGAGCATAAAGACGATAGATGATTTTCAAGTACTTGTAATGAGCAAATTTGTCCGTTGGGTACTTGAGCATACAGCCAGGAATTTTTCATATGACGGAATTTCCAATATTGATCCGTCAAAGAGGTTTTTGGCCTTGTCGAATCATAGGGATATCATCCTTGATCCTGCTATTTTCCAGCTTGTACTTTACAATAACGGTATTCCGATGACAGAAATTGCCGTGGGCGATAACCTTATCACTAACAAGACAATCGAATATCTGATCAGATCGAACCGTATGATCAAGGTAGTCAGAGGAATAACAGCCCGTGAACTTTACCTGTCTTCTCAGCTTCTTTCGAGATATATCCGTCTTAATATTACCGAGCAGCGCAGTTCTATCTGGCTGGCACAGAGACAGGGTCGTACCAAGAACGGTTATGATGTGACCGAGCAGGGGCTGCTCAAGATGCTTGATATGAGCGGAACAGGTGACTTCCAGAAGAATTACGAAGAGCTTAACATTATTCCTCTGAGTATTTCTTATGAATACGAGCCATGTGATATCCTTAAGGCACGTGAACTTGTTATTTCCCGAAAGCATAAGTATGTCAAGGCAGAAGGTGAAGATTTCAACAGCATCATGGTCGGAATCATGAGTCATAAGGGAAATATTCATCTGAATATCGGCAAGCCAATTACAGCAGAAGAAATTGCCGAGGCGGCTCAATGTGATAAGAATGACCGTTATCAGAAGATAAGACATGCTGTGGATCTCAGGGTAATCGAAGGTTATAAGCTTTGGAAGAACAATTATATCGCTTACGATATTGCCAATCATTCATACAGGTACTCCGATATGTATGATCGTGCAGATCTGGATCAGTTCGTGGCTTATATGGAAAGCCAGCTTGATACCGTCGAACCGGAAATCAATCGCGAAGATCTGAGACGTATTTTCCTTGATATCTACGCGAATCCTGTCGTAACAAAAGAGCTTTTGGCTAAGGAAATAGCTACAGGAAATATACTTTTATAATTTAATTTACTTAAAATGCAATAAGTCAGCCCCCAAAAGGCTGACTTATTGCATTTAGTTATCAATCAGAAGTTGTAACAAAAATGTTTGCATTGATAACAAAAATGTTATGCATGCTTTACTCTGAAATTCTGTGGAATTTATAGGGAGGAGATGAGATACCACATATATCCAGCCTCCAATAAAATAAAGATTACTCCTTCATATCTGTCCAGTTCCTTCTTTCTGAACATATAGGCACTAGCCATAATGAGAGCAGCCCCTGTCAGTAACATTCCCAGGTCGACATAGGTCATCCCACTGAAAGAAAGTGGTGTAATCAATGCAGAACCACCAAGTATGAGGAGTATATTCGATATGTTCGAACCCAGCACATTTCCAAGTGCAAGCTGACCGCGTCCTTTGAGCGCAGCAACGACACAAGTGGCAAGTTCCGGCATGGATGTTCCTGCAGCCATAACTGTTATGGCAATGAACTTGTCCGATACTCCCAATGCTTTGGCAAGTTCTGTCGCTGCATTGACAAAAACCCGGCCACCGAATATCAAGCCGGCAAGACCTGTGACAATCAGAAGAATCGAGATGCCAGTCTTATATTCCTTAATGCCTTCTCCATCGGATTCATTGCTGTCAGAGCGGAATGAACTCCAAAGGTACCATGCGAAAATAAGGAGAAGAATTACTCCGTCTATTCTGCTTAAATGATCTGCTCCCTTACCGAATATAGTAAAGTTCAGTCCCATAATTATAAGCAGTGCAGTAACTACGATGTTTAAAGGTATATCTTTCTTTAAATTTGTCTTTGTTATTGCCAGAGGAGAAATGAGTGCTGTTACTCCGAGAATCATAAATGTGTTGAATATATTGGAACCGACAATATTACCTACTGCCATGTCCGCCTTACCCTGGAATGCAGAGAGAAAGCTTACAACCATTTCTGGAGATGATGTTCCGATTCCTACAATGGTAAGTCCTATGACAAATTCACTGATGCCGAATCTTTTGGCAATACTTGAGGAACCGTCTACCAGCCAGTTGGCTCCCAAGAGAATGAGTAGCAGGCCTCCTATAAGTAAAACAATCTGTAATAACATATATTATATATTTGATAATCAAAATCCTGCAAATTTATTAAATAATATTCTAAAAACCTTATATTTGTCTTTCACTGTTAAAAGATATCTCAATGAAACATCTGATTACATTCTTTTCTGCACTTCTGCTGAGCGTCTGTGGTTTCTGCGCAGATTCGCTGACAGTCTTTTACCGTATCAGACTAGACCAGGATATAGACCCTTCATCTGAGCGTCTTGTGACGACGGGTCTTGAAAAGGCTCGTGAGGCTAAGGCTGATTATGTCATTCTGGATCTGGATACATATGGTGGAGCTGTCAACTCTGCTGACAGCATAAGATCTGCTATTCTCAGATATGATAGGCCGGTGATAGCTTTTGTCAATATGCAGGCTGCATCTGCCGGAGCACTTATCAGCATTGCATGTGATTCGATATATATGAAGACGGGAAGTTCGATCGGTGCAGCTACGGTTGTAAGCCAGACAGGAGAGGTGATGCCTGATAAGTATCAGTCTTTTATGCGTGGAATGATGCGTGCTACAGCAGAAGCGACAGGCAGGGATCCTAAAATTGCTGAATCAATGACCGATACCGCTAACGTATTAAGCCTCACTCCGACTGAAGCAATCGCCGTGGGATTCTGTGAAGGAATATGTGAAACGGAATTTGAAGTAGCAGAGAAGATAATTGGGAGTAATGAATTCATAATCAAGAATATTGAGGAGGATATGACTTGGCTGGACAAGCTGATTCAGTTACTCTTGAACCCGTTTCTTCAGTCCATATTTATGATGATGATCATCGGAGGAATATTTGTGGAGATAAGGACTCCGGGTATAGGACTTCCACTGGTGACGGCCATCGTAGGAGCTCTTCTTTATTTTGCTCCTGCGTATATCGGACATCTTGCCCAATCCTGGGAGATCCTTCTTTTTGTCGTCGGGCTGCTTCTGATAGCCGTAGAGATATTTGTACTTCCGGGATTCGGGGTATGCGGAATATCTGGAATCGTAGCAGTGATTGTCGCACTGGCATTTTCAATGGTGGACAATATCGAACTTTTCCATTGGGATGGTTCCTTGAACCTCAGACCGATTATACAGCCTCTTGGTATAGTGGTTCTTTCTGCAGCAGCCTCAATATTCGGATCTGTCTGGATCGTGCGCAAGCTATATGATACGCGTTCGTTTGACCGTATAGCACTAAGGCAGGAGATGAAGTCTGAAGAAGGATTTACAGGAGTCACCTCTGGACTTGAAGGTTTTGTCGGTCAAAGTGTTACTGTGTTTACTGATATGCGTCCTGGCGGCAAAGCCATGACCTCGGACGGACGTATTCATGAGGCAACGCTTAAATTCGGAGGCTTTGCAGCCAAGGGGGAAATTCTGAAAGTAGTCTCAGCTGAGCAAGGCAGACTTTACTGCGAGAAATTATAAAATGAAAACCGACTTGAACTGATTGCCAGCAAGTCGGTTTTTATTTTATCTATTTTCGTTTGAGAGCTACGACATTCTCCACATGATGCGTATGCGGGAACATATCGACAGGACGGACCGCTGTAATTACATAATCCTTGCATAGAATTTCCAGGTCACGTGCTTGTGATGCCGGGTTGCAGCTTACGTATACCATACGGTCAGGAGCTGCATTCAAGATTACCTGAGCGACATCCGGGTGAATACCGGCTCTTGGAGGGTCGAGAATAATGACGTCTGGACGACCATGCTCCTGGACAAATTGATCGGTAAGAATATCCTTCATATCACCTGCATAGAAGTCGCAGTTTGTGATCCCGTTATTCTGTGCATTGATCTTTGCGTCCTCAATTGCCTCCGGAACGTATTCGATACCAATTACTTTTGATGCCTGGCGGGATACGAACTGGGCGATTGTTCCCGTTCCTGTATATAGGTCATATACCACTTCCTCTCCAGTAAGCTGAGCATATTCGCGAGCCACGCTGTAGAGCTTGTAGGCTTGTTTTGTATTTGTCTGATAGAATGATTTCGGTCCGATCTTGAACTTCAGTCCTTCCATATATTCATAGATGGCATCTTCGCCCTTGTATAGATGGCAGTCCTGATCGGCAATTGAATCATTAGCCTTTCCATTGATTACATAGTAAAGGGAACTAATCTGCGGGAATCTTTCAGATACAGCGTCCAGAAGGGCAATACGGGCTTCTGTGTCTTCGTGATAAAAGCAGAGAATCAGCATTACATTTCTGGCTTCAGTCGTACGGATGAACATGTTTCTCAAGAAACCCTCATGCTCGCGGATATTGAAGAATGTAAGTCCATGGTTAAGGGCATATTCCTTAATGAAAAGACGGATCTGATTGGATGGTTCGGGCTGAAGGTAGCAGTGCTCGATGTCAAGTACCTTGTCAAAGAAACGGCCTACATGGAAACCAAGACCATATTTCTCCTGTACGCTTAGTGCTTCTGCATCTTCAGAATCAAAGATCCAGCGACGTTGCGAAAAAGTGAATTCCAGTTTGTTACGGTAATAGGTGGTCTGGTCAGACGGAACAATAGGAGTGATTTCAGGAACATCTAGATGACCGATACGGACAAGCTGGTCGTAAACCTGCTGCTGCTTGGCCTCAAGCTGCATCTGGTAGGGAAGCGGCTGCCATTTGCAGCCTCCGCATACACCGAAATGCTTGCAGAATGGTTCGAGGCGATGTTCTGAAGGCTTTACCATTCGGAGGATGAAGCCCTCCATATAGTTCTTCTTTTTCTTTGTGACCTTCACGTCTACAATATCTCCGGGAACTGCAAACTGCACGAAAAGTACAGTGCCGTCAATTCTAGCCAGGGCCTTACCTTCAGCTGCAACAGCTTCAATAATAACGTTTTCTAAAATGATATCCTGCTTTTTTCTAGCCATAATTATTTCTTTATAAATAAACAGCCTCGTTTTTAGCTGTACGAGGCTGCAAAAATATCAAATAATCGTGAGATTAGGAAATCCTTGTCTGTGTTTTGTACAGGGTCTGGGAGATGTTGATAAGAAAGTCTCCCATAGTTTCCAGCTCCGATACTATATCCATATAATATACGCTGGTCTGGTAATTCTTACGTTCTCCTTCAATACTTTCGATTTCCTCATCCCTAAGATTGTTTCTCAGATAATTGATCCTTTCTTCGGCAGCATAGGCATTGGAAATTTCTTCGAGTTGTCCGTCGAATGCCAGGGAAAGATTGGAGATCATCACACGGTATGCATTGTCTACAAGATCTATCATGGCGTTTAGTTTCCTGATAGTATCTGCATCAAATGTCTTGTTGTGGATGTTTCTGCGTGAAAGGATGCGGCTGATGCTTTCTCCTGAGTCACCGAGAGATTCCAGCTCTCCGATAATCTTATAGATAGCCTTGATTTTCAATGAGGTACGACAGCTTATTTCTTCTGCAGATACAGCATTTAGAAATGTAGCTATCTCGTATTCAATTCTATCAGAGATTTCTTCATATTTAACGAGTTTTGCCCGAAGTTCCTCAAATTTATCCGGATTTGCTTCGTTTATTGCAGCCCTTACATAGCCAAGTCCGTTTCTGGATATATTCGCAAAATGCATTACTTCTTTTAATGCTTGTTCGGCTGAGAGTTCCGGGGTCGCCAGATGACCGGCTTCTATATATTTAAGTCTGAACGGTTTTTCTTCCTTGTTTACTTTTTCTTTCACCAATGTGGTCACTATCTTAGCTATCAGGCCGGTGAACCATATGAGAATCAGTGTGTTGAATGTATTGAAGAGGGTGTGGAGCATCGAAAGACCGTAAAGGGCAGAGGTACCCTCGGGACCAGTTGCGGAAGTGACCGTGAAATCAGCAGCAGCCGGGTTAGGTAATCCCATGATTTCTATAAGTTTACCAACAAGTGCCAAGAATGGTTTGAATAGGATCAATGCCCATATCACGCCGAATACATTGAATATTGTATGCGATAAGGCAGCTCTTTTTGCTGATGCATTACCTACAGAAGCGGCGATATTGGCCGTAATCGTGGTACCGATATTTTCTCCAAGAACCATCGAACACGCCATAGGGAAGGGAATCCATCCCATGCTGAGCATGATCAGTGTAATCGCCATGGTAGCTGAAGATGACTGGAGGATCAGGGTCAATACGGTTCCAACTCCTAGGAATATAAGCACTGACCAGAAACCGTAACCGGACCATTGTGTGAGGAATTCCAGAACTTGCGGTGTCTGTTTCAAATCAGGCACTGATTCTTTCATAAATGAAAGTCCTAAAAATAGCAATGCAAATCCGACAATCAGCTCTCCGATATTTCTGTTCTGGTTTTTCTTTGAATTCGAAAACAGGAATCCGAAGAGCATCATAGGTACAGCCAGTATAGATATGTCAGCCTTGAATCCCAGAAGTGAGACCATCCATGCTGTAATGGTAGTGCCGATGTTTGCTCCCATAATCACTCCGATTGCCTGAACCAGAGTCAGAAGTCCTGCATTTACGAAACTGACCACCATAACGGTCGTAGCTGAAGAGGACTGGATCAATGCAGTGATGCCTATACCCGTCGTAACGCGCTTGAACGGATTGGATGTCATGGCAGAGAGAAAGCCTCTAAGTCTTTCTCCGGCTGCTTTCTGAAGTCCTGAACTCATCATGTTCATACCGTATAAAAACATGCCGAGTGCTCCAAGCAAGCTGAAAATGTCTAAAATACTCATTGTTTAAGTTTGGCTATATTACATATTCAGTTAATAAGTGCAAAATTATTCTCTAATATCCTCACATACAATTTATTCCTATTAAATATTTGTTAAAAATATTCTATAGACAAAATGCTATTTTCCATTGATTCATAATAAATGTTTTTTTCTAAAACACTGATTCTTATCTATTTATTCGCTTTCTCTCCCCCTTTGGAGATTATGTTATACAATTTATATTATGTTAACTTCTGTGTCTACTTTTAAAAGACAGTTGTACTGTAGAACAACTATTTAAGGATAGCTTTGCTGCGTTTCCAGTTGCCGAATTTGAGGTCAGACTCTTTCATGATGATACTGATACTCTGATTCTGAAGATCCATGCCTGAGACAGAATCTGTCACCATCTGCAAAAGTGTCACAAATTCCGGCTGACCATTTTCACCAACAAGCATCTTGATACCAGGCTCAGTGTCATCACATTCTGAGAATACGATTTCCAGTTCTGGTTCTGTAAGCTGCTCGTCTGCGTCACCTACGAGCATGCATGTCTGGAATGTCTCGAAGTTTATAGTTTTCGCATATTTGACAGCTACGCGTCCCTTTGGCCATTCGCCTTGTGGATTCTGCACCGGAGATTCATATCCGATGTAGTCGTCGACAGATGCAAAAAAATAAAGCATGCCTTCATGTGGAAGTCTGTTCTCCTTGTCAAAAGCTGCAATATCTTCACAATTGATCTGGCATACGAATGTAAGCGGATAATCGAACTTCTCTCCGTCTTCTGTTACTTCCATTGTGGGATACTGCATGTTTTCCGGCATATCCGGATCTCCCCACCATTTGCTGCCGCAAAAAAGGATTCTATCTGTCCTTTTAAGTTCCAATTTTATTGCCATATAATGTAAGTATTTGATTTTCAGTTAAAAAATCAGTCCGATACCAATGGATAAAGCGCTAACGACAGCATTGTTTCTGTTTATGCGATTCATCGGTATTCGATTGTCATCGAACAGGATTCCCGGATGTGTAAATGTAGTTCGTGCTGCTATCATGAAATTCAGTTTCGTATCTCTGCTGAGAGTGATCTGATACCCAGTTCCGATTTTTGCTGTCAATATTTCCTGAACTGGTGTCTTAAGGCATATTCCGGTCCCTGCATCAGCAAACGCAAACCATCTGTCCTGAAGTGGATCAGTGCCGAAATATCTGGTTCCCCTTATGGAAACAGGAAGTATTTTATGATAGTCCCCTACTCCAGCATATCCTATGTATAAAGAAAGATTCCAAAGAGGGTTTAAATTAAAACCGACATTCAGATACAGGTCCGCATTGCTTTGACACCCCGATAACACTCCCTTTTCGTCCACCCTGAATCCTTCCGGAGCATAGAAATTATAATGATATATTGTAGTCAATGATGCAACATATCCCCATTCCAAGCCTAAAGTATACTTCGGATAAGTCTCCCGTCCTTTCTCTTGAGCTATAACATTATTGTTAAACAGGAAGATTGTCAATAATATGAGAGTTAGCTTCTTCATCTCTAGAAAATATATCTTATTCCTGCTTCCGGCATAAGCCCATAACACAATCCGTATCTGTAAAGACGCATGTTCACCATTGAGTCCTTTCTGCTGAAATGTCCTCCAAACATCGGAGATATACTCAGAGATATGGAGACTCCTTTGGAAAAGCTGCATTCGGCACCAATGCTTCCTTTAAGTCCGAAAAAGATTCCCGGTAGATTCCTTATGTCTTCAGAATATCCGATAGATATGCCCGGTCCAGCATAGAAACGGACAAGGTTTCCGTTTCTTGACTCAATTTGGCTGAATACAGTATTCCAGAAAGCACTAGCCGATATCCCCAGGTTACCCTGATCAGACCAGAATAAGCTTCCCGTCTCCAATCGCAACTGATATTGGGCAAAATGTCTGCTGTCACTGAAATGCATGTAGTCCAGGCCTGTTCCTGCATAACTGAATGTTCCACCAAATGACCTTTCCTGGGCGAATGCCTCGCTCAGGAATAAAGCAGCCATTATGATGCCACCCAATATTGCTACTGCCTTTTTCATGAAATCACAGTACTGCCGGCCTATACGTATTTAAATTCCATATATGTGGCACCAAGTTCATCATTGAAACTGCCGCCGATGAATCCTACAAGATCGCCTTTGGAAATCTTGCCGTCCTCCAGAAGGATCTTAAGTGAATTCTGAACGAATCCTTCTTTTGTACCAGTTATGTCAAACTTGTAGCCATATATATCATATGTCAGCGCCAGTTCCCTCATAGTAAATGAATTATAGCACATGGCGTAAATCGGCACTTTAGGTCTGAACTCAGCCAGATACCTTCCTGTACGACCAGTCCAGGTATCAAAAATGATCGCCTTTACGGGTATCTCCTGTGTGGCTGCTACAAGCGATCTGGCTAATACTGCGGCAATCGGCTTGGTTACCTGTTCAAGATTCACTTCCAGTTTTGTGTCGATACTTTCTTCGGCTTCGACAGCTATTGCGCTCATAATCTCCACGGCTTCTACAGGATATTTTCCTGAAGCAGTCTCTCCACTCAGCATTATGGCATCAGTGCTCTGAAAGATTGCATTTGATACATCGGTCACTTCCGCTCTGGTCGGACGAGGGTTCTCTATCATGCTGTGGAGCATCTGAGTGGCCACTATTACCGGCTTCTTCCTTGCCCTGCATTTCTGGACAATCTTCTTCTGGATCATTGGAATCTTTTCTGCCGGGATTTCCACTCCTAGGTCTCCCCTTGCGATCATTACTCCGTAACAATGTGCCAGAATTTCATCCAGATTGTCAATGCCTTGCTGGTTTTCAATCTTCGAAATTATCTTCAAATGACTTTGCCGCTCATCCAGAATCATTTGCAGATCAATGAGATCCTTCTTGGTTCTCACAAATGAATGCGCGATGAAATCCAGGTCGGCGTCAATTGCCCACTGCACAAACATCCTGTCTTTATCAGTCAATGCCGGTAGTGATATATGTACGTTGGGAACATTGACACTTTTTCTGCCCTTGATTACTCCGCTGTTCATGATCCGGCATGTAAGGCAGTCTTCGTCTTTTTCTATAACCTTAAGCTCTACACTTCCGTCATCGATCAGTATATCGGCTCCGACGGGTACATCCCGGACGAAGGTAGAGCAATTGGTATATAATGTATTGGAGTCTGAGAAATGCTCCTCTCCGTTTCTGATCTGCAGTGTATCGCCTGCTTTAGCGATAAAACCCACAGTGTTTTCCATGGCTGTAAGCCTGACTTCCGGACCCTTTGTGTCCACGAGAATCGCTATCTTGTCTGATACTGCTCTGACATTGTCCACAATCTTCTGAGCTCCTTCTATGGTGGCATGGGCTGAATTTATCCTGACCACATTCATTCCTTTTCGATACAGCTCTCTGAGGAACTCCACATCACAGCGGAGGTCTGAAATCGTACAGATTATCTTTGTCTTTTTTTCTATCATAACTACACTACTATGCTGCTATCGCAAAAATAGCAAAAATCAGTGATTTTCTCAGTAAATTTAATAACTTTGTAAAATATAGTAACTAAAACCTCTAACTTATGTCAGTAATAATCAAGACAGTAACCAGTAAAAAAGACTTTAGGATATTCGCCCGATTTGCCAATAATCTATATAAGGGAAACAAATATTATGTACCTTCGATGCCCTTCGATGATCTGAATACATTCGATAAAGAAAGGAATGGAGCTTATGAATTCAGTGAAGCCGAGTTCTATCTTGCATATAAGGATGGAAAAGTTGCTGGTAGAGTTGCTGCCATTATCAATTACAAGGCCAATGAAGCTTGGAAAGCCGACCAGGTACGTTTCGGATGGATTGATTTCATAGATGACATCGAGGTCAGTGCCGCACTTCTTGATGCAGTCATTGCATTCGGTAAGGCGCGTGGAATGAAACAGATTGTCGGTCCTCTCGGATTTACTGACTTCGATCCGGAGGGAATGCTTGTAGAAGGATTCGACCGTCTTAGTACAATGGCTCTTATTTATAATCACCCATATTATCCTGAGCATATGAAGAAGCTAGGATATGTGAAGGAAACCGGATGGGTGGAATATAGGATTACGATTCCCGACCAGCTTCCAGAGCGTCATGTCCAGCTTGCTGAGCTTGTAAAGGAAAGGTATGGGCTCAAGATTGTAAAGAAGACCAAGTCCCAGATCCGCAAGGAGAATTACGGACAGAAACTTTTTCAACTAATAAATGAAACATACTGTGTACTTTACGGTTACTCACTTCTATCACCGAAACAGATAGATCAGTATGTGGATGTATATCTTTCTCTTGTAGATATGAAGATGCTTACTTTTGTGGAAGATAAGGAAGGAAATCTCATAGCTGCAGGTATTTCGATTCCTTCGCTTTCAGAGGCGCTTCAGAAATGTAATGGTGAAATATTCCCGTTAGGATGGTGGCATCTGCTTAAGGCTATGTTCTGGAAAAAGCCGGAGACATTGGATCTTCTGCTTATAGGTGTCAGACCTGACTATCAGAACAGAGGAGTCAATTCGCTTTTGTTCGTGGACCTTTTCCAGAATTACCGTAAGCTTGGCTTCAAATATGCCGAGACCAATGCCAATCTTGAAACCAACACCAAGGTTCAGGCAATGTGGGTGCCTTTTGAAAAGGAACTGCATAAGCGCAGATGGGTATTTGGTAAGGAGATATGATGACTGGTGATACTATACGTGGCAGGATGCTGGCACCGCTTCCGGAGAGAATGAGGCCACATGATCTGGAAGGTTATGTAGGCCAGAGGCATCTAATAGGAAAGGGGTGCATCCTGAGGAATATGATAGAAAGCGGAAATCTTTCCTCGTTTATCCTATGGGGGCCTCCAGGAGTGGGCAAGACTACGCTTTCACGTATCGTGGCAAAGTCTCTTGGAAGAGAATTCTTTACTCTTTCTGCAGTCAGTGCAGGTGTCAAGGATGTAAGGGATGTCATAGATAAGGCGCGGTCTAATTCGTTGTTTTCCAATGGGCTGTCTCCTATTTTGTTTATCGATGAAATCCATCGCTTCAATAAGTCGCAACAGGATGCTCTGCTAGGTGCCGTGGAAGATGGTACGATTGTTCTCATAGGCGCCACAACGGAGAATCCTTCATTCGAAGTCATCACTCCCCTTTTGTCGCGTTGTCAGGTATTTGTGCTTAAGTCTCTTCAGAAAGACGACCTGCAGACTCTGCTTGAGCGGGCGCTTAAGACAGATGAAATCCTGAAGCATCGTGAAATCTCAGTGAAAGAAACAGATGCACTGTTCCGTCATTCGGCAGGTGATGCGAGGAAACTTCTGAATATTCTGGAGATTGTGACAGGCGCATTTCCGGCCGATGCCCCTTTGGTGATTGATAATAAGGCCGTTACATCATGCCTCCAAGAGAATATAGCAATATATGATAAAGGTGGCGAGATGCACTATGATGTGATTTCAGCCTTCATAAAAAGCGTCAGAGGCTCTGATCCAAATGCTGCTGTATATTATCTTGCACGTATGCTGGATGGTGGTGAGGATCCTCTTTTCATTGCCAGAAGACTTTGCATACTGGCTGCGGAAGATGTCGGTCTGGCAAACCCTAATGCTCTCTTGTTGGCTAATGCTACATTCCAGATCGTTCATACGATAGGAATGCCAGAGGCCAGAATACCGCTTTCTGAGTGTACGATCTATCTGGCATCTTCTCCGAAGAGTAACTCTGCGTATATGGCTATAAATGAAGCTCTTGCTGTAGCAAAAGATACGCAGATGGCGTCTGTCCCATTGTATCTTAGGAACGCGCCGACCCAGCTTATGGCCGATCTCGGCTATTCGGACGGTTATAAATATGCCCACGACTACCCAGGGCATTTTGCTGATCTGGAGTTCATGCCCTCCGAACTTATCGGACGCAAGTTTTATGAACCTGCACAGAATAAGCAGGAGGATGGATTAAGGGCCCGCCTCGAAAGCATCTGGCCGAAATATTATCCGAAAAAATAGATAAGCGCAGGAGATCGGGATAATAGTGATGATTGCTCTTTATGATGCTGCGTCAGAATGGATATCCCACTCCGAAATGCAAGGCATAATTGTCTCTTTGGAGCCATGTACCTGGATTTACCCATTTCTGCTCACGGGCTGGATCGTGAATTTTCATGCCGAGATCAAAACGGAGAAGCAGGAAGTCGAAATTCAGGCGTATTCCTGCGCCCCAGTCTGCGGCAAGGCATTGTCCTAATGTGTTCCATCTGAACACGGCCGGGTCATTTGCAGGCGTATCCTTATGTTTCAATGTCCATACGTTTCCAGCATCCAAAAAAACGGCTCCAGCCACCTTCCAGAAGATATTGAAGCGGTATTCTATATTGGCCTCCATTTTCATGTCTCCAGTCTGGTTGGGGATAATGAAGGATTTGTCCATTTGAGATGTGCCGGGACCTACTGTTCTGGCCTGCCAACCTCTTAGGCTGTTTGCTCCTCCTCCGTAGAAATGTTTCTCGAAAGGAAGTGCGGATGAGTTGCCATACGCATATCCGGCCCCTGCCATAAGCCTTGTGGCGACAGACTGACCGTTATTCTTGCCCCATACCCATGTTCTGCCTAAAGTTAGTTCGGCTCTGACGAACTGAGAATAAGGTGTGTTCCATATCATTCCCGACCCGTTAGCATCCTTTGTCATCAGGGAGTTGAATGCTCGGAGAAGATTTCCGGCTACATCCACTTGAAGTCTTGAATAGAAATATGTATCTGTCGGAACTGTAGCTGTATTTGTAGTGTAATAGAACGTACCTCCGGAGCCAAGGTCAAAGTGATTCTGGTAAGCATTGCGCAGGAAAGGGTCGGCTGCAAGATTTTCATAGAAATCCTTATCCAGATCCGTAAGCCTGACAATATTAAGCTGCAGAGGATATGCCTGATAGAAGAATCTGTTATCGATATCTCCCGTATATCCATAGGAAGTGGATATTATATTCCTGGTATATTCAGGCCTGTTCTGATAATTGTATGAAAAGCTGATGTCTGTTCGTGGGATATCTCCTGTGAAATACCTGTACGGCAGAGGGAAGAATCTGGGAAGGCTCAGACTTGCAGATGCTCCGAATTCATTGGACCTGACGTTATCCTTGAACTTAAACTGAAAATTACCCAATAGGCTCAGGTTCAGCCATTCCCCTCCTTTGAATATGTTTTTGTGGTAATATGACAGCTGAGGCGATATGCCGAAAAGTCCCGAAGAATTTGTCGAAGCTTCCAGATTCAGCTTGATACCCTGAAGCTTAGACTGAGCTAATGATATCGAACAGTCTATCAGGTTTGTATCCTTCGGGGTCATACCTATATTGACACTGCTGAAAACACGAAGAGCAGAGAGACGGGTATATGTCTGGTTGATCATATCATCGCTATATACCTTTCCCGGAGTGATTGTGTTTAGGTTCTTAAGGACATTCTTGTTGATTTTCAATGTTTTGGGATAAGAGAACGTAACTTCGTCAATATAGAATTTCCTTATAGGGCTGGCGTCTTTCGGCGATTCGTTTCTGGTATATTCGTTAACCTGCATTGAGAGTAATGCAGCACCGGCAATGCTGACTGTGTCAGCTTCGAAGAAGAAATTATTCTTGCTGAATTCGTAAAAACCTTTGTTGCGCATTATTGCAGCAAGTGATTGTGTCTCAGCTTCGAGTGATTGTTCTGAAAGATAGTCGCCTGGTTTTATGCTGATAGCGGTCGTGTCTTCGAGAAAAGCGGTGGTGAATTCTCCCTTATGTGGCAATTTCAAGGTAATTTCCTTTATGGAATACCTTTGTCCCAGAGATACGTTATATATGACAGTAACCTTTCTTTTGTTCACCTTGATTTCAGAGTGGACTTTTGAACCGTAATATCCGATATATTCCAGGTGATCTTCTATATTGGAGATTGAATTATCCACTTGTTCAGGACTGTATACAACAGGCTCTTTTCCGATTTTCTGAACGAATTTATCCCAGGGTCCCCCGTTTCCGTTTGTCCAGTTGTATACATAAAGAAATGGTGACCATCCGAGGCCTTTGTTCTGTTTGAGATATTTGTTTAGCTGGCTGGAATTGAATTCTTTGTCATTCTCCACCTTGATTTTATTTCTGGCCAGACGATACTGGTCATCCTGCAGGACACGTGTTGTGCTGCAGGATATGAACAGAAGAAAAATCGTCAGAAGCGATATTAGCCGGAATTCTTTTTTCATACCTTATATTATGCAAATTTATCTTAATATCTGCATTTCACAAAATTTTGACCAAAAAAAGCTATATTTGCTCTCTATTATGCGAGCCCTTTTTCATAGGCCCTGCATATTTGTAATCAAGCAGAATTCAAGATAATATGGCATTTATATCAAATAATGAGATAAAAAGGATCAAGTCCTTGCAGCAGAAGAAGTTCAGAGATGAAGAGGGGCTCTTTATAGCTGAGGGTGAAAAGATGGTGGAAGAGGCTTTGAAGTCTGGGTATAAGGTGGAATGTGTCTATAGGAAGGAGGAAATCGGAGAGGAATCAATGAAAAGAATTTCAGCTTTATCCACCCCTTCTCCCGTTCTGGCGGTAATACGTAAGCCAGCTGACATTCATGTCAGTGATCTATCTGCTGTACTTGAATCGATGGCTGAGGGAGGTCTTTATCTGGCATTGGATTCTATACGTGATCCGGGCAATCTTGGTACGATTCTCCGTATTGCCGACTGGTTTGGAGTGGATGGAGTATTTGCCACTCCTGACACGGTGGATGTGTTCAACCCTAAGGTAGTGCAGTCCACAATGGGGGCTATATTCCGTGTGAAAATGCATTATGTCAATCTTCCGGCGCTTTCGCAATCTCTGCTTTCGATGGGAGGGAAAGTTTATGGTACTTTTCTGGACGGGCGGAACATCTATGCGAGGCCCCTTGATACGGGTGAAGATTGCCCGGTGGTAATAGTTATCGGTAATGAATCCGAGGGTATTTCTGAAGCAATGCAGGGGCTGGTATCGGATAGGTTATACATCCCACCTTATCCTGCCGGAGAGACAGGGTCGGAGTCGCTGAATGCAGCTGTTGCTACCGCAGTAACTGTTGCTGAATTTCGTAGAAGAATTCATAATAAATTGAATATTAATTTATAAAGACGCTCTATATAAATGAATACTGTAGAACCAAAACTTCTGAAGGAACTCATTAATGCGGATTATGATTCTCTCATGGGATTCAGGGTAAGGCGTATCCTTATGATCTGCAGCAATTATGACGCCTTTATTCTGGAGGAAGACGGACAGATAGAAACGCAGATTTATAAGGAATATATTGACCTAAACCTAAGTACCCCGCCTACCTTTGTGTGGGTTCAGACCTCAGCCCAGGCACGTCAGGTGCTTCATACCACCGTTGGCATTGATATGGTGATATGTATGTACAATGCCGGTGACAATGATGTCTTCTCCTTGGCGTCAGAGATCAAAAAAGAAAGAAAGAATCTCCCATTTGTATTGTTGACTCATTTCTCTAAGGAAGTATACAGAAGATTGTCATATATGGACACTTCTGCAATAGACTACATGTTCAGCTGGCACGGAAATGCTGATCTGATCGTAGCTATAATCAAGCTCTTTGAAGATTTGAAAAATGCAGACAATGACATACTTAGAGTAGGCGTTCAAAGCATTCTTCTGGTCGAAGATTCCGTTCGTTATTATTCTACTTATCTGCCGGAACTGTACCGTATGGTGCTTAGGCAGAGTGCAGAATTCCTAAAGGAAACGCTTAACGAGCAGCAGAGAAAATATATGAAGCGCTCCCGTCCCAAGATTCTTCTTGCGACGAATCTTGACGATGCGATGACTATGTATGAAAAATACAAGACTAATCTTCTTGGAGTGATCTCCGATGTCGGGTTCTGTGAACATAGGGGCGGAAAACCGGAGGAAGAAAAGCTGGATGCTGGTCTTGAGCTTGTCAGACATATCAAGGCCGATGATCCAAAAATGCCTATCCTACTTCAGTCATCCCAGGATAGCATATGCGCTGTAGCTGAGGAACTTGGAGTCGGTTTCTTAAGGAAATACTCTAAGACATTGATGATTCAGCTTTATGAATACATAAAAGAGGAATTTGCGTTTGGAGATTTCATCTTCAGGGATGCTGACCGTGTGGAATATGGCAGGGCTGCAAATCTGAAGGAGCTGGAGTTTCTGATGCGCGAAGTGCCGGAAGATATCCTGCTTGCCAACACTTCCAAGAATATGCTTTCCAAATGGTTCATGGCCAGAGGATTGTTCACTTTAGGAGCGAAGTTCAAGAAAGTACTTGAAAGTCAGTTTGCCAATGTGTCCGAACTTAGAGCTTATGTTTCACAGCAGATTCATGACTATCATGCCTTGACGGGCCGTGGAGTGATAGCCCATTTTGATGCTGACACTTATGGCAGACATATCTGGTTTTCCCGTATGGGAGAGGGATCGCTCGGCGGAAAGGCACGTGGACTTGCTTTCCTGAACAATCTCGTATATAAGCACCATCTTGCAGATAAATACGAGAATGTCAAAATCTCCATTCCTCGAACTGTGGTCATCGCTACGGATTATTTCGATCAGTTCATCATCGAGAATGACCTGCAGTATGTGATTGATTCTGATATTTCTGATGAAGAAATCCTTTCTGAGTTTGTTTCTTCCAGACTTCCGGAAAGACTGGTGGAAGAATTGAGGGCTTTTGTGGAAACTACACGGTCCCCTCTTGCAGTACGCTCCAGCTCCAAACTCGAGGATAGCAGCTACCAGCCGTTTGCGGGAGTATACGCTACATATATGATACCTCTTGTGGAAAACCGTGACCAGATGCTCCGAATGCTTGGTAAGGCCATAAAAAGTGTCTATGCCTCAGTTTTTTACAATGGCAGCAGGACTTATATCCAGACAACTGGAAATCTTTTGAGTGAAGAAAAGATGGCTGTTGTTGTGCAGAGTATATGTGGTTCGGAGCATAAGGCTCTTTATTATCCGATGCTTTCCGGAGTGGCGCGTTCGGTGAATTTTTATCCTATCGGTAACGAAAAGGCTGAGGATGGAATCGTCGATCTTGCATATGGTTTGGGAAAGACAGTGGTAGAGGGGGGCAATTCTTTGAGATTCAGTCCTAAATATCCTAAGAAAATACTTCAGCTCTCTGAGACGAAACTTGCACTGCGTGATACTCAGAAGATGATGTATGCACTTGATCTTCGCCCCGGAGCATTCAAAATCTCTCGAGATGAAGGCGTGAATCTTTCTCATCTTCCTGTAGCAGAGGCTCTTGCAGACTTTTCGCATCCTGAGTTGGTGGCATCAACGTTCAGTATTGAAAATAACAGGATGCTGCCGGGAATTACAACGAAGGGGCCACGAGTGATTTCATTCGATGCGATTCTAAAATACAGCAGATATCCCCTTGCTCAGATTATTAGGGACATACTGGATATATGCAAGAAAGAGCTGATGTGCGATATCGAGATGGAGTTTGCCGCAGATATCCAGCATCGTGACAGCGCAACAAGGTTTAATCTCAAGCTTCTCCAGGTACGTCCGGTAGGTGAATACAGCACCGACAATTCCATATCTATAGAGAAGGTAAGCGAAACACTGTGTTGTACACTTGTAAAGTCATCCAAAGCCCTTGGTTCAGGCAGAGTAGACAATATCGGATATATTCTTCAGGTGCCTTCAGAAACCTTTGACAGTGCCAGGACTAAGGATATGGCTCAGGAAATAGCACGCATGAATGAAATAGTAAAGAAGGAGGGGGCATCATATCTTCTTATCGGTCCGGGCCGCTGGGGATCCTCGGATCCTTGGCTCGGTATTCCGGTTTTGTGGAGTGATATCTCCGAGGCAAGAATGATAGTAGAAACAGCAATTCCGGGATACCAGATAGAGCCTAGCCAGGGTACTCACTTCTTCCAGAATATCACTTCGCTTGGTGTCGGTTATCTGACTATAGATACGGTCAGAGGCGACGGAATTGTAAATGAAGAGGCTATTTCATCGCTTGAATGCGTGCAGAAGGGAGAATATACCCGCCTTTACAAAGCACCGGAAGGACTTGAGGGCTATATTGACCGTTCTTCTAACAAGGCGATTGTAGGTTATTAGTAAACGGCTTTAAATGAGCGCGGTTAACAAAAATGTTAATAGTGGTAACATTTTTGTTAACCGCGCTTTTGCATAGCTATTGCCTTAAATCAGTGTAATGACAGCTCCATTCATGGAAGGGGCGGTGACCTCAATTGTCTTTCCCGGATGAAGTTCTTCACTTATCGGGATACCCATCCATTCGAAAGCATGTTCCGGTATTGTAAGTTTCATGACTGTGTCGTGACTTGAGAAATTAGCCGCAATCAGAAGTGTATGATTTTCGTAGTTACGCAGGAAAGCATAGTGCCTGTTTTTATCGAAACCGTCTGAAGACATGTTGCAATAACAGAGATCATATGTAGCACCTTTGCGTATGGCTTCGTCCACTGAAGCCAGTTTTACTGCTTTGGAGAATTGCAAGAACACTTCAGCTTCTTCTTTTTTCAGTCCTCCTTTGACAAGCCCTGAAACAGAAGTTGATTCATATGCGCCGGAGGCGATGAGTTTTCTTAGTCTGCGTACCGATCCTATGCTCCACCAGTCAAATATCGTAGTGCGACCGTCGCGTCCGCTGAATCCCTCTTCATCCATGCCTTTCTCCCCTACTTCTTCTCCAAAGTAAATCATAAATGGAGCTGTATTCAGGAAAAGAGATACATACAAAGGAGCGAAGGTCTTAAGTGCATCAGTGCCGAAGAAATCAGAAGCAAATCTCTGTTCATCATGATTTTCAAGAAAATTCAGCATATAAGGCTGAAGATCACCAAGGAACTGCCAGTTGCGTGTGATTCCAGTAGCTGACTGCCAGAGTTCTAAAGGCATACCATTGTCATTCACGCATTTTTCAACTACTGTTCTGAGTGTATCATAGAGGCCGGACTTGTCATAAAGGAAATCAAAACCGATATTTCTGATATATTCTGCATATAATTCCTTTTTATATACTTCTGCGATGAAAATGAGAGTTGGATATTTCTTTTTCGCTGTTGCGATCAGCCATTTGAAGAATTCCGTAGGTACAAGTTCCACCATATCACATCGGAATCCGTCTACTCCTTTTCCTGCCCAGAAGTCTATGATATCCCACATCTTATCCCAGGTGGCAGTATGATTGTCTCCATAATTGATCTTTACAGTTTCGTACCAGTCATTGATTCCGGGACATGGACTGTAACAGTTATTGCCGGTGGCCATTGCAGGAAACTCAGAATATGGCTGCATGCCTTCTGGGGCTGGTGTCGGGAGGATAAGTCCCTGGCCCGGATAGTAGAAGAAGTCGTTCTCTGGCTTCCAATGTACGGTCTTGTCGTCATCAGCTCCTAGCATGGGATGACCTTCAGAAGGGGTGATCCGGCCATAATCTCTCGATACGTGATTAGGAACAAAATCAATGATGGCCTTCAGTCCTGCCTGATGAGTCCTCTTGATTAAAGACTCGAATTCTCCCATTCTATCTTCTGGATTATCAGCTAGATATGCATTTACGTCATAGTAGTCACATATTGCATATGGAGAACCAGCCTTGCCTTTGACAAACTGAGGATGAGAAGGGATGCATCCTCCTTCATGCGCCTGGGTAGAATGTCTCAAGACTCCGGTAAGCCAAATATGACTGCAGCCGAGCCATTTGAGATAATCAAGTGTTGCAGTGTCAATATCAGAAAATTTACCAGTACCGTTTTCTGTAAGAGTACCATTCTTTTTAGGCTTGATTTTATTGTTGCCCCACAGACGAGGGAGCATCTGGTATATTATAGGTTTCTGCATAGTTCTGAAAATTTCGCGCGCAAAGGTAAAACAAAAATCATACTTTATAAGTATATTTGTACATTATGATCAGGAAATTATCAGTAATATTCTTATTATGTCTGTCTGCATGCACTTCCATGAAAGAAATGCGTCTGGAACAGGCTTTGAATGAAAGTGAAATGCTTTTCGAAGAAAAGCGGTATTCAGAAGCAATGACGGCATGTTCCGAGGCGGAAGCTTTGGCTCATAGACTTGACGATCAGTTCAGTCTCGGAAAAACATATAGAATAATGGCTCACATAAGTAATGCCGCATACCGCTATCAGGATGAAATACAATATCTGAAAATGGCGTCAGAGGCTTTCGCCAATGCGGAAAAACCATATAACAGACTCTATGTGGACTTGGAAAAAGGCATGGCATATTATAATGTAAGTGATTATGCGTCAGCTGAAAAGGTTTATAGAGATGTCTTGTATGAAGCATATGAGGTATCTGATACCGCACTTCAGGCCCAATGTCTTTCTGCTTATGCCTCCCTGGCTCTTGAAATATCCAAGCCTGATCCATCCCTTGCTATAGATATGCTGTCCAGAGTGGCAAATGATCTGAAATATCCGCTAAGTAGTTCTGACAGAGGCGTTCTGGCTTATGCATATTCTCTTGCAGGCAAGGATGACGAAGCGTTGAAGTGGGCTGAAAAAGCATCTGCTACTGCTCAGTCCCCTTCCGAAAAAGCTCAGGCAGATTTCCGCATATATCAGATCAGAAGCAGGATTGGCGACGATTCGCAGGCTCTGGCCTCCCTGGAGTCTGTTATGGAATACAGCAATTCTGTGGAAGTGGCATCGTTGATGAAATCAGTCGCTTCATCCAGAAAGGATTTTCTTGAGCAGCAGCATTCGGCTACACGGCATCGTTTGAGGGCGACAAGGCTTGCAGCTGCTTTCGTTCTTCTGTCTCTCATGTCTGTTGTATTCGCAATGTTGGGTTATATAAGATATAGGAAACTGGTAACAGCCAAAATCCTTGCAGAAGAAAAGGCTGAAACAGAAAAATATATGAATATAGCAGAAGATCTTCAGGCAAAACTCAAGAATGCTTCCAAAAGGCTGCCTTCTGAAAAACATATGTCAATAGCCAGATTCGATGTGTTGGAAAGATTGTGTGAGCAATATTATGTATATGAAGGTACTCCTAATCTGCAGGACAAGGTTCTCAAAGAAGTAAAGTCTGTCATTCAAGGGCTGCGTGATGATCCTAAAATGCTCAGAGGTTTGGAACTCATGCTTGATCGAAATTGTGATGAAATTGTCAAGAGACTCAAGGAACAGCTTCCGAAGCTAAAAGATGATGATGTAAAGCTGTTCATTTTTGCAGCTTCCGGATTTTCCAGTACGACGATTTCTACCATTATAGAAAAGGATAAAGGTATTGTATATAACCGCATCTGGCGTCTAAAAGGCAAGATTTCATCTTCAGAAGCACCAGATAAGGGAGATTTTCTTGAAATTCTAAATACTTGATATTCAGTAGGTTATAAAAGTGGAGAGATTTTGCAAGGCTTATCTCTTCTAATTTATTGAAAATCAATGGTTTCCGTATCGTAGTGGAGAGATTTTAAAGGCCTGGAAATTCGTTTTCAGGCTTTTTTCGTGCATACCTTTGCAAAAACCAATTAAATCTCGCGTTATGGAAAAAAAGAAAACCCTGAAAGCCGATCTTGAAACCAAGAGGCTTCTTTTCGTGGAAATCGGACTGGCTCTTGCGCTGGCTGTAGTTTATGGTGCATTTGAATACAGTTCTGTTGAAATCTCGACAGCCGAACTCGTGGACTCATCTGTCGTGTTGGACGATGACTTCATTATTCCTGCTACATTTGAAACTCCCCCGCCACCTCCTCCTGCAGTACCTAAAATCGAACTGTCGGATATCATTGATATAGTCGATGACGATATCGAAGTCGACGATAATCTGTTCAAGACAATCGAAGATGACCCAAGTTCGGGAATCGAGATCTATGATTATTATGACGTAGTAGAAGTGGAGGTAGATGAAGCTCCAATACCATTTGCAATCGTGGAACAGAAGCCGAAGTTCAATGGTGGCGATGCAAATGAATTCAGCCGATGGGTGAATAAGAGACTTGTGTATCCGCAGATATGTGTGGAGAACGGTGTTCAAGGCAGAGTAACCCTTTCTTTTACAGTGATGCCTGACGGAAGCCTTGCTAACATTTCTGTTTTAAGAGGTGTAGATAAGGAACTTGACAAGGAGGCTCTGAGAGTTGTAAGCAGTTCTCCGCGTTGGGAGCCAGGCAGGCAAAGAGACAGGGCTGTACCTGTTACATATACGTTCCCTGTAATATTCAGCCTCAGATAAGAGAACATTTCTTTAGAGAGCCGTCTTGGAGTACTTGATAAAGTGCCTGGTTTGTAGTGGGAGATTTCAGTCCTCCAAGAGACTCGATATAAGGACCGAGCTTTATATAATCCATGCATTTTACATCAAAGCATTCGGGTATGGATTCACGACCGGAATACCAGGCTGTCTTGAGATGAGGGTATTCCTGTCTGATCCACCTGGACAAACGCTGGATTTCAGAAGGATCAGCATCACCTCCCATGAAACAGAAACAGGTAATGGCGGCAGAATACTGTCCGATTATTGCTGTCAGAAGTTCTGTTGTAATTTCCCGGCCTTCGTCCTCCCATAGCCATGGACTATGACATCCCGGACATCTGTTGGGGCATCCGGAAATATTGACTGCCAGGCTGATCTCCTGGGGGATCTCCTGGCAGACAATGTCATAGCTGAAGCACTTTAGCATAGGTGTTTACCTTCGTCACGATGATAGTGACGTCTTTCAGCTTCTTCCTGGCGAGCCATCGAGAAATTGCTGACGCGCTTCATATAGCCGATGATGCGGGTCAGATAATCAATGTCTCCGCTGTGGCACTGCGAACATTCCTTCAGATAGTGCTTGCTGATATGGCCGCACTTGTTGCAGATTGTGTTAGGAATGTTGAATGTAAAATAGTTACATCCTTCCTGAGCCGCCACACGAAGCAGCTGGCTGTACTGTGCCTTTGTCAGATGTTCTTCAAGGTTAAGGTGGAGGGCTGAACCTCCTGTAAGATGCTCGATATATTTACGTCCGTGCAGACGCATCTTGTCGATGATGTTCAAGGACTTGTCTTCAACGATGTAGAAATAACTGTTGTAGCAGTCGCGAGGAACAGCGTATCCGTCTTCCCTATCCCACTTGGCATGCTTTACTCCTACATTTTCTGCAGGAATCATTTCGCAGTTGAAGAGAGTGGTCTTTGAACGGTACTTCTTATTGTACTCCTCGATCAGACCGAGGGTAGACTGTACGAATTTGACATATTCCGGATTGTCGTTTATCTCTATTCCAAGGAATTCAGCTGCCTCTACCAGGCCGTTGATTCCGACTGTGAGATACTGGCGGCCGATATTGATGAATCCCGCATCGAAGAGAGGAAGCATTCCTTGCTCTTTAAGCGCCTTCAGATTCTCGTCATAAGCTAACTGTACCTTATGTACAAGATCCACGACCTCGGCAAGATACGTCAGATAATCACGACCATTTTTCACCGCATACTGAATACAGCGGTTCAGATTGATGGTGAGAACGCTTTTAGATCCGGTCGAAACTCCGCCGGCTCCAAGTGTATAGCTGAATCCATTGTCCTGGATCTCGTTACGTAGACGGCAGCAAGAGGCCAATGAATCGGCATTATCACTCATATAGGTGAAGAATGAATGACCCTCAGCATACATTTCTGCTGTAAATTCTCCCCATTCCTTGTCTTTCACCTCATTGTTTTCGGTAAGGAGCGCCATTGTCTCAACAGGGAAAGTAAGAGTGGTCTTGAGACGCTCGGCATTGAACCATTTCATGAATCTCTTCTGGAGCCATGAAAGACCGTCCCAGTCTGGCTTTGAACCATCCGGGAAACGGAATTCTCCGAAAATGCTTTCGAAATAGTTCTTATCGTAGTATGAGATGTTCCAGAATACGGCCTGGAAGTTACGTGCGCCTGTAGGCTGGTTGATTGAATATACGATCTGTTCGAAACAGTCTGTTATGATTTTGTCAACAGAACGCTTCTTTGTGGAATTATCTGCCTGACGCTCAGGGTTCTTCCAGTAATCCAGTCCGTATTCCTTTCCGACGAAATAGTTCATGTACATAAGAAACTCAGGAGTTGCGCAGGCACCGCTGAGCATGCTTGAGACCATGAATACGAGGTTTATGAATCCTCCGCAGAACGATTTCAGGTTTGTAGGACCAATCGAGTTTCCACCAATAGGCTTTGTACCTTCCAGCAGCCATGGATACATGGTGATGCTGGCGCAGTAGTTTGCCAGTGATGTCTCGTCATTCTTATAGATATGATGATTCTTAAGCAGACGTATGTATTTATCAGACAGCTCCTTACCGTACATCTTCTTCATTCTGTCTGTCAAGATGCGACGGTTAAGTCTGATGAAGTTCTTTTTAGGCAGCTCTCCGATGAGCGTAGCAAGGTTTTTCTTCTCGATATTGGCATTTGCGTCATATTTGCTTCCCGTAGCTGCATTTTCAGCCTGACAGTACTGGATGAGGAAGTCAAGATGATCGCGTACTTCCCTGTCTTCCGTATGTCTCTGGCGGTAAAGCATATATGCCTTGGCTACAGCGAAATACTGCTCAGCCATCAGGCCGATTTCCACCTGGTTCTGAATCTCTTCCACATGCATTCCGTCAGTGATACGTACATGCGAAAGGATATTTACAAGATCCTCTTCAGTAGCAAATGCTCCGACAGAGAGGAAGGCTTTGCGGATAGCGTTCTTGATCTTTTCCACAGAAAAGGCCTTGCGCTTGCCGTCTCTTTTGATGATTGTGATTTCTGCGCTGCTCATACTGGTCTGCAATAAAAGTTAATATTCGCGGAACCGCTAAGGTACTTGATATTATTCTAATCAGATAGTTATGATTATGGTATTTATCAACAGACTTTTTAACAATACCTTCTCAGTGGTGTACAGTACATATTTTGGGCGAACGATATAACTCCTTACACAAAATATCGTAAGTGACTGAAGGCCGGATTTTGGTAACGACGGGTTAGATTATTGGTGTATGCATCCCTTCAGGTGAACTTGCACACCGCTCGGTCGACTTTTGTCCCAAACTCTGTCAAACGGTATCATAAATCAGTGAAATCGAACGTTTTAAGCAACTGCTCGGGCGAGTTTTAGGGATTTCAGGCCCGAGCGGTGCGTTGCGCTGAAAAAGAAAGGCTTTAAAAATGCTTACTACAAGCATATCAGTCCTTTTACTTTAAAGTTAGAGCGTCAACGAAGGCCATGGTATTTTTCAGGATTTGTATCGGTGGTGTAAACTGATATATTATTTCTTTATTTTGATTAGAAAAATCGATAAAATACGGTGAATTATCAAAACTTTATTCTATTTTTGTACCGATAAAGGGTATTGTTGTCTGCTACGAAAAGACAGATACCTATTTAATATAAATCAAGCTCTTATGTATTTTACTGTTTATTAAATTGATGAAGAAACTATTTGTCTTTTTGGGGGTTGTCTTTTTGACAATCGGCTCTGCGGTCAGAGCACAGGAAGCCGACAGTACTGTGCCATTGCAGAAGTCATCCTGGGGGGATGCGAAAAACTCTGAAGTAACTGATTACATTCCGGATGTCTCATTGGATATGAGAGGCGGATTCAGTCAGGATTTCGGAGGCGGTACCGGCCAATTCTTTGGCGACGGTCTGTATCTGGATATAAACGGTAAAATCAGTCAACATTTTTCATATAGTCTCAATCAAAGACTTGCTTCCTCATACTATGAGGATAATTCCGGTTTCAACGGAACGAATTGGCTCACAATTACATATGAAAACGATTATTTCGGACTGACTTTCGGTAAAGACGCTGTATTTGTGGGAAGCTTCGAATATGATGCCTATGACCTGGATTCTTATTATGATATGAATTCAGGCTTCTATAATACTTTTGACTGTTGGCAGTGGGGAGTTTCTGCTGCATGGTATCCTGCTGATGATCAGGAAGTTCTCCTCCAGGTTTCCAATTCGCCATACGCTTTCGGTGAAGCAGGACTTTTCGGATATGCCCTTGGTTGGAGAGGTTCATGGGAATTTTATGAATCTTACTGGACAGCCAATCTCTGGCAGTATTCTTCTGAGAATTATGCAAAGTCATTGAACCTGGGAAACAGGTTCACCTTCGGCAATTTCACTGTCGATTTGGATCTGATGGGACGCTTCTGTGATATCGAGGCACCTTATTCCGGATTTACGGCGATGCTTGCCCCGTCATATGAAATATCCGACTGGGGCCGTGTATTTGCAAAGTTCGGTTGGGAAAACGGATATGACGAGGACTATATGTTCTACGGTGCCGGTTTCGAATATTTTCCACTCAAGGACACTAAAGATGTAAGACTTCATGCTGCTTGGTCTTCCAACTCCTTAGGAGACAACTTTTTGAACATAGGAGTTACATGGAAGTTCGACATGACCTCAGCAGCCAAGTATCTGTTCGGTCGCATGGCCCGCTAACCTTCTAAAACCTATTGAAAATGAACAACAACGAATATATAATCGAGATAAAGAATATCTCGAAAAGTTTTGGAGACAAATGCATCCTTGATGATGTCAGCATAAATGTCAAGAAAGGTGAGTTTGTGACTATTCTGGGTCCTTCGGGATGCGGAAAGACTACCCTCCTTCGTCTTCTTGCCGGTTTCGGAACAGCTGACAAAGGGCATATATGCATCAATGGAGAGGATATAACCAATGTTCCACCGCATCTGCGTCCCGTCAATACGGTATTCCAGCGTTATGCTTTGTTCCCACATCTTGATGTCTATGAGAATATTGCTTTCGGTCTGAAATTGCAGAAAGTGCCGGCAGACGAGATTGACAAGATCGTTCTGAAAGTACTCAGGATGGTCAGTATGACTGACTATGAAGACAGGGATGTGGAGTCTTTGTCCGGCGGTCAGCAACAGCGTGTGGCTATAGCCAGAGCCATTGCTAATCAGCCTAAAGTTCTTCTGCTTGACGAGCCTCTTGCCGCCCTTGACCTTAAGATGCGCAAGGATATGCAGATCGAGCTCAAGGAAATGCATAAGAAGCTGGGAATCACCTTTGTGTATGTGACTCACGATCAGGAGGAAGCCTTGACTTTGTCTGACACCATAATTGTAATGAATGAGGGTAAGATCCAGCAGATCGGCACTCCTACAGATATTTATAATGAGCCTCAGAATTCATTTGTCGCTGATTTCATAGGTGAGTCAAATATCCTTAATGGAAGAATGGTGAAAGACAGGCTTGTGGAATTTGCCGGACATCAGTTTGACTGTGTGGATGAAGGGTTTGGAGAAGACACCGAGGTAGATGTTGTAGTGCGTCCGGAGGATATATATATAATGAACAAGCTGGATGGTGCACAGTTTACCGGCAAGGTCAAGTCATGCACTTTCAAGGGTGTCCATTATGAAATGTTCGTAGATTCAGACAAGGGATATGAATTGATGGTTCAGGACTACAATGCTTTTGAGCCAGGCTCAGAAGTGGGCCTTCTTATCAGACCAGCTGACATCCAGGTAATGCACAAGGAAAGAATCTGCAATGAGTTTGAAGGTGAGGTCGTCGATGCCACTCATGTCAAATTTATGGATGAAACCTTTGAGTGCGAAGAAATTACTGGATTTGAAACGGGGGCAAAGGTCAAGGTTCAGGTGGCCTTCTCCAAGGTAGACCTCATCGACCATCCAGAAGAAGGAACCCTTTCCGGACTTGTTCACTTCCTCATTTACAAAGGAGACCATTATCATCTGACTATCCTTACGGATGATGGCTACCATATCTGGGTGGATACCAACGACATCTGGGATAAGGGCGACCTTGTGGGTATTAACATTCTTCCTAAGGACATTAAGATCATAAAGGCTGATGAATAAGAGATCAAGCTGGGCACTGCCCTACGCGATATTTCTGGTATTGTTTGTCGCGCTGCCTCTGATCCTGATCATTCTTTATGCATTCCAGGACGGTTCAGGCAATTTCACACTGGCGAACTTCACAAAGTTCTTTACCGATGCAGATGCAATCGGTACTTTTGCCTTGTCCCTTGAAGTGGCAATAGAAAACACTGCAATCTGTATCCTTCTCGGATATCCTGCAGCGTGGATTCTTGCCAACAAGAAATACAATCGCAGTGCTGTGACCATTGTGCTATTTATCATGCCGATGTGGATAAATGCCTTGATGAGGACATTGGCAACTGCGGAACTTTTCCATATGTTGGGAATCCAGCTTGGAAAAGGAACCCTTCTAGTGGGTATGGTGTATGATTATCTTCCGTTTATGATATATCCTATCTATAACATACTCAATAAGATGGATAAGTCATATATGGAAGCAGCAGCCGACCTTGGAGCGACTCCATGGCAAGTATTCTGGAAGGTTCAGGTGCCGCTTTCAATGCCTGGCGTGATCAGTGGAGTGATGATGGTATTCATGCCGACAGTCAGCACTTTCGCGATTTCAGAATTCCTTACCAACAACAAGATCAAGCTCTTCGGTACCATCATCCAGGAGAACATCAATTCGTCAATGTGGAACTACGGTGCTGCACTTTCACTTGTCATGCTCGTAATCATAGGTATGACAAGCCTGCTGCAGGATAATAAGAAGGAAGTCAGCGGAGGGACAGTATAGTTATGAAGAGAATCTTTGCACAATGTTATATATGGCTGCTGCTCATAATTCTTTATGCGCCAATCGTTTTCATTGCAGTCTTCTCCTTTACTGAGAGCAAGGTTCTGGGTAATTGGACCGGCTTCTCTACCAAACTTTATTCGAATCTGTTTACTGGTGACATGCAGGGTACCGGTTCGCTGATGCTTGCCATAGAGAACACATTGATCATAGCATTGATAGCTGCTGTGGTATCTACATTGCTGGGTACAATTGCCGCTATCGGAATACATAATATGCGAGGAAAGACCAAACAGGCAATCACTCTGCTGAATAATATCCCTATGCTGAATCCGGATATAATCACTGGTGTGTCCCTCTTCCTTCTCTTTGTGTTCCTTCATATCAGTCAAGGTTATCTGACTGTAGTACTGGCTCATATCACTTTCTGTACTCCGTATGTTGTACTCAATGTGCTTCCGAAATTGACCCAGATGAATCCTAATGTGTACGAGGCAGCCCTTGATCTTGGGGCGACTCCTTTCCAGGCGCTGAGAAAGGTCCTGATTCCTCTCCTCAAGCCGGGGATGATTTCAGGATTCATTATGGCATTCACGATGTCGCTGGATGATTTTGCAGTAACATTCTTCACAAGAGGAACTATTGGACTTGACACGCTGTCTACATATATTTATACTGATGCCAGAAAAGGCGGTCTTACACCAGAACTCAGACCATTGATCACCCTTCTTTTTGTTGGTATCCTTATTCTTCTTATTGTGATCAATATCAGGCAGATGCGTAACTCAAACACCGAAGAGAAGTAAAATGAAGAAATTCTTTATTGCGACCTTGGCGGCGCTTATGATCTGCGGCTGCTCCGAGGATAGAGACCATATATTGAAAGTCTATAACTGGGCTGACTACATCGATGAGGAGCTTATCGGTGAGTTTGAGCAGTGGTATGAAGAACAGACTGGTGAAAAGGTGGAAGTTGTGTATCAGACATTTGATATCAATGAAACCATGCTTTCGAAGATCGAGCTTGGTCACGAAGATTATGATGTTGCATGTCCATCAGACTATATCATTGAACGAATGCTCAGAAATGATCTGCTGCTTCCTATCAGCAGGGATTTTGGAAATACTCCTGATTATATCGGCAATGTATCTCCTTATATAATGGATGAGGTATTCAGCAAGATCGAAGGTGGAGGCAGAAATGCCAATGATTACTCCGTAGGATATATGTGGGGAACCACCGGTTTGCTTTATAATCCTAAGTATGTAAGTGATGAAGACGTAAAGACTTGGGATGTACTCCTTAATCCGGAATTTGCCGGTAAGATATTGGTCAAGGATGCTTTCAGAGACGTATACACTTCCCTTCTTATTTCATTCTATATAGATCAGGTAGAGTCTGGTCGCAAGGATCTGCAGACTATTGGATTTGATGCCTCGGCAGAGTCTATTGCAAAGGTGGAAGAATATCTCAACTCTTTCAAGGATAATGTGGCAGGATGGGAGGCTGACTTTGGAAAGGACCAGATGACCAAAGAGTTAGCTTGGCTTAATCTTTCTTGGAGTGGAGATGCTCAGTGGGCTATCGATGAAGCAGCGGAGATAGGGCTGGAACTGAAGTATGCCATACCTGAAACCGGAAGCTCTGTTTGGTTTGATGGCTGGGTAATACCAAAATATGCGAAGAATATAAAAGCAGCCAGCTATTTCATCAATTATATGTGTATGCCGGAGAACGCTGTCAGGAATATGGATGTCAGCGGTTATGTGAGTACGATAGGAGGACAGGAAATACTTGATGCAATGTCGGATCCAGAGTCATTTGATCCTATTGATGTTTCTTATTTCTTCGGTGAGCAGGCTGATAGCGTATGTGTGAATCCAGTGATGTATCCGGATAAAAGAATCATGTCACGCTGCGGTATGATGCATGACAGCGGAACAGAGGATCTTCTCAAGATGTGGTCTCGTGTGAAGGGTGACAGTGCTTCTGTATGGACATATACCCTTATATGTATTGTATTCCTGGCACTGATTGCAGCTCTTATAGTCAAATATGCCAAGAAACGTTATAGAAGAAGACGATATGCAATGAAACGTAGAAAAAGAGCATAAATAAAACGGTGTAATCTGCAGAAAGATTACACCGTTTATTATTGTATGGAAATCTTACTTTGCGTCCATTGCCTGGCATGCTGTGATAGCTACCATCTTGTAGATGTCATCTACAGAGCAGCCGCGGCTGAGGTCGTTCACCGGACGGGCTATACCCTGGAGGATAGGACCGATCGCATCGGCGCCGCCGAGTCTCTGAACGAGCTTGTAAGCGATGTTACCAACCTCGAGGCATGGGAATACAAGTACATTTGCGTGACCTGCGATCTCTGAACCTGGGGCTTTCTTCTGTCCTACAGAAGGAACAAGAGCAGCATCAGCCTGGAGCTCACCTTCTACCTTGAGTGAAGGGTCAAGTTCTCTTGCAAGCTTTGTAGCTTCGATTACCTTGTCCACAACCTCGTGCTTTGCAGAACCCATTGTAGAGAATGAAAGCATAGCCACTCTAGGATCTGCGAATCCGGCAACACTCTTTGCTGTCTGAGCTGTGCAAACTGCTATCTGAGCAAGCTGAGAAGCGTCCGGCATAGGAGTTACGGCTACGTCACCTACAACTAGAACGCCGTTTTCACCGTACTGAGGAGTCTGAGTAATCATAAGCATTGCACCGCTGACGCAAGTGATGCCTGGAGCACATTTGATGATCTGAAGTGCTGGACGGAGAGTCTCTCCTGTAGTAGAAAGAGCACCGCTGATCTGTCCGTCAGCATCTCCGCTCTTGATGATGAGGCATCCGAAATAAAGAGGGTCAAGCACCTGTTGTGCAGCCTTTTCCGGAGTCATGCCCTTGCTCTTGCGGAGTTCATAAAGAAGGTTTGCATATTCTGCAGTCTTTTCGCTTGTTGCAGGATCAATGATTGTTGCTTTGCCGATATTCTTGAGGCCGAGCTTTTCTGCAAGAGCGAAGATCTCGTCAGGATTACCGATGAGGATGATGTCTGCAATCTCATCAGCGAGCGCCATATCCGCTGCAGTGAGTGTACGCTCTTCAAGAGATTCAGGAAGCACGATGCGCTGCTTGTTTGACTTTGCGCGTGCAATGATGCTTTCAATAAGTGTCATAATATCATTATTTAAGTTAATACTCTAAGCACATATCTTGCAAATCTAACAATTTCTCTTCAATTCCGGAAGAAAATACCCATAAAAACCGTTTCATCTTGTATAGATTGCCGAAAGTTTCTATCTTTGAAAATAGAAGAAAATCAAAATCATATATGAAGAAAGTATCTTTAAAACAAGTTCATTATGAAGGAATCTCAATGCAGGTTCCGGAAATATGGGGTGTAGAGACAGAGACCTATCTCGAAGAGGATGGAAGCAGATCTTATACTTTGAGTGTGAATGCCAGAGGAAGAGATGTAAGAAGCATAGATGTCAGCTGGGGTGTGATACCTGAAGGTTCTGATGCTTACCTTGAGGCGTCCAGAGCCTATGAAGATGTTATGAATGAAGAAGATCTGGACGCGAATGATGAGCCGATAATCTCATTCGACTTCAAGAATCATGTCGCATACGGTTTCAATGTATGGACAGACGACGATCTTCCTTGCTTCTTTTTCTGCCTCGATATTCCTTCAAAGGGCAAGAATAATCTCTTGACTGTACTTGTCTGTGCCGCTAATAATGACGAACTGCAAAGCCTCGTCGACTTTGTAGAAGAATATCTTGATGTCGAATAATATTCTGAATTAATAAACTTACAATCATGAAAAAAATTCTTACAGCAATTGCGTGCCTTGGCCTTGTTGCCTGCTCAACAAGCACAACTACAAATCTTGTGGACCGCATGACCCACGATCCTAATGCTACCAATACGGAAATCATTCTGCATACATGGAGCTGGAACTTCCCCACTATCGCAGAGAACATGAAGTTGATCGCTGAGTCTGGTTATACCATGCTTCAGACATCACCGGTGAATGCCTGCTTCAGCCCTGAAGGAGCCAATATCAAGATTCTTGATGCAAAAGAAGGTAACTGGTACCATTATTATCAGCCTACAGACTGGACAATCGGCAACAATATCCTTGGAACAGAAGCTGAAATGAAGGCGATGCTTGATTCTGCTAAGAAGTATGACATCCGCGTCCTGGTAGATGTTCTCCCTAATCATACAGCATTTGATATCGATCTTGTTTCCGAGGAATTCTACGCAGCAGTAGGTGGACGTGACAAGATGTTCCATACAAAAGGTCTCGAGGGTATCAGAAATTACAGTGACCGTCAGCAGTGCACTCATCAGGGTGTAGGTGGTCTTCCGGATGTAAACACAGAGAATCCTCATTTCCAGAAGTATTACATGCAGTTTGTCAACAAACTTATCGAGATGGGTGTACGCGGATTCCGTTATGATACGGCAAAGCATATCGGAGTTCATTCAGACCCTCTTGACACAGAGGCAGGTGTTACAGAAAACGATTTCTGGGATGTTGCCACAGGTCGTAAGGAGGTTCTTGGCGTGTCATTGTGCATTCCTTATGACAGTCTCTTCGTATATGGAGAGGTTCTTCAGGGTGGCGGTGTGCCAGAGGCTGAATATGCCGGATATTTCGGACAGACAGCTTCGACTTATGGACATATTCTTTGCAAAGTGATTGAGAATCATAGTGCTAAAGATATTGACATATTATCTTGGTATCATAGCGCTGCCCCTGAATATCTTACTACATGGGTAGAGAGCCACGACACATATTGCAATGCAAATGAGACAGCAGATCTTACAGACTCGCAGATCCGTACCGCATGGGTTCTTCTTACAGCACGTCAGAACGGTACTCCTCTCTTCTACAGCCGTCCGATGAATTCTACACGCGAAAATTATTATGGTGACAACCTTCTCGGAGCTCGTGGAAATGATGAGTTCTTCCATCCTGAAGTAGTGGCTGTCAATAAGTTCCGCCAGGCAATGAATGGTCAGATAGAGGATATCCGCATCTCTGAGGATGGTGAAATTGTTGTTGTAAACAGAGGTGACAAGGGTGCTGCTGTAATCAATTTCGCTCTCGAGTCCAATACAGTAGAACTTCCTACAGCCCTTCCTGACGGCGAATACCATGATACAGTTTACGGTAATCTGTTTACTGTCAACAATGGTGTTCTTCAGGGAACTGCCGCTCCTGAGACAACATATATCATTGTAAAATAAATTTGCTGACTAACAACCAATTGCTATGAAAAAGACTGTCCTGATGTTTATAGCAGCTGTTATTATGGCTGCATGCACATCGCATACATCCAACAATGCCTGGGTAAAGGTGGAAGGAAATAAGTTCATTGATCCTCAGGGAAATGAACTCGTATTCAGAGGACTTTGTTTTTCAGATCCTGTGAAACTTGTCAGTGACGGACAATGGAACGAGCGATATTTTGCGGAAGCGGCTGACTGGGGGGCAAATGTAGTAAGATTCGCTGTTCATCCGGCCCATCTGAACATGATGGGATGGGATGCCGCATTTGAAGCTATGGACAAGGGAGTTGAATGGGCGAAACTTCACGGCATGTACGTCATAATGGACTGGCATTCAATCGGTAATCTGAAGGATGCAAAGTTCACAAATGAGATGTACAACACTGATCTGGAGGAGACTTTCAAATTCTGGCGTACAGTTGCTCAAAGATATTCTGACGAACCTACGGTAGCTTTGTATGAACTCTACAATGAACCTACGGTTACAGGTCCTGATACAGGAGAATGCACATGGGAGGAATGGAAAGGTATTCAGGAACAGATTATTGATACGATCCGTGTATATAATCCGAATGCTGTCTGCCTTTGCGCAGGATTCAATTGGGCTTATGATCTGACTCCGGTGGCTGCAGCTCCGATTGACCGTCCTAATGTAGCTTATGTATCACATCCTTATCCGATGAAGCGTGAGCAGCCTTGGGAAGAACAGTGGGAGGCTGATTTCGGTTATGTAGCGGATACTTATCCTGTCATCTGCACAGAGATCGGTTTCTGTCTCGAAAATGAAAAAGGGGCGCATATCCCTGTGATTTCCACCGACGTATACGGACATCACATAACAGAATATTTCGAAAAGAAAGGTATTTCATTCACAGTATGGTGTTTTGATACCGACTGGTCCCCTACTCTGATTACGGACTGGGATTTTACCCCATCGACTCAGGGACGATTCTTCAAGGAGTATCTTCAGAAGAAGGCTGGCGAATAGTCGGGTCGTTGGAATTTTCATAAATATTCGTAATTTTGCTTTCCCCGCAGTTGATCTGCAGGGAAAGTTGTACTAAACCTGACCAGATATGAAAAAGTCCAATCCAAGAGATCACTCTCTGTTTCTCAAAGCATTCCGAGCTTATCTCCAGTTTGTCAACTCCGGATTGTATTTCAAGAAGGAGCATGTCCTGGGACTTGAGAATGTGCCTGTCAATGGTACGCCAACAGTTATTGTATCAAATCACCAGAACTGTCTGAATGATCCCCTGTGCGTCTGTCTTCAACTGACTGACCGAAGGATGAATTTTCTTGCCAGAGCGAATGTATTCAATAATCCGATATTCAATAAGGCACTTCGTGCAATGGGCCTTCTCCCTGCTTATCGCATGGGTTATGAGGGATTGGCACATGTCCGCAAGAATTCCGAGACGTTTGAGGATGCCGGCAATGCGTTGATGGATGGAGAGACAGTGATGCTTTATCCGGAAGGTGGACATCAGGATAAAAGATGGCTTGGCACCTTCAAGCTTGGATACCTGAGGATTGCCTTTGGTGCAGCTGAAAAGATGGGATTCAAGGACGACGTGATGATTCTGCCATCGTGTAATCATTATTCAAATTATTTCCACGCCAGGACAGAGATGCTTATCAGATTTGGTAAGCCGATATCTCTGAAGCCTTACTATGAGCGTTATCAAAACGAGCCGAGAGCGACAATGATGGAGGTCAATTCACTGGTGCACAGTCAGATCAAGGAGATGATGCTTCATATTGACGATGTCGAGCATTATGATCAGATCGACTGGCTTCGTGAAAATGAATATGGTAAGAAATATGCCCGTGAACACGGATATAAGAAGAATTATCTTCCATCGCGTCTGCTTTCCGATCAGAGTCTCGTAAATGATCTCCAGAAGGCTTCGGAAAAACATCCGGAGAAGATGGAGGATCTTTACAATGATACAGCCAGACTTATGGAGGGAATCAGGCAGCTCAATATCAGAGATTGGCTTTTCAGACATAATCCACATCTGGAAGCTGCTCTTTTACGTGGAATCGGTCTTCTGGTTCTGTTGCCACTGTTTATCGTATCAATTATCCCGACCGCTCTTCTCTTTATCGTTCCGGAGATCTTTTTAAAGAAAATGATCAAGGACCAGATGTTCATAAGCACTTTCAGAGTCGCGGTCAGTGCTCTTGTCACTATCCCGATATGCCTGATATTACCGGTGGTGCTTCTTTGGGTGCTTGTAGGATTCTGGTGGGCGCTTGGCTATTTTATTGCTTTTCCAATGATGTTTATTCTCGCGTGGAATTATATGAGACTATTCATGAAGTTTTTGGGTACATGTAATTTCATTGCTCCTAAGAACAAGAAGAAGATCAGGGAATTGTGCAAGCTTCGCCTTAGCATCTTCAGAAGATTGGATGATCTTATCAAATAGTCCGAAACCGCCTGTTCTTTTGTAGAATGCAGGCGGTTTCGTCGCAAATAGCCGAATTAACAATTATTTAACAGACGAGCTATTGCAGATTCCAGCAAAGTCCCTACCTTTGCACTCGTTATTAGTTTTAGTGTTATTAATTATGTGGTTAGTGAGGCATCTCCGCGTGAGCGGCGAGGTCTCTTTTCTTTTTATATAGTATACGATTATTAAGAATATTAATATCTTTGCCGAATGGAACAAACAGCTGATAAAATTATTTTATGGCTCCAACATTGGGGGCTTTCTGAGACTCTCTCTCTGATTCTCTTTCGTGCAGGGGTGATATTTGCTATGATTCTGACTGTATATCTGCTAGACAGGATATCCAGGAGAATCCTTATTCCCATAATTCGGAAAATTACGGCAAGGACAGAGACCAAATGGGATGATTATATCTTGAGTGATGAGGTTCTCAATGTTATTTGCAGACTGATTTCTCCGATTGTAATATATATTCTGCTGCCGTTGGTTCTTACTGGAACGGGAATGCTGGATTTCCTACTGAAAGTATGCAGGATATACATGATCGGTGTATTCATGAAGTTGCTTTTCACGGTAATAACATCAGTCTACACGATGTCTAATGAGTATGACAGACTTAAGAATCATTCTTTGAAGGGATTCTACCAGATGCTGAAACTCGCGGTCATTTTCATTGGATCGATATTGATCATCAGCGAAGTGATAGACAAAAGCCCCGTGGTTTTACTGACCGGATTGGGAGCTGGAACGGCAATATTGATGCTTGTTTTTCAGGACACCATCAAGGGATTTGTGGCGGGAATCCAGTTGATTGCCAATGATATGCTTCATCCCGGCGACTGGATAACCATGCCTAAATATGGTGCTGATGGCGATGTTCTGGAAGTGACATTGACCACCGTGAAGATACGCAATTGGGATAAGACCATTGTAACAGTCCCTCCATATGCATTGGTGAATGACTCGTTTCAGAACTGGAGGGGAATGTTCGATATCGGCGGACGACGGATCAAGAGATCTGTAAGCATCGACATGAATACCGTTCGTTTCTGTACGAAAGAAGAAATGCAAGGTTATATGAAGCAGCCATGGATGAATGGATTCGAGTCAACAGGAAAAGAAGAGGTCAATCTCTATATATTCCGTTATTATCTGGAATACTATCTTCGACATCATCCTAAAGTCAATAATGACCTGATAATGACTGTCCGACAGTTGCAGCCAACCGCAGAAGGAATACCTGTTGAACTATATTTCTTTTCAGCAGACACCAGATGGCTCAACTACGAGCATCTTCAGGCAGAGGTCTTTGATCATGTTCTGGCCATGCTCCATAAATTTGATCTGAAAGCCTTCCAGAGTCCAACCGGAAAGGATTTGCAGATGACAGTCGGAAAGTGCCGACAATAAGTTTATGGATGGGAGAGATTGTATCTGAAATCATTAAATTTAAATAAACACCTATGATACCGGATTGGGCTAAGGAAATGAACTGCGCCGTCACAGTGTGTGACAAGGAAGGAGTAATAATTTATATGAACGACAAGGCTAAGGAGACATTTGCTTCACATGGCAATCTTATCGGCAAGAGTATGATCCCCTGCCATAATGAGCGTTCCCGCGGAATAATATCTGACCTTCTGGCCAATGGTGGAAGCAATGCTTATACTATCTTGAAGAACGGGATGAAAAAGATGATTTATCAGACCGCTTGGAAGGAGGATGGCAAGGTGGCTGGCCTCGTGGAAATATCAATGGTGATACCTGATGATATGCCTCACTACGTGAGATAGTTTTTTATATGCCGGAAAATATAATCTACATCATTTTACTGGCTGCAGGGGCCAGTTTCGTACAACGAACCACCGGCTTCGGTTTCGGCATATTCATAATGACTGCCCTCCCCTTCCTGATGCCTTCATATGCCGAGGCCGTAACACTTTCAGGAATACTTTCACTTACTTCATCTACAGTAGTGATGATTAAGTATTTGAAATATGTCAATTGGAAGCGGCTTTTGCCAATATCAGCTGCATTTTTCGTGTTTTCGTCTATCGCTATCTGCTTGCTCGACAAGATAGAAGGAAAGGCGATGAGGGTTATACTTGGATTAATATTGATAGTTATCAGCCTGTACTTCAGCTTCTTTAAAGACAAACTGCAGAAGATTATCCGGCCAACAGCAGGATGGCTTCTGGGTGCCGGGAGCTTAAGCGGCGTGATGGGAGGACTGTTCGGAATGCAAGGTCCTCCCGTAGTGCTTTATCTGATAAATTCTGAACCCGACAAGAATCATTACATGGGTATGATACAGACTTATGCAGTCTTGACCAATTTCATTATGTTGTCTGTACGTGCCTGCAATGGATACGTTACCTCTGATGTCGGAACGGCATATCTGTATTCGCTTGGAGGACTGGCTGTAGGCGTCTTTGCGGGGAACTGGGCATTCAAGCGATTATCCAACAGACTGTTCACCTATGTCGTATATGCTTATATCGGTTTAAGCGGACTGATCATATTTCTGACGTCTTTGAGTCAAGGCATTTAATTGCCGGCACGCTTGGTTCATCAGCTGAGACACCCCTTGTTCTGCTCTTTCCTATACCATAGAATGAACCAGATCAGCCCTGCCAATGTGCAGCTTCCACCGATAATATACGATATTTCCTGAGGCAGGGAGAGACCTTCAGGTGCAATGCAAATATACGTCGAACACACCAATGTCATCAGCAATCCAGGCAACAGGGTGATATAGAAATTTTTCCTGTTCTGAACCAGATAGACTGTGATTGCCCAAAGTGTGAATACTGAAAGCGTCTGGTTGGACCAGGCAAAGTACCGCCAGATTATTTTGAATCCATCTGCATCTCTTAAACTATAGATGAGCACAGCCATTGTTATCAGAAATATCGGGATACATACCAGAAGTCGTTTGCGGATCGGCTTCTGATCGATGCGGAGGAAGTCTGCTGCAATCAGACGTGCAGAGCGGAGGGCAGTGTCTCCACTTGTAATCGGTGCTGCCACGACCCCGAGGATAGCCATTATACCACCGATTGAACCGAGCCATTCTTTTGAAATGCTTGTTGCCACGTGTGCTCCGGAATAGGCCTTTCCTGTCATCTGATCAATGATGCCGTTTTCCTGGAAAAAGTATGTGGCGGCAGCAGCCCAGATCAGTGCAACTGCACCTTCAGCAATCATTGCTCCATAAAAGATTGGTCTGCAATGTCTTTCAGAAGACATGCAACGCGCCATAAGTGGAGATTGCGTCGCATGGAATCCGCTGATGGCTCCACAAGCTATTGAAATGAACATCATCGGGAAAATCGGGTTCTTTTCATATTTCACTCCAAACCCGTTCCACATCTCCGGCAGATCCGGATTCTTCACGTAGAGCATGACCAGGACACCTCCAGCCATGAAGAGTAATGCAATGGCAAACAATGGATAAATTTTGGCTATAATCTTGTCTACAGGCAATATCGTAGCCAGAATGTAATATAGGAAGATGATAATGATCCAGAAGAATTCATTCATATAATCAGGTGTCATGCCTGCAATCAGTTCAGCCGGTCCACTCACAAAGACAGCTCCAACCAGAATCATGAGTATCATAGTGAAGCCACCCATTATCTTCTTTGTATTAGCTCCCAAGTAACGTCCGACCATTTCCGGAAGTGTTTCTCCCCCATTTCGGATTGACAGAGCTCCAGAAAAGAAATCATGAACAGCGCCAGCAAAGATTGTTCCCAGTACAATCCAAAGATATGAGGCAGTTCCGAATTGGGCACCCATGATTGCTCCGAAGATCGGACCCAGACCAGCAATGTTCAAGAACTGGATCATAAATATCTTCCACGTTGGTAGAGGAATGAAGTCCACACCGTCTGTCTTACTGAGAGCCGGTGTTATTCTGTCATCAGGACCAAAAATCTTATTGATGTATGTACCGTAGATTAGATATCCTGCTATGAGCGCAATAAGCGCAACTGTAAAAGTTACCATTGGCCAATTAAATTTGTGCGAATTTAAGTTATTTATATTGATAACTGATCTGAAAATTCATCTTTTCTCATAATCATTTCATTCAAGGGCAAAATAACATGGAAAGTGGTGTATTAAATTAAAAGCAAGCGTACACAATTGTCAGACACTTGGAAAAATCTGCGAAATTATCCATATTTGCTTTGAAAATTTACTACAAGCTTATGCTGAAGTATTAAGGCTGTGATATGATTTTAACTAAAACTAAACCAATGAAACTTTTCAAAAACGGATTTGTTTATGATGGAACTGGAGCGGAAGGATTCAAGGGAGATATACTTATTGAAAATGACAGAATTTTAAAAGTCGAAGAGGACATTCAGCCGGAAGAAGGATGGGAAATAATTGACCTTGAAGGACTTTCAGTATCTCCTGGATTCATGGATGCTCATTCGCATAATGATTGGTTTGCAATCAAAAATCAGCCTCGGAAATATTTCGAGCCTTTCATCCGGCAGGGAATCACTTCTTTTGTGACGGGCAACTGCGGACTGTCAGTTGTGGGATTTGAAGCAGAATCACAACATGTCAATAAGATCGGAGGTGGACTGTTTTCCCATGACGACACTACCGGCATCTATCCTCGTGTGTCGGAATTCTTTGAAGCAATAGACCGGAATTCGCCATGCAATATTGCTGCTCTTGCCGGTCACTGTACTGCCAGAGCCAGTGTGGCTGGATACGAAAATCGTCAGCTTACGGATTCTGAACGTAAGAAGATGCTTGAAATAATGGAGAATGCCCTGAAGGAAGGTGCCTGCGGACTTTCATTAGGCCTCATGTATGAACCTGGCATATATGCTGACATTGAAGAACTTAAAGATGTGGCAAGGCTTTGCGAAAAATACGACAGACCTATGACGGTGCATCCACGTGCATGCTCTGCGGTGTCTATGACTTATCCTCTTCTTGGGCGTCCACACCTTCTCAGGGCCTTGGATGAGCTTGTCGAAATTGCATCCGGTACCAGGATGAAGCTGCATTATTCTCATGCCATCTTCGTCGGAAGGCGATCTTTCCGCTGCAAAGACGAACTGGTCTCTATTCTTCATGGCCTGAGGGATAAAGGTGTGGACATAGGTTTTGACATATACAGCGAACTGCTTGGTGTGTCGGTAATCACCGTAGTGCTGCCTGCATGGTATCAAGCTCTTTCGCTCAAAGAGAAGCGTCACTGGTTCAATAAATTGAAACTCAGCATATTGATCAGAGCGACCATCATCCTTCTCGGTTTTGGGTGGGATGACATACAGATAGCATACATAGGCCCGGGATATGAGCGATATGAAGGAAAGAGTGTGGCTCAGATAGCAAAGGAAATGGGCAAATCCTGCCTTGATGCTTACCTTGACCTTTGTGAAATGAGTAATTTCAAGGGTCGCATCAATATGGGACCATATAGCACGCCGGAGATAGTCAGTGAACTTTCAAAGGATGAAAGATGCCTGTATATGACAGATGCTTGGGTCGAGGATCATGGAGTGCAGAATCCTGCAATATATGACTGCTTTCCTAAGTTCCTGCAGTACTCTCTTTGCGGTACCGGAGACACTATGCCGAATACCATCAGAAAAATGACAGGAGCTGTTGCCGAGAGATTTTCAATTAAAGACAGAGGACTGATCAAGCCGGGATTCTATGCTGACATAACTGTTTTTGATGAGACAAAGCTACGCAATTCTCAGCCAGACCGGGAAGAATCATTCGGAATAGAAAAAGTCTACATCAACGGTGTGAAGGTTCTTGATGGCGACATATTGGATGCTGAGGCGATCAGACACTCCGGAAGAGCAATGAGAGCATGTTGAAACAAAAAAAATATCCACAAAATGTAGGAGGTATCATAAAAAGTTGTATATTTGCAACCCATTTGAAATGGTCAGAATAATTTTGCCGATGTAGCTCAGTTGGCCAGAGCACGTGATTTGTAATCTCGGGGTCGTGGGTTCGATTCCCTCCATCGGCTCTCATTGGAAAGCCTCTGAGTTGTGCTCAGAGGCTTTTTTTGCAGATCCGGACTTATGACGGCCGATCTGCTCCTCAAGAATAACGCCTGCTACCTATGGAATACTTGTCAAAACAACGATACGAAGAGATTGCTTCGGAGCTGAACCACCTTATCACTGTGGTCTATCCTGAAGTAAGGGAAAATGTTGCAGAGACCAGTGCCCAAGGTGACCGGAGTGAGAATGCGGGATACCGTGAAGCAAGGCGCAGGCAAGCGAAGACCATCAGCCGTATCCGTTTCCTTCAGAAGGTGCTGGAAAATTCCCGGGTGATCGATACAGCTGCACTCCCGAAAGACAGAGTCTGTCTACTAAGCCGGGTCGAATTCACTAATCTTTCTACAAATGTCAGAATGAAATTCGAGATAGTCAGCCCTCACGAGATGAACCTCGAGGCTGGTAAGATTTCGCTGAAGTCTCCGATAGGAGCTGCCTTGATGGGCAAGAAAGTCGGCGAAATAGCTGAGGCCAAAACTCCTTCAGGAACACTCCGCTTGAGAATAGAAAGCATAACGCTTGGCTAGGTCATGGCTGAGATTCAGATTTTATCTTATTGCTGATGCATCTTATTAATCGGTGCTGTCATGAAAGGAGCACCGGAGATTTATCTGATTTTTTTCATAGACTTTACAAAAGTGTAAAATTTCTTTACATGCGAGTTGAGACTAAGTTTATCGTAAAGGTCTGCATTACAGACTTTTATGATATTTGGCGCGGCTAATTTTGATTTGGATGCGACCAATTGACATTAGCAGTTATTATTTCATAATAAAACCTGATGAAAAGATTCAGCTCATATGATGTTGCAGGGTGAAAAGAGAATCAATGTTACAAGACCTGTAAGGATCACATGGCTGCTGGTGGTTCGACGGAATGCCCGCAATCTGATGTTTTGTCCATGTATTGTGTCGGCTATCGTGTTGTCATATACGGATATTATGTCGTTACTGCTGCATTATCAGCACTATCCAGCCCTGTAATGTAAGCATACAATAAAGGAGAAGCTTACAATAGATATTACTAGATATTTTGCGATATATGGATACCATACTTCCCATCTCTGTAAAATTATGTATCTTTGTACTTATATGATTACCTCCAGAACATACCATTCCCTGCATCTTGACATCGCTACTTTCGATTCAAGTAGTATAATATATATTCTTCTGCCTCATAGACTTCCGGAAAAAGAGCGCGTGGCTTTAGAGGAAATATCCACAAGATTCGGAACGAACATCGTCACTATCTCAGAAATGGACTGGAACAATGACATGACTCCATGGAAGGCTCCGGCCGTCAAGGAAGGGGAATTCGGAGGTCGTGCCAGTCATTTTCTGGAACGTCTCAAAGGAGACATTTTCTTCAATCTTGAGAATTCCCTTCAGATAAGAAATCCTAAGAGATACCTTGTAGGATTATCTCTTTCCGGTCTCTTTACTGTCTGGGCAGCCATCAGGAAGCCTCTGTTTGAGGGTGTCGCATCCATCTCGGGATCCTTCTGGTACGATGGATTTTCGGAATGGATTCTCAAGCAGGAGGAGCTGCAGTGCGTACGCTTCTACATCAGCATGGGTGAGAATGAGAAAGAAACAAAGGTGAAGAGGTTTGCAGACATTGAGGAGGATACCATGAAGGTGGTGGAAACTCTGATGGTCAAAGGAGCGGAGGTTGCCTTTGAGGTAACCGAGGGCGGCCACAATTCTCCTGTCATTCCACGTGTCGAGAAATCAGTAGTATCATTATTCGGAAATCAACAGTATAATTTAAAAGCCAACGGATGAAAGCCGTTTCGTCCATAAACATAACCTCTTCGTTCAGCATACTTCATGTGCTCTATCTATCAACGAGAATTACGACCCCGATGTACGCACGGATATGGAAGCCATCATGAATCATATAGTGAAAGAGAGGGAACCATACTATGAGCATACTTTGGAAGGATCGGATGACATGCCGGCACATGCAAAGTGTTCTCTTTTCGGAGTCAGTCTAACCATACCGATCACTAACGGCAGACTGAACATGGGTACCTGGCAGGGAATCTACCTCTGTGAGTTCCGTAACTATGGGGGGGCCCGCAAGATAGTAGCGACTATCTATGAATAGACATAAGGTTCATGATATCATTGCCTGAAGATGAAAAGATATTCTAAAGAAATATACATATTTATAACAGCCATAGCTGGTCTATGCCTGTTTGGAGCATATATTCCAGGATTGCAGTTTCTGGCCAAATGGTGTACACCTCCAGTGATGTTGTTCTTAGGACTATCGTATGCCCTACTCTGCGGACAAGGCTACCCGAGTGTCAATAAGAAAATGTAAAAAGTCCTTCTGCAGTACTCTGTAGTGGGATTCGGTTTCGGCATGAACCTATATGAGTCCCTTGCATCAGGTCGTGAAGGTATGCTCTTTACAATTGTTTCGGTCGCGGGAACCCTTGTAACAGGTATGCTGATTGGAAGGAAGCTGCTGAAAGTCGACAAGGAGACATCATACTTAATCAGTTCGGGTACAGCAATCTGCGGAGGAAGTGCCATAGCGGCAGTAGGACCGGTAATAAAGGCAAAGCCAGAAAACATGTCTGTAGCGCTTGCAGTAGTATTTGTACTTAATGCTATTGCTCTGTTCATATTCCCATCAATAGGCAATTGGCTCGGACTATCGCAGCAGGAATTCGGCACTTGGGCCGCTATCGCAATTCATGACACAAGTTCGGTTGTCGGGGCAGGAGCATCATATGCTGAAGAAGCATTGAAGGTTGCTACAACGATCAAGCTCACTCGAGCTCTATGGATCATTCCTTTAGCTCTAGCAACCTCATTAATCTTCAAGAGTAAGGATTCCAAGATCACTATTCCTTGGTTTATCCTCTATTTTGTCATTGCAATCCTGCTGAATACATTTATTCTGAACAATGTTCTTCATCGGAGCATCCCTCTCGACGGATGCGCTCCGCTCTGTAGGAATCAAGCCATTGATACAAGGCATATTATTATGGACTTAAGTTTCGCAAGTGAATTTTAGTCCGTCAGGCGGCGACCGCAGCTTGTCAAAGGCCACCTTCACTGCTTTGATTTGTTTATCGTTTGATATTACTTGCTCGGTCAGAGCCATGGCATCGCAGTTGAGAGCCTCGGCAATTACGTTTATGACTTCTACGATCAGCAGCCAGATTCTTTCTGCTACTGAAAGTTCAACAGAGTTCTTTGTAATTTCAGCAAAGAGTCCTCCGATGGTCTCGTAAGACTCATTGCGTTTGACATAACTGAGTATATTGTACTGCAAGACACACAGTGATACGCCGGCAATCTGTCCGGCAAAGTCCCTACACTGGTTCTTTCCGAGTTTCAGATTCTGCTTCATCTCTTTGTAGGCAACTTCAATGACCCATCGTCTTGAGTAAAGTCTGAGGGCTTCCTTGGCGTCCAGCTTGAGGTCTGAGGTCAGCAGAGCGTTCCAGTTACCATTCTTGCCTTTTCTGTAGAAGAACAGGTTGACCTTGATGCCGGAGAGTTTTGCAGAGATGGTCCCAGTATAATAACCGATTGATCGGCTGTACTTTACACTCTTTGATTTCTGAAGAGCCTTGATAAGTTCAGGTGCAGTCTTGGTTCTGAGAGCGGTCTCATACTTGGTCTTGCCCATCTTTATCATTCCAATAAGATGGCAACAAAAATACCTTGAGACTATGAACTTCAGGAGTTCGGTGCAGGTGAAGCAGCTGTCGACAAGAAGATAGTCGAAGCGTACACCCTCTATGATTGAGCGCTTCAGCATACTGATAGCTGTCTCAATCTTGCTTGCAAGGTACTCAGAACTACGCTTAGCAATACGGTCATCCTCAGAACGTTCCTTGGTATAACGTGAGTCTGCCTGCTTCTTGGATAAGCCCTGTGGCTTGTCGCTGCGCTTTCCTTCTTCTCCGTGAAGAGAGAAGTCAAGAATAGACTGAGACATACCGTCTGTAAAGCCGAGGAACATCGCCTTGAAGCCCAGTATAGGCTTCATTTGAGTATGAGAGAAGACTTTACCGATCTTCTCTGTCTTGAATCCGGTCTTAGGAAGGTCTGTATCATCGATGATGATGCACTTGACATCAGATTTTGCTGTTGTCTTGCGGCTCACACGAGAATACAGTTGTCTGAAAACCGAGTAGATTATACGTCGCCAATTGACCTTGCCGTCGTTCATGAAACGATAGAACATATCCTTATCGCAAGCAAACAACTTGCAGAGTGCAGAGGCCGAATAATTGGCAGCATTCTTCACCGAGAAGAACGGGAAGAGCACGAGCAGCTGCAACACCTGAAGACAGGTGAACTTGCAGTTCGGATTCTTTACCGATCCGATGACTTTGCTCTGTATCCTTATGCTGTTCATTATGGTTGATATACTGTTTATTGCCTTGCGGGCATCATTGTTTGCAAAACACTCTTGGAGTTCGCCGATAATATGTCTATTTTTGTTCATGGCTAAAGGGTTCTATGTTTTTGTTTGGCGACTTTAATATATTGATAATCACCGAATTATCAAACACTTTAGCCTTTTTTATTACATCATTTTAGCACTTGCGAAACTTAAATTTTATTACATTTGCCACGTACTATTAAAACCTAAGTCTATGAAATCTAACATGATCATGACTGCAAGAACCATAATTATTCTTGCAGTATGCCTTTTCTTCACCCTGCCTATTAAGGCTCAAAGCAAAATCACAAGAGCGGAGCTGCTGACAAGGGTTGAATATCTACAGGAATATATTGATGGTGATAACATCGGTGCAAACAGTGGCCTTAAGGGAAAATACATCTTTTTCAGAATTGACGGTACACTTGGAAAGGGACTATCATATTCGTACCGTCAGCGTATCAACAAGCCGACTTCTATCCAAAGCCTGTTTGATGCTACAGATTTTTTAAATCTCACATACACAAGAGGACCATGGAGCATTTCAGCCGGCAAACAGATCATTGCCACAGGTGGATATGAGTATGATCGCGCCCCATTCGACCTGTATTACTGCTCAGAATATTGGTATAACCTCGCATGCTTCCAATTAGGAGTAAGCGGTACATATGCGTTCAACGAAGGCAATGACCTGCTCACCTTTCAGATCAGTGACAGTCCGTTCAGAAGAGGCACCTTGAATCCAACCAACGACGACATCTATTCATATAATCTCATGTGGACAGGCTCACACGAATGGTTCAAGACAACCTATTCAGTTAATGTCATGGAATATGCGCCAGGAAAGTACATTAATTATCTTGCCCTGGGCAACAGATTCGAATTCGGTGAATTTTTTTTTGAGTTCGACTTTGTCAATAAAGGAACTAACGCAAAGAACTTCCTGCTTGACGACTACTGTCTGATCGGCGATCTTTGGTGGACCCCAATTGATGCACTTAATGTCTTTATCAAAGTCTCATATGACCGCAACAAGAGTGTTACAGAAGATCTTTGCGTTGCAGCCGGAACTGATGTACTGAGAGCCGGTGCGGGTATCGAGTATTTCCCATTCAAGGACTACAGAAACCTCAGATTCCACCTGAACTGCTGCTATACAAACGGAGAGAGTCCGGCAGCCAACTCTCTTAGACCTGATCAGACCATAGTAAATGCGGGGCTTACCTGGAAACTGGACTTCCTTAAAATCAGATAAATCAAACGATTCTCCTGATCTATGCAATTATTCGACTAATAACAAATATTCTCCTTCTCAAAAATATACCTTATGACGCTGTTCCAATCAGGAAATTCCGAAGAATGAATCTTTATATGTGTGCCGGCAAACTCTTTTGCACCGTTCTTCTCGGAATCGTCAATCAGATAGTCAGTTTTGCCTCGGCAGGGCTTATATTCATCTCATCGCACTTCCCCAGGTAATCCGCTAAAGTATTATCCAGATCTACGTAAATGGTTTTCTTCATATTTTTCTTGTCAGTTCTACATATAATATAGTAACTTTTGGTCACCTGGACAAAAAGTAGGATGATTTTGTCCAGGTGCCCTCTATCCAACATTGACAGTCTAATATGTTTTCTAGAAAGCGGAATTGTAGATTTGGCAAGGGAATTGCACGTATTGGATACAAACAACTATTCCAGCCAATGAAGAAGCAAATGACGCTTTCCACTGACAGAAAGTCAGCATCAGAAGGCGAATATATAGATATCAAGTGGACATGTGACGCATGTCCAGATTCATTATATCTGTCTATTGATTCCGGAGCTACCAAGTATAGCATAGCAGTGTCGGATTCCGGAACGACTCGTATTCCAGTCCCAAGGTCAAACGGCAAGATGACCGTCAAGCTCATTGGAGTGATTTCCGGCAAGAAGGTCACCGAGAGCGTTGATGTACGCGTAAAGGGTACTAAGAAAGCAAAACCCAATATTCCTCTTTCAAGCCGAATGAAGATGTTCGGAGAGAAGATGAAGGCGAAGTGGTATGTCTTCAGGGCACAGATGAAGTACTGGTGGCTCTCACAGAAGAAATGGCAGAAGGTCTTATGGATTGTACTGCTTGCTATCTGGTTTGGGCTGCTTATCTCTTCTCTAGGGAACAGACCTGAACCAAAGGTCTCATCATATCAGGTTCAGACTGCATATATATTTTCATAAGTTAGTTTATGTGTAGTGGTCTTACCTCGATGCGAATCGAGAGCAGGACTTTTTGTTTAAATGAAACGACAGAACACATATTCTATCCTCGAGGAAATCCTTAACAGCTGCGTACTTTCACTAAAATTCAAACGACTGGTTGTCAGACAATGTTCGCTATCTGATCCTGATATTTCTGTGAGATAGGTATGCTTTCGTATCCTTCCTGATTCAGTTCTGCGACAATCTGACCTGCATCGTTCCTGTGGACAATCTTTATAAAGGTGGGGTTGACGAAATATGACCTGTGGCATCGTATGAGGCCATGTTGCTTCAAGTTATCTTCCAATGCTTTCATGGATGACCTAAGGATGAACTTCTGGGATCTTCCTTTATCAAGATAGTGTATCTGTGCATAATTGTCTTCTGATTTGATGTACAGAACGGCTTCCGGTGCGATGACAAAGCGGAGTTTCTTGTATTCGTCGTAGAACCTTATAAGCGATGTGTCGTCGCCCCTTTGTGAAAGAGAATTGATTATTGTCTTTGCTTCCATTCCGATCCATATGAAAAGGTAGGGATAGATGCATGTGCCGGCTGTTATCTTCAGGGCTTTTCCTACCAATTCATAATAGGGAGGCGGACTTGGCATCATGAGAGAAAGATATAAGGCCATGAAGAGAGAGCCGAGCAGGACTTCCGCTGAGCACCATAATGCATATTCTATTCGTGAAAGGCTTCTGACTTTGCCGATGAAATACAGCCAGCATCTGGTGATGGACATCGATATCAGGAGAATGCAGAACAACATTGTCACATTGAATGTGAATGAGGATTTTTCCATTGTGAGCAGAGACTCGATTGCGAACGGTTCGTAGAAGACGACGAACAGCAGGAAGAATATCGGCAATGCAACAGCGTGTAAAAGCATGCTGTGCGCTCCGGTCACCATAACGTTATTTCTCTCCATTTTTCAACTCTTTTATACAGGGACAAATATAAGACTTTTTATAAAATTCCCCTAAATACGGTTTTTTTATCCCTAAATAAACGTATTAGGCCCAATTATTCGCCACTTTCCCACATTTTCTTCTCCGTGCCTGAGCAATGTCATATCTTTGCTGTCCGAATTGAAATAATAGTCAGTATATGCTTACATGCATTGTGTTGACGATCCTTGTGTATTGCAACAAGAAAGTCAAGAACGAACCAAATAATAATAAAATATGAATTTTGTTTACAGAAAAATGCAGAAGATGAGGGAGAAGTACATTGATACCCTCGCAAAACTTTACGAATACTCTGCTACAGTATTTCAGAAGGTGCAGTTCACCCAGTGGTATGATACAAAGGAAGGTGGATATACATTCGGTTCATTCAAGGAAAAGACTGATAGTATCTCGAAGGTACTTACCCAATATGGCATAGGTTCCGGAGATAAAGTGGCGATATTCTCTCAGAGTATGCCCAACTGGTCCGTTGCCTTTTTCTCCACTGTGGCGTTCGGCAGGATATCTATTCCTATTCTGCCAGATTGCTCCGAGAATGAAGTGACTAACATTATCAACCACTCTGAGAGCAAGGTGATTTTTGTCTCGAAGCGTCTCGCATCGAAGGTCAGCAAGGACATAATGGACAGAATGACTCTTGTAATCGAGCTTGATACATTTGAGATCATCAAGGCCGATGATGACAAGTTTACCTGTGACGGCCGCACGTCTGTACCTACTCCGGATGAGATAGCCACAATTATCTATACTTCCGGAACTACAGGAAATGCCAAAGGCGTTGTATTGAGCCATAGAAACCTCGCTTCGAATGTCATCACCTGCTATCATTCATGCAAAAGAACCACCAAGGACAGTCATCTGTCCATCCTCCCGTTGGCTCACGCGCTGGAAATGACACTCGGCATGCTCTATCCGATGTATACTGGCGTAACCGTGTATTACCTTCCGAAGCCTCCTGTCGCATCGCTTATGCTGAAGGCATTGAAGATAGTAAGACCTACGACAATGCTTACAGTGCCGATGATCATTGAGAAGATATACAAGGCAAGCGTTCTACCGACCATCAAGAAAAGCCGTACGCTTTCATGGATGAACGAGCATATGAACGGACTTATGTGTCGTATTATCGGTATCAAGCTCAAGAAGACTTTCGGTGGCCGCGTGACATTCTTCGGAATTGGTGGAGCCAAGCTTGATCCGGAGGTAGAAGCATTCCTTCTCAAGGCCAGGTTCCCATACGCAATCGGATATGGTCTCACAGAGACAGCACCGCTTATCGGTTATGCAATGCATGGTTGGAGGGGTGTCGGAGTTATGGGTTATCCTGTTTACAATGTGCAGATGAAGCTGCATAATGTGAATCCCGAGACCGGAGAAGGAGAGATCATTGCAAAAGGTCCGAACGTGATGCTTGGTTATTATAAGGACCCTGTGCGTACGAAAAGTGTATTCACTGAGGACGGCTGGTTCCGTACGAGCGATGTTGCTGTACAGGATGAAAAGGGACGATTCTACATTAAGGGTAGGACAAGCAATATGATTCTCGGTCCGTCGGGTGAGAATATCTATCCGGAGGAAATCGAGAATGTGCTTAACAATGTGGAAGGCGTAAGCGAATCAATTGTTGTTGAGCGTAACGGCCGACTTATCGCCCTTGTGCAGCCATTGGATAACTTCATTGATTGGGATAAGGAGAGCGAGGATAAGATCTATGAGAAGCTGGATGCATGGAAGAAGAAGATTCTTAGTATCACGAACCGCAATGTGAACAAGTCTTCGCAGGTAAGTTCTGTGGAGGTGATGAAGGAACCATTCGAAAAGACCGCAACGCAGAAGATCCGCCGTTTCAGGTATAAGGATTCTGCACCGACCATTGAGGAAGAAAATAGACAGTAAATGAAGCGAGTCAACACATATTCCTTCTCCGAAGAGATTCTTAACTGCGTCACGCACGGACTGGGACTACTGATTGGCCTTACCGTATGCACGTTCTTTCTCGTAAAAGGATATGCATCAGACTCTTGGATAGCCCCGTTCAGTCTTGTGCTATACCTTATCGGAGTGTGCAGTTCGTATGCTGCATCAACCATATATCACTCGATACCGACATCAAGAGAAAAGGCAAAGAAAATCGCCCGTAAGTTCGACCACGCGGCCATCTACTGGCATATTGCCGGCAGCTACTCTCCTCTTACACTCATCGCCATGAGGACAGCTGGTGAACCCGCATGGGCTTGGGTAATATTCGGATTTGTATGGCTGAGCGCCCTTGTAGGAACAGGACTGAGTTTCCGCAAGATGAAGGCTCAGAGCTATCTGGAGACAGCATGCTATGTGCTGATGGGTCTGACAATCCTCGTGGCATTCAAGCCTTTCTACGACACCTGTGGACTTACCGTAGTCCTTTGGGTAGTTGGTGAAGGAGTAGCATACATCACAGGAGCTGTTCTTTACAGCTTTAAAAAGGTACCATACATCCATTCAGTCTTCCATGTATTTGTCATCCTCGGAGACATCTGTCATATGATTGCTACATGGAAGGTGCTGCAGATGTTCATCTAAAAATTGTCCGCCCAAGCATTGTTCTAGCATATGCTCGGGCGGAACTTGGGTTTAGGTTTTGGTTAAGAAGCTATTTTCTTTGATAGAGATATCGTTTGATACTCTTCTTTGGAGTACGTTCAAATGGCTCTGACATCACCTCTATACGCTTGAGTCTTGCGTAATTAGGAATCTCCTTGTTCACTTCGGCAAGAGAACCCTCTATCATTGCTACCATAGCCTTCTGGCTGATACCATCCTTTGCTCCCTGGTCGAAGTCAGGATAGATAAGTGCTGTCAAGCCACCGTCATCCTCAATCACAAGGGATTCAAGCACATACGGTCTTGTATCAAGTGCCGCTTCCACTTCCTCAGGATAGATATTCTGGCCGGACGGACCGAGAATCATGCACTTCGAACGTCCGCGGAGGAAGAGGTATCCGTCAGCATCAAGTACTCCCATATCACCTGTGTGGAACCATCCGTCAGCATCAAGCACTTCATTGGTAGCATCAGGATTCTTGAAGTATCCGAGGAAGACATTTGCTCCCTTAACTAAAACCTCTCCAGGGATATTCTGCGGATCGTGTGAGTCGATCCTGATTTCCAGATTCGGCGCACACTTGCCGCAGGAATACAACTTTGCAGTCTTCCAGTCATCAAATGTGATGATCGGAGCGCACTCGGTCATGCCATATCCCACAGAATAAGGGAACTCCATGCGTTTGAAGAAGGTCTCCACCTCCTTATTGAATGCTGCCCCACCGATGATGACCTCGTAGAACTCACCACCGAAGGCCTTTACCAACTCAGCCTTGATCTTATTCATGATCACCTGGTCAAGTCCAGGTACCTTCATCGCAAACTTGATTCCTGCCTTTTCAAGAACTGGCTTTACCTTGCTCTTGTAGATTTTCTCAATAATGAGAGGCACAGCCACGACCACGCTCGGCTTGATGTCAGAAAGGGCCTGCATTATGATCTTCGGACTAGGGAGACGTGACAGGAAATGCACATGACAACCGATGCTCAGTTCGTACAGGACCTCAAACATGAGTCCGTACATATGCGCACATGGGAGCATTGAAACCACCCTTGATGTATTATCAAGACCAGGCAGCACCTTGCGTCCGAATTCAATATTGGACCATACTGCCCTAAATGGTATCATTACACCCTTTGAGAATCCTGAGGTTCCGGAAGTGTAGTTGATGATTGCCAGTTCGTCTGCTGAATCTTCATAGTAGTTGATCGAATCTGCAGTGAACGCTTCAGGATACTTCCTGCCGTATAGTTCATTCAGATGAGCCTTTGCATCATCTATCTTCTCATCAGCAGTATAAAGCAGCTTGAACGTATTGACCTGTATGATGGCTAGAAGATTCGGCATCTCTGTTTCGGTGAGTCCTTCCCAGATGACGTCATCAACAAACAGCACCTTCGCCTCGGAATGATTCACAAGATGATGTATGTTGGTCGACTTGAATTCATGCATCAAGGGTACAGGTACTGCTCCATAGGTCATTGTTCCGAGGAAAGCGACAGCCCAGTTTGCCTGATTTCTAGAGCAGATGGCAATCTTGTCACCTTTCTTCAGGCCTGCCTCTTCGAACATGATGTGAAGCTTGGCGATTCTCCTCGCCAGATCTCTATAATGAAGAGTTGCTCCCTGGTAATTTGAGAGAGCCGGACGGTCCCAGTTCTTTCTGAAGGACTCTTCGAATATCTTGTTAACCGAAGTAAAACTCATGTCAGTCTAAGTTAAAGTACAGAACGGTGGCATTATTTTTCAGCGACCTTTGTCTCGATATACTTGATGGCATCAGCTACAGTCTGGATATTGTCTCCAGCCTCATCATCTGGTATTTCAATATCAAACTTCTTCTCAAAATCCATCACCAATTCGACTATGTCAAGAGAGTCAGCTCCAAGATCGCCCTGGAAGTTCGCTGAATCAACAACCTGCTCAAGTTCAACACCAAGTTTCTCGGCAACAATTGCCTTTACTACGTCTTTAATGTTTTCCATAAATTCTCGTATGATTTATAAATTCGGGGTGCAAAAATGAGCACTATGACTCAGTCTATAAAATATAATACGGCAAAGTCCGAAATTAGTGTGCGAGCCTTGAGCTTTGGGGTTAACGCTCAATATATGGGGTGAATATTAGGTGAAAATTCATATCTTTGCTCGGTATTAAACACCTAAACCAATGAAATTACCTGAAGTCCCATCTACATTATTTGGGAAAAGCCATATACTCGGAACCGTATTATTTACGATTCTGTTCGCCATCATATTTCTCAATCTATACATACCGTTTTCAGATACAGCATGGTTCGGGCTGGGTGAATCTGACACATTCCTAAGTACCATCATCTTTATTGGCATAGCAATTTCCATCTTGGTCGGAAGCCGTGTAGGAATGCACATGCTGAACAGACGCAAGAAGATAACTTATCCTGCATATATACTATGGTGTCTTGCTGAGATCACATTAATATGCGGGATATACACAGTAACCAGTTCTGGAATAAGTACTGGTCTAAGTCGAACAATGTCAGAAATCTTCTGGCATGCTCTACCATACTGCGGCATTGCATTGGGAATACCGTACATATTTGCAACAATGTACTTCATTATCCTCGATAAGAACAAAATCATCAAATTGATGAGTACCGACAATATTGTAACTGATGAGGTGCCCAAGAATGGCGAAAGCCACACGAAAATCACTTTATGTGACAGCAATGGAGCAATCAAGATGCTGGTCTCGTTGGAAAACCTGTATTACATTCAATCTGACGACAATTACATCAGGGTCTGCTATACTGACAGCCAGGGACAGATGCAAAGGTATATGCTGAGATGCTCGCTCAAGACAATAGAAGAGAGTTTCAGATATATCGGACTGATCCGATGCAGCAGGCAATATATAGTAAATGCATCAAAGGTCGGTAACATCAGAAAAGAATCTGGCGGTTACATTCTAGAGCTCAATAATCAATCAATACAGCCTATTGCAGTGACTAAGAATTATGCTGATAAGGTCTTGGTCTACTTTAATATGATTTCAGAAACCAGGAGTGAGTAGATATTCTCACCATTAAAGACATGATGTCATGAAAGAATACGTAAGATTCATAAAGTTCGCCTTGTTCTCGGCCAGTGCCGGACTGATCGAAATCGGAGCTTTTGCCCTGCTGAATGAAATCAGCGGATGGAGCTACTGGCCATGTTATCTGATAGCACTCCTGTGTTCAATATTGTGGAACTTCACACTAAACAGGAAATTCACATTCCGTTCGGCTGCGAATGTACCGGTAGCGATGCTGAAGGTCCTTGGTTTCTACGCTGTATTCACCCCAGCAACTACCCTTCTCGGCAGTTACCTTGCCGACACCCTGTTGTGGAACGAGTATCTTGTGACAGGCATCAACATGGGTCTTAACTTCGTATGCGAGTACCTTTACCAGAGATATTTCGTATTCAGGAACTCCATTGACAGCAAAATATAGCAGCATGGAAGAATACTACAGACATTTCAAGGGCAACATTTATCGTATCCTTCACATCGCCAAGCATTCTGAGACACTGGAGGATATCGTGGTTTATCAGGCCATGTATGGTGAAAGAAGCATATGGGTAAGACCCAAAGCTATGTTCGAGGAGGTAATCGAGAGGAACAGCAAGAGGTTCAGGCGTTTCTCCCCTATTTCCGCTGAGGAAGCAGAAACCATTATCAATGAAGAATAGTGGGTTCTCAAGAAATGGGAATCATTGAAAATTACGTATTCAAACGGAACAGAATCATAGAACATATTGCTCCACAAACCCCTCAAAGCAATTCGCTGATGAAATGGGAGGACACAGATGAAGATAAAACCATATGTGACAGTTTCGGAAATCTCGTCATGATTTCTCTAGGACTAAACTCCACTTTGAGCAACGAATCATACGAAGTCAAGACTGCCCATGTCAGGTCTTATTGCAATGGCTCTAAGTCTGGCTCTATTGAAAGCTTAAAATTACTCGTTGTTCATAAGGATCACCCTAGTGGATGGACAAAAGATTCAATAAAAGAACATGGTGAAAAAATGTACAAATGGCTACAGGAAAGCTTTAGATAAATACATCATATGCATATAGATCGGGATTTTGGGCATTTCGCTATAATTTAATTGGCTTTTCACACATCAAACTTTCTTGGAAAAATGTAAAATTTTCCTAAATTTGCATTGGAAAAATGTATGCATTGTAAGAATAAAGCACTGCAAAAGTGTAAATGCTATCTAATATGGATATAAATTATACAGATATGCTATCAAGAAAACTTGACAACTTCATTGAGAAGCATTACGCAAACAATAAGTCAGCATTACTTCTCAAGGGAGCAAGACAGGTCGGCAAGACTTCTGCCATAAGGAAATATGCGTCAAAGCAAAAGATGAATCTCATTGAGGTCAACTTCTATGAAGATGACTCTGCGTGCGGCATCTTCAAGGGCTCACAGAATGCCAAGGATGTATTATTGCGCATATCTGCTCATACAAAAAAGAAGACATCATTGCCAAATACAATGATATTCTTTGATGAGGTACAGAAATGTCCGGAGGTAATCACATGGATAAAGTTTCTCGTGGATGAAGGAAGCTGCAAATATGCATTAAGCGGCAGCTTGTTTGGTGTAGAATTAAAAGGAGTGGAAAGCGTTCCTGTCGGGTATATGTCTGTAAAAGAAGTCTTCCCTTTGGATATTGAGGAGTTTTCACGATGTCTCGGTCTTTCTGATGAGGTTCTGACAAGTGTAGGCGAAGCATTCGAGAAAAAGATTCCGGTAGATGAAGTTGTCCATGCAGCCCTGATGAAGATGATTCACCTTTATCTCGTTGTAGGAGGAATGCCAGCTGCTGTACAGGCATACGTTGATACAAACGACCTTAATGTTGTAGAAGAGAAACAGAAAGAAATTCTAGATCTATACAAATGGGACATCAGTCAGTATGATCCTAATAAGAAACTTGAGATAAATGAGATCTTCAACCTGATTCCATCTGAACTTGATGCAAAGAACAAGCGTTTTATCTTGAAGAATCTTAATGAACATGCACGTTTCTCTCGTTATGAGAATAGCTTCTTATGGCTTAAGAATGCAGGTGTTGCAATTCCAACATTGAATATTCAGGAGCCGACTTTCTCCTTTAAGCTAAATGAACTGAGGAATCTGTTCAAGCTATTCCAGAATGATGTCGGCCTCTTGACAAGTCAATATGCTTCTGGAATCCAGTTACAGCTGCTTCAAGGTGAGGTAAAGCAGAATTACGGCGCCATATATGAGAACCTCGTAGCTCAGGAATTATATTGTCATGGCTTCGGAGGAGATGAGCATGAACTACATTACTTTAACAGCAAGAAACAAGGTGAATTGGATTTTGTAATTGCTCAGCATGGTAAAGTAATCCCTATTGAAGTCAAGTCAGGAAAGGATTATGAAAGACATAATGCATTAACCAATGTACTGGCTAACGATGATTACAATATCGATTCTGCTTATGTTTTAACTAACGACAATCTGCGCGTAGAAGGCAAACGCATATATATGCCGATGTATATGCTTATGTTCATACAGAAATCCCCTGCCCCAGCAAATCAGATATTCAAATTTGATCTCCATAATCTTTAAGATATAAATCAGAACCGATCAACGTGAAGCACTTACCAAATATCATAACCGCGCTGAGGATGGTGGGCTCAATAGGTCTTCTATTCTGCAATGTAGCAGGATGGCAATTCTGGACACTATATGTCCTTTGCGGCATCAGTGACATGATTGATGGTTGGCTCGCCAGGAAACTCCAGGCAGAAAGCAAAACAGGGTCGGTTCTGGACAGCATAGCAGATTTATCATTCGTGGCCTGTTGTGCCATCAAACTGCTGCCTGCACTGTCGATTCCCTCATGGCTATGGATCTGGGCAGGAATCATCTTCAACATCAAGATAGTCAATCAGATAATTGCACTGACCCGCATCAAACAGTTCTGTCTTCCACATACCATAGCCAATAAGTTGACCGGATTCCTGTTATTCCTTATAGCCCGACAATCAGCTGGAGCATCATTCCCATTGCGATCGTAGCGCTCATAGCTACTTTTGCAGCAATTCAGGAAGGATATTATATTGGAACAAGGCGTGAAATTATATGATCCAAGAAGCTTTCAATTTTTATAAACCGTGTAAGTTGTTACAGCCTTATGTGAGGTACTATTGGGTATTCAGCAGCAATCAGATGCCGAATACCTATACATTTCCCATAGGGTGCCCTCAGATCATCATCCATAAGCGGACGCCATTGTATATACCAGAATTGGGTACGACTCAGAGCAAACTGGCAATCAGCGGTCAGGTCAACTTCTCATCACACCTGCAAGCTGATGACAACATTGAAATGATTGTTGTGGTGTTCCATCCACATACGATAAATATGTTTCTGAATGCACCGGCTTATTCTTTCTATAATCAAGAAATTTCCGGCTACGATATTGAAGATGAACAGCTGAACGAATTGGCCGCACAGGTATTCGAATGTGAGGATAACAACCTTTGCGTGACTCTGATCGAAAACTGGTTGCTGGATTGCTTATCAATCAGATCATACGACACCATATATCGGGTAAAACGAATGAATGCGGCAATAGAACAGCTGTTTACTGCACCTCAGACTCTGGTGGCAGACTTATCTTCAGCTTGCTGTTTAAGTAAAAAACAATTCGAGCGGGAGTTCAATCTGCACATAGGGATGAACCCTAAAGAATATGCACGTATTGTCCGCTTTCAGAAAGCCTTGAAACAAATGCAGCATCAGCAAGGCAAAATCAATCAGGCAGATTTGGCATATACATGCGGTTACTCCGACCAGTCACACCTCATTAGAGAGTTCAGAAAGCTTTGCGGACATACACCTCTATCCCTGCTTGAATTTACAACTCCCTATTCCGATTTATTTACTACACCTGTCTAAATGTCCCATTTGTTCTATATCGGAGAGAATGCTTCTTCTACTTTTGCAGCTAAAAATAGAAAAGTATGAAAGAAGTCAATCCTCAAGAAACTACACGTGCATACGCATTTGAAATGTGGTTGAAGGCACCTAATCCGATGGTCACATTCATCAAGACTCTAGACATCACACGCCTAGTGAAGGTCAGCAGACGCAGAAGACTGAAGTTCAATATGCTCCTTGACTGGTGTATCGGTAAGGCGGCTGCGTCTATCAAGGAGTTCTACCTTCTGCCGGTCGGTGATAAACTAATTCAGTACGATAGCATTGCTGTCAATACCATTGTGAAAAACAAGACAGGAGAAGTCAGTTCCTGCGACATACTCTTCCACGACAGTCTATCTGACTTCAACTCGGAATATTTAAAATATACCGCACAGGTAGCAGAAACCTGCCAAGATAGAGACCTGTCAGGCAGAAGAATGGTCATCGGTACTTCAGCAATCATCGACACAGAACTTGATGGCGCAATAGGTATGAACAGCGGTATTTTCAATAATCCGTTCATCATCTGGGGCAAGTACAAGAAGAGATTCTTCCGCTACTATCTGACACTCTCATTCCAGTTCCACCACACCCAGATGGATGGAGCCCACGCTGGTAAATTCTTAGCCAACCTGCAGAACGAAATCAACAGGTTGGCATAGATTATACTACCTTGTTACAGGCACCTGAATTATAGTCAGCCATTTCTCCGGATCTTCCTGATTCCAGATGCCGTCCACGTATGAGTAGCGTGGCGGGTATGTAATCGTATATCCGTTTGCCTCAATCCATTCAAGTACTTCACGAATATTTTCGTTCAGGCGGTTGTATGGACCATAAACCTTCATACATACAGCCTCCACAACCTCAGGAATCTGCTTGAACTTGACTATATCTGAATCCTTTCCCATGGCTGCAACATGCTCACAGTACTCGATGTCTATATTTTCCTTCCTGTATCCTCCGTGCTCGATGGTAAAACAGTAACCTGGCTCCGGACACTCACATCCCAGACGAGCCATCTCCGGGCCGATTGTCATGTAGCACAGTTTTCCAAGTTCATTGTACGATGGAATCACAGCACGATGTGACGCGACAATAATCGCAGGTAATGAATCAATGTAGATCTTTTCCATTTCATTAAGTTTCTTTTGGAAAGTAATCATCACCGACAGCCGGTCCCTGCACTCGACCAGCAGCTGCAACTGTTCCTGGCAACTACGGATCTTCTCTTCAAGCATATCGATTGAAGGACGTTGAGTCTCGGAATCATACATAGTACGAATCTCCTCCAGACTGAATCCCAGCCCCTTCAAGCGTACGATATTCAAAGCCTTCTGCATCTGTACGACTGAATAATACCGATATCCGGTACTATAGTCGATGATTTCCGGCACAAGCAACTTGATCTTCTCATAATGCCTCAGAGCCCTTACAGTGACACGACAAAGGCGCGAAAACTCTCCGATTTTTAATCCATTTCTTTTCATAACGCGTTATTTGCCTGCAAATATAAAACATGCCCTAAGGTACGAGTCAAGGGGATATCTGAAAATTTATGCATAACTTTACCAAATAAATCGGAATTTTACCGGCTAGTCATCCCCGGCTTGACCGGGGATCTAAACAATATAACAGTGAAGAAGGATATGAAGAAGAAAGGATATATATACTTCATGACAAATCGGAATAATAGCGTTTTGTATACCG
>JAGBVR010000009.1 GCA_017630215.1 Bacteroidales bacterium | reverse complement strand
TTCATAGTGCGGATAGCGGACCTTTCTGCGCATCTTATTCTTACCAGACGTTACTCCTGCAATGACCTCGTCCACGAAGTTCTTATCCTTATCGATATATATCTTGCCCGCTCTCAAAACCATGTCGTTATCATCATGTTTGACTGTAGAGATAATCTTGATCGATTCCCATTGGCATACCTGAACACTAGGATCTTCCTCGTCATTACGATAATAATAAAGCCCCCAATCTACATCATCATATATGCTATAAGCCGAATGATATACCTTATCTTGTACATCATAATAGTAATGGCCCAACAAGGTCATGGGCTTATCAAGGTCAATTCTTCGAATACCGAAGAATCGTAAGATTTTATCTAATAGACTCATTATCTAAAAGGTTCGTTTAGAATTATGGCAGCAGACATGAATGCCTTCAAAAGTAAATACAGAAGCTCGGCAGATATGTTACAATAATAGAACGAAAAACTCCCGAAACCATCATTCAATGATTCCAGGAGTCATCAATTCAATAACTTTGATCCTATTCTGATACCAGTTTCAAGAGTTGAGCAAACTGATCTGGACAGGAGGTACTTTTTCCACCACAAGTAATACCTGCAAGGCGTTCCTGCACGTCTGAAATCTTCTGACCCTTGCATAGGGCAACGATGCCCTTAAGGTTTCCGTTGCATCCGCCATGGAAGGCTGCATCAAGAATAACATCTCCTTCAACAAGTAGTTCGATTGCCTGTGAACATACTCCCTCTGTCTGACCCACTACATATCTGACGGAACCCTTATACGTATCGTTTATTATCTTCATATAGCAATATTTATTGTTTTATATATCATATAGTCTGTACGGACGACCTATTACCAGTCCCCTTTAAATGCCTCAGTCACTGCCGACTGATATTTCTCTATGGTTGTGGCCTTCAGGATAGGCTTCCGCAGACGTTTAGGAAGAGAAGGGAGCAGATACTCCCAATAGGGTTTCATCTTTGTAAGAAACTGTGTGCTGCCCTGAAGACGTTGTGAGAGTTCGCAGAACATCGCATCGTGCATCTGCTGCACAAGGCGGCACAGTTCACGATCGGTCAGTTCTCTGCCATCGCGGTACTCTATGCCCAGTGCCGGGTTGGCAAGAAGCCCGCAGCCTATCATGATACCTTTCAACTGCGGGAACTCAGACTCAATGCGTCTGATATCCTCCAATGTGAGTATGTCACCATTGTATATTACTGGGTGCTTGCATGCAGCATAGAATTCCGCGAAAGCCTCTATGTCGGCAGCTTTCTTGTACTGTTCAATACCCAATCGGGGATGAACAGTTATATGGCTCAACGGTGTATCGTTGAGTATAGGCATCAGCGCGCGCCACTCATCCTTACTCTCCCATCCGAGACGCATCTTTACCGAGAAGGTGAAGTCCGGATAGCCAGTCGTTGCCTTCATCAGCTCAGCAACCATATCGGGGTGAGGCAGAAGCCCAGCCCCGTGCTTCTTGCGGGCCTGTAAAGGGAACGAACAGCCCATATTCAGATCCACATTCCTATAGCCCTCATTGGCAAGCAGTTCCATAAGAGGGTGCATCTCATCTGGTGTAGCGGCTATTATCTGTGGGAGAAGGTTCTCGACGTTGTTGCTCTCATGTTTCACATCGCGCACATCCTTGCTGCGTATCTCACCATGCTCATAGCGCAGGAAAGGCGTACAGTAGACGTCCACGCCACCGAAAACGGTACTATGCACATTACGCCATACAGCCTCGGTAAATCCTTGAAGGGGTGCTGAATATATTTTCAACACGTTCATCATCTCTTTATAGTTTAGACATTTCACTTCGTATCTCATCCCGAACTCGACGAAACTCCTCAATGACCTGCTCTTCAGGACCAGAGAATGCATCCGGATCGTCAAAGCCGATATGAAGTTTGTTTACAACCTGTCCAATAAATGTTGGGCAGGTTTCTTTTGCTCCACCGCATACGGTGATGACGTAATCCCAACTCTGATCCAGATACTGTGAGACGTTCTTTGGATAATGACTGCTTATGTCGATCCCTATCTCCTCCATCACCCTGATGGCGAGAGGATGAACCTCGCTGGCTGGCCTTACTCCGGCAGAACATACTTCTGCGTCCGGATGAAGATGTTGAAGTATTCCATGAGCCATCTGGCTGCGGCATCTGTTGCCGGTACATAATACAAGATATCTCATACTTTACTGATTAGAGGGGTGGAACGGACAGCGTTTGCCGATGCACTGACTGTTGGATGACATATGACGGCAGACAATCTGAGGCTTGTGCATCCTGACTCCGGTGATTTCTTCGGCATAGTCAATCGCCGAAAGGATGGACATGTATGAATTGCGCTTGCAGCAACGAGGACCGCCGATCTCGCCGAGTCTTGCAAGTGAGCGCGAGGTCATGAGATTAGAATGGCCCCAAGCCTCATTCATCAGAGGAGTTGAGCCCGTGATGATGGATATGAACATGCCAGTGCTTATGGCTGCGCCGCATGCACCCCAGAACCCACATGCTCCACCAGGTACTTTGCTCCCTCTGCTTATCATCTCACTGAGAGCCTTTGCCAGATCAATCTGTCCGCCGGCATTATGATATGCCGTCAGGAGAGCCGCTCCGACCATTATATGATGCTCCGGGCCATGCATGTGGCAGAACGACATATCCATCATCTTTCCAATGATCTCGATCGGGTCACATGAAACCTCATTAAGACATAGACTAACAATGGTGTCAACTCCCTTGGAGTGACATTCATTACAGACGTAGTGACCGTTTACACATCTGGTCTTACTGAACTCACTTTTGTGACATATGATGCATTCCATCAGGACGTCTTCCTGAAGGTACTCCAGAGGAGCCTTGCATATCAAGCATTCTTCTTTCATATCCGATGATTTTTATATCCACAAAAATACATCATTATCTGATAAATATTACAATTGTCGACATATCTTACGCTACTAACACACATGAAAATATCTTTGTAACAAGTTATAGAAAATAATGCGTAACTGTGAAAATGGGATAATTTGTTGTGGATGAAAATGAATGCCATATTTGAGAGTCTAAAGGTATATCACAGAAGAAAATAAGAATATCAATATCACCAGATGATACGCGATTATTTTATTATATTTGGTGAGTCTATCTGTGCACCTCTGTAATGCAGTTCGGATATAGAATCATTGATGATTTGATATCTGGTCTTCAGACGTATATGGCAAGTCGTGGCATCAGCCAACTGGCAGATCTGGCAGGTGAGAAAATAAAAGATTTCTCTCCGGCCTCTGAACTGGACAGAGAAACAATGGTATTCCCTAAGATTGACCGCGAACTCTGCGTCGGATGCGGACGATGCAGCGTATCATGTTATGATGGCGGACATCAGGCAATCACTTTCGATGAAAGCCGAAAACCAAAGATCATCGGTCAGAATTCAAGCCGGAAACCGCTCTTCTTAAGCTCGGCGTAGCTTTCAAGATTGAAACTGTACATTATCGGAATCCTGCTGCCCGCATCCTTCGGCCTATCCCCGACTTCCGTAAGAATGCCGAGCTTAAGCATCTTGCTGGAAAAGTTTCTTCTATCAAACTTTACCTCAAGAATAGACTGATACAGTTCCTGCAGCTGAGGCATTGTGAACACATCCGGCAGAAGCTCGAATCCTATAGGTTTGAAATGGATGCGTTCCTTCAATGTCTGCAACGCCACTCTTAATATTCTGTCATGGTCAAAGGCCAGAGCCGGAACATTGTCGACCGGGAACCAGTGGGCATCTGCCGCATCATCACCTCCCTTGACCTCGCTCTTCTTTACCAATGCATAAAAGGCTATAGTGATAACCCTCTCCCTTGGATCTCTGTTCACCTCCGAGAAACATCCGAACTGCTCAATATATGCGGTCTCAAGCCCGGTCTCTTCCTTCAGCTCCCTTCTCGCTCCGGTCTCGGCATCCTCGTCCATCCCGATGAATCCTCCCGGGAAGGCCCAGCAGTCCTTGAACGGCTCAATGCCTCTCTTGATCAAGAGGACCGAAAGTCCATCTTTAGGTTCATATCCGAAAATGACACAATCGGCAGTCACTGCCGGGTGCGGATATTTATATACATATTGACTTTCCATAATCTTATTGCGTAAATTCAACACAAAGATAGAAAAAAAGTTTAACATACATGATATATTTCAAATATATACGACTCTCTTACATAAAAAAATGATTTAAAGTGGAAAGATAATATCGAGGCAGGCTTGATAGAAATCTGCAAAAGATCAGATCTATAATACACGAAACAACTTAAAACTATTAGTTATGATTATCACATTCTGTTTACTTATTTTGGTTTACACCTTTTTGGGAAAAGACATCAAACATTTGCTTGAGAAGCTGAAGAACGTGGACTGGAAAGGTTACTGCGACAATGTATGGAGTGCAATCAAGAAGTACGCTAAGAAGGGAGGAAGAATCGGATGCGAACCTCTTCTGAAACTCTGGTTCGTGCTTGACGACCCGAAGACGAGCACATGGGAGAAAGCCATGATCTATGCTGCCATCATTTACACCGTGTCTCCGATGAACATCATACCCGCATATCTATATAAGTTCCTCGGAATACTCGATGAAGGCGCAGCCATCCTGTTCGTAATAAACAAAGTTCGCAACAAGATGACTCCTGCCATTGAAAACAAGGTGAAGGACGTGCTCGAAGAGTGGTTCGGTCCAGAGTATACTGTCTGTGATGCAAGGAATTTATAGCAGGAAACCAGCCATGAACATAGAATACAGTACATTCAGCGAGATAGGTCGCAGACGTGAGAATCAGGATTTCATCCATGCATTTGCTGACAAGGAGAATGACAGAGCTGCCTTCATCCTCTGCGATGGAATGGGAGGTCATGCCCACGGCGGCCTCGCCGCAAAGATAGTGGGCACATCCATTGCCAGGGACATCCAAAAGAATCCCCCGGCAGATAAGTCTGGCATCCATGCAATGATATCCCGGGCCTCATGGACTATTGACACGATTGCCGAAGTCTACGGTGGGGCCAAGATGGGAACCACTATGGTCATGGCATATATCGAAGGAGATGAAGTGACTATCATGCACTGTGGTGACAGCAGATGTTATGTATATGATGCTGATAAGAACATCAAATATGTGACAGCGGATCACAATGCAGGAGACTACATGGGCGCCCCTATCACCAGAGGTTTCTTTTCAGGACAGCCAGAAAAGGCTGATCCTGATGTGAAGACCTTCAAGGTAGCACCCGGCGACAGAATCTTTCTTTGCTCTGATGGAGTATATCCATGCATGGCACCGGACATACTCCGCGACCGCCTGATGGACGACAAGCCGATTGATGATATAATGGACACCTTCAAGTTCATGTGCGAGAAGTTCTCGGATGACAATTACAGTGGGATAATGATAAAGATTGACTGATATGAGGATATTGCTCATATGTACTGGAAATATGACTCGCTCCCCTCTTGCTGAGGGAGTCCTGAATAAGAAACTGAATGACGCAGGGCTTAAGTCTGTGGAAGTCTTGTCTGCCGGGACAGGTGCGACTGATGGGCTTGACCGCGATGCAATGATGCTTGAGGTCGCAGCTGAAAGAGGTTATGAAATAACGGGAAAGACTAAGAGGGCTGATTACTTTTCAGGAATTGAGTCGGATCTGATTCTCTGCATGGAACCGCATCATGTTGACTACATGAAGGGAATATTACCTGCATATTTCCATTCAAGGATTCATCTGCTGATGAAGTATGCACTTGACTCATCCGGAGTCATCTATGATCCGACCTGTCGCCCGAAGGACTTCTATAACAGCGTGCTGGACACCATTGAGAATGCCTGTGAGGCAATCGCGACAAAGATTGGAAGATAAAACAACATACCGATGAAAACAGAAGTCATCGACCTTGATAGCGATTTCATATGGACACACTGAGAGGTGCCACAGGTTTTCTACAGATTCTTCAATTTTCGTGATAGTTTTCGTCCGGATATATCTCGATTTAGTTGATCTGATATTGACATAGAGCCCAGCCATTTCAAAAATCTATCAGATCACCTGAATGACGCCTTGATTTACTTCACAAAAAATTTCTAGAATAGGCCCATGCTAGAAATTATATTTAGACGAATCTATATATCATATGAAGAAAAAGATAGTGATATTTACCGGCGCAGGCATATCCCGGGAAAGCGGCCTGCCGACTTTCCGCGGAGATGGTGGAATATGGGAATCGATCGATCCGGAGAAGGTAGCGGACTACAAGGCCTGGTACTGCGGACGCCGATCAGACTGCAAGGAAAGAAGGCAGGCAGTGCTGGACTTCATCAACCCCATCCGAAGACAGATCCTTTCTCTGAATCCAAACGAGGCACACTATGTAACAGCCAGATTAGAGAAGGACTTTGAGGTAACCGTCATTACTCAGAACGGGGACGACTTCCATCAGAGAGCCGGTTCCTCGAAAGTCATCCACCTTCACGGCGAAGCCCTGAAGAATGCGTCAACCCTGCATCCTTATGTCCCGATTGACATCGATCCGAAAAATCCTGACATCAGAATCGGCGATAAGGCTCCGGACGGATCGCAGATACGACCATATGTCATATTCTTCAACGAGGATCTACAATACGATATATGGAAATCTGCCGTTCAGGCCATACGGGAGGCGGACATGATGGTCATAGTCGGCTGCTCGCTCAAAGTATCCCCTGCTGCTGAGATGGTCGAAGAACTCAGGGAGGAAGCATCACTTGTCGTGATAGATCCCGCTGAACCGCCATTCCCTATAAAGCATACCTACGTTCATCTGAAGCTTACAGCATCTAAAGGAATGAAGATAGTGGAAGAAACGTTACTTCAAAAGACAATATCGCAATGAAGAAGCCAGACATACTGAAACCTAAGGACCTGTACCGCGAACTGAGTCCGAATATCCCTGAAGATTACATCTGCACCATCGTGCATGCCTATTTCAAAGGACGCAAGTTCTACATGATATCACAGATGTTCACCGGTGGAGAGGATGAGGAGCTGTACATGCTGTTTGACGAGGAGCAGACCCAGAAGCTGATGATGAAGTTCCAGACCCATGACCCAGAGACATTCATGTACAGGCTGCACAAGAGATTCTGGAATCGCTATGGCAGCAATGTATGGCATAGTTTTGAGCGATTCTGCGATAACAAAGGCATTGAATACGAAGTGATACTTAGATAGTCATTTATATGACGATCAAGACAGAAGCACCGTCTACCACAAACAAACTCGCTGATTATCAATACTATACCATGAATCACCTACACCAAATGACGCAGATGATGAACCCCCTCACCATCAGATAAGTTCCACGTCAGGTGATATATTATCTAAACAGTCTACTCTATGCTTATGTAACAGAAAACAAACTTCGATATGAAATTCAAGGAAATCAAGGAAATGACTCTTGTCCAGATATGGGATAAGATGAAGAAACCGTTCAACTTCGCATGGCGTTCAGGAGTTATCGTTATCGCCGTCGGAATGGCTTACGGACTAATTTGTGAACTCGGCGAGTGGATGTGGGATTTGTTCGATGATGACTCTTATGATATCGAATATATCTCAGACAATGTGAAGGCAAGGTATTATACTGATGGTACCTGCCGCCTGTATGAATGCCACGGCGACAAGAGGCTCAGCAAGAAACTCAAGTTTGTGGACTCATGCCCGATGACAGATGACACCCTCACCTCATATCAGTCTCTTGACGGCAAATGGGGTTTCCTCAGTACAATCTCCGGAAAGATTGTAATACCGGCAGCTTACGAAAAGGTCTGGGACTTCAACGAAGGTCTTGCTGCCGTTGCTGATGCTGAGCACAAGGTTGGATTCATTGACAAAAATGGCGAGCTTAAGATTCCGATGATGGACATAGACTGGAAAGAGGGATATTACTCGTTTGAGAACGGATTATGCGTGCTGACCCACACCTCCTCAGGGAAAAAAGGAGCAATCGACAAGAACGGCAATTGGATACTGCCTTTGGAGTATGATTCTGTCAACTACCCGTATGACAATGGGCTTATAAAGGTACGAAACGGAAAACATTGGGGAATGTATGATATGAATGGCAAGGAAGTCTTCGAGATCAAGTACGATGAAATCTTCTACGATGCCGGACTTGAAGGAGTATTCATACGCAAGGACGGAATCAAGCAGCTTATGACAGTGTCTGGAGAGACCATTGAACCGTTCATTGTGGACATTACTTATCCGCTCAGATATGTAACAGAATATCATCCGGAGTCAGAAAGCGAATATGCAACACACCCGTACCTTGTAGATTACGAGGTCGATTGTTATTATCATGGAGTTCTGGACACCAGAAGCGGCAAGATTATCATACCGGCTATATATGATTCGGTCGAAATGATATCAAAGGATATGATTAAAGCGTCGCTGGGATTGGAGAACATTGAGAGTGTGGTTTTTGATATTAATGGTAGCAAATATGATTAACACACAGCACAAATAGAAATTTGTATTAAGGGAGGTTCGATAAAGAAAATAATTAATAACTTTATCGAACTTCTGGAATCTAACCACACAAATCTATAATAACCTATGAGTAAATACAACAATTTTGGTGCTTTTATGATTGCTGTTTTGGATACGGCAAATACAAAAAGTCTAAATAAACACATGAAGCCGATCGTGGAACTATTAGGAGTTCCTCATTCTGTCAGAGACTTCTACCCGATCCTCATAAAACTTTTTGAATTAGGATGGCCGGCATTTGTAGCAGTATGCGCGATTTTAGTCTTAGGCCCAATTGCATTCATTGCCGCTCTTACAGCTTTTATTGCCGGGGGAATTGGTGCCCTCATCTTAGCTGCACTAGCAATCTATGGGGGCATTCAGGCCTTGAAACTGCTTTATAAATACAAAGCCACTCCACTAAGAATACTGGAAGTCGGGAGAAAATACAAAGATCAGTTTGAGAATCACATCGGCGAGTATAGTTATATTGATCATCTGATCGATATAGCATCAGACGAGCTGGTACAATAAACCGGATGTGCATTCTACCCCATCCAATCTGATTCTATCGCCGCAAAGATTTGACAGCACATCTGCAGGATAATCTCCTGCCGACCATATATCGAGAGCACGACCTCGTCGCAGCTCCCATCTCATTCTTAAATTTCTAAACATTTCTGAATCTTTTTGAATGACAGGGCAGCCGGACGAATCGTCTGCCCTATCAATGATATTTACTTACTTTCCCTTCGTAAAGATCATCTGCCACATGGATGATCACCTCATGAAGCTCGAGATCCTTCTTATAAAACTCCGGCAAGGCCTCTTCTCCTACCCAGCCGCTACCGATCCGCGAACCACGAATCATGGCATAATCCGCTAAAAATTTTTCCTGCTCGAGAGTTTCCGGCGAATTGCTTCTTTCTGACTTAGGACACTGCTTGAAACTTTCACGCAGTCTACCCAGAGCAGACACGAAACCATATCCTTTATGAACATAGTAACATCCGATGATCGTTCCGGTACGTCCTACCCCACCCCAGCAATGAACATACACCTTTGAAGCTTCGGAAGAAGAAAGAACCTGGTCAATATATACAAGAAGATCCGTCACATCATCGTGACTCTCCGGCACAGATACATCCGCAATAGGAAACCTGCGATGCACTACTCCTTCCGGCAGAAGGTGAGCATATGGTTCAAGCTCACCTTCCTCGGTAAGGTCGATGAAATGCGTGATTCCGAAAGAGCAGAATGCCGCCAGCTTTTCCTTCGCCTTATCAGCACTCTTATCGCCGGGATATTCACCGGCATAAAGTCTATCGGCAGCACAATATGAATTTATTATAGGCTTATTTCCCATGGTTAATCCGTCCGAGTCGTTACAGAATACGACACAATCTGTTGTCACAGCCGGTCTATAAATGTCTCAATTCCCGATGTTGCAGCCTCACGGATGTGCACATATCCTTCCGGATAATTGTCATCATATGGATCAAACGGTTCGCATGGATCGATAATGAACTTAGGAACGTCATAATGAGGACACTTGATCAGGTCCGCTGCCGGTGTCACCGTCAGTGATGTTCCGATGACGACAAATATATCCGCACTTCTGACTATTCTTGCCGCCATCTCATAATTGTTTACGAACTCTCCGAACCATACTACATACGGTCGAAGCTGCGAACCATCTGCTGCCTTGTCTCCCATCCGGATAGGTACATCCAGCGGAAGTTCCTTGATACAGGCAGGATCGTTCCGGTGAATTGATGATGTCACCTTGGTCAGTTCACCATGCAGGTGCACGATATTGGAGCTTCCGGCCCGTTCATGGAGGTCATCCACATTCTGAGTGATGACCGTCACATCATACCACTTCTCAAGTTCTACAAGAAGCTTGTGGGCATGGTTCGGCTCTACCTCCAGAAGGCGGCTACGACGCATGTTATAAAACTCGAGAACCGCCTCCGGATCCTCCTGAAAGCATCCTACACTGGACAGTTTCTGAAAGTCATACTTACCCCAGAGGCTATCGTCGGATTTTCTGAAAGTCGTAAGACCGCTCTCCACACTTATTCCTGCTCCAGTCAGAACCACCAGATGCTTACGCTTATTGCCTTTCCCCAATTCGGGCAGTTTATTGTATCGGTATTCCATTATCAGCTTGTTATTTAATTATCTGTTGTCCAGTTACTCTGAAAAGGACTCAATAAAGATACTATATTTCTATTCTTTGGGAAACAACATCTCCATCTTCTCGTTATTCTGTTCGAGAATTCGCATCATCCCATCATACTACAGCTGAACATAACGACTGATATCGAGTCCCACATAACTTTTCTAAGAAAGGATAGAGAGTCGCGTTCAAAAGATATAACGAGGCTGTCAGCGCAATAACATCCGATGTGACACTGATGATTCCATGTTTCATATTCCTCTCTTTTTCTGTGCCAGAATCATATAGTCCCCATCTCCCCGATAGTAGAGTATCGGCAGGAGATGCTCCGGAATATTCTCATGCACCATACAGTAGTTATAGTTGTGACGAATCTCTGATATCTCCTTCAACCTGGTGTCATCAATGGGTTCATTGGTGAAGACATAATTCTGATAAGTCCTGTCATCTCCGATATCATATGAGTCAAAGATCGGATAGCTTGCATAGAACTCAGACACATACAATCCTGATTTATGTTTCTTAGGGATACAGCGATTGATGCTTAAATCAGAATATCCTATACGTCCATAGGCAGTCCTGTGCGCTATGACATCCTCCAGTCCGTGAAATTCATGTCCAAGAACTGTTATTGTTTTCTTGATGTTATAGCATTGGATATCATATCCAGCTAATTTCTTACCTTCCCTACCATACCATTCAATAATGCTTTGAATAGTCTTCTCTTCTTTCACCAATTCCGGAACATCACTTATGATTCTCTTCAGAAGGTTCTCGAGTCCATTTTCCCTAAGGTAGTCTCTGTAGCATATGTTATACTGGAGCATCTCCGGGACCCTATACTCCAGCCCATATCCATCCTTTTTGAAATAACGCACGGCATCCTTCAAGGAGGCGAACTCAGCATTATGGTAACCAAGATAGCATATCTTCTTTTGTTTGGCGAGCTTCGGCAAATCGTCGTCTCCGTCCATTTTACTGAATAATTTTTCTATAACTTTCATATCGAAATACTTTCTTATATTGACTCGACAAGGTAGAATTTCTATCAATTCATACTCAGAATATATTCCTGATTCCCAGAATGCCATTCTTTATGCCCATTGCCACAACTGCCGGCATACGCGACATAGCCTTTCTTCGTATTTCCTTTCGGATGGAAGGCTTGTTCCTGTTGAATTCAAGGCTGCCCAATTCCAGATAGCGGAGGGCAGTCATACCCACGCGCATGGTGACCAGCGCATTCAGCATTCCGTTGGTCATGGACTTGAGAATAACACCTGTGACATTTATCCCTGACATTCCAAGAAGTTCACTTAGGTTGATGTCATCCAACGCCTCGTCGGCAGAGGCGATTAGCACAGAAGATGATGCCACTGCAGCATACAGCATGAGAATCTGCCCTAGGGAAGGACGCTTGCCTCGAAATTCCACAAGTCTGTTTATCATCGATATGTTCATGCTCAGGCATGTAAATATATCAAGTGCGCCATTCTGTGATACAGTAGTCAGTACAAAGACATTCTGGGCAGACTTCTTCACCAGGCTGTCAGCATTCTCCCTATCCTCATCGGACATCATTTCACCGGAAGGTTCCAGTTCCGGAGTGAAGATAATCCTGAGTGTCGGCCATACTATGAACGCCGCTGTCAGCAGAAGAAGAACCGCATAGAATGCATAGCCAAGCCAGGGACTCAGTTGTGCCACCTTGTCAGCTACAGTGATAATGTTGCCGATAACGCATATCACGACAAGTGTGACAAGCGAAATCATAATGATGATTGTTGTAGATTTCTTCATAATTGCACTATTTACATTGTCCTGTTACAAATCCTATTCTTCTGCACTCAGTCTTCTGCGACTTCGATTTCATCTGCTGTTGCACAGCCTCATAAGCCTCCCGGTCAGACTCCGATACGGACTTCCTTATCATCGGGATACTCTCCTCAAGGATTTCCTGACTTATAGGCACTTCCTTCTTCGCTGCAGCAAGAGCTGTCTTGTTGACAATGAGTTCAATGTCGCTTGCCACATATCCTTCAGTCAGACCAGCCAAAGCTTCCAGATCAATGTCCTCCGTCTGCGGACGATCTGCAAGATGTATCCGGAACAGTTCCTTTCTAGCCTCGGTATCCGGCATAGGTATATAGATGAAGTGGTCCATACGGCCACTTCTAAGTACCGCAGGATCTATCATATTCGGTCTGTTGGTGGTACCTATCACGAATATGCCTCTATCAGAGCAGTTATTCAACTGAGATAGGAACTCATTAACCTCACCCGCGGCACCTTCACTTGTAACCTTTGATCTGTCGGGAACCATTCCATCAAGCTCATCAAAACAAAGAACTGTCGGAGCCTTCGCTGCAGCTTTGTCAAAGAGTTCCTTTATCTTTCCCTGAGTGCCGTGAATATAGATACTTCCAAGATCCGAAGCCTTGACCATGACAAAGTTCAGCCTTGCTTCCTGGGCGAACTTCTCCACCACATACGTCTTACCGCATCCTGGAGGGCCATAGAAAAGCATTCCGTTGGGAGCCTTGAGCCTATACTGTTTCGCCTTCTCCGGATTCTTCAACACATACATGACCTCATCAGCAAGAAGGGTCTTCACATTCTCAAGTCCGGCGACATCGGCAAAACCATTCCCTGGTTTCAACTCAATTTCTACAGCAACTGATGATTCTTTACCGATAGTTTTTTCCACATTGGAAACATCTCCAGGAGATTCTTCAAACTTGCCCCCATACCTATCATTCTCTTTCGAGTGACCAGATGACAAAGCCTCCATCACCTCTTCCACCGAACTGTAACGATCTTCATAGTCCTGAGCCAGCATCTTTTCCAGAATCGATTTCTGGTTGCAGTCAAGCTGTCTCCTGGCATTTCCGCTGCATATTTCATCTACTCGTTTTCTTCTGACCTCACGCAGTTCACTGACAGAAGAAACTTCCATATCCGGCCTCCTCCACGGCTCGATTCCAAAGACAAGGCGATACAGAAGTGCACCAGCCGAGAAGATGTCCGTCCTGGCATTGAAAATCCTTCTGAATGTCTCCGGAGCCATATACCAAGGATTCAGATCCTTCGTGGCAAAGTTGATTCGGCCACGTGTTTCCGGAGAAAGATGTGTCAATCCGATGAGTGTCGCCGTGAAATCATCAAGAATTACATTGCAAGGATTCACATCATTATGGAATACTCCCTTGCGATGAAGCATAGAGAGAGCATCGAGTACCTGCATGACAATAGACACAGCCTCCTCCCATGTGTAGGTGATTCCCATATCAAGCAGTTCAGACAGCTTTACTCCTTCGACAGATTCCCTTATCACAAACCTATAGTCGATACTACCTACATTTATCACTCCATGCTCCCTGACAGAAGGCATAGCTCTGATCTGGGAGATGAGTTCACATACTTCGTGCGAGAATTCGAGTGATGAGCATCCATCAATCATGAGTTTCATGATAGCATCATTACCTTCTGAGTCTGTTACCCTATAGCTTTCAGCATTATTCAGTCCATATGTCTTGAGGTATTTCACTACTGTGAAGTTTTCTACTTCGTATCCTATGTTCAATGTAGCGTTCATTTCCGTTTCGTTTAGCATGTCATAAAGAAAGAGATGTCCTTCCCGGATTTCTATCTTCTTATAATGAGATACTGCTCATATTTATATTGAGCATCGCTCACACCCTTAACTATTGATATAGATATAATCTATACGATATTTATATCAGATATTGTCGATAAAAGATTTATCATGCAGGCAGTCCCTTGATTTCATTGACATTGAATAGATCAATATAGAATATACAAAAGGGAAGCGTATATCTTTTTCTTGCTCATCACTCCCCTATTATATTTTTATATATTAATCAATTACAGCATACTTTAAATGACTTTTATATAAATATATTTTTATATTATTATATAAATATATAAATCTATATATACACATAAGATGAAGGTATGCAACTATGAATGTGACCCTTAGCGTATCCTCAAAATGCCAGCAACTTATACAATATGAACACAACCATCATGAACTGCAGGAAAATCAGAAGTAAAATTCGGTAAAGTCCATGAAGACGAAATTTATGCAATAGTAGGAAAATGACAATCCGATACAGAATTCCCCTCAGAAGTAGAGGCTATTTAATCGGTGGTATCTTCAATGTTATATCCGAAGAAAACCTACAATCCCCTATCAGTTAAATATATAAAATCTGAACATATCTGATTGCGTTGCTGTTTTATATATTTATATATTTATATGATTATATTTTTATATAAATATAGTAAACTATAAATCTTTCTCATCGTAGATCCAAGATGATTGTCAAGATTCCATTTATATAGCCTGATGAAATCATAAAAGAGATTACAAGCATTTAAATACTTCTTTTCTGATCTGCAATTCAGCCGATCTCGTAGCAAGATCCAGGTTGGAGTTATCTTCACGGACATTTCGTTAGCTGGAAAATAACTTCGACTGCACGCTCCTCGGAAAGATATTTCAGTATAATATAGGGTATCAATAGATCTTCAATGATGAGTTACAGTATTATATATTTATATAAGTATATTTTTATATAAATCCTCAATACAGAGACAATTAACGCGTTATATATAAAACTATAAATATATTTTTATATAGATATATAAGTCGTAGGCATATATTGATTGGTAGAAGAAATAAGGCAGAGTAGTAGAACAGAGTATGCCTGAACAACGATACTCTGAAGAATACAGCACACTGACGTACATAAAGCTATGATAAGTTAATCAAGAAAGCAAAGATCTTTTGTTCAGAATGTATCTAAACAGGAATGAGACAGTGAACCAGTATAATGTTAAGATGGGGAGTACAAAATATACTTTTATACTTTTATATAATTTGAGGGGAATAATAAACTGAAAGCGTTTTTATATAAATATATTTTTATAGTTATATATAAAAAATACCGAATCTGAAATCAATCAGAATCGGTATTATAATAGGGTAGGGGAGTGTCTACAACTTTCCGTACTTCCTGAGAAGATCTTCCACAGCCTCACAGTAAAGATCATTGTATGATTTTCCTGTATCGAATTTGATATAACCGAGAAGTCTCTTATGTTCTCTCTCAAGATGGAAGCTTACAAGGTCGCGCTTATCATTCTTACTCACTTTCTCAGGCTGTACTACTGGCGCATCGACTGGTGCAGCAGGAGTTGTAGGTCTTACAGGTACTCGAGTATCAACCTGTACAGGAACCTTTGGCTCCTGAGAAAGGGCAGCCTTAAGCGGGCTATCGGTCTCGCCACCTAAAGTAGCCTGTCTGAATTTCTCGAAAGGGTCCTTCTTTGCCATATTCTTATATTTTTATATAATTATATAAATATATTTTTCTATAAATACCTATTCTATCACTGTAGAATACGTAAAGCCAGCTGCCTTGCTACTTCAATATAATCTGCAGTTACTTTTCCACTAGGATCCAGATCATATATACTCTGCTTGAGCGATACAGCCTGCTGCATCTTTGTAGCCTTTCTGATTACTGGCTCAATGACAGCCTGACCAAGTTCCTGCTTAATCTTATTGAGGTAGAGCTCGGAGACTTTATTCTTTTCATAACGTGTTACAATAACTCCAGTAAGCTTAAGAGTCTTGTTAAGTCTCTCGTTGCTCTTAACATCAGCGAAAAGATTTGCTACCATTACAAGACCCTGGTAGCTGAGTTGATCAGCAGTTGTCACCATCACAAGGTGATCAGCGGCTATCAAAGCATTATAGGTAATGAGTCCGAGCGCAGGAGGGCAGTCAATGAGGATAAAATCATAATTTGCCTTCACATCCTTAAGGAGATCCAAGAGTAAATACTCACGTCCTGCGATTGCTGCTGTATCTCTATCGAAATTCGATAGAGATAGATCTGAAGCCACTAGGTCCATGTTCTCGCCTACATTCTCGATCGAGAAGAGATCCGGATTAAGGAATGCATCTCTGATTGAAACTTCCCTCTGCGAAGGATCAAGAGTTGATACTATAGATGTAAGGTTGGCCTGAGAGTCTAGGTCGACGAAAAGAACTTTCTTTCCCATTCTAGCCCATGCCTGTCCAATAGCCACACAAGAACTGCTCTTTCCAACGCCTCCTTTGTTATTGCAAAATGCGATTGTCTGTCCCATAATTAGTTATCTTATTATTTTGCAAATTTATATAAAATTATAAAATTATACAAATATAAATATATAATTCTATAAATATATTTTTATATAAAAGTGAACTACATACAATCAAAATAGCATTATCAAAGGTTTAGAAAAAAATAAATAAGGGGTAGGGGAGTTAAAAAACATTAAACAATATAAGAAAGCATGCGCAATCATGAACGGTGATGATAATAATCTGGTGGAATATTTTCTTGTAGTCTGCTTATTAAGAGCCTTCCAGATTAAATCAGCTTAAACAGTTAGGTAGAATTATGCAATTTTGCGAGGAAAAGAATTATGTAATATAAAATGTAAGACTGTTTAGGATTCATTATATATAGTATTGTAAATCAGCAACTTATAAGGGTGATAACGAGGTATTTAACGAGAAATAGAATAAAAAACAGATTATTAAATGGGAGGAAAAGAATGTTACAGATGGGTTTAATGCCCGTATTCCTGTAGTGACTGGTTGTGATAGGATCTCTTTTATATATGATTCTTATAAGCTTCTTCTTTCTTCATTGAAATATGTGAAAATCTGATATGTATTAATCTATACAGAACTTATTAATGTAGTAAGGCAAATTTTACTTTTGTCTCCAAGTTATTGAAGTTCAATGTGTAATTCAGCATAACGTGAGAATTTAGGCGAGGTAGGTAATGCATTTGTGCGAGTTTATGAATGTAGTGAAGGATGAGTTTAACGAGAAATTTAATAATTGGCTTAATTCTGCGAGTTTTATAATTAAAATGAATCTAAGTGTGGACTTTTGCCGGTTTTTCAGGATATTCTGTTGTATTCTTGCTCTTTCTTCATTGAATTTGTTTTATTGTGTATTTATTATTTACAGAACTTATTAATGTCTTGACACAATTTTATTAAGTTATTCTAAGTGATTGAGAAATAACGCGTTATATTCTTTGTGTGAAATATTTAAGCGAGGTGTGTAATAAGTAAGTGCGAGTTTTATAATTATAAATAGGTGTATTAAGTCGAGTTTTGTAATTTGTCGATAAATAATGCGAGTTTTGTAATTAAAAGCTGTTTATTTTAACTCAAAACCTAGACTTAGTATTTAATTTGGGCTTTATCTGAAACATTTCTGTTTCTCAGGAGTTTACACTAATTATGTAACTTTTATAGTGTAGCCATAGGTTAATTTAGCGAGTTTTGTAATACATTGCTTGAAGTTTTCTTGATTCTGGTTCTCGCAAATTGTCGTTTTGACGCTTGATTTTAGCGAGAAACTTTATAACTTTGTCGCAAAATTAATGAAAGCTCTTATTCTAAATCTCGAGTAATATGGCAGAATCAGCTGAATCAAAGGAGAAAATTTCGAAGGAAGTAGTTGAGTCATATATATTTTCAACAGTCCGTCATGATTTCGGTATATATTCCGAGAGATTGCTTCTGCGCTTGGTTGAATTGGCCCAGTGTGAGATCAATGGTCTTGACTTCAAAGGTGGGACTGACCTTGGAAAGGTAATGGTTGGCTCTTGGGGGCACATGGAAATCACCATTCCTGTCAAGGATATACTTTCTGGTGAGGAGGATACCAATTATACTAAAGCCAAGCAATCTGTACGTCAGCTCATGGGTAAGTTCCTGGAGTATGAGGATGACAATGTCTATAAGGCTACTCAGATTCTTAATGAGGTCGATATGGATAAAGTTGCCGGCAAGATGGTCATTCAGGTGAACAGGAATGTGTGGAATGCGATGCTCGACTTCAGTAAGGGTTTCAGAAAGTATGAGTTAGAGACTGCTACTAAATTAAGAGGTAAGTATTCGCTTAGAATATATAAGCTTGTCAGCAAGCAGGCACAGCCTATCACATATCTCATTGAAGATCTTAGGAAGATGTGGGGGCTTACTGAGAAATATAAGAAGGTGGATGATTTTATAAAGAATACCATCGTGTCGGCTAAAGATGAGCTGGATAAGATAAGTCCGTATTCTTTTGAATATGCGCTGAATTCTGCTAAGTCTGCAGTTGTAAACAAGGGAAGGAAGGGTAGACCTGCCATTACTTCTGTGACATTCTTCCCGATACATCGTCTTAATAATGAATCTACGGATGCAATACGTAAGAAAGTGGATCCGTCTATGATGCTCGATAAGTCGATCACTGATCTTCTCCGGACTAAGTTCGGCTTTGACTGGGTCGGTATCAAAGCAAATATATCTCTCTTTGACATAGCGCAGAAGGAGTTTGACTTGTATGAATTTCTGCAACAGATTGCTCCAAAGGCACTTAGGGCTGTCAAGCCTCAGGGTTATGTGATCAATGCTATCAAGAAGCATCTCAGTGAGCATCATGGTATTCTCATAGAGGATGGTATCATATTGCAGGACAAGAAGATAGCAAAGAAGGCAACGGTCACAAAGAAGGAGCCTACTTCTCTTAAGGATATTTTTGGTGTAGACGAGCAGTAATGGATAGCATGGTAAATCATATAGAGTATTCTCTTCATCCTGACGTATCAGCAATGACTGTGGGTAGGGATGTGGCTTTGCCATACCCAGTTCTTCAGATGCATCAGGTCCATGACGTTCATGTGGCTGTCATCGATAATCCTGATATTACCTCAGATAAGCTGGATGGATACGATGCTATGATTACAAATCTTCCTGGATTTGCTATTGGAGTCAGGACTGCAGATTGTATTCCGATTCTTCTCTATGACCCGGTCAATAAGGCAGCCGGAGCGGTACATAGCGGATGGAGAGGTACTGTAGCAAAGATTCTTCGAAATGTAATATCCAAGATGTCAAGTACTTACGGAACTCAGCCAGCAGAGCTGCTTGCAGTAATCGGCCCAGGTATTTGTGCTGATTGTTTCCAGGTAGGGGAGGAGGTGGCTCTAAATTTCAAGGAAGCTGGATTTGATATAAATTCCATATGGTCCTTCCGTGGACCAAAGAATGGAATCGATATGACTGGCGGTCATCATATCGATCTGAAGGAGGCTTGCCGTCAGACTCTGATTGAGTGCGGAGTCAAGAAAGAGAACATACAGATTTCTGCTCTCTGTACATACGAAGACAATCATCTCCTATATTCCGCTAGGAAGGAAACAATCGAGTGTGGCAGAAATATTACCTATATAAAGATCAGTTAGAAGAGCTTCATCAGCTTATCCCTAGTACAAGGATAGTATTTCTCTACCTGATCAATAAGAATATCGCGCGATTCTTCCGGTGAGCAGTTCACGAGAATCGCGTTTTCTGTACATGGCTCCAGATGTTTTGCCCAGAACGGATTCTCAGAGGGTTGAGAAAATTCATGAAAAAGAAGATCCGGAGTAGTGACTGAATTTTTCTGCCATCCCTTGTATTCACAGTTCGGTCCTCGATATACTCGGGTGATGTCACCGACAATAGTCCAGGTTCCCATATCAAGGAACTGAAGCAGGAAGTCGACTGCCTGTTTCTTTATGTTGGGGATTAGATATTTCTCAAGGTGACCACCGACTTTCTTTCTGATATCTGTTGGAACGCACTCGTCAAGCAGTGTCCTGATTTCAGCTGAGTCGAGCGACTCTCTTTCCCTGATCAGATTGAGTAGGGTAGGGGAGAGGTGCATCATCAGTTTATCATCAAGGGTCTTCGGCTTGAACTTCGCGCCGAGTGGAATCTGATATTTGGGAAGACTCCTTCTCCAGTTCATCAGATGGCGGAAACATTCCTCGGTAGCGAATGCGGATTTGCGTCCGACGAATTTTCCATAGACGATTCCTTCGCGGACAGCTTCCACTTTCCAGTCCCATGGTCCGAGCTGATCGGAGGTCGTGAACCAGAAGTCGGGATCCGTAATCTCCTGGATGGACCAGCCGGGTATGCTATTCTTGGAGAAAGGTATTATCCCGATCTCCTTTATAGCCTGAATCATGCTTTCAGGCGAGTTAACATTTGTGAATAGGTCCATACTCTACAAAGATATGTTATTTAGCTGAATCCGGGCATTGAAATTTTTCATTTGTTATGATTTGAACGATTTTTCTAAATACTTGTTTTTTTGTGTTATCTCCTAACAAAAAGTTACTATATTTGTTAAAAAATAGGGATAGAAATGATTGGGATAAAGACATTGGTTTTAGAAAAGATCCGAAAAATGCCTCGAGGAAGCATCTTTTTCATAGATGATTTCATCGAATTAGGCAGTCTTGGCTCAGTCAGATTAGCCCTGATGGAACTCAAGAAGGAAGGATTGATCCTACGACCAGCCAGAGGAATCTATTGCTACCCTAAAATCCATAGCGAATACTCAGGATTCATAATGCCGACAGCAGAAAGTATAGCAGATGCTCTGGCAACCAAAGAACGAGTGAGAATCATACCTTACGGAGATCAGGCTGCATATAAGTTGGGACTGTCGGGACTGCAGCTATCCAATCTGAAATATCTAACTGACGGTCCTTCTAGAGTCATCAATCTATCGGAGGGTAAGAAGATCTTCTTCAATCATACCTCCGAAGTTAAGATGTTCGACTTCTGCAACGACACGATGCAGATGGTTTCTTCTGCGATAAGAGTTCTGACTGATGATTGTCTAGATGGCGAGAAGAAGCGAATAATCCATAAGCATCTCAGGTCGGTTCCAGATAATGAGTTCATGAAGGACATTACCATACCTCCCGCATGGGTGGGTGAGATAATGCTTGATATTTGGAACAAATGATTATAAATAATAATGTAATATTGTGAATTAAGTATGTCAGACATTTATGGAGAATAATAGAGAATTACAAATCAGCCTGGATATCCCGGAAACAATAGGTGATTTCTTGGAGAGAGGAGGCGTAAAAAATCCTTCGGTCTTCAATGGGGATATGGATATTCTTATGGCAATCCGTAAGATGAGTACTAATAGGTATTCTCAAGTCCCAGTGTGTTCTTATGAAGGGAAACTTCAAGGTTTTCTATCGTGGGAAAGTGTTTTTAGGGGGGTATGCAAGAGCGAAGCAACTTTATGTGGAGTTGTAGCTGATTATTACTGCACTTCTTTAGACAATAAAATAATCTCTTTAGACGCACCTATAAGAGACGCATTGGCACGTATACGGACAAGCGAGTTCCTTATCATTGTAGACTCTATATACGACCTCAATGTGATGGGGTTGATAACAGTATCCGATCTGTCTGCTTTGTATTCTGTAATTCTTCAAGGATTTACACTCATTGGAGAGATTGAGTCACATCTAAGAACAATAATCGCATCGGCAGATATCGAGATTATTGAGCTTCAGAAACTAACACAAAAGAAGAATATAGAGCGGGTTAAAGATCTCACAATGGGAAATTTCTCTTATGTAATGAACAATGAGAGAATTTGGCCTCGACTGTCCATAAGCAAATCCTTGGATATGGCTGACTTCCACAAACAGACATCTCAAGTCACCTATATCCGTAATAGAATTATGCATAACAACTGGCTCTGTTCTGATGAAGTTGATGTCTATGAAGATATCAGAATATTAGAGAATTTCTTGAGTCTTTTATCAGATCATATGTAACATTCATAGTTATTTATGTAATATCGAGGAAGAGAGAAAAATAGCTGGAATATAGAATACCTAGTTATAATAAAAAAGCAAGGAAATGAATCCTTGCTTAAGCCACCTCGTCAAAGTAGTCATACTCGAGGTAATCATACTCATCAGAGTCATCCCAATTGTAGCCGCTGAGGGCATCATCCACGATTGCCGTAACAAATCTCTGAAACTCTGGAGAGCTCAGTTCAATGTCTGAAGGCTCGGCCGGCCATGACTTTGTCTCTACTACCTTTCTGCCTCTTGCAATAGCTGCTGATGGTGAAACGAGGTAATCCTGAATGAAATTGAGCTGAGTGTTAAATGAATTTGTTGCCATAATACTGCTGTTTTAATAATGAATAATGTCCAATCTTAAACCCTTGCCCAAACTGCAAGAATGTCAAGGGCTAATATTGTACTCGCGATTGGTGACGAATACTAAACAATAATCTCCAATCTTATTAAAACTTACAATACCACTCGTGGCTCGACGCAAAGGTATGAACTTTTCTTTAGAATTTAAAATTAGAGTAACATTATAGATGATAATTAGTATATACTGATGAGTAATTAATGTATACTTGATATGTTATCTACAGGAATTCTACCAAGAGGATTTATCTCAACATCAGAGAAATTAGAAAGGATAATTTCAAGAAGAGTAGAGGCGTATTTGGATGATATAAAGGATCAATATCTTACAATTCATGCTCATCCAACACTTGAACAAGTAAAGAAAGAATTATTAGATCGTGGTATTCCTGAGTCAACAATAAGTTACCAGATCTGTGACTTTAGCGAAACTCTTGTTATTCAGTATGAGGATTGCAGATTCGACTTTACAAGAGCACTTTTTCCAAGCTACAAAAGTAAAAGCGTTCAGCTTCTGATTCCAAGACTTAAATTCTGGTCTACAGTAGATTTCAGCCATGAAGAGATTGCCGACTTTGTTCTTGCAATCATCAACTGGCTGCCAATATACAAAATGATTGTAGATAACGCAGAAGTAGAGCTAAAGAAAATAGAGCTGATTTGTCAGGTCGGTATGACCTTCCTACATTCTATCTCAGAACGGCTGAGACAAAAAGGGATCAACTCGTATGTTACACAAAACTTCGATGAGGAAACCGCAAATATGCAAATAGAATATGGGAATGGAATCTCATGTAAGTATAAAATCAATTTGCTAGACAATTTCCAGGAAAAGATTTTGGAGATTACCAATCGATTATAGCATAAGAAATTTTCGTGTCTACTTTCATAGGCTGGTACAAAATGGGGACAGTTGTCACCCTTCAGGTTAACATAACATAAATTGTATAACAAAAGGGGAGACTGAACTAATTCGCGCGAAATGGATATTATATCGTTGAATTACAATGGTTTATCCATAGCCGATTGACTCTTCTTTATTTACAAAGATTTTAATTTACATTCAAAGTTAGCCAAAAAAGTTCCTATTTAAAAAATAAATAGGAACTTTTTCATGTACGATGAGGTAAAATCAGTCTACCAGCGAGCCTCCCACTTGCTGCATGACTGCATAGGGTACATGCTGCACATATGATATGTGCCTCCCATGCATTTTCCTGTTTCATGGACATCAATTTCCACCCATGAGCAGAATGCATTAGGAATAGCTGTACCGGTCCATCTTCGGCAGGTTGCACAATTGTGCATTGTTGTAGGGATACTTGTCTTACTCATATATGTTATATGTTATTGATTATTAGATCGCAAGGATTGGTTTACCAAACAGATGAAGATCCTCAGGAAGGCTATAAGGAATCCTACCTTTTGTTTCTCGAAGCAGGACCAATAGCTTACCAAGGACATTGCATCCAAAGTAGTACTTACGTCCATCAACCTCGACAAGCTTTGCTCCCCAGAACAGGTTAGAAGCATAATTAGTAGAGGTTGCATCTTCTACTGGCACCTTGTCGGTTGAGAGAAGATCCCTTCTGAAACTAGCGAAATCCCTATACTTTAGATTGAGGCAATACTTCATCCACTCTGTCTGGATTCTTTTCCAATCCTTACGCTGTAGGCCTCTGAATTTTGCCTTATACTCGGTCTTCTTTCTAGCATCAACTCTTTTCTGGAAGAGATTATCCTTGAGCCAGTTATGCGCTTCAACCGAGTCCATACGTACCATATTGTAAAGAATCTCCAACTGACGGAATCTAAAGTCACCGTAATGCATCCACTTATCCTCTTCATGAAGAGGTATGACTGCCATATTGTCGAGATTGTAGAACGGAGTCTTCTGCTTTGTAGTGAAAGGTTGGCAATTCTCTGCGGGATAGAGTCCGAACTTAAGCAGCTCAGTAAACTCTTCTTCGTTACTAGGAATAAGAGCATCAACAGATTCTACTACTGAGGAAAGAGAATCAAAAAGCTTTACGTCTTTAAGCTGTTGATAGATGAAGTGTATCTTGTTCATGTAAGTATGTTTGTTAATACATACTACTGATAAACTCGTCGGTAACATTAGGGTATAAAATACTCCTGAAATCCTACCGGTCGTACTAATAGCATAAGCCTATACCGATTCAGGATTCCAGGAGTAAACCCTTATCAATCATCAGAATCCGACTCTTCTGACCTTTGACTTGAAGTTCTCCTCCTCACAGAACTTGCAGATGGTATTGACTGTAGGCTTAGTACCAGAGAGGATGTATTCCACCGCACTCTTACGCACCACATTCTCAATCTGGCCACCACTGAACGGGTATCTGCGGGCAAGAATGGCGCAATCATCCGCAGGGAGTTCCTTCATCATTGAGTTCCAGATCTTCGCTCTCACCTCCTCTCCTGGCTTTTCAAGCTCGATCTTATATATGAATCTACGCTCGAACGCCGAGTCAAGATTACCATGAAGATTAGTAGTACAGATAAGGATACCCTCAAGGTTCTCCATCTCCTGTAGAATGATATTCTGCATGGTATTGAGCATCTGGGCAGCAGATGACTCCACATTCTCCATTCTCTTGCCAAAGATAGCATCTGCCTCGTTGAAGAAAAGGATAGGCTTCACTGGCTTTGTCTTGCAGAGCGTCCTATAGATATTGAAGACGCCCTTAATTGCCTTCTCAGAATCTCCAACCCACTTACTCTTGATCTTAGAGAAGTCAATGCAGAACACGTCACGTCCTGTCTTCTTTGCCAACTGCATAGTAGTCTCTGTCTTACCAGTACCTGGGCCTCCATATAGGATGATGTTAAAGCCCTTTCTCATGCCCATCTCCTCAAGACGAGTCTGGACACCATTAAAGTTCTCCTCCTCAAGAAGGCCTTCAAGGCGCTTTACCTGAATCTGTTCAGGTTCATTATAGAAGAGTTCCTTCGCCACGATATTTTCGCAGCTCAAAAGATCCTTATGCCCCTCAATGCGGTCCTCACAGAAGAGATCGACTTCAGTAAAGAAGGTATCACGTATCTTATCAGAAAGTCCTGCGGATCCTTTGTCCATAAGACCATCCTCACCACCAAAGCAGATGATGCCATGAATCTGAGAGTTCATCTTTCCAGCCTGGAAGTGTCTGAAGAACTTCTGTTCATCTTCCTTATCGGAAATAAGTTCACCAAACTGATGGAATGGAAGAAATTTATCACCAAAGCTGACATATCTATGACAGAGGTAATAGAAAATGCGCTGCTCGTCACTCGAGAAGTTACGGATGCCACAATCCATTACTCTCTGGCTGAAGATGTTCTGGGGATTAACATCTACAAGCATATTAAGGTCTGTAAGAAGCATATCTTCTGTTATTTCCTCCTCGCGAAGAGAAGTAAACAACTTACGCATCTGTGAAAACATTTCTTCGCTTGTAAGTCCAGCAAAGTTCTTCTCTGAGAATTCAGCATTATCGATAATTGCCCTGCATGCTTCTTTAAGGACGATGTATGACATACCACCACGATTCTTTGCGATTCTCACGATTCTTTTCTGTGCCAGAGTATCAAGATATTGTCGGAAGCTGATAAACTCGATGTTAGTGCATCCCATGAAGCGCGCCAAATCCTCATCATCACATGTGTGGAATCCATTACTATTTTCCAAAACGCATGAAAGTATAGCTGCCTCTTCAGGACAGATGCCGAGCATCTTTTGCACATAATCGAAGTCACCCATTAACTCCTGCTTTACTGCATCACAAAATGACTCCTGCTCTACCTTCAACATGATTCTATTGAGACATGCCGATGTTGACATCGTATCCTTGTCTCTTGCTTCCCTGATCTCCATCATTGTTGGATCTAAATCCCTCATTGCTCTTCTGCTTTTCGGTCTTCTGTTCATTTGGTTCGTTGCCTGCACTTGAGCAGGTTCGAAAGTATATACCCTGACTGAGAATCGATGTTACAGGAAATTTATCTTGTTTTTATTGTAACCATACAACGTAAAGCTGGTAAAAACATATGAATAAAAATAATTGATGGTCATGAAGTTTGACCTTTACTTATGAATTATTAACTTTACATGTTTAAGCATATATCTTATGAATCTGAACGATAGGAGATCAGTTATTAATAATATTTACGCAAGATTGCGTGAGATTGATTCATACAAATATGGATTGATGGCCGATGAAGTCATAAAAATTCAGACATCTATCCTTGTATTTCTTAAAGAACGCATATATCCAGTAGATAGTAGTTTTGATCGCATAGGTGAGAATAGCTACAAGTCATACCTATTAGAAAAAATTTGGTCAGAAGTAAGAAAATATTGGATAGGGGAAGTAGACAATGCTCCAGCCATAAATGAGATATACAATGAGTTAACACATCACCATCTAACCACTGATGAGTGTCAAAGAGTTCTGGACGCTATTCTCGATAAGAAAATGCGTTATGAAGACCCTACTCCGACTCAAGAATTATCAGAATTATTAGTAGAACTTCTAGATTATCGTGGCGGAGTAGTATACAATCCAAATGCAGGAGAAGGTATAATTGGTAGTGTTCTCAACATTGGCAATGATTACTTTGGCACAACCCAAGATGAGATATTGTGGTATATCGGAATATCCAAGATGCTATTACATGATAAGTTGCCATCAAAAAATTATACTTGCACACATCATGAGCAGAATGAGATATATTCTTATGAAAATCTTGTCAGCATCTCCTTATCAAGAGAATTTGATATCGACCTTGAGGAGTATTTCTATCGTCTAACTCCTCATGGTAAGGCCATTTTCGTTGTACCTACAGGAAGATTATTCAACTCAAGAAACAGGGCAAACATAATTGTCGAAAGGAACCTCCTCGATAAAGTAATCCTTCTTCCTTCTTCAATGCTTATGGGAACAGGGGTGAATGTTGCAGTTCTCGTATGTGAAAAAGACAGACCTGAAGGTAAGCCTGTAACGATGATGGATGCTAGTGGAACAGAGTATTATCATATTAGTAATTCGCGACACAACATCCTAAATTCTTCTAGGCTTTTAGACGATATTACAAATGGCCACATAGATAATAAGACTGAGGTCTCTTTAGAGCTTATTGCCGAAGAGAATTTCAACCTCAATCCTCAAGCCTATCTCAGGCCAGTAGAATCATTACCCGAAGGTTATCAAGCATATCCATTAAAGGAATTGACTTCTCCATACAAGCTTCAAGTGATGACACCTGTAAGGATGAGAGAAGTGGAAAATATCGTTTTATTAAAACCGACTCACCTTGAGAAGAACCTTACTGAATTCCAAATAAATATTGACACAATAGAACCAAACCGCGAGGCATATCATAAGAATTGTGTCGAACTTGAGAAATCTTGTGTACTGATAGCTCCGCGCGGACGTCGTTTAAGTGCAGCATACTATAAGCATACAGAAGGAAGTAAAATCTATGCTGACAATTTGCTAATGATTCTAGAGGTAGATGAGAGTCGTATTGATCCGGAATATCTGATCTTCAAGTTGCGCTCTATTGAGGGGTTAAGTTCATCTGCACTATCACGCACATATATACTTAACTATCCTATATCATTCCCTGCATTACCTGAACAGAGAAGGATTGTAGAGGACACGATTAAAGCGAACAAGCTAACCAAGATTAAAGAGTTGGGATTAAGTGAAGAAGTGCAAAGGCTCAAGAACGAGTACAAAACACTTATTAGAACAAAGAAACACAATCTTGGTACAGTCAGAGAAAATATATCAGCTAGTATCCGACAACTACAAAAGCAAGTAGAGCAATCGAACCAGACAGGAGAGATTGATGTAAAGGCATTGTTCAACAGAGTCAACAGATTAGTCGGCTACTGGAAGGATCTTGATGGAAGATTAGATAGAATCGCAGATGAAAATCAATTCAAAGAGACAAGAGAGTTTGGTTTCGATCAATTTTTTAAGAATCTTGAATCTAATAGAGCAGTCAAGAATTATACGCTTTCCTACAATCTTGACATGGCTACATTTGATGATATTGAAGCTAAGTTTGCAATAAATGTCAACCCAGATGATTTCAGTCAGGTAGTTGAAAATATCATCAGCAATGCGGAGAAGCATGGATTCAGAGACCCAAACAGAGGAGACTACTATCTCAACATCAGAGTTTATTGTGACGAAAATGAGGATGGAGGTCACCGAGTATGCTTCGTATTCGAGAATAACGGATATCCAGCTCCTGAAATGACAAAAGCCCAGTTCGGAATGTCAGGCTGGCATGCAGATGTCAAGGGTTCAAAAGGAGAAGGACTCGGCGGAGCATATATAAGCGAAATGACAAGGCATTTCGGTGGAGGATATGAAGCTCCACATTCAGTAAAAGATGAAATAGGCGAATATAGCAAGACACGGGTAATGATATACTTCCCTGCCGTCATTGCCTTTGACGAGACTACCTTTATGAAGGAGTATGCCTTTGACACCATTTATGGTATAGTTAACGACCATATTGAATATGAGGAATACATTATAAATACTGGGTTTGATATTACTTGGGAAGAAGGGTTAGAAGTATATATTATCCCACTTCAAGATTATGGATATGATTTGGATGACGATGATAACATCTACATCGATTCGGATGGTCGTCCATATCATAGTGACCCCCCAGAAGATATACACTGGATCAATGACATCACGTCATTGGATGAGAATGGTAAGAGAGTAGTTAATGTTGACTATGTAAAAAAAGTAGTTGATAATCTATTATCTAAATATAGAAAAAGGCGAGGCATCAGATCATACTAAAAGAATAGTAAGGAATGAACGAGATTAAAGTACTTTGGTTAGATGATGAGTCAGAGGAGATGCTTTCTAATGAAGACTGGAGGGCCCAGTTTGAGGACGAAGGTATCGTATTACATGCTGAGAAATACGCAGAACAATTCGTAGAGCGTCTTAAGGATAATCCAGGAGCATGGGATTTGGCATTACTTGACGCTGTAGGATATATTAATGAAGGAGCTGGATGGGATAAGTCTGGTTTGAATTATGCTATACAACAGATTCAAAAGATAGCTTATACAAACAACATAAATTTACCAATATTTATCTTTACCGGCCAGATAAAGTTATTTGATAATCAAGAATTTATAAATTCATACAGAGACATTCCCATATATAGAAAAGGATGGGAGGGAACAGAGCAACTGATAGAGGACATCAAGAAGTTAGCATCAACACGTGAAGATCGTGCCGTAATGGATATGTATCCAAAAGTTTTTGAGGCAACAAAACATCTCGATCTTAATGAAGAAAGTCAAGAAATTCTCTTGGGTTTTCTTAAGGCGTTCCATTTCAAAGAATATAGAAACAAACGTCCTGGCATTGCTAAATTAAGAAAGGTTCTTGAATATCTTTTCCATTCGCTTATAAGACAAGAAGTTGGGTTGATTCCAAGTGAGTGTTATAAACAAGATGGAAACGAGCTTAATCTAAGAGATATTGTTTTATATCTTTGTGGAGAGCAGACAAATAATGAGTATGGGAAAGATATAAAAAATAACGCATTTGGAGTAATTGATATAGAAGGCCCTATATTGCCTTATCTTATGGCGCAGAACCTGAAGACCATATATCTATATACAACAGTTACTGATTCACATGTTATGCGTGTCAATAACGAAAATTTCATAAAAGAAGATGAGTGGTCTAAGCTAAAGAGGGCATGTGTGGAATATGCGACAGAAACAGGAGGTATATATAGTTCTTACTTCTTGGTCTATCAACTCTGTGACATCATAATGTATTTGGCGGCATATAAGAACTCACATTCGAATCCTGTCCAAAATAGGCAAAGGGTATACAAGTTAAGGGATGATATTGAAGCTGGGGTTAGCTTTAAGATAACCGATGGAATTCTTCACTATGGTGACAAATGCTGGGCTGAAGAAGAAAAAAAAGATTCAAACAATCAGGATGCTAAAGTAGTTGTACCAGGCTTTAATGAAGGGCAGACATTAAACCCTAGAAAGACAAAGGTGAATATTAAACGTGTCTCTAATGGCCCGTATAGGTTAAAAGTAGAAAAAAAGTAGATTTTTTTTGAAACGACTGTAACAAATGAGAAATTTGTCAGTATAATATAGATGCAGGCAGATAAGTAGCCGCTTGTTCTTTGACATATTTAGACGTTGTTAGAATTTTTCATAAGTGGAGCATTTGCGAATTGTTTAGTGAAAGCATTGACCTTCACACCTGGGGTAAAGGAGCTTTCTTCCTTTATCCCAATCCCTGGATAATTCTAAAACAACACAAAATATGAGAACTAAAGATTTTAGGTCATCAGACCTCAAGCGCATTGTCGCTATTGCACGTCCAGCTATCATCGCAGCATTCAACGAGAGAGGCTTCATGTTTTCTTCGGAAGACATCGAGGAGGTAACCTCAATGATGCTTGTAAGAGTAGCCCAGAGCTGGGATAGGTACGACGAGAACATCTCGGCATCAAAGTGGTTCGCCATTATTGCCTACAGATGTGCCTTTACCTACATGACGAGAGAGGGCAACTGGAGATGTCATCGTACATCACTTGGAGTTACCTCAGAGGACGGTGATGTCTACGAGGTAGAATACTCCGACAGAGAGGCCCCTCGCAGCTATCACGCCGATGCTGCCATCATCTCTGAACAGAGAACGGCTGCCATCAAGAAGGCGGTAGATAGCCTTGGTCCCGAGGCTGGTGAAGCCATCTGGCTACAGGCCAACGGATACTCGTTACCTGAAATCGTTGAGATTAAAGGTACAGGATACGGCGCAACGAAGACGATGATGTCTCGCGGCCGTAAGCAGCTCAAGGAAAACGGAGATATCTGCATCATGTGTGCGGAGATTTTCGGACGCGACTACAGCACAGCTGCATAGTCTGCCAGCATTGAGTCCTCCTTCACAGGGGGACTTTTTTCTTTAAATATCCCACAATCTTAAAAACATTTGTAACTTTATAGAATTCTTCTGGTAGGTATTCTAAACGTAATAATTCGAGCATGAAGATTATATTCAGTCCATTCTTTGGAAACCATGTCTTTATAGATCTTGACAAGAAAGGATCTCTGATAGGACAGAAATATGCAGGAAGCCAGGAACTGATCGGAGAACTGAGACTTCGTTCAGGCCTGACATCAGTGCTTCCTGACTCAATGGAGCGTACTGCTCAGTATATGAAGGCCATACGTTCCACATTCAAGGAGAACAAAGGTTCGCATGCAGAAATCTTCCGTTCTTCTTTCGGTAAGGATGAGCTAGGCGTGGCTATGACACTTCTTGGATGGCGAGACACACTAGTAGGCCTTGGATGGAATCCTTCCGACTATACCAAGTCCCAGAAGCTTAATGCTCTGATGGATATCGAGAAGCACTTTGACTGCGCAGGAGTGGCAGACTGCAAAAGGGAACTTCTGGAGACACTTCAGGCTGGTCAGGCAGATCTGAGCGGAATCACAATTGAGTCCGTTCTGCCGGAAGGTATGCTGCCATGTTACTTTGCAGCCCTTCTTTCAGCTGCGCATAAATGCGGAGCAGAGGTAGTATATTCCCCTGCCCCATCCGCAGCAGCTGCTGAAGGAACAAGACTCAGAGCACTGCAGGATTATCTTCTTTCAGGCAAAGCTATAGACCTATCAAAGATTGATGATGGATCATTCAAGGTCTATCGAATGCACAATTCCGATGAAGCTCTAAGATTCACAGCATTGTCTAACCCTACCGTCATCTCATCTAGTGAGACGGTGATGCTTCGCGAGGTCTTCAGGGCCATGAACCGCCCGCTTCCAAAGACCACAGATTCATCCGTTCCTCAAGTAGCTAAGCTTCTGCCGCTGGCACTATCCCTTAGGAAAAAGGATACTGATGTGAATAGTCTCTTGGCATTCTTATCCATAGAGCCGAACCCTCTTTCATCTATATACGTAAAGCAGGTGAGATCCGACAAAGAGTATTTCGTATCTGTCAACAAGGTACTACGTGACCATCTTCTCTCTCAAGGTGGATTCGGGGAAGGTTGGCAGGTTATCCTAAATGCAAAGAAGTACAACTGGGAGAGGAAGCCATTAAGGCATTCCAAGAAGAGAATTCTTGATACTGTCTCCTACGTTGGAGTATCCAGTGGAGCAATAACAAAGGAAGATCTTACTACCCTTCTCAAGCGACTCTCTTCCTGGGCAGCGAAAGATCTGGAGAGCAGATCATCACTCCTTCAGTACTGTAGGTTCGCAGAGCTTCTGACCGAAGATCTTGTTGGTGATATTGATATAGATTCACTCATACGTTGGCTTTCATCAGCTGGAGCTCCGACAACCCAGACCGCAATGCCGGCAGAGCTGGGTTCATCCGAAGTGATCGATACTCCATCTTCTATTACTGATACAGTGGATACATTGTTCTGGGCGGATTGTTGGACAAGTGGTGGCACACAGAGAGAATTAGACTTCCTCTCCCCTTCCGATATAGCTGAACTCGGTATTGAAACAGACTCGGCCCGCGCCGTTTACGATGCACAAAGGCTTATGATAGCTTACGGTCTCTCACAGGTAAAAGACTCACTTGTCATCATGACCTGCGACATGGAGGCTGGAGAGCCGGTACAGGAACACCCGCTGATGATCGAGCTCAAGAGTTGCTGCTCGGTGAAGGAAGAGAGCTGCACTGACGAAAAGTTCACATCACTGTTCGAAGTGACTGGAAAACAGGAAAGTCAGCTAGAGCATGTAGTCAGTCCGGAGCACTTCAAGGGCGTCCGCATACCGAAAGACAAGGGTGGTCTCAAGAGAAGCAGAGAAAGCTACACTAGTCTGAGCACGCTGATCAACTACCCATTCGACTACGTCACTAACTACCTCCTCCACTGGGATGGATACGGCGTAGAGAGCATGGATGACATCGCAACGGTCAAGGGTACTGTTGCCCATAGATACATTGAAACTCTCCTGGAAGATAGCGGCAAGGAGATTACGTCAGCCAAGAAACTTCACGCAGAGAAGTACTCTGAAAGAATTGAGGAATGCATCCGCGAGAAGGGTGCGGTAATGTATCTGGATGAGTATCGACTTGAAAGGAACTCGTTCCTCGCAGCACTCAGACCAGCAGTGGACTCCTTGCTTAGGTTCATTGAGGAGAACGCCTTGAAGGTTATCGGTATGGAGCACACTATTGATACTGTATTCCCGGTTATCGGTGCATTTACCGGAAGCATTGACCTTCTTCTTGCTGACGCCGATGGCAATCTGGTCATTGTCGATATGAAATGGAACGAAGGCAAGACCTACAACAGACGTCTCGAGAAGGGTAACACCCTCCAGCTTGCGCTCTACCGCAAGGCTATGGAGACTGATGGTCATAAGGTTGTCTGCGAAGGTTACTTTGTTCTCCCACTGAGGAAGTTCCTCACATCGGTAGACTATTTACAGCCATCAGACATCGTGGAGATCATTGAGGGCGAACAGTTCGGTGATCATTTTGAGCTCGCATGCAACTCATACGAGTACAGAATGGAACAGATTGAACAGGGTATCATCGAGGAAGCTGAAGGATTCAGTCTGGCTGATATCCAGTATCATAAGGATGCCAACACCAGAAGACTCTACCCTCTCGAGAGGGCATATGAGGACGACACCACTAAGAGCTCGCCTTATGGCACACCTAATCTTATCTTAAAGGGAGGACTTGCATAATGAAGAATATCACATATTACAACGCCGGTGCCGGATCCGGCAAGACATTCAAACTGACAGAGAAGCTCCTGGAGATCTTCAAGGATGAAAAGGTAGCACCTGAGAATGTCATCCTTACCACCTTCACAAAGGCCGCTGCTGCAGACTTCAAGAGGAAGACCCGTGAGAAGCTGCTTAGCAATGGTATGCTTGGGATGGCTTCAAGCCTTGAAGATGCAAAGATCGGAACAGTACATTCCGTAGGACTTCACTATATCCGTAAGTACTGGTATATTCTGGGACGAAGCTCGACATTCAATGAGATGGATGATGATGCGAAAGAGGTGTATATCTCAAGAACTCTCTCTGAGGTAGCCACAGATGAAGACATTGCTCTTTTTCACCGTTTTGCGCGTGCAAGAGATCTAAAGGACAGAGGAAAATACAGACTTGACTTCTGGAAGTATGATCTCAAGAACATCATTGAGGTGTGTGATACATTTGGTATAACCGATCTTGATGCTTGTCTTGCAAAGTCACTCGAGCATATCAGAAAGATGTATCCTGGCGGTGATGCAGAAGACATTGTCAAGGTTACAGAAAGGCTTTTCTCTATTGCCAAACGTTGGAGAAAGGGGTTCAATGAGTTCAAGGAAAAGAACAACCTGCTCTCATTCAGTGATATGGAGACACTCTTCCTTGAGTTGTTGGAGAATGACCTTGTAAAGGAGGACATCAGAAACACCATAAAGTACGTCTTCGTGGACGAGTTCCAGGACTCTAATCAGGTCCAGTTGAAGATTTTCGACAAGCTATCCGAGTTGGTTGAAAGAAGCTACTGGGTGGGTGACCCTAAGCAGGCCATATACCGCTTCAGAGGTTGTGACACAGAACTTGTTGCAGCCATTATGAATCATCTCAAGACCTGCAAGGATAAGGGATATGAGTATAGTAGAGAGCTAGATAAGTCATGGCGATCAGTTGAGCCGCTAGTTAAGCTAGCGAATTCGACCTTTATTCCGATGTTCGAAGGACTCCTTGATAAGGATGACGTAAAGCTTAATGCTGTTCGCACAGCAACAATGCCTGGCAATCCACCTGCCATATATCATTGGGACCTTGAAGCTAGGGTACCTGAAGGAAAGACCCGCAAGGCTGCCAACCGAGAGATGCTCTTGGATGCAACTGCAGCAAAGGTCAGGGATATCCTTGAGGGAAAGCACCACATCAAGATGGTGGTAGACAAGGATAGCAAAGAGCTCCGAAAAATCTGTCCTTCTGATATTGCCATACTCTTCCTTAAAGATGGGGAGTCTGCATATATATCACAACAGGCTGGATGGCTCAGATCATATGGCATTCCAGTGGATTGTCCAGAATCATACAATGCAGGACGTGCAGAAGTAGCATTGGTAAAGTGTCTTCTTACCTATATGGTTGATTCGGATGCTGATCTTCTCAAGGCGGAGATTGCCCGCTTGATGTATGACAAGAGCTTAGAAGAGCTAATCGCCGAGGGCTTTGATTATGAGATCTTCAAAGTTCTTGATGACATCCGTTCTGGATATCAGACATCTTCAGTATCCAACCTTGTGCTGCGCATCATTCACGGACTCAATCTTCAGAAACATTGCGGAAGATGGGGAGATGCTCAGCTGAGAACACGCGTACTTGATGCAATCGTACAGCTTGCCAGAGAGTATGAAGGTTCTGCTGATGCAACCGTTGAAGGATTCATTTCCTCATTCCCTGACGAGATTGAGGTACAGGGAGACCCGGATGGTGTGAAGATAATGACATACCATGCATCAAAAGGTCTTGAGTGGCCAGTTGTCATTCTTGACACTACATCACGAGAGGATAGCAAGGCTGCGCTTAAACACTTCTGCTGCGGCGTGACTGTGACAAGAGAAAGCAAGCCGACACCTGATAACCTTTACTCAGACTTCACGCTACGTTATTGTCCGGATTTCCGTCCAACACTCAATTCAAATATTGATTCTGGTGTGCAGGCTAATGTACAGGCTGATTTTGCTGACTATTGGGAGGAGGTAGTCTCTGACAGTCGTAGGCTTCTGTATGTTGGTATGACCAGAGCGAGGGATTACCTTGTCACCTTATCTATGGGCGGCAAGACTCAGGCCTTCCTTGATGAGTGCGGATGTGCACTTGACCTTAAGGGCCTTTCGGATCAGACATATAATGATCTCTGGGGTAAGGATGCACCAATGACATACTATGAGCTTATCCGTGATGCACAGGATACACCTGAGAAGGAAGAGGAAACTGCTTTCAAGGCAATTAAACCAGTAGAGGAAGAAAATCCTCATCTGCTCAGGAATATTGTTCCGAGCACCGATAAAGGTGACAAGTCAGAAGTAGAGGCGGTGGCCACAGTCTCCGAGCGTATCTCCCATGGAAACACCAGTGATTACGCCACCTTCGGAACCTGCATACATGATATGTTTGCGGTATATGATCCAGCCAAGGAGGAGGATTCAGTCATAAAGACTTTCTGTCAGATTGCTGAGGCTCACGACATGAGTGAAGTACTTACCGACAAGAAATCGATTGTAGCATCCGTGAAAGGTCTATACGGCTACCTGACAGAAAAGTACGGCAAAGGAAAGGCTCACAAGGAGTATCCATTCATGTACAAGAACCATCTTGGACAGATAGTGGGCGGAACAATCGACCTTCTCTGGGAGACACCGGATGGTGTGGTGGTCGTAGACTACAAGAACTACCCTGGATTTGACGATGTCACCAATCCAGACAGTAAGTTCTTTGCAGGAAAGTATGGCCCCCAGCTGGCCGCCTATCGAGATGCGGCAGCAATGATGTCAGGAGACAAGGTACTTGACACACTGGTATTCTATTCCGTACAGGGAAGAATAGTAAGATTGAAATAACCTTTCAGGCAATACACGACGAGGGTGTTCACATAATGTGTGGACACCTTTTTTCATTCTGCCTCTTTTTGGCAGATGAGTCGCATACTTTTGCAACCATCTCAACATAGGGTGGTATTATAGAGTATGACAGATCTGGATAAATACGGGATTCAGGATGCGATCGAGAAGCACTTTCAGGGGCAGTCTTTCCATGACCTGCGTAATAAGTATTACCCGCAAAGATGTATCTGTACCATATGGGAGGAAGTATATATAGGAATGCCTCTCAAGGATACAGAAGACAAATCTATAGATCTGGTGCTGGAAAATATCAAGGAAATTACAGGAGAATCCTCCCTCAAGGTAGAAACGTCATGTGGGTTGTTTTACCAGCAAAAACTTACTCTACCAAATGGCATATGGTATCTGGAGAGAGCAAGCGGTGGATATTACATTCTGCCGGTGTATAGGAATGCGAGAAGATTTCTGACAAGGCTGGATGCAGATGTGGCAGCAGATCTTATTATCAGCTTTGATGCATTTATACCACAGATTCTGTCAAGAGCAGAAGAGTGCAGACGTATTGCTCATGAAGCAACAATGACTGGCGAGATTATCCAGGTCACAGCAGCAGGTATAGTTCACGCTCTGGTATCCTCTGGAAAGATAAAGATTCCCGGCGAGTTGAAGGTCAGCGGAGTATCAGCAAATAAGATTCATGTCTATTTCAACGACCAATCAGGAGTTATTACATGTAGCCTTGACAAACTCGAAGGTCGTTTATTGAAGAAGTATGGAATTTCTAAACAATCAAAAGATGAGATATAGTTGGGATGAATGCAAGCTCTATGTTATAGACAGATTGAGTTGGAAGATACAAGGACAAGTAAAACATGGAGTACTGGAAAGCCGCGATTACTTTGTGGAACAAGCATCTTGTCTTGCCCATAGTTACTTCCGGTACAAACGCTGCCGTGAAGTGCCACAGATCCAAGGAAGTGCGGAATGGGAGCAGATATGGCCCGACATAGAGAGAATCATGGATAAGCTGCTTGAAAATGGAAGACGAAAATGTATAGAGAAAGCCGTAATAAGCACATCAATGAAAGCCGTTCTTGAGCCACGTCTTAAAGAATCAGGTATAGACTACACGGCGAAGTACAATAAGAAGAGCGTTGACGTCAGGATAAAAGTCAGTGGAACCAGGACTCTTGAGGTAAACATAAAGTATGAGGATCTGCAAGGGGCCGTTGATTGCCTAATCAATACAGCCAAGGCGCTTCAGACTTTAACACATTGCGCAGGAGAGAATATTGGACTACCGAAAATGTAACAAACCAGAAGATGCCGTGTATATATTGCTACAAACGGACAAAAACAGTACAAGATATGAACAGAAACGATTTTGAAAGATTTGCAAGCCTTGACAGAGGCATCAGCCCAATGACTCTCCACCGCTATGGAAGCGCTACGGATGCGTACATCAATCCATCAATCATCGAAGAGCGCAAGCTGAACATCGCATCCATGGATGTCTTCAGCCGCCTGATGATGGACCGCATCATCTTCCTAGGTGTGCCTATCGATGACGATGTTGCAAACATCATCCAGGCACAGTTGCTTTACCTCTCGTCGGTTGACGACCAAGCTGACATCTCTCTTTACATCAATACTCCAGGTGGAGTAGTTCACTCTGGCTTGGGCATCTATGATACCATGCAGCTTATCACTCCTGATGTTGCCACAATCTGCACGGGTATGGCCGCATCTATGGGCAGTGTGCTCCTTGCAGCAGGTGCTGAAGGCAAGAGGTCTGCTCTCCCCCACTCACGCGTGATGATTCATCAGCCACTTGGCGGTGCGAGAGGACAGGCATCCGACATTCTCATTGCCGCTGAGGAAATCCGCAAGACACGCGACGAACTCTGCTCCATCATTGCCGAGCATAGCGGTCAGAGCATCGACAAGGTACTCGCTGATGCTGACAGAGACTACTGGATGACCTCGCAGCAGGCTCTGGAGTACGGAATGATTGACAGCATCCTTAGGGGTAAGAAGAAGCTCAAGGAGGACTAATGCCATGATTAGACAGTTGCCGGCTGCTACAGTAGAGGCTGTCGTAGATTATGCTCATAGGAAGGCTGCCTATTACTTCTATGATGATTTGGAGGAGCTTCAGCAATTCAACATCACAGAAAAGGTTGCATACTATATCTACTGCGGTTACTTCATAACTGCTATTATGGATGTGATAAAAGACCAAGATAGCAAGTGTACAGCATATTGCCCTAGCCGTAATATCCCTTTGGTAGCGCTGGCTTCTGGAATCAAGCAAAGAGAGTATCGAAGTGAAGTCCTCTCTCAAAGTCTTCTACAACTACGAATCAAAGTCAATGATGTGGAGTATAGCTTTGAAAACATGGAAGGTGGCTATAAGATTCTAAGGATCGATGACTACCATGTATTTGAGTTTGACTCGTGGAAAGAGTCCATTCTGGATTTCATGGGAGTGATATCCCAACATTGCGACCTCAGTTACGCAAGCAGACACTTCATTCCCTTGATTCAGAAGTTCCGTCAGGCTTCCATCACCAAGAACATAATGTGCGAGACCGCTGAGGGCATAATCAAGGCCAGACTTGAAGGTGAAGATTATCGAATAACCCTCAGAGGAGCAGATGAGAATGAAAACACCGTGACTTTCTGGATTGATACGTCCTGGGGTGAAATAAGGATAGGCTCTCCGCTTGAATCATTTGATGATGCTTTAACATGTACCATTAAAGAGGTAAAACAAAGTTCAGCCATGTGGTAGATTATGATTATTCTGGATGATGTATTAAAGAAGGCCATTGTTGAAGGTGCTCATAAAGAAGCATGTAATGACTACATAGACAGCATTAGCAATGCTGATGCTACGGAGCTTGATTTGACGGGAGCATGCTCTCGGTACAAATCGATGTTCCTACAGGCTTTGATGGACAAGTTCGGACGTCTCAAGGGACGGATCGAGAATGCACAGAATCTACCTTTCAAGAGATTACTCGACAGATTAGCGGAGAAGGGGGTATCTGAGTACAAGGTTACAACTCCCCCACTCTGTCTGACAGTCAAATACAAAGCAATGACAATGTCATTCACATGCTCCTATGAAGGCCCTATAGTACAGGTTGATGGTTTTAAGACCAGAGTGAGAGATTGGGATGAGGACATTATAGAACTTCTTGAGATCATCTATAATGAATGCCAGGAGTCAAACATCATTTATCATGTTGATCATAGTGCTAAGGCTTACATGGCAAACAAGATTCAGGATGAGATATTGATTTCTACAGCCTTAGGAATCATAAAGGCCAGACTTTCTGACATGGATTATGAAATCAAGGATACCGAAGTCAAAGATGATGAAGTAACAGTAGAAATCAAAACAAAGACAGGGATATTCTATGTTAGTGGAAGCTTAGAATCATTTGCTGAGGAGCTAGAGGATACCATATCGGATATGAATACAATCGACAACTATGACTTTGATAGTAACATTTAAATAAAGACGGGGTATAAATAAGCAAAGAACAGATATAATGAGTAACATTTCAGTAAACATCACAGAGCTTAAGCAGCTCCTAGAGGCAACTCCTGCCTCACACAACATCATGCTGGTAGGAAACCACGGAATCGGTAAGTCAGAGATTCTTACCGAGCACTTCGGTGCTCAGGGTATGCCCGTCGTGGCTCTTTTCCTTGGTCAGATGAGTGATCCGGGAGACCTTATCGGTCTTCCGTGCAAGGACGAGAAGACTGACAAGACTGACTTCATGCCGCCATATTGGTTCCCGACAGACGGAAAGCCTATCGTGCTCTTCCTCGATGAGCTCAATCGTGCCCGTCCGGAGATTCTCCAGACTGTGATGGACCTCGCACTGAACCGTAAACTCGCTGGCAAGCTCCTTCCAGAGGGTAGCCGCATTATCAGCGCCGTGAATGCAGGAGATCAGTATCAGCTTACTGACCTTGACCCAGCTCTAGTTTCTCGATTCAATATCGTGAACTTCAGACCTACAGCCGAAGAATGGCTTCTCTGGGCCCGTAAGGCAGGTCTCGACTCGAGAGTCATTGGATTCATCGATGAGAACCGCATCTGGTTGGATAAGGATCCTGACCAGAAGGAGGGTGCCGATACGGGACTCGACAAGACACCTGACCGCCGTGCATGGAAGAGGGTATCTGACATTGTCACAGACAAGCCTGAACTCAAGGAGATTGATTCTAAGATCATCTCCAGCATCGTTGGACCTAAGGCCGCTTCTGCATTCATTCAGAACGCAGCCACAAGAAAGATTCTCTCTGGCAGGGAGGTTCTTGCGGGATTCGACAAGGCCAAGGTGAAGGACACTATCGCAGAGTACGGAATCCATCAGCTTTCAGTGGTTAACGAGGGTATCTACAGACACCTTGAGGTGGAGAAGGTGCGTGAGAAGGACGTGAAGGCATATGCTGAGAACCTCATGTCATACTTCGAGTACCTCACCAAGAACAGAAAGGAGGCTGCGGCTCACTTTGCGAACATCTACGTTCAGCAGACCTATCAGGATGCTATCAGCTTCATCGCGACCAAGTGTCCGATGCTAGTGATGATGTTGGTTACTTACGTTAAGGGAATTAAGTAAGATGCAGGAGAGGTATTCACATATTCTGGAGCAGTGGTTCATCATGGAACCACCGCTCTTTCAGGTGCTCTGCATACATGAACTGGTGCCGAATACTCAGATGAAGTGTCCGTTGCGAAGCGGTCGCAAGAAGCTGGAGTACAACCCAGACATAGTTGTGGAGATGTCTGACGATGCTCTGGAAGAGGCTTTGCGTGCTGAAGCCGTGAGACTTCTCCTTAAGCATCCTTATGAAAGAAGACCGGACGGATGCAGCCAGCAGGCAATGGGACTTGCCAGTAACCTGGTGGTCGGTGACAACTACTCTCACCCTCGATTCAGGATAGAGACACCAGCGGATTTCGGGCTCAAGAGTGGTATGAACTATGAGTGGTATGCCCGTGAGGTGGAGAAACAACAATCAGGCGGAGGCAATGGTGACGGGGACAACGACTCGGAATCTGGAGGAGCTGGAGAAAAACATCGAGACCTTGCGGAGCTTTGGGAAGAGGATGAACTTACCGTTCAGATGATCAACGGAGTCATCTCTTCAACAAAGAGCTGGGGTTCGATCTCCGGCAACTTCGCTGAGATACTGACATCATCTCTGAAGGCTAAGATAAACTGGAGAAATGTCTTTGCCGGATTTAGAGCAAGCATCATTTCCTCTAAAAGGAAACTTACTCGAATGAAGCCTAACCGAAGGACCGGCTTTGATAATATGGGTAGCATCAGACGTTTCGACACGAAGCTGCTTGTTGCAGTCGATGTATCTGGTTCAATCTCCAGCGAGAGTCTCCAGTATTTCTATGGAGTCATTAACAGTGCGTTCAAGTATGGTTTCGAGTCAATAGATGTTGTGCAATTCGACTGCGGAGTCCGCGTAGTACAGAACCTCAAGAAGGTGGTCAAGGATGTGGGAATCGTAGGTCGAGGTGGTACATCATTTCAGGAACCTGTAGACTTTGCTCATGAAAATGGATATGATGGTCTTATCATGCTGACGGATGGTTATGCTCCAGCTCCTGATATACCTGAAGGCTTCAAGGCAGGCATACTTTGGGTCTGTGAGAATGAAGACTGTCTTAACCACCATAAGCACTGGATGGAAAAATCGGGACGTACATGTGTAATGCAGATTGGTTAAACTATGGATAAATCATTATATCTCACAACTATCAAGAAAAGGCTGACTGAAGAGATTCGTGAGCATATCAAGTCCGGTGCAAGTCTTTCAGAGCTTAATTATATCAACAAAGCATTGAATGATCTTAAGAGCATCTACAAAGGAGACATGATGCTAGACGGAGGGTTAGCCCTTGCGCGATTCTTTGCATGGAAGTCAGATGATATCGCTGGAGTTTCAAAAATCTGGGACGAGATTCACCCGGAATTGGAGAAGCATATTGCTGATACGATAAAGCTCTATAAGTCTCGTAAGATGGTGACCGAGATCAAGCAGCTGAGTGCTCAGGCAAAGATCAAGGAAGCAATGGAAGGAACAGGTCTGAAGTATATAGTCATACCCCAGACATATAGAGCTAAAGTTGCGGTCAAGATCGGAGACAGGAATAAGGTAATATTCTATGTCACATACAAGAATATGGACGAGGATATACAGCGCAACATCTCTGCAACGCAATCACTTATCAGCTTGCTGACAACAATGGGAAAAGGAGTCTCAATCCAAAAGCTCATGCCGTATGAGAACTGGTAGATTCCAGTCCTCTAAGTGTCTGATTACTCTGGGTGATATATTAAAATCACGTGCCATAAAGTTTAGTCATTAAGAGTGGAATCAATTTCCATCAATCTTCTATAATAACTGGTCGGTTCATCCCTATGCTTCACGAAACGATTTACCAGGTTTGCAGTTGTGTCGGTATACTCCTGAGCAAATCTGGCGGATAACATTGCATCCAGACGTTCGATCTTTGTAAGCCTGTATCGATCTAAGCTCTTTACCTGCTGGATAGAATATGGATTCATATCGAGCTGCTCGAACTTGCTCAAAGAGGTATTCATACCTGCAACCTTCCTTATATTGGAAGACAAGTATCCTCTTGTGTTATTGGGCTTATCCTTAAGAATACAGGAGTGATATCTCTTGTTGATACTACCGAACTGCTTATCAAGAGTCGAGAGTCTCAGGCGTGATTCACCTGTATACCTTACTTCGTACCCAACAAAACCAATCCATTCAAAGGCATTTCCCTCGCCAGGTCCCCAGAGGAACGGTGCCTTTGATTTACGCTTCCAGAACTCTTTTGTAGTCTTTTCTCCGTTCTTGCATTCGTCCATCGGCTTGAACGGATGTGACGGCAACAGATGTCTTTCCAGTTCTCGTGTATAAGCATCTATAAGTCTTGTACACTCCTGTAGATCTGTATGCGTAAGAAGTATATCATCTCCGAACCTTACGAAGAATCTGTCAGGATCTTCTTTCACTAGGACAGATCTTCTGTCCACTTCATTCAGAACTACATTTGATATGATACAAGATAATGCTCCTCCCTGAGGCACTCCTATCTTGTCCTTATAGAATTCAAGTTTAGCGGGATCCTTATAACATCTGAGAAAGTCGTCATCACTTACCCACTTGAAGAGGCATTTGCCCTTTATCTTTCCCCTATGTTGTCTTTCGTACTCTTTCCAGTATTCCTGAGAATCATTCAGCGCCATGATATTTGAATGGAAACTGTACGAATCAAGATAGAGCTTGAGGATCCTTTCCACTTCATGGTAGGCTGGAATAGAAGCCTGCTCGGCAATCCTTCTGAAGCTATCCAGAACCACCTCGTGATTTATTGCATCATAGAACTTCTGGATATCGCATTCTGCAACATATATCTTCTGCCCAGGATGATCTTCAATGAATCTTCTGAGCCCTGCTATTGCATCATAGCCGCCAGTATGATAATTCTCTTTTCCGTGATATAACCTTAGAGGTCTGTAAGAGAGAATCTCTTCATGGAGATAATCATCAACCGCAGTTGTAAGGTATGTACTTGCGAGTGAGATGAGGGCTTTTATCTCCAAGGAATTGTATATCGTTAGCGGACGATATATCGCATTTCCATCAGCATCATCTTCCTTGAACTGAGCAATCACTTTAATGCAGGATGAGAAGTCCCAAGTAGAAACATCTGATGCCATCTCCTGCACTCGAGAAATGAATGCCATGAGTTCCTGAAGGTATGGCGGCGCTATGACCATATTGTTTCTGTATAGCTTCAGGTCATAGTAGATGGTATTCCTCAGGGATAGTTTGTTCTTGATCTCTACTCGATCAATTTTATGTCTGCTGGATCTGCGAAGCCTCCTCCATAAGTTGCGCGGAGGAGTCATGGCCTGCACCGCGGCCGCAGGTGTCTGCGCCTGCTCTATATGCTGGACTCTATCTTTATTCAGATTCTGCTTCTGGGTACACTTGACCCTTTCCTTGATGACGAATTCGATCAAGTTATCCTCTGTCAAGTATTCTAAGAAGCTCATCTGCATATATACCGTATAAAAAAAGCACCTAGGACCTCGGGCCATCAAGGCGATCGAAGGCTTTTAAAGCCTGAGGTATTTTATGTCTGCCCACCGCTGGTTGGCTTTCGCCACAGACATAATGATTTACGTTTGGGCACAGAAACAAAACAATTAGTGCTTATACATGCGATTAACCAATGTCCTCAGGTGCTTTAATCTGCACAAATTTAGAAAATTTTCATCAAAGATGTAACCTGTAGCACCATTCGTGGTATCTATTAACAGAAATAACAATTCAAGATTACTAAAATGACAGAGAAGAAGACGCCAACAATCGAGCAGATGGCTGATTACCGCCAGATGTATAAGACAGCTGTACTTGCTGCAGACTTTGATAGAATCCAGGCATTCGAGAGTGAGTACGACGTATTCACCAAGGTATACGAAGAGAATGGCATGATGGGAGTGAAGGATGCCGCAGGAGAGGTTCTTGTACCTGCCATGTTCGACGACGTCGCATGCACCTTCACAGATTGTTGCAGAGGATTTGCCATACCTGTGGTGAAAGGTGCAAAGCTTGCCTTTGCTGCCCCTGATGGTAAGGGGACATTGGTATCAGAGTTCGAATATGATTCGGTTCATTTTACAGACGGCTTCTATATTCTCATTAAGGAAGGTAAGCAGGGGCTCGCAGATGGATGTGGTCAGGTGCTTATTCCAGCTACAATGGACAAGGTGTATGTTCCATTCAACTCCCTTGTCGTGTACGAGAATGAGGGCAAGTATGGTTTTTCAATGCTAGGTTATGATGTCTACACGGAGACCGTGTATGATGACTATGACATCATCGATGAGAACCTAGAGGTGATCAAGGATGGAGTGAAGGGGTACATCGACTTCGAAGGTAATTTCACTCAGGATGAAGATGAGAAGTTTTTCAACTGTTCGTGTTGATAGAACAGTTTGTGTTCCATAGTGTTGTTTGTTTCAGGCGGTGCGGCAGAGATGCTTCACCGTCTTTTTTTCATAATAATTCCGTACATTTGCTGACACAAAAGGAAAGATTATATGAAAACCAAGTTAGCAGAAGAATTCTACAGTATGGTAGAATATCTTAAGACCAAGGATATCGGAGACTTCGCGGCAGATATATTGGACAGAGACCTCGGCTGCTTATACGATTATACTGAGAGCTGCCTGTATCATGACGACCCAGAAGAGTACTTCTGGGAGGTATATGTTGCTATGCGACTTGAAGAGATGATGTTTAAGTATGGTGAACTGGAGGTCTGTGGTTTCGAACCAGATCAGGAGAAGCTAAAAGCAATATTAAACGGAGATTAAGAAAATTCCCATAGCATCACACTTTATGCTATGGGAATTTCTATTTCAGATATTCGATAAAGTCAAGCGCATTATCTGGCAGGGAGTAGTCAAGCCGGCAATTGTCACGTAGTTCCATGAGTAGACGTCCTAGAAGATTCGGTCCCACAAATTGTCCTTCGTGAAGCTTGACGCCCCATGCATCTGGACTTTTCTTAGGGAAGCTAGTCTGATCTTCAACGATATTGAACCCTTTGGTTGCTTCAAGCTTTTGTCGAAATGCTTCAGACTGCTCGTATTTGCACTGAAGACTAAACTTCATTGCATCTATAATCATACTCCCCCAGTCTTCCCTTCTATAATCCTTCTCATAGCTCTTGACGGTCTTCTTGACCTCATGACATTTCTTGTCATTCCTGGTTATGCCGTTCAAGATTCTCTTAACGACATCCTGGTCGGTAAACTTCATGAGTTGGAACAGTTGTTCGCTGCTCTTGAAGGTAAAGCCACCTACGACAATAGGAGTATTGGCAAAGTTGCAAAGGACACCCCACTCATCATCCACCTTGTGGATTCGGATGCACTTGTTCGCATCATAGGAGAACTCTCCCCAATACTCTGGGTAGAAGTCTTTAATGAATGGTGCTATGCTATAGAAGTTCATGCTATCTTATCTGTATTATAGAATCCTCGATGAGTTTTTTCTTGTCATCTAGTTTTATTGAATCAACCCTTATGATTCGGAGCATAGAGTCATCCAGCACCGCCCTATTTGTACCCAACGCAGGGTTCTTCCAATTATACGGCCACTCGATCAGCTCTACGCCTATTGATAGCAGGAATGCTGTTGCGGCCTTCTCCCCTTCCAGGGTAACCTTCTTCTGTCCAGTCAGTTTCATTGCAAGGAACTTTCGGAACTCCTTTCCGGCATCCTGCAGATATTTCTCGGGGAGAGGTTCTCCAAGTCTCGCCTCAGCCGCAGCCAATATGGTGGGATGGACAGGTTCTTTGAAGGCTATGCAGTTTGTTGCTGTCCTTTCTGGAATTTCGACTGTATATACATAGTGATCTGTCGAATTAGGGTTTGCCCCTGAATAATGTGCGGCAGAAGTATATTTTGAGGTCACATACACGCCATATCCGAACTTGACTTTACCATCCCCTTCCAGAGCATGGTCTAGGTCAAAGCGGTCAAAGAGAGCATGTGAACCATGGTAATAAGTTTCCATATTCATGAAGATTGAAAGGATAAAGTTAATCATTTTCTCCTAGCTCTTGCACATGCTTCAGCTGAATCTTCATGGTCAGCCCAAGAAACAGCCTTTCTTAGCGGCTCTTTGATGGCCTTCACAAATTCAGGGTCCTTCAGTCTTACAGGATTGTTGGATTTTCCCATGTGATAGCGAATTGCACGATATTCAGCTCCAGAAAGTCTCACGCCGAAGCGTCTAAGGATTCTTACTGAACGGCTGCCATGTCCATGTCTTTTATGAGAAAAAATCTCCCTACCATTGAAGTAGAACATATCGCACTTGCATAGGTCATGAAACAGACCTACAATTTTAACACTCTCATTGAATGAATCACCCAATCCGTAAAGAAGCATCTTTCGATATACACCAAGACAGTGCTCTGCGAGCCCCCCAGGGTAGTTGTGATGTCTGTCAGCTGATGAGGGACGATAGAAGAATCCGCACTCATCAAGATAATCGAGTACTTGTGAAATACCATCCCTATTGACTTCCGCGAGGATAGCTCTGAATTCCGCTCTGATAGCTGTAATTCTGTCAACCGCCTTATCCTCATGCTCCTTTCTTGAGTACCAGCCCTTGAGGTTCTCTCTTACTAATGTCTGAAAAGTCTCTAGATTCATCATTCTAATATTCTTTAACAATACATACATATGTACCTATTCAATGGTTACACAAATCTGATTGTAACCTTATGTAATGTTTGAGGTATATCTCATTAGAAATAATCGAAAGAGAGTATGAAACCATTTTTAAAAGAAATCAAAGGAGCATTTGGCAAGGACTGTAAGATCTTCGCCAGAAATGCAGAGCCTGTGGCAATGCTGATGGTAATGGACTATCTGGATAACCCTCATAGCGCTGGTTCCAGAATCAGAATCATGCCGGACATGCACCTTGGTAAGGGTATAGTTATCGGCTTCACCGGCCAGATGGGTACACATGTCAATCCGGCACACATTGGTCTGGATATAGGCTGCGGCATAGACACCCAACTCTTTGACAGAAAGCTGGAGGAGAAAGATTACGCAGTATTCGAGCATAGAATCAGGAAGGAGATACCGGTCGGACAGGACATCAATGGAAAAAGCCAGTTTGAGATGAAGGCGCTTCTTAAGTTCATGCGTCAGGAGATAAATCGTGCATTCCAATCTGCAAGAGGTATGATCAACATGGTAGAATTCCTGACCGAGGATGATTTGGTCGCATGGATGAGTAGCGTAAATATCCAGCCAGCGGTCTTCTATAAATCCATTGGTACTCTTGGTGGCGGAAACCACTTCATGGAGTATGAAGAGGGTGAGGACAGATGGGCATTCACAGTACATACCGGTTCCCGTTCCCTTGGGCATAAGGTGTTCAATAAGTGGGACAGGATAGCTCAGCGTACAGGTGGTTACCTTTCAGGTGAGAATCTTAGGGGGTATCTGACCGATATGGTAATCACCCAGGCATACGCCAAGTTTAACCGCAAGGTCATTCTTGATAAGGCTGCTGCAATCATGCATAAGATCAACGGCGCAAAGGTGGATGGTGTCATCGGAACGACGCACAACTATCTGGACTTTCAGGATCTGGTCATTCGAAAAGGTGCCATACGCGCCTATGAGGGAGAACTGGTCGTGATACCTTTCAATATGAGGGATGGAGTGGCAATCGCAGAGGGCCTGTCCAATCCAGACTGGAACTACTCCGCACCCCACGGCTCCGGCAGGACAATGTCAAGAACCGCAGCAAGACGAAAGCTCACAATGAAGGATTTCCGTCAGGAGATGAAGGGTGTATACTCCACATCCATCAATCCTGAAACTATCGACGAGTCCCCTTCAGCGTATAAGCCTACCCAAGAGATCCTGGAGTCTCTCCCACCGACCTGTCGCGTTCAGTATGTGCTGAAATCGAAGATAAACATCAAGGGATAGTGACCAAGCGTATGGCAGCGAGTATATATAATCGGAACGTAACAAGTAATGCAACATGAAACCAAGCCTTATGTTATTGAAGCCTGCTACCGAATATGCTGAGATTACTGCCAAGTCCATTGATGCAAGAAGGTTTGCTAGCGGTGATATATACCAAAGAGTATATCAAGCATGGATGAGCATGGCCGACTCCTTATTTGAGAACATGCAGATTCCGATGTCTGCATCTGAAAACCTGGAAGATATCCTCGATTGTCTTCAGCCTAATCGCAGGAAGATGAGGGTAGAACAGATTCAGGAAGGGTATAGTATCGGCTATAAGTCAGGTGGTGACACGGCTATACTGACAACTCTCCCTAACGGAGGTATGAATCTCACATTCAGACCATACGGACAGAAAGAAGAGCATTCAACATCATATGACATCAGCTGCTACGGGCCAGATAGTGTGGCGGCTGTCATAGCTGCGCTTTTCAAGGCAAACAGAATACTTGAATATAAGTTCCAGAGATACCTGTACAGATGATTGACGCATATACTATCAAGTCCTACGTAAGGCAGGCCTTCAGACAAAAGCCCAACATAGATTATGTCATGAGAACCGTATACAGATGGATTATCGACCATCTTGGTCCCGATCCTGATTGGACTGGCATTGACAATATGATTCTCATGGAATTCGAGAAGTGCAGAAAAGAGCAGGAACAGAGAAAAATGCTTCTTGAGATGAATGCTGCAACTGCAAGAGGAATTATTACGCGTCTTGAAACCGAGGGTAAAATTAAGATTCCGAATGGTTATTCGGTCACTGGACGTCCGAAAGGAAAGGTTGCAATAACTTATGACTCCGGTCAGTTAACTTTGACCGCATCCTTGACCTATCTGCGAGCTAAACTACTACGCCAATTTTTAGTTACACGTAAAAAGAAGTAAGCGATGAATAAGAAAGAACAATACGGGCCATATAATCAGTATGTCCCAAGCATATTAGAAGTGATATAGAACGTTGTTCAATAAGAATATATGAGAATTGAGGATATCATAAGGATTGCCTTGAATAAAGCGGTAAGAAAATATAGCAGAGGATATTATGCGAGCATGTTCGTATCACGAAACGCTCCTCGAGAACGCTTCTTGCACTATCTGGATATATCTTTGGTATTTCAGTTCTGGAGAAATGTACATCTTATAGGACAAAAACGACGTCCGTGGAAAAAGGGATACGTAGTTCCCAGTTTGGATGAAATCCTGGAACAGTTATCCAGACTACCGGTCGAAATTTCCAAACGCAAGACATATGGCGGTATCCGAGCTTATGATATTAAGTTCAGTAATAATACCATTCAACTGGTTGACGGGCCAGATGGATATGGAATACAGATATGGTGTATTTATGGCAATGAAAAGGAGATAGTAGGTGAGGTGATTCGTGACATGGTAGAAATCATGGTAAAGGTTAATGATGCACTGAATGATCTACCATCACTCTTGTAACTCAATATAGATTTACAGGCTATATCGAGGAAGTGTAACAATCTTTATTCTTTCAGGTAAATACTGACAAACAAAACGAACTTATGAATTTTCTCTTTTATCTACTCATCATTACTGGGCTGCTTGTCTTCCTTTCGCAGACATCCTATGCAAGGATTGCATGTACCATGTATGGCTACAGAGATCAGGACACGATTCCCCGCCTGCGCCCTCTCCAGAAGAAGGCAGACGTCATCCACTGCATCCATCATTCGATTCATGCTGTCTGCGGACTGATGCTGATACCAATGGCATTAGACTTAATCAAACTAGCCTTGTGTATCCCTGTATTATGGATATCAGTTGGAGTTTTGGTGTTGTTTACTATAGACTCACTTATCTATCTTTTCAATAATCATAAGCATTGCCTATGCACGAGACGCGATGAAATCAAGCGCAAGTGGAGCAAAGAAAAGGTCTTCGGCCCAGAGCATGATAACGAGGTCTCATTGTATCGTACTCTTAAGGAGCTGACAACAAAGAACCTTATACGTAATGGATTCCATGCACTTGTATTTATAATCTTAACTGTGATTGAACTTTGCCGATGAATGCCATATATGTACACGGATTAGGCAGCGGTGCCGCAACGAGTGGTCTGTCAACCATTGAAAGATCCTTTACAAATATAAGTGGCATGCCGTAGAAGTAAATGAGAGCCTTCCCGAGTCGGTTTCAATCATAAATGCAGCCGTCAAGGAACTCGACCCATGCCTTCTGATGGGCACATCTATCGGTGGACTATATGTCATGTATGCCGACCTGTCTGACCACCCTGGCTGTAGAAGGATTCTTTGTAATCCAGCCTGTCATATATCAAAGGTTATTAGACAGACCATAGGATTTGGCAAGAAAGAGTACTTCGTGCCAAGGCAAGACGGGATCCATGAGTACTTGCTTGACGAGGGCGTATGCGCAGCCTTCGATAAAGCCATTGAGGAGACTGTACGCCCACAGGCTGATATACATAGAGACTATGCTGTCTTCTCAATCCACGACGAGCTGATCGGCCCGGAAGGAATTCTGGAAAACATGGTCGTGTGTCAGCAGGCAGGTTATAAGGTTTTGCTTGAAGATAAAGGAGGGCATCGTCTGTGCAGACAGTCCTTAAGGTTTATAAAAGAGGTAATAGCTGAATGTGTGTAGTACAATACTTTGGCACAAGCTTACCTTAGCTTTGCAAAATAATTAACATAGTTCATTGTCATCCGGAAGGGTTTGACTTGTCTGCTGGAACCGGCAGATGTCGGAGCAGCTCCGATACGACGGTAAGAATTAGCATATTCTCCGTTCGCTTCACCCGACCTTGTGCAAAACGGCCGGAAAGCATAAGCTCTTCGCTTCGCTCAAAAGCTTATGTTAAGTTTTGCCCTGCGGTCGTTCTTGCGTACTCGAACATGAGCCCACGCACAACCCTTCAGAAGCCCTTCCGGGATGGCTTTGACTTATTCTCATTTTATGGATATCAAGGACACAAATACACTAGTAAGCACAATCGAAACTATTGCTCCCTATAATGTAGGTTGGGCTCTGACAGACAGGGTTGGTGACATCAATAACCTTGCTTCTGCCAGATTGCGCACGCTTTCTTACAAGGAATTCGATATCCCTAAGAAATCCGGTGGGACTAGACGCATTACAGCGCCGGTCGGAAAACTTAAGGATGTACTCAAGTGCCTATCGGTGATTCTTACCCCATATTATGAGCCTGGCGGATGCGTTCATGGCTTTACCACCCAGAGGTCAGTAGCAAGCAATGCATCGGTACACATGGGAAAGAACTATGTCCTTAACATTGATCTGAAGGACTTCTTTCCAAGCATTACGGCAACACGTGTACAAAAGGCACTTCAGAAGCATGGCCTCAATTCAGAAGTTGCACATCTGATATCCAGACTGACAACCTTACCCATGGCTATTGAGGATTCGCAGACACTTCGGAATGTGCTGCCGCAGGGATCTCCTTGTTCACCACTACTCTCAAATATGGTGTGTTCCGATCTTGACAGAAAGCTCATGGGGCTGGCAAGAAGATTCCGCGTGGACTATACCAGATATGCGGATGACATGACATTCAGCAGCAATCATCATGTCTATGCTGCTGGTGGTGAGTTTTTCGCAGAACTCAGGAGCATCATTGAAGATTGTGGCTTTACAATAAACGAGAGGAAGACTAGACTTCAGAAGAGAGGATCAAGACAGGAAGTCACAGGTGTTATCGTAAATGAGAAGACCAATGCACATCGTTCCTTCAGGAAGAATCTGCGTGCAGCGGTATTCGCTGCTGAGACCTTTGGATGTACCAGAAAGGAGTATAATTCCATCATGGGCAAAATAAGTTACCTTTCTATGTTACTAAACGAAGAGAGAGGGTGTATATATAAATACAAAGCGATCATGTCGAAAGTTATGATCAAGAAATAACCCCTGCCACATTTTGGCATAACAAGTTATTTCCTTTGTATCGTGAAAATTTGAAAAGTTATGGCAACAGTAGAAAGAAAGCAGAAAAGGACATTGCTCACATCGATGGAAGATGTCATTGCTAAGGCTAAGGAGCATAGCCTTAACCCAGAGTTTTATCAGGCTGCAGCAGCAAGTCTGAAATATATTTCATCCACCCTTGAACTCTCAAAGGAGGAAGCATTGCTGTTGTCGTTGTTCTTTGAGAAGAGTTCATCCAATCGTATCTGGATAAATAACCTTGCCGACTTGGTGAACACATCCACCATCAGAATCATTTCGATGATGAATGTGGCTGACGAACTTGTCAAGAAGGGCTACATCAAGAGCAGTCACAACAAGAATGACGAGAACTGGTATGCGGTTCCAAAGAGTGTGATTGACTGTATAAGGCAGAACACAAAGATAGTCCCAAAGCCTACCACAAATCTGTCTTTCGATGATTTCTTCGAAAGAATGGGTGAAATCTTGGATGAGGATGACATCAAGTACTGGGACTTAAGAGACCAGCTTGAGGCATTGGTAGATGGCAATCTGCATCTCCCATACTGCAAGATGGTTAAGTCATACGACCTGTATATGGGGGATGAGATACTACTCCACATCTTTGCCCATCGTCTGATTAATGAGGATGATGACATTATTGGTACCCACGACTGGGAAGATTATATGGAGGGCAAGAGACATGTAAGAAAAATCCTCAAGGACCTCAAGAAGGGTGAGTCTGAACTGATTACCAAGAAACTATTTGAGCCAACTACTGAGGATGGTGTCCGTGACCCGAATTACTACCACCTTACCGATAAGGCAAAGGATGAGTTGTTCCCTGGTATGGACCTGGTGGAGAAGACAGCCAAGAACGACAAGACCTTGATATCTCATACTACTTTTGCTCCGAAGCAGCTTTTCTACACCCCTAGGGTGCAGTCACAGATAGACCGCCTTGGAGAACTCCTGCAGCCTGAGAAATTCACGCAGGTAACCGAACGTCTCAGTGAAAACGGAATGAGAAAGGGATTTGCTTGTCTATTTTATGGCTCCCCAGGAACAGGTAAGACTGAAACCGTCAATCAGTTGGCGAGACTTACAGGTCGTGACGTCATGGTCGTTGATGTAACGCAGATTAAGAGCTGCTGGGTCGGCGAGAGCGAGCAGAACATCAAGGGTCTCTTCGACCGCTATAGGGCATTGGTCAAGAAGAACGAGGTCGCACCGATACTTCTTTTCAACGAGGCTGATGCGGTGCTCGGTATTCGTCAGGAGGGTGCACAGAGGGCCGTTGACAAGATGGAGAACTCCATCCAGAACATCATCCTTCAGGAGATGGAGACGCTGGAGGGAGTTATGATTGCCACAACCAACCTCACCTGCAATCTTGACAAGGCATTCGAACGCAGATTCATCTACAAGATTGAGTTTGAGCGTCCTACCCTTGAGGCAAAGACACAGATATGGAAGTCTATGATTCCATCACTGTCAGATGAGTTTGCAGTATCTCTGGCAAAGGACTACGACCTCAGCGGCGGTCAGATTGAGAACGTCTCCAGAAAGAGAACAGTAGAGCAGATTCTTAGCGGAGTGGAGCCGTCTGAGGAAATGATTCGTGAGTACTGCAGGGCTGAAACCCTCAATGACAGCCAGAGGACTAGAAATCGCATCGGTTTCTAGTCCGGTAAAGCCATATCTAAAAGCATGAAGCTATGGATTTAGATGTCCTCAAATTAAAGGTGCAGGAGTATCAGAGACTCCGAAATGAGCTGATTCATGAGATTCCTCAGCTAGTGAAAAAGGCAGGAATCATCTTGAATATACTCCACTCCATCTATACAGAAGATTTTGTGGATACTGACGAAGTAATCGGGTCTTCTATCATTAAATTAGACCGTTATATTTCTGATCTCAGGCATGTACATGAGAACACAAGTAGATATTTGGACTATTATTTGATAACTACCCTGGACTTGATATCAGAGATTAACCAGATTGAAGCTGTACTGGCTGATATGGCAAACTAAACTATCGGATCCCCACAGAACTTCTTTCGAGAACATTCCTTGCATCGGAATCCAGCCCAGACACTATCGAAATGATCTATTGCAGACCCTACAAGGACAGGATCGTCAGTCATAATCCCGGCCTCGAAGTTTCTGGTTTTTGCGCTCTTCATCCCTATACCAGCACCGGTCAGATTAGCTGAGCCAACGTATGCTTCTTCAAGGTCGAATATCATTATTTTAAAGTGCACACGCGGGCAAAGGGATCTTTCCAATCTCTTTGCCAATATAGGATAACGATCGAACTCCTCACGGAAGATTGGACCCGGTTCCTTAGCATGGATAAGACGAATCTCCACTCCCCTTTTCAGCAGGTCTGCAAGGACCGAGAGAAATGGCTCAGAGTTCTTTCCTGACTTCACATGAAGATCCTTGATGTCAGCTGTACCAATCCATAAGGACTTTTTTACAGATGCTACCTTTTCTATCACTTTTTTATAGTGATCTTCATCTTGGATGTATGTTATATATCCCATATACTTATCTCAATATTACAAAGTTAATAATTTATTGCTCACGTACCGGTAATATATCTACCTGTTGAATGCAAAGAAAAGTAAGTAACCTGCTATTCTTTGGCAGTCGCCAATATGATCTTTGCAAAAAATCAATTAGTATGGACTTGCAGCTAGATAAAATAGATGTATTACTACATCAAATTTCTGATGAAATACAAGAAGTTGCCACTCTCACAAGGGTATCAAAAAACTCAACAGAAGACTTTCAATCAACGCAGGAAAATCATTCATTAAACTACAATGAGGATGATTTCATAAATATTATCAACGGGCATCAATATATCATTGATGATCTAAGGGAAGCATACAAAGCCATTTCGGGCGCCAGAATGCAATTCGCCATGATAATTCAAGACCATATGTCCCTTATGAATAAATATGATCTCCACAATTATATGCCATATAGTGGAGATGCAGAAGCTGTATATTCTAGATTGTGTACACTCAGGGACAGGTGGTGGAATATTTTTACTCACCCAAAACATAATAAGAAGCAGGAACAATTTATGTTGGCTCACACCTGCTTCAAGGAATGGACAAAGGAGATTTTCTCATATACAGAATATATCGGCGGAAAATATAACCTTCTACCCTCTCATGTAAGGCTCGGCAGTAATAGAATGGGGAATAAACTGGGCCTGTTTAATCAGAAATATAGTCGAGTTACATACAATAGAAGATTGATAACAAGCCCTTTCTATTCGATGATAGTAGTCATACATGAACTTTGTCATGGACGCTATCCTGGACATAGCCGCGAATTCTGGCAACTATATGAGGACATCTGCTTTGAAGAAACACTATTGCAGAAAAAGGTCCTTGGCACGAAAAGCAGTTTACGAAAATTTCAGATTCATGAAATCCCTTACAGGTGGGATCTGCAAGTTGCAGTATTAACAAAGAATATGAAAGAAGTGATTGAAAAGAGTATACGGATTTCTTGCTATAGTACAAAAGATTTTGATATTAAGAATGTGACAAAGGAAGATAAAAATGCCTAAATTTGGCAGTGAAAAGATTTTACTTTGCAGCATCTAAAATCATAGTCAACATGGCAAAGAATTATTTCAACAGGTACATCTGGCTGATCGACCTGATCCAAAGAAGCGGTCACATAAGCTTTGAGGATATCGATAGGGCCTGGAGGCGAAGCACGTATAACGAATACGGAGAAAGCCTTTCAGAGAGGACATTCTTCAATCATAAGAAGGCGATTTACGATACATTTGACATCGAGATCAAGTGTGACAGGTCTCTCGGTTACTACATCTCCAACGACGATGACGTGCAGTCAGATTCACTAAAGAACTGGATGCTTCAGTCTCTTTCGCTTAACAGCATCATGAATGAGGGTTCGGACCTGCGAGACAGGATTATCTGCGAGGATGTCCCGTCCAGTCAGAAATGGCTGCCGGAGATAATGGCCGCAATGCGGGATGGGAAGAAACTGGAGATGACCTATCAGAGTTTCTGGAAGAGCGAAGCCCACACTTATGCTGTAGCACCTTACTGCCTCAAGCTCTTCAAGCAGAGATGGTATATGCTTGCTAAGAGTGATGCTTACGAACATCCTAGAATCTACGCTCTGGACAGGATCCATTGCCTGACCCAGACCAAGCAAAGTTATAAGTTGCCGAAAGGATTCGAGCCGAAGGAGACTTTCAGAAAGCTCTTCGGAGTGATTTTGGACAACGGCCCGGTGGAGAATGTGCTCATAAGGGTATCTGAAGACCAGGTGAAGTACTATCGCACATTGCCTCTTCACCACTCTCAGGAAGAGGGTGAGTCCGGAGATGGGTATACAGAGTTCTCATACCGACTGGTACCGACTTATGACTTCACTCGTGAGCTCCTGTCTAAAGGGGATACCATTGAAGTCATGAGCCCTCTATGGCTTCGAAAGGAGATAGCAAGAGAGCTAAGAAGGGCTATAAAGATGTATGACGACGTGGAAGATGGAGAATAGCTTATGAAGGATTTTATAGCAATAGATTTTGAGACAGCAAACGAGTGTCCCTCGAGCGTATGCAGCATAGGAGCGGTCTTGGTCAGGGACGGTGAGATAGTCAATATTTTCTACAGCCTGATAAGACCAGAACCGGATTATTACAAGTGGTTCTGCCAACAGGTGCACGGACTGGGCCACGAAGACACCGATTGTGCTGAGGTATTTCCATATGTGTGGGAAAGGATGATTGCCGAGCTTCTTGACGGAATCCAGATCCAGTCAGAGGACACATCCGATGATCCCGATGCAGTTCCGTTTGTGGCACATAACGCAGGCTTCGACAGCCGCTGTCTCCGTGAAGTATTCAGATGCTACAGGATGGATTATCCGGAGTTCGTCTTCCACGACACGCTGGCAGCCTCAAGAAGTCATTTCAGTGGCTCTTTGGAGAATCACCAGCTGCAGACTGTCGCAGCCGCCTGCGGATACGATCTTATGAATCATCACCATGCTCTCGCTGACGCAGAAGCGTGTGCATGGATTGCAAGGGAAATTCTGTAAGAAATGCTTATCTTTGCAACAAACAGATTGATAACAGAAACTTCATATGGCAGCAGCAAATATCAGAGTAAACAAGCTAAGTGTTCTTGAATTGTTGAAAACTGGACAGGAGGTCCCATTCCTTATTCCAGAATATCAGCGTCCGTACTCATGGGGTGATGACGAGGTCATAACTTTGTTTGACGACCTTTGGGAGTTTTCTATAGACCGGACTCAAGAAGGAGGTGCCAGGAGCTATTTTTTAGGCAGCATCGTCTCCTACAAGGAGAACGAAGTCAGTCAGATTATCGATGGTCAGCAGAGACTAACATCACTATTTCTTTTGCTGAGGGCAATCTTCAAGAATCTTGAAAGCGAAGAGAACAAGACTGCGGAAGTAACAAACTTCATCAGTAAGATAAAGCCGGCATTATGGAAAGAGAATGAGATGACCGGTCTTGAGGATAGAGGGCAGATGCTTTTGACATCTGACGTGGTATCCGATTCCGGCAATGAGATCCTCCGGAGGATTCTGGAAAGAGGTGAGACGTTGCCCAATGCCACTGACAACTATTCCCGCAACTACAACAAGTTTGCAGAATTATATGAAATCAAGGCCAAGCATAGCCCGAACCAGATTTATCACTTCATCAATGCAGTCTTGAATCATACGATTCTGCTGCCTATTGATGCTGATGATCAAGAAACGGCCCTGACTATCTTCAACACTCTTAACAATAGAGGTCTGCCACTGTCTGATGCTGACATATTCAAGTCATATCTCTACAAGAGGCTTGATGATGAGGGGAAGAGCGACTTCATACGCAAGTGGAAGGAGCTGGAATCGGACGCTGCAGATGTCAGTGAGAGCATACAGTCACTGTTCTATTACCACATGTTCTACATTCGTGCAAAAGAGGGTGACGAGAAGACCACCACACCTGGTGTGAGGAAATATTTCCTTGAGAAGAACAAGAATCGTCTCACTGTGGATGTGATAGACGAATTAGCCGAAAGCCTACATCTATGGAAGGTCGTAAAAGGTAGAGCGATCATAGAGGATGAACCATGGAGCAAGAACATGGACATCAGAAAGATTCTGGACTGTCTGTCTTCGTATACCAATGAGTTCTGGAAATATCCGGTTTCAATATATTACATGAGATATAAGGATACGGAGGAGTTCGAAACCTTGTTCTTGAAATTCCTCCGCAAGTTCTTGGTCATGCTCATTACCAGATTTATGGAAAGGCCTACAGTAAGTGCAGTAAAAGGCGACATCCTCAAACTTAATGTGCAAATCATCAATTCGTGCCATCCTGAATTTGCAGCAGGATTTGACGAGAAGAATCTGGATGATGAGTATGCCCAGCAGGCGGAAAGCGTCAGGACAGATAACCTGATCATCAGGCCACATGCAAGGATTGAACGAATGGTTATGAAGTTATGGGCATATTCATGCGAAGATCAGGAAGGACTTCTTCCGCCATATTGGGAGATCGAGCATATATTTCCGCAAACCTGGGACACAAAGTATTATACTCTCGGAGATGAAGAAATCAGTGACAAGCTTCATCATATCGGAAATAAGCTGCCACTCGAGAAGAAGCTTAACATATCTGCAAGCAATAACTATTTCTTCAAGAAGAAGGAGAAATACAAGGAGTCCCAGATCGCTATCAGCAAGAAGTTAGGACAGAGTTCGCTGGAAGATTGGAATATGGACAATGTCGACACCAATGACGAAAGGATCTGTAAGACTATAAAAGACCTTTTCAAGAAATGGGTTGAAGGATACGAACCGGCCAACATTCTGGAATCCGATAAACCAGTACCGACCGAAGAGGAGCTGGCCATGATAAAGATGCTGAAGGAGAAAGGGCTTATATAGGGAGAAAGATCGCTCCAAATGAAGGGCGGCCAGACGGCCGCTCTTCTTGCTCTTAAATTATCTTGCAAAAGCGCCATAATAGAAGTAACTTTGTTAGGTTATCTAGGTATATACCTCAAAAAGACGTATTATGGCAGAGACTTCAGCAATGCCCTTGTGGCTTGACATCAAGAAAGAGTATATCGATGAGAACTTTGAAGGAGTACTTTCGTATCTCCACAAAAGAGTTAAGAACCCCGCACTTCAGGACAGTTTCTACAATACAACGGTAAATCTCCTTGAAGACAGGGTCAAGTCTCTTATTGAAAGCATCACATCAGCACCTCTTCAAGAGAACATGTGCAAGGATGAGGAGCTGGCGCTTGTCTGCCGCATGAGCGCGCTATATGTCCTTATATTCCCCGAGAATACCGAACTCAGACGAAACGCCTACTCTCTGATGCTTCAGAGCCTTCTTCTGCTTTCCCATCAGCATGAGCAGCAACTCGCTGAGTTCTCAATTGCAAATCTCCTCGGATGCGTTAATGGTAAGCTGCCATTCTCTTGGGATGACATCCTGAACTTCAATCCACAGATTCTTGCGTATAAGATTGCGAATACAACTGAGAAATCAGCAGGCCTTGCTGATGATTTCTGGTATGAAGGCAAGGGAAGCGTTCTACTTAAGAAGGGAGAGCTGGCTATATCTTCATTACCTAAGGATGATCCGACCAGATCAATGCTTCAGCCTGCTATAGAACTCCTTGATGGCCAGTTGCAAATCTTGTCAAAGAAGAATGCTAAAGTTAAGAAGTCTGAACTTGACAACCTTCAGGCAATGGCTGAGTTCACTAATGACTTCATTAGAGAGCTAAAGGAGCCGACTGTCAAGGTAAGAAAATATTCAAAGCATTATGAGAACGGAGATATAGCTGAGGTAAGAGTCACAGGAAAGGACAATGAAGGCAAAATCTGGGTCAAGACAGTAGCAAAGGATTATGAGGTCGTTGAAGGTTATCTCAAGAGCCCGTCACTTCAGTATGTCAATTACTCAATGCTTGATTTCTATGCATACCTGAATGTAGGAGACCAGTTCAACCTGAAAATCACCAATGTCGACAAGGGAATCTTTGACATCGAGGATGAGTTCAAGGAATACATAGTCAATGAGAGAGCCCAGGACACGTCAGCGATTACGGCATACATAAATACTGTTTCTAAGGACAAGTCTGGTAAGTTTAAAGCTTACATGTGGACAGATAGAGGTTATGCTGTTCAGGCATACATCAATGGAGACTACAAGGTAGGTGACTACGTCCAGGCTAGGATCACGACCTATGGCGAAGGCCAGTATTTCGGTGTAGTCATGTCTGAGATTCTCGGACTTAGTGACGATGAGTTCAATGTAAATGAAGCGAAGAAGGAGTGTGTCTCATGCTTCTGCTTTGTTCCAGAGGAAGAGGTCGAGGAGCAGAGTCTGTCACTTGAGACTCTTAGGCTTCTCTCGCGCATCCTTATCGGTTATCAGAAGAACCTCCCTCGTCCTTCTGACAGATACCGCATATTGTGTACAATGAGAATTTTGGCTGAGATAACAAAGAACCAGGCCGATGCCAAATACATCAGTTTCCTCTCCGACTATATGGAAGCCTTGGTTCTCTTTGCCAAGGGTGATTATGATAAGCTCCGCCCTTTGGGATTTGAGTGCGAGTCAGAACCTGAAAGTGTTACACGTAGAAAACGTGTTGTGGAAGTTCTAAGCGCATATGGTAACGATGACAAGAATGAAGTTCTGTCTGACATCATCGATTCCGACACAGATGAGCTCATCCATAAGATAGCCATCCTGGTGCAGTCATGTAATCGCATTGACCATGTCATCAGCAAGTCAATGCAGAACGTCATCAAGCGAGAGATCATCAAGTGTCTTGCCATCGAGGCTGAAGGAGAGACTGATCTTGAGGAAGAGAATGGTACTTACCTCGGTATCGAGAATGACCGCCAGGAGTTCAAGACATCATTCTTCCATGCTCCTGCAAATGCCAAGGAGCAGAATCAGAAGCTCACTATCCTTCGCGGAGTGTGCGCCTTCCTCAATACCAGAGTCGGTGGCACACTTTATCTTGGAGTTGACGACCTCGGATATATCAAGGGAGTCCAGGAGGACATCAAGTACATGGAGAGAACGGCCTACGGTAACTACAAGGGAATCGACGGCTACGTAAGATACATCACCGATGAAGCGAAGAAGTACTTTGACATCAGCATGATGACAAATATCAGAATCAATCCGATGTATGATGGTCAGGTGATTGCTATCACGGTAGCCCCATTTGAATACGATATAGTCAAGGTCGATGGCGAGGCTTTCATCAGAATCAATAGCGAGACCATCCGAATGTCTGAATCCATGAGACGTCAGCTGATGGCCCAGAGGATACTTTCAAAGAAGGAAGATGCAGCAAACGTAGCAGCACTGATGGATGCAATCGAGAGCAAGCGTCAGGTGGTTCTCCACGGATATAGCTCATCAAGTAGCGGAGAAATCAAGGACAGAATCGTAGAACCATTCGCCTTCGCAGCAGGTCAAAAGACAGTGTGGTGCTATGAGGTAGCAACTAAAGCCAACAAGGTATTCAAGGTAGATAGAATCTCCAATGTAGAGATAAAGGCTGAAAGATGGGAGTATGAGACACATCATCGTCAGGGCAAGATGGATATCTTCCGTATGACAGGAGAGACTCCAACAAGCGTGAAACTCCAACTCTCACTTAGAGCAAAGAATGTCCTAGTAGAGGAATATCCTGAAGCTGAGAAAGACCTGATACCTACTGACAATGATGACATCTGGATGCTTGACACGCAGGTATATAGAATGGAAGGTATTGGACGCTTCTATATGGGAATGGCTGGAGAGATTCAGATTATCGAAGCAGAAGGACTTAAGGAATACGCCAGAAAGTATTGCAAAGATTACATCATTTAGAGAAAGTAAGAGCCAATAAGGGGTGAGCAGATAGTGCCCACCCCTTACCATGTAGTAGATTACTTGCCAGCCTCTACAGATACCTTGCGGAACTCCTTGAGAGCCTTCTCAATCTCAAGAGAAGCCTTACGTGCACGTGCACCAGCAGCCTTGTTTCCCGCGAGCTGCTTGTCAACGTTCTCTGCAAACACGGCCAAAGCTGCGTTGATCTTTTCAACTAATTCTTTCATTGCTTTAACGTTTTATGAGTTTGTAAAAATTTTATCTCCTTGGCTTGATATCAATCTTCAACTTCATACCTGTATACTTGGCAATACTGAAGAAGTATGACACATAGCACTTGTCATGTCTGAACCAGTAATCTATAGTCTCAACATCAATCTTCAGCTTCTTCGCCAGTGCATTCTGATCGATATCATTATCATATAGCGCCCTTCTGAGAAAATCCAGACTTTTCTTAGGAGCATCCTGCTTCTGATCCTTATTATCAATCTCAATGCTTATAATCTCATCTCCCCTCTTCCTAGGCATATCCATACTGAATATGACCTCATATCCAATCCTCTCAAATGCGTTATTGAGCGTTGTCAACTGGATATCATCCACCTTAAACCAGTGGTATACATTAGCCTTAGTCATTCCTATCTTTTCAGCAAACTGAGGCTTTGTCCACTTCATGGTCTTAATGAACTTATCCAGGAACTTAAGGTTGCTGACCTGGTTCTTTGTTACATCCTGAAGATCATCCTTGCTTATGCGTCTAGGCATATCTAATTCATCTTGTACAGAACAACACGCAAAAAGTATTTGCTTATGGGGCAGAAACTTTTAACTTTGCTCTGAAATATTTACACATCATCATTACCGTCCTACAATGAGGACTCGTCAAAGATAATAAGAAATATTTTCATTATACATTGCATTAGTTATTTTTTACTATTAAATTTGTCGCATGGCAAAGTACACGGATCAGGAGAAACAGAAGTTGCAGTCAATTTCTATTGTCGAGATCATGGCCCATATGGGGAAAAATCTCTACAATCAGAAAGGCATGTACTACTCCCCGTTCCGTGACGAGTCCACTCCGTCATTCCATATCGATGGCGCCACCAACAGGTGGTATGACTTCGGAACATCTGAAGGCGGAGGACTCTTTGAATTCGTATGCAGGATTGCCGGAATCACAAGAGGAGAAGTCTATGACTGGCTTTCGAGCTTTAGAAGCATGATTCCTGAAAGCGAATATAAGGCTGTCGTTGAGAAGATAAAGAAGGTCAAGCCTGCAAGAATCATCGTAGACTCAGCATCACATAAGTTCACCAGACACAAGCTCGTGGAGTATGCTGAAGCTAGGGCTGTCACCAGACAGGTTCTCGAGAGATTCTGTGAGGAAATCCTCTACCACATCGATTCCTATCCAGACAAACAGTACTATGCTATCGGATTCAAGAACAATGACGGAGGATACGTTCTCCGATCAAGCCTAACCAAGAAGTGCACGTCAAGTGCGATGACCACCCTCAGTCCTGAAGGCGTCATCACCGATCAGGTAAGCGGCAGCAAAGTGCTTGTCTTTGAAGGATTCATGGACTTCCTTTCATGGCTATCCAATGTACAGCAGGATACCCCAGAATATGACTGCTGCATACTGAATAGCGTGTCGAACATAGATAAGGCGTTGCCTTGGATCACCGCTCATAATAACATAGCGGCATTCATGGACAACGACGAGGCAGGGCGCAAGACCCTCCAGAAGATAATCGAGAATGTGCCTGATGATGCAGGCAAAGTGTGTGTGTATGACATGGCGAAACTCTATGAGGACTACAATGACCTCAATGAGAAGCTGTCGGATGAATTGTCAAGCAAAGACGAACATTCATCCATCAATACACACAATCATGGAGACAACACTATCTAAGGACGTCCAGGAAAAACTGGACATGATCAATTGGGATGGCCTGAAGGACAAGTACGGCATTTCCCCAGAAACATTCTACAACAGTCAGTACCTCGCGTCGCAACTGGTCTATGGCCTGATGACCGACCTTGTGTTCACATCCAAGGAGGACTTCAGCGGTCTTCTCTCTCTTCGTGCTAGTATGGACACGTCAGGTGAGAAACCAGAGATGAAGGTCAAGGTCTTCACTATGGAGAAACCTAAGACTATGTCAGACACCATCTATCTGTACCGTCAGCCAATTACCCGCGAGAAGGTAAAGGATGCTCTGCTAGAGAGAGGAGAATGGATCGGATCAGATTCTAGCCACTCGCCTTTTAATTGTTATTTCCACTCTGGGACAGTTACATAGCAACAATAGTATTTTTGTCCTAATGGACCTGACCATCCGTCTGTACCGTTTAACCATGACACTCCATAAGTCCTTTCAAACGAGAAGTTAGGACGCTTATAATGGCATAATTTAGACCCCCATACAGAATCCTTATCCTTTCGTTTGGCAGGCTCTGTCTTCTGGGCTTCTCCACATGGATTTTTACAATACGTACATGTGCCTTTCTGCCATTTATTACACCAGGTAGGCTGGGTTTGATGATCCCAGTAAAGTAGCGTATCCTTCTGCTTTTCAGATAAGTTGAAAGGGCTATACTTATTACCAGGCTGCTGATTTGTGTAATTACCTTGGTTTGTCAAAAATATAGCAATACCACCTATTACTGAATCCTTGAAATGTTCAGCCAACAGTTCAAGTCTTTTGACATCCTTCCAGAAGTCATACCTTCCTTCATTCTCTGCCGCCTGATTAGACACAAGTTTAATTCCTTTTTTGCCTGCTACTCCAAACCTCTTAAACTTATTATCATCCTCCTTCAGCTTTACTTCCTTCAGTTTGTACTTCAACTCAATACCGATATACTGAGATGATTCTTTATCTACCTTATGTTCCAAAACGATATCGAAGTATGGAGTTTCACCCCAAGGAGCATAAGCCTTATCAAAATCATCATTCCAACCTTTAGGCAAACGATATTCAAGATGAACTATATATCCATCATCCACCTTAAAGTCTTGTTCCAATCTACGAGCAACAAGCATCTGCAACTCGAGTTCATTGAAAAGAAATCGTTGATTCTTCTCAATTGCTGTCAATACTGACTTCTTTACGTCCTCAATCGTAAAATCCATGTTTGGCATATTCTTTTAATTTAAAGTTATGCACTCCTTACCTTCTTGGATTGCATTCCAAATAACATCTAATGTACCTTCGGGCACCTTCTTCATTGTAACCTCAGCAGAAAGAGCTGCTCTATCTATTGTACTTGAAGTTGAAGCCCCGTGCAGGCGGAAGATCAGCTTATCTTCAACCTGTTGCATCGAACAGACATTATCTGTATTGATAATGATGGAATCTCTCTTTATCCACATTTTATTTATAATTTAAGAATCTCACTTATATTAACGATGTACAATTCAACGTATTGACATTACCTCTATGTTTTGATGGAATGGCATCAAGCGAGGTAAGTGACTTGCAATAGCTGCAATTGATTGCCCTACGTATTTCTTTTGGGGCACCATCAAGCGTCTTCAGATTCTTGCACCAGCTCAGATTCATTGAACCGCCAACTTGCTCTGGACCACCTTCGAGTGAGGTTATCCCCCAGCAATATGAACAATCGACGTTCCCGCCGACCTTCTTTGGAGACCCTTTCAAGCTGACTAAAGAGTCACAATTATCGCAAATAAAATCTCCCTTGACTTCTTCTGGTGCTCCCTCAAGAGTAGTCAGAGCTTTGCAGGATGAACACCAGAACATTCTACCTACATATTTTGGTGCTCCCTTGAGTGAGGTCAATGGTTTATTTGAGCAACAGAAATCTCCACCAACTCTCGTCCAAGTAAAAAGACCATTTGTTAAGGAAGTCAGATAACTTCCTAAGAAAATAACCATGCCAGGACAAGACACTTCGTATAGGCCTTCTTCATTAGGCTCGCTACTTATTTCCCATACAGCCAAATAATTTTGCCTCAGGAACTTCTCAATAACACTTCTATCAACCTCATTCAGTTTGTCTTCCTCATCATCAAAAATACTCATGTAAGCTAGTTAAAATAAAGGTTCTTCAAATATAGTAGTTCTTACTCCGTAATCCTAATATGGTTACATGTATATATAACAAAAACTCACCAAATATTTAGTTTGAACTATAAAAAAAAGAGCTGTCATCGCTCTTGATGGCAGCCCTCTTCATTCGGTTGCGGTCATAAACCTTCTTTGACTTGTGGATCATCGCACGCCCCTGGACCGGATGACCATGGGATTCTATCTCTTCCTGTCTGGAGGCCCTTCTATTGGCCTTGAGATAGTCCGCTTCTGTGATTCTTAATTTCTTTCGTCTCATAGCTTTAACGATTTGTATGCAAAGTTATTACAAATTTTGATTAAACGGATATGCAGTCTGCTGAGTTATCTTGTACGTTGTTGAATATTTGCTGCTATTCCTTTGACTTACAGTCTTAGGACTTTTTATAAGTGGATTCGGAAGAACACATGCTATAGAAACAGCTTGATGAGTCGTAAGCTTTGAGGCATGCCTGGCAAAATTCCTCATAGCAGCAGCATCCACCCCAAAGACACCTTTACCAGTTTCCGCAACATTCAGATAAACTTCCATTATCCTTTCCTTGCTCCATAACAACTCTATCAACATCGTATAATAGGTTTCAAATCCTTTTCGCCACCAACTATGGCCACAGAATGTAAAACAGTTTTTGGCAACCTGCTGAGAGATTGTACTGCATCCTCTTAGCTTTCTACCCGCTCTCCTCTGCTCTTGCCACATCTTCCTCAATTCTTTGTAATCGATCCCATGATGCTCCATGAATCGTCCATCTTCAGAGGCAATGACAGCCCTGACCATAACTGGTGCAATCTCCTCAAGGTCTACCCAGGTTCGATGGTTTCTATACCCCTTCTGATCTATATTCTCGATACTTCTTTTCAGCATGAGTGGTGTCCATCTAACTGGCACAACCTTGTATAGCAATACCCAAGAAAGGCTTATCACTAAAAAGCCTACTGGTACTTTGATAAGAAGGAATCTATATAGTCTTTTCAACATACACCAAAGGTAGTCAACAATCTTAAACTTCAGATGTAACTATTATACCTAGGATATACCAAAATCCTGCGAATTGTTACATATCTTCAGAATATTCTTCCTCTGAGCACTTGCATTTGTCATCTATATTCACACATTCACCATTTCTCCATTGCCACCTGGAGTCGCAATTGGAAATAGCTTTCCCAGAGAAATAATCAAAGTCATCGTACACCCCTACGACCAGTCCATAAAACATCATTCCGCCAGTTTTCGCTTTTTCTATGAGTTCCTTCACATCCTCATCTAAGGGGACCCAACCGAAGTCAGAAATGCATAGTATATCAGCCGAATCGAATGCTGCCTCCTGCGGCAGAAGCTCATTGAATAGGAACTTAAACATCGTATTCTCATCATTACCACCATGGCCAAACCACTGGAGAAAATTCATCAGTGCTGTTCTATCAGCCTTGCGCTTGGTGAATGCCTGCCAAGCGTAATCATTCGAATACTTAATGACAAGGACCTTCCTTTTGCGACGCATAGCATAAATGGATACAGCAACAGTCAGCATCTTCGCTATTGCTGCCGGCTCACCACTCATTGAGCCGCTGGTATCCAAACATATAATCACGGGACCATCCTTACGCTCTTTCTTCTGTTCCCCAGAAGAAGCTGAGGCAAACACCTGTAGTCGTTTTTCAGCATAATTCTTATAAAAGACATCCTGAGTTCTCTTATCTGAAAGTAATGCCACTTCTGATGGCAACAGAGAATTGAGATCATCACCTACTGTAATACCACTGATGTCACTCTTGGAAGCCCGACTGAAAGATTTCCCTGGCAAAGTATCAAACCCACCAGTTCGGCCAATTTTTCTGGCTAGCTTCTTTAAAGAATCTGGGATTTTTGATAGGATTCGGTTCTCTGCTTGTAATAACTCTCCCTCTCCACCGCCAATTCCCAAATACGAGCTTCCCGAGTTCGTGTTTGGCATCCGTGAAGGATTATACTGAAATTCTCTCATAGCTTTCTCCCACGACTTCCTATCCAGCTTCTCCTTGTACTTATCAATAGCCTGCTTGCGCATCTGTTCCCACCTCTGTTCAGGGGTATCCTTATAGAGTGGCTCCTGGATTTTCTTTATCTGCTGGCGAGTTAAAGCACTTGGTTGGCCTGATTGCATATCAGGTTCATCTTCACATTTATTATTACCTGAACCTTTACCTTCTGACGAAGAATCATCTCCTTGATCTTGCGCATCATTTTCATCGTCACCCTTATGTTCCAGGTCAAGCTCATTCTCACATTCATCATCTTTTGGCCCACTGTCATCCTTATCCATCTGATCCCCGATAAATTCAGTTGCTCCATCTTCTATTTCCCCAAGGGCTATACTTTCAAGACGTATCTTCTGCTCCTTTATCCATCCTCCTTCTCTACGGACATGCTCCATGAAGCTTTCTTTGCACACCTCCTCCAGAAGAATCCTCTTGATAGGATCCCTCTCTTTGCTGAGCATCTGTGCAAGCCAGTCAAAGTCCCCTGTCTTCTTGGCAAAGAGAGCTTCAGCAAGCAGACCATCTATATATCCTGAGTATTTCATTTATGTAGACTCTTATACTTGTTCACGCTAGTACTCAGATATGGATAATTATCAATACCGTCGCGGAGGAAGATATTGTCCACTATAAGTTCACTGACTGAGGTAGGCACTCCAGTATAATCTGAAAGATTCGAAGGGTTATGTACTCCTTTTTTCCTCAGCTGATATGTAAAAGAGTTGATTGTCAGGGTTCCTGTCCTGTCACATTTCAATCTGAAGTCTCCAGCGTCGAAGTTTACAGCGATCCTATTACCTTCGGTGAATCGGCCATATGCCGGCGTTCCACCTTCAAGCTTCTCATAATCCTCTTTACTAATAAGAAGATCTTCCCGTCCTGCAGAGATGGTATAGCAACTATCCTTTATACTCATACACTCTTCCAACTCCATTCCCTTTCTTCTTGCGAGCTGATGTTGTCTGGCCACACCTCCAGCCACCAGTTCTGAAACATCTTTCATTACCATAGGCAGCTGAGTATCCTTATCCCAAAGCATGTGTTCGAGCAAGAGACAATCACTATAATCTACCGTCATTCGTCCATTTAGATATGCACTAGTACGAAGTATTCCGACCATCTTCTTCCATCTTCGGTCTGAAATGTAGGGACATCCTATCTCATTATTATCTTCCGATTCATCCTTATTGGCAAAGCGTTTAGCATATAAGCAGCGAAGATCATAGAGAGATTCCATGATAATACCAGGGACGCTTACCTTACTTATTTCCGGTTGGATATCCTTATACTCCTTTGATGTAATGGGAAGCTCATATGGTATGACAAACTTCTCAGGATTTTCACCAATGAGTCTCATGAACGCATCTTTCTTACCAATTGGCTGAACAATATATCGGATAAGGAAACGGTCCCAGAGCGCCTCAAGCCCCTCATCCTCTGCTGGTAGCTCATTGGATGCGGCAATGATGCCCTTGAGCGGAAGCTGGATATCAATCTTGCCATTGTGAAAGATCTTCTCATTAAGGGCTGTCAGGAGCGAGTTCTGAATGGCAGGTCCTGCCTTCCATATCTCATCAAGGAAAATCACATCAGCAGTGGGGAGGTAACCTTCGATACATCTTTCGTAGGTATCTCCATCCTTGAGCTTACTAATTGAGACCGGACCGAATATCTCGTCCGGAGTACTGAATCTACTCATGAGGTATTCAAAGCAGGTGCTACCCTTAAAGGCGCTCTTGAGTCTTCGGGCTATCATACTCTTTCCGACACCGGGGAGACCAAGCAGAAAGATGCTCTCCCCGGCAAAGGCGCTCAAGAGGCTCAGAGCTATTGCCTCTTCCCTCTCGAATGCTCCACGGCTCATCTCGCCTATGAGACTTTTGATTCTGTTTCTTATATCTGTCGTCATTTCTGATATCGTTTTCTTAAAGGTTTACGCATCGTCTTCCCCATCAACTCAAGCTCCTTCTTCACGCTTATATTAAAATCAGTATAATGGAAGTAGAACCTCCCACCACGTGTATCTACCCGGACACATTCTTCTGTTACGTTCAGGGCATAGATATTATGTCTTCCGTACAGGTCTTCCATAAGTATTCCTATAAGCCTCTTGGCACGGATGTCTATCTCATCAGTAACAAAGGTGAAAACACCTGGCAGATCAAGAAAAGCCTTAGCTATTCCGGGACTAAGCGCCCCATCCATGTACATATCCTTGAACTGTATCACCTTGTCTACGCTTTCGCACATTTTCATAAGGACCTTATCATCCTTAGGGACTCTGAACGTAATCATGAATTCTGATGGCAAAAGCAATTTTGCCACATATGAATCACCATCATCCACAGCTATAACTCTGAATCCACTACCAGCAAGAACTGATTCCAGTTCCTCTTCCAATATCTCAAGAAAAACTTCCATAACTCTATCTGTAAGGTGAAACCATATCCAATACCTCGTCCATAGTAAGAGCTGCACTTGCTGAAGTACCTTCAAGTATCTTGTCTGAAAGATCCTGTTTCTGCTCATGTAGCTTGAGTATCTTCTCTTCTATGGTATTAGCGCTTACCAGACGTATGACTGTGACGTTCCTCTCCTGGCCGAGCCTATGCGCTCTGTCGGTAGCCTGATCTTCGATGGATGGATTCCACCACGGATCCATCAGGATGACGTAGTTCGCAGCTGTCAGGTTCAATCCTAGTCCTCCGGCCTTCAGGCTGATGAGGAAGAACTGAGACTCCCCTGCCTGGAAACTGTCGACCAGTCTCTGCCTCTCATCCAGAGGAGTCTGCCCGTCAAGGTAAAGGTAATCAAACCCGGCATCCTTCATCATAGCTCCTATCTGAGAGAGGAAGCTTGTGAACTGACTGAAAATCAAGACTCTGTTCCCGTTATCCTGACGGAGTGATGTAAGGATATCCCTAAGCGCAGCTATCTTTGATGATTCAGGCTTCCATTCCGGATAGACCAAAGACACGGAGTTAGCGAGCAGCCTGAGTCTAGTCAGTTCCTGGAAGAACCCAATCTGCAGTGCTGCTGCCTCTTCCTTCTCCGCCTTGGTTTTGTGCTTCTTGAACTTCAGCTCGACATCCTTGCGTATCTTCTCATAGATCTGAAGTTCCTCAGGACTCAGTTCCACCATCTGTTCATAGCTTATCTTCTCGGGAAGATCAGCGAGTACCTCGTTCTTAGTCCTTCTCAGGATGAACGGAAGAGTCCTGTCCTTGAGTTCCTTCTGCACCATGTCATCCCATGGAGACTTTATGTACTTGTCTACGAACTGCTGCCAAGGGCCGAGCATTCCCGGATTGATAAACTGGAAAAGATTCCACATCTCACCAAGATGGTTCTGCAGAGGAGTACCAGTAAGGATAACCTTTGCGTCTCCCTTGAGAGCCATCGCGCTGCGTGAGGTACGTGTCATACGGTTCTTGATCGAGTGCGCCTCATCTAGACAGATTACGTTCCACTGTCGGGACGTCAGGATATCCTTCTGAGTCACCAACACGCCGTAAGTACTGATGAATACATCTCCAGCCTTAGCATCGGCAATAGCCTGCTTTTTATTCTTCTCGTTATTGAAGTTAACAGGATTGAGGGTTGGTGCGAACTTATGCAGCTCATTCTCCCAGTTCAGTATCAAAGACTTTGGAGCAACAACCAGTGATGGGCCTTGCTCTGCCCTATGAAGCATTAAGGCAATAGTCTGAATAGTCTTTCCAAGTCCCATATCATCAGCAAGACAGGCCCCTGCTCCCCAGCTGGTAAGGCGTGCCATCCACTCAAATCCTTCCTTCTGGTAGTCTCTGAGTGTTGCATTCAAGGTTGCAGGGACTTCAGGAGTTGAATCATATGCCTCACGCATTTTCTTGAGCAAACCGATGAAATCCTCGTCGATCTGCGCATGCAGACCGCCATCATCACCGAGTATCTCAGCCAGACGTCCCACATCATACTTACCGACAAGCTGGCTTTTTGATGACTTATCGTATCCTGCTATGACGTTGTCCAGCTGCTCGATATTCTTCTTCAGAGCCTCTGTCATCTTCATGAACTCATTGTCTCCGATCTTGATATATCCGTCATACTCAGCCTGACGATACATTGCCAGCAGATCTTCAAATGAACAGGTGGTACCTGGGATATGCACGTTTCCCTGAACCTTGAACCAATCCATATTGGTTGTCACCTGCACATCTACATCAGCGGGCTTCATCACACCCTTGAACTTAAGTTCCCTACCTAATGGCCATTCAAGCATATATGTACTCTGATGTTCGAACGCGAACTCTAGCAGGGTCAGCAAAGATTGCGGAGAAGAGAGTTCTGCAGTCATGAAGTCTGTAAAGACATCTCCGATCTCATCACAGACAAACTTATGCAGAAGTTCATAATTCACTTGCTCTGTTGCTAGATCTCGAGTTACCGCAATTGTGTGACCGTCACACTGATCATAGATAATATCTTCCCCTTCTCCTGCAGGGAATCTGACCTGACCCTCGGGAAGGGGTGCAGCAAGCATCTGAACGTTGAAGTTCTTGTTCTGCTCGTCTGGAGTGATTCGTATGGCAATGGTGCCGGTACCTTCTCTTGTCTGAATGCAGTCCGCATTCATAAGTTCACACTCCACATCCAGTATACCTTCCAGACGTTCTGAAAGAATCTTCACCTCCGCAGCAGCCTGAATTGGCAGAACCGGAGAAGACAATGCTCTTGTAAGCACATCCCTCTGCAAATCGTTCAGCATTATAGCCTTATACTTTCCGAACTCCTCCGTCGAGACGATACACTTATCTGGTATTCTCAGATTACTATCCAAAGAGACGTTAGAAGACACGTAGATCTCACTTCCGATTGTTTTAAACCTAATCGAAGGCATTACCACCTCCACTTCAGCTGGTTGGAACGGCTGAGTATATGGTTCTCCGACAAAAAGACGTTCACTTGCACCGAGTTCCTCAAATAGTATGGATGCTTCTGGCTTGTCAACTACTCTTACCCTCATCTTGGCAGCCACCTTCCTGTCAGCCTCATTCATGGATTCAAAGCCCTCATTGAGAAACTGTTTGCGTGAAACTGAGATTCCGGAATCCCATGATCCGTCATCACGACGGGTCTGCTCAACGATATTCTTCAACCACAGGCCATCAAGAAAGTAGATAAGCCTTCTTTCCGCCTTTTGTCCTTCAATAAGATTCTTTCGAATATCACTGAACAGAATCTCCCAGTCATCACGTCTTCGTGTAGTGTTAAGGAGCGGTTGTCCGCCGAAAGCTTTGGTCAGTTCATTCTTATTTAACGTTCCTACCGGATAGAAAGTAGAGAGTTCATGCTTGAGAACACCAAGGGCAGGCATCTCTGAAGCTAGACTGTTCTCATTACACTTGAAATAGCCTGTAAGAATATCTGCAAAGATTCTAGTTAGAGGGCAATTATCCTCCTGTATCATCGTTGCGACCTCCTTCGCTACGAAAGATGCACATTGTGTACTTTCATTCTTTGCGTAGGTAAGGAGAATACGTGTTGCGGCAAGCTTCCTTCCGTAATACACGTCTCTATTCTTTAAGAACTTCTCAAGCTTCTCGTCAATATGATCTCGCCTTGTGAAGATCGCAGACTTAGAACATCTGATAAGACATATGGCATAATAGAACGAGAGAATCTGACTGTCGAATGATCCTGGGATTCTGCTGACCTTATCATGTTCTCGCATTGCCTCGGTGAAGCATTCCAGAGATTCCTTCAGGTGGTCACGATAGAGCAGATTGATGGCCTTGACTCCATAAGACCACATTGACGGCATATTATCTTTAGATTTGACCTGAGCAGGTGATACTACATAATTTCCTTCGATGAAGTACCTATAAGCCTCAAGGACATGTTCTGCCTCATTGGAGCGGATTTTCTCCCTTTGCATCATGTCCCTTACTTTATCTATGAACTCTATCGATATAGTGTTCTCCTGAGTCCGATCTTCAAGAATCTGCTCAATCAAACGTGACAGTTCAATGTCGTTGAGCACCCTCAAAAGAACCGATTTATCTTCATCGATTGCCAGCTCTCCGATATATCGTTCCATGCTCAGGGCATTTTCATCATGACCATATCTCTGAAAATTCATAGATGGTCTTTTCAAAGATGCAGCACCTTTCCAGTTCTCATGAGCAACCTTTTTAGCGAAGTTCCATAGGTACTTAGCCGTCTCGTAACGGAACTGTTGCATACGCTTAAAGGAATCTTCCCACTGAGGAATGTTATCCATCATCACCTTCACTACCTTGAAGAAATAGCGCGGTGACACCTTCGTGCCCTGAAGATAAGGGGTATTCCTTAGTCTAGCCAAGGACTCATTGATTTTATTCACGTTCACTCTTGAGCGCGACGCAATATTCCTAAGCGTATAGCTGCCCGGAATCTCACCATGGTACGCAATATTACACAGGAGCTTGAAGTCTATCACGCTCAGGTCAGGAAAGTGCTCTTGTAGTTTCTTATCAGTCATAGGATTGGGATATGGTGCAAAAGTAATGTGCCTATGTGCCAAATTATGGCAGATTGCTAAATCAGTGTGTAACCTGTTGTATTTCTTCCTGTATATACTGATGGTCTGGCTCTTTGTTACAAGCTATGAGGGCTAAAAATATAAGACGGACTTTTGACACATACCTGTCAAAATCGCCAACATTGAGTGGTAATCTGTAACATTTATCGCTCACGTAGGGTATTTATAAGAAGAAAATAATTAAATTTGGAAGATAAATAATCACCACTAAACAAATTAGAACCTAGAATATGATGGCTGACAATAACAGCCATTGGCATTCATCGATACAGACACTATGGCAATTAAGAAATCTCAACTTTATAGTGCCCTATGGGAGGGTTGCAATGAACTCCGAGGCGGCATGGACTCCAGTCAATACAAGGATTATGTATTGGTCATTCTCTTTGTCAAGTACATAAGTGACAAGGCAAAGAAAGATCCGGACATGCTCATATCAGTACCGGAGGGCTGCTCGTTTGACGATATGATTGCACTCAAGGGAAAGACCAACATTGGCGAAGAGATGAATAAGATTCTCGCAAAACTTGCCGATGCCAACGGACTAACCGGGGTGATAACTAATGCTGATTTTGCTGACGAAAATAAACTCGGCAAGGGAAAAGACCTCATCGAGACGGTCAGCAAACTTATAGAAGTATTTCAAAGGGACGAGTTGGATTTCTCAAATAATCGTGCTGCAGATGATGACCTGATTGGAGATGCGTATGAGTTTCTCATGAAGAACTTTGCCTCTGAATCTGGAAAGAGCAAGGGCCAGTTCTATACACCCGCAGAAGTCAGCCGCATCATGGCTAGAGTTATCGGCATCAACAAGGATGACCGACAAATGATCTCCATATACGACCCTACCTGCGGTTCAGGTTCACTCCTTCTCCGTGCCAGGGCTGAGGCAAGAAACAATGCCAGCATCGACGGACAGGAAAAGGACCTTGCCACAATCGGTATGGCCAGAATGTCCATGATCATTCACGGGGTAGATGATGCAGAACTCAGACATGGTGACACATTGAATGACCCACTGCACAAAGAGAACGACACTACCCTACAGACATTTGACTATATTGTAGCTAATCCTCCTTTTTCAACAAAAGGCTGGATGAAGTCCGCAAAAGCGAACGATACATTCATGAGATGGGGTGCAAGCGGCAATCTCGCACAGGTACCACCTCCTGGATGTGGGGATTATGCATTCCTCCTTCATATCATAGCTTCACTCAAAACACAAGGTCATGCAGCATGTATTCTGCCTCATGGTGTACTCTTCCGTGGGGGAGCAGAGGCCGAGATTCGCAAGTTCCTTGTGAAGAAACATTGGATCAGCGGCATCATTGGTCTGCCAGGAAACCTTTTCTATGGCACCGGAATCCCAGCGTGCATCATCATCATCGACAAGGAACATGCGGCAAGCTCAAAGGGTATATTCATGATCGACGCGAAAGAAGGTTTCCAGAAAGACGGGGCAAAGAATAGACTCAGAGAGCAGGACGTCAAGCTTATTGTGGACACCTGGGAATCACAGTCTGATGTACTGCATTATGCCAAGTTTGTTTCTTTTGAAGAGATTGCTGCCAACGAGTATAACCTCAATATCCCTCGCTATGTAATCCCAGAGGACAAGGAAATCCGCCAGGACATCTACGCTCACCTGCACGGTGGTCTGCCTGCTCACGATGTAGAGGAGGTGCTGGCCCCTCTATGGGATGCTTGTCCAAGCCTAAAAGATTGCCTGTTCCATAAGGAGTCAAACGGCTATTATAGTCTAGTACCTTCAGCAGATGGTATCTCCGAGGCAGTTAATGCAGACAGTTCATACCAAAGACAGAATGCCATGTACGCAAAGATCGTCGAAGACTGGTGCAAAGCGGCATCTGTAGATATGCTAACATCTGTAAAGGAAGAATGTGAACCTAAGGCTCTCATTGAACGTTGGAGCGAAATGCTTCTGGAAGGAGCAAAAGCCGGTTTGAAACTGGTTGACCCTTACAATGTCTACGAGATACTCATGAATTACTGGGTAGAAGCAATGCAGGATGACTGTTATATGGTTAGTCGTGACGGTTGGAAGGTAACCCTACGTGACACCAAAAAGAAATCGACCTTTGAGGATATTGAGTGCGATCTCTTACCTGTCAAGGTGATAGTGAACAAATTCTTCTCTGCTGAACATGCCGATATACTTGTAAAACGTGTTGAAGTAGAACAACTTGGCGGTGAAATTGAGGCTCTACCAGAAGAGAATCCCGATGCCTTTGACGAGGGACTCTTTGAGATGTTAGAGAAGGTGAATGAAGCAAATGTCAAGAAGGCGGTTGCAGCCCAGAAGAAACACACGATTGAAGCCGACTCTGAGGTAGTAAAAGTATGGAACAAGTATTTGGACCTCTGCGCTAAGAAGAAAGAGGCTGCCAAAGTATTATATGCTCTCATAGATAAGCTCACGGAAAATGTACGTAGAAAGTACGATGCCCTCAATGAAGAGGAGATTCGCGACCTCGTAATCTATGACAAATGGCTACAAGAACTTTGCACTCGAAGCGAAGCAGAGAATAAGCGTGTCTGCGAATCAATATCCAGTCAGGTATCAGTGCTCAATGAACGTTACGCAAAGCCTCTTCCGAAAATAAACGAAGATATTATCTCGTTAAGTGGTGAAGTGGAGGTGTACTTCAAGGCAATGGGAATTAATCTTTAATGAAAATGACAGACACTCAACATATGAAAATGTCTTCCCTCGGGCTTATTCCAAATGATTGGGAAGTATTATCTCTCGGAGAACTAGGTGAGGTAAAGATGTGCAAGAGAGTCATGAAGTCTCAGACTCTTGCAAAAGGAGACATCCCTTTCTTTAAAATAGGAACATTTGGAGGAACTCCAGATGCTTATATCTCTAGAGATTTGTTTGTAGATTACCGTTCGAGGTTTTCATATCCAAAGAAAGGTGACATTCTTCTTTCTGCAGCAGGAACAATTGGACGCACTGTCATTTTTGACGGACAAGATTCATACTTTCAAGACTCTAACATTGTTTGGATTGATAATAATGAGAATAAAGTCTTGAATTGCTTTCTATACTATTGCTATAAAGTCATGAATTTTCATACTGAGAATGGTGGTATCGTTGTACGACTTTATAATGAAAATCTACGTAATACAACATTTGCTGCTCCGAAATCTTTAGATGAGCAAAGATGTATTGCTGAAGCTCTATCGAAAATTGATAAACTTATTGCTTCGTTTGGCGAAGAAATCTCAAAAAAGAAGCAAATCAGGGAAGGACTGATACAACAATTATTGACTGGCAAAGTTCGTCTACCTGGCTTTCATTCCGAGTGGATTCCGAAAAACCTTGGTAAAAGTGCAACAATCAAAGCGAGAATCGGCTGGCAAGGGCTTACAACTAAGGAGTACCTTAATTCTGGGGAATATTACCTAATTACTGGAACAGATTTTAAGGATGGACGCATCGACTGGAAGAACTGTCACTTCGTCACCAAAGACCGCTTTGAGCAAGATCCTTACATAAAAATACGTGAGCACGACGTTCTCATATCAAAAGACGGAACAATAGGGAAAGTTGCTTACCTTGATACAATCCCAGGACCAGGTACACTGAATAGTGGAGTTTTTGTTGTTAGGTCAAAGGACAAAGACATCTCGCAGCGATATTTGGCCAAAGTATTTATTTCTAAGTACTTTGATGACTTTATAGATTCAATTGTTGCAGGCTCAACAATCGTCCATCTATACCAGAAAGATATTGTTAAATTTGATTTCATGATACCTCCTTCTATTGAAGAGCAGAATCAAATATGCGATTTTATTGAGGGAGTTGACAATGAAATCCTGAACATTGAGTCGAAACGTGATAAATATGCATCTATCAAACAAGGTATGATGCAAGAACTTTTAACCGGTAAAACACGTCTTATATGATAAATCCTTCCACCAATTCTGAACGTGCTGTCCAGAACAGGGTCATCAAGCTCCTCTGTGACAAAAACGGCTATGAGTACATCGGAAATCTCAAGGACACTGAGAACACCAATATCCGTGAGGATATCCTCATAGAGTTCCTTATGGATCGTCAGGGTCTAACCAGCACCCAAGCATCGGAAGCAGTCCGTAAACTCAAGGAAGTTGCATATTGTGCCAACAAAGATGCGCTTTACAATAGCAATAAAGACGTGTACAATACGCTCCGTTACCCAGTATCCGTCAGTCAAGGTGTTGGTCTGCCTAACAAGCAGGTTTGGCTGATTGACTGGAAAGACACCTACAACAATATCTTCCACATAGCAGAAGAAGTTACAGTCCGCAAGCAGACCATCGGCAATGAACACCGAAGACCTGATGTAGTGATATACATCAATGGAATTGCTCTAGCAGTTATAGAACTGAAGAAAGCGACCGTTAGTGTTGATGACGGCATCAGTCAGAACTGGAGAAATCAGCAAGATGGAGAGATACCGAACTTCTTCTCTACTCCACAGCTTTTACTGGCCGGCAGCGAGAGTCAGGGCGTATATTACGGAACCACTCTTACTCCTCCAAAGTACTGGCTCCATTGGAAGGAACCGGCTGGAGATGGATATCCGTACGACAATTTGAAGTTACCTGTATCATCATCTATCTATGGTCCAAAGGAATACCCTAACGAGCTGGACCGTTCTTTGATGCAGATGCTTCATCCGGACAGGCTTTTGGAATTCCTGCACGATTGCGTGGTATTTGATGGTGGGGTTAAAAAAGTTGCCCGTCCGAATCAGTATTTTGCTATTGTGGCGGCGAAGACACGCATCCGGAACAAACAGAGCGGTATCATATGGCATAGCCAAGGATCCGGCAAGAGTCTTACCATGGTATGGCTCGCTCAGTGGATCCGAGAAAACATCGATGACAGCCGTGTCATAATCATCACTGACCGAGATGAACTCGACAAGCAGATTGAAAACGGCTTCAAGGATGCAGGAGAACACCCAGTCCGTGCGAAAAGCGGTGACCATCTCATCGGTATGCTGAATGGTAAAGACCGTAATGGTAATGCTGTCAAGACATACCCTCTGATTTGTACACTTATCCATAAGTTCGGATTGGCTGGAGACCCAGAGGTGAATGAAAGCCATGAAAAGAAGCTTCGTGGAGAACGTTCAGCCGAACAGTATCTCAAGGATCTTTCCGAAAGACTGCCAGAGGACTTCAAGGCAAAAGGAAATATCTTTGTCTTTGTGGACGAATGCCATCGCACACAGGGAGGCATTCTCAACAAGGCCATGAAGAAGATTATGGGAGAGGATGTGATGATGATTGGATTCACAGGGACTCCACTTCTTAAAGATGAAAAAGGAAAGTTGACCAGCAGGGACAATTTCGGTCCATGGATACATACATACAAGTTCAACGAAGCTGTTCAAGACAAGGTGATTCTCGACCTAAGGTATGAGGCTCGTGAAGTCGATCAGGAACTGTCAGATGAGATATCTTTTGATGAGCTGTTCGAAGACACTACACGTAATCTAACACCAAAGGCAAAGAAAGCTTTGCAGGACCGCTGGGGTGAGATGAAGAACCTCTTCTCCAGCAAGGACAGGGTCAATCGTATTGTAGCCCAGATAACGAAAGACTTCCAATTGATTACAGCTCTGAAGCAGGGCTGGGGCAATGCCATGCTGGTGGCCGGAAGCATTTATCAGGCATACAGGTTCTGGGCAGCCTTCCAAGAGACTGCACTTGCAGGGAAATGTGCAGTAGTTTCAAGTTATGATGGCACAGATCCGTCACTAGAGGATGGATATAGTGGAGAACTGAAGACCGAGTCAGACTACAAGTATAGCACCCATAAGAGAATGATCGGAGAGAAGACATCCGAGGAATTCGAGGAATGGGCAAAGGATGAGTTCATCAATCATCCAGGCAAGATGAAACTGCTCATTGTTGTAGATAAGTTGCTCACAGGCTTTGATGCTCCTTCAGCAACTTACCTATACATAGACAAGAAGATGCAGGACCATAATCTCTTTCAGGCTATCTGCAGGGTTAACAGGGTCAATGGCGAGAAGAAGGATTACGGATATATTGTTGACTATAAGCATCTGTTTGAAAGCATCGAAGGAGCTATTGAGGATTATACCAATGGCGCATTCGCCAAGTATGACAAGGCTGACATCGAGGGACTTCTTAAAGGTAAGGTAGACGAGGGTAAAAAAGATCTAGAGGCCGCGATAGAACGTTGCGATAAACTTGCAGAGCCTGTAGAATATCCTAAGAAAGTCGATGATTTCTTCAACTGGTTCTGTTACGATCAGAGGAAGGGTAATGCTGAGGAACATCAGGCGGAAATAATTACCAATGCCCGTAAGCGAGAAGATTTCTATGAAGCTTGCTACAATCTTGTCCGAAAGTACACAGCCATCGCAATGCAGATTAATGAAGCGGGGTACACTGAAGAGGAATCAGAGGCGATATACCAGAAAGTCAAGACATATGACGAACTGAGAAACGCTATATCAAAGCGCTGTGGGGACTACGTCGACATCAAGAAATTTGATGCCGAGATGAGGGCACTGCTTGATGACTACATCGTCTCATCACGCGTAGAGGTTCTGGAAAAGCTTGATGACTTCTCATTTCTGGATATAATTGACATCAAGGGCACTGGTGAGGTGGAAGTGGCAGAGGAAGCGGAAAAAGAACTTGGCGGCAGGAAGGGTGTGGCAGAGACGATGGCTGCTAATGTCCGTAGGGTTATTAATCGCAAGCGAGAAAGTAATCCAGAAGAATACAAGTTATTCTCTGAACGAATTAACAGACTTCTGGATGAATATCAGCAAGAGACGCTCAATTACAAGGATTTCCTCAAATCAGTAAAGGAGCTCGCAGCGGAACTTAAATCTGTAGAGACAGTCGATCCGAGAATAAACACTTCGGGAAAGAAGGCACTGTATGACAACCTTGGCAAGAACGTGGAACTGGCTGTCATGATGAATGATGTCATTACGGCGAATGCTGCTCATGGATTCAGAACAAATGAAATCAGAAAGAAGAAACTTCTATTGGCAATAAGGAAGGCCTTGGAAGGAACTGAGTTCAACCCTGAAACAATATTGAGCATAGTCATTCATAACCCAGAATTCGGTAACTGATGAATATTGACGGAATAGATATAGAGATTGAGCGTAAGCCAATCAAGAATATGCACTTGTCGGTATATCCTCCTGACGGGAGGGTACACCTGTCTATACCTGATTATTTGGCAGACAATGATGCCAAGAGCTACATAATATCGAAGTGGGAGTGGATCACAAAAAAGAGAGATGAGATAGCATCCCAAGAACGGCAGACTCAGAGGGAATATGTATCGGGAGAGAATCATTACCTGTTTGGAGAACGTTATTTACTACGGGTAGCCTACACAACCAGTGGAGCAAATACAATCAGCACACAAGGCAATGTGATGACCATGAACATCAGACAGGGGTCCACACAAGAGAGACGTGCAGAGTTGATGGCTGAGTGGTACCGTTCTCAATTGAAGGAGTATGTCACCACCACGATGGATAAATGGATGAAGCAACTGGACGAAACCGAAGTGGCTTGGCAGATTAAAACCATGAAGACCATGTGGGGAAGCTGCAATGCTAAGAAGAGATCCGTACTCTTGAATCTAGAGTTGGCAAGAGTACCTAAAGAATGCATAGATTACGTTATAGTCCATGAATTGACGCATCTTAAGGTACAAAGCCACAACAAACTGTTTGAGGCCCTAATGACCAAAAGGCTTCCTGGTTGGAGACATAAAAGAGAAAAACTTAACAGTTTTATAGCATTACCTATTTAGCAAAAATCAGAGCTCGGAAATCAATTTTTCGGGCTCTGATTTTTCCGTCTGTGGATAGCTCTATTCGCCATCTTTATACCTTTTAATAATCTTATCTAACTCCTCAAAAGAATGAACCAGCACTTCCCTATTCTTACTCTTAGGATCCTGTGGTCCAACGATTCCAGCTGCCTCAAGCTGAGCCATTACCCTGGCAGAGCGTGCGAATCCCATTCCCAATGTCGTCTGAAGGTACGAAGTTGATGCCCTACCTGTGGAAACCACCATACGTGCAGCCTCTTCAAAGTTCGCATCCAGCTTCTTCATATCAACCATTCCGCTATCAGACTCACTCTCATCGTCCTTGACTTCTGGGAGGTAGTAAGGGATACTATAAGACTTGCCAACACCCTTTTGTGCCGCAATGGAATCAGTCAAAGCCTTAATCTCTTCAGGACCGATATAACCACACTGGACTCTCTCAATATTTGCATTCTGAGAGATGAGCATATCTCCGTTTCCTATGAGTTTGTCAGCACCCGTGTTGTCAAGAACAACCTGGGACTCTGTAGAGTTTGCCACCTTATATGCTATCATCATTGGAAAGTTAGCCTTGATCATTCCGGAGATGACATCCTTACGCGGAGTCTGCGTAGCAATAATCATGTGAATTCCGGCAGCACGTCCCATCTGAGCCAGACTGATGATTGATGCCGTGATGCTTCGACTAGCATTTCTTGCCTCTGGTTTACCAGAAGTTACGAGAGTAAGCTGCGCATACTCATCGATAATAGCAACGATATAAGGCATGAACTTATGTCCTTTGTCCGGACGAAGCTTCTTTTCAAGGAACTTCTGATTATAAGTCTTTATATTGGGACATGAGCCAGCCTGTCTCAAGAGTTCATACCTCTCTTTCATCTCTTCACAAAGGGCACGAAGTACCAAGTCGGCATCTTTCGGTTTTACCGCGATAGCTTTCTCAATTTCATCCTCCTCACTATCTGCCGTAGTGGTTACAGCAAGATAATGACGATATAGCTCCTTGTATGGTGTAAACTCAGTTCCTTTAGGATCAATGAACACCATCTTCAGCTCAGATGGTCTCTTTGCATAAAGCAAGGACGCAGCTATTACATTCAGACCTACGGACTTACCTTGATTGGTAGAACCTGCCACAAGCAGATGCGGCGCTTTAGTAAGGTCAAAAACCTTTGTCTTTCCTTCAATAGTGCTACCGATTGCGATAGGAAGTTCAGCGGTACTCTCTGTGAATTCCTTCGAAGTCACAAGAGCCCTGATAGGAACCAGCGACCTTGTCTTATTTGGGACCTCCAAGCCTACAGAATCCGTGAGTACATGTGCCCTAATCGTTCCTGCGCTAAGCGCTACAGAGATATCTTCATGCAGTCCCTTGATTGCAGAGACTTTAACTCCCTTTGCAGGGTACACCTTGTATAGAGTGACAGTAGGACCAGTGATAGCTTGTATATCTGCCACCTTCACATGATGGTCTGCAAGTGTCTCGCGGATTATGTTGATATTGCTTTTTATCTCTTCCGGGGAGACCTTCTTTATGTCCGCCGTTCTAGTCTTCAGGATAGCTTCAGTCGGAACCTTGAAGCTTTTCAGGTCATCGTACACCTGAAGAGTAGCTTTAAGTACTTCGCGAACCTTTTGGTCTTTCTGAGTTTTCTGTTTTGGTGCTTTTTCCTTAGCCTCCTGCTGTTTCTCTTCCTCTATCTCCTTCTGTACTTCGACAACAATCTCACGTATGTAAGGCTTGTTGATGAAATATCTCGCACCGGAAACAATGAGATCCATACACGCCGCAATTATCCAGACAATCATTCCAACTGATAACAGGTAGAATGTTGCCGCATCTCCCAGATTGTCCGACATCCTTTGGGCAACTGCACGTCCCCACTCACCGCCGAGGTTATTACCAGTAATTAACGAGGCATAAAATAGCCATGATGATAGCAGCAGCGTACCGGAGATGAATACTGCGCTCACCTTTAGTATGGACCACCGCGATGTCTTCACAAAGATTCTGACAAGGATAGCCAATGGTATCATGGCTAACAGAAGCGTCGGCCATCCGAAAAATCCATTAAGAAATTCATTCATAATATAGTGCGTTAAAATCAAGTAAAGAAAGTGACATTAGCTGCTATAAAGAGGCAGCATCCATCACTTTCTTTTATACACCAAACCTAAACCGAACAGTTACATGATTGGGATGTGATTATTCTTTACGATGGAAGTTGAAGAGGTCCATCATCCTTTGAAAGAAAGATGGTCGTTCATCCTCCTCATCAACCCTGTCGTTCCACAGAACCCAAGGCTGACGAGTGATGATAGTGTGAGCCTCATCAAGCTCATCAAGTGCGTCCTTAAGCTCTTCTAAGAACTGTCTTATCTTTTCCTTGATCATCGCATAAGGAATTTATACTTATACTTCTCGGTATCCTCGATAGCAATGCAGGTACCCCTGGCAACCGCTTTCAACGGATCCTTCGCAATGTGGAAGGTCATGTTCATCCTGTCGGAGAACCTCTTGGCAATTCCACGCAGAAGGGCACCTCCTCCGGCAAGCCATATTCCATTGCGCATAAGGTCAGTATAGATCTCAGGCTTCACTCTCTCAAGCACCTTCATAATCCCGTTTTCGATCTGCGTGATGGTCTTGTCGATGCAGCATGCGATATCCTTATAGGTGATAGTTGCCTCGATAGGATGCGAGGTAGACACATTGCGTCCCTGAACCAGCATAGGCTCAGGAGCTTCATCGGCTGGGAGATCCATCAGTACTGAACCAATCTTGCACTTGATCTCTTCCGCCGTACGGAACCCGATGCGGATGTTATACTGACGGGCCATGTAATCAATGATATCATAGGTAATCTGATTACCGGCAATACGGATACTTTCCGCTTCAGCTATACCTCCAAGTGAGATAGCGGCAATCTCAGTACTTCCACCTCCGATATCCACAATCATGTTTCCCATAGGTGCTAGGACGTCCAGCCCTACACCAAGAGCTGATGCCATCGGTTCATGAATCAGATAGAGATCATGAGCACCCGCGTGCTCACAAGAGTCCCTGACGGCTCTCACTTCCACTGGGGTGCTTCCCTTAGAGATTCCCACCACAATCTTGAGCTTTGGGGCAAGGAATCCCTTCTTACCACCACCCATCTTATGGATGAAGCCTTTAATCATCTTTTCGCAGGCATCGAAGTCTGCGATAACACCACTTGAAAGAGGTCTGACGGTAGTTATGCCTTGATGCTCCTTACCTTCCATATGGAGAGCTTCATCTCCTACGGCAATAAGGTCACCAGTCTTGGTGTCTATTGCAACAATACTTGGTTCATCAAGGGCAATCTGACCCTTGTGGAATATCACTGTGTTCGCCGTACCTAGGTCGATGGCGAGTTCATGGCTGAAAAATTTCATATCTCGTTTTCAATTAAAAAGGTAAATCCACTCCTGTTATAATCTCAAGGTCTATAGATTCCATCTCGAAAAGAAGTCTTAGGTTCCTGATGAAGTCATCATAGAACCTCTCCTGTATCCATTGCTTCTGAACGTCATACTTTACATAGAAGCATATCCTGAGTATATCACCATCTTTACAGTTGTCAATTCTTGTGTTGTCATTATATCATAAAATCGTTTTGTGCAAACTCATCGAACGGATTATATGGTTGCTGATCCATTGAGGGCTGCTGGTAAGGAGCCGCTCGCCTCTCCTGCACTTTTGCAGGAGTACGGGCAGGTTCAGAGTTCATGGCAGATTCGTAGAACATCGTCTGCACATCCTCGAACTTCATCAGATGTCCCACATATCTCATATCCACCGATCCCACCTGGCCGTTCCTGTTCTTGGCAAAGATTACTTCGGTCTTTGCCTGCTCATCTGGATCCTCAGCAAGTCCTATCAATCCTGGACGGTGAAGGAAGACCACAATATCCGCATCCTGCTCAATGGATCCGGAATCCTTAAGGTCACTGAGCACCGGCTTACCGTTGCTTCCCATGCGGCTCATCAGGTTTCTGTTCAGCTGTGCAAGGGCTATGATAGGGATGTTCAGTTCCTTAGCGGTAGTTTTTAGGGTATTAGAAATCTCCGTCACCTCCTGCACTTTCGAGAAGCCTCCTAACTGAGGCTTGCCCGAATGCATTAACTGCAGGTAATCTACGAAGATTATCTTTACTCCTTTCTCCCTTACAAGCCTTTTAGCCTTTGCCACAAATTCAGTTAAAGTTATACCTGGAGTCTCGTCAATGTATAATGGAGCCTTGGCGATTCTCCCTGCACTCTGCTCCAATATCTGCCACTCATCTGGCAGCAACTTCAACTTTCCCTTCAATTTATCTGATGAGATGCCCGATTCCGTTGCAATCAGTCGATCCATCAGCTCCATGCTCGTCATCTCAAGAGAGAAGAAGCCCACCGGTTCATTAAACTCTACCGCAGCATTCCTTGCCAGATTGAGCGCAAACGCAGTCTTGCCCACAGATGGACGTGCTCCCAAGATGATAAGGTTACCTGGTTGCCACCCCATGGTAAACTGATCCACCTTATGGAATCCCGAGTGAACACCTGTAACTCCAGTCGAGTGCTGGCTGCGTTCTATCCTCTCCATCGAGTAGTTGATGACCTCTGAAACATGCTTATAAGGATTCTTCAGATTTCCTGATATAGCATTATACACACTGTCCTGTGCATTGGTTACAAGATCATCAACAAGAACGCTTGGATCGAAGGCATTCTTGAGGATACCATAGGAAGCATCTATGAGGTTACGCTGAATGGCCTTCTGCTGCAGAATCCTTACATAGTATTCCACATTGGCTCCTGTTCCCACCTGCTGGGTAAGGGAAGCAAGCCTTGCTGGACCACCCACGTCTGTCAGTGTCCCCTTCTGCTTCATCTTCTCTATAACAGTAAGCATGTCGATTGGCGAGCGTTCGTTGAAGAGCTCATAGATAGCCTCAAAGATGCATCTGTTCTTGATGTCGTAGAAGGCATCCGACTTCAGAAGGTCCATGACCTGATCCACGCTATCGGTATTCACCATCATTGCTCCCAGGACCGCCTCTTCGATATCAAGGGCCTGTGGGGGAATATTACCCATTTCTGTAGCTGCCGAAGCTAGGTTATCGGCTGGCTTGCGTCTGTAATTTCGTTTCTTTTCCTGTGTCATCTGTCTCTGATTTTTCCTGCAAAATTATAGGAATAAACTGCATAAAAATGGCAAGTTGATATCTATTGGATAAGTTCCATATCCAACTGAACAACAGCCATTTATATGTTAATAACTATTATACAAACGGCTGTTGAAATGTCAGTAATTTTTAGCTCCCTTTCTCTGCTCCAGATTCCTCTTCTTGCATCTCATCTGAGCCATCAATGACCCTCTGTCTGTCCTTGCCCATAAACCTGCTTTCCAGATTCAGGATTGAGATCCATGTAAGCGAAAGCAATGAAAGTACGCATCCACAGGCAATAAAGGACATCATATACATGTTGCGACTGAAATCAAAACCAAGCTTACTATCACAAAGAACTATAGCCATCATTAAAGTCGGCACTGCAAACGCTACTGCGTTGCTCCACCTAAGGTAGCACCTCTTAAATTCCTTCACGTCCATTACTTGTCCTCCTCGTTAAAGTATCCCTCCTTGAGCCTCCTGATAGCGGTTCCTGTTCGCGCTCTTGTATTCTGGAACTTCTGTAATATCCACCCTATCCAGATGAGTCCTGAATGCCTCCTTGCCTTGTGAAGAGAAGGTAAGGAAAGTCAAGAGCTGCTGCTGGTCCGGTAATTGTTCATGTGAGAGACGGATAGTCTGGATAGTCTCGTTGACTCCATCTACGCATACCTTCTCCAGCCCCTGCATAGAGCCGCTTTCATCAAGGATGATGAGGTTGAATACTCTCTTCGCGACCTTTGCAGAGTCACTTGGAGCTTCTGTTGTCTCCTCTCCCTTCTTTACGGATTTCTTTACACCGAAGCCTACTCCGAAGATGATGGACAACATTGCAATTGTAAGTGCAATAATCATGATTGTACGTGTTTTCATCGGTATCTTACTGTTTGATTAAGAGTTTCGAGTTGACGTTGTCGATGGTGATTGTTCCGAACTTCTCAAGGACGCTCTGTCCAAGAAGAAGCGGGGCCTTCTGGCTGTGTACTACGGAAGCCTCGATGTTCTTCAGGACCGCATCTCCGAGCTTCACCTCTTTCAGCTTAAGGATAGTTCCTTCGTGGATATCCCCGCTGGCGGTCATGTAATGCTTCTTACCCTTGACGTCCCCTTCCGTAAGGTATCCGTTCTTAAGCATGAAGCTGGCTTCCACAGACGAGATGGTCACATCCGAGGCTCCAGTATCGAAGATCATCTTCAGAGGAAGACCATTGACCGAGCAAGGGATTTCGTAAGTGCCTCCATACATCTTCTTCATGTCAATCTCCGACACAATTTTCTCATCCTCACTCTCCGCGTCATCACCATATTTCGCCATCTCGCTTTCCAGAACCTCTTTATATTGGACAATCAGACTCTTGAAATCCTCTCTCTCACGGATCGGATCAATATCGTCATCATGCTCGATATGAGGGAAGCATCTATATCCCTTTTCAAAGGAGACACGGAGTGCTGCTACGGCATCATCACATCGTCCCATACGGGCATACAGGCAGGCCTTATCGTACCACTGGCCAGGATCATCCGGGTCCTTCTCGATAATCTTGTTCATCCACTCCTCAGCTTCCTCTGCCTTTCCCAAGAAATTGAGGGCGTAGTGACGACAGCTGCCATTGTCCGCCGTTGTATCCTTTGCAACTACGGCTTCGAAATCTGCATTTGCCTTTTCCGTATCACCATTGTTCAGATGAAGAGTTCCTCTCATCAGGTATATGTAAGGATAGTTCTCATCCACCGCAATACCTTCATCATAATCTTCCATTGCACCTGCTGGATTACCAGAGAGCTCCTTACACCAACCGCGGGCATAGTATCCATAAGCATCAGTTGGATATCTTTCGATAAACTTATCAAAGTCCTCGATTGCCTCACTATACATACCTGCATATCTGTAGATGGCACCTCTGTGGGCGTAATAGTAGGCGTAATTCCTAGGGTCAGTCATCTCCATAGCTTTATTGATATCGGCAAGGGCCAACTGAGTCATTCCCATTTCATCATAGCAATCTGCTCTTTCCTCAAGCAGGTCCTCATCAAAGCCATACTCTTCCATCAGGTCTTCTAAGATAGGGACAGCCTCCGCGTACATATGACATTCCTTATAGAATGAAGCCAGAACCGCTCTCCAGAGACCACTATCCTTCTCCGAGGCTATCTTCTCCTTGATGACGGCCACAGCATACTTCTTGTCTTTCTTGAAGCAATCCATGCTGATGTAATCAGTATCATCACTCTTCTCATACAACGTGATCATAGCATTGATCATCTTCTTGTACTCCTTCTTTCCTTCGAAAGCACGCATCTTGAATCTGTATATCTCAGCGTAGTCGCGATCATACTTGACGCATTCGTCCAAGATTGCCAGTGCATCATCGTACTTCTGTTGCGCAATAAGGTTTCTTGCGTGACCTATCTCCGGAAGGAGTGACGACTCATCGAGCTTCTTAAGCTCTTGATAGACCTTGTCTGCCTCATCATATTCCTTAAGGTCATAGTGGAACTGAGCAAGGTTCTCCATCATCGAAGAGAGATGCTCGTTCTTCTCCTTCTTAGCCATCTTAACAACCTGCTGCATTGTCTCCACAGCCTTATGGGTGTCACCAAGTTCGTCATAGATAATTCCCTTCCACCACAGAAGAACAGCCTCTGAGAATCCGCTCTTTCGAGTGTTGTTCTTCATTGCCTGGTTGACTACTCTCAGGGCAGATGAGAAGTCCTTCTCCCTTCTGTCGATGCCGGCAATAAGGAGGTAGGAATCGATATGTCCTGGATTTTCCTTGATATTCTCACTTGCAAGCTTACGTGCCTGCGCAGGATCCCCTCCATCGTCGAGAATCTCCACCGCCTTGTGGTACTTGTAGTTGTCTGAGCCTTCTGATGTCTGTGCTGAAAGAGGCTGGAGTGCAAGGCCAAGGACCGCCAGCGTCTGCATGATGAATTTCTTCATGTTATGCTCGTTTTAAGTTTGTTGCAGAATGTAGTGAGTATTAGAATTCGTCCTTTTCCTCAGGGAATCTTGGCTCAAGTGAAAGCCATCCTCTTAGCTTGTCACACATAGAACGAAGTTCTCTCGCAATCTCTCCCCTCTCTTCCTCAGGAGATTTATATTCGCCATAGTCTTCTGAGAATACCTCTTCAGGAAGATTATCATGTTCCTTCTCCATCTCCTGAAGCAGACTCTTTGACATGTTCTGAAGGTCTGTCTGTATTTTCTCCAAGCCAGAGAACATAAGTCCTTCCTTTGACCAGTCAAGAAGATTATCCGCCATGTCCAGCGCGCAGGTCATCTTTCTGCCTGTTTCAAGCAGCTCATACAGGCGTTTGTTAGACTCATCCTTTTTGAATAGCGGATCAAGGCTCTTGCTGCACCCGCTATAATGAATTGATACCTTATCCTGGATATTCTCAAGCCATGTATAGTATGACTTTGGATCAAGGCACAGGAGCTTCATCTTCTCAAGCATCTCCTGGCCGGCCTCTACCACATGCTTCTTGTAAAACTCATCCTCGTTCTCAAGGATCGCATTGGAAATGGCCACCAGAGATCGAAGCGCATTGTCCCACTGACCAGACTCAGGATCGAACATCATGGTCGTGTCCAGAATATCCTCAGAACAATCGTACATCTCTACGACCGAGCGGTAAGGAAGCATTGGAACTTCATTTTTGTAGACGGTAAAGAACAATCCACCATCATTACCCAATTCAAAATCATAGCTTTGAAAGATTATTGAAGTATCTTTGGTAAGTCCAATACCCATAACTTCCGTTTCGTAATCCATGCGAGTGCGTACTAGCAAATCTGGAAGAGTGGTGTCGATCCTGATCGCATTCCACCTGTAGTCGCATTCCTCCAATACCTTCAAGGCGCACTCAAGGTACTTCACCTTCGTTCTGGCCGCCTTAAGATCATTGACCAATTCCTTCATGGCCCAATCCGCGGTGTCATACATATCATTGGACTCATGGTCCACAGAGAAAGGCAATGCCAGATACTGGAACACAATCTGAGAATGGACGTATGATGTCATATCCTCAATACTCATCGTATCATCTTCCGCCATGCTCACAAGCTTGTTAATGGCCTTTACGGATCTCTGCATTGGAATCCTTTCGTACTGGAGGCGTCCGTTATTTCTTCTTACTACGCCGATATAGTCCTTGTTCACTTTCTTCATATCTTTATAATCTTTAGTTGTTATCACCTATGATAAATCCAATCTTCCTCTTTGGCCGGTCTTCCCTAGTTGCTACCTCCCTGAGGTTCTCTCCCTGACGCTGCTCTGCGGCATCCAGGGCCTGGAGATAAACGGAGTAGACCTGTTTGAAGACTCTTCCAGATGGGCAGAGAGACTCCGAAGCGAAGACAAGGCATCCCTTATCCTCGTTCTCCCATCTGACTCCGACCTTGACCGAACAAATCTCGTTGGTTGTTGCAAGAGCTGCCTTGGCATTCATATCAAGGTTGATCTTCTTCTCCAGGGGATATTCTCTTGAGAGCTGAAGCACGCTTCCGTTATATACCCTTATTATGTTCTTTCTGCCATTGCTGCACCAGTGTACTGCATCATCGACAACTGTAGGATTCAATCCCGCATCCTTAAGGGTGTCCACCACAAGCTGCAAACTGAAGCTGCGACTTCTGTAAAGAGCTCTTGCTACAAGAGGGAGAAGAACAGCCATCAATCCCGAGGCTGTAGCTATCCAGTTAACGAAGCTCCAAGGCAGGAACTGGCAGCAGATAAGGCAGATGATGGATCCTGCCATCAGGATAAAATCCGTCTTGCCACCATAGTTAAGAATTGTCTTCTCAGCTTCCTTCTCCTGGGTTCTCTCCACGTTCTCCTGCTGTGGAGCATTTTTTTCAATCATGTCTTTTGTCTCTTCCATATCGTGTCTATTTTGTTCAGGTGTATATACACGGATATTTGAGATTGTTACAGATTGTCACCAGTATTTTCTTCCTCAGGAGTATCCTTCTTGACCTTAAGGCGGCCAAGGGACCTCCTGTATCGTCTCCACTCCTCACGCTTGGCATCTCTGTGCTCTCGGAGAACTGCAAGAAAGTCATCCTCGCTCACCTCTGGATCCAGGATCGCGGTGAGAACTGGATTATCCTCTGCTGGACTGACGTTGAGTTCTCCAGCATGCTTATGAAGCATCCACCTGAGATCAGTATGATACTTGTCATACTTCGGATTCTCAGCAATGAGACGGATCATCACCTCTACTCCTGGATCATCGTAATGTCCTTCGTTCAGAACGGCAAGACGATACTTGAACTTACGGAATGACGACGAGTCCAGACCATTGCCTAACATGTCATTGAAGATGGCTATCATGCGGTTGTAGAGTTCCTCCACGTGACCCCACTCCTCCATGATCTCGAGTCCTCTGGCAAGAAGGTACAGACAGTTGAAGTTCATCTCCGTTCCTGATACCAAAGGAAGAAGCATCTGTATAGCATCAGGTGTTCTTCCAGAGTATAGAAGTCCTGCAGCATTGAGGATGATGCTCTCGCGTGTCATTGCAGGAATCATCGTCCAATCGCGCCCGAACAGACATGAGTCATCAGCCACATAGGACATAGCCCTATTGAACAAATCGAAGGCATAACCTACGTTACCATCACTGGCTTCCTGCTCGCACATCTCGAAAAGTCTGGTAGCAGCACCGTCGTAGTCTCCGGCAACCTCGAACTCACGGACGGCCTCACCGATAGTGAGCTCGGTGTTGATGACTCTCTCATCGTTGTATGACGATGCAAAGGAGAGGATGTCACGCGAGACACGGACGGAGTTGAAGTCAATCGGTCTGACAAGTTGAAGACCTTCCAGGCTTCTGGCACGACTGAGTGCGACATATGCCTGGCCATAGGTAAAAGCGCCACGGCCGAAGTCGATAGCAACCTTGTCAAAGGTCAGTCCCTGACTCTTATGGATGGTGATGGCCCATGCCAGTCTGAGCGGGAACTGGGTTACCGAACCCACCTTTTCCTGCTTGCAGACCTTTTTCTCATCATCATACTGGTAGTCGAAGGCTTCCCACGACTCACGTTCAATGATGTATTCCTCACCATCAGAGAGTTCCACTCCGATCTTATCGTCGTCCAGTGATGTTATCCTGCCGATGGTACCGTTCGCCCATCTACCCTCGTAGTCGTTACGAAGGAACATCACCTGTGCGCCGACCTTGAGTTCCAGAGAGTCCTCGACAACATCCTTAAGCTTTGAGGCGTTACCGCTGTAGTTGGCCTCATACTTCCAGGTGTCACCAGGAAGCTGCGAAAGACGCGTCTCGTTAATGAGCTTTGCATCTTTCTTGTAGACAGTGAGGGTCACCCTCATCTCCGCTTCGTCTGCCTTCGAGCGCTCCGCTACATTCCTGTTGATCTTCATCAGATCGACAAGCGATACACTGCCCATGCGGAATCTCTCAAGAAGATCAATGAACTCCTCGTCATTCTGACGATAGATCTTTTTGAATTCGATCTTTGGAAGAGGGTTATCCTTCAGACAGTTAGCCTTATAGAAGAGGCCAGACTGGTCACCATAGAGCTGCTTGATCAGCTCACGGTGCTCACTTGTGATGACAGGCGGCAACTGGAACAAATCACCGACAAAGACCATCTGGATTCCACCGAAAGGCAGGCTGGAGTGACGGCACTCACGAAGGGTTCTGTCAATGGCATCGATGATGTCACAACGTACCATTGATACCTCGTCAAGAATGATCGTGTCCACATTCTGAACGATGGAGATCTTGTTTCCATTCATCTTTCCGTAGCTGAGCGGTCCCTGCACAGAGAAGTTGAAGCCAAAGAACGAGTGGATCGTCTGGCCTCCGGCATTGATGGCAGCTATGCCCGATGGAGCAAGAACGATGAATCTCTTGGAAACATGCTTGCGGATGTTCTTGAGGAAAGTGGTCTTGCCGGTACCAGCCCTTCCGGTAAGGAAGAAGCTCTTGTTGGTGCGTGCGATGAGGTTGTATGCGTTCTGCATCTCCAGGTTTGTTGTGTCAAAAATCTGTTCCATGTTTTTGTTCGTTTTAGTGTTTATACTTATGACTTCTGTTTTGTTACTCTCCGTGGCCAATGAGTTGCGTCGTTTTCTGTGTCTCTGAAACCAGAGCACGGGACAGTTCCGTGAGTTGAGAGTCAGTGGCGTTCTCAAATCCCAGCACCTTGCAGGAGTTTCTGAGATGCTCCTTGACTATGGCTTCTGTCTCATACTTGATGGCAGATTCTGAGAGGTAGTAACTGCTGAAGCACTTATGAGCAACGAGCTTTGGCTTGTTGTTGTCCCAGATGTAGAGCTTGATGCCGTTCAGGAATGAGCGACAAAAGCCATGACCGATGCTGTAATCAACAGCAATGTGGCGAGATAAGCGTATGCCTTCCTGATAGACGTTGCCTGCCTGAGACTGATATCCCGGGGAGAGGAACATCTTGGCAGCCTCGTTGTAAGTAACGTTGTTTGCAAGGGAAGGGAGAGCTGACTTTGCAGCGAGAACGAGTGAGTTAGTATTCATAGTTTGCATGAGTTAATTCTTTACTTGTTAAGATTCGACGATATATACATTGCCATTTCAGAATGTTACAAAGTCTTTACAAACTTTCATCTGCTTACAGTATGCAGCAAGGATCTCATCACATCCGCTCTGCAGATGTGCGTCGATGTCATCTCTGAGAAGGTTGCCAATCAAAGAGTCGACAAACTCTGAGAGTTGCTTTTCCTCATCTTCCGTTAAATCATGCAGGTTGTCTGCAGCAAACTCAACTGCCAGATCACGAATCTTCTCACAGAGCTTAAGAAGATTAAAGTATGTGGTCTGAGGCCACTCGTACGTCTTGACTACCTTCAGGCTTTCGATATTAGGAATCATTACTCTTATGGCGCTCATCAATGTCCAGCTATGAAACATCGTCAATGTAACTTCCACGCAGAGCTGCCTGCTTACCGCCACATATGTGACACGACGATTGCCAGAGTCTGATGTATACTGGTCAACAATATACATATGCTTGTCTGAATCGTAGTAAGGGATATCCAGGGCAAATGTGCCGTATTCCGGGAAGATTCCTTTGATGAGGGTCTGAAGATTCACAATATCTCCGTTTGAAGTCTTTTTGACAATATTTGTAAGCGCAACCATAGGTTCTTAATTTTTCGTTACTTGATTTGTGACTTTTCGGGATATACGTTAAACACCTCACTTGTTACAAGATGAAATGCAATAAATCCATATCTTGGGCGCTTACTCATAATACGTATAGTAGAAGAGGCTCAGCATCAATCAGACACAGAGCCTCCATTCGTAGATACTAATCATACCAGCATGTATAGTTTTAACGAAGATATGTATAGGGGCAATCACTGTATGCCCATAATATTATATTCTGGGGCATTATCTTCAGCCAATCTGAAATCTCATTGTATTTGAAAACCGGCACTCCGAAGCATCCCCAAGTCAGAGGGCCTACGGTGGGGTGAATTAGAATTCCACGCGACAGAGCGTTGGAATTACTTTTATCCAATCCATGCACCTCGAAGGCAGGCACCGGTCTTCTGTACATATTCCTGTTTCTGCCGACTCTATAATGGCCCAATGAGGAGCAGTGACTACCAGGGTTATTGCTGAAATCTCCTCTGAATACCGTGCTTTCTCCACCAGATCCATGAGCACAGAGACTCTTCAAGATTACCTTTTCATTGTTGAAGTCATATACAAACAATCTTTTCTGAAAAGAATGCCTGCCGTAGTCTACAAGGATTCCATAATCAGCATTATATCCGTTGTCAATGCAATAAGCCTTCAGTTCCTGTGCCTTGGAAGATATGTCTGCAGGCCTGATATTGCTGAGAATCAGCACAGACACAAACAGACAGATCATGGAGAAAACGGGAATGCCTAGAAACTTAATTGCTTTCTTCATCGGCAATACTCTTTTTAAGCCTGTTTGCCTCCATCAAGCCAGATGCGAGCTTGGAGATATTAATCATGAGGGAAACCGGAAAACAGAATCCCACCAGGATAAACAGAACTCCCAAAATGAAGAGGAATATATCTTCAATGATGGTGCATGAGAAGATGCTCATATCTATATCAAACGCACCGGTGAAACAAGCGATGATGCCTATGATTGCTAGAGCCGCCAATGAAATGACTCCAGTCCTTGTAATCTTGTGTTCAATGTTTTGTAGCTTCATAATAGTATCATTTACATAGTATATTCATAAAAGCTCAAGTTTGACTTGGTCTTCAACTCTGCATTTTTAATGTATCCTGTCCTTACAGCATGATTGATATAGTACTTGCCATCTTCAATCTTTACAATGATGGCAGCGTGGTAGGCCCTGCCTGTCTTGGAGTCATGTTGGATGACTAAATCTCCAGCCTTAGGTTGGATCGTTTTCCTGAAATTCCATTTCTCAGGATTCTTTATAAAATCTTCGCAGTTGGAGCAGGTGTGGTATTTATTGTAAAATGCTGTAACGGTGTTGATGCACGGTTTGAACTCCTTTCCTGAAATTGTCATATATATACGTCCAGGTAGCGAAGCATTACTAGCGAACATGAAGTTCCTGTTTGGCTCAGTGGCTTCTTCAGCGGCTTGTAAATAATTGCCATTGTGCATGTATGAACAACTGGTTGCACCAAGCACGATGGTCATAGTTAAAATTAAAAGATTATTTTTCATGACTTCTTCGGATTTTTTCTAAACAGACTGACAATGAGCAGGATCATGCCCCATGTGATAAGTATCATATACACAACGATTAATGCAGACAAGATAAATATTCCTTCTGATTCTTCTACTTCATAATTGATTGTAAATCCATCATGACTGATTAGGCAAAAGACACAATAAAGTCCATCAATTCCTCCTTCATCATAATAGCTATAAACGTTTCTATCCTGCGTCTTTCTCCAATGCCGGCTATCTGTCTGGCACAAATCGTCAAGAGTCATTATCGTTTCCTCTGGTAGTTTACAAATAAACTTACCCCTATGTTCAAAAACATCCCATCTTGAGGCACTCCGATCCAAATTGTTCTCTGATTCTACAAAGGCAATATCTGGCAAATCTACCTTTACAATCTTCTCTATGCTATAAGGGTCTGCAGCTAATTCATGGTGTGAAGGATATATTATCATCACAGCAAAAGTTACTATTGTGGCAGCTATTATTGCCGCCCAAGCCCATCCGTATATTTTCAATGGTCTTTTCATCCTATGATTATTTATCTTATTGCTTTATACAGATCCACCGGGGCTACAGCATATTGATCCATCGAAATACCTCGCTTGTCCATCAGCTTTCTGACCCGCGGAACACGCGCGAATAGAAAGCTGGAAACCTTTCTCGGCTCGCACAGTTCGATTCCCTGGTCCTTATATATGAGCCATACGAGTTCAGAGCAGTACATCTTGCCGTTATCAAACTTGAACTCAAGGTCATAAGGCATACCTAAGTACTTGGAGTACTTAATTGGCTTCTGTAGTTTCTTAGCTGGCCGCTTGACTGTCCAGTTCTCATTCTTTGCCGCTCCTATGAAACTTGTGAATGGGGTCAGGCGAACTGTCTTTGATGCCTCCAATACCTTCAAGCCTTCCGGCGTATCAACGATGACACCACAATGTGTCCACTTTGACATGGTGCCGACCTTGATATATGGCGACTGTGAAGACTGGCTCTCGATAAACACGACATCCCCTTCCTGGAGATCTGTAATGTCAGTGCTGTTGCTGCAAGAAGACAGCAACAGCACTGATATAAGAACATACATCCATCTCATGGCCTAGAGTCCGAAAATTGAATCAAACTCAGAACGCGTATAGTTCTCCACTAGGATGGTATGACCTCCGCAAGTGAACTTAAGGTCGACTCCATCATCCGTCTTGATCGGACGTATCGCCACACCTTGATAGGTGAAGCCCTTTGTGCCGGCAGCATCGATTCTTGGAGCGACATCCTTGTAGCTTGCCACACAGAGGTCCTTGACCTTCTGAGGCATTAGATTGTAAATGGTCACCAGAGTCTTGGTGTCGAAGTCGATACTCTCATCTGAGCCAGCGATTGTGGCAGTAACCGATGATGAGAAATTGTCTGCAGGAATGCTAGCGACAGTTGCAGAAACGCAAAGAACAGTAATGAGCGAAATGATCGCTGCAAAAAAGATTTTCTTCATAACGTTGTACTTTAGAGTGTTATTGATTTGTTTTCACTCTATAATGTCACAACGAAGAAAAGGTAATCGCTAAAATTAAAAATATTTGATTATTTCATGAACCCACCCTGAAGGATCGGTCAAAATCTGCCATGGGTATTCCCAGAACACCCTGCCCAATGCCTTTAGAACGCCCCCCTTTGGAGTGGCGAGAATCAGAGACAACATGGCTAGATGCACGAATGAAATGAAAGACACAGACTGCGCTATGCCACAATTCTCAATATCATTCTGCGTAAATCGTGTCTGCTTTATAAATGTATGCACATGGAATGCGTATGTGAATGCGATGAGCGCATCAAAGATTATCATATAGTGACTATCTCCTGCAAACCTGAAAGGGAATATCATCAATGTATATATAGGAATGCAGTATGGAGATAAAGTAATAGGGATGTATCCTATTGTCGGCGGATCGTAATAAACAAAACACTCCCTGCCTCTGACTACGAATTCATGTATCTTACGAAAGAATATCAGGGCAACAAGAGTATGGGTCAGCTCATGTGTAAACTTCATGAACCAATCAAGATTATGTCTGCTTTTCAGGATGGTAAGAATTATCAGAAAGAGAGTATATGCGGCAAATCCGGCAATCAAGCCCACATAGTTTCCTGTGTGTCTCCAGTCCCATCCAACTCTGACAAACATATCAATGGCATTCTTTCCGAGAGAGGTGATGAACACCCCCACGAAAAGAATAGCCAACAGACTGAAGAATGTCGTTGAAGCAATGTCCCAAAGTCGATTTTTCATTATTCGTCAGTATCTTCATCTACATTCAAGGCAGCCATGCAGATCCCATTCTCCGCATTGAACCTTTCGTCTTCCAGCAGTTCCTTCAATGCCGCTCTTTCTACGGCAGCACGCACAGCTTCCTCCGCAAACTCGTCGTTTTCAATGAGTTTGGCTGCTATGTCCTTGAACTTATTCATACACTTGTTCTTTTTAGTCTTGGCAGAATCAGCGTTACGCATTCCCAGAATGCTTGCTATCTGATCCATCGGTTTATGACCCCAGTAGAAATGTTTAAGAAGTGTCTTGCAGTCAGATGGGAGCGAATCGAACACCCTGTCCAGAAACTCCTCCTGACTCCTCTGCTTTTCATCTACTGATATGTCTTCACATTCTTTATGTAGATTATCCGTAATTGTAACCAGGTTATCAGCAATCGGGGACTTCTTCCGGCTAAGATTGCTGGCGGTGAACTTACCGATTTGAACCAGATAGCTAAATAACGCACCCTCACGGGTAATCGCAACAGCGCCGCTCTTTATCTTCTGCATAAGCACCACGCAGGACTCCTGAAATATATCTTCTATATCCTCATTGGTAAGATTACCTAAAGAGGATGTCTGTCCAAGAATTGATGCGAATCCTGGTTTCATATTTCTGCAGATATGCTTCCATGCCCTTTCGTCATTCTGCATTATGCCAATCAATAATTGTTGGTCTGTCATGTCCCGGTACTTTAGAAAGCAAAGATAATACGTTTTACGGCATCTTGTATTCAAGACATTCATGAATTGCTCTTGTTTCCCATATAGGATAATCCCTTATATCTTTGCCCTTATACTTTGCAATAAAAGCTTCTCCTTTCATAAAATCATTTTTATCTTTAAAGAGATATTTCTTGTGAATAACGAAAGTCTGTTTCTGAATCTCCACAACTAAACCTATCGGTAATTTGCGCTTAAGCTCAACTCTATATTCTGTATCCACAGACATCGTAAACGCCTCTGAGGCATACTTCTTCAATGCCAATAAAGATATTGACTTCTCCTTATGACTCGAATCTGTTGTAATGATATTCTGATCAGCATCAAAATCAGAAATAGAAGCAAATTTAAATGGAAGAATCATCTGAAATGACCTATCTATCACTCCATACCATTTCTCTTCAATAAAATCTGTTCCATAATAAGTGTATGGATTACCCTTGAATCCATATCCAGTAATACGCTTGCGTATTTTTTTAGAGATGGTTCGAGAGGCTAGAATAAAGTCATTGCCAAGGTATCTTGCTGAATCATAAATAAAGTCGGAGACTTTGCCAGAATTCCAGATAGCACACTTGTTTTTTTTCCATAAAGCAAGCAACCCATCTTCGTCCAGAATTTCTATTTTGGAATATCCTTGCGGAACAATAATTTCCCCTGCCTCATCTGTAATGAAATAAGCTCCAAAGGAGGATTTCAGACAGCCTCCCTTAAAATATTGCTCATTAATAATTTCGTTTCCATTGTCATCTAAATATCCAATGCCGCCGGGACGACTGGCTTTTATGGAACCGTCTGCTTCGCACACTATTTTTGAATATTTAGTACTGGTCAACCTTGAACCTTTAGCATCATACATAACAACATCAGGATGCTTATTAACTGAAAACAATCCACGAGTCAAATATTTAATATCAGAATGCTGCGCAGGAATAATAATACCGCCATCAAGACCTCTCAAGCCAAATTTCTCTCTAATCACAAAAATGACAACTCCATGCTCTGCAATTGGAACTGCAGAGGTTTCAACATAGTTACCATGTGAGTCAATATGTCCTTTTATATTATCCTCGATTACTGCATATCTATCTTCTGATTCATAGATTATAGATGAAAACTTGTGTTCTGTTACTGCATTTCCATCCATTGTATATAATGCATAACCCCCGTTTTTACATGCTTTTATCCGGGCATCACCAATAAATTCAATAGATTTCATGTGATCATCTAAGGAAACAATCACTTTACCACTTGTATCCTCCAATCCGACTTCATCGAAGCAATGAGTCAGAATCATTCCGTTTTCACAAGTTACCCTTTCTACTAAAGGATTTCCATTTAAGTCTATAACGCCTATCTGTCCGCAATATGAGACTTTAAATGAATCTCTATTTGCTTCTATTATAGAGTCGTATTTTCGGTCATTCAACTTTATTCCATCCTTTCCTGCGATTTCCCATTTTGTCTCCACTTTGAACCCGGACATAACACTCTTCTTCAGAGCAATATATCCATTATCCAATAAAGAGATGGACGAGTACCCCTCAGGTAATAATTGCTCCAAATCTCTATAGAGCCAGAAATAGCCGCCATCATAGTTAGATGCACGTGCAACTACCAGATTATCTACAAGATGATTTAAATGGGAAAAAGATTTATCAGCGGTCTTATTGAGATCTAAAGAATATAACCTGAAGCCGGTCTCACTTTTCTTTTTAACACTAAAATAAGTTCCGTGAAGCTGGTTTACACTTTCATATGTATTGCTTATTATAGCTGAATCATTATTACGGAAATAAAAATTGCCAAAAGAAAAACAAAGCTGATATTCGCCGTATTTCTCAACCACATTCTCTTGCATCTTACCATTTATATCAATAAGCCCTTTCTCTCCATTGAAGACAGCATTTGCAAAGCCATCCTCAAACTCATCAATCTGACTGAATTCGGATGATAGAACACGTCCGTTTCCATCAATTATGACATATCTCAGACAATGGTAATCAACCTTGGTAGCAAGGAAATGAGATGAATCAATGACCTTGATGTTACTATAACCATATTCACCTCGCGGTCCTGAGTAATCACCAATAGTGCATTTTATATTATTACTGAACTTAAATGTGTTTTCACACAATAGTTCTATAAATTCACATCCAGGATAAAACACACTTGTCTCATCACGCAAAAAACCGGCAACTCCCTTAGAATTCCTTATAATAGCATTTGTATTGTCTACGAAATGAACAAAGGAAAGTTCATAAGAGAACAATTCTCTATCTTCTGATAAAATTATCGAATACAAATCTCCAGAATGTCTGATCCGATATTTTCCTATGATTTGTTCTGTAAAGGCAATATCTCCTCTTTCATCTAATACACAGAGGTTTATCTGTTCTGCATCATAGGTAGGTATATTATTATAAACTTTCCATTTTATTGAATCAGACTTTGATATAGACGCCATGACTTTATCGAAAGATACTGCCCTGATATAGGTGTATTCAGGTTCATGAAGTACATTTCCCATATTGTCACATACACCCCACAAGTCTCCTTTACAGAAGGCGAAACGATGATCATTCAAAAACAGCAATGCATTATATTTCGGTTCAACGAACAGTTTGCCGTTATAATCAATCACACAACTCAAGACTGGATTATTTGAAATCCTTGCAATCAGATATTCCGACTCCGTAGGGGTGAGGCTTAAATACTTACTATCTATTAAAGTTCTGCCTGATGAATCAATTACACCCCAGAGATTATTATCTGCATTTTTGGCGATAAACACATTACTGATACTTGTGAGTTGTATATCAGAATATTTTCCATTAATCTGCGTCAGACGATTTTCAGACAAATGATATACTTTCTTATAAACTATTATTAAACAGCTATCATTGGCATAAATGATCGAGAACAATTCCGAATATGTATCTACCCAGTATACGCTTTTCTTCAGACCATATATTGTCATATGGTCTTTGACATCTTTTATAACCTTATTCTTCTGACTGTCATACTCGTCGAGCACAGAGATGCACTCATCTCCGAGCCATAAATCTATCTCCTTATTGAAAGCCATCACAATACCATGACGGCCATCTATAACTTCAACATTCTTGTATTCAACCGGAACAACTTCCTTACCATCTCTTCTGATAAGTCCTATTTTTCTATTGAATCCAACCTTCGCATAACCATTTGCAGATATTTCTTCAGCACTTGTGTATTTTGCAGGAATAATCTCCACAGCACCGTACTTGTACCCATACTTTCCACCACTTTTAAAACATTCAACACATTTATCTCCATTTAATAATTCGTGTTGAATCCTTGAACGTTCTTCAGCTCTTTCTGCTTCCAGCTTCTGCTCTTGCTTCTGTCTTTCTATCAAAGCCTTCAGAATATATTCACGGGAATTTTCCAATTGCTTTCTACTAGCCACATATTCCGGATGCTTTTCCAGATATAATTTATCTGCATCGATAATAAATGGCTTATTAGTTTCCTCATCATACTGGAACATATCCAATGTAACATATTCATCATCAGTCCAGACATTATTTTCATCCAGCCATCTGCATTTCAATACAAGTTCGCCTTTTTCTTTTGACTGCTCCTCGGCTTCTGCATCAAATATGAATACATTACGCTTATTTGCATAATATATATCCTTACACATAAGATTGTGCAAGTTTACATAGTCCTGATTATCCTCAAAATTGAAGACCCAAATAATATTGAAATCATTTAATCGATAGAAGATATCCCTATCGACTACTACACTGAGAAAAGTTGTAGATAGCTGCAATTCAAAGACATATTTACGACCCTTATACTCTGCATATATATCAGGACGCCTCCAATTAAGGTATGGGATATCACTAGTAATGCGTTTTTCGCATTCTACATTCTTAACACCCATCAATTGGCTTTTTTCACCATTTAAAGCAGATGCTATAGCAGCTTTAAGATATTTATGCCTATAACTTTCTTGCTCTAGAGCGTACTTTTGTCTTTCTATTTCTTCTTTAGTACGCTGTATTCCTGTTTTATATGGACAATCATCAGAATCTTTAAAATGTGAAAAATAACACACTTTACCTCGAGCCAACACATGACCACTGATTTTGACCGGCTGCTTACACTCCGGACAAATAAACCGAGCCTGTCCCACTTTATATTCCTCCTGCAAGTTCCGTCGCCAAAGTATCAATTCATTTTCACTCTGACTAAAAAATTCCCTTGCATTCACCATCCGTCCCTCTTTAACATCAAAAACTTCAGGAATGGACAATTTCCCTGCTGGGATAAGAGCGGAATCATATACATTTGAAAAGAGATAATTGTCTTTCATAATCATTTTGAATCAAGAAATACATCTTCTCTACAAACATACATAAAAAGCCAATATTATTGATCAATGAAACTTAGTATTAAATGATGAATTCCATTTATTGACAAGGGTACATAGCTCCAGGTCCTTCATCTGCTTATACCTGAAGTTATATCTTGCCTTCGTTCTGCTCCCGGTTGCAGCATAACGTATGCAGTCCTGCATATAGTGGTCAATAACCTTGAGAGACCGGTCAGTCGTGATCAATGGGAAATACCACAAGGACCAATTGATTTCGCTTCTGTCATCGCAGGTGTATAGCTTTTTATTGAAGTGCTTGATGAACGCTCGTGCTGCCATCCAGCCATCCTTGCCGTTGACTTCGGCCCAGCGGCGTAATGCTCTTGCCTTGCGCCTCATCTTTGCCTTAAGCTTCTGCACTGACATTTCGCAGACATCGATATCCTTCCCGTCGCACTCGAATCCAAGGAATGTCCATTTCTGGCCTGGGGAGGTCTCCACTTCCTTGTCATGATTGATTGCAAGATGATATTCATTTAGTGATTCATGTAGCTGATGTTTCGCATTATCAAGTAGCGTCTTGTCCTTTGAAAACATTATGATATCATCCGAATACCTGCAATAGATAAGCCCCGGGATAGCTGCAAACTTCCTATCCAGCTGCGTCAGATATACATTTGCAAGGAAGACAGCATACGGCATCCCGGCCATGGCACCCTTTCGCTCTTCTATGAGTACTCCTTCATCCATCACTCTTGGGTCCGAGAGCTGAGAAACGATGAAATCATATAGAGGCTCATCATCAGCAAACAGTGATTTCAATTGAGGCAACAGCAGGTCTATATCAATGGAGTTGAAGTAGTTCCTGACATCGAGTTTGTATGAATAATATTCTGATATGTCCGGCACCGAAACCAGTTTCTTCAAGGCATCCTTCGCACCATAATGAGGACGGAAAGAATATAGGTTGTTTGGAAGACAGGCATCGTATTTTCTGATCATCATCCAGGTCAGAAGCTTCAGGACCATAGCCTCATCTTCCGGGAGAGAATAAACGACTCGCTTCTTGGTTGAACCAGATTTGGCGATACGTTTCTTCATAGGAATTGAAAGGCCCTTACCGCTTTTAATCCTTTCAACCACTGGAAGATATCTCTTCTGACGAACATACCGGAACAGTTCCTTCGCATCGGATATACGGAAGAAAGCCGGATCGACTTTCCTTTCATAGAAGTCAATCCAGACTTTATCATCCGACAGTTTATCAAGTAAAGACATAATGCTCGTTTAAAAAAGAGGAGAAGAGGTTTGAAACCGAGAACTTTTCGGTACTGGCACTTATATAGGCAGGCTGCCTGCAAAGCCGTTCTGATTGCCTATACTGGAGCCACAGCAGGCGCTATGCGTTCTCCTCTTTTTTGTTATTGAATTATTCAAGGACCTTTCTGATGCGTTCTATGACGTACTCCCTCACATTTTGACATTCCAAGTAGAACCGGAGTACACCAACCCCGTTCTCCTGACACAATGCTTCTGTCTCCTGCACAGAATATCTCTTGGTCTTGTGGAATCCCATAAGGAGTATAGCCACTTCCTTATCGTTCTTACGAAGCAGGAAGTTGATTGGCATAGCATGATCTGGAGCATATGGGAACATCGCTCCCGTTTCAATCGTACATCCTAAATCACTTTCCTGTAAGTACTTATGAAACACCTCATTAAGAGGTTCCGAAAGGGTATCGTACTTGATGACATTGTATATATCCCTGATATGTCGGTAATCGTAGATGCCATCGTAATCCCCTTCCCCCGAATGCTGATCGTATTCCTCGCATCCAGATCCGTCATCGTAGTAATCTTCATCCTGCTGATCCTCTACATAGTCGTAGTTGCCGACTGTCGAGAGCTTCTTGAGAAGCTCCCACGCCTTATCGACATCCAGATATGTCGATGCATACTCATGGTCAAGAAGATCATCAGAGAGAAAATGGTCATACTTCTGCTTCTCCTTTTCTGAGCGAGGTACCAAGGAGGCAAGCCTGTCGCCATCAGGCTTTGGCTGCGTGAGGAGTCGATGGATATCTTCCGGAGAAATTCCATAAATCATAAGATGGTTGTAATCCAGATTCTTCCGGAATTTAAGCTTGCACATCAGTGCGATAGTTCTGTTCACCTTCGCTCCGGCCCATGTGAACAATGTGCTTCCTGCGTAAAATCTCATATTCAATTTATTATCTTTAAAATGTTCTCTTGCCTTGATAAGTTCAATATGAGTTTCAGAGGTCTTATCAAGATACGGATATATCTCGTCCGACATATATATATCCCTCATCTTCAAGGTTATAAGCTCATCCACTTCGGGAATCTCACTTGAGAAGGAAATACCTCCGCCAGACTTGATTCGGGAGACATAGATGCTCTTTGTCTTGTCATCAACCCTGCTCACGACCCATCTCTTTCCGGCAAGAATGATCTGCTGTTTCACCTCGGGAAGTGACTGAATCATTCCGATTCTCTTTCCATCCTCGCTGCTGATGACATCGTAATCTACCGGGGCTACAAAAGCTGTGTAGAAATCAAGCCTTCTCAGCAGTCGCTCCCCTTCCTTTCCGATGATAATCTCACCTGTACCAAGCTGAGACAGAAGCCCCTGCTTACCTATACATTTGAGGAGATTCAGGAATACCTTAGGAGTGATGTTCCTGAAGGCTCCCCTATTGCAGAGTATCTCCCATCCTTCCTTAGGATAAAAGCCACTGAATGAGGCAACCAGCGAGAGTATCTGCTGAATGAGAGTGGACAGGTGAGCCTTATTCACCGCAGGCTCCTCGTACTGCTTCTCGCGCAAGAGTTCTATCACCGCGATATTCTGTACCAGATTGGTTCTCAGATCGTAAAGCCAGCCGGAAGACTCCTCATTCTCGATAGAGAAGACACGTAGAATTGACGGCTCGTCCCTTCGTCCTGATCTACCAAGACGCTGCCTTAAGCCCGACACCGAATTTGCAACTCCAATCTGTGCTATCGACTTCACCTTGCCGATATCAACACCCAGCTCCAGAGTCGACGTGCAAAAAGCCGTGACCGGCGTCTCCCCTCTCTGGAGTTCCTGCTCTACGGACTCTCTCTCTATCTTTGAGAGACTGCCGTGGTGCACCCTGAATTCATTCGGAACGCATTCCTCTTCGCTCTTGTCCCCTAGCCTTACCGCATATCCTTCTACTACCACCCTGCTGTTGGTAAACACCAGATTGCTGCTACCGCGAAGCTTGGTATAGATCTCTTCTGCAATCTCCCCATCTACGTCTTTATCAACCTGTTGGATGTACTCCTTAACAAGGATACGTGTCTCGTGATTACCGTTTCCCTGAGATGGAATCTCGCATGGAAGCGATCCGTCTGGGCGGAGAAAGGACTTCACCTTATCATAGTTGGAGAAGGTCGCGCTCATCGCTATACGGGGAGGCTTGTTCCCTGTGATAAGTTCTATTCTCGAAAGCAGAGACTGAAGCTGCTTGCCCCTTTCATTTCCTATGAAGGCATGAAGTTCATCGATTACAATGTACTTGAGCTTACCGAAAGCCATTTTCACAGCAGTATTCCTATTAATAAGAAACGATTCCAATGACTCAGGAGTGATGATCAATATACCTGATGGCTTCTTCAGAGCCTTTACCTTCCGTGAAGCATCTATATCTCCATGCCAAGGAGTCACTTCCACATCAGTGCCGGAAGTCATGTCAAGAAGCCTTCTGTACTGGTCGTTGATAAGTGCCTTGAGCGGACTGACATACAACACATCGAATCCTTCCGACGGATTGGAAAGGATATGCGAAAGGACAGGCAGGAAGGCAGCCTCTGTCTTTCCCCCCGCTGTCGCAGCACTGATGATCACATCTGAATCGCTACGCAGAACAACAGGTATGGAATTCTCCTGGATATCCTTCAAGGACGTCCATCCCTGCCTCCAGATCCATTTCTGAACCGAGTCATGCAACAGTTCAAAAGAAGAAGACTGATTGTTCATATCCTAGAGTGAAAAGTTTGCAAATTCATCATTATCTGCTGCCGTTTGCGCTTTTGACGCATTGCTCTTGAGAATATTCTCCACCTGAGAAGCTTCGACATCATTCTGCACATCAAGCGAAGAGATGATGTTGTTCCATTTATAGTCCGGATACTGCTCCAGAACAGAGAGCAGGTCAAGGAAACTCTTGATGGTAGTTCTCGGTGTCCTGAAATAACTTTCCCCGATCTTATTTGCACAATGTGAAAGGAAAGCCAGAAGTCCTTCATCTGGAATCAGATAGTTTTCCTCCTTGCCGCTTGCAAAGACATGTCTGAGGTTAGTCAGAAGCAGATACAATTCCTCTTTCGTCAAGTTTGACAGTCTTAAAACAATTGAGTTGCAATCAGTTATGCCCAACTTCTTTGAGAAAGAGTTCTCCGATAGTCTTGATTTCAAGGCCTCATAGCTGTACAATCCTCTGATGTTATCTGTAAGAAACTCCGGAGTCCCTCCAAGAACAAATCCGATATTCGGGAAGGTTCCTTGAAGAGTGTTGTTCAGCATGCTGAGAATCTCCTCATAGTTTGCCTTACGGGAAACGCTGTTGGGAATCTTATAGAGGTTCACCATCTCATCCATACACACAAGAAGTCCCTTGTACCCTGCCTTCCTTACAAGCACCGAGTAAAGCTTCAAAGTGTTATAAAATGATGAATCATCAATGTACTCCCTGATATCCAGATCCCTGTAGGCATCAGTCTTAGTCGTATACCCAGCCTTGAGCCACTTCAGCGCACTGTTCATAAGGTCGTGATTGCCAGACTCATAACCTTCGAGATACTTCTTGATGACAGCTATGAAATTATAACCGCCGGTGTAGTCATTCAGCTCATTCAGCTTCTCGGAGATGACATCATATGTGCTTTCACCCTTAGCAGCAACCTCTTCCCTCGCATTAGAGATGAACCTCTCCAAGATATTCTGAAGAGCATTGCCGTCCGGCTTTGTACGAGTAGAAAGATTGCCGACCATCTCGGAGAGCAACATTCTCGGCTGGCCGTCCGAACCATGAAGTCTCTTGCTTGGGGAGAGATCAGCATGCATTGTTACAAGTCCTTTCTCAAGTGCAATACTGCGTACCAAAGACAGGAAGAAGGTCTTGCCTGATCCATACTCGCCGATGACAAATCGGAACGCGGTACCACCTTCTGCAATGGTATCCACGTCCTTGATGAAGGATTTCAGTTCCTCGCTGCGGCCTACCTGGATATGGTGCAATCCGGCACGAGGCACGACTCCAGACTTTAGCGACTGGATGATAGTTTCTCTTTCTTTTACTTTAATGGGTCTGTTCATATAAGTTGTTCTTTATATTCTGTCGTAACGTAAATATTATCTCCATCCTCTTCGACCACAATGTCATTGATCTTAGAGTATGCGAAGTCATTGATTTGCTCCAATAGATTTCCCAGCATGACATCGGTACCGACCAACTCCTCCAACTCGGTTCTTGTCCACTGTTCTTTGGTCAGCAACTTGCCAAGGATTCCTATTATAGGATTCAAGTCTGGCTGCGAAACTATATCTTGCACATGTTCTTCCTCCGGGATAAAAATATCAGCTAGCATGGCTTGAGCAGCCTTTGTCTGTTCCTGCAACGTGGCAAGCTTAACCTTATCCAGAAGAGGTTCCTCCTTCTTCTCAGGCTTCGGTATCGCAAATCCTTTGGTCTTCTTTGATTTCTCAACTATCGCAGGTCTTCCATTAGTCTTAAGCTTCTTGTTCTCCCGTACAAGCTGCTTAATCTTCATTTCCGCTTGCTCGCGCTTCTCTTTTTCCTCTGACCAAAGAATTGCGAAGAAGATGGCGACGCATACTGCTATAATAAATGCTAATATCATAATCTGCTCTGTACTATGCTATAGGCAAATCATCTTCAGAGACTATATTCAGTTCCACGAAATCGCAATCTGCGAAGGCTAATAGTTTTTCCACAAAATCATCGTAATGATTTACCTCAATCCATTGTTGTTGTATACTATTCTTAACGTAAAATGTTACTGACAGAGAGTCATCTTTATCTTCAAAAACCACATTATACTCTACAAGCGCTCTATAGAGTCTTGGGACATTCTTGTAGTTATCGGCGAATTCGGCCCTCCAAAATTTCAGATACTTCATTAAATTTTTACTGTAGTTCATACGTTTCATATATCTGCAAAATTGAGAGCTTATCACGAAGCGTATCTTCGCAATCTATGGGATTCAAATACTAATCCTCAAGAATGATGGCATAATTCACGAAAAAGATATAAATTAGTAGTTTAAACTTTTGACTCTTATCTATTTTTTAAAAGTAAAGAACATGAATACATATATCTTTAAGTTTGAAAACGTATATATTTTGGTAAAAAACAAACCGTTCCGAGAGGATGTAAATTCTTCTATTCCAACGGAATTAGTTATTTCTTTTGATGAATATAATACAAAAGAGATATCACTTTATGGTGGAAGAGTAAATATCACAACAGAGAGATATGGCGATAGGAATTATATTGACATTGACGGCATATCTATTTATAGCTTTAATTGTAATGTAAACCCATCAAGCACCTCATCTATTTCTCTAGAGACACTTGTTGCATACCTTAATCAAATTGAGAATTTAGGTATAGATTCGTTTTTGGATAACTATAAGTGCCAAATTCAAGAGCTTAAAAAAGAATGTGAAGGTAGGATTAGAGATTTAGAGCAAGATTTAACGTTAAAGTACGACGATGGCAAAGCGATGATTCTTGCCACGTTCAAAAATTTTGTAATGAATTTAGCATGTATGATAATCATGTTGATGATTAACATGAACGCTGGCTTGGACAATCATTGCTACACAACGGCTTACGACAACATCATCAACCTTTATTTCTAACCAAGGACAATTATGTCAAGCATAGCTGATAAGATTGACAGAGAGGAAAACGAACAACTACGATCCATTCCTGCACAGCGACTGATAGAAAAACTATCACTTTTGAAGAACAGAATCAGTTCCGCTAAGAAACGTTGGTTTTGGGAACTTCTTCAAAACGCAAGCGACTACAACAACACTGTAAACATCAGACTTGTTGTTACTGATGAGCGTGTCACATTCTATCATGACGGAGCACCCTTTTCGTTACGAGATGCACTAAATCTAATTTCGCCTGATTCGAACAAGCAGGATGATGAGTTGCATGCAGACAACATAGGAAAGTTTGGAACAGGACTCGTATCTACTCATATCTTATCATCAATAATGGATATCGAAGGTCTATGTATAGACGAAGATAATGAGTCCTATAAATTTACGCTGTCATTAGACCGTTCCTGCTTTATGAATAAGCAGGAACTCATTAAACAGATAACACAAGCTAAAGAATATCTTAAGGATTCAGCACAGAAACACGAGCTGACACATGGATTCAACACATCATTCTCATATAGGTTAGGTAAACCGCTACCCGAACTTCCAGCATTGAGTTCTTCCGATATTGACTTAGATTATCTATATGAAACACTCCCATATACTTTATGCTTTATGCCTAAGGTCAGGTCAGTGCAAATTGAGGATAATAGAAATCAAACCAAGATTCATTCATTCTATATTTCTAGAAACACTCAGAACGAAAGAGAAATTGTCTTTACCATAAATACTGATGGTGCATCTATTAGTCAAAGCTATGCATACTTTTCGACTGATGATGTATCAACTGTTTTCAGATTTGAGGACGACAGAATCATTCCATACCCGAAAGATCTCTCCCGCATATTCTGTGGATTACCACTGATTGGAACTGAGGAGATTGGTATGCCTTTCATACTGAACAGCTTGAAATTCAAACCAACTACAGAGCGTGAAGGAGTTGAACTTGAGCCAGGTTCCAATGATGCAAATAGAACTTTATTCAATTCCTCTATTGGTCTATATTGTCAAGTGCTTGACTACATTGCAGGTAACAAGCTAAGAGATGCATATAATGTTGCTAAAATATCGAGGAAATTTAATGGCACTCAGATATCTAATCAACAGTTTTACAACCTATATCTTGACAAATACAAACTTCATATATTAAGCCATTCCATCGTGGTTAATGGCGAGGGGACGTTTATTCCATTCTCAAGTGTACGACTTCCATTTAAGGACTCAAAGGTTGATGTAAGATTATTCGCTAATTGTAAAAAGTTAAATAATTCTTGCCTTCCGGCAGAACATGACTACCAGGCATGGTTTGATGCTATTGATTTCACAATCTTCCCTAACCAAAAGTACACATATGAACTTCTTGCTAGCGAGATTGATGCAAAGGCGAATATCTATTCATTTGGAATAACCTCAGCAGAGGCTACATTCTGGTTGCTCCAATGTGCGGAATATTTCAAGGAATGCGACAGATATATATTCTCAAAACACAAGTTGCTCCCTAATCAATCAGGAAACCTTTGCACAATCAATCTATTGTATGCCGACAATAATCTACCGACAGAGTTAAAGGATATCTATAACTCACTCTTCTCGGCTAAGGGTATTAAGATTGAAGACAAGCTCTTAGACCAAGAATTTAACAGACTTGAGCTAATGAGCCAGGAATATACTTTAGAAATGTTAGCACAAAACATTGATGACGAGCTATCTTCTCAATACTCATTAAATCAAGGTAATACTGCATCATTAAGCACTACACTTAACAAACTGTACGAGTGGATCAATAATTCAGACATATCAAAAGAAAGACTTGCTGCTTATTTCCACTGGTACTACCCTAAGCGAGCAACTCTGATTGTTGACATGCTTACTGACGCACAGCGAGAGCAGGCATTAGTGATTGCTCAAAGCGGAAAGATGGAAGCGCTAGCAGAACTCGCAAGTTCAGGACTAACAGATGAAGAATATCATCTGCTCATAGCAAATATTAAGAAACTACCCTTAGCTTTGAGTTTACTCTCAAAGACTGTTGATGATCAAGAGTTTGCTGATTCAAGTACCGGTGATAGTGGAGAAGAGATTGTCTACAAAGACCTTAAGATGAAGTACCCACGAAATAGTGGATATGAGGTAATATGGGCAAGCCGGGACAGAAGTGAACCTTGTTATGACTTTGAGATTCTAAAGAATGGACAGACATATTTATATTGTGATGCAAAAACTACAACAAGGGGTATAGCTAACGCAGACTCCATACCATTCTTCATGAGAAAATCGCAATGGGAATTCCTAGAACAACTCGACGAGGCTATCCCATATGTTGTAGCTCGTGTCTTCATGAAAGATAAAGGCGATATAAAATACATAAAGGTCTCTAAGCATTAGAATTTCAAAGGGATACATTCCCACACTTCGCCTATTGTCGATTAAGCGCAATGCTAGAATCGCGTAAAAAGTCAGAGCTGTGCAATGCACAGCTCTACTTGAATTTCACGATAGGTACATAAGTGTTCTATACATACTGAGTCCAAGCAAGAAAATACACCTAGTTGTTAAGCATGCAGAAACGAACGTAACTTCATCTCAAGAAAGTATAGTTAATGAAACATAGTTTCTTTGGTTTCTTAACTAATAAATTATAATACTCCCATTCCATCATCAATTTAAAGATTAGTCAAATTTAAGAAATCTTTCAATAGCCTCAGTCAAATAATATATAAATCTGGACTTTCATCTACAAAGGAATACAAAATGAATGTTATCTAGTGGTCTCCTTATGGAATATCTTATTAACTTTGAGATTACTTATTGAAAACTTAATTTTACATTATGATTACAGGATTCGGAGTAAAGAATTTTAAAAGATTTCAAGATTCTGGCACATTACCGCTATCAGGAGCAACGATTTTTGTCGGGCCTAATAGCTCAGGTAAGTCATCACTCATTAAAGCCCTCATTCTTCTGAAGGATAATATATGTAACAGAGCACAGTCCTTCTTCATTGATAAAGAAAAAATATACTTTGATTTTAATTCCATATCATTTGACGATGTGAATCTCGGCACATTTAACAGAGTTGTCTACGACAAGACAAACGAAGACTATATAACTATGTGCATGTGCTTCGGATGGAAAGAAGATAATAGAAGAATAGAATTAGATATCAAAAGAGATGCTATCGATGAAACCCAGGGATATATCTCTAGGGTGAGGGTCATCGACTGCATAAAGGGTATTAAACGAGTTTATGATTTCGATATAAATACAAAGATTGCAAATGTGACTCTGCACTATAAACTTTACATCGAGGCCAGAACATCATTTCTGAGAAACAGAAGAGCACATTTTGGCCATGAAAGGGATATATGGAAAGACCTAGCTACTGATATGTTACATTCTGATATCAGGCATACTTCATATGAAAAACGTGCAGATGTAAATTCGCAAATTAAGAATCTTGACAATATCCAAGATATCGAGATAAACCTTGATACAAATGAATCTGGAACAATCTCTGATCTGGACTGGTCTCTGCCTGTAGACCATGGTTATGTAAGCATCAATGTACCTTTTACCCTTGAAATTCAAGGTGATCTTATCACATCACTCATTTATGGTATAAAGAGAGCAAAAGATAATATAAACCATTCATATGCAGAAGTAAACAAAGGATATAGTGCATCAGATATAGTCATTGAAAATTCAAGAAAAATGAATAAAAGCTTTCATGATAAAATTCTAGATTCCGCAATTCCTCATATTGAATATATATATGCCCATAACATCAGCAAGAGGGTATTCTTCTCAATAAACGATCGCAATGACTATATATCCCGCACGCTGCATGAGGTATACCAAACAAGAGCTCTCCGTCGTACAGAACCTCATGATTTTCTAAAATATTGGATGGAAAAATTCGGGATTGGTTCTGATGTAAAGATCAACCGTATTGAAGGGGAAGGATATAATGTGAAGATTGTAAAAAAGGATGGAAGCACTAAAAATCTGGTAGATATTGGAACAGGATCTGCACAGATAGTACTTCTTCTATTGAAGATTTCTGTAATTTTGGCCACTCAACAAAGTAGTTCTGTCCTGGTTATAATTGAAGAGCCAGAACAAAATATGCACCCAAATTATCAAAGCCTACTTGCTGATCTCTTCTACGCCATACATAAGTATGGAATTCGGATGATTGTTGAAACTCATTCGGAATATATGATTCGCCGCAGCCAGGTACTCGTCGCACAACTTACTGCTCAAAATAAATATACCCAAGAAGAACTCGATCACAATTGCCCTTTCCGAGTTCTATACTTCCCAGAAGATGGCATGCCATACGATATGCATTACAAAGTGAATGGTGACTTCGAGCAATTATTTGGTGAAGGGTTTTTCGATGCCGCAGCATTGAATAGAATTGAACTATACAAGATGCAATTAGCAAATAACAAATAGCATATGGGTTCTGTAAAGAATAGATTCTTCATTGAAACAGACATGTTTGGTGAATTAAGCACAAGAATCAGTGATGTGCCAGAGATAAAGAAGTACATCAAGTACGGTAAGGCGGACGTATATACGGATATTACCGAAGATGAGCTCACAGAAATAATGTGCGACTATCATGAACCTATTGGAAATGAAGATAAACGAAAGGCATTCATAAGAGATTTCTACGCGATCATACAAAAAGAATCTGGACCTAAGCCTGCAAAGGAGTTCTTCTCCAAGGTGAAAGACAATCCCATCTATTACTTCAAAGATGAACCTAATGCGATTTTCTTCACCACTAAACCTATGGCTGAACGCGAAAACATAATGGATAATTATGGAGTATGGATGATTGGAAGTGAAGACCTTAATGACACATTTCTAGAACCATATACAGATGACTTCGAACCACGTACTATGTTTGGAGCTGAGAGAGATGGGTGGGCAAGTATAAGAGAAAAGGTTGGAAGATTTCCTAGCTCATCAATGATTGTTATTGATAATTTCATAACAGCCTTCGACAATGAAACCAAAGAGCTACCCGGACTAGCTAACCTAAGATCTATAATAGATAATTTTGTCTCTGAAAGATTATTAGTTGATAGTTATAATATACTAGTCGTAACGCAACAACGATCAGTCAATCATTACCTTAGACGCGATATTTTAAGTTGGATCGGAAAGCTAAAAAGAGATTATCCCAAAATAAAAATACAGTTTCTGTTCTCAAGTCAAACGCCTGAACATGACAGATGGATTTTCTTCAATTATGGAAGCTTTGAATGCGGTAAAGGTTTCAGGATATTTGAACCAAGCAGCAACATAGTTCATTACGAAGGGAACTACAAACCATATCACTTTTCTGCAAGTAAGTACATAAGCCAGTGCTCTCTTTCAGGCAAAACCCCTTTAGAAAGAGCTCATAGCATTATGGAGGAAGTGTGCAATCTATACAAAAGGGATGATGTTGTCACAACCATAATTGGTGATGAAATTTTAGACTTTAGCATCATATGATAGCATCAATATAAAAGGACTTGGATACAATATATCCATGTCCTTTTTCAGTAAAAATGCAATATCATTACTATCATTATATAGCGATACCAAATTTAATTGTTGTACATTCCAAGCCTTAGTTCTGGAGCATAATCCTCTAGTGCAGCTTCAAGTCTCTGCATCCTCTTAGGCCCGAGGCGCGTCATCTGCTGGATTGTCGGAGCATCGTGAATAAGGAGTGATTCTATCTTATCGAGTCCATCCCTCAGAAGAGCGCTTCTTATGTCCTAGCCCAGATTCAGGACCGTGACTGGCTGCGACACAAGGCCATCCATTTTCAGAAAATTGACACTTTTCTGTAACCATCTCACGAGTTCATGGTACGTATATATGAACTGTGATTCAGTTCAGGGGTTTAAACAAAATGTCATCTTTATTATTCCATAAGGAAGTGAAGGCGCAGCTGCGAAGTCCCGCCTTCTTTTTAAAAGAAATCTTGTAACCGATGCGATAAGGCTCGGTATATATATATAAGAACTAACCAATAGTTTACTGGTTGAAAAGTCATTTTAATTTGTTTCCATAAAATTTATCCTTGGTTGGTGACCAATGGGTGGGAAGAAGGTGAGGCTGTGAAGTCTCGCCTTCTTTGCTTTTTGATTACCATCATGCAAACGGATCAACCCCTCCGTCCGCAATAGGAGTGATACTCTGAGGCTGAGCGCATTAGCATTCTATGATTCCCGTAGTCTTGGAAAACGACGAAATCTATAAATATGAAAACCGTCTTATATTTTTATATAAAAAGGTTATATAAGTAAATATACCTGATGTTTATATAAATATGTTTTTATATAAATCTAGAAAATCGTTATATCTATTCCAGCTATTTGCTATGACTATAAAAGGACTTCTTCGCCCAGCTTGTTCTATCTTCAGATGGCAAGAGCTGCCTCCTTGCCACCTATATTTTTGACAAACGCTTGTCAAAAGAAAACAAAACCCCTTTTTCTTGTAACTTTTCCAGAACTAGTGTGGTACATATAGGGAAATATTGTTTAATTTTGAAGGAATACAGCAAGATACCACATGTTAAAGTCGATTTCAATGAGAAATGTTGCCTCGTATGGCAGCACAGGAGTCAAACTTGATGACCTGAACAAGGTCAATCTTATTTATGGAAACAACGGAACAGGTAAAACCACGATTTCCAAGTATTTAAGAAAGGTCAGTCAGAACGACCCTGTTGAACTGGCTCCAGGGGGGAACTTCGGAGCATGTAATGTTGAATGGGAAGAGGGACAACCACATGAGAAGATTCTTGTATATAATCGAGAGTTTAAACGAGACAACATCTTAGCAACTGAGATTCCTGGAGTCTTCGTCATGGGTAAGGACGACATTGAGCACCTGGCAGCCATCGAGGGATTGAAACAGCAAATCAAGGAAAAGAAGGCTGACTTGGCAAGACTGGCAACCGAGATTGATAAAGCAGAATCAAGTTATCTGCCGGATGGGCAAATCTATGATATATACCTTAAGGCAACAGATGATAAACTTAAAGCAGAAGCTAAATCCATCTACCCAGATTCCCTTAAGAATATTCAGCAGGACCGCACCAGAAGACTAGCAAAAATCCTAGAACTACTCCCTCAGCTCTCAACTCATAACATACTCTCGGAAGATGACCTTAAACGCAATGTTTCCATTGTAAATGAATCTGACGCACAACCTTTACAGACTATCGGTCTACCTAGTAAAGGGGTTTTCCGGAAGATTGAGACAGACGAAATCTGGGAGAGAGTAATAGTGGGAAGCGGTGATCTTGATTTCTCTGGATTCATCACCCGACTCGGAATGAGTGACTGGGTTAAACGCGGATTCGATAGGATTTCCGAAACGGATGGCATCTGTCCTTTCTGCCAACAGCAGATAGTGACTGCGGATCTCATCTGCAAATTCAACGATTTCTTTGACGAGAGCTATAAGGAAGCTGAAGATTATGTTGAGAGTCAGAAGACAGAATATCATAGACAGTCAGAGAATCTTATCAAGCTGCTGACATCGTTATCCCATAACTCAGCCTACGCTGAATTCTATAAGTCTGACAGACTTGAGGCCATCATCAATAGCCTCCAGGGTCTTTTCAAGAGCAACCTGCTTCTGATGGCTAATAAGAAGAATTCTCTTAGTGACAAGGTTACAATAGAGGATGGGACAATGATTTATCAGAGTGTCGAAGACTTCGTCAGCGAGATTAACGAGGCAATCATCAGAAGGAATGATCTCATAACCCAGAAGAAGGCCATCAAGAAGGAGCTTCCTGACAACGTTCTCAGAACAATCATATTCAAGTACAGGACTGAGATTGAGACTTACTGCAATAAACGCAGAGAGGCTGAGCAGAAAGCAGGTATATTGAAAGCGCAGCACCAGTCTCTAATAGATGAGCTTAAAGCAGATGGGGCACAACTCACCGAGCTACAGAGCCAGTCATCAGACACGTCTGCAGTTGCACTTAAGATCAACTTTATGCTTGAGAGACAAGGATTCACAAACTTCAAGGTTCAGGATCATGGCAATGCAACTTACTGTCTGGTACGTGAAAATGGCGAAAGAGTCAAGGATACCTTGAGCGAGGGAGAGGAGACACTGATCACCTTCCTGTACTATATCCACCTTCTGGAAGGAAGTACAGAAGTAGGACAGGATGCAGGCGAGCTCATTGCCGTCATAGATGACCCTATCTCGAGCCTTGACAACTCTGTCCTTTCGTATGTTGGAAGAGAGATCAAAGAGCTAATCTACAGAGTAGGTGACGAGTCAGACAATATCAAGCAGATTATTGTGTTGACTCATAACATCAACTTCTACAAGTCTTTGAATAGATTACCTGTCAAGGATGAGCAAAAGAAAAACCCAAAGAAGAGGTTCTATGCTCTGGAGAAAGACATAAAGTCACGCGAGACAATCGTCACGATTCCGAAGAAAGGCATGATCGAGAGTGAATACAATCAGATGTGGGATATTCTCAAGACAACCATTGCGAAGATATCGGATGACAACAGTGATGAAGAGAACAAGATATACAAGTATACTGTCCAGAACACTATGAGACGTATCTATGAATCGTTCTTTGAGAATACATGCAACTACAATCACCGACAGATAGCAGATCAATATCGTGAAGCTACAGACAGGAATATGTTCAGAGAGTTCGTGGACTGGATCAACGAAGGTTCACATAGCGCAGACATGGAAGACATCAAGAGTCTGCCAAGCAACGAGGTGATTCTCAACTACATGAAGGTATTTGAAAGTGCCTTCGAGATCACTGGAAACCACGGCCAGTTCATACAGATGATGAAATAACACGAAAACTATATATGAAAGCACCAGAGCTATATTCCAAGCACTTCATAAGTACAATCGAGAAGACCGCTGGCAAGATTGACAATCCCATATATGTCCTGTATGGTTACATGTCGATTCTGGACCTAGAACAATATCAGGGATGGATTGTCGACAAAGACACTTCACATCGACAGGTGGTGAAGAGGTATTCACCAAAGATTGGTTCGCACGCCTGTTCATTTCTTTACAGACAAGCACTACTGCCAGCATTCTGTCATATGCGCAGTATTCGTACTTCATCCAGCAGATGAACAAGGAGTTCTTCAAGCCAAGAGTGATCGTCATCAAGGACAATCTCAGAAGAGCAAGACAGATTGCTTCCGCATCAGCAGTTTCAAGCAGACTCCAGTCAAGCTGGAACTCAGCATCATGGCGAAGAACCTCCTGATAGAGGAATACCCGCTTGCTGAGAAGGAGCTGAGGAAGGAAGGGGACAAATGGATTCTGGAGACCATGGTCAGCGGCATGGAAGGAGTCGGTCGCTTTGTCATCGGACTGGCACATGAGATAAAGATTATAGACTCACCTGAACTTGAAAGGTACATTCAGGATTTTACACGAAAATATTTAAGCATTGAACTATATGAAGAAGATTAAGATTGAGCTCACCACATTCCTATCTTATAGTGACGAGACATAAATCTATGAAGTCGAGATTGAAGATACGATGGCAGAGCAATTGGAAGGTCTTGCCCAAGGAGAGAATCTCTCAGAGGATGAGATTCAGGAAGACTTACCCGAGGTGTTTAGCGAATTAAAACGCAAAGCACTCAGGAGAGCTTGTGATCTCCTTGTTATTGATGGATGGGAGAACTTTCAAGAAGAAGGCTGCTCCAAAGACCTCTATGAGATATACAAAGATAGCTACTTCGAGGGAGATTATGATGAATGGAAGAAAGTGCGATAATAACCAGAATGAAGAAATTAGGAATATGATTAAAGTATACGTAATGGAAAGCTGCCCTGACTGCGTAGAAGTCAAGCAGCGTTATAGTAATGACCTAGGCTTTGAGTTAGTGGATATCGGCAAGCAGGCTAGAGACCTTAAGGAGTTCCTCGTGCTTCGCGATACGCATCCGGCATTCGAGAAGGTCAGGGAACGTGGAAACATCGGAATTCCATGCTTTATCAAGGAGGACGGAACAGTAATCATCTCACTGAAGAAGTTCGACGACTCCTTTGAGCCGGCATATGCTGAAGGAGCAGCATGTAATCTGGATGGAACTGGATGCTGATATGATACGAAGAGCAAGAAAAGAAGAAGCCGCACAGATTGCGGAGCTGTTCATGCTGGCCTGGCCGGTAGATGAGATTCTGGAATCCAACGGCCTTACCTATGAGCAGCTACATGTGTCCATGACAGCAATTGCCGCTACTGAGGAAGCCATCTACAGCTACGAGAACACCATCGTAGCCGAAGTAGATGGAAGGGTTGTAGGAGCAATGTGTGCATACGACGGAGCAGACTACCAGAGACTCAAGCAGCCTATCGTGGATATACTGGGAGCAGACTCTGGCTTTGCTCAGCTGAAGGAAACAGAAGCTGGAGAGTTCTATCTGGATTCCGTAGGAGTGCTTCCAGAATATCGTGGCAGAGGTATTGCATCAAGCCTTTTCGAGGCCCAGTGCGAGCGTGCAGCATCACTCGGTCATAAGGTAGCCGGACTCATCGTAGATGTAGACAAGCCACAGGCGGAAGCCTTGTATGCAAGATTAGGGTTCACCTATCTTGATGACAAGGACTTCTTCGGACATACCATGAAGCATATGGTCAGAAATCTTAAGTAACCATGAATCAGTACTACAGACATTTCAAGGGCAACATTTATCGTGTCCTTCATATAGCCAAGCATTCCGAGACTCTTGAGGATATGGTCGTATATCAGGCTATGTACAGAGAGAGAGGCATCTGGGTAAGGCCCAAAACCATGTTCGAAGAGGTGATCGAGAGGGACGGGAAGACCTTTAGGCGATTCTCTGCGATTTCTGCCGAGGAAGCCGAGAAAATTATCAACAACCTATAGGGCGTATCGCAAAAAGTTATATCTTTGCAGCCCCTTTGAAAAAAGGGACCAAACTGCCGATGTAGCTCAGTTGGCCAGAGCACGTGATTTGTAATCTCGGGGTCGTGGGTTCGACTCCCTCTGCTCCCACCAAAATTTTTATGCGGAAGTAGCTCAGTCGGTAGAGCATCAGCCTTCCAAGCTGAGGGTCGCGGGTTCGAACCTCGTTTTCCGCTCCAAAAGCTCGGTTCGTCTATCGGTTAGGACTCAAGATTTTCATTCTTGCAAGAGGGGTTCGATTCCCCTACCGAGTACTGTACTGACTCACTTATGTGGGTCTTTTTTCGTATATATCCCGACAGACAGCATTGCTGTCATACACCATTGACCTTATATATTGCGTAAACATTTTCAGATAACCTGCTTCAAAGGCTGATGCAAAGATTAGTGAGGGAAAAGTACAAAGCTGGCATAGCGAGCGGCCGGCAATAGTGCGTTCTACAAGATGCTTGAGAACAATAATGTGTGGCAAGACTGTCAGCAGCGTAGGAACACGAAATCGCTTAAACGGGTACCCACGTTCATGATTTCACATCATTTTGCCCGTATACCAATACCGTGGGTACAAGTTTCAGTACATACAGGCACCCACGCTCCTTTTCGAGATATAGGGTAAGTGAAAAGGGCAAGCGAAATTTTCAACTGTATTATAGCCGTTTAAGATATTCATTAACTTCCTCAAGGTTTCCACTGACAAGATCAAAGAGCTTGTACATCAGCTCCGCCTCCTGCATTTCAGGGATGTAGACTACGACCCTCTTCCCGGCTCCTTTCATCCATCCGGCTTCGGTATGGGCACTTCTTCCACAAGGAAGCACTAGCAGACATGTGTCCGCCCAATTGAGAGCATCAAGGTCCGCATGGAACTGACGCTCAGATGACGGATGCTGAAGGCCCCGCTTGTATTCTTCTACTGTCCACTTGTCAAAGTCCGGATCAACATCCTTCCACATGAATGCACCATGATCATGAGGAGGATTGCGGAAATCATACACCTGATGACCATACTCACGGAGTTTCTGCACTACTTCTGGGTAATACTGGTTTCTCCAGCTGCTTGCAACGTATATCTTTGCCATATGACTATTTCAATTTCTTTCCGTCAGCAAAAGCATTGCCGACCTTTTCTCCTAAAGCGAAGTATGAATGACTGACCGGTTCGTATGTGATCAGATTCATCTTTGCCACATCCGGACTGCCGGAAGCATCCAGATAGTTCTCATCAACAAGGATATTGACCACCTCTGCAAGGATATAATACCCTTCCTCGCTCTCATCCATCTTTTCCTTGATGCGGCATTCCATCGTCATCGGAAAATCGGTAAACACGGGAGCATTGACATTCTCTGACTTCACTGATGTCCAACCGGTCTTGTTCATCTTCTGCGGATCGTTCCTGGCACTCACGATTCCAACGAAGTCAGATGCCACCATGGTATCCTTTGTCGCGAAAGCAACCGTAAAGTCAGCACATCTTGCCAGATTCTCAGTGGTAGCATGTGAACCCATCGAGATCATGATCTCTCCGCGGTCCCACTGTCCACCCCATGCCGCGTTCATTGCGTTCGGGGCTCCGTCGGCGTTATATGTTCCGATGATAAGCACGGGCTGCGGAAGCATCCACGGCCTTGATCCAAAACTCTTCATATCAATTGGTTATTAAATTAACATTCGAACATTTTTCCTGTAGGCTGCATAGCCTGGCTTATTGGCAATCTGCCTCTTCTCCATCATAGGGATGCTGATGAAGACAAACAGACAGGTATTAGCCAAAGCTCCTATTGCAGGCAGAAGTATTCCGCCGCATGACTGACATCCTGCCCCGACAGTAAGATACATCATATACACACCCCACCACATAAGGATCTCACCAAGGTAATTGGGATGACGCGACCGGCTCCACAATCCTACAGTGCAGACTTCTCCCCTATGGGCCTTTCTGAACCTGTGAGCCTGAGTGTCGGAGACAAGCTGCAGGGTAGCTGCGCCAATGCAAACGACAAAGCCTGACCAAGTCCATAAATTTGATAGCAATAAAGATGAAGCAGTCTGGTCAATCAGAAGAAATCCCGGAACCATTGCAAGGAAAACCACTATCGTCGGCATCAGGTTTATGCCGGTGAAGTTGACCACATGCCATAGGCGTGGGAACTTCTCCTTGTACATGTCATATCTCCAATCCTGCTTGTTCAGATCAGGGAAGGTATAAGCCCAGTTGCCGGTCAGGCGGATAGCCCAATACCATACAGCAATAAGCATCAGCACTACAGGCCATGATGATGCGCCGCAATATATAGCATATCCTGTGAGCATCAACGGAGGAGCGACGCTCCAGTACGGGTCATATACAGAAGAGTTACTGAATATGACGCCCCATAGCCATACAAAGACTGTAGCGGCAAAGTCAGCTGCAAAAAGTCTTAACAGAAAGTGACTATCTTTGAGAGCTGCAAATGCCCATATTCCAAGCAATGTGGCAGCCAGATATATCAGTGTAATGATGACGAAACTACACTGACGGGACGACTTAAGCTTTCCTATTGTTGATTCAGGTGTCATAATGTTTTAAAACATGCTTTCAAATATTGTATTGACGATACGATAAGCATCGGACCCAGGCCTGAATAAAACGATGCAGTAAAGGACATCGGAACATCAGGTATATGCTTCAGAGTGATTCCAAATCCCATCATGATCGCGAGCAGAATCCATCCCTTAGGTGGGAATATCCGCCATATCATCACCCTGTCCGGCAATGAGGCAATTCTTTCAGAGTATTTTCTGACGACACGACGAAAGATAGTGAAAAAGAAGATAGTCACTGCGACAGTAATAAGCAGCAGCCACCACAAGTCATCAGGCCTCATCAACATGTAAGTCCTGATTCCCTTGACTGCTATATTGATGCCTGGGATACCCCAGATAGCTGCCGCTATGACATATGAATGCACTCGTCTGATCATATCTGTTTCTACTGAATAAATTCCCTTATCAAATGCATTATAGCCTCTATAGGATGATAAAGCATCATCCCGGGACCCGCCCATCTCATCACATCATCAACATTATCCTGCCCTCAGCCAAGCAGAAAGTATGGGGTGCATGAGTAACTACGTAGAAGACCTGTTTTGCACTCACCGGCTGACCATCCTTACGCAGATGAAGACGCTGACGGTTTATCATGTCAGCTATCTGTTCGCTGCGCATTCCTCTGTTTGAGGTGGCGAGGCAATAGACTATGGCTTCTTCTATCTTCATATGGCAAATTTACGAATTTTCCGTATGCATGTACAGACTCACACAAAGAAAAGAAACGCGCAAAGCAAATATTACATGTAACTACAAAACTATTTCAGAGTATGTATCTAAGAATTATAAATCAATTTAAATATGTCCTGCATTAAAACACTTTACAATAGGCTTCTGACATTAGTAAATTCTAATAAGAGCGGCATCATTGCCCTATGTAGCAATCCTTTTGAGGAACAGGCACGCGAGTCCATGGCATATATCCATAGCCTTGGATATATCTACACAAGTAATAGCGCGGAGATACGCTATTTCCCCATCGATGACAAGGAAAGTCTTAACAAGGCTTTGAGAGAGTTCTCTAATCGAGATGATGAGATTCCAGTTCACGATTACAAGATTGACGAGCAGAATCTTATAGACTCGGTCCTCAAGAGCTTACTATGGGATATGGCACATGAAAGAAAACGAGAGTATGAGGATTCTTTATGGAGCGCACCATCAGAAATCAGAAATTTCGATTCATTTTGGAATTTCAATCTTGGACTAGCAGACACTCTAGAAGAAGAAGTCAGAGCTTTCCTTCAGCTTCTCAGTAAAAGTGGAGAATTCACCATCGGTAATCAGACTTTTTGCGCTTCCGTTGGAAGTGACGGAGAAAGAGACCTTTGGACTCTGTATACCGTCACAAATGAGACATTCACTGACGATGATACTGGCGAAAGATTTCCGATTAAACGCTTCCATCCTGTCATTATGTGTGAGAAATGGGAAACACTATATGCTAAGAGCCGCGCATATATTTTTGAGAAATTTTTCGACAAATAATCAGCAATTGACAAGAGTTGTCAAAACGGGCCCATACTTTTGCAACAGATAATTGAGATACGATAGCATCCAAGTAAAAACCTACCAAGGGAGCATAGGATCATCCAATTCACTTATCTCTTCCTCGGTCAGCTCAAACACATCGATCCATATTTGTCTGCCAGCATCCTGATTATCATTCCATTCAGCCCATATATCAGAAGGTATATAGTATATCATTCTCACAAAGAACTCTTCCAACGTATGATTCTCTTGGTCATATATTCTGCGATCTGACTTATCAATTTCATATAGGGCGGTCCAATTATTCTCATCATCCTTTTTATAGAAATTAAAGAAGTAACCGCTTCTCTTTCCTCCAAGCCATTCAGTCTCGCCGAACTCATAAGAAATCTTAAGCGTATCCGCGATTATCTGCTCCCCCTTTATGGAAGCCCCGTCACTAAGCTCATCGTATAATCTTTTCAGTTTATATATCCTGTCAAAGCTTACGTTCTCAATATTTTCATCTACGTCAAATATTCCCATTGTCTTATTCTTTATAATTTATTTTTATTGATAGTTCCTTGCTGCCTGAGTCAATCTTTTGGACATGTTATGCACCAATAACCTGGGCGAGAGCACCCTCACTCCCTCTCCGAAGCCAAGAAGATCTTTCTCCAGCTCATAGTTCAATACCACTTCCATCTGGAAGATAGCCGACCCATCCTCATTCCTCTGAACAACGAACTGGCTTTTATGAAGCGGTTTTGTCTCAATGTAAGGCACCTGCTCAGGTGCAGCCCAGAAGCGCACCTTATGGGCCTTGTCGTTGATGTTCTTAGTTACACCAATGAGATTGTCGAAAAAGGTATCAGGATCTATGATATTATTCTCCTGATATGTCTCACCAGGAGCCGCTCCCATCTCATGAATTCTATCCAAAGCCAGATTAAAGATCATACCTGCTCCCTTCTTCCATCCGTAGACGAACCAGCGATTTCTGAACTCCTTGAGGAAGAACGGAGAGAAGATGAACTTCTGCATCTCACGGGCCTTGAATGACTTGTAGATAATCTTGACCGGAGTCTTCTCCAGAATTGCCTTATATAAAGGATCTATGAACTTCAGTCCCCTGAGACTTTCATTCTTCTCCAGAAGTATTACAGGCTTGCGGTTATGCCTCATTGAAGACACCTGGTCCTCAAGTCGTCCTACCACATCCTCTATTCCAGAAAGGGCTGAGAATCCAGAAAACTGTCTTAGCAATTCAACTGACTCCCCCATCAGTTTCAAATCCTCATCCGTAAGTGGAGAATTGGTGATACTATAGTCAGGATCGGAATACCTGTAGTATTTATTATCATAAACCTCTATCGGCGCATTATATCCCAGTTTGTCACTTCGCATCATCTGGATATCCATCTGGACAGTCCTCTTACTGATACCCTTATCAATGCCCTCGTATTCGTAGAGAGCATCACTGCAAGCATCAATTAGATCTTCCAATGTCCACCTGCGGTTGCGACGGCGAAGACAGTTGTCAATGGTCTTATATCGGATAAGTGCATTACGTGTAACAGGCATAATTCAAGATTTTTCACAAAAATAGCAAATTAATTCTTGCTGCGCAATAAGACTGCGCACCTTGTATTTTACTTTGCACCATGAAATTACGATCGCAAGCCTTGCAAATAATTCAAAAGCTTGTAACAAAAGGTGAGATTTGCGGTAGATAATAATGACAGGTGCCGTAGGTGCAGCTTACATCGAGATTAGATACCTTGGAAATACATGGCGAGATAGGAGAGGACGAATGAGTCGATCTGAAAAATCCCTTAAGCTTCTGATGAAGTATGTATGGAACAGCCACATCGATTGTCGCCCTGTTATAATTTAGTAAAATATAGAAGATATGACGTACAACAGCATTGCAAAAGAGAAAGAGATTATCATGAATTATGAAGGAGAGAAGGCATACAAGATGTCTTCTGAGATGGAACTGTATACTGCTGTTGTCACCAGCGCAATGGGAGACAGTTTCTATGAGTCACGTGATGGCAGAGTAGAAAGGATTTCTGAACTTATTCGAAAGGTATCTCCGGAATTCGTGGCAAAACTTGCCATCTATGCCAGGGAACAGATGAACCTTAGAAGCATTCCGCTCTTCCTTATAGTGGAGCTTGCTAAAATTCACAACGGAGACCATCTTGTGCGCAAGACTATGGACAGAGTCGTACTCCGCGCTGATGAAATCATGGAGACTCTCGCCTGCTATCAGTGGAGAAACGGCGAGGGCAAGGGCATGAAGAAGCTCAATAAGCTCTCCAGACAGATTCAGGAGGGACTCAAGAACGCGTTCAACCGCTTCGACGAGTACCAGTTTGCCAAGTACAACAGAGATAACCTTGAGGTTAAACTTAAGGACGCTCTTTTCATCGTACATCCTAAGGCAAAGTCTCCGGAGCAGCAGGACATCTTCAACAGAATCGTATCGGGAGAGTTAAAGGTTCCCTATACCTGGGAGACAGAACTATCTGCACTCGGCCAGCAGACCTTTGAGAGTGAGGAGGAGAAGACCAAGGCAAAGAGGGAGTGTTGGAAAAAACTCCTTCAGAGCGGAAAGCTCGGTTATATGGCCCTCCTTAGAAACCTCAGAAACATCATTGAGGTTGGCATGGATATGAACATGCTCAAGATAGTGCACGATAGGATTTCATCAAGGGATGAGGTCATCAAGTCTCGTCAGCTTCCTTTCAGATTCTATACTGCATACCGAGAGCTTACAAACATTCAGCGCCCTGAGGTACAGTATATCCTCGAAGCCTTAGAAAAGGCTGCTGAGCACTCAGCGGAGAACCTCTGCGGATTCAACGAAGACACCCCAGTATTCATCGCATGCGATGTATCAGGTTCAATGCAGTTCCCTGTATCACCGAAGAGTTCAGTGATGAACTATGACATCGGAATCCTTCTTGGATCCATCCTCAAGAGCAAGTGCAAGTCTGTTGTTACTGGCATCTTCGGAGACACCTGGCTTCCTGCCGTAGGAGGTCCGAAGTGTGGGGTACTTGAGAACACCATCAACATGCATAAGAACGCCAATAAGGTAGGATTCTCCACCAATGGGCATCTGGCTATCGACTGGCTTCTTAAGGAGAACATCAAAGTTGACAAGCTCATGTTCTTCACGGACATGCAAATGTGGAATAGCCGCCGTGATGGTGGAAGCCTGGAGAAAGCATGGAAGGCATACAAAATCTTTAACCCAGATGCAAAGCTCTATCTCTTTGACTTGAGAGGATATGGTCAGATGCCTGTGAGACAGACTACAGATGATGTGTTCCTTATCGCAGGATGGAGCGAAAAGGTCTTTGAGATTCTTGATGCCATTGAGGGCGGAGAGAGTGCACTCAAGCATATCCAGCAGATTGAGTTATAAAACGGGAGGATGCCGTAGGAACCGGATACTTCGCTACCTAGGATCTTCCGCTCATCTTTGAGCCTTTAGGGGCTATTCGCACGCCCCGATCCGGTTTCGAGTATTGCTCCTCTTAACAACATAGTGGTTGCCGTAGTGTGGAATTTCTTCGTTTAGCTAGAGAAGCACAACACTCTTAGTGTTGGGATACGAGTCCGCACGCATGTTGCACCACTTACACATAACTTGGATGACTGCCGTAGCGAAGGGTTACTTCGTATGATAAACCGGCACGGGCCCTGGATGAGTCAGGGATTCCACCGTTAGCTTTGCTAAAAGTCTCTTTGCGCTTGTCGCGTCATCCTTTTTATTAAAACAAAATGGAAACAAAGATATTACAGAGACTCAAAGATATAGAGTCAAAGTACGATGTAAAGATCCTCCTTGCTGTCGAATCCGGTAGCAGGGCATGGGGATTTGCATCGAAGGATAGTGACTACGACGTAAGATTTGTCTATGTTCACAGGAAGGAATGGTATCTGACCCTGATAGAGGGTAGAGACGTCATCGAGGAACTTGATTCAGACGGAGTGATGGACTTCGCAGGCTGGGACATCAGGAAGGCACTCCTTCTGATGGGCAAAGGCAACTGCGCCTTCGCCGAATGGCTCAACTCTCCCATCATCTACTATAAGGACGCAGAGTTCTTCCAGTCTATAAGTTCTCTCAAGAATGATTACTTCAGAAAGGTATCTGCTGTCAACCACTACTACCACATGGCCATGAATCATGACAAGAGGTATCTGGAGAAACGCGGATGCGAAATGAAGAAGTTCATGTACCACATCAGAGGACTCCTTGCAGCTAAGTATGCTGCCGTTTACGGAACATATCCTCCTGTACTCTTCAACGATCTTGTCGATAAGATGATCTGCGACAAGAACATCAAGGAAGAGATTGCAGAACTGGTCCGCCTGAAAAAGGAAAGTCGTGAGCATAACACCTTGATAGTCAGTAACACTCTAGTTGCCTTTGCCACAGGCATTGCATCTGATATAGAAGACATGTTAGGCACATTCCCAGAAGAAACACCTTTCAACTACAAGGCACTGGACGCATATTTCTTGAACATACTCAACAACACTACCTTCTAAAGCAATGAACGAATTCTTACTTAACGATACTCCGGTCAAGGTCTGGGCGAAGACCGTTGACCCTCACGCATGGAAGGAGATAGACAATCTCTCCCGCCTTCCATTCATATACCATCACCTGGCCTTCATGCCTGATGTACATGGTGGCATGGGCATGCCTATCGGCGGAGTGCTTGCCACCAAGAACGTGGTCGTGCCTAACGCCGTTGGCGTGGACATAGGCTGCGGCATGTGTGCAGTGAAGACCAATCTCATGGCGGAAGAAATCCCCAAGGAGCTTATCAGGGAGAAGATAATGGCTGGTATTCGTGCACGAATTCCTCTCGGCATGGACCACCATAGTGAGCTTCAGGATGAGGAGTTCATGCCTAAGGGGCACGATATAGATAAGCTTCATGTAGTCAGCAGGCAATACACTTCAGCAAGACGTCAGGTCGGCACCCTTGGCGGCGGAAACCACTTCATAGAACTCCAGAAGGATGACGAAGGTTATTTGTGGATCATGCTTCATTCCGGTTCAAGAAATCTCGGCAAGCAGGTCGGAGACTACTACAACCTGTTCGCCAAGAAGCTGAACTCCATCATGTACACCAAGGTAGAGCCGGAGTGGCAGATGCACTTCCTCCCAATCGGAGTGAAGGAGTTCACCGACTATTGGAAGGAGATGTCATATTGTGTCGACTTTGCCTTCTGTAACCGCAAGCTTATGATGGACAGAATCCAGGAGATCATTGCTGACGCACTTCCTCAGGTTGTCTTCGAGCCTATGATCAATATAGCTCACAATTATGCTGCATGGGAACACCACTATGGTGAGAACGTAATCGTGCATCGCAAGGGAGCGGTCCGCGCCCGTGCAGGAGAGGTAGGCATCATACCAGGATCACAGGGTACAAGCTCATACATCGTCGAGGGACTTGGATGTCCAGAGGCATTCATGAGTTCGTCTCACGGAGCTGGTCGTGTGATGAGTCGCAAGGAGGCCATCCGTACTCTCTCGCTTGAAAAGGAGAAGGAGATGCTTGACAGCAAGGGCATCATCCACGGCATACGCTCAGTGAACCATCTTGACGAAGCCGCAAGCGCCTACAAGGATATTGATGAAGTCATGGCTAACCAGACCGACCTTGTCAAGATTCTGACCAGGCTCTCCCCTATTGCTGTGATCAAGGGATAATGATTCTGACGGGCAGCATCGTGCGAAGTAGTGGCCATGATAAGGTGAGCATACCCACTGGTTGTATGCTCGCTGCCACTATGAGGGACTTTTGAAGGTGCTGCCAGTCATATCATTTCTGCAAGTCTTGCAGAGATTTCATTAAGAAAGCGTCCCATTATACCTTTGCAATGTCAAATGAAAAAGGTTCCTGTCGTCCAATGGATAGGACACTAGCCTACGAAGCTTGGAATTGAGGTTCGAGTCCTCACAGGAACACAAAATGGAGTTTGGGCAGACCAGGTGTATGCGCAGGACTGAAAATCCTGAGAACGTGGTTCGATTCCACGAGACTCCACAACATGGTGATGATAGTTCAGCTGGTCAGAACGCCGGATTGTGGATCCGGAGGTCACGGGTTCGAAGCCCGTTCTTCACCCAAACAATGGAAGCGTGGGTGAGCGGTCGAAACCACCTCTCTGCTAAGGAGGCAGTCCTTCGGGGCTCGAAAGTTCGAATCTTTCCGTTTCCGCAAAATGCCCGGATGGTGAAGTGGCTAACACGGCGGTCTGCAAAACCGCTACTCGCAGGTTCGAATCCTGCTCCTGGCTCAATTTTATGGGAGCGTAGCTCAGTGGCAGAGCAGCGGGCTGTTAACCCGTGTGTCGGAAGTTCGATCCTTCCTGTTCCCGCTATTTAATTTTTATATATCTTTGCACTCGTAAAACAGAAAACAGTATTCATGATACGGAACCACAACATATTCAGTTGTCAGCACAGCAATAATCGCCGATGTGCTGGCTTTGCCGTATCTGGATCTGTACGCCAAAATTCATTCCATCGATTTAGTCGCGGCAATCGCTAATCCCCTTTGAGGGATTTCTCTGTAGCCTTGCAGGTCTCAAGGCACAATCCCAATCAATCACAGCGGCCAGTCCGCAAACGCAAGACTAAAAATGGAAACAATAGAAGTGGCGCTTCCTATGAGAGGCGGCCTCATGATGGATGAAGATGCGGCATCGATCGTCGCACAGATCAAATCACTTCTCAAGCAACTCAGAACCAAAGGAGCAACCGACAAGGAGATTGACTCCCTGCTCATTGAAGAAGACAAATCAGGTAGAGCATACATTGACTCCACCGGCATGCTCGTACTCCCTGATGAGGGCAACGTAAGGATCAAGCTCACCCCTATGGAAAGGACTCTGTACATCCTTTTCCTGAGATATCCAGACGGCATCAATGCAGATGAACTATGGAGATACTGGGACGAGCTATGCGAGATCTACGGATCCCAGATGGTCTATGATAACAAAGGACTCATCGAGGACGCTGTCGAAGGAATCTGCGACGAGGAAAAGGTATCGTGGTACACCAATGTATCCAGAATCAAGAGAAAGATTACAGATAGGCTTGGAAAAAGAACTGCAGAGAGATACATCATCAGAAGGGGAACCGACGGATTATATAGAATTGCTGCGCAAACAATGAGATAATTAAGAAGAAAATCGTTAACTTCGTTGTTGACAAAGCAACTCAAAAGTCCTCATATGGAATATTTTATCAAAGATTACACTTGGAAGCTTAATCCAAATGAAAACATTGTGTCTGAAATCACTAAGGGCATATCTCGTAATGATGGCCACTGTCCTTCAAGCAATACAGGGGAAGACACAAAATGTCCTTGTTCAAATTACAGACTGCACGACCATTGTTGTTGCAATCTCTACGTTAAAAAAACTATAAATGAGCTGATTGAAGAAGCAGCAAATTCCGAAAGCGTTATTGATGGCGGCAATATTGTTTCTTGGGGAGAAGACATTACAACTATTGCCTAATAAAAGGGCGGAGATTCCTTATCGAATCCCCGCCCGGACAATGATGGTCTCACGCTAGAACCACCATTTGCCTAATCTTCTGAACAACCGCAACATCATGCGTATTGTACTTTCGTCGTGTATGATCATGACTCACCTCCTTTTTTCCCTTCAAGATGATCGAATACCTTGTCCACCGCCTTATCCAAGAAGTCGGCCATAGCTTCTCCTGCTACCTTGCAGAGCTCGAAGAGTTCGGGCCCTAGTTTTCCTGCAATCTTTCCTAGCATAGTACCTCCTTCTTTAGAATCCTGCAACCACCTTTGCTGCTGATGTCAGCGCCCTACTGCCAAGTGCGGTACCCGCAATGATGAGGGTACCCGCCAAAATGAGTTTAGCTGTTGTTCTCATGTCGTTCAAGTTTTTGGGTTATATTAGCATGCATAGCTATATCCACTTGGGACTTCGCCGTAAATATTCTTCATATGATTTGACACATGGTGGCGTGTGCGGTATCTGCCGCTATTATCAGGATTTTTCTTTAAGGCTTGTCTCCAGTAGTCCTGACTCACTCTCTTCTCGACGATTCTTCTGACCTTGTTACGGGTTTTTCCGCCATCGATAAAGATGTCCACATCACCAAGTGCAATTCCGCCTTTAAAATTCAACCTTTCATCAGAAATTCTTCTTGTCTGATTCTTGATGTACTTTGTTTCACAATGTTTCATGTCTGTCTTTTGTTTTGTTCGTTTGTGTTATTTACACCAGCTTTTGGAATTGTTACATCCCGGTGCGAAAAAATTTCACATCTGACGTTTATTTAGCAGGTGCTCCTTAGTATCTACACCTATCTCGGCAAGCGGTTACAGAGTTTGACCAAAAAGAAAGGCCACCTGAAAGAATTCAGATGACCTTGAATGATGGAGGTTCACGTTTCGCAACGCTCCTCCGCGCCGATCGGCTAGCAAGTTCCGGCAGATTCGCCGGAGGGACATATCTCGAGATTCTGATGCTCGACACCATCCTTGTCTGCCCAGGAAGATGTAACTAACCATCTTCTTCGCGGTATAGATAAGAAACCCTTTATCTAAGTCTCAGATGAAAATAACCAAAGAGCTCATCAAAGAACGTTTCAATGAGTATAATCAGAAATACTTCAGCGGAGTACTGGGCGAATGCGAGTTCCACCTATTCCCTAAGACCACAGGCTTTCTTGGCGCATATAGTAATCGTGTTGACCGAAAGGGCAAGCCTAAGGACAGAATATGGATAGGCACCTGCGTGAAGTGGAACGAGACACTACTAAGGGATGTCCTGGTCCATGAGATGATTCATCTGTATAACCATAGGATAGACGGGCGAAAGCATGATGGTCTTCTAGGACACGGCAGGTATTTCAGGAGACAGGTAAGAAGAATCAAGAGAGAGTTCGGTATAAATGTAGACGACAGGTTCAAGAAGGTAGAGTTTCTGAATCCCAAGTTCCAGCCTAAACGCTGGGAGATGATTCTTTGTTGGATTATCGATAGATAGCTCTACTTGTGCTGTGGTTTGGCACTTTGTCTATATAATTTTGCACTCGTGAAATTGTATCCAAATGGATATGACTTTCAAGTTAGAATTGGTAAATTTGTAATCCTATAGGATAAGATATGGAACTTAGAGGACTGAACGACAAGCAGCTGGAGGCAGTCAAGACAACGGAAGGCAGAGTAAGGATCATTGCCGGAGCAGGATCCGGCAAAACACGCGTACTGGCATACAGGTACGCGTACCTGGTCGATGAACTTGGAATCGATCCAGGTAACATTCTATGCCTGACCTTCACCAATAAGGCCGCACAGGAAATGCGCAACAGGATCAACCGCCTTATCGGTGGTGATTATGCCAGTGACTTCATCTGCACGATCCACTCCTTCTGCGTGAAGTTCCTCAGAGAGGAGATCTTCAGACTCGGCTATCCAAAGACATTCCAGATTCTTGACGAAGAGGACATGAAAGCCATAGCCAAGGAAGCTCACGAAGAGAACGGGCTAGAGAGAAAGGAATCTACAGTCGAGAGGTTTCTGAAGACCTTCTACAAGAGCAAGGCAATGGCAGGAGAGGAATACATCAGAGCATTCCTTCTGCCTGGGGCAACAGGCTCATTCTCATCTGAAACAGCTGCTTTGCTTACCAAGACTTACGGAGAGAACCACCTCGGACTCTTCAAGAGCACCATCACCAGAGAGAAGAAATACCTGTCACTGGACTTTGACGACCTTATATTCCTTACTATCTATATCCTCGACAACTTCCCTGAAGTAAGAGAGAAGTGGCAGAGGAAGATGAACTACGTCATGGTTGACGAGGTGCAGGACTGCAACTGCCTTGACTGGAAGATCTACGAGACACTCTGCGCTAAGCATGGCAATCTCTTCCTTGTGGGAGATCCGGACCAGACCATCTATGAATGGAGAGGTGCAGACCTGCCGCAGTTCCTGAACTGCAATCCGCAGACCGACATCATCATGGCCCAGAACTACAGGTCAACTGCAAATATCCTGGATGCTGCCAATTCCATCATCGAGCATAATGACGAGCGTATAAAGAAGGACCTTTACACATATAGCGGAGAGGGTGACAAAATCACTCACTTCCACGCGAAGGATGACAGGATGGAAGCAGACTGGACATCAAAGCAGATACTGAATATAACAGAGACTGGCGCAGCTCTGTCTGACTTTGCAGTACTTGTCAGGTCATCCTATCTGACCCGTGCCATAGAACAGTCGTTCATGCGCAACAAGATCAGTTATGTCATCTGGGGAGGAGTGCGTTTCTTCGAGAGGAAAGAGATCAAGGACTCGCTCAGCTATCTCAGACTGGTGGGTACGGACGACGATCTGGCATTCAAGCGTATAGTGAATGTCCCTTCAAGAAAGCTGGGCAAGAAGGCTATGGAGCGCATCATGACCATATCCGAGCAATGCGGATGCAGCCTGTTCGAAGCCCTTCGTGAACTCTCCACGTCGAAGACCTATGCAAAGGAGCCTGTGCTGAAGTTCATTGAACTGATTGACAACGCAAGGAAACTCTCTGAAGGTGGAATGACCATCAGCAATCTTCTGGAGTACCTTCTGGCCAACAGCGGTCTGAATGAGCTGTATCGTAATGACGAGCAGGAAGAGAGACTTGAGAATCTGAACGAGCTCATCCAGTCCATCAAGACATATGAGAACGACCACAAGGAGGATGACATCACTCTTGAGACATACCTTCAGGATGTGGCTCTCTATACCAACGCCGACTACCAGAAGGACAAGAACTTCGTAAGGGTAATGACCATCCACCAGGCTAAGGGACTGGAATTCCCATATGTCTTCATTGCCGGTCTTAATGAAGGAGTACTTCCTAATAAGAGGAGCGTACGCGAACGCAAGAAGAAGGCAATGGAGGAAGAGAGAAGACTGATGTACGTGGCGGTCACCAGAGCTGAGAGGAAATTGTTCCTCACGGAATCTGAAGGTTACTCGGTACAGGGTGGATTCGACAAGCTACCATCTAGGTTCATACGCGAGATCAAGGAGAACCTCTTTGTGACGGAAGGTGACATGGATGAGAGTCTTTGGAACAGGGCATGCAGCTTCTGCAGGTCCATGGATGCGGAATGTGGCCTGACTATTCAGGTGGAGAGAAAAGGACTGATTGAAGGAGATCAGGTCGAGCACGCTCACTTTGGAGCTGGCATTATCCGTAATGTCTATGATGATGGTGACTACTGCGAGGTCGAGTTCTTCGAGAGCGGACTCAGGTCACTGAAATCGGATAAATTGCAGAAAATCTAGATTTTTTAAGAATTTCTGTAACCATTTCCAAAACGGGTGGTACAATCATATTAACAAGTCAATATAAAACGAGTAGCATATGAAGGAACTTAAATGCCCAAAGTGTGGAAATGTTTTCACAGTAGATGAAGCGGACTACGCTTCTATTGTAAGTCAGGTCAAGAACGTTGATTTTCAGACCGATACTGATCAGTCATATCGGTCTGAAATTTTTATTTGACGAAGATATTCCGATTTCATACCTTTGCTGAAGAAATCAAGAAAAAAGTCAAAATTCGTTGTAACCTTTCCGCCTGTGCGGAGTATAGATATATAGTTATAGGGAAAATTAAAGTCTAACAATTAAAAGTCAATGATCAAGTAAGGTTCTGTTTTCAGGATTGGCCGCCTGTCGTTTTGTTTTTCGGCCACAACACCAGAAACAAGCCAATATGGTGAGGCTTCGATCACCATTACTTTTTAATCATTGACAGACATGATTAGTACTTCCTTTGTCCCTAGTCGTGCCCTCAAGGGTACCAGCGTCGATCTCTTCGGAGATTATCTCTACCACACAGTAACCAAGAACATCCGTCTTATGGCGGGTAAATTCTACTCTATCCTCTCCGATCAAGACATAGAGGACCTCATTCATGATACCTACATCAAGATTTCCGACAAGAGCGGTTCATTCAGACCTGGAGGCAACTTCGACGGCTGGGTATATCGCATCTGTAGGAACTCTGTCTTAGACTGCGCTAGTCAGACCAACAAGCGTCGTGGCAGATACTGCGCTCTCCCACAGGACAGAGATTACGACGAGCGTTCTGCCTATGATTCTGCATCGGCCGACAGAAAGGTCATCCAGCAGGAGGAGGAAAGAAAAATCTGGCGAGTGATAGGTAATCTCAAGCCAGAGAGCAGAGAACTTGCATACATGCTCCTTGACGGAGTGCCATATAAGGATATGGCTATCGTTCTTGGCTGCAATGAAAACACCGTCAAGACTAAGGTCTGCAGATTTCGTCAGGAACTCAGAAGCTATGGGTTGGTAGGTTAACTCACAATGTACATAATATGCTGAATCTAGTAATTACAGGACAGACACGATATGGTACTACCGTGTACAATATCGACGGCAAATGGATCCGCAGAGGAATTGCCAGCTACAACGAGATTGTCTATACCATAGACGGCAAGTGGATCAGAAAGGGACAGGATCCCTGGGGAGAAATAGTCTACACTATTGACGGAAACTGGATTAGAAAAGGACAGAATCCGTATGGAGAGATTCTCTACAACATCGACGGAAACTGGATCAGGAAGGGGCAGGATCCTAACGGAGACATCATTTACTCGCTTCACTAACATATCAGCGGAAAGCATAAGAGAGGGGGCACTTAATGATAGTGTCCCCTCTCTGCCTTATACTTACCTGCACAAGTCATCAATATTTGGAGGAATCGTTTCATCGAACACATCCTCGAAGCATCTCAGATAGTATTCCTGGGTAACCATCTGCTCAAATGCTTCATCAAAAGCCCTCTCAAGAGCATCTAACTTTCCGCACACTCTTCTTGACGATATAGATCTTAGTGGGATCGATCTTCGATGCACCTCTGCCTTGGCATTCTGAAGAAGATTCCATACTTCCGCATCAAGGCTTTCCTGCTTCCAGCTATGGTGTATCCTATCATCCAATGATTCATCCCAATCCGCTACATATTGCTTGATATGCTTCGAAGAAATATCTTCCCAATCGACAAATGAGTAGTCAGAAAACTGCGACACATAACTCATAAAATCAACAAGAAGGCTATCCTTAAAGTCACAATCATTACAATGACTCAACTTCTTATTCTCACATCCTGTGAGGGCTATAATGCCTATAGTTAAGGTGATTAATAGCTGCTTCATTTCTTCAAATATCTACGATCCTGCTTACTCAAAGACACAATAATAAACGGGGAATTCTTCTGGGAGCATATCATTCTAAGTGACTCTGGATTCTCTGGAGGATCTGGTATATTCCAAGGCATATTATCTCTGAAGAATGTGACAAATGCTTTCTCACTATCGGACAGATAGAAATTCACAGTTATCCTATTCCCCTTTTGACTGATTCTTGTCTTTCCTTGGTACTTAGATATCAGAGAGGCAGCAGCAAGAGCAGCAGATTCTTGATATATCCCCTGCGCCTTCTGGATGGATGCAACCTCCAGGGTTATTGACTCTCTCTGCAACAAAAGCAAATCTTTCGCTGCATCTACCAACAAGACACACATCACATGAGTAGTTGTTGGACCAGTATATCTTCTAGACATTTGCGAGAAGCCTGTATCAAATGTCACAGTCAACTGATCTCCTGTAACATTCACGGAAAATAGATTTAATGGAATCTCTGTTGATACACCGAAGTAACGATGCTCTATAATCGGCCCTACTGCATATTGCGAAAGATTCTCTATAACCTTTTCTTCAGGCATGGTCTCTGAACTCAAAGGTTGAACGAGAGTTATATAGTTCTCTAGAGTTCTGAGCACCAAATCTTTATATATCAACTCGGATAAATATGGCTCATAGGTCATACTATCCGACACAGAAGTTACATACTTCTTGCGCACTTCTTCCGATACCGCAGCTAATAATTCAGGCAAACCTGAATCTACAACTTGCTGCTGCGATATGGTTCTTTTATTTTCAGGGGGGACTATTATCTCCCGCGCTTGAAACTCAGGGTTATCTCCAATTAAAATCATGGTATCTATATGAATTATACATATAAATACCATGTCTCCTATGTAATGTTACAGATAGTTTTGCTATATAATGTTCTCTACAAAACTCTTCGGGAGAATAACATTCTCAAGATTAAGGCTAGGGGCAAACAATGGAGCTATTTCCGCATCCCTGAATCCTGCGATTCCACAACCGATTCTAGTCACAAGGAAGGTAAGTTCCGGATGCTCCTTTGCATACTGGATGAACTCATCAACATATGGCTTGATCACATCCACTCCCCCATGCATTGTCGGAATTGCATAGCTCTGTCCCTGCATTCCGACTCCCTGTCCCCAGACTGCACCGAAGTATCTCACTGCCGCAGCAGCTGCTCCGCCGCCATGGGCTCCATCCAAATTGCTTCCAAAAACAAAGACCTCGCCCTCTTTGAGCTCCTTGATGTGTTCTGGCGTATAGCGTCTCTCTACAGCACTATCTGCCCTACCCATCACTTCACGAGGAGACATCTGCTGATAGAAGCTACCCTGCTTAAAGTAATCCATCACTATAAGGAATTCCGCTGGCAATTTTTCAACGGCCTGTCTCTGTATAGTGTCTGGAATATGCTGGTAATATGCTTCAGCTATCCCTCCTGTGATACATGCAAGCGTATCACTATCTCCACCAAGTGAAACTGCAATCCTCACGGCATCCTCGAAATCAGTAGAATCCAAGAAGGCACGTATAGCTGGCGGCACTGTCCCTTGGCAACTATCTTCCCAGCCGTATGTCTTACGAAGCTCATCAGTATGCACACTAAGGTCATATCCAAAGCGAGTCTCAATATAATCCTTGATTTCTTGCTTGGTTCTTCCGGTTCTTGCAAGGAAGATTGCCGCAGCTGTTGCCTGAGCACCCTTGATTCCTTCTGGGTGATCATGGGTGATAGATGCCGAAATGGCTGCAACCTTCTCTGTATCTTCAAGAGTACGGAATTTCCAACCTACTGCTGAGATCCTCATTGCCGAACCGTTGCCCCACGAGTTATATGGTACTCTCTTTCCAGCTATTTCACCTGTCTTATAGTCAATCAGTCTCTCCGGACGGAAGAGCCACTGAGCGAATCCTCCGCCGTAGCCTCCCATAGGGAACTTATACTTGTCAGCATATCTGACCATGACATTCTCTAGGGCCTCGTGTGTATGTTCATTATCAGTCAATAACCACTCAGCTACAGCTATAGTCATAATGGAATCATCCGTATAACTTGACTTGTCTGTAATAAACGGAAAGTCCTTCTTCTTAATGTTGTCAAACTCATAGATAGAGCCGACGATATCACCAATTATTGCTCCTAACATAATTCTGCTTTTATCGTATATACTCCTGAAGAAGATATTAGTTACAATAAATCATCAGAATTCTAACCTGAAACCCTTAGCCTTCATCTGGCTATATTTCTCCGAATTGAAGGAGTATTTTATCGGATTACGTGTTCCCTTGCGCACAGTACCATCATTCACTTCTGTAAGAATTCCTTGCATCAGCATCTTGTTGGCAAAATTACGTCGGTCAAACTGGACCTCAAGGATTGATTCATACAGGTCTTGAAGTTGTGGCATAGTAAACACCTTAGGGAGCAGCTCGAATCCTATCGGCTGAAAATGGATCTTCTCACGTAGTGCATGAAGAGCCACGCGGAGGATCCTGTCATGATCGAAAGCCAATGGAGGTATGCTGTCTATAGGAAACCACTTAGCCTGTGCTGCATCGTCTGCTCCTTTCACCTCTGACTTCTTTACCAGGGCAAAATGGGCGATCGTCACTGTCCTTCCTCTCGGATCACGGTTAACTTCTGAGAATGTACAGAACTGCTCCACATGCACATCCTTCAGTCCGGTCTCTTCCTCCAGCTCCCTGCAGGCACAGGTTTCCGCATCCTCATCCATCTGCATGAACCCTCCGGGGAATGCCCAGCATCCCTTGAACGGCTCTATTCCCCTCTCGATGAGAAGAATCGATAATCCCTGCGCATCAAATCCGAAGATGACACAGTCAGTCGTCACTGATGGTCTCGGATACACATAAGTGTACGTTCCTTTCATCTACGTGTTAGTTTTACGCAAAAATAAAAAAGTCTTTTCTTCACACCCAAATGTTTTGCGTTGATTTTACACATATAATTATTTTTTCTTGCGGTTAGCACCGGATAATCTGCGGAAGTAGAGGAAGAGGCCTCTTTAGAATTGCTCATGAATTGACTTTCTTGCAGACACACTAAATTTTGCACACTATGGAATTGATTTTCAAAGAAGGTAGCCTGACCTACACAAAGGCATTCAAGGATGATGCTTCAGCAGAAGAGGTGCTTATCGGAGCATACGAGCTGATTGCGAAAGTCTACTCCCAACAAGCCGTGATAAATGCACATCACCGGACGGACCTAGACTCACTGGACATCAGAAACGACTAATTTCCTACTATTTAGGGCTGTGGGATGTCATATATTGATTATCTTTTCAGCCCTTTTTAAAATTCAAACGATTATGACAAAGGCAGAAATAGTAAAATAGATTTCAAAGAGCACCGGCATCGAGTCTACAACTGTAAGCGCAGTAGTAGAGGGCTTCATGGAAGCAGTTAAGGGCTCACTTGCAAAGGAGAACAACGTATACCTTCGCGGTTTCGGTACATTCGAGGTGAAGACAAGAAAGGCAAAGACTGGTAGAAACATCACAAAGAATACAACTGTGATCATCCCTGAGCACAAGGTTCCTACCTTCAAGCCTTGCACAGAGTTCAAGAATCAGGTGAAGTAAGGATGAGATTCGGTAAATGGATAGTGGGAGCACTCGGATGGCCATGTTAGGTCCTATCGGAGGAATCCTCGGATATTACTTCGCGTCAAGGGTAGAGAAGCTCGCTGAAGCGACAGTTGTCTATGGAGAAGACCAGACCTGGAACCAGGGTCAGAGGAACAGTCTCCTCATGACCATCTTGTCCTGTCGGCATCGGTCATCAAGGCAGACGGCAAGACCACTGCACAGGAGCTGGCCACCCTGAGAAGTTTCTTCACAAGGAACTTCTGAGCACAGGCCGGAGGTGATGCGGAAGAGATCGTAAGAGAGCTTCTGACCAAGGACTACAACCTCTATGAGGTGTGTGGACAGATCCGCTCCTGCATGGACTACTCGCAGCGTCTGCAGCTGTACCACTACCTTGTGGCTCTCGGCGCATGTGATGGTCTGCATCAGAGGGAAGTCGATGTCCTTGAGACCATCGCAACTTACATCGGCCTGTCGAAGGAAGAGGTGGATTCCATCTTTGCCCAGTTCCGCCCAAGCAACGAAAGCAACTACCGCATCCTGGAGATCGAGCCTAATGTTACCGATGAGGAGGTAAAGAAGGCTTACCGCAAGATGGCCATCAAATACCATCCTGACAAGGTAGCCACCCTTGGAGAGGATGTCCAGAAGGCGGCAGAGGAGAAGTTCAAGGCTGTGAATCAGGCTTACGAAGCCATCTGCAAGGAAAGAGGGATTTAAGTATCCTCACACATAACAGGTAAATCTACTGGGAGCATCGGGAAACCGCTGCTCCCTTCTTTTTTCAACATCAGACCATCTATATAATTCCCAGCACATTGGGATTTATCCTAACATCAACACCTGTCAGACATCAAATTAAGTATAATTCACAATACATTGGGATTTTCTTGCATTTTTCATTTATTAGCATTAGTTTTGCTTAAAATTACCAATACATTGGGAATATGAAGACTTTAGGAGCACAGATTAAGGAACGAAGAAAAGCCTTGAAGATTACACAGCAGGAACTGGCTGACCTTGCCGGCATCAGCATCAATACAGTTGTAGCGGCGGAGCGCGGTCAGGGCGATCCGAAAATTTCCACCTATCTGTCCATATGCAACGTCCTCGGACTTAAATTGACCACAATACTATGAGACAATGTGAAATCTATCTGCACGGTATAAGGTGTGGTATACTTACGGAGAGTGATAGCCGTGAGTTTTCGTTTATATATGACAGGGCGTATCTTCTTGGAGAGGACGCACAACCGGTCAGTCTTACTCTTCCACTGCAGAGCGAGCCATACACATCCCCTCATCTATTCCCTGCCTTTGCGAACATGCTTTCCGAAGGTGAAAACCGCATGGTTCAGTCACAGCTTTTGAGGATCGACCCCGAAGACGACTTCGGCATTCTTCTAGCGACCTGTCAGACAGACACTATCGGAGCAATAACAGTAAGACCAATTGAAATATGAAGATATTGACCATATGTCCATCCACCTTGATGGATGGTTATGACACATACTCACCTGCTGCCACTAAAGTCCTCTTCGATAGTAGGAAGGTTTCACACATATTCCCAGGATTAAGTCCGGAGGATGACTCGAACACCTCTGACGAGCCGAGACAGAACATCGGACGCATCTCTCTTTCCGGAGCGCAATCTAAGTTCTCGGTCATAGTGGGAGATGACAACAATCTGAGGTACACCCGAGAGGGTGAACAGGGGACATACATTCTGAAGCCACGTCCTATAGGTTATCAAATCATCAATAAGGATTATTGTGCTGCTAATGAACATGTGACAATGCAGATTGCATCACAGGTCTATGGAATAGAGACTGCACCTAACGCACTCTGCTTCTTCGAGGATGGTAAAGCTGCATACATCACACGCCGTTTCGATGTATATCCTGGCGGCAAGTACAAGCAGGAGGACTTCGCCGCACTCCTTGGCTGGAGCAAGGATAATGGAGGCAGGCTATTCAAGTATGACAAGTCCAGCTATGAAGAATGTGCGGAGTTGATCCACAAATATGTTAAGGCAGCCTTGATTGATATAAGGCGATTCTATAGAATCATACTATTCAACTTCGTGACTTTGAACGACGATGCTCACCTGAAGAACTTCTCGCTCATCGAGAAGGATGGAGAATATCGTCTCAGTCCTGCATATGACCTTGTCAACACTTCACTTCAGCTTCGTGAGCCTCAGATCTTTGCTCTCAAAAACGGACTGTTCAAGGAAGGAATGAATAAAGCCGACACTCATAACATAGGCTACGAAGACTTTGTCGAATTCGGCAGAAGGATCGGACTGAACGACAGGGTGATCAAGCAGGAACTGAAGATGTTTCAGGAACCTGACCCTAAGGCTATTCACTTGATTGAGAAATCCTTCCTGTCTGAAGAACTCAAGAAACAGTATATCGTCTCATACAAGTATCGATGCAAGATGCTTACATTCTAAAAAAGTCAGCCAAAATGAAGCAATTTTGCCCATTTTGGCTGACTTTTTCTAGGCTTAAAGCAAGCCTATCTGATTATCCCTCTGACAATTAAGCAAAAAACGAGGTGTTACGAGGTTCCTTGTTAAGGTCCTTTTCCAACCAGGTATACATCACACCTGTCTGGTCATCCTCTGCAAAGGGCTCATATCCCTCCCTGATATACCATTCCAACATCCACGAACCGGTCTGAGCCTTGAGATGCATAGTCTCGAAACCTTTGCTACGTGCAATGTCCTCGCAGAAATGCAGCAGTTCCTTTCCTCGTCCGTCCTTTCTCACGCTTGGCGAGACCTGAAGGTTTCCTAAGGTAATCACATCAGGGTCCTCATATGAAGAATACATGAGGCATGAAGACTTTGCGTCT
>JAGBVR010000030.1 GCA_017630215.1 Bacteroidales bacterium | reverse complement strand
CCCTGTTAACATTTGCATGTCACACGCCCTTGCAAAGCTGGTGCTTAATCCTACTTTAGGTACTGAGGTGACAGGTGATAACATTGCTACCGTAGAGGTGCAGAATATGTATACTCAAGGTACTTTGAATGTTGAGGTAAACAATTGGACCAATTGCACAGGCACTACTGCTTTTACCATGACCAACAATGAGGTTCTTGTTGTTCCAATGGAGGGTTGTGAGTCATTCCCTATCGTGATTACAATGGAGAGCGGCCGTGTATTCAGCGCCAACATCAGCCTTGCTAACGTTGACAACAAGTTAGAAGGTGGCACCCAGTACACCATCAAACTCCAGATCGGTCATGATACTGTGACAATTGGTGACATCAGTGCTGCATCATGGGGAACACCTGTTGTTGGTGGTGACCTTGAAACAGAGTAAGGAGTTAAGAGCAAAGAGCAAAGATGAAAGAGCAAAGATATGATAATAGTGTGACAAGGCAGAAGAGTAAAGCTTTTGCTGTGCGCATCATAAAGTTTGCAAAGTTCTTGCAGGATGAGAAGAAAGACTATATCATCAGCAAGCAAATCTTTCGCAGTGGCACAAGTATCGGTGCAAATGTCCGAGAAAGCTACAATGCTCAAAGTAAGGCTGACTTCATCAATAAGTTGCACATTGCACTGAAAGAAGCCGATGAAACTGCCTACTGGCTCGAACTCTTGGTTGAGAGTGAAATCATAGATAACCAACAATTCGATTCACTCTATAATGATTTAAAAGAAATACTTGCTCTTTTGACAGCAAGCATTAAAACATCTAAAAAAAATATTGAAAATGAAAAGAAATAATATAACACAGAAGCAGCGTAGCAACTTTCCCTCTTTGCTCTTTGCTCTTTCATCTTTGCTCTTTGTTTCTTGTGAACAAGTCGAAGACTTTTCACAAGAAACCGATGCCGACGCTGTCAAGGTCGTAGCATCGATCAACAAGATGCAGACACGTGTGGCATACGAAGACGATGGTGCTACCAATTTTATCAACGGCGACAAGATCTGCGTGCAGAACACTTTGCGTGATACCAAGAACATCGCTACCTATACCTTTGATGGAACCACTTGGACCACTACCGATGCTTTCGTATGGAATGGTTCTGCAAAGAATCAATTCAAGGCATGGTATCCTGCTGCTACGGCATCGTTCGACTCGTTTGATTTGCCTACGGATCAGAGTGCAGGCATCGATAAAGCCGACTGGATGACTGCCGAAACCGAAGAGATGACCAAACCAGGTAGTGGTGTACTTGACCTAAATTTCGTCCACAAGTTGACTAAGGTAACGGTGACTGTATCATTCAATTCACAATATCCCGCAGGTGACAACTACGTGTCAATGTTCCGTTTCTTCACCAACGAGGAGACTCCTGTTGAAGTTACGCCTTATGAGTCAAAGGACGGTTATACCGCCATCCTCCTTCCGGGTGTGTATGCCGAAGAAGCATCTTTCATCACTTTGGAAATGAATTTTGAAGATAACCTCACCGTACCGGTTAACAGCACGCTCATCGCAGGTCTTGAAGCAGGCAAGCACTACAACTTCCACCTCACCGTGGGTAAGGATGCTGTAGGCATCAGCTACGTCAGAGTGTTGGATTGGGATGAAGAAGAGATTGATGGTGG
>JAGBVR010000029.1 GCA_017630215.1 Bacteroidales bacterium | reverse complement strand
GAAATTGTTGATTTATTGCGCTGAAACAGCTCGGCCATCTTATCGATTGTCAACCACACTGTATCATTTGACAGCATAACTTCAATAGCAGTTTTGCCGTCTACAGTCTGATACATCAGAATATTACCTCTATTGTCTTCCATAAAACAAGTTTATCAACATCCCTCTCCAGAGGGTTCCACAAAGATAGAAAATTCTTCTTGCCATCCATTTATTAATATATAATATGGATAACAAAAGTCCAAAATATAATCCCCGGCAATAAGGGAGTACTGCCGAGGATAAGTTCTGTCTATTTGTTAAGTTGCTGACTTATGAATCAGTCGTTTTCTTCGAGCTGGAAGATTTCATCAGCGTGTCTTCCAAAGTATTTGGCAATCTTCAGGGCCACGATTGTCGATGGCATATAGCGACCGGTCTCGATGAAGTTGATGGTCTGTCTGGACACTCCGACCGCCTCCGCCAGTTCCTGCTGGGTGATGTTCTTGATGGCTCTTTCGACCTTGACGCTATTCCTCATTCTGTAACCTCCTGACCTTTATCATTTCATAATTGAACTTGCAGATATACAGGATGAAGCAAACGAACATCGATGCGAATGCAAACAACAGAAATGCATAATCATATACAAAGAGAATGGCCACCAGCAACAAGATGGCTGTGCACCAGAAGCTCCAGACAAAGGACTGCATTCTGACTACGGCTGTCATCTCGTCTTCGTCCTTCTCTTTCGACAAAGCGATGAATACCAATGACACCAGCAGACCAAGCATACAGATTTCATTCACAGGGTCAGTTGCTGTCATACCGAACCATTCGCTTGTGCTGGCAATATCCAGCGTAAACAGTGCCGGTACGTCAACTATGAACCAGTCTCCCTCGCATGGACCGAGGAGAAGCCATATGCAGGCAGCAAGGAAAGGAACAAGCATGATCAGACCGATCATCTTGAAATTGTGGGGAAGCAGGTAATTCTTTTTCATAAAATCCGTTTTAATGTTTGACTTATCAGGAATTCCTTCGGCAAAGTTAAACAGATTTTTCTAAATGTCAAGCATATTTAACATATTATCATGCAGATTTAACTTACAAGGCTATATTGTAGATAGTATAAAGCTTTCTAAAAATACGATAAAGATAAATTTTTATCAAATTTCTTGATAAGATTATTGTTTTTCAACAAAAAGGCATATATTTGCATATCGAAAAACAATAAAACCATATTGATATATGAAAAAGAACTCAACAAAATCCCTAAAATGGCTGACAGGAGCAGTTATTGTTCTCGGCCTTTTGGCACTGGCCATCATCACCGTCCAGTCAATCGGTTTCTTCACCGGCACACCACAGAAAGCCGTATGGATTGAAGGATTCAAGGGCATGCAGGTTTCGATAATAATACTTAAGCTTATCGGATCTATTACCTGCTTCTCTCTTCTTCTGTCATTCCTGTTCAACTCCATCAAGGCACAGAAGAGCGGTGTACTGTTCCCACGAAAGAATGTAGGCTTATTGTTCGGTTTGGCCGCATCCTCATTCATAACTTTGCTCTGCAGTGGCAACATGCACATAGTGATGGGAACCAGGCAAATAGAACTTGGATTCACAGAACTCTTTGTCCCAATAATCATATGTATCGTTGCCCTCATATACAGAAATGCCGTGCAGGTCAGCGAAGAAAACAGTCTCACAATCTAAAACTTGAAATCATGAAAACGAACAATCTTAAATGGATGAAAGCCACCGGAATCGTGGTGATCATAGTATGCTGCTTCTGGATTGGCCTTGGATCGATTATGGATGGACTCAATGCTACCGTAATCAATGGAGGATATATGAAGTGGAACCCCGAGCGCATGACATGGCAGATTTATATTATCGCAGGGTATGTTCTTACTTCAGTGGCATTTGCCACAGTCATATCGACACTGATCTACAAGGTATTATCCGGATTGAAGAAAAAGGTGCTGTTCACAACCGGTAATGCCAAACTGATTTTCTTATCAGGATTCGTGTATATGTTCATGGTGAATTTCAGAGAAAACTTTGACTTTGCTGTCAATGGAGCTATGGAGAAGACCTTCCCGCTTCCAGACATGGCAGTACCTGCCCTTGTGTTTACGATATTCGGATATCTTTATACAATAGCCATAGATATCAAGAAGGAAAACGACTTAACTATCTAAAGAAGGAGGAATCATGCCGATAATAGTAAACGTAGACGTAATGCTAGCCAAGAGGAAGATGTCCTCCGGAGAGCTGGCAGAGAAGGTCGGAATCACTCAGGCGAACCTGTCTATCCTCAAGACAGGCAAGGCGAAGGCCGTGCGCTTCTCTACCCTGTCCGCCCTCTGCAAGGCCCTGAACTGCCAGCCTGGAGATCTTCTGGAGTATCAGCCGGGAGATGAAGATGAAAACGACGAACAATAGACACGCACCATATATGATGAAACGGACTTTAATCATATCTATCCTGATACTCAACGCCATTGCCTTGGCCGCCATCAAGCCAAATAGAGTTTACTCATACACTCCAGATAAGCTGGATCTGACTTATGAAGAAGTCAAGGTCAAGACAGATGATGGCTATGCCCTCATTGTCTGGCATCTGCCGTCAGAGGGCGATGGTGCGCCGGTCATCATATCTCAGTCAGATGCCGGCAACATGGGCGACTGGCTGTACCTTGGACTGTATCTTCAGGCATATGGGCTTGATGTCTGGATGTATGACTATCGTGGATTCGGGCAAAGCGATGACTTCGCCATAATGCAGAATCAGTTATTCCACACGGAGTTTGTTCAAGACCTCAAGGCTGTTGCCGAACATGTCTGCCAGAAGACAGGCAAGTCCCCTGCCCTGCTCGGTATATCGATGGGAACGATCATCGTGAATGAATATCTAAGAAATACTGACATTCCTGTTTCCAAAGTTGTTTTCGACGGCTATGTATCAGATCCAAAGGCATGGAACGACAAGCTTGCAGCCAATGGAAAGACCGTAACACTCCCCGATGGTTATAAGAACAGGAAATACAGGCAGAAGAATCACGATGCGCTTTTCATAGTTTCCGAAAAGGATTCCTACTCTACCCTGTCCGATATCCCCAAGGCAGGCAAGGGAAAGCAGGTCATCAAGACTTTCGACTGTGAACACATCTCCGGATTCTTCAGATATCAGGAGGAATACACTACCGTTATAGTGGATTTTTTGAAATAATCATTCAGCCAATCATATTTGGCATAGTGTGTGATTATAGAAATTCATCTCAACTAAACATACCGAACTTAATGAAACACATTTCCCTACTGATGTGCACAATACTCTTTGTGCAGACGCTTTCCGCGCAGGTACTCAATTATGATATGATTGAGCGTAATGCTAACACAGACGTAAAACTCACCCTCAAGGATTCAAAGTCTTCAAAGCCGATATCATGGGCATCGGTGTACCTTATCCCCGCCGGTGACACCACTATCACTCATTTTGCCTTGTCTGACGATAAAGGTGATGTCCTCCTGAAGGAAGTGCCTGTCGGCAAATATGAACTCAATGCAGAAATCATCGGTTACAATCCCCATAAGAAAGTCTACAGTATCAAGCCTCATTGGGATGCATACGACCTTGGCATCATCAAGATGGACGAGAATGCAGAATATCTTGATGCGGCGTCTATCTCCGCAATCGGCAATCCGGTGACGGTAAAGAAGGACACCATAGAATTCAATGCGTCGTCATTCAGGGTCGGAGAGAATGCAATGCTCGAAGACCTGATAAAGAAGATGCCGGGAATGGAGGTATCTGAAGACGGCACGGTAACCCTGAACGGAGAGAAGATAGACAAGATAACAGTCGGTGGAAAGACCTTTTTCTTCAACGACCCCACTGCTGCTCTGAAGAACCTTCCTGCAAAGATTGTCGATAAGATCAAGGTTATAGATAAGACCAAGGATGAGGCAGCCGGCTCGGGTGTTGTCAGCAAGGACGACAAGGAGAAGGTGATGGACGTAGAACTGAAGGAAGAATATACTGAAGGGTGGTACGGAAACGCCAAGCTTGGTGGTGGATCTACGCTGAATCCGGACAATGGCAACTCCCTTATAGAAGACAGAGGACTTCTGTACAACGGGAATGCAATGGTTACCGGCTACACAGAGAAGGACCAAGTTATATTCATCGGGAATGCATTCAATGCAATCGAGCCGGGAGCAGATGTGGCATATTACAGCAGTGGAAGCACAAGCGGTGATTTCAGCAGCCTTGGCGGTCTCAATTCGACAGCTCAGGCGGGAGTCAACTACAACACTTCCCGTATCAAGGATATGGAAAGCACCCTCAGCGTGAATTACAAGAATAACGGCAAGGTCGACAGAAAGGTTTCTTCAAGAACGACATTTCAACCGGAAGGACCAGATGTGCTGACTGATGGATCATATGATGCAACAGGAAGTCAGAATCAGGTCAGCGCCTCAATGGAAATAAAGTCAAAGGAAAATGACAAATACTACCTCTATGTCATGCCGAGTGTCGGCTACGCATCCGAGTCCGTCAGTGCTGCAAATAAATCCCTGACAAGTTCTGATGGTGCACAGATCAACTCTTCGGAAGCTTCTACGATTTCGTCAGGAAACAATATATATACAAATAACGCTGTATATTTCGGCTTGAAGGAATTAGGAAAGAAACACCGTTCCCTTTATTTCGGAGCGCAGTACTCATTAAACACATCAGACAAGAATTCTCACGAAATCTCAGCCTTGAACAGTCTTGGTCAGAATACAGTAAAGGATTTGTTTTACAAAAGCGACCTGAGCAATACTGCCGGTGGTATTTCGATGACTTATAGTGAGCCACTTGCAAGCAAGTGGGTAGCGGAAATAGGAGCACAGACCAAGTATTATAGAAACAAGGACTTCAGGAACGCAACCAATCCTGATGGAACATATAATGACTACTATTCATCAATGAGCGATAACCGCTATATCAGCAACCGTGGTGCTTTGACTGTGCAATATGGCAATGACACGACCACAGTTCAGTTCGGTGTTATGGCTGATGTCGTACAGAATGAGATCAAGGCTAAGTCTATGGGAGTTGAAACCATAACGGGCAAGGGTGAATGGCTAGTAAATGTCTCTCCATTCGTTTACTACAATTACGAAAAGGAAGGGATTGACCTTAGTTTGTACTATACTGGAATGGAAAACAGGCCTTCTGCAACCTCGATGACTCCATCTCTGAACATATCCAATCCCGTACAGATCACTGCTGGAAACATATATCTTAAGCCACAGTATACTCATCATACCCACGTTTCATTAAGCACCAACAACCGTGAAACCTTCTCATTCTTCTCAATGTATCTGAGTGGACAGATGACAACAAGAAGCTCAGTTCAAGCTAGCTGGATGGATGCCTCTGGAGTGAGATATGCCATACCGGTCAACTCAAAGAAGCCGCAATCAAATGCATATATATATCTTTCCTACAGCCGGCCGGTCACTAAGGACAGACAACTGACATTCCAGGTCAGTCCGTTTGCAAATTTCACCGGTGGAACAAGTTATCAGGCCACATCAAGACTGGAAGGACTTGACTTGCAATCCTTCGATTACAATTCGTTTATGGAAGATTTCTGGGGTGATGCCAGCGGGGACAGATTCTACAGCGGCCAGAGCGGATTTGCAGAAAGCCGAACGAATACATTGATATGGGGCGGCGATTCAAAGCTTAAGTACAGTATTGAAAAACTTGATGCCAACCTCACATACAGTATGTCAAACAGGGTGTCAAAATATTCACTGGACCCTACAGCCAACATCAACAACTGGACTCATGACATCAAGACCGATATATTGTACCGTCCAGGTAAAGATTGGGAAATAGGCACAGACCTGTCATACAGATTCTATCGCGGATTTACCAATGGATTTGGCCAGCCGGAATGGAGATGGAATATGCAAGTAAACAAGAGTATCAAGTCAGTGACCCTTGGGTTGAAGGTCGCAGATATACTCAACCAAAGCAGGAATATGCGAAGAACTGTTTCGGCTGAATATGTCGAAGATACATACAGCAATATCCTCGGTCGCTTCTTCCTTTTCAGTGTGTCATTTAACTTCGGTAAAATGAACGCAAAGAAAAATGCTAATATCGAAGGGGCTATGTGGAATATGATGTAGAAGATTAATATATGATTTCTGAGAGACAAATATCCCTCTGGATGGCAATCTTGCTGATCATTTTGCCTGCAAGTCTCCATGCCCAGGAGACCGATCGCGAACAGGTGCTTGCCGACGACATCAACCGTCTTGGCGAGAGAGCGCTCCGGGATAGAATCATCAGTGAAGAGGAACACACTCAGAAGCTCTTGGATGAGATGGGATATATCGGTAGACAGATGCTTCCTGACAAGCTATATGAACCGGAAGATTATGTCAGTCCGGAAGAGAAAAGAATTGCTATGGAACAGGCTGCCATTGCCGGTGCCTCGATAGACATGACGGAACTCCTGAAATATGTCAAGCCCCTTCCGATGAAGCCTTGGCTTATGACTACATTGAGAATGTTCTTCGGACGCGGAGTAAGTCAGAGACCGCAAAGGTGGGACTATACCGTAGTGCCTCAGATGGGAGGTGTCTATGACATCATAATGCCAGGCGGCAGACCTGACGACAGCTGGCGGCATGCACCTAAGATGGCTTATGATCCTCATCCGGACAAACATTTCAGAAGATGATGACCATGATTATTAAATTTACTGACAAAATAGACATGAAACGTATTGCAATGATTATTCTGAGCCTTATTCCCCTCTTTGCAATGGCTCAGGAGCCACAGATCATCGAAGGATATCTCCTTGATGGCAAAGACAGCTTCGAGGAGCTGGAGGCGGCAATACTGACAGAATCAAAATCCAAAGCCAAGAAACTTGACGGCAAGGGAATGAAGATGCCGGGAGGAGTTATGGTGATGATACCTCGAAGCATCGGAAAAGAAATCGGAAGCATCGTGCAGACCAGGCATCCATTCCTGGTAAAGGCCATCAGCTTTACCGTTGATGAAAACCGGATGGAAGGTTGCAGGGCAAGCATCAGGATCTACAGGATTCATGATGAGAATAACCTTGAAAACATCGTCACTATGCCGATTTATCAGGAAATCCCCAAAGCCGATAAGAAGACGACCTTCAATATCTCCCCGGAAGAGAGTCTCTTCCTGGAACCTGGCGAGTATTATGTAAGTTTTGCCCTGACTGAAATCGGCAATGAAATCATGGAACGATGGGCCGATTCAGACACATGGTCGGACAAGGAGCAGAGCACGAAATACATGGAGGACAGAATCTTTTTCCCAGTCTATCTCAAGACCAGCTTTACACGTAGCAATTCAGAAGAGCCTCTAACAAAATGGGGAGCTAATATCGGCATTGAGGTGACGGGAATTGAAAGACGTTAAACTTTTGTCCGACGCAGTGGAACTATTCTTTTAATTTAAATCTGAATATCAACGGATTACACTACAAAAATTACAGTCAGATTTCATCTGTGTTAAACTTTTTCCGACTAACTTTGTATAAGAAACAATCCGTTGCAACAAATAGATGAGAAAACCATATATACTCCCCTTTTTAAGAAATGCAGCTATTCTTATCGCAGCCTCGTTGTCATTCGCTTGCCATCGTACCGCAGACAACGAGACTGCAGATATTCTCAAAAATGTAGAAAGCTACATCTGTGACAGGCCGGACAGTGCTCTGACCGTCATACAGTCCATAGGAGCGGATGATCTTTCGTCAAGAGAGCTCAAGGCAAGACATGCCCTTCTCCTGTCTCAAGCTTTGGACAAGAACTTTATCGACCTGCAGTCGGACAGCATCATAGCGCCTGCCGTAAAGTTCTTCGAAAAGAGCGGTGATCACGAGGCTCTCTTCAAGGCATATTACTATCATGCCAGGGTATTATCGAATGCAGGTAGATACACTGAAGCAATGCAGATATACCTGAAGGCGGAAGAGATGTCCGCAAAGATCAACGATCTCTTTGCTGTCGGTCTTCTGCATTCTCAGATCGGAGGATTGAATTCCAAGTATTTCAATTATCCCAAGGCTATAGAATACTATCAGAAGGCACAAGAGTACTACAGACAGGCTGGAAAGGATACACATGCGCATGTTTGTGACCTGAATCTCGCTCAGGCATATTATGAGAACGGACAGAAGGAGAAAGGAATCGCCTTGTATATGGATTGTCTCGAATGGGCTCATTCCATAGGATACGAGGCAATTTTCGAATCATGTCTGGATCAGATTTTCCTCTATTCCATGAGTGAGGACAACCACGGAATCATAGACGAATGCATCGACAAGTATAGCATCACATCCTTTCATCCGTCCTCCATGATCAGCCTTGGGCTTGCTTACAAATATGCATCTGATGGAGACTACCAGAAATACGAGACATACATCAGAAAGGCATGGAGGGAAGCCGAAAATGAGCAGGACAGCACATGCATCAAATTCACAGAATACAAGGTACTACGCTCTAAAGGTGATCTCGAAAAGGCAATAGTGAAACTTGAATGGATGGCGCATCACGAAGACAGCCTTGTCAGAACAATCCTCAAGAAGCCTCTTCTTCAAGCCAACGTAAGTCACCTTGACGAGCTGAATTCCGAAAACAAGGAGACCATCGAAAATCAGAAGCTGACTCTTAAAGTCATCATCCTCAGCTGCATGGTCGCATTATTAGGGGCCGCATTCATCATATTCCTCATTCGCAGCAGACTCAAGAGCAGAACCGAAGAAAAGGAGAGGTATGCAGACATGTACGAAAGCACATTGGCGGAAAGGGACACTCTGTCCGAGATGCTGGAAGCAAACAGCATGTCAGAAGAGACGAGAAAGATCATAAGCCAAAGGCTTGAAGTGCTCAACTCCATAATCACATCGTACATCTCCGAAAGAGATGCAGACATCAAGAAGGCAGATCTCAATCTTGAAAGGCTCATTGCAGACAGAGATGCATTCATAACATCAACGAGAGTGACCATGGAGATGTCGCATCCGGCATTCTTCAAGTATCTTCGTGAGAAAGAACTTACAGACTGGGAAATCAATTATTGTTGTCTTTATCTGATCGGTCTAAAGGGAAAGGATATTGGAGATTACATCAATCTGAAGAGACACTACAACTATGGAAGTGCAATCAGGATGAAACTTGGCCTGACAGAAAATGATACCAATCTTAGTTTGTATCTCAAAAAAATGCTGAAAAACATGTAATTTTTCATAGCTTTTACTTGGATTTTACCCCCCCCATTATATTTGCAGAAAATATTGATTTACAAGCCATTTATGCGTATATTTGAAAGCGAGCACTAATACAATAGCCATGAAAAAGATACTCCCCCCTGAGGTTGTTCTCGACCAGAGAAACAACTATAGCCATCACCTTGTTCGGTGCCGGATATGTCACATCGCTTCTTGCGATATATCTGACCATCATCAGCATCGGCAATCCCGATTGTCAAAAAATGTGGTGGGCATCACTTAACCTTCGACGTGAATCACTTTCTGCCTCTCCGTAGTACTTTATGCCTGTCTTCCCGTCTTTGTAGTGGTAGTGGCATTCTTCGTCGGATCACAGCTATGCAGCATCATTCTTTTCGTATATTGCCTGGCAAAGTACCGCAAACTGAAAAACAACAGACTTAACAAATAGACACGATTATGAAAACAAGAACTAAAATCATCTGGATTTGCCTCGGCTATCTGATCTTTGGCGCATTTGCAGTCGATAGAATTGTTATGTTCATCAACGGAAATATCGCCATCCATAAACTGATAATAGGACTCGGTATATGTATCTGCTGCACATATCTGCTTGCATATAACCACCATAGACTGCTGAAAGAGAACAAGGAGGAATAACGATGAAAGCATTGAAATATTGCCGCACAGCTTCATTTGTGCCGATGATGGCGTTTTTGATTGTGTTTTTTGTCTATAGAACCTTGGATAAAGGATTTGACGGAATCCTAGCAACGACATTTGGCTTAATCTTCATCTTCGGTCCTGTAAGCTTTTATATACGTACTAAAAACGAGAACAATCCGGCATATCTTGCCAAGACAGAAAAGGGAATGATAATAGCCAACTTCGTCTCTATCGTACTCATGACAGCCTTGTCGATAGTAGGATTTTGTTGCGGAGTGGGAGGATATTTCAACTGGCTTTATCTAGCTATTATAGCAGGTATAATTTATTCAACAACTAACAATATCATTCTTTATAAAGCGAAGAAGGCTTATGACAGCAAAAACTAAAACTATCCTCAAGAAGATTCTGGCATATGCTCTGATGAGCATTGTGCTGATGCTGGTATATGTTGTGGTCTCATTCCTGTTTGACTGGCTCTTTGATCTGATTGGCGAGGAAAAGGTCAGCTGGAGAAGTATGGTTGCCGCATGCACATTCACTACAGCTGCAATCATAATCGTCGATATCTTAAACAGCCGTAAGAAGGGAGTGGACAGAAGCAATGACATCATCAAGATTTGCCGTCGAATCCTGACAACGACTACCTACATGTTCTGCGGAATGCTGCTGGTCGAATGGCTGATCCAGAGATTCTCGGACGAGGACTTCTCACTTGGACTGGTTCATTGGCTCTCATTTGCTCTTGCCGTAGCACTTTTTGATGAACTAATTAAGAAGAACAAGGAAAGGAAGACCAAGGAAGATGAAAATGCACTTGTCATAGCCGCTGAATGCAAAGATATGCAGACTGCAGAAGGCATCTACAACAAGCTTGAGAGCAACGGCATCAAGGCAATGATCGTTGATAAGGACAGTCCTGTCTATATCAAAGGGAACGACTCCCCTGTTCAGATTCAGGTATGCAGAAAAGATCTTGAGAAATCAAAGGAAATAATTTAACTGTTATGAAAATATTTACAAAAGAAAGCGCAGCGTTTATAGTTGTCGCATTCATCATCTGGACAATCCTTGAAATTGTCTATGATCTGATTACTGGGGTGCCCCTTGCAGAGATGGTATCAGCAAAGTATGTTGTAGGCTATCTGGTAAGCGCGATTGTATTCGCTACAGTCTTGCTGTTATTCCAAGTTTGGAACGAGAAAAAGAAAAAGTGAGCTAATATGAAACGAATCTTAACAATCCTTTCAATCTTGATAAGCTGTTCCGTAAGTGCCCAAACCGGAACAGCAGACACGATATATGTAGATATCCCGGCAGAAGTGGAAGCATTGAGAATGCAGACAACCGAATGCATTGCTGTAGGCAAGAAGGACAAGGAAAGGTTCGGAAAGAAGTTCCTCGGATACTCCTTTATGCAGACATGGTGCTATAATGGAGAGAAACTCGGCACGAAGAAGCACAAGGAGATTTTTAAGGACATTTATCATTATCCTTACGATAAGGTTGTCTTCAATGGTTTCCTTCTTGACAGACTAGACATGGACTATTCCTTTGAGGCAGGAGTAATTCCAGCTTTGATTGCAGGAAAGTATCCGGTGCTGATTTTCAGACGCGAGGCTGATATGAGGGCAAAGATTGATTCACTCCTTTGCGATATAGGTCGAAAAGACCAGGAAGTGCGTGCAGACTGGGCGAAGGTGGCCACTGGCAATGTCACTCAGGAGGAAGCCATTGAATATGCATTGAAGATGGAAGAGACAGACAGCACCAATCTGGCAGCAGTCTCACGAATCCTTGACACATACGGATGGCCTTCCGGCCTTTCTGATGAGGCAAACAAAGCAATTTTCCTTGTGATCGATCATAGTGATCTCAATATCATGAACAAGTACATCGGACTCTTTCGCGATGCAGTGGAGAAAGGATATCTGTCCATGAATGATCTTGTCACAATGGAAGACCGTATGCTGATGAATGCCGGCAAGCCACAGAAATACGGCACACAAGCATACTCATTAGTCGAGGATGGCAAGACGGTGATTTACATCTGGCCGGTCGAAGATCCGGACAAACTTGATGCACTTCGCAATTCTGTCGGTCTGATGCCGATTAGGGAATATCTTGAGATGGTGAAGCAGCAAGGTGTGGAAATGATCTATGACAAGACAAAAACTGTTGCAGATTTCAATCAGTAGTGGACGAAATGCCACTTGAATGCATCTATATAGAAGTATATCATAACAACTAATTTTCAATTCCATAAACAATCATATTATGAAATATATCAGCAATATCCTCAGATTATTTGCAGTTGCCATTGTTTTAATGGCTTCGACAGCAGCAACAATATCAGCTCAGGAAAACCCATCTTCTGATAAGGCTTACATCTATTGCAGTGTGACCTTCAATGACTTTAAGGTTAAGAAGGAGAAACAGATTCATAATTATACTCAGAAATACACAGAACGCGTGTATAAGATGTCTGTCGACTGCCGTCAGTACGATGATGACCTTACATACATATTTGGCGTCATTAATGATGAGGAAGGACGACCACGAGAGTTCAGATCCTATATGGCAGGACTTAATTGGCTGGGACGTATGGGATGGGAAATGCTTCCATACCCTACACCATATAGGTCTGATATGAACCTGGATCAGGTGTATTGGTTCCGTATGGATGTTTCAGGATTGTCAGCTGATCAGATAAATGCGAAGCTGGCACCACTGAGACCATCAAAGGAATAATTGTAAACAAACGATATTATGAAACGAATCTTAACAATCCTGGCAGCGATAATATGCCTCTGCTCTTGCGCAAAGCAGGAACAATCACATTGGCTCTACAATATGTGGAGCGGTGAATACGACATTACAATGACCAATAACGACACTGGAGAGCATGAACCGCATGTTGCCGGCATCTCATTAGAGTTCTCTGACGACAGATCTGAATGTGTCGTTCATGAAGGAGTAAAGGACCATTACACGGTAACGGGAAAGACATACAAGGCATATCTGAATGAAATCGAGAAGATATTCGTCCTTAATGAAGGTGATTATGATTCGAGGATTCTCTACTGGGGACAGATTACAACATCTGGCAAATGCACATTGAACTTCTATAGCGGTGATGAACTTGTGACAGTGGAGCTTGCAGCACACAAACTTGAGTAACTAAATCGGGATTTACCGGCTAGTCATCCCCGGCTTGACCGGGGATCTAAACAATATAACAGTGAAGAAGGATATGAAGAAGAAAGGATATATATACTTCATGACAAATCGGAATAATAGCGTTTTG
>JAGBVR010000028.1 GCA_017630215.1 Bacteroidales bacterium | reverse complement strand
CGATTTTCAGTTTTCGCACTCAAGTGCGAAGAAACACCACAAAGGCTCATAGCTCAGCAGGTTAGAGCGCGTGCCTGATAAGCACGAGGTCGGTGGTTCGAGTCCACTTGGGCCTACCAGAAATTTTCATAAGCGAAGCGAATGGAAATTTCACCTATTACTTCTTCACTCTTCACTATTCACTTCAGCTTATGAAAACAAGTAAAAGGTAATAGGAAACGGTGAAAAGGTAAAAATGGAGAAAAAGCAAAGCCTTAAATAATTCCTAATTCCTAATTCAGAATTCCGAATTTAATTTGGGGGTGTAGCTCAGCTGGGAGAGCACCTGCCCTGCAAGCAGGGGGTCATGGGTTCGAATCCCATCATCTCCACCAAGTAACGAATAAGGAGATTGAGTTCGTTACTCACAAAGCGAGATTCGAACAGAGACGGTAGTGAATAACAGTCAATGACTGTTAGAGCCGTCGGCGACCAAGCCGCGTAGTTCGCGGCGCGAATCGAATCCCATCATCTCCACCAACGCGCAAAGCGCGTAATTGAAGATTGAAAATGGAAAATGGAAAATGAAGTAACTTTCAATTTTCAACTGTCGATTTTCAGTTTTCGCACTCAAGTGCGAAGAAACACCACAAAGGCTCATAGCTCAGCAGGTTAGAGCGCGTGCCTGATAAGCACGAGGTCGGTGGTTCGAGTCCACTTGGGCCTACCAACACTATTAAATTAAAACAATTCAATAGTGTAAAGTTTCTTTGCTTACTTTCTTTTCAAAGAAAGTAAGATGCTCATTGAAAACCGAATAAAAGAAAATGAAACGAACAGATAGTTGTATTATTGAGAAAAACTTGTTATAAAAATATAAAGGTTTTTCCGTACAAGTATATGGGTAACAATTTCGTCAGGAGTAAGTAAGAAATTATTTACAACGGACAAAAAACAAGTGTGAATTAAAGGTCTTTTAATTTACAACCCAAAAACAATTATTTGCGAAGCTCAAGCAAAAAAAGCTGAATATTCCCAAACTCGAAAGAGTTAATAGGAGAATAGCAAACGGCTGTTCAAGCGAAAAAGAGCGTAAGGTGAATGCCTTGGCACTGAGAGCCGAAGAAGGACGTGATTACCTGCGATAAGCCGCGGTTAGATGGAAATAATCTTTGACCCGCGGATTTCCGAATGGGGCAACCCCTACGGTGAAGAACCGTAGATCCGTAACTGAATACATAGGTTACGGAAGGGAACCTCCCGAACTGAAACATCTAAGTAGGGAGAGGAAAAGAAATCAAACGAGATTCCGAGAGTAGTGGCGAGCGAAATCGGAGGAGGCTAAACCATATTCAGAAATGAATATGGGGTATGGACAGACAAAACGCACGGCGAAGCGTAGCCGAACGACATGGGAAGGTCGATCAGAGAGAGTGAGAATCTCGTAGGCGAAACGCTGAACCGGCAGTCTGTATCCGGAGTATCTACAGACACGAGGAATCTGTAGAGAAGGAAGGGGGCCCACCCTCTAAGCCTAAATACTAATCAGTGACCGATAGTGAAGCAGTACTGTGAAGGAAAGGTGAAAAGAACCCCTGGCGGGGAGTGAAATAGAACCTGAAACCTTATGTTTACAAGCACACAAAGCGCCATGAGCGCGATGTGGTACTTTTTGTAGAACGGTCCGGCGAGTTTATGTATGTAGCGAGGTTAAGTACTTAAGGTACGGAGCCGCAGGGAAACCGAGTGTTAATAGCGCTACAGTTACATGCATAAGACCCGAAACCGGGTGACCTATCCATGTGCAGGTTGAAGTTGAGGTGAAACTCAATGGAGGACCGAACCGACCCCCGTTGAAAAGTTGGCGGATGACGTGTGG
>JAGBVR010000008.1 GCA_017630215.1 Bacteroidales bacterium | reverse complement strand
GGTTTCAGGTTCTATTTCACTCCCCTGCGCGGGGTGCTTCCCACCTTTCCTTCACAGTACTGGTTCACTATCGGTCTTCTGGGAGTATTTAGCCTTGCGGGATGGTCCCCGCGGATTCAGACAGGATTTCACGTGTCCCGCCCTACTCAGGTGTCATTCTCGATCCATCACTCTTACCTGTACCGGACTATCACCGTCTACGGTCGAACTTTCCAGAACGTTCCAGTTCGATTAATGGATTCTTATGAATGATCCTACAACCCCGACATTGCCGTAACAACATCGGTTTAGGCTCTTCCCCGTTCGATCGCCACTACTAAGGGAATCGATAATTTCTTTCTCTTCCTGAGGGTAATGAGATGTTTCAGTTCCCCTCGTTTGCTCTGATAAATCAGTGACATGTCTTCAACATGCCGGGTTGCCCCATTCGGAGATCACCGGATCAATACCTGTTTGCAGTTCCCCGGTGCTTTTCGCAGCTTACCACGTCCTTCATCGCCTCCAGAAGCCTAGGCATCCGCCGTTCGCTCTTGTAACCTTCTCTCTGTATGATTTTCTCTTTGAATCACTAGACTATGTTTACACACTGTCTAATTTACTCGTTGCCTTGAAATTGCAGTCCACACAACTTGACGACAGACTCTCTATCGTTGTTGTTACAGACTAAATTCTAATTTCTAACTTTACCTCGTTATCTTTTCTCAAACTTGTCAATGAACTGTCATTTGAGTGTCCGTTGTTTCTCAAATGGGCTGCAAAGATACGGACATTTTTTTTACTTCCAAATTTTTCTGCAACATTTTTTCAACTTTTTTCAATCTTTTTTTGAGCGAAAATCTCAAAACGATTGACTACCAACTAAATACGGCATAAAATATTTTTCACAAAAAAAATGCAAACATTTTACATATTAATAATAGAATGGCTTAAATTCCATATTACAGAAATTTCTCGCTCCAAACGGAGAATCCGGATCATAGACCAAATTATCATCACGACTGAAGTAGCACCTCAGTTTGAAATTATCTGTCTCGAAATGCTCGACACCCATAACAAAACACAATGAACCTATCAGACTTTCATTATAATTATTGCTCCAGAAATCCGAAGTGACGTGGAAATGCCAATCCACCGAACGATAATTCAGCACATTGGTTCCCTCCATCACAAAATCATTTTCGTTGAAAAGTCTGACAAGGCGTTCCAGATCATAGTCCTGGTAGATCGGATGAGAAGATTCGGAGCGCAATTCATCAATAAGCTTCCTGTACTCACCCCTATTATCCTCGGGCGTATTGACTCCTACTATAAAAGGTTCATCTCTGTCCGCCATATATATAATAAGTACGAAATCTTCATCTTTAAGTGCTCTTTCATAACGTGAGTCAAGATACTCTACAACAGAATCCACCGATGTATTGGGAGAATGAGCAATATAAGCGACACACAAAGCCTTTGCTCTGGAATCACTCTGAGCACCGGCAGGCAGGACTGAGGCTGCAATCATCAGAAGAGATACAGCCAAGAAGTATGTTAACAACTTTTTCATTTCTTAAAACTGAATTTATAAATTACACCTAGATTCAGCCACAAAGCTCTTCTCTTAAGATTGAAACTATCTGTAAACATCCACTGAGCCTCATCCATCTTATCTTTTGACGAATAAGTCACCGGATATTTATATTCCTTGTATGGCTGCAGTGATGAAGACGAATAGTAGTTCAGACCATATTCATATTCCAATCCGAATGAAAGCTGAAGTCTCTTGCTAAAGTGAACATTAGCCCCCAAAGCAGCCACTGCACTCAACGGGCAAGGCCACACATCGAGAGCCAATTCCTGCTGGTTCTTCACATTAGACGCCTTGAAATGTCCAACATTATGCGTAACCGATCCATTTTCCTCAAGGACCTGATAATCACAATACAGGTTTCCTTCCTTTGTATATAGATTATAATAGGCTTTACCACCAAGCTTTGCCTCGAGACTCCATCTCCTGGAAACCGCATACTCAAGAACTCCTCCGCCAAACAGCACCCCGTCCACGAACGAAAAACGTTGTCCTATGTGATCAAAGGCATATTTTCTGACATATCCCCCCTGAGAATAAAGTCTATACTGATATGCAAAATCTTTGACCGCGACATCGAGGTAGCTGTAAGATACTGCAAGACCGCCATAAATTCCCAGATTCAAACGATTGCCAACACCAGGCAGAAATCGAAGTTCGACTCCCACTTCATCTGACATAGAGAATCGCTTATCAAGGTCTCCTTCTACAAGATATGCTCCTGCCAATGTGCTGGAATTATGTGCCTGTATCCGGAATATATTTTCCTTGGTTCTGAGCGAAAGGAAACCATCATCCGACACAGACGGGCTTATAAACACATCCGGATCCCAGTCTGCAGGTATGTCCTGCATGTAATACCAATCCTCAGAAGCTGCAGTCAACGGAACAAAAACAGCGGAAGTGTTGCGAAAGTCCAATACAGGACAATCATCCAGATTATAGTACTTACCTTTCACAGCTGCATCCTCATGTCTGTACCGTATGTAACGAAGAGAGGACTGCCGTTTCATCACCAGACGATCTGCTTTAAGGATCTGACTGTATGCTGCACTTCCTTCTAAAGACTCAATAAGACAAGTGCCATCAAAATCATCATACGAAAATACAATAAAAATGTCAAAAGGAGCGCCATACAAATGTTCAGAAGAATATTGCACTGCTTTATCGTCATAATAGCTGAGCGACTTCTTCAGATGCACTTTCACGCACACACTTCCAGCTGAAACATAAGGTTCGGACTTAGCGATATCAGAAAATGACACTTTCAGATTCTTTAATTTCTTCAACGCTGACACATATTCGCTTATTGTAACCTGTTCACGATAAGGCTGCTGCATCAGATCATTGAACACTGGCATGGAGGGATCTCGAAACATTGTAATCAAAGCATCGGCCTGGCTATCAGAAGCAGGAGCACTCAAAGTTTCGAGCTGTTCAAGGGCATGAAGAATCTTCATATTCATTTTTCGTTTCTCAGCATTCAACATTCCCTGAGCTGAAACATCCGTACCAGCTAAAAGCAGTACAAATGCGAACAATATACATAATGGTTTTATACTTCTCATAAAGTGATATTTACATTCAATCTACAAAAACAAAGATAGTCTTTTTTTTCAAACGGCAGACACATCGACTTTCATTTATAATTATTACATTTGTAATTCGGCGGATATGATTATCAAATAATATCAATATAATAATGGAAGAAAAAAAGACACAATTACCGGAGAATGCCCATAGGGAACTGAAACCGGGCGAGGAGTACCAGCCATTGCTGTCCCCTCAGAAGAACTATCCGGAAGTCACTCCATGGTCAGTGACCCTCGGAATAATCATGACCATCATCTTCTCGGCAGCTGCCGCATATCTCGGACTCAAGGTCGGACAAGTCTTTGAAGCAGCCATCCCTATCGCAATCATTGCAGTCGGACTCTCCGGAGCACTCGGACGCAAGAACGCACTGGGAGAAAACGTGATGATCCAGTCTATAGGTTCCTGCTCAGGAGCCATCGTAGCAGGAGCGATATTCACACTTCCTGCACTCTTCATCCTTCAGGACAAGTATCCTGAACTCACAGTGAATTTCACCAAGGTATTCTTCTCGTCTCTTCTGGGAGGTATCCTCGGTATTCTCTTCCTGATCCCTTTCAGAAAATATTTCGTCAAGGAGCAGCATGGAAAATACCCGTTCCCTGAGGCCACAGCCACCACACAGGTACTTGTAAGCGGAGAAGGCGGCGGAAAGGGAGCCAAGACTCTTCTCATAAGCGGACTCATCGGAGGTCTCTACGATTTCATTGTATCCACATTCGGACTTTGGGGCGAGACCCTCACCACCAAGATACTCCCTTGGGGAGCTACGGTCGCTGAAAAAGCAAAGGTGATGCTGAAAGTCAATACCGGTGCGGCAGTTCTAGGTCTGGGATATATCGTAGGATTGAAATATGCATTCATCATCTGCTGCGGAAGCTTCCTCGTATGGCTTGTGATCATTCCGCTCATGAACCTTATCTGGGGAGGTCAGGTCATTGACCTTATGAATTCAGGCATAACACAGACTATCGGAGATATGTCGGCAGACCAGATCTTCAAGGAATATGCAAGACATATCGGTATCGGAGGTATCGCCACAGCCGGAATCGTTGGAATCGTGAAGTCATTCGGCGTGATCAAATCAGCTGTCGGCCTCGCATCCAACGAATTCAAGAGAAAGAAGACAGGAGAAGAAGCTGAAGTGATCAGAACCCAGAGAGACATCTCGATGAAGATCATTGTCATCGGTATCGCAGTGACCCTCCTCGCTGTATTTGCATTCTTCCTCTTTGGAGTAGTCGACAACCTCTGGCATGCCATCGTGGGACTTCTCATTGTCGGAATCATCGCCTTCCTCTTCACTACGGTTGCAGCTAACGCAATCGCGATTGTAGGTTCGAACCCTGTCAGCGGCATGACTCTAATGACATTGATCCTTGCATCACTTATAATGGTGGCAGTAGGACTGAACGGCACAGCAGGTATGACGGCGGCATTGATCATAGGTGGCGTGGTTTGCACTGCCCTTTCGGTGGCAGGTGCGTTCATCACCGACCTGAAGATCGGATATTGGATCGGCTCGACACCTAAGAAGCAGGAAAGCTGGAAATTCCTCGGAACCCTCGTCGCTGCTGCGACTGTCGGAGGCGTGATGCTCGTGCTGAACAAGACCTACGGTTTCACCGGCGAAGGCGCACTCGTAGCACCGCAGGCCAATGCAATGGCAGCCGTAATCGAGCCAATGATGAACGGCGGCAGCGCTCCATGGCTTCTCTACGGCATCGGAGCAATCATAGCCCTCGTCCTTACATTCTTCAAGGTCCCTGCACTTCCGTTTGCACTCGGAATGTTCATTCCTATTGACCTCAATATGCCGATGCTCATCGGTGGAGCGGTATCGTGGTTCGTTGGAAGCCGCAGCAAGGATAAGGAACTTAATGCAGAACGCACCGAGAAGGGCACACTCATTGCTTCCGGATTCATCGCCGGTGGAGCACTTATGGGTGTGGTCAGCGCAATCCTCAGATTTGCGAACGTGGATATGTACATCGCTCCGTCACCTTGGACAGAGCCGATTGCAATCATCCCTTACGCCGCAATCATTATATATATGATCTATGCGGCACTGAAGGTAAAGAAGTAGAAGATTAGAGTATGAGCGGATTGATAAGCGCACTGATATTGACCCTGATTGCCGGTTCTGCGACCGGCATCGGCGGTGCGCTTGTGCTTTTCAAGAAGAAGATCAGCAGCAATTTCCTGGCGGGAGCCCTCGGACTCAGCGCCGGAGTGATGATCTTCATATCCCTGGCCGAGCTTTTCCCTGAGGCCCAGGCTATGATTTCAGACATAGGCCTGCCGCACGGAGAAGCATTCGTTCTGATAGCATTCTTCGTCGGAATGGGAATCATCACATTGATCGACTTCACGATTCCGGAATACGAGAACCCCCACGAGGCATCCGGACTATCGCTCAGTGATAAAACCGCAGCCGTAGGAGTTCTGGAGCATGCAGGTAGCGAGAAGGCTCTGCATAGACTCGGGCTGCTGTCCGCATTAGCCATCGCTGTGCACAATTTTCCGGAAGGAATCGCCACATTCATCGGAGCGCTTAACGATCCGGAAATGGGAGCTGGAATCACATTTGCGATCGCCATACACAACATCCCGGAGGGTATTGCCGTAGCCATACCTATATATTATGCGACAAAGAGCAAGGGCAAGGCTCTCCTATATGCTACACTTTCCGGACTGAGTGAAGTGGTCGGAGCCGCACTCTGCCTGGCAATAACCGCCATCTTCGGAATCGAACTTACAGGTGGAAGTCCGGCCTTCCCGCTCGTTCTCTCGGCAGTAGCCGGAATCATGATCTACATATCGCTGGATGAACTCCTTCCGACAGCTGAAAAATACGGAAAGCACCACATCGCCATCGCCGGCGTAGTCGGAGGTATGGCCTTGATGGGAATCAGCCTGCTGATAATGTAAAATACAATCTCTCCCCTGGCAAGAGGGTAGGCTATCGGATTAAAACAAAATTAAAAACACTATATGGAAAAGATTTTAGACAGATTTCTCAGATACGTGGCTGTCGACACACAGGCAGACCCTGAATCGACATCACAGCCAAGTGCGGCCAAAGAACTTAATCTCCTGAAGATGCTCCGCGACGAGCTCCAGGCAATGGGAGTACAGGCTACTCTCGACGAATATGGCTACGTAATGGCCACCATCCCGTCAAACTGTGACAAGGACGTACCGGCAATCGGATTCATCGCACACGCCGACACAGCACCTGACGCATCAGGAGCAGATGTAAAGCCACAGATCATCGAGAACTATGACGGAGGTGATATCCCACTCAAAGGCGTACCGGGCCTCAGCCTCAAGCCAACTGAATTCCCAGAACTCGAACTTTACAAGGGCCAGACAATCATCACCACAGACGGAACCACTCTTCTTGGTGCTGACGACAAGGCCGGCATCGCTGAGATAATGGATGCGGTTCAATACATCGTGGAGCACCCTGAATTCAAGCATGGAGAGATCAAGATCGGATTCACCCCTGACGAAGAGATCGGACGTGGAGTAGTAAAGTTCGACGTGGCAAAATTCGGAGCCAAGTACGCTTACACCCTCGACGGCGGTCAGATCGGCGAACTCGAATATGAAAATTTCAATGCTGCCGGAGCAACAATCCGCATCCAGGGACGCAATGTCCATCCGGGTACTGCAAAGGGAAAGATGAAGAACGCCATCCTCATCGGAATGGAACTTAACAGCCTCCTCCCAGTGGACCAGCGTCCTGAATACACCAGCGGCTACGAAGGCTTCTTCCACCTTATCAGTTTCAAGGGAGAAGTCGAGACAGCCACCTTCTCATACATCATCCGCGACCACGACATGGACCTCTACGAGCAAAAGAAGGCATATATGCAGAAATGCGTGGACTTCATCAACGCAAAATACGGCGAAGGCACAGCACTCCTGGACATGAAGCACCAATACTATAATATGCGTAAGGAAGTAGAGCCACACTATCACATCGTGGAAAAGGCCATGAAGGCAATGGAAATGGAGGGAATCACCCCACGCATCCAGCCGATCCGCGGAGGTACAGACGGAGCCAATCTCTCATTCATGGGACTTCCTTGCCCTAACATCTTCGCCGGCGGACACAATTTCCACGGAAAGATGGAGTATGTTCCTCTCGAAAGCATGGAGAAAGCCAGCAAGGTCATCCTGAACATCGTTTCCCTCTTCGCAGAATAATAAACCTATCCGTAAGCAAAGAATTAATTCATTCTGCACTTACAGAATCCAATAATGGCGTCAGAAGCATAATAAGTTTCTGACGCCATTATTGGATTAGGTTATATCTAAATCTACCTCAAGGGGAAGATCGGGAAGTTTCTGGTACAATCCCCAGAAATAGAAGTCAGTTATTACAGAAGGCGAAACGCCATCCAGCCGCCTGTAGCACAGTTGCAGCTTCATATGGTCACTCTCAGCATGAACCATCTGTTCATCCAGGACATATTCAGGATCGCCCAAAGTGCATTTTCCGATTATAAGAGAGTATTTCTTAAAGTCAATATCCGGCAGTGAAACTTCGATAGTCAGCAGATCACGAAACTCCTTTTTGCTATTGATAAGCATGCATTCACTGGAGTGATATTCAAGGTCTGGGAAATTAAATATCATATCCGATAATGAAGAACTTTCACTCACAGGAAGGTATGTATCAAAAAAGGAAACGACTTCGCTGGGTGGCGAGACAGGATAGCTGAAACCATCCTGTCCTTGTTCCTTATTACTGCATGAGCACAATACAATTGCCACAACACAGGCAACCAATCCGAATTTATTTCCAATAAAAGCCATAATATTTATTTTATCTGCATTCGTTTCTTAATGTCTTACATATAACGCAATACAGAATGAAATACTGCCAATCTTATTTCTTTTTGGAAGCAGCTTTGGCCGCCTTTTCATCAGCTTTAGCCTTTTGTTTTTCGAATTGCTTCTTGTATCTCTCGAGAGCTTCAAGGTCTTTTTGGGCCTCGCGAGCTGCTTTTTCTAGAGCTTTACGCTTGCGCTCACGTTCCTTGGCTTTACGTTTTGCCTCCTTGGCAGCGGCCTTTTCAGCATCACGCTTATCGAGTTCTGCCCAGCGGGCTTCCTTAGCCTCCTGACGCGCTTTGCGTTTGGCTTCCATAGCAGCCTTCTTCTCAGCCTTGAGGCGTTCCTTTTCAGCTTTCTGACGGGCCTTTTCAGCCTCTGCTTCCGCCTTGGCCTTTGCTTCAAGCTCCTCCGGAGTCAATACGGCTACGCTATCAGCAAGCGCAAGACTATCAGAGAATGCCAGACTGTCAGAAACAGCAAGAGAATCAATCGACAATGATAATGAATCAACAGATGCCGAAAGCGAATCCGTCACAGCGAGAGAGTCAACAGCCAACGAAAGCGAGTCGCTAAGAGCCAGACTATCTGCCAGTGCAAGGCTGTCCTTCAGTGCAAGCGAGTCAAGACGGGCTTTTTCAGCGGCCTGACGCTCTGCAATTGCTCTTTCGCGCTCACGGACCCTACGAAGAGAATCCTTGACTTCGATCTGACGATAGACATCATCCATATATCCCGGGAAGTAGATATCGGTCTGGCGGAACTGAGTCTTCGGACGGGCAGCATACCTGAGCCTTTCACTCGGACGGAGAGAAAGCGGGGTGACTGCATATCTGTCTGCCGGACGTTTTTCCGGCTGCCAGTTGAAGCCCTTGAGCCTCTGCTCTTCTGCCGGAAGCTGAACTACCGGATAGCCGTCATTCTTGGCTTGTTCAAAATAATATACCCTCTGAAGCTCACCATTGTCGAAGACAGCAGAAAGCATCTTAGAGTCAGTCTTATTGACTGTCGCGAAGGCTCCGTTCTCTTCAAGGAAGAACATTGCCGAAGCGCCTCCCAGCACATCGAAACGCTCCAATTGGCCCTTTTCGCTGAAGAAAGCGAGCATCTCAGCACCCTTGATCTGGTCAAAATGCTTTTCATCCTCCTGAATGGTGATGAAGGCGTTGGACATAAGACTGGCCTTCTCCATAGAGCCACCTTCTATAACAAGGGAAACGCTGTCAGCCGAATATTGACGAGTCACTTCCTGCCAGATAATCGGTTCCTTGAAGAGGCGCGCCAATGAATCCATATCACTGTATAAAAGAGAGTCGCAGACCACCTGCATACTCTTCTTATATATCTTCACCTTGCCTATAGCCTCGAGGAATCCGATCTTGGTAGTATCGAGATTTGCCAGACTATCTGCACGAGCCAATGAATCTGCACGAGCCTTTTCTGCAGCCAGAGCCGCAGAGTCCACTACCTGTGTCGTATCGGAAAGTCCGCCGCCAAGAGAATCCGATATTCCAAGAGAATCGGAGATTTCCGAAAGGATAGTATCCGAAACAGACAATAAATCCGGCGCCGCCAAAGAATCTGCCTTATTCAATAAGCTATCATCCGAAAGCGAGTCTGGACTCATTTTGTACCTGGACAGATCTGGCCTTCCGGCAGGTATAGACGGTCTCTCATTCAGAAGGGAATCTGATGATGGAAGTACCGCCTTAAGACTATCGACTACTGGAGCCATAGCCAGAGTATCGATCGGTGTCCTGAATGCAAGGGCATCAGGCGGAGCTGCAGACAATTTCTTGGCCGGTCCGGTTTTGGGAACACCCTGAGGAGGACGGTTCGGATCATTCTTCGCGGCCTCTTCTGCAGCCTTTGCGGCCTCCTGCGCCGCTTTCTTTCGCAATTCTCCGACTGGATCTATTTCCAGAGACTTCAGACGCTTCTCAGCATCTGCCACTACAGAAGGGGCTATGTCACATTTGCGTAACGTATAATAAACAAGCTTATCAGCTCCAAGATACACCGTATCGATGGAACCGTCAGCTTCTTCATTCTGAGATATTACAGCTGGTTTGCGCGTGAGGGTAACCTTTGAAATAGAATCCACATACTCCAGTCTTCCTGCCAGTCCGAAAACATTGCGTGTGGTATCGGTAACCTGAGCATTTCCAAGCATTTCCACGTTGGAAGTAAGTCTATTGAAGAAAAGACTGTCACACCATCCCTCCTGATCCTGCGACATCACATGCACATTATCAGCGAAGAAGAAAAGTTCCAGCGAGCGGTCATACCATCCGCGGTTCGAAGAAAGCATGTTTTCGTCCTGCCATGCATCGGTAGCAAAACCGAAAGTAGCAAGATTGAGGTCTGACTCATACACCAGTTCCCTGGTCTTGACAAAAATCGAGTCAGTGAACATATTGACATCGTTCTGAAAAGTAAACTTCTTAATTTTCGAGTCATATGTTCCGTTGCGGCTCTCGATGATCTGTCCATCCTTATCACGCATTGAACCTCCGTTCATGAACACTGCGACCGAGTCCTGGGTATTATAATCCAGATGTCTGGTTCTGAGAGTATTATGATCCTTATCGGTAAGCTGCACGACCGAGCCGCGGAATTGGGCCAGATTATCATCCACAAGATATTTGAGATTATCACTCGTGAGGACGGTCTCTTCCTGAAGAATGCTGACATTGCCCCACGCATCGATAATCTGCGTCTCCACATTCCATAGGGCTGTGTCACAGATAAGGTAGGTATTGTTATGAAGGAAGCGGGCCGGACCTACTACCTTTCTGTACCTGGCACCTTCGACATCCACCATCTGAGCCGACTTCGAGCTCAGGAGTACTACAAGGCTGTCCTTCGTCTCCTGCTTCTGATTTTGAGCGGCAGCAGAGAGGCAAAGAACAAGAAAAGCAAGTATGAGGGTCAATTTCTTCAAAAGACGCATGGCTTATTTGCGGAACTTATCCGACCATCCCTCACGCTCAAAGTCACAGTCCCTGAACAGAGGATCAATTATTATCAAGGTTGATTGGATTTTATCATCCACAAACTTGTCAATCGCCTCCTGTCTCTTGGCACCGGTAGCCATGTTTAGAAGCAGTGTATAGTCGTTGGTGAATGTGGCCGGGTGAGCCGGAATGATCTTATCGACCTTAATGATCTTGTATACTGTATTTCCGTCTCGACCCTCATTATCAAGGGATACGAATGATTCTGAAATTTCGCCTTCCTTAAGATTCCTGATAGCTGCATAGTCCTGAGGCTTGAGCTGGTCGATCTCGAAATAAGACGAACCAGTTATGGGATCGGCCATCTGTCCGCCATTAGTCCTGGTAGCAGGATCCTCCGAATAGAATCTTGCCGCAAGCTCGAATGTCACAGCCTCATTTGCGAGCTCTGTCTTGAGGCTGTCGAGTACACGGAATCCATTCTCCATATCCTCTGATGTGTATTCAGGCTTGAGAAGGATATGGCGGGCATTGAACATATCTCCCTTCTTTTCAAGCACTTCGATTATGTGAAATCCGTCAGGAGTCTCTACGATCTGCGACACCATTCCTGGCTTGAGCGACATTGCCACATCTGAGAATGCTGGCCAGAAAATCGACTTGGAAGCCATTCCGAGCTCACCTCCCTTGCGTGCACTTCCCGGATCTTGAGAATATATACGTGCCAGGGTAGAGAATTTCTCACCATTGATTATACGCTCACGTATAGCGAGAAGACGCTCCTTTACAGCAAGGTTTGCTGCCTCACGATCGGGATAGATGCATATCTGGCTGAGCTGGTACATTACAGGTACCATCGGAAGATCCGCAGGATCTGTATTATCGATATACTTCTGAACATCGTAAGGAGTCAGATCCGGAACCTTGCCCGCGATTTCCTGCTGCATCTGCTGAGCCAATGTCTTATCTTCCAAATCTTTACGAAGCTGCTGACGTAGCTTATATGAACTCTTTCCATACTGTTTCTCGACCCCTTCCTCGCCGCCATAGTATGTGAGGATATTGGCCATATAGTCGCTGAGATTTCTCTCCACCATATCATTATTGACCTCGATAGAATCCACTCGGGCCTGCATCAGGAAAAGTTTCGAAACCATCATAGCCTCAAGCATCTCGCATCTGCCAGACTTGTCCGACATATAGCCACCCATCTGCTGATTCTTGATTTCTTCCTCCACATCGGAAAGCATGATTGTTTCATTTCCGACAACGGCTACGGTCTTGTCGATAAGTCCATTCTGATATTTCTGCGCCGACCCTGTTACAGAAACGGCCAAGACGGCCACTGCTACTGCCGCAAATCTCATAATACGGAGACTTTTCATATATCCTGGAATCTGTTTTTGTTTAATATATTACAAATTGTCCTTTTTCGCGCGCGTCTTTGAGCAAATCCTGTTCCAAACCCAAAATAAGGCTCTGTTTGCGCGCACTTATTATCATATCCTTTATCTGTGGGGCACAATATTCTAGCGGAGCAGTCTCGCCTTCACGTACAATTTCCGATATGAAAGCCAGACTAGTTACTCCCGTGCTGTCCGTCATTTCCACCCATCCTCCCTTCATCGAAGACATTACGGTCAGATAATCGGTCCCGAATTCAAGCGCCAGAGAAGCCACATCGACCCATCTGTTTCCCCAAGTGGTAAACTTCAACGCTGATGAATATGCCAGGCTATCCGCATCCACAAGATCCTGGACCTGATCTGATGACATCTTCTTACGGATCTTCGGAAGAACAGGCGAATCTGCCGACATTCTCAGATAACGGGCCTTGACTATCGGACGGAGAAGTTCGAATTTATTTACATTGGCTGTATAATAGGCCTCGACATTATCCTCCGAAACTGCGGTATCAAGCCTTTCATTGACATAAAGCTGTTCATAGCGATACTTCAGAAGCGACTTTCTATATTCTTCGAGCTCCTTCGTCACATCCTTCTCCGCCTTCGAAAGCTGTTCTTGAGCTATTGTCAAGAAGACCTGATCCAATGCCCATGCATTGATGTACTGTCTAGCGAGTCTAACGCTGTCCTCCTTTTGTATACCCTTAGGAATCAATGCATTAAGCTCACTTCTATATAATTTCGCATTACCTGCTTCAGCGACGGTCTCATCATTACTCAAAAAGGATGAAATCGTCTTGCACGACATAAAAGCCGGCAAGACGATCCCTAAGATTGCGATAAGATGAACAATCCGCCTCATCAGCAGACTATCTTGAGTAGTTAGGAGCCTCGCGAGTGATGGTCACATCGTGCGGATGTCCCTCGAGGTATCCCGCATTGGTGATGCGTACGAATCTTGCGTCGCGAAGCTTCTCGATATTCTGAGCTCCCACATATCCCATACCTGCACGGAGACCACCTACGAGCTGGTAAACCACCTCATTGAGGGTTCCCTTGTAAGGCACCTGAGCTACGATTCCCTCCGGAACGAGCTTCTTGATATCTTCCTCCATATCCTGGAAGTAACGGTCCTTAGAGCCCTGCTGCATCGCCTCGAGCGATCCCATGCCACGGTATGACTTGTATTTACGTCCATTGAGGATGATAGTCTCTCCCGGCGACTCCTCTACACCAGCGAAGAGCGAACCTGCCATGATGGTGCTTGCTCCGGCAGCGAGAGCCTTCACTACGTCACCAGAGTAACGGATACCACCGTCAGCTATTACAGGAACTCCTGTACCCTTGAGGGCCTCTGAAGCCATCATTACTGCAGAAAGCTGAGGCATACCCACACCGGCAATCACTCGTGTCGTACAGATCGAGCCAGGTCCAATACCCACCTTCACTGCGCTTACGCCAGCGTCTGCGAGAGCCTTCGCGCCCTCAGCAGTAGCCACATTACCAGCTACGATCTGAACTTCAGGAAGAGCCTGACAAGCACTCTTGATAACATCGAGAACACCCTGCGAGTGGCCGTGAGCTGTATCGACTACCACTGCATCGGCACCTGCGCTGACAAGCATCTCGATACGCTCTATTGTATCAGACTTAACACCCACTGCGGCGGCTACGAGAAGACGTCCCTTGCTGTCCTTTGAAGCGATAGGATTGTCCTTGATTTTCATAAGGTCCTTGTAAGTGATGAGGCCGACGAGTTTTCCGTCAGCATCCACTACAGGAAGCTTCTCGATCTTGTACTGACGGAGAATGTCTGTAGCATCAGGAAGGCTGATGCCCTGTCTTGCTGTCACAAGATTCTCCCTTGTCATGATTTCAGATACAGGCATCTTCGGATCTCTCTGGAAACGAAGGTCACGGTTTGTGACGATACCAACAAGATAGCCGTTGTCATCCACAACAGGAATACCTCCGATGTGATGCTGAGCCATCATTCCAAGCACCTGGCCTACTGTTGCATCAGGGTGAATGGTCACAGGATCATAGATCATTCCGTTCTCCGCTCTCTTGACACGACGCACCTGGTTCATCTGTTCCTCGATGGTCATGTTCTTGTGGATAACTCCGATACCGCCGGCACGAGCCATTGCAATTGCAAGCTCAGCCTCGGTCACTGTATCCATTGCAGCAGAAACGATAGGAGTCTGGAGAGTTATCTCTCTAGTGAACTTGGTAGATACATCCACAGTCCTCGGCAGAACCTCAGAGTGTGCAGGAATAAGCAAAACGTCGTCGAAGGTCAGTCCTTCAATAATCGGTGAATTTGTAAATGTCTGCATTGCTGAATAAAATTTGGCAAATGTAACAATATTTTCGGAAAGTCTAAAGAGGTGGAGGGGTTTTTCAAAGATTTACAGATATAATTAACGTCTTACCAGTTACATTTGCCTGCGGCTGTTTACGTTACCCCCTCTCCAAACCTCTCCCCTCGGGGAAGAGGCTTGCTACCGCCAAGCGGAAAATCGTAACAATATTTTCGGAAAGTCTAAAGAGGTGGAGGGGTTTTTCAAAGATTTACAAAAGTTTTCCCTGCCAGGAATCACGTTCCTGAAGGCGTTTTTCAAGGAGACGCAGAAGCTCGACATTGCGGATAAGGCCCCAAGGGGTCTCATTCACGAATCGAGGAGGCACCTCGCCGACGAAACGCTCGATGAAAAGATCGGGGCGGAGCCGCTCCAGCATATCCACGAAGAAATCCAGATACTCCTCCAGACTGAAGCGCTCGAAATCCTGAGGAGATTCAGCATACTCCTTCTCCATCCTGGTCCCCTTGACGATCTGCAGCTGATGGAACTTCACTGAACGGATCGGAAGGGCATTTATCAGTGAGCAGGAATCGAGCATCATCTGTCGGGTTTCCCCCGGAAGGCCCAATATGAAATGCACTCCCACATCCAATCCGCGGTCAGCAGTCATCTGCACCGCCTGCTGAGCCGTCGCGAAATCGTGACCGCGATTTATTCTTTCCAGCGTCTGATCGTAACACGACTCGATCCCGTATTCCACAATGATAATCGGAGCAGTGCGCTCCTGACCGTCGGACAACGAACGGTTCCAATCTTTCAAGACATTACCACTTGCAAGTTCAGCCAGATAATCCAGCTTCTGCTCGTCCACGCAGTCCGGTCTGGTGCCGATCACAAGACCTACCACATCGGGATGCCTCAAGGCCTCTTCATAAAGGACTTTAAGACGCTCCAAAGGGGCATAGGTATTCGAAAACGACTGGAAATAAGCGAGATAGTGCTCAGTGGTACGATAGCGTACCTTGTGGAACTCAATACCCTCATCCAGCTGCTGATGGAGGCTTTTGCCTGAAGTACTGTACGAGGGATGGAAGGCGGCATTGTCACAATATGTGCACCCTCCCCTGCCCACCTTGCCATCGCGGTTCGGACAGGTAAAGCCCGCATCCAGAACAATCTTCTGAAGGCGCTCACCATACTTTCTCTTGAAATATCCCACAAAGGAATTGTATCGCTTCCCGTCAGGGAATCCGTAATCTTCGTAACCCATAGCTGACATTTTCAGGGCAAAGATAGCAGAAATGCTGCAGAAAGATAAGCCGTTGAGCGGAAAATCGGGTGCATAAACAGTTCCAGTCGCTCAACGGCATTGAAAACAGACCCAATGAGCGGCTGGAATAGGCTCTGAGGCTGATTTTCCGCTCAACGGTTTCGAGTCATTGCAAAATTTCCTAATTTTGCCTGAAGTTAAACAAGAAGAACAATGAAAAGAGTCATAAGCATATGGATACTGGCAATCGTTTCGCTTGGAGCGATGGCACAGGAGAAAAGAATGGCGGTAGTAGAGTTCTCGACCAGCTACCTGAGACTGAAACCGGACTACGAGTCACCGCTGGAGACCCAGGAACTGATGGGAACCGTGGTGGAGATTGTCGGTGAGCAGAGTTATTGGAGAGAAGTGGTCACACCGCAGCCATACAGAGCGTGGTGCACCGATCAGGGGCTCGTGGAGATGAATGCAGAAGATCTGAAGGCATACGAAGCAGCACCGAAGGTGATGTTCTGCGAACTTTACGGACATATATATAAGGAAGCGTCAATGGATTCACCGACAATATGTGATTTGGTGGGAGGTGATCTGCTCAGGCTGGCGACAGTTAAAGACAAGACTGACAAGACATTGAAGAAGGCTCTTAAAGGCAGATGGACGGAGGTGATGCTACCATCGGGCAAAACAGGCTTCGTACCTTCGAAGCAGCTGAAGCTTCACAAGGGATTCCGGTCAATATCAATGGGTGAAGGTTCGGCGGAAAGCATTTCAAGCGAAACGACTGAGGCCATCATCGCACAGGCTGAAAAGCTTCTGGGAGTTCCTTACCTCTGGGGAGGAATGTCGGCCAAAGGAGTGGACTGCAGCGGCCTGGTAAGGATCAGCCATATCATGAACGGCATCCTACTGCCGAGGAATGCTTCGCAGCAGGTCAAGTGCGGGGAGCGTGTGGAACTGGACAATCTGCAGCGAGGCGATCTGGTTTTCTTCGGAACCCCTGCTACAGATAAAAAGTCTATGAGGATAACTCACGTGGGCATATATCTTGGCGAAAACAAAATCATCCACTCTTCCCACAGGGTCAGGATAAACTCTCTGATACCGGGAGATGAGGACTATTATGAGAACTCACATAGGCTAGTTGCGGCCATCAGACTTTAAAAAAAGTTAAAAAGACATAAAAAAGAGAAAAACTTTTCTGTCATTCATAACATTTTTCTCTTTTTTATGCACATTCACTTGAAGAATTCGTATCTTGTCGGGGAATAACAGGGGGTTGAAAATTTTATTACGGGGCATTATACCCTATTATTAAATTTTCAACAATTTTAGAAATGAGGAAAAAATCTAAGAACACCCCTAAGGGCAGACTGGTAGAAATCGACGGGGTAACTTATCTGCTCATTGATGGTAATCTGCTTAGATACGCAGATTTGACATTTGACAAAGGATTCAAGATTGTACTCGGATGTATCGGAAGCGAAGAAGTACTGAGACACCTTCTGAACAGGCTGCTGGGCACAAGCATTGTACATCTGGAATACCGGAACACAGAACACCCCGGAATGACGGAAGATGAGAGAATCTCGCGATTCGATGTTTACTGTGAGGACGAGGCCGGGAGATGCTTCCAGGTAGAGATGCAGAACTGGAGCCAGAAACACTATTTCAAGAGGGCAATTTATTACTCCTCTTTAGTCCTTATGGATCAGGTCGCAAAGGAGCAGATTAAAATCCGGAAAGATGCAGGAAAGAAATGGGACTACGATTTCCAGCCACTGTATGTCGTAAGCTTCGTGAACTTCAAGAATAGTGATTCCAACGATGGGGAATCCACGAGAAAGAACCCTTTCATCTCGACCTACAGATATACAGATATTGAGACCAAGGCTGAATTGAGCAACAGCACGAATCTGGTTTTCATTGACCTGAACAGTTTCGATAAAAGGGAAGACGAGTGCAAAAGCCTGGAGGATCTCTGGATGTATAGCATCAAGAATATGCACAATCTTCTTGATTGTCCGGAGCGAATTAAAGGCACAGAAATCGAAGAGCTGTACATTAAGGCTGAACTGGCCAAAATGAAAGTCGAACAACGCAAAAAATACGAGGAAGAAGTTATGACACGCAATGACATTCTTAACAGTATCGCTGAGCAGCTGGAAGATGCCAAAAAGGAAGCGGCCAGAGTCGGAGCGGCTGAAGGCCGGGAAGAGGGAAGAAGAAAGGGAATGGCTGAAGGATTGGCAAAAGGCAGAGCCCAAGGACTAGAAACAGGATTGGCGGAAGGAAGAGCAGAAGGAAGAGCAGAAGGAAGAGCAGAAGGAAGAGCAGAAGGAATTGCGGAAGGAATTGCAGAGGGCAAAAATAAAGGAAGAGCGGAGGTGATAAGACAATTCCATTCGAAGGGAATGAGTGCGGAACAGATTGCTGATCTGCTGGATGCTGATGTAGCGGATATCGAGAAGATTCTGCTGTAAGCCAATAAACCGAAGAAGCGGTGCGACAGAAAGGTCAATTTCTGCCGCACCGCTTCGGTTATCAAGTGGATATATTAATCAAGCCTAGCACCGATAGGGTCATCCGGACGCAATGGTTCACCTTCATATCTCACACAACGAACTGTCGTTGCAGCAGTTCTGTTGGTGTAGCCGTAATTCAGACCCTTTCTATAAGTATTCTGATTTGATCCATAGATCGTTACATTAAAATTCTCTCGTGCAAGCAAAGAGCGTCCTCTGTGGAAAGTATTCGGGTCAAATGTAGCATCCTGATAATCTCCGGCGATTCCCACTTTCATCCACGCGTGGGTACGCGACACTCGCTTGACATCATCTCCTTTCCAGCCGGCATATGGGAAGAACAGATAAGTACTGCCATTTGAATATGATGCACCATACCAGCTATTATCACCACCAAATTCCCAGCCTGTGCCTTCAAATAATTTCTTAAGTTCACCATCTGGAACCTTATATCCATATGGACACGGATCATATATTGTCTTCTTTTTGGAATGATAACCCCAGAGGTCATCATTCTTCTGCCACAGCCAATCATTATAATACACAGGCGAGACGTCAGAAGGTGAGAGGATCACGATCGGATTCTGAACAGAATGTTCAATAGTCGGGGCTGCTCCGATCATATAGACCTCGGCATTTTCATTACGAGGACCATCCATTGTATAATATTTATTGGTCCTCATATCACTGATGTCATAATAGGCTGACATCGGTCCTGCAGTAGGATCCTTTCTTCCCCATTGGTAATAAAGGCCATAGGTAGTCAGCAATTTACTATCATCTTGAGACCATACTTCTCCATAACTTTTCGGAGCAAAAGTTGCCCCCAGATTCCTATCAAGAACAGTAACTCCGTTAACCGTATATGCATTAACCTCATCCACCACCCAGATATGCCAAGACCAGATGATGTTGTCATTTTCATCATAGGCTGCAATCAGAGCATTTCCAGGAAACATCTCTACCTCATTATTAGAGTTTATACACGTACGTCCATCAAGATTGAATCTGACATAACCTTGGACAAGTTCGCAATGCTCCAACGGTTTATTCTGAGACTGCGTATATATTTTCACAAAGGCTGGCTCCAACTTATAATCTGCCGGATATGGATCACCGGCAATATCACCCTTTGAACCTCTTCCTGGCACATATGCTCGGAAGAAGAATCCAGAATAGTGATCCTCAATTTCATGTCGTATCATATCCTTGGTGATGACATAGCAATTCGAATATTCATAACCCTGATATGCTTCATTATATGGCGCAAGAGCCTGATACTTATCATCATCATCATTGCGGATCACGATGTCTATACCACCGATTGCACTTATAGAGATGACATAGTCATAAATCTTACCAGGACGGAGAAGATGGTTTCCATCTTTATCTGTTTCCGGAAGATCCACAAGGTAAGAACCGGCATCTGTAAAGATCTTCAGTTGGATAGTCTTTCCGTCACCTAAGACCTGATCCGGCCTGACCAGAGCATAGCCCAGATACTCGGGTTCCACCTGACCTGTGGTAGGAAGACGATAAGGAAGGGAAGCATGCTCCTGATATGTAGCATCAGGGCCGTTATTCGTGAACATCGGTGTCCTGACTATATCGAAATTCGTATAATCGCTCCATTCCTTGACCTCTCCGAAAATAGGAACCACTCCCTCCGCCGGAAGAGTAGCCGTAGTTCCTGTAACCGCTCCCTCACCTGTACCTCGTGCCTGATCCTTAGGCAAAGAGACCACAGCAGTCGTAGGCTGATTCATCACCATAATGTCGTCTATGGTAGTCCACGCAGCCTTTCCTCTATCTTCGGCAGTAGCCTTGATAAAAATACGCACTGCGCTCAGATAGTGATGAAAAGTAAAATAATTGATATACTCAAAGGTGTCCGGATCCAGAGTATTCGGGTTGGAGTGTCCAAAAGGCTGGATATCAACATCATTGACTGCACCCTCATGCTTGAATCCACCCATCATCATTCGTCCCTCCCTATAATCCGTCATCATCAGGTCGGTCTGTCCATCAAGTTTGTTCTTGAATTCCACACACACTTCTCCATTGATGATCTTCATAGAGTTCGATGCGCTGAACTGAGCCTGAGCATCTTCTTCACCCAAACCGTCCGGCACATCATATGTCAGAGGATACCAGCCGACCATACCTACCCTATTTGCCAATTCAGGTTCCTGACTTCCCTCTTTAGTGGTAAATTTATACACCAGAGTCGGATTGAAATCAGCTGAACGAAAGTGATAATTATCTGTACTCGAAGGAGAAGACAGAATGTCTGCCTCCACTATCTGAGCAAGTTCCAACGAGGGCATTGAAGCCTTGGTCCTGTCATATTGATAGGACCGGGTCCAATCCTCCGGCATAACTTCATCGACTTTAATGAAGTTAGCACGGAGTGACTGAGTCGTTTCCTGTCCGACCAGCGCGCGTGTCATAGGTGTACCGGGACCAGATGACTCAACATCCGATCGGATGACACACGACGGACTTATCTCACAAGATAAAAGCGCATCCGGCGACGAAACATTTGTGAGTTCCATCTGCTGACAGGCAAAAATGCCAGACAAAGCACATATATATGTAATGATTCTCTTCATCTGTCTATTCTTTTAAGCATCTGATAGTGGTTCCTACAGGCATTTTGACATCATTATCGTGACTAGTATATCCGTAATTATTTTTGTTGTTATTAGAAGTGTCCTGATACCATTTGAATGTTCTTGTGCGGTAGCCGGAGAATGGACAGGCAGTATGCATATATCCGGAAAATGCATTAGTGTGTTGAGTGTAATTACCACTTTCATTTATACGCCAGGTATTAGGGAACCATAAGCCGTCACATATTACTTCACGCATCTTTGTAGAATTGTTATTTCCCGTACTTGTGTACATACCTGAATTATCATTTGGCTCAGTATTTCCATAAAGCCACATACCAAAATCCGATCGTGCGGCACCTCCATTATTGGGTTGATAATATAACCTATAATTGCCAGGATCATTCGCATTCCATAGCCCTCCTGCCTGCAATGTCTCGTGATTCAGCACCTTATATCCCGGAGGACAAGGATCCCACATCGTCTTGGCAAATGTATCTCCCCAGGCTCCATTTACACCTGTATAACCCCACATATGGTTGATCGGGCCATCATTATTGGCATCACATTCATAAAGATCCTGCCATCGTGCACCTGATGAGCCTGAACTTGCGAACTTAGTCGGATTCTTGATAGTCTCGATGATATTAATCGCACTACGTCCCAGCTTCTGAATAGATGTCATCTTCTGCCACTGGCCGTCATATGATTTATAAAACCAAGGTGAAGAGTTAGTGTTTCCAGAACTCTGGTTATATTCTCGTCTTCCGACAAACGGATCTTTTCTACCCCATTGATAGAAAAATCCATGGGTGGAAAGAATGTTATCCGGCTTGATTTCAGAAGTGGAATTCGGGGCATAAGTAGCTCCAATGTTTCTGTCAAGAAGAGAATAATTACCAAAACGCACGACTTTCACTCCACCAGGAAGCATCCATATGTGCCAGGTCCACTGGATTACTCCACTGACATCGTAGCCTGCCAGTATGATATTCGCATTCTGAAGTTTATCCTGAGGAACTCGGAAATTCACATATCCTTTATCATCAAGTCTGCCGTCATCAAGCAATATGATCGGACAAAGATCCTGCATCTGCTGCTGCGTCAGATTATTTTTTGCAGCTTCTACCATATAAGTACTGCCACTGGTCAGATCACCCTGCCACCAAAGCACATCCACCTTTTCCACAGGAAGCGTCTTATCTACACCACCGTCAAAAGTAACATTCCTAATGCTGCCGTCATAAAATTGCGCGTTAAGCGCACCTACAGCATTTCCCGGAACAGTTGCCTTGAACTTGAAATAACGGGCGTGGTCAACGATGTAACTATTGGCAGTCTGTTCGCGACTCAGGTCAGTGATCTCGTGACGGGAATCCTCGTACACACAACGCACAGGGAAGGCCTGCACGCGTCCCCCTCCTTTTTCCGGATCCCATATCAGATAATTACCTTTAGTCTGTGCAATATTATATCTGAAATGATATGACAATCCCTGCTGAGCCGGATTATCTGAGACATATGGAGTAGCTGAATATCTGTAAACATATGCCTTTCCATTATCATCTTCGTGAGGATCTTTGTTCTTAATGATAGCACCATCGTGATGGATGAACATTGTGGCAGGATAATATATCTGAGCATAGTTCTGAATACCGAAATAATAGCCGATATTCGTACCCTTGAACTCATCACTTCCTCCAGCGTAGTGAACCTCCTCAGGATCATCCTGCTCAGGATTCTGGAACTCCCACAAAGCATTACCGTTCACCCTGTATCCAGGAGGACAAGGGTCATAAAGTGTCTTGACGACGTTGTCACGCTCGGAAATCCACCCCCAGAGATGGTCGTTTGTTTCTGTAGTCCAATCATATCCGCCTGCTTCATACTCAGGTTCTTCTCTTTTGAAGAAACTGCGTGGATATTTATGAGCCTCAGAAACAGGCACAGGAGCCTCCTTCAAATATTCAGGATGCTTCATTATCTCATGGAAAAAGAACGGGTCTTTACGTCCCCACTGATATGCACATCCGGAAAGAACCGGTACTTCGGCGCTGAAATCTGTCGGATCGGTGGAAACAGCACCGAGGTTTCTATCCATCGACACATAACCGTTACCATAATTGTAATTTCGTGGTCGGTCGGTCACCCAGATATGCCACGACCATATAAGATTTCGAGCCGCGTCATATCCTCCGATACGGACATTACCCCTACGCAACAATCTGTGCTCACTCTCTATAGGAAGGCCATTTGCATCCACCACACCAGGAACATCAAACAGAACCTTTCCTTCAATTACCTGATCGGAAAGAAGTCTGACAAGAACTCCGTGTCGTTCATCATCATCAACAGGAGGTCTATAATCCTTGAGATGATCATCCCATATCAATTTGGAGTCGCTTGACATAATTTCCACATACACAGTCTGCAATGACACGTCCTTATCAGGAAGTTCGAACACCTCGCCATCATATCTCGTGAGTCTATTTACTCCATTGCCTTTGACAGTAGCATCAAAGCAGTAGGCCATATTGGACGAAGACACAATATACGAATTAGATGTTCCATACCTTGAAAGATCCATATAATACTGAGACATTTCGAGAACGTCATGCTCTCCTCCGTCTGTCCACTGCTCAGTGACCACATCCACATTGATGACTCCGTGAGTAGAAAGTCTCAATATTATATTATAGGTATGACCGGACTTGAAATCTCTGGCAATGGAAACTGGAACGGGAGAGTTATTCTTACCGGAATTATAATTTTCCGTTTCAATCGTTATTCCCAATACTTCAATTGCCGGAGCACCACCCAAATACGTTCCCACCAACTGCTTTGCTGAGACTCCCACTGGCAATTCCATATTCTGATTCTCCAGAATATGCGTAGGAGTATATTTGCTTTCATCAGCAAGTTCTGGAGAAAAACTGAACTCAGTCTTCTGGGACGGATCAGTAAAGTCCTTAGGAAGAGATACGAATAACTGCTCCGGAAGATTCATGAAGGTCACATCCGTAAGAGCGCCCCACTGTTTTTTTGCATCGTCATCCACTGCATAGACATATACACGATACCTGCACAAGGCGTGAGAAAAGGTCAGATGCTCAATTCCGCTGGAGAAAGTCCCCTTCTTGAAATCAGAGAAAAGAACATCTGTCTGGCCATCAATATTGTAGGTCATCGTCGGACGACCATTCGCATCATATGTCAGAAGGTTTCCAGATGTTTTCTGCCAATTAGCATTGTCAGCATCAGGATAAAATCCCATAAACCCCACGGCACTCGTTCTGTCTTTGAAATACTGTGCCGGCTGAAAATGAATATCTCTCTTCCAGCCATCTGCAGGATCTGGATCACCACCAAGAACAGCATCCAGCATCGGATAAGTCGAGAGGTCGGTCGAGGAATTGCCCTCATCCCATCTCCACATCGACAGATTCAGACCACCTGCCACCTGAGAATCACTATCAAATCCTTCAGACTTGACGGACAACGTGGCGGTAGGCACATATGACTTCAGCACGATCTCCATATCGCCGGGATGCTGTATGTCCAATTCACCGACACAGCCACTCAGAAGAGCAACTGCCGCCAGAACCATATATATGTATTTATCAAACCTCTTCATAATCACTCTTACATTGGCAGGAAGGTTCCTTCCATATAATCAATATCCACCCAATCAGCGATCACACCCTCAAGATCGACAGCCGTGTCCAGACTGATATAATATCTGGCCTTTCGTCCCAGTTCCCATCGTGTCACGGATGTCTGGGAAAGATCAAAGGATGCAGTATATTGAGTCCACTTCGTCTTATCTGACTGGTTTGTCTCATTCACCCTATACACTACAGTCAGGGTTCCTGTCACGTCCTGAGGAACAGTAATGAACCTCATCATACAGAACTTAGATTCAAATCTGCTGTTCTCCTCTGCCTTCTCCTGCACTTCAAACCAGCTAGAAGAATTGTTTGCAGATTTGGTATAATTCACTTTAGTATTTGAGGCACCATTGATGTTCTGATACACCCACTTATGCCTTATTCCCGAGAGGTTCGGATTGGAAATGGCATGTTCTGCAATAGTATATCTCATACATCTCGAGACATTGGAAAAAGTAATGCTTTCCACCACAGCCTGGGCTCCTTCCGGGGTCGAAATATAAAGTTCGACTCCGGATGTGATCCTTTCCATCTCCATTCTCACCAGCGGCTTGTTCTTTCCCTGAACACTCACACGATACGAAAGAAGATAATCAGACCAGGCAGCCCCATCATCAATATATGAAGTCGGCTGATAAAGGTCCACACAATGTCCAAGGTTACCCTGATAACTGTTTACAAGCGAAACACTGGCTCCATTAGTATTATTACCAACCTTACCTGGAGATAATATATATCCATAAAACTCATATTCCTGATTTGCCCACGTAAGATTTGAGCGCCATAGATTATAATTATCATTAAAATTAACTTGTAACCCTTTTATAGGATTCTGATCCTGCCTGTTGATTCCAGCAAGATCACAGACATTCAGTGTAGGCTTTAACGCAAGCAAGGTCTGCGTATCTTCCATAATCGCCTTCGTCCCCTCATCAGCAAAATTCTTATCACTCACATAAAAGGACACGAAATCCCCTGCTCCTTCCTGCTGCAGTGATTCTTTGTCGCAGGAAAGAAGAACAGCCATAAAGGCAATGTATATATATAGTCGAATGTTCCTCATTATTCTTCCAGAATAATATCATCATTTATCCAGTCTACCACTCTGATGACATCAAAGGAAATATAATTATCACTGATGTCAATCTTGTATATGTACTTGTTTCCAGCAGCCCAAGTCTTTATGGTCGGGTTCTCTGCCAAGTTGACAGACGCAGTACTATTGCTGCTTCCTTGTCTGTAGGTCAACTCTATCGTAGCATTCACAAGATCAGGTGCAGAATGTGGCCAGATCAGGAACGCACCTCCCTCACCATAGGAGGCATATAAAGAACAAGACCCACCTCGAGCAATAGTTTGTCCAGGAGTTTCAGGGAAAAGACCGGTACCGGAAGATGCCGCTAAAGTATAGCTTACATTGCCTTGAAAAGGTACATTAGCATTTCCGGAAGTCTTTATATTGCTGAACGACAGTCTGTTAAGCGTAATGTCAGCAGAGGAAACATTCTTCACCTCCACAGTCACAGCTGCAAACAGATGCTTGAATTCCATCGGTACCGGAGCATAGCCGCCTGTAGCCACATCCCTTGTGGCAGAAGCATAGATAAAATCGAACTGATTATCCTTGGTCAGGGTCCAGTTTCCGTCTGACGGAATCTGAAGATATTGCTGCTTGGCGGTATAAGAAGAATTGTCCTCAAAAGAAGTATATCCGACTGTCACCGGAAGAGGTTTGGATGCCGCAGCATCATAAGTATTGTACGCAAAGAAATTATGCACACCCTTCTTCGTCCAAGGAATCTGGATAACCTCTCCTCTCGCCGTATTTGTAAAGTTCCACTGACCATCGCGATACTCCATATACTGATCATCCATATACTGATCCAGACCGTTCTCCTTCTGATGAACATCATACACAATCATCCTGCTTCCGGAAGTATTGAGATTTCCGGGAGTAATCAGAGCCTTCGTCTGAGCCATATCCATATCAAGCCCGATATTCGGCACATCAGGATCATAGGTATGACGAGAGCATCCGACCATCAAGACGGACAAGCATACCATTATATATAATACAGCCCTACTCATTAGTCGCCCAATCAGTTGTTATCTGCGGAATCAGCTGAATGTTTTCTGTTCCGAGAATAAGATTATACACATATTTCTTTCCAGCCTCCCACTGAGTCTGGTACGTCATAGTCTCTTCGTGCGGATCTCCGTTCACAATAAGAGAATATGTTATCTCAATATTATGCAGTCCCACCGGGATAGTCAATATTTCCACCACTTTTCGGGTGGCTGTACTGAGTTTCATACCACCGGACTTGCTAGGATTATACAACACACGACGCGGCTCAGAAGATGCTCCACCAGAAAGCGTCCAGTCAACATTTCCAGCAGGAGTATTACTCATCTGAACTGAAAGATCTCCGGCTGAAGCCATACCATCCAGAGTAATTCCTCTAAGACGGATATAATTTACATCATCAGAAGATTCAGCCTGGACATTAAATACCACCAGAGCGAGAGCGTGATAGAAAGCCGCGGCATACGCCTCTACATTATTTACGCCGATGTAATTGCCATAAACATCAGAACGAGGCAGGAAATACATAAGGTCGCTCTGATTTTTATTGTCATACTGAGCACTTCCGTCATACATCTGAGCCTCAGTCATAGGAACATAAGGCTCCACCTGATAATCTGTGACTGACAATGTCTTAGACTTAACATCGAAGGAGACATTCTCTAAAGGTGAGCCACCTCGTCGATATGGACTGTAACCCGCAAAAACCAGCGAACCCTTATCAGGCCAATAATAAGGATAGTGGGCACTGCCATCCCATCCGGCCCATCGACCCCAAAATTCGTCATACTTGAACTCTCCGCCGTTAATATACAGGCTGGCTCCATCAAGTGATCCTGTCCAAGTCCCCTCCATTTCTGACGCATAGGCAATTATACCCATTGTCTCACCATTCGGATAAACAGCATCCGCCACAGGACCAAGAAGAGTCTTGGACTGGACAGATGAAACCGGCGATATGGAGATCTCCCCTTGTGACTCATCATAAAGGACGTCGCTCTTCACGCAGGATGAGGCCGCCATGATCAGGGCGACCGCTCCAAGTACCTTTAATATATAGTAGGAATATCTCATTCTACTTTCTTTCGTTCCAATGCCCTATACCGGTGGTGCAGGACAGTTTCATTTCATTGATTCTCAGGGAATAGGTATAATAACGACCCGGTTCCCAGAATACGTCTCGCAGCTCGGCTGTGTCCGTCTGTCCGTCGATCCACTCCCCTTCATCCACACGGAAAGCGTAGGTGAGTTCGATCGAGGGCGTCAGCCCCTGCGGGATGATGGTATGCACATCACCGATGAACTGCATCGTGGGTCCTGCGAGAAATTGTCCATCTCTCTCAGAATCAAAAATGGTGATATCCACAGCGGAAGACTCATCGGCCTTCCAGTAAGGATATCTGATGGAGTGGAAGTCGCCGCGTATTGCCACACCCTTGAGAAGTATACGGTCAATACGCACATCGACATCGGCTCCAAATCCGTTCGCTACACGCACGTCCAGCTTAGCCAATGCATGAATGAACGGAAGTTTCACCTCTCCCTCCGAAGAAGTGAGTCCCGAAAATGTCTTTGCAAAAAGCACCTCGGCGCCATCCTCTCTCACATCGAAGCCCTCCAGCGCAAGATTTCCGCCCTCGAGTCTCATCGGGAGATCATAAGGAGCATAGGCATAGAAGGTCAATGAAGATGACGTCGGCCAGAAAGGAAGTGACTCATCGCCCCAGATGCCATCGGAACATCTGATCTGCTGATCGTCAATATACCTTCCGCCACCTTGACTGTCCATTGCCCACACCCCGAAGCTCTTGTCTTCGGGGAATGGGACGGACATGTCAATATCAGAAGAAGACCTCACCTCGCTGCCGATGACCGGCTCGAACACAATCGGCCTCTGCACTAGCTCCACCGAAGAGATGCAGGCTGATGCAAGAAGGGCCAATGGCAGGGATATGAGGGCTTTGAGGTGCATTGATTAGTAATTTATTTCCTTATAAACTGGTACCCAATCAGCTACAGTAGGAGCAATGAGAATCTCTGTAGGGCTGAATGTGATGTCATAGATATAGTGCTTGCCAATCTCCCAGCCTTTACCTAGCTGAAGTTCGATAGTCTCGTCGATTGGATTATCACCTGTTGCATTAGTATATTTAAGAGTTGCAGTATAATCAACATCCTTAGCCTGTGGGATTACAAGAGTTCCAGCTGGATTATTCTCAAGATCTACAAGAGAATTAGTAAGCGCATAGGCTCCTTCAAAGACTTTATAATCTTTTTCTTCAGCAGGTGTCTTCCATACACCATTTCCTGCAGACTCAAAATATGCAAGTGTTTTCACATCATTAAGTGTCAAACCAGTAATTGTATAGGCTCCAATAGCAGCACCTGTTCCTCTAACTCTAAAGGTAATCCAAGAAAGCGCATGCTTGAACTCTACTGGAACACCTGTTGTACCGGCTGTTGCCTCGCTATATGAAACAGAACAATTAGCCCACAGAAGATCTCTTGTTTCTGCTGTATTATTAGAATTTACATAGTTAAAATTAAATTCTTCTGGCTTATTTGACTGCGGGAACAAATTATGTTGAGGCTTTTCGCCACCATAAAACGGAGCATTTGCTGGGCTTACACAAGCAAATACCATTGAACCTGTTTTTGGCCAAAAGTATGATTTTTCAACGCCTTTCCAAAGTTTATTAGTGGCATTTTTGAACTCCTTACCATCAATATAAACCTTCGGATCAGTATAAGCATTCTTATCACTGCCAGCTGGAACATCCTGCCAATAAGCCCACACAAGGAAGTTCTCATCAGTAGGGTAAGTTGTAGATGGGATAGCACCCACCGCCTTTGTGTTTACAGAAGATACAGGCGCGAAAGCGATTTCAGTCTCGCCCTCGTACTTCACTTCAGACTTAGTGCAGGCTACCAATGCGCCCACAGCAAGAACGGAAAATAAAAACTTTTTCATAATGATTTTGATTAAAGTTGTTAATATGTTTTGTTGCATTTTTAAAGTCCTGACACTGGAATTTCTACCCCTGGAGTTACGGCATCCCATTCATCAACTGTTGGAGCGATGAGGATCTCTTCACCCTTGAAAGTAATGGTATATGTATAATGCTTTCCAGGTTCCCACTTGTCGTCATTAATTCCCGCACCTGTCAATGCAAGAGTTTTGGTATGCGGGATAACTACACCATTCACGTAAGTTTCTTGCTCAAAATCTATCACTAGCTTAACAGCATCAAAAGCACAAGATTGAGGAATTACAATAACCTCCTGTTCTGAAGTTTCAACAGAAATTGTTCTATCAACTAGAAGAGAACCATTGTACACCTCTATATTTCCTCCTACTTTGTGATTACTCCATACCTTAGAATCACCTTCTTTCTGTGCTGTAAATTGAGCTTTTGTTTTAATATCAGTAAGTGTTACTTTCTTAACTGTCCACATGGGTTCATTACCTTCAGCGATGTTGAATTTAAATGTCAACCAAGAAAGAGCATGCTTAAATTCAACCGGAACACCATCAGTACCATTATTTTTATGGGACTTGGCAGTTGCTTCAAACCACATAAGGTCTTTCATCTTTGATAATTCTGTTGGCTGAACATAACCGCCAACAATCAAAGTCTTAGTCTGCAAGTTATAATCAAAGTCACCTTGAGCATCTGCTGGTGAATATCCTGCGAAGAACAGTGAACCTGTAGTAGGCCAATAGTATGTTTGCACACCTCTCCAACTATTACCGACTTTATGCTTGAATTCGCCCTTATCGATATACGGCTTAGTAAACTGAGACACATCTTCTGTTCCAGCATCAGGTGCTCCCCACCAAGCCCACACATTGAAATTATAGGCTGCTTCAGTAGGGTAATCTGGTCCGGTTACCGCGGCCTTTGTCGCCTTCTGAGCGACAGGCTGGAAAGCGATCTCGCCCGGCTGATCGAACTGGACATTTGATTTTGTGCAGGCCGCCATTGCTCCGATGGCGAGGGCTGCAAGTACAAGTTTCTTCATAACTCGTTTGTTTAATTGTTAATTGAATTTTGTGTTATTTGTTGTTTTCTTTATTGCACTTCTATATCTATATTCGGCTGCTCATCCCAGTCTATGACGGAAGGAACAATGCGGATTTCGTTTTCCCCGAATACGATCGTATATATGTATTTCTTTCCCGGTTTCCAGGCTCCTCCGTCGGTTCCTGCGTCGAGAGGAAGAGTAATGGTCTGCGCTCTGAGCCATTCATCAGCTCCCAAGTCCAGATGTTTCTTCAGGTCGTAGGTTATGACCAGGTTTGCAGCATTACCGGCACATTCCTGAGGAATCACCACGACCCCGTCAGGAACAGATTCAAGCACCGTAGAAGTTTCTGTTACCATGTGGGTGCCGTTCCAGACAGAAACATTCTCATTTCCCCAATGGTCCTTCCAAGCCGGATCAGACTTTGAACCGAAGTTTGCTCTGCCGGCAATACCTGTCAGTGTGACACTTGTAATCCTCCAGTTCTGCGGAACGCCTGCCTTTAACTTAAAGCCGAATTTCAGCCAGGAGAGAGCATGGTGAAATACCACAGGTACACCATTGACTGTCTGACCGAGACTATTCTGATTGGAATTGGTATTATACGAGCGCGAGGTGACATCAAACCACATCAAGTCTACGGTTTCAGATATATCAGTGGACTGGATATAGTTCTGGGCAGTAAGCTCTTGACCCTCATAGTCAAATGTTCCACCCAGAGTCTGCGACGGAGAATATCCGGCAAACACCACTGAGCCCTTAGTCGGCCAGTAATACGGTGTGCTTCCACCCCAGCTTCCATTGCCTCTGTGCACAAATTCACCATTCATGATGTATAACTCCCGGTCCTCAGAACCCCAAAATGAGTCAAGCAGTGTTCCCGTTTCCACATCAGCCCACCATGCCCAGACATTGAAAGCAGGCGCACCTTCACCATATGCGGTGCCGGAAAATGCCGCCTTGGTAGCCTTTTCGGTGACCGGCTGGAGAGAAATCTCCCCTGTCGGTTCGTACTGAATATTTGATTTTGTGCATGCCAGGGTCGATACGAGGATCAGGGCTGCAATTGCAAATCTTTTCATTACCGTTTATTGGCTTTTATTGTACTTCTATATCTACTGTTACAGTTTCCCAGTCTGTCACATCGGGAAGGACAAGGATTTCATTGTCTCCGAAGGTGATGGTATAGGTGTAATGTTTTCCCGGTTTCCAGATATGTCCGTCTGTTCCTGCTGTGAGATAAACGTCCCTGGTCTGCTTTGGACCGCTTTCAGATGTCTTGTATGTAACCTGCAGCTGCACGTGCTCTGCCGTACAAGGCTGAGGGATAACGAGTACACCTGCTGTAGTGGATTCTTTAGCCACAGCTTCCGTAGTGACCTGGTAGCTTCCGCTCCATATCTGAACAGGCTTCGGATCAGTCTGGTCTGACCATTCTTCATTTCCTGCTGCCGGCCTGGAAATGAATCTTGCCTTAGTTTCTATTCCCTGGAGTTTCACATCCGTGACGATATAGCTGGCTGAAGCACCGTCCTTCTTCTTGTACTGGAATGTAAGCCATGATAGAAGGTGCTTGAAGACAACCGGCACTCCATTCACACTCTCAGCCTGTGCGTTCTTGTTGTTATTGTCCGAATATGAGCGCTCAGTCACATCGAACCACATAAGGTCGACTGTCTCGCTAATGTCGGTCGGCTGCTGATAGGCTGTAATCGTCATCTCCCTGTTAGCCCAAGAATAACTGAAGTTCTGAGCAATAGCCGAAACAGGAGAATATCCGGCAAAGACAAGCGAACCCCTTGTCGGCCAGAAGTATGGAACCTCGTCTCCCACCCAGCTGTTTCCGGAATCGTGCTTGAATGTACGCTTGTTCAGATACATTTCGGCATATTCAGGGTAGTAAGCTTTACGAGTGGTATCCGAAGTCTCGATCCACCAGGCCCAGACATTGAACTTGTGAGCCGCATCCTTCGGATACTCTGTGCCGGTGACTGCAGCCTTAGTGGTCATAGCAGTGACAGGTCGGAAAGAAATCTCTCCCGGGCGCTCATACTGAACGCTCGACTTGGTACAAGCCGAGGCAAATCCTATGATGAGTGCTATGATGATGAGTTTCTTCATTTCTGTCTATTATTGTTCCTTTAAATTACGATTTCCGTGTTTATTTCTCCCCATTCGTCCACTATCGGGGCAAGTCCTCCGCCGCCGGTCTGTTCCGGCTTTTCTATCTCGATATCGTCGGTCTTTATGAGAATGTACTGGAGAGGATTGTCATTGAACTTTTCCGTGATGTCCATATTGAAGCAGAAACTCTTTCCGGCGAGGTCTGTGAGGACGAGGGAAAGGACCTGCTTGCGGCCGGCCAGGGCATTGCGGCCAAAGGTATTGAACTTTGCGTAGAAATGTCCGTCCTTGGTGAGGGATGAAGCCTCGAAGAAGACCGTCGCTTCATCGTAGGACTGTTCGCCGCGGCCGATGAGGCTGTGGTCAGCAAGTCCGGAGATCACTGATGAGACAGCTCCGACATATTCCGCTCCGCGAACCTTGTCGATCTCGACGATCCAAGTCTGAACGATCGTTTCTGCATGGATATTGATCTCGAAAGCAGGCATGCCATAGCCGCGCATCGGAATATATACATCTTCCAGCTTGCCGACGAAAAGATGGTCGGGCTCGTAAACGATCATTTCATCGTCGCCCTTTCCTGCACGGCCTTTTAGCCTTGACTTGATGTTTTCAGGGACCAGGTTCGTATAGGCAAGTATATAGTTCAGGTTATAGTCACCGTCGATGATGGTAGCCTCGGTATCGAAGTTATAGACGAGGATGTCGTATTCGCGTCCCGGCATCAGATGGACATGTCCTCCGTGGTGAGGCAGGAACGAGTGGGATACGAAATCACCGGTCTGAGAGTCAAAGAAGATGGCACGCATCATTTCTGGCGGGGTCTGGACTTCGTAGTTCACTATGTCTGTACCGATGCTGATGTTCAGAAGGACATTGTTGTCTATCTCCACCAGCGGTCTTCTGCGGCAGCTTCCTGCCATCAAGGTGATGAGCACGAGTGCCAATATCAGATACAGCCTTCTCATCGGTTACCTCCTTTCTTCTTGTAGGTGGCACTGATAGGAAGGAGGAATGATACGGATGCTCTGGTCGGTCCGAAATAGTCGAAGACAAGGTTCTTCACGCCAGGATCCTTGATGAGCTGGGTGTAATCGTAACTTGGGGCGTAATGTCTTGCCCAGGTTCTGATCCATCCGAATCCGATATTGAATTCGATCCTCATCCATTTGTTATCCTCTGGACCCACCGGGAGCGAGAATGTATAGTCCACTCCGGTATCGATGTATTCGCCTTGATAGCCGTGACGGATGTTCTGGTAGTCGTAGTATCCGGCTCCGGCATAGACTCCGATAGCGTGTCCCTGGAGCCTTTGGGCCTTGGTCCATTCGTATTTCTCACCCGGGATCCAGTACTTGGCATCAACGAAAAGACCGAGCATCTCGCCACACCATTTGTTCCTATCGGAAACGGCCCAAGGGTAGTAGTAGTCGATCCCAAGGGACCAATTGTCCTTTATCGGGAATTCGAGGCCGACATTGAGTGCCGGCACCAGAAGGTTCGTGCGGGCGGCGAAGAGCATCTTTTTCTCTTTCACGACCGGCTGAGGCTGTGGGGTCGGCGGTGGAACGAGAATGGTCCCGCGGTGGCAGATGAGAGTGTCACGTCTGATGCCCGGATTCGGGAGAACCGGCGGAGCTTCCACCCATACGCATACCCAGGTCGCAGTACGGAGCTGCGGCATATAATTATCGATCAGATATCTCCAGGAACGGCCTCTGTCAAGTTTTTGGAGTCTGGTCTTCCTGGCCTGATCGGTGATTTCATTGTCATTGAGTATGTCGAGAACCAGCTCCCGGTCTGCCCTTGTGTATCTTTCCTCGACCAGATCGGTGAGTCCCTGCCAGTTTTCGGCGATCGGACTGATGTGAATTTTTCCGGCGTTCAGCTTTGCACTGTCCGGAGAGTGTTTGAGCAGGAATCTCTTGGCTGCCTTGGCACGTTCTCTTGAAAGATATTTGTTCCAGCTGTAGCGGCCCTCCGGTGAAGACCAAGCGTAGATGGTGATGCTGTCGATGCGTGGAGAGGTCTCGAGATAGTGGATGATATGGTCCATCTGCCTCCTGTTGTCGAGATAGTTCGGATTGATGTCGATGCTATCCACCTTGTACCAGATGGCAAAGTTTTCCACGATCGCAGAGTCCTTTTCGTGAAGCATGGCATACGAGTCATATGGTCCTGTCGCTTTCATAGACAGGGCACACGTCAGGAAGACTCCCAGCGTCAGTATGACTGTGATCAATCGTTTCAAATTTGAGTTTGGTAAAAAAGCTACCAAAGGTAGCTAGTTATGATTTTAAATCAAATATTTACCCCCCCCCATTTTTTGCGAAAATTATTCAATTTCCGCATATTGCATGGAATTTTCCGGATTTCGACCAAAGTATTCTGAATTCGTCTGTTGCTTTCGTGCGTTTCGGGATTCGATGCGCTTGAGCCATCTTCACCCTTCTTGCGTTCGTGCGTTTCGAGCACGTGATGGTTTCAACTGGCTGGGGTTCCGGATTCTTAGAAGTTTTTTTCTGGGATGTAGTAGTATGAATCAGAAAAGTGCTATATTTGCAAGACCATAACCAAAAAATATTTTTTACTATGAACCTTAGAGTTTTCAAGAAAGACATTGAGTATTTCGTTGCTGAATTCATTGATGACTGCGCTCTCTTCGTTGCGCTTAACCCACACAAGGATTCTGACGAGATCGCACAGATAATCGACGAGGCTGTAGAGCTTTACAACGACCTCAAGCATCGTGCTTGCCACCCTGAGGGAAACAAGAAGGCTTTCTACAACGCTCTCACAAAGGAGATGTTCGAGAAGCTCGACGAGCTCTGCGAGAAGCTCAGCGCAGTGGTTTCAAAGCAGTAGTCTTTACCGCACGCAAACAGTTAAAGAAGGTGACTAATAAGTGATTTAGTCACCTTCTTGCGTATTTATATGGATATGACGACAGTGACGGCTCGGTCATACCGTCATTGCCGGCTTAGTCATACCGTCATTGCCGGCTTGACCGGCAATCTTTTACTTGTTAAGCGCAGTAGCAACGTCAAAGTGCATTCTGCCCATAGTGTCGGTCATAAATCCAATGGCTACCGTCCGTACGCGGTACATCCGTGTGTAAGCCATTGAAAATCGCAGAAATCGGAGAATAATTGGGATTACATCCGGATTATGCAAATACACTCTGTAAAAAGGCTTATGGGTGTACTCTTCACCAATTTCTGCTGCAAGAACGTATAAATTATGTAGAGCGTATGCTGATCACAACCGATGAGCCTATCACTCAAATAGCTCGGAGTAGCGGATTTTCAACAATTGCCCGTTTCAATTCCACATTCTTGAAACTTGTCGGGTGTACACCTAGTGAATACCGAAAAAACATGTGTCTGTGACTCAAGATTTGCTGGCATACTCAAGTCAGGTGAATTCATCTGACAATCTCCGACCCATCGAAGCAGGTCGCCCATCAAGCGCGGGAGGTTGCAAAATAATAAGCGTCGGTACTTAAAACGGGATGTTTGCGTACCGACGCTTCAGAAAATATGGCAAATAGCACAGATATAGATACCGTCGGTGCCTGAATTCAACGATTCAGGGACCGACGGTCACTCGGATAGAAAAGAGGGTGACTAATCAGTCCTGTTGACTTTTTAGTCACCCTCTTTCTATGTCGGAGTAGCAGACACCACGGGTGGACCCGGCTAACGTCGTCTACTTTGCTGTTCTTTCAATTAGCCAGCCTCCATCTTGGCATCATCATCCGGCCAACTGACCCGCTGAGCGGGAAAACGGCCACGGAAACCAGTCCGGCCGCTCAATGGTATTGATTTCCGGCACGTTGAGCGGGAAAACGGCCACGGAAGCCAGTCCGGACGCTCAATGGTATTGAAAATTATTTTCCAGCAAGATGTTTTTCCCAGGCCCATGCACTGGCAAGGGTGTCTTCGACAGAACGGGTAGCCTTCCAGCCAAGCTCGTCGTTGGCCAGAGAAGTGTCAGCCCAGATAGCCACGACATCACCGGGACGGCGAGGTGCGAATCTATAATTCAGCTTCACTCCGTTTACTTTCTCGAATGCTGTGACCAGCTCATACACAGAGACAGGACGACCTGTACCGATATTGAAGATCTCATAGCCATCCTTCATTTTTCCATCGACCATTCTGGACACGGCAGCCACATGAGCCTTGGCCAGGTCCACAATATCTATGTAGTCACGAAGGCAGGTTCCGTCTTCGGTCGGATAGTCGTTTCCGAAGATACTGAGGCACTCGCGCTTGCCGATGGCTGTCTGAGTAATGAATGGAACGAGATTGTTCGGAACCCCACGTGGAAGCTCGCCTATCAGAGCCGATGGATGGGCACCGATAGGGTTGAAATATCTGAGCGCAATACCCTTGACCGTACCTCTGCAGGCCGCTCCGGAAGCTGCGTCATCAGAACAGTCCCCTTCTGCACCATAGGATGCGGTAGCCTTCACGACATCGCGGAGAATGTCCTCGCAGATCTGTTTGGTGTTGCCGTATGGAGATGTCGCCGGAAGGCGCGGAGTCTGCTCAGTCACAGGGAGGTCTTCTGCCTCTCCATAAACAGTGGCCGATGAAGAGAAGAGCACGTTGCAGCCGCCATGATTCTTAGCCGATTCGAGTATATTCAGGAAGGAAACGAGATTATTACGATAGTACATTATCGGCTCTGCAACAGATTCTCCGACAGCCTTGTACGCAGCAAAATGAATTACCGCATCTATCTGATAATCAGTAAAAAGACGCTCTACTGCGACAGCATCACAGCAGTCTGTCATCTCGAATGGGATATCATCCCTGCCGGTGATTTTCTTCACGCCTTCGAAACAGGTCATGTCGCAGTTAGACATATTATCTGCCACTACCACATCGTAGCCGGCAGCAATGAGTTCGACAGTCACGTGACTGCCGATATAGCCGGCACCGCCGGAAACCAAGACTCTCTTTGCCATTGTTTTTATTTTTAATTCCGGATGATCTGCTGGCAGATTTCTCCATTCGCAGTGCTCAGTCGAAATGACAAGACCACAACGCTCAGTCGAAACGACAAGACCACAGTGCTCAGTCGAAACGACAAGACCACAGTGCTCAGTCGAAACGACAAGACCACAGTGCTCAGTCGAAATGACAAGCCAGTCGTTATCAGTCAAAATGACCGGCAATCATCCTTTACATTTCAGCAAACCTTGGATTTGCAGCATAGTCTTCCATACCATAGGTTTGTATGGCAAAAGTAGTAAATTCACATCGATAATGAAAGTTTAATTAAAGACAGCGGAGTCTGGCGATTCTCAATTTCAGAAAAGATGAGATTTTTATGTTATTTTTGCTGAAAATACACCTACGGTATGAAATATAATAAAATTGCCACAATACTCATAGGAGTCATCATCAGTCATACACTGGGAGCCCAGTCGCTCCAGCATTCCATCGAAAAAGTCCTCAACGATCCGGCCTTGTCCGAAGCCACCATCGGGATCTGTGCCAGGACATGCGACGGAAGGACATTGGCAGAAATTGACTCAGACAATATGATTCTGCCGGCATCCAATATGAAACTGATTTCCACAGGTACCGCATTGCACAGATTAGGGCCTGACCATCAATACATTACAAAGATAGTCCATGATGGCATGATCGAGAAAGGGGTATTGAAAGGAAACCTTTACATCATCGGCGGCGGGGATCCCACGACGGGCTCCAGGGACTCGATTGCCACTCCTTTGGCTCAGCTTTTCGCACAATGGGAAAAGTTCATCCACGATGCAGGAATCAAGCGGATCGAGGGTAAAGTCATCGGCGACGGCAGGTATTTCGACGGCATGCCAGAGCACCCAAGCTGGCAGTGGAGCGACATCGGAACTTATTATGGTTCAGGTCCCACCGGTCTTATGTTCTACGAAAACATGCAGTCATTCAGGGCCAGTGCCGGAAAAGAAGCAGGCGATCCGGTCAATATCGCACCATCATTCCCAGAAGCACCATGGATGGAGTTCAGGTACAATTGTACCACAGGAACAGCAGGCACGGGAGACCAGCTTTACATGTATGCAAGCGACCTTTCTCCTGTAGCTGAAATCAGGGGCACATTCGCCGTAGACAGGGCGGCAAAACGCATTGACTGCACAAACAAATTCCCGGAATACACTCTTGCAAACTATTTTGCCGACTACCTCAGAAGCAAAGGCATAAGCACAGGCGGAGCAGCCGATTTCAGACTCTGCACAGGGATCCATGAAACTACAGTGGAAGAGCTGACAATCCTCGGGACGACTCTCTCCCCATCCCTGAAGCGCATCATCTTCGAGACCAATCACCAGAGCAACAATCTCTATGCGGAGACCCTTGTCAAAACCTTGGGCAAGAGCCTCACAGGAAGCGCATGCTACGACTCAACCTATGTAGCGATGAACACCATTCTGAAGGAGCTTGGTCTGGACACTTCGTACGGAATCAAGATGGCGGACGGAAGCGGTCTTTCGAGAAAGAATTATATTTCTCCTGACTTTTTCTGCCGCTTTCTTACAGCAATGACGGCATCACCACACTTCGATGATTACATGCACAGCCTGCCGTCACCGGGCTCAAACGGAACTCTTTCTGCCAATATGAAGAACAGTCCGGAAGAAATAAAATCCAGGATCAAGGTCAAGAGCGGCTCGATGGAGGGAGTGAGGTGCTACAGCGGGTATATCATCCCGAAAGAGGGCAGCAAAGATGAGACAATCGTATTCTCGCTTATGATAAACAACTGCACGGCGCCGGCTTGGAAAGTCCGTCAGCTCATGGATAAGATCATGGCTTCCATAGCAGAACATCAGTTCTGAGGCGCGACAAATAGACAAAACTCGCTCAAAACACCTGCAAACGGCCGTTTTGAGCGAGTTTTGCTTTAATTTACGCAGCACCGAATTACCTTCCGTACTTTGAACCCAGGGCGAATGAAAGTCCCATATGGAGATTCATTCTCCAAGAGAGCGGAACAGGACATCCGGTAAAGCCCTTCTTGGCAAGGAAATCAGGAATTTCCTCAGAAATCATCGGAGCCGAAGCATATGCCAGTGGAAGATAGTCGAATCCAAGGAAGAAATTGACGCCGGCTTTCGGAGTCAGCTCGAGAATTGCTCCCATAGTCTTGGCTGTATTCAGGAACGAATAGTTCAAGCCGAGAGCAAACCAGCGGGTCGGAGTGATATTCAGGGACGCAGTAAGTTCATTGCGGTAATAGCTGTGACTGAAACGGCCCGAATAAAGCAGACCTGCACTCATCTTCTTATAAAGGAAAGGAACCTCCACACCGAGATAGACGTTAGGCATGGTAGAACGAGACAGAGAGGAAGACTTTTCTTCCTTAAGATTGACAAGTCCTTCCGCCTTCTCTACGAAATCATCGATAGCAGCATCTAAATTCTCCAGATCATCGACTCCTACATTCTGGAAGCCAACCCAGTCAATAGAACCCTGTGTAGAGTAAGAATGGACAGCCTCCTTTTTATAACGTACGGTTCCAAGATCTGTGATGGCAGCTGAAACTGAAATTCCATCGAAAAGTTCTCCGGGAAGATCCAGAACATATTCAGCGCCAAGGTCAACAGAAAAGCCGAATCCGGCAAGGGCCTTGTTCTGGAGCATACGGTTAAGATCAAATTCTATTTCCGGCATCACTTCACCTTCCGGCTGGTTCACTTCCAATCCCTGAAGGGCTGCGTGAACATATCCCTCGGTCTCCACAGTCCATTTATCACGGCCAGTAGTCAGACGCACATTTTCAAGATTCATGGCTGCATAAGCTACTGGAGCGATTACACGTACCTTTGCACCCACGCGGAGGCCCTCGAAAATGTCACGAGAGTAGCCCAAAGCCGCCTGGACTGAAGCTGTGGCATACGCATTGACATTGGCAATATTATAACTCTGTCCCGATGTACCTGTTCCCTTCTTGAGGAAAAGGAAAAGGTCGGCAGGAAGGTCTGTATCCATTCCGGTTCTGATTCCCAGGTCAAATGTCCAGAAAGACTTCTGTTTGGTATAAAAACCGAAATTGATAAGATTGGCAGATGCCTCGGCATCGAAATGAGGATGCTTCGGAAGGGCACTCTCGAACTGCTTCATGGACACCTGACTGTTAAGAAATGTCACAAGCTCCCCGTTCATCGGATAAAGGAAGGTCGGAACGTCCATATTACTCATGACGCCGACTGAGAGGTTACCCAGTGCAGGCATCTGGAAATAGTTCGACCGCGGAGCGAAAGCGGGGTTCATCTTGTTTCTATTGAGGGAGTTATCAATGAAATAACTTCCTTTCAGCGCCTGTGCTCCAGCCATAAGGGGCATAAGAAGTACGGCTGCAATTATGATCAGTTTATGTGTTTTCATTGTTTTTCCTCCTTATTTTTCTTCGTTTCCCATAAGGTCATTCAGATCGACAGTCACTCCCTCAGGAACAAGTGCCTGAAGACTGAGCTGAAGGAATGAATCCTCGGTGATCGGAACATTGACCGCACTAGCTTTGAAATTAAGTCTGACAGCTGAGATTTCAGATTCCGGAGTACCTTTTTTCTTTCCGAAAAGAAGATTCAAAGGAGTGGTTGACGGTTTGCCGATTCCTTCACATGCCTTGATACTGAATTTTCCAGCTTCATCCTGAAGAGGAACAATCTTTCCTGTCGGATCGAGAAGCTCGGCAGTCATGTCAAGGTTCAATGGAAGGCCGCTGACAATCTCACCAGTAAGGGCAAGACTTCCGTACTGGAAAATCTGGCCTATAACCTCAGGGAGGTCTTCAATAGTGTATGAGAATTCAATGTTGAAATCTTCTTCGAACTGAAGCGGAATTTCAAATGAATAATCCACCGCAAGGATATAGTCTGTCTTAGTATCCAGAACGCAGACCTCATCCTTATCCGTAGCTGCCGTAATGCTTATCTGGAGGCTGTCCGGAATATTCTCAAGCAGATCCAAAATAGGAATTTCCTTGAACTCATATCCCTCTGGCGTACACTCGGCCTTAGCACCGAGCCAATATTTCGTATGCTTGATCTCTCCCTCATTTTCAGGAGCATCGATTGCCAGCTGACAGATGACAGGCTCGGCAGGAGTACCTTCGTAATATGGAGTTATCGCAAGATCTGCATCGGCGGAAATACCGAGATTGGTCTTCAGATCAAGAGCCAGGTGCACATGGCTCAAAGCCAGATTATAAGAAAGACCTTCTATGTTCAGAGCCTCTCTTACAGAGCTCAGATCCACTGATTCATTGACAGGATCCAGCTTGTAGTCGACCTGGGCAGAAGCCTTGGAGATAGCAAGAGCACCGTTTTCACCAGCTCCCGCAATACCACCGGTCAATCCCAAAGCAATCTCATCACTGTTGAGAAGATCATCAATATCAATATTTGCATCAGCAATTGTAGCAGAACCAGAGACTGCTATCCTACCCTTGAGATCCTTTCTGAGGTCTACTCCAGAGAGATCTATTCCCTTGACCTTTATTCTGTCGATATTGATCTGTCCGTCTGCATCCGCCTCTGCTGTCAACGAAATTACAATCGCATTGTTCTCCTTGTCCTGGACAGTCGGAACCCCCTCAATAAGGATGAAATCAGGAATACTTACATCAAAATTGAAGCTTAGAGCGGCACCTCCGAGTTTTTCTATAAGACCAGAAGCATCTATACCTAAGTCAATATATACATCATTGAGTTCCACCTCGCCAATCGACACAATCATTTCCGGAACATCACCGGCGGAAAGAATGTCGAATTCGAACGCCTCCTCGACCTGCGCAGTATATGAATCCACCGCCACATTGCTAGGAGCAAGATCAGGAATTTCCACAATTATATTGACCTTCTTCGCATCCGGATTGTCACCGGCAAGCACATCCACATCAGCCTTATAGACCTTCTGTCCCGCCTTGACACCGATATTGCCGCTCACTTCGAAATCTCCGGCTACATAGATTCCGTCCTCGCGGGTAACTGGTGAAACCACAATACGGTCAATACCCAGAATAATTTCAGAAGGTACTTCCTCCCCTTCTGCAAATGTCAGTGTACGGACTCCATCAAATCTGTTTCCGAATGCAGCAAGATCTTCAGCATCAAATTTCAAAAGTTCAGGGAAGAGGATGTTCATTCCACCCTTTCCTGCTACTATAGGGATATTGATCTGAGGACGCTCAATAGATATCCTGATTACAGGTGAACCTTCAGGATAAACTGTGATATTACCCTTGAAATCACTCATTGCATCCGGGAGCTTTTCCTCGATTGCGTATGACTGAGAGACCTCGTGATCAAAGCCTTTGATTACTACCTCATAATCATCAAACTGCAGATCGCTTTCGACATTCACCTCTATCACAAGATCCTCAGCTGCAGCGAGTTCCGAGCTATTTACAGATCCATTGACAGAAACATTCGCCTTTGCTGTCACTGAGATTTCCTTATCAATGAGAATCTGGCCGTTCTTCGGCTCAGGAAGTCGGATTTCAGTGATATTGATATACTCGTCCAGACCGTCAGCCAGGTCAGCGACCTTGTATGAAAGCTTGCCGTTTGAAGCACCTTCCACTACAAGTTCCGATGGGAAGGAGATTTCAAGAGTTTCCAGACCAAGGCGCATGTACTCGCGGATATTGGATGTCGAGATACTCAGATGAACATTACCCTTCTTTTGTCCTGACACAGGGAGAGTCTTTGCAAGTTTTGCATATCCGATCTTCTCGATCACATCCTGCGGGAGAGTCAGATTCATCTCGAGAGGGATAGTCTGTGCAGCCTCTACCGTCATTGGTTCATCCTGATCAACAGTGAGTTCCACATAATCGATTTCAAAATCCTCGAAAGTCAATGACATGCTGATATGCATAGGATGCCCTGCCGACTCCACCAGTTTTTCAAGGGTGGTGGTAAGACCAGAGTAATTCAATCGGGTCTCATCCGAGAGAGTTATATTTCTATGAATCAGGAGTTTCCCGTCTTTTACATCATCTTTTGAGACAGCAATGGACTTCACCTTATATGACTTGCTGATATTGGCACCGGTCGCATTGAGATCGAAATCATCGACAATATGATCCATAGTCAATGGAGTATGTCCGGCATTTTCGGCATCTGTCAGATGGAAAATTTCATGAACATCGAAGTCAATATGCGGAAGTATATGACCACCAGTGAAGAGAGAATTTTCCACAGCTATATTGACTGTTATTGTCGCACCGTCCTTCAAGACAATATTGTCAACCGAAGAAATTCCTTCCGGAAGGTCCATTGCCATTTCGATTGTGTACGGCTCAGTCTCCATCTCCACGAGCATCGGAGGAAGTGACAGAAGCGGAGCACCTGTCAACGGATTCTTATATTCCATTCCTGACGCTGGATCGATTGCAATCGGTGACTTGTAAGCCGCCTCTCCGACCAATGTCGCGAAACCAGGCGGAAGCTTATCTGCTCCACTCAGCTGGCCCAGCTCCATATGGAGTTCAAACGGTTCCTTATCCAGACCGAATTCGAAGTCATCCAATGCCGGCACATATTCATCAAGGCCAGCCTTGACTTCCATCTTAAGGGGAGTCAATGCCGGAACCCGGACATCAAGGTCTCCGACCATACTGCCGAGGTCATAGTCCATATTGTATTCCTGACCAGGAATCTTGAAGTCGGAAACATCCACGCTGGCAAGGCTGAAAGAAATGTCTTCATTGATGGATACCCCTTCGATATTTATCTGATTCTGAATATCTTTCAGTTCTTCCAGCGACTCTGAAAGGTCCAATGTCTCAGACATACCGAGGGCATAAACTCCATCCGCACCGATAGTTTTCAGATACTCCAGATAGTCATCCGATTCATCAGTTCCGAAGTTTTCAAGGAGATCCTTGATTTTTAATTGTTCTGTATTTCCAAGAGGAATCTGCACGCCTTCCTGGAACACTGTCACCTCAAGATTAAGGTTTTCTTCCGAAATTTCATACTTTTCCTGCACGCAGGAAAGAGTAGAAAAAATGAAGATGAGGGCAACGGAAGATATCGTTACCCGATGGAATAGATTAGATTTCATAGTGATTGCTTAAAAGTATTGCAAATAACGCAATAATATCCGAGGATAGCAATACTTTAAGCCTTGAAAAGCGATCTGCAAAGCGAAGGGACATCTGACACTTTCACGACTTCGATACCTTTGATTCCCTGCTCAGACAGGCCCTCAAGGCTGCTGAATGATGAGACGAAAATACGCTTGAATCCAAGACGGGCCGCTTCAATTATCCGCCTGTCAGTCTGTGCGACAGGACGGATTTCACCACTGAGGCCAACTTCTCCGGCAAAGCACACATCTGCAGGGATGGCAAAGTCGAAATTGGATGAAAGAACAGCGGAAATCACCGCAAGATCGCAGGCTGGATCACTGACCTTGAGACCTCCCGCCATATTAAGAAAGACATCCTTCACTCCAAGTTTGAATCCAGCCCTTTTTTCCAATACGGCCAAGAGCATGTTCAATCTTCTCACATCGAACCCGGTAGCACTTCTCTGAGGAGTTCCGTAAGCCGCCGAACTTACAAGTGACTGAACTTCAATAAGGAACGGCCTTGTTCCATCCAGCATTGCACTTACTGCGACTCCGCTCAAGCCCTCTTCATGCATCGGAATCAGCATCTCTGAAGGATTGCTTACTTCTCTGAGCCCTTTGCCGGTCATCTCGAACACGGCAAGTTCGGAAGTGGATCCGAAACGGTTCTTGATGCTCCGCAAAAGTCTGTATGTACCACGATTGTCTCCTTCAAACTGAAGTACCACATCGACAATATGTTCCAAAATCTTCGGACCTGCTATGCTGCCCTCCTTGGTAATATGTCCGATCAGAATCACCGGAACTCCTGTTTCCTTGGCAAAACGAAGAAGCATCGCAGTGGTTTCCTTTATCTGAGTTACCGAGCCTGGCGATGACTCAACATTCTGGGAAAACATTGTCTGGACAGAGTCGACTACCATCAGATCCGGCATTATCTTACGGGCCTCGGCAATGATATTCTCCATAAGTGTCTCACTGTAAATAAGACAGTTGGAATAATCTCCGCCTATGCGCGCCGCCCTGAGCTTCACCTGTCTGGCACTTTCCTCACCGGTAACATAAAGAGTTTTCAGATGAGGGCAATGAAGAGGTATCTGAAGTGAAAGGGTAGATTTACCAATGCCGGGTTCACCACCGATCAGTACCAGCGATCCCTCCACCATTCCTCCTCCTAGAATCCTGTCCACCTCACCATTATTCAAAGAAATACGATTCTCCACCGATGAGTCAATATCTGAAAGAGGCATCGGCTTATGTCCCGAGCCCGGAACTGTGACAGATACTGAAGATGCCTTCTTTCCCGTGGCCACCGTTTCCTCCACCATTGTATTCCACTCCCCGCATGCAGGACATCTGCCCATCCACTTAGAAGATTCATTTCCGCATGCCTTGCAGAACCATACTGTCTTTGTCTTTATTGTCGCCATATCGGTTTCTTTTGGGCAAATATAGTTAAAAAAGATTCTAACGTCACTGCCGTTCTTCTGAATGACTGAAGAAATTCAAGATGATGGCATGGCAGAAAAAAAATATTGCTTCGGTGAGGAAGCAATATTTTGTCGATAAAAATTGTCTTATTCGATTACTCTGCCTTCTTGCAGTCAACATTTGTGCTGTCACACTTGTGACAAGCCTTATCCTTGTGGCATTCTTTCTCGCAAGCTTTGTCACATGCCTTGTCGCAAGACTTTTCGCAGTGCTTGTCACACTTCTGGTCGCATGCTTTGTCACACTTCTTATCGCAAGCCTTGTCGCACTTCTGATCGCATGCCTTGTCGCAAGCAGCATCACAAGATGCCTCGCATGTCTGAGCAGCTTTGTCACAGCCAGCGCAGTCAGCACAGTCCGAACACTCTGTAGCTGCGCACTCTGCAGCCTTCTGATTATTGTTGCAAGCGCAAGATGCAGCAGCGAACATTGCAGCCACTACTGCCAATGACATAAATACATTCTTCATATTCTTAAAATTTAATTGGTTAAACATATCTGTAGCTGACAAATATAATATTTAGATTTGAAACTTACAAATTTACAGACCATCGTAGTCCTAACGGTCCAGTTCAAAAACCTCCATATCATGGATGTTACCGTTATCAATATGAAACCTGAGGGCTGTCCTTACAATATGAAAGCCTTGTATTCCAGCTGCTCCGGGATTGATTACCAACATGTTTCTTTTAGGATCACGCACGACCTTCAATATATGAGAATGCCCGCAGACAAAGATATCCGGCCGGTATTCATTGATCAGTTTCAATGCGCGGGCATCATATCTTCCAGGATAGCCGCCTATATGGGTCATCAGAATCTTCATACCCTCACACTCGAAGAAACGATGGAGCGGGTGAATGAAGCGGAGATCATGATTGTCACAATTGCCCGCCACTCCTGTCAATGGCTTGAAACGGGCAATCTCTTCAGCAAGATCCATTCCCCCGCCAAAATCCCCAGCGTGCCAGATCTGATCGACGGGCGCGAGAAATTCCTTGAACCGAGCATCAAATACTCCGTGTGTGTCCGATATCAGTCCTATGTACATTTTTGTTTCGATTGGTATATTGCAAATATAGGAAAAATCAGAAAATTCACATTATCATGACTTGCAGATCATGCTCACACCCCTGGTTATCAACAACTTACCAAGGATGAGTGCCGTACATGTACAGCACGCATTTTACATAACCGCCTGAGAGACAGGCTATTTCGTACCACCTTGACATCGGACAAAGGCGAAGGATAGACAATTTCGGAGAAGTTTCTTATATTTGTACGATCAGATTTACATGAAAATGGAACTTTTCTATTCAAAAGATATCGACGGAAGCACTTGCAGGCTGGATCAAGATGAGTCGGGACATTGTATCAAGGTGCTCAGACACAGGGCTGGAGATGAGATTTCAGTGATAGACGGATGTGGTACTCTCTATCGATGCCGTATCATTTCTGACAGCCACAAGGCTGTGGAAGCTGCTATACTTTCAAGCCAGGAGAACTGGGGAGGTCATCCTTACAGACTTCATCTGGCTGTATGTCCGACAAAGAACAATGACAGATATGAGTGGTTCGTGGAGAAGGCTTGCGAGATCGGTTTCGATGAACTTTCTCCCGTCATCGGTGAACATTCGGAAAGAAAGGTACTGAAGACTGCCCGCGTAGAGAAGGTGCTGGTAAGTGCGGCAAAGCAGTCTCTGAAAGCTTCTGTTCCTAAGGTCAACGAGCCTGTTTCTGTCAGGGAGTTTATAACGGGTGCTCCTGAGGACGCAATGAAACTGATTGCCTATTGCTTTGATGATGAAAGGGTTCCGAGGAGAAGTATCAAGGAAGTGTTGGAGGAGAATGACGACAGGGAGATTATAATCATGATCGGCCCTGAGGGTGATTTCTCCAAGGCTGAGGCTGAGCTGGCACTTGAGCACGGATTCATTCCGGTCCATCTGGGGGCTTCACGTCTGCGTACCGAGACTGCTGCCTTGACCGCAGCCTCCGCTGCTTATTTCCGATATATATAGAAAACTCCTAAAACCTTATCTACTAATGTTTTACTCATCCTACGTGCCGTACTTCGGGGAGCACGTAGGATGAGTAAAACATTGAAGGACAAACTGATAGAGTCTCCTTACTATTTTCTGATGATTTCGATCGAGTAGTCGAGTCCGACCTTTATGATAGATGAGGACTGTCCTGTAGCACCACGTTCAAGCGAAGGGTCCACGATATGATCCACAGCTGAGCGGATTGACTCTGAGATTTCAGCGAACTTCTTCGGAGTAGCTTCTCCTGAGATATTGGCAGAAGTGGAGACCAGCGGACGTCCGAGCTTTGTGACGAGCTGCTGGCAGAAATCCATCACCGGAATGCGGATGCCCACCGTACCATCTTCAGCTACGGTATTGAATGCAAGAGCACGACGGTCAGCCTTCATATTGCCCTTCTCCCCTGCTATAGCGTCCGGATAGATGATTGTCATCGGCTTGTCATTGACCTCAACAAGCTGGACAGCCATTTCTGGAACTTCCTTCACATAACGGCATATCATATCCATATCACCTGCCAGAAGGACGAGCGACTTGCTATCCTCCCTTTTCTTGATAGCATATATCTTTGCAACTGCCTCAGGGTCAGTAGCATCACAGCCTATTCCCCAGACTGTATCGGTAGGGTAAAGGATGATTCCTCCGCTGCGGAGGACTTCGAGGGCTTTCTGAATAGCTTCGTTCATATTATATTTCAATTTCTGTTATAACCGGATAATGGTCTGAATAAGGGACCCGCGGGATATGATAATTAATAGCTCTGCCGTCTTCCGGGAAAAGCACATAATCGATTCGTAGCATCGGCCACAACAATGAATATGTCGCTCCGAAACCTTTTCCGGCCTCCACAAAGGCATCCTTGCGGTCACGGGTCATTCGATAATATGTATAGGACATCGGATTATCATTGAAATCACCACAGACGAAGGCGTCCACAGGGCAGTTTTCAATATCTTCAAATACCTGGTCCACCTGTTTCGGGCGACGGGTGATCGACCTCTTTACCTTGGTGCCGGTCTGGGCCATCAGAGTGCTGTCACGCATTGCAAGCCCCTTTATCAATCCTGTCATGGATATATTGTAACTCTCAAAGTGACAGTTATATACGCGGAAATGCCGCTCCCCCGCAATGTGGTCGGTATATATGGCAAGATTGGCACTTTCTGCAAATCTTATCCTGCCCTTTCCTTCCACGGGAAGGCGGCTGAGGGTAAGGTTGCCGAATGAATAGCCCGCTTCAGGGAAAAGATAATATTCAGCAGTATAATCTTTGAAACGACGCTTCAAGTACTCCTTTACCTTTTCAACATTGGCGATGGAGAACTCCTGGAGGCATATTATGTCGGGATCATGCTGGCGGATGAAATTAAAGACTGAGTCCATACATTGAGCCTTGGAATCAATGCCGGCATCACTGCCATGAAGGGCAAAGCGGCCTACATTCCAGTTCAGAATCTTGATTACTTCTCCACTGACAGGCTGAGTTTCATGATCTTCAGAACCAAGCTGCACATATCGTCCGATGAAGAAAAAAGACGGCAGAAGTGCAAGAAGAGGGATAATGAAGGACTTGGACCTGCGCTTGAACGCCCACAGAAGGAGGAGCAGATTGACCGTCATCAGCGGGACGTAGAAAATGCCCGAAAGAGATACCGGCCAGAGTTTAGCGGGGTTGATGACAATCGACAGGTAGGACAACGCCAGAAGCGCAGCCACTATCAGCATCAGAAAGCGGGATGTGATGCCGAATATCCTGTACTTTTTCTTTGCCATCAGTCCATCCTATTGTATAGGGTATGAGTCTTTCTCCAATACATCATAAGAAGGTAGCCGAAGATAAGTCCTCCAAGATGTGCAAAATGTGCAATATTGCCACCCGTCTCCGTCACTCCGGTAAGAAGTTCGATCGCTCCGAATATCAGCACGAACCATTTGGCTTTCATTGCTACAGGAGGGAAAACCAGAGCCATTACTGCGTCCGGATAAAGCATTGCATATCCCATCAGTACACCATAGATGGCACCCGAAGCTCCGACTGTAGGAGTCATCTTCAATCTATGTATAGACAGCTGCGCAGCATACGATCCCTCAGCCGCCTCAGCAAGCCAATTCTGCATCTGTAGCCATTCCACTCCGGTATGGACAAGTGCAGCACCAAGGCCTGTAACAAAATAGAAAAGCAGGAATTTCTTCGCCCCCCAGACTCTTTCAAGCTGGCTTCCGAAGATCCAGAGAGTATACATATTGAAGAACAGGTGCCAGAAGCCACCATGCATGAACATGTGTGTGAGAGGCTGCCACCAATGGAAAAACGGTGATGTAGGATAGAATAGCGCGAACTTTTCGTACATAAAGTTTTCGTTCAACGCTGTCATGATCATTACCAATGCATTGATAATGATGAGGTTCTTGACGGCAGCAGGTACATTGGACATGAAACCGCCACGATTTTCATATGTATAATAACTCATTTTAGAATTTTTTGTCAATCTCATCGACAGGGAGAAGGGACATCACCCTGCGGCCTGCACTTGTGTACTCTGGGTTTTCGCAGGCAAAAAGTTGTTCAATCAATCTCTGTGCCTCCATCGGATTTGTGACCGGATCAGCGCTAAATGCTCCCAACCTCGCGAAACGCGATGCCATATTGGCAGCCATCATTTCAGGAAGGGCACTGTGGTCCTCTGCAAGGATAAGCAGCAGATCGCCTACCATTGTCTGTACCTTTCCAGCCTCGGCGCTATATCCCTCAGGCACTCCGTTCACCACTATGGTATCTGTTCCGAAAGGAGCTATATCAAAACCAAGGTCAGTGAGCATCTGAGAGTGTTCACTGATAAGGCACATGTTTTCCACTCCGACCTGAACGCTTACCGGAAAAAGAGCGGTCTGCGTGACATGATCGTTCCTGGACATTGCGTTGAGGAAGCGATCATAAAGAATGCGCTCCATAGCCCTGTGAATATTAATTACCATCAGACCAGAGCGTCCTGTCGTGACAATATATTTCCCTTGCAGTACGAGTACTGATTTACTTGGAGAAATCTTGTCTTCAAAAAGCTTTCCGTAGTCATCACGCTTCTCGAGGAAAGCACCGGCATTCGCACCATATCCAGATGACTGCCAGACATTTTTATCAAAATCCTGTCCAGACTTACCCCAGTTATTGGCACCGAATATGTCGGCCTGTCTTGGAGCCGCCGCACTCTGACCTCCGCCATAGACCACAGCATTGTCAAAATGTGAAACATCTGACGGAAAGCCGTCATTGTCGAAAGGATTGTATGATGCGTCAGTACCGGTCTGCGGCTCGCTGACCGGACGGAACTCGTCGAAATTCTTTCCGAAAGCCGGAATATCCGGAACACCTTCACGGTCGAAATCTATGCTGTCACTAAAAGAATTCCTTCCAAGAACCTCTCTTATGCAGGCGTAAAGAATCTGGAACACCACGCTGTCATCCTCGAACTTAATCTCCGTCTTGGTCGGATGAATGTTCACATCTATCGCACGAGGATCGATATCCAGATATATGATATATGAAGGGGTATATCCTTCAGGGATGAGTCCTTCATAGGCCTTCATTACCGCCTTGTGCAGATACGGACTACGGAAATATCGTCCGTTCACGAAGAAATATTGATTGCCAAGACCTTTTCTGGCGGCATCGGGACGACCTGTAAAGCCATGAATCTCAACGACTTTTGTCTCAGCGCATATATCCACGATTTCACTGGCAATATTGGATCCCAACACATCTTGAATCCTGAATTTCAACGATTTGGCAGGGCGAAGAACATAGACATCCTTGCCGTTATGGGTTAATGTGAATCCGATATCCGGGCGAGTAAGAGCCACCCTGATGAATTCTGTAACGATATGCTTGAACTCAACATTGTCCGACTTGAGGAACTTGCGTCTTGCCGGAACATTGTAGAAAAGGTTGCGCACGCTGAAATTGGCTCCTCTTGCGGTGGCGATTTCATTGGTCGCAACATGCTGCGAGTCAGCAAAATCCACCTGACAGCCGATCTCATCTTCTTCACGCCGTGTCTTCAGGGTGACTTCAGCGACTGCCGCTATTGAAGCAAGGGCTTCGCCACGAAATCCGAAAGTCAATATATTGCTGAGATCTTCCGCAGTGTGGAGCTTCGATGTAGCGTGGCGTTCGAAACAGAGCACAGCCTGATCCGGAGACATTCCGCATCCATTGTCAATGACCTGTATGAGGGTCCTTCCAGCATCCTGAATGACCACTGTCACCTGGTCAGCCCCCGCATCCACAGCATTCTCTATAAGTTCCTTGACCACGGACGCAGGTCTCTGAACGACCTCTCCCGCGGCAATCATATTGGCTATATTGCTTGGTAATATCCTTATATCCATTCTCTTGTGCTCTATTTTGTCAGGGAATCAACGAGCAGAGGAAAATACTTATAAATCAGGTAAACCACAGTAAAGAGCAATATCATTGACACCGCTCCGATTGTCTTCTGGTTCCTACTCACCTCTTGCTTCCTCTGGTAATTTCCATCACGAAAACTACCCTTTACTATATTGCCGGGCACATATTTTTCCTCCTTAGGCTTGGTGAAGTCTCCGTATTTCTTTCTTCTTTCCTCTGCTTCCGGATCGTAGAAACGAGGTCTGTAATTGAACTTGCGCACTTCCTGCGTTCCGAAAAAGTTGAAACTGAATCCCATAATATAGTTCGTCTTTGTTTTTTATATTCCCAACACACGGGAGATTTCATAGATTTTGCTCCGGTGTAATCAGCAAATTTAAGGATTTTTTTAGAAAGTATTTAATTTTTATCAACTGAAATGTTTTTGAAGGTTCGAACTGCCAGTATCATTTTCAAACCAATTCCCAATCATTAAATGAAAAAGAACTTCCTGCAGATGAGGCTTATACTTTACACCAAACCTTGGAACACATTGATCCTTTACTCTGGGTACGTACTGTAGCTAATTGTGTTCCAAGATACTTCGCCATCTACCTTCGAACACGCAAATCGTGATCAGAACTTCAATTTCAGCACCATCTGAGTTCCAAGGTTTGTCATTCAGCGAAGGGACTGACCTTTCAAGATGTAAATTTGAATATCATTCCTGTATTTAAACTGTTTCTTATATATTTGTAAAAATTATTTGATTTATGGACATAAGAATCGGTAACGGATATGATGTTCACGCCCTGGCGGAAGGACTACCATTGTGGCTTGGAGGCGTGCAGGTGGAAAGTCCGATCGGATGCATCGCTCATTCAGACGGAGATGTGGCCATTCACGCCCTATGTGACGCCCTGCTGGGTGCATTGGCCCTGGGAGATATCGGGAAACATTTTCCTGACACATCGGACGAGTTCAAAGGCATCGACAGTAAGATATTATTGGCCCGCGTAATGGAACTCATTGAAAATGAGGGCTGGTACGTAGTGAATGTGGATATCACGATCGCAATGCAGAGACCGAAGCTGGCACCTTATATTGTGCCTATGCGTGAGTGTATGGCGGAGATTATGGAAATATCTCCGGCTCGCGTTTCTGTAAAGGCGACCACTACTGAGAAACTGGGATTTGTAGGCCGCAGCGAGGGTTGCGAGGTATATGCAGTGGCGCTGCTTGGACGCGAAGAGGGACTGTTTGACTGATGAGAAGAATTATCTTGATAGGAATGGCTATGATGGCCGCATTGGCCTGCGGCAGATCGAAGACCGGAGGATTTTCATCCGGGGAACTGGAACTGCTGAACGGGACGGACAGCATCATGCGTGTCCTGACGGTCGAGGACAGCCTGGACCACGCTGTTCTGCGTGCAGCCAGCCGCGACTTTTCTTCCGGTGAACTGATTTCAGATGAATTCAAGAAGCTGGGGCTTCGGATGATATCGACCGTAACCCACCCATCTCAGGACGGTGTCGGAATCGCAGGCCCGCAGGTCGGTCTGAACCGCAGAATCGTGGCAGTACAACGGTTCGACAAGGAGGGAGAGCCGTTCGAAGTATATGCCAATGTAAGGATCGTATGGATGTCTGACTCGCTGGCTTACGGACCTGAAGGCTGTCTCTCAGTACCGGACAGAAGGGGAAATGTACTCAGGAGTCAGCAGATCGTGATCGAATATGCAGATCTATCATCGATCTGCCAAAACTGTGATGACATCCCGATGACCCGCGACACGGTCAGCGGATTTACCGCCGTCATATTCCAGCATGAAATCGACCATCTGGAGGGAGTGCTTTACATCGACAGATTATAGCGGTCCCATAAGGGTATTTCAGGGCGACCGTCATGAGACACCAGACGCATGTGAAGGCTAAAAAAGCCTATTACTTCTCATGACAGCAGCGAAAAATTACCGCCGTGAGAAGTATTTGAAAGAAAATCATGCAATTTATTGCAAAAAGTTTTGCATTTTAACAAAACATTCCTACCTTTGCAATCCCAAATTAAAAAAGGGAAGCCAAATTGAGATATGGTGTAATGGTAGCACTACAGATTCTGGCTCTGTCAGTGAGGGTTCGAGTCCTTCTATCTCAACTACATTTTGACTAACGGTCACGGCGGGATAGCTCAGCTGGTTAGAGCGCATGATTCATAATCATGAGGTCCGCAGTTCAATCCTGCGTCCCGCTACTTGAAAATCAAGCACTTACGAAATTTTCGTGAGTGCTTTTTTCTTGCCCGTGAACACCGCGTGAACACCAAATCTTTTAATTGCATTTAATTTTCATTATTTCCACAAGTTCCCCCTCAAGTTCCCGAGTCCATAACACGCACAAATCCGCATTGCCAGCGACACCCTATTTTTAAACGATTTTAGGGTCCGTGAACACAGGCGTGAACACCGAACCCTAAATTTTGGCTTCAAATCAGTTCTTTTCTTTGAGTTTCTTTATCTCTCTATCGAAGTCGCTTTCCAACATTTCCATCTCGCGCTGGCGATATATTTCAAACTCCTGCTCAGCTTTTTCGATGGCCTGCTTATGCGACACTGTTCCTTTTCCAATCAGGACCTTTCTCTTGTGAGCTACTATCTGACCATCCAGAGCCTCAATCCAATCCTTCATCGTCATCGGATTCATCTCCAAGGCCTGGAACTCCGCAAAGTCCAAGAATCCGGACACAAGAAGATTGAGTCGCTGTAACTCCAACTCTGAAAGATAATTCTTGGCAATCTTCACATCGTCCTTAGTAACATAGTTACCCTTGAAGTTAGTCATACCAACGAACGGTTTCTCATTATCCACACGATTATATATAACCTCCGCAGCCGTATTCTCATGCACTGCATAATGCAATTTATTCTGCACAGTCGCAAAGAATGTCTTCGTCATATCACTACGAGGATCATAATCCACAGCAGTAGCATATATATCCGTCACCTGCTGATAGAAGTTACGTTCACTGCTACGGATATCCCTGATACGCTGCAAAAGCTCACGGAAATACCTGTTACCGCCTTGCTTCAGCCTCTCATCATCCATTGCAAAGCCCTTCTGGATATACTCATGAAGCCTCTGCGTCGCCCACCTGCGGAAACGCACAGCCACCTGCGACTGGACACGATAACCGAGGGCGATAATCATGTCAAGGTTGTAGTGAGCGACGTTACGTTTTACCTGACGAGAGCCCTCTTCACGAACTAGTAAGAAATCCTTACTAGTTGAATCCAACAACAGCTCTTCATCTGCATATATATTCTTTATATGCATCGTGATATTCTCACGACTTGTGCAATAAATCTCCGCCAACTGATTCTGTGTCAGCCACAAATCTTCATCCGCAAATCTAACTGCAACACGAGTGATCTCGTTGTCGTCTTGATACAGTATAATTTTGTTTTGTTCCATATATTTAACACCACTTTAATCTACCTATTGACATCCTTCAAGGTCTGAAAATACCGTGATAACACCGAACATATCTGCTCACTCGTAACATATCGATATATCTGAGGGGGATGAAAAGATGGATCAACACCTCTCAGCTCAGTTAAGGATATTGGAGAAGACAGGGGGCGAACTGAATCTAATTCTATTCCTATTGCCCTAGATAAACCGTTATAATAATCATCAAATCTTTGTTTATCAATCCCAAGTCTTGTCGAATACTTCTCCCACAATTCTGAAGGTGTCATTTCAATAATATGTTTAACGCGTGCAATCCCGACGACCCCCATAACAGGGGCTGAAGCATAAATAATCACGTAATCTCCTGATACCACATGAGGGCGAACCTTTCTAAGTTCAATAGATTTTTCTTTAGAAAGTATCTTCTCAGTGAATTCGGGTTTTATTGAAACAAATAAGTATTTATAATCTTTTGACATCTTTCAGTTTATATATCTCATTAAACACTTCTTCTGAGACCTCTACCGGACTTTGGAAAGTGTTTTTCTTTCCCATGATTTTCTGCAAATCTTTATATGGCACAATACTATTAAAAACCTCCGTGTGACCAAACCTTATTGCACGAATAGGTTTATTTATATCAGCACCGCATAATTTATATATATCTTCCCATTTGTATATCCCATAGTGTTTGAACTTTCTAAACAAATCCTTTGGTAATCCAGTAATCACTTCCTCTAGATAAGACGTGGCAACAACACCCTTATTGCGACTATAGTGTTTATCTGCACTAACATACCAAAGAATCCTTGCTGGCACTACTTCCGTCAACGTTCTTGCACTTCTGTAATACACATTCTCAACATTCCACAAACGCGTTATGTCAACGCCAAATAACATTGAACCTGCTTCTTTGGTATCAAACAATTCCTGAGCCCACTTAGGTTTGATTGGAATCACATAACATGGTATATTAAGATCAGATATCTTTAATGGGAATAAAAAGCGTTCAAATTCAAACAATCTTATATCATTGTTCAGATCTGGAACATCAATTTGCACATTATTATCCAGACAATATTGCGAAAGTTGAGCCTTAGTAACATTTCCTCGAAGGATCAATTTCTGAAGTTTTCCTTCACGATTAAGAAAACCAAACCTGTATAAAACTTCTCTATGCTTCTCTCGCAAACTCACTTCTTCAATTATAATCTTGGTTGCTCTTGACTCAATCGCCTGATTTATAAGTTGAGACATCAATCCCATAAGGATAGTTATTTCATTCTGAGACTCAACAAGTCGTAGCAATGGAATAGAAACGACCTCACCATCTCTTTTCGTTGCATACAAAGCAACATACTCATCATCTTTCTTAATGCTCTCAACAACACATTGATTTTCATTTAATATCTGATAGAAGGCATTGATGAAATCTTTTTTCTTTTCTTGAGATCTATTATACCAAAATAGTTCCGCACAGGTTTTTACCTCACCTGGTGACAGTTTTGATATAGTATGAGACACTGCACCAGAAATCTGTCTAGGAGAATATGAGTCCTCATGAAGAATCTGATCCAAAGTTATGGTAAACTCTTGCGGAGTCATGATCTTCACATTGTATTCCTGCTCAATAGAGTCTCTATGTTCAAGAATACCTTCGTCAAAGGTTAGAAAATATTTTATATCAGAAACTATACAAGTTGCAACCTGTTCTCTGTCAGAAATATCATTCTCGGTAATTCCGGTCATTATCTGTGATAATGAAATAGAAACAGACTTCCTTTCCTCTATGTTATGACTCGCCTCTTGAAAACTATTCAAGAATCCCTTTGTTCTCTTTACTCTTTGATTATCTGTATCTCTACTGATTTCATTGAACATCTCGGAAGCATAGTAGAATTCCGTCTCATCAACTAACCAGTCTGCCAACAAGCAAGTAGGGTCTTCTGCTGGAAGGAATTTAACATCCCCTGCATCTCGAAGCTTCATTATAACATTTGCATCCAACAAAGCTTTTATCTTCGTTGAATCCGCAACTATCTGCGAGAACAGATCTGGCTTATTAAAGCTATACCACCAGAATGTCAAATAATGTTCTTCTTGACTACGACTACGTATTTTATTTCTCGGTGTAAATCCGTATCTCTGCCAAATCCTGGTTGCATATTCATAGTCATCTCGGCAGTTCAAAGAAATTCCATTAAAGCTGTATGAAGTCTCATACTCTTGGCGCAACGAATCCAACAGAAGTTTAGATACCTTCTGGCCACGAAACGCATCATCTACACATAAATGTACAATACTTATTCTAGAATGACGAGGGACTTCTCTATACATCACATATCCACATAACGAATCTCCCTCATGAGCAACAATAACACCTTGTTTCCTCACATGGTCTTCGAATCCCCCTTCCGGCATAAAGCCCAAAGACGAAGCATACTTTCGTCCCAAAGCCATAACCTTGGGATAAAATTGACTTTTAAAATCTATATGTGATGTTTCTATCATTATTTACCTATATTATCTCAACCCGAAGTTGTATTCCCAAAGCCTTTGCAATACGCTCTATATCTCTTTTTTTCGTTTGAGTATTGCTGCATGTAATCAGGTACCATCCACCGCCGACAGATTTCTGCGAACTCTGATACTTCTTATCTAAAGTATTCGACACTAACGGTACCCTATTCTGCTTCATACCTAGAGCACGAACTTTTTCAGGACCGACTTTCATCACAAATTGACGAAAGGTTTCTGCGGCCAAATCCTCTTGAATTATCTGTCCGTCTGAAAATACAATTCTCAAACGAGTCGCTGGAGCAGCCTTTCTCTTCGGCCCAATACTGCCGATTTCTCTATGTTCCACTTGAGGATCCGGCAAGATTTCCTTAGCATCTGAAATCCCAGCAGCAAAATTTCTTTTACGAGAAAGATGGACACTTATAGGCATCCCTGGCACATAATCTACTACAAGAACAAGTTCGCGCTGCACTTGCTTTAAAGCAGGCGCAATAGTTTCAGTAACAATCGGAAGAATCTCTTTCTTGATTATATTCTCTTCCAATTCACTAACCTGTTTCTCCAGATCCTCATTCAAAGAAAGGCCTTCTTTTCGCAATGTTTCCATTGCTTTATAGAGATCGCTTAACCTAGACATAACATATATATTCTATAATTATTACTTATAGTTGTTTCAAAAACTTTTGTTTGTGTCGCCCCCAAGTTGACGCATTAGTTGGAAGGGTATTATAGATAGACACCCCATCGCAACGTTGAGTAACTTTATTAATTCGATTATTAATATTCGTATTGCAATTATATTGTATCTTTTCTAATCAACAAAGGATTAACATCATATATTCCGAAAGGTAGTTGTTTCTCTTTATTATCATCTAATGGGGATTGTCCAGGATGTTCTTCTACCCATTTATCATACTCTGAAATATCCGTATCTGATAGGCAAATTGAATACTCCACACCGTTCATTTCCAATATATAGTATACTTCTGCGTAAATCTTATCATCACCTTCATGAGAAGTTTCTCTTACAAACAATTTCATTTGATGAAGTCTTTCAAATGGTACAAAAGAGTCTTCATTAACCCATAATGTTCCTTCTGAAAAAATACGTCGTTGACTATATTCCCAAAACTCACCTTCGCCATATCGTGCGTATTTTCTTATGTTCTCTAATGACTTATTGGGTGATGTATCTTGCATAAACTCGTCCACACATTCATCATACATCTCTCTCGGCATTTGATAGAGAAAAAATTCATAGGCACATTTAGCTAAGAATCGTGAAACAATTCTACTCGGATATTCCGGCTCCGGTAAATACAAGGAAAGCATTGTATTGCATTTCTTATTATTTATAGCATCAAAAACCTCAGGACTCTCTAAGAATATGTCTATTGCATCTTCCGAAAATTCAATAATCCCATCTGTCTCTTGTAAAATACTTGGAAATAAAAACTTATTCTTGACATACTTACCTTTTTTCGATAATATGTTATTTCTCGACCTCATTGATATGAAATATGGCATAGCCAATAATTCTTTTTCTACTTTCCTTGCAAAGTAATTATTACACTCATCACATACATATCCTTTAGGCAATACATGAGACTTGTTACCTAACGATTCAGGAATGATATGTTCAACACTCTTTGAAATCGAAACATCTTTGTGACAAAAAATACATTTATGCATTGGAAGGTCTGTTATATTCGGCCTTTTAAGGGGCCTTCTCTGTCCGATAATAAATCTAACAAGTTGAAAGCAGGAGGTACTCCAAACTTAACACACATATCATCGTATGCCTTATACAATGAATTATAACCTTGCATTATAATTTCATCACCCTCACTGCTCACCACCTTAAGTATTTCACATTTACTATAGTATGATATTCTACAATCTCCATTATATTCAAGCAAGCGCAATGGTTCTCTCATTCTAACTCTTATCGTGCTTATCTTACCATCTGTTAATTTTATTTGAAAAGAAAGATCTTTTTTACACCGAACTACTCTACAACGAGTAATTTGAGATAAAGTCTCAATTGCGCGTAAGGATGATTTCACTTCTTGGCGATAAAAGGGTGATGTAATATCATTATGCGCCGTTGTATTCATAAACAAATCTTTATATAATTTTAAATACAGAAACGGCTCAAAGTCTATTTGTTCACATCTACAAAACTCTTCGAGCGAACATATCTGCTCGTCTAAATTTTTACTAATTGTTGCCTTTGTCACAGGATCTTCTTTTATCCTATACGATTCAGGTAGAAGTTCGCTAAGAATTCGTTCCAACTCTTGCCTTAATAAAGTGCCACAACGAAAATAATCATGGCGTGCATATGCTTCTCTTGCCAGATCAATTCTTGTAGTACTCTCATATAAAAATTCAGGTTCAATAGGAGTATTTAAATCATTCATATACAGAGCGCCAAACACCCATTTAGACTTATCGTATTGGGTCTCTATAGTTCTTTTAAAAGTATGATAGAAAAGCCTATCATGAGTAAACATATATATCTTATACATCGAGGCCATTTTATCTAGCAAAAATCTAATAACTTTTAGTCGATTACTCATATCAAGGCTAATAAGCATATCATCTAGAGCGAGGAAAGAGCCTGATTGCACCCCGACAGTTGCCATACAAGCAAAGCGAACAGATAATGCAATAGCAGTTAATTTCGCCTCATTAAAATGCGATTGAGGCTTATGAATTAAAACACCACCATCTTTAATTTCAACCCCTATTCTAGGGGGATACAACTTAACTCGTCCCGCTATTTTGTTATCTCTAAGATTGCCATAGTACAGATGGAAATGTTCTTTTAATATATTTTCTTGATCATCATCACCAAAATAAGTTAGCTTTATTTCAAGATTATTATCTCCCTCATTTCGAAAGTTCTCATTATATATAATACTAACCCTAGCATTAACTCTATTAATTAAAGCACTCAGTAAGGTGTTAAACTGAGTTATTTTTCTTTGAAGTGCCTTATTCCTTTTATTAGCACCATTACATTCAACAACGATCTCGTCATAGAAATCGGCCAAAAATTGTGTTTGTCCTACGGGCAAATGAAAGGGAAGAATATCTTTATAAAAGACACTCCACAAATTAATCTCTTCAGAATTTCTCGCTGAATGAAAACGGGATATATATGAATGATTGATAAATGCAGAGTCTTTATTTAGTATTCTAATTTCACTCTCATCACCGCCATTCTCAGAAGATAGTCCCCCTTGATCCAGTCTCCATATCTTACCATCTTCAAATGTAATTTTAACAAAGGGTGTATTAATATTATTTTTTGCATCTTCAAATCTCGAGGTATGAATCAGATTTTCTGGTTCTGGGACAAAATTCTCTCCAACAGTCCTTCCTGGAGTCAAGTACTTTTGCCCCTTATCTTCTTTAAAAACACTTTGTAATAATGCGTGTAGAGCATAATACAACGAGGATTTTCCACTACCATTTTCACCGTATAAGAGGAGATTCTTTCCCGTCCTTAAATCCAATTTAAAGTTTTTAGGAAATGCTTTGAATCCATCTATTTCTATCTGGGTTATTGTGGCCATAGCTAAGACAAGATTATAGTTCTTAATGCTTCTGAATCTGAAAGTGATAATGAATTTAATGATTCAATAATTCCAGTTGAATCAATCTTCATATACAACTCCCAAATGTCATTAATACAAATAGTATCTTTGGGCTTTATGTAATTGCGCAATATGGTAGTTATGGATAATCCTGCCATTTCTTCAGGAAGATATATCTCGTATATGCAACCATCTATGAGTCGTTCTATCTCAGATGAAATATAAGAGTTCTGGACAAGTTCGCTGGCACGCCTATCCGTTGTATTAAGCAAAATAATCATATCCACCAATTTTGCTATTATATCTTGGGTATCATTGGATGGTACGGCAATCGGAAACTGTTGTAAAGGTTCTTTGTCTAACTGATAATTTGCACCTTGCATTTTTCCTTTAGATTTAAACCAATAGGCTGCCAGTTTTGAATTAAGTAAGCCTGTCAAATATCTCATATCAACCCTAGAGGTTTGAATCATATTAAAAGTCTGTGACAAATAGCAATCAAAATCACAATAAGCAAAAGCAGGACGTTCCACACTCTTTCGTAGTGCAACGACTTTCGGTCTTGAAAAGAATCTCTCTTCGCGAGCACGATGTAGTCCATATGGTCTATTATCTGAAGTCAAAATAGACAAGAATCTATCTATATGTTTTTTTAGTCTCGGGTAATCTCTCATCCGTTCAGGACTCTTAAAATCTGACCCTGTATAGATTACCCATAAGTCATTCTGCTTATTCGAATAATATCTAGATATCTGCTCGGTAGTATAATAAGGGCGCATTATTTCCATCTCAGTTGAGTCCAATTCAAGTCTCACTAGGTCACCATTAGTCAACACAAAAACCCCCTCACCTGCAATATAACCATCTCCTAATAAACGCTGATTTTTGGCATTTAAGAAATCTTGAGGAAACACTATTCCTTGAGCGACCTCGTCAGCTCTAAGATATATCACAGAAGGATTTTGCGCAATGGCATCTAATACTGCACCATTACGACTAAATGTGAAATTTTTACCTTCATAACTACTACGTCTTACTATTGGTCTAAATGTCTCAAGTCCCAAAAGATTCTCATAATTATATAGGGCAGCAATAGCTTCTTTTTCCGTAGCCTTAAACATATTCAAACGACGATAATCAAAACTATAGTCATCAGAAATGCTATCTTTTTGGAACATCATTATCATCGTCTGAATACTAGCACTCTCAAACATCATAACTGCACCAAAGTCCACAAGATTACAGATACGAGTCTCCTTCATCACTTTATCCCTCAACTTGCTAGCACCAAAACTCGTCACCCAGTTGTTTGTGGCAATAAAACATAGTATGCCATCTTTATTAAGTAAATCTAAACCATTACAAGCAAACAGATACCATATATCCATCTTCCCCTTATAATATGGAGAAGACTTATATGGTTCAAAAAAAGTTTTGGATATTCTTCCTTCTTTCAGATAAGGAGGATTTGCAATAATGATATCAAAACCGATAAAATCACCCTTGCTATCCAACAACTGGGGATACTCAAAACGCCACTCAAAGGAATCTTTATAGAATTGATTATTCAATATCTCAGATACCTTTTCTCTCTGCTTCTGCAAGTTCTGCTTAGCCTTTTCATACCCTGTAGGATCGTCGTCTTTTCGACTATGGCCAAATATTGTAACAAATTCATAATCCTCGACTTCTGCTTCAGCTTTCTGCAACTCAAAAATATCTCCATTAGCCAATGTCACTTTAAAACACCTCTTAATCTCATCTATTTTCTCTCGTAAAGCAGATTTATTGTCATGAGCTTCCAAATAATCTGTTACTAGTTGCTTATATGACTCCAATGTAAAATCTTCCCACTCCGTCTTTCTCCTCCGAGCCTCTGCACGACCAACCTTATTATATTCCTTAAAAACTTCAGATATTGGGGTTTTTAAAGCATAGCGGCACAACTGCGAATTACCACACATAATCTTATAGTCCAGATTTGGCAATGGCTGCGGCACCTCTTCGTCAACAACTAGTGCAAGCCAAAATCTCAATCGTGCTATATCTACTGCTCCCTGTTCAATATCAACTCCGAATATGTTATTTTGGATGATATCGCGTTTTATCCCAGCCAATGAAAAACTCTCTTTATATTTAGCATATGGATACAGCAATTGCCTTGTTTGAAACAGAACATTTAATATTCCCATCGGGAACGCTCCAGAACCAATGGCAGGGTCACATACTCTTACCTTGCACAATAATTCATATATTTGTTTTGCATTGTCTTTAACTATTTCATCAACAAATTTGGCTCTCAAGAGTTTATAAATACTAGGTTCAAATGAATCTCCCAAATGAGTCTTCAAATACTGCCCAATGCTATTTTCACACATATATTGAACGATTTCCTTTGGTGTATAAAAGGCACCTTTATCCTTATTATCCTCCAAAAGATTTTCAAAAATATGTCCTAACATTTCTGGATCAATACCAACTTCACTATCATCTGGATCATTTTCATCTATGGTGAAGTTATATTTTGAAAAAAAGTCTGCCAACCCCTTGAATAACACATAAGGGAAGTCAACATCCAATTTATCGACACTATCTTTATCAAATAAACCACCATTAAGATATGGTATCTTTATACCTGATCCTAATCTTTCATCTGCAAGATCGTTTTCACGTCTTCGGTTTAACGTGTCAAAGAAAAGGTATTCCAACACATCACTTAACAAGCGATCATTCCCCTGATAACGCTCTACAAGATTGAGAAAATAATTCTTATCACCATCTTTCCATCCCTGTGAAGTTATTGGTACTCCCATCCAACCTTTCTTTTGCAAGAACTGAATAAAAACAAGACGCCCCAGTAACTTCTTCACATAATCTCTATTCTCTTTTTTATCCTCGCCCAATTCTGAAAGAAAGATACCATATTGCTGCTTATACTCTTTAAAGAATTCTTTGTTGAGTCTTTCAACTGAGAAAGCAGCAGTTATATGATTCAATTCAAGGCTACCATCCTTATACTCTTGCAACTCATTCAGTCTATATGCCGCTGTTGTACAAGGTTCATTAGGTCCAAGCAAAAACGTGTAGCGCTTTGGAGCAGTTTCATTAACAATTAACTCCCCATCATTTGAGAAATATGTTTGCTTTGAAACATAAGTCAAACGATAATCACTTTTTGAATGTGAATGATAAAAGACCCATGCACCATGATTACGCTCCTGATCCACATATCTGGCAGCAATATCACGCAAGCCCTTTCTATTACGAGAAATATCTATCTTATCAGCTACTTCAAAGTCGAATACCGCTAATGAGTGACCATCATCCAGTTTAATTTCACCAATTTGTCCACCCCGTTTAATCAGGTTAGCGTCTACAGAGGCTTCACTAGTATAGTATACAACATTTGAAAACAATTCCGATAGTATCCCCTTCCAAGTATTTAGATCAAAAGGCAAGGATAGTTTCTTCTTCAATTCTTGCAAATTCATAATTCAGTTTTTAGCAAATAAAACTTTCTGATATTATTATTTCTGGGCAGTCCTTTTTCTTTACCGGCACTATTACTTCTCTTTCATTGAATGTTACATGTTCCAACGGATATTGTGTCAATATTTCCATCAGTTTTTCTAAGAGAATAACTGGCCGTAGCGGCGTCTTTTTCGTTGACGTTTTCAACTTATTAATATCTCTTTGTAACTGTTGGAACTTTCCAGAGGAAATTGCTCTTTTCGCCTTAACTATCATATCTTCCTCATATTCAGAGATATTTGATATTGACATAAATCCATCCAAGTATGCTATCGCCTTTTTCTCGTTTGGTCCCTGAGCCGTATTCGCTTTTCTATGGAGAATCTTTGATTGCTCCTCCATATCAGTAAAAATCGACAAAGCCAAAGACACCTGATTATGGTGTTTTTCGTGCAAAGGCAACGACCTCTCGTCCATCCTGGCCTCAAACACTTTGACCGCCTCAATAAAAGTCAACTCTTCTGAACTTCCATCCTCTCGCACAAATGTAAAGGCGTCCCGCCTCTTATTTCGAATAAAGGTAATCGTGCCATTTTTAAACAACTTACTCTTTCTTCCGACCCTTGCACGCATTGGAAGTTTAGATATTCTTTTTATCAATTCTGGGTTATCATGTTTGAGTTTCCTGAGCCACATCAAGTATCTTAACTTTTCATCCCTGTCCTCATCAATATCCTTATCAAAAAGGCCAAAGGTCTCCGGATTCTCATCTGCCGAGTATATCTGACTATCTTCACCAAGGGCAGCATGGAAAGCAAAAAGTTTCATTTTCGCCTTCTTCTCCAACTCAATATCATCATTAACCTTCGAAGTCGGGAAGAAATTGAAAACATGGACTTCCTTCGCTACACTACCGATTCTATTGACACGCCCGATTCGTTGCATCAATCTTGTCGAGTTCCAAGGTGTATCATAATTCACTATAACATTTGCACGATGCAGATTAACACCCTCGGCCAATACTTCTGTAGAGATAACTATGTCATAATCGTTTTTCCTTGGACCTGAATATTTTGCATCAAAGTTTTCCTTTAACACCGACATGACATCGTTGCGGTTATCACTTGTTACCATCAGTATCCTTGAGTATCCACGCTCTTTCAAAGAAGTCATCAGATATTGGGTAGTCTCTTTACTTTCTGAAAACACCAACAACTTTCCTTCATTGTTGATAGACTTATCGAATAGTTCACTGCCCATTCTTTTTATGAATACCTCCAACTTAGGATCATAATCTATCTCTTCCCACATTGCAACCAAATCGCTCAATATCTTGTCGTCATGCAAAATACCATCAGCGAAACCTTCGACAAAGTCATCCGGAGTACATATCTCAATGGTTGGATCAGAATAGCGAGCATCCTCTATCAATTTTATAAGCTCATCTTCACGATCCTCGATCATATATTCATTTACTTTAAGATTGGGAGCAATGTATATTGTACCATTCTTAAACATCTCCAGCATAACTCTATTTGCATTGTAATAACGAATCAGAGACTGCTTAAACGCATAAAAGCTACTATCTATTCTCTTGACAAGAAGAGTCTTCATAATGCCAGCCAATTGAATAGATATCATATCGGCCTTCTTATATTTACTTTTCTTCTCTTCCTTCAAATACTTTATAGCCTGATATCTGTAATATTTCAGTCCTTCAGCACTATCACTCAAATACTGTATAGTCTTATCATACAAGTGCTCCAGATTAGGATCTAACTGATAGTATATTTTATGTGGCGGCTTTACATCTGGAAATGTTACTCCCTGATTATCAAGATCCTTTTTATAAGCCTCATTCTCTTTCAGATCTGTACGAGTTCTTCTTACTGTAAGAGGCTCGACAACCTTAATACGAATCTTTTCATAAATGGACTTTATCTCTTTCGAGACAATTTCCATATCTTGTTCTTTCTTCAATTTACGATACCTGTCGATATGTTCTCGGAAGAATCTCTGCAAGTTTCCCTCTTCCAGGGTACTTTCCTTTGAATCCTGAAACAAATAGACAAGATTTGCTATATCTTCCGGACGATTATTCAACGGTGTTGCTGACACAAGAATTACCTTTTTATCATGCACACTTCCATCATTATGAACCGCCTTGGTTTTACACAGTTTCTGAAGTTCATTGTACATAGAAGCTGTATCGCTTCTGAATTTATGGGCCTCATCAACTATTATCAAATCATACCGCTCCGGATTCTTTATTTTGTGAAGGCTTCCATTAGTGATAATTGTTACATTATCCAATTTAAACTCATCCAACGTGTCCTCCCAACTAGTTTTCATAGCCGGTGGAACAATAACTAATGTATGAGATCTATGAGTAGGAAAACCATTCGAAAAGAAAAATTTCTTTGCAATTAAAGCAGACACAATGGTCTTTCCAAGTCCTACTACATCAGACAGAAAAAAACCATTATGCTTCATCATTTTTGCATAACCGTCATTTACAGCATCAACCTGATATGACAACTTCATATAACCTTTAGGCAAATCCGACACAGAGTTCGGATCAAAGTCTATACTCTTGCCGAAATACTCTAACAGAAACTTTAAATAAATCTCATATGGCGTAAAATCTGTACTCAAATAAGAATCTTTCTTCAGTTTCTCGACATGAGATAAATCAATCTCCACTGATTCTTCCCATAATCTCTCGAAGGTTTCTGTTGCATATTTGATATCATCATCATACCTAAGTTCAACATTGAATTCAAAGTTCTTTTCAAGACCAGCCTCAGTCAAATTACTTGAGCCAGTTATCACAGAACCATAACCATGAGGATGATACTCTTCCTCTCTGAATATGTATATTTTAGCATGAATATTCTGTTTTGGATGTATCCTCATTGATATCTTACCAGACACAATATCTTCAATGAATTGATACATTCCGTCTTCCACCTCCTTATCATATTTAGCCTCCTGAATATTTTTTTTCACTTCATTGAAAAACTCTTCCTGAGACTGTTCTGCATTAGGGTTAAATAAAAGACCTTGCTGATTTGCCTGATATGTGAGTTTATCGACATTAATACCCACCAAGAAGCGAATCTTAGGAGTATCCTGAATAAATTTTCGAATCCGAAAATAGCCAGACGCCCTAAAATAGCCTACCAATGCATCAAAGAAATGCACTTTCTTATATTTGAACACCCCTTCAATTTTTTCTAAAAGAGTGTTTTCTTTTTCATTTGTAAAAAAATTAGTCCCCATACTATTTTGTTGTGACTATTAATTCTCTAGCATCCACATTTAATACTTCTGCTATCTTAATCAACATCTCTAAAGAGGGCTGTATCTTATTAGAACACCATTTAGAGACTGTTGATGGGTCTTTATCCAATTGTGCTGCCAGCCATTTGCCAGTTTTCTTCTGCTCTACCAGAACAACTTTCAATCTATTTAAATCTTGCATGGATTTAACATTTAATTGGTATCTCATGCAAATATAATGATTGGCTTCGAATATTATATCATAAGACAATGTCTTTTTTATCATTGACAAATATATTCTACAGATGTGCCAGATTACAGAACAAGCACAACAAACTGGCCCGTGTTCGTGACACGTACACACATCTTGCAATCTGGACTAACGCTCAGATGAAACCGCGGCTGGAAAATCTGTTTTGAACTCTTGAAAAATGACGTGATTCCGGAGCGCTTTCGGCCGAAAAAGCGGTAAAATTTGGAGGGAGGAAGTGCCTTGGATAACTTTGTTGAACACACTAATATACTGGCGCACAAACACAATAGAACATTGACAGATTGACGTATTCACACATCAGCACATGCATAGTCACGCACATTAACACATACGCACACAGATACATTAAGACACACGAACACAAATACATTAACACATAGACACACACGCACATCAGTGCATTCGTATATTTACATATTAACACAAAAACACATTTACACATGGGACAGTTAGAGGATTTTCGAGCATCGTTGAAGAGAAAGGATTCGGCGGTGAACAGTGAGGGAGAGATCCCGGTAAAGAATGTTTCAAAGGAGAAACAGGAGAAGATGAAAAGAAGGACCCTTGGGGTGTCCGGAGAACTTCATCTTGAGTTGAAGGCGCTCAGCGTCTGGAGGATCAAAAGTCATCCGAAGGCAAGCCCTGGGATTACCGACACGATTCAGGAGATGATGAGGGTGTATTACAAGAAGTATCCGGAGGCGAAGGAATTTGTCGAGAAGTTCTGTGAGTGAGTCTGAATCATCAGTTTACCGTCGTTTCCCTATCCGCCAGAATTCGTTCAGGGCTAGGATGCGAGTTTCATGGACAGAATAGGCTTCTATCCAGCGGAGGATGGTCTTGGTGGTGGGGTATCCGAGATCGTCGCACAAACGACCTTTCAGGCCTTCAGAGATGCAGAAAAGGAGTTCAGAGGAACGCAGCTGTCTGTAACGTGGCTCTGATCTGATGGCATTCAGAAGGTAATCCGTTGCGAATGTGATTTCTTCCGCAAATGCTTCTTTGGTCAAGGTACGATGGACCCCGCTCACGATATAGACTTCCGTCACGAGCTTCGCGAGACATTTTCCGGCGTCAGCCAATGTGACTAACGGTGGTTCGGAGATAAGAATCTGAAGTATCTGCTCTTTTTTCATTCGAAGGACTGAAGGTTTTCCTTTTCATCTCCTTGCTGAACGGAGGCACTGGCGGCGATTTCCTGCAGGACCTCCGATATTGCACAGCCTTTCCTTGTGCGACGACGATGAATCGGTCTCCCGACGGGGGCCGATTCCTCTTTCATATCTTCCTCCATTCCTGTTCCATCGTTCCTTTTTCCTATTCCCTGTTCCCTTTCCTGCAATGATGGCTCAATGAGTACTCCGTGAGTCTTGTTATATTCGTCGATCACTTTAAGTACCACCGGCAGAGGGATGTTAATGCGGATCGATTTGCGGTTGATCTTCTGATGAATAAGGAACTTCCGGATTACAAGGTAGTCCTTGCCATTATAGGTTGTCCGTATGAGCATCCCGTTTTCCACAAGCATATCAATCCATTCGGAGATTGTGGAGATTCCAATATCTTCGTATGGAAATATGTGGGATTTCATCAGAACGGGATTCGCCAGCAAGGCACCGTTGTCGTCTGCGAAGTTCCACGTGCCGATGAAAAGAAGACGGGCATGTACCGGAAGTTTTGCCAGTTTCTCATCTTCCCAGAACTCCGGCTTGATTGTCCTGATTCTTGCCATTGCCCTATTTCCTGTAAGTTACACGCTGTGTGTTCTCGTTCGCCAGTTCCAATGCCAGGTCTGCATCGACCACGATCTTGCGACCTACCTGACTGATTGCCGGACGGATCCATTCGCTGTTCTTGATTCTCCACGCCGTGGTCGTGCTGCAGCCGAAGAGGGTCTTTATTCCTTCGAGGCCATAGACCAGGTTCTTCTGTTTCGTCGTCACCTCCTTCGTTTCCTGCCTCGACTTCATTTCAAGGTATTCCTCTACTGTCATCTGCACTGTCACCATCGCATTGCTTCCACATTCATTTCTTCCCATAACCATAGATTTCAACGTGTTTTACATAATAAAAGCCATGTCAATCCGAGAACTGACATGGCAAATTAAACAGGTTGTTTCCGAAGCGCAAAATTTTACGAGTATTTTGCCGAGTTTACGAATTTTCAGTCTGAAAACTTATGAAATTTCAGACTTGGGACAACTTGTTCCGGACTTGGGACAAGACTTGGGACAAACTACCGTTATCCCACTGATTTACAATACGATAGACTTGGGACAAAATTCCAACAAGTCCTAAACATTAAAGTCACTTTATCTCTGAATCATTGAATTAAGCAAATAAGTCATCCAATGCCACCTGGCTTTGAACAATACCGGAATGCTTACCTTTGGCAACGCCAAAAGAAGTAATCATAGTAAGCTGGATTGATTTAGTCTTTTTCTTCAAAGATGACCTAAGGGCACTTATTCTATTTCTAAGCTTCATCTCCTCGTCTGCCTTAAGTTCATATACACTTTCGCAGAACTTCATCTCACAAAGGTTTATAGTATTATCCTTTCTATCAATGAGTAGGTCAATCTGAGCACCGTCTGTCTCATTCGAGTCTTTACGCCAAGTATATTCTTCCGAATCTATCCCGCTGATTCCCAATGCCTGCTTTATCTGACTGATATGATATAAGGCCACATTTTCAAACGCAAGTCCCGCCCAAGCATAGAACTTCTGCGTGCCTTGTATTGCACTCCAATAATTTGTCTTGTTTCCGGTTTCGTGCTGTATGAATCTGAAATAGAAAAGGGAGAAGAAATCCACAAGCTGATAAAGAGTCTGCGTCTTTCCCAAACTGAGGCAGTTGAATTTGCGTATGAAACCACAGGACTCCATATTCTTCAGGATCTTTGTGAGAGTGCCTCCAGAAGGCAGCTTCGCTTCTTCCTTTATCTCATTTCTGGTAAGTCCAGAACGTTTTGAATTTAAGATGGACGCTACTTTTATATAGCTTTCCGAATTTCTGAAGAGAGCAGCATAAAGATTATCAAACTCATTCTTCAGTTCACCATTACGTTTGAAAATCAGTCTATCTATATTCTGTGCAACACTTTCATCTGGATTCAACAATGTCATGTAATAAGGAATTCCTCCAAGTATCATATAATACTCAGCAATCTCATAGCGAGAGAGATTGAATCCTAAAGATTCCAGCATCTGTTCCGTTTCATTCAAAGTAAACGGCTCAAGGAACATCTGTCGTGTCAATCTATTATGAAGTCCACCATGATTATTGATCAGGTTGTCCATCATCCATGAGGTTGCAGATCCGCACACTATCAGAACAATATCACGACGAGAAGACGCCCAGCCGTTCCAGAAATGTTCCAACGCAGATATAAACCCAGACTTTGGGGTATCCATCCATGGAAGCTCATCCAAAAGGATCACTTTCCTCTCTTGCGAAAGAGAGGTCAGGTATTTAATCAAGAGGTTGAAGGCATCCAGCCAATCGTTTGGCTTTTCTGTCAAAGACGAATCATAGAGTTTCAGAGTAGAATAAAAATTCTTTATCTGCTTTTGCGTATTAGCCTTTGCTAGACCAGACACGGAAAAAACCAACTCTTTCTCAAAATATTCTTTGATAAGAAAGGTCTTTCCGACTCTACGTCTACCGCAAACTGCCAGAAATTCCGCCTTTGCAGAATTGAAAATCTTTTCCAACTCCGCTTTTTCCATCTTACGTCCTACGATACTGTCTCTCATGGTCTTAATTTTTCTTCAAAGATAGTGATTTTTACGAAAAACATGCGATACTCAGCCAAAATCGCATCAAACACATCGATTTTGGCTGAGTATCGCCCTATTAAGAATACAGCGTGTCGCAATTAAGCATTCTTCGCCAATGCAATCAAGACCTTCAGTTGCTCTGGAGTAAGGCCTTTAAGTTCCTCCAGAATATCTGTATCATCATTCAACTTCAGAAGCCTTGAATTAAACTCCATCTGCTGTGCAAGAGGAAAGGCATCTATATAGCGGTTAGTGATATTGCTGTCTACAGAGTGGCCCATACTCTCGGATATATAGTTATGAGGAACTCCGGCATGAGTAAGGTTCGTGGCAAAAGAATGACGGCACCAGGTGCAGCTTGGCTGGACTTCCCAGCCCATACTCTTGACAAGACGGCGGACACGTTTCTTGATGTTCTGGTTTTCCATAGCGACGCGTTTCCTCCTGTCGATCGGAGTCATAGCATCACCATATATACCTGGAAACACCAAAGACCCCTTGATAGGAGGGGCAGCAATCTGATCAAGAATGGTCTGCAACGGAGGAATGATAGGAATTACCACCTCATTGTCACTCCTGTCTTCTGTCTTTTGGCGGACGAACTGGAATGACTTCTTTCCGCTTTGGAAATAATGGTCGTTATATGTCAGATGTGCAGCATCGGCCAAGTTGAAGCCGTTGCCAAGATATTGGACAAGGAAGAGGCCTAATGAATAATGAGTATTCTCTTTCCAATCTACATCCCACTCCTCCGGATAACGCTTCTCGAGGAAACAATTATACAGTTCAGTCATCTGTTCGACTGTAAGGTAGAATGACTTTCGAGTCGCTCCCCTTGAAATAGTAACCTTGTCATCACCCTTTCCAAACGGATATGTGGCACGGGTCACGAATCCCTTCTTCTCACATACATTCCAAATTACCCTGAAGGTTCTGAAGTACATTCCGACAGTAGTCTTGGATATGCCGTCTTTGAGCAGAAGCCTCTCCCATTCTTTTAGGTCCTCAGTAGAGATATTAAATCCGGGGCGATTGCCTATATATTTGATGAACGAATTTCTTGCAGCCAGATAATTAGCACACGTTCCTATCGACTTCTGATTCGCAACAGTCTCCCATATATTCAAGAAACTATCTGTACTGCTCTTGCCGGTGATCATCGTCTTGATCGCTGGAATAGTAAGCTTGGTTGTCTTACTCAGGGTGACAAGCTGTTGCAGATAATCTTCAAAATCTGCAAGAAGCCTCATCTTTATTTCATACGGACGTTCCTTGTCAGCCTGACTCGCAGCGACTCTTCCCTTACCAGTTGCCTTACATATCTCTTCATACTGCTCCCTGGTAAATTTATCGGGAAGCCTTAGATAATATCTGTCTCTATCTATAGTGAATCTGATGGCTGCAGGCATAGGTTTACCATCACACTCTCGCCTTGTGTCAAGGGTAAGACTGATGAAACAATTGCCAACTTTGGTCTGTTTCAGGGCCAACGGTGAACACCGAATTTTATTTTCTTCAGAAACGTTCTTCATAATCGCCATTTTACAGCGCTAAGATAGCGATTTTTCTTAAAAATCCGTGAACACCTCGTGAACACCAAACTTTTTATTTAAGCATTTTCAGGGGTTTTCACAGTTTTCATAAAAGTATTAACTAATTGACTACCTGCGATTTATATTTTCGTGAATTTTCACAAATTCCCCTGTTTTTTATTCATAATCATGAGGTCCGCAGTTCAATCCTGCGTCCCGCTACAAGAAAGCACAGCAAATCGCTGTGTTTTTTTCGTTTATAGGCATCAGGCCGCCCCGAAGGGAGCTGGACAATGTTGACCGGCTTAACTTAACTTCCAAGAACAAGCCCCTTTTTCTGGAAGTTGGTACCATTTTACACATAACTTCCAAGAACAGGCCCTTTTTTCTGGAAGCTGAGAGGGCACAAAGCAAGCATAAGGTACGATTGGCAAAAGGTCAGGTAAACCTTTACTGGATCAACATTTGCATGCCCAAAGGCAGATACAGGAATGAGTCCAACCGATTACATGAACTCGTAATGACAATCAGCCATGCCACTTATTACATTGAATGAACTGGAACAGACATCTGCTTTGTTTCGTGGAAAGTGCGGAAATGCCTTATGCAGAGGGCTTATGAGGATGCTGTCCATTGATAAGGTCAACGACCTCTACGACCATAATTCATCTGTCACGGGACCGGACTTTGCCAGCGCTGTCCTTAAGGATATCGGGGTGGAATATGAGGTATTAAACAAGGACGTTCTCAAACATTTGCCGGATGGCCCGTTCGTTACCATCAGCAACCATCCGTACGGACATATTGACGGTGTGATGCTGGTGGATCTTTTTGGACATATAAGACCAGACTTCAAGGTGATGGTAAACAAGTTTCTAGGCAGGATCGAAACCATGAAAGATAATTTCATATGTGTAACACCTACGGGAACCGAACGAACCGGACCAGCAAAGGAGAGTATTCAAGGAATCAAGGAGTCTCTCGCACATATAAGAAGCGGAGGAGCCTTGGGACTGTTCCCATCAGGAGCTGTATCCGACCTTAGTATGAAAGATAAATGCATCCGGGACAGAGAATGGCAGGAACCGGTGATAAGACTGATAAAGAAAATGAACGTACCGGTCGTACCTGTTCATTTTCTTGACAGGAACTCGAACTTCTATTATTTTCTGGGACTGGTGGATTGGAGAGTCAGACTGCTGAGACTTCCGGCTGAGGTGTTCAATAAAGGTGAAAAGGTCACACGGATCGCACTAGGAGAAGTCATTCCTCCAGAGCAATTGCAGAAGTATGAAGATATAGATGAGTTAAGGGAGTATTTAAGGAATAAGGTTTATAACCAATACTGAAAAGGAAAACAGTTCGGAGGAATTAAAGAAAACCCGTCCGATTCCTGGAATGAATTTGAAACACGAGTATTTTCCCTATCTTTGCCCATATGACTATCGACAGTAATACAGCATTGGTCCTGGAAGGCGGAGGACTTCGCGGTGTGTTCACCTGCGGAGTACTTGACTGCTTTATGGACCGTGGCATCCGATTTCCTTTCAGTGTTGGAGTCAGTGCAGGAGCTTGCAACGGACTTTCATACATGTCCGGACAGCGCGGAAGGGCAAAGGCAAGCAATATTGACCTGATGGAGAAGTACCATTATGTGGGATTGAAGTATCTGCTTACGCAGAAATGCATAATGGATTTTAAACTGCTGTTCGAGGATTTTCCGGAAAAAATCATTCCGTATGATTACGATACATATTTCAAGAATCCGGATAGATTTGTCATGGTCACAACCAATTGTCTTACTGGCAAGGCAGAATACTTCGAGGAAAAGTCTTCCTCCGCAAGGGTTATGGACATCGTCCGTGCATCAAGCAGCCTTCCGTTCGTTTCGCCGATAACATATATCGACGGGGTGCCGATGCTGGACGGAGGCATCGCGGATTCCATCCCTGTAGAATATGCCATGAACCAAGGATTCGATAAACTTGTCGTGGTCCTGACGCGCAACAAAGGCTATAGAAAGCCAGACAGCAGAATGCCGCTGGCAAAGATAGCATACAGGAGATATCCGCACCTTCAGGATGCGCTCCGCAGCCGCAATGCAGTCTATAACAGAACAATAGACCTGATAGAAAAGCTGGAAGACGAGGGAAAGATTCTTGTAATACGTCCAGCCAGACCGGTAGAGGTCAGCAGAATGGAAAAAGACATCGCTAAACTTACTGCATTATATCAGGAAGGATATGCCATCGCAAATTCTATGGAATGCATACACATACCAGAAACTACACATCACATTAAACCCCGATAGTCAACAAGGCATAAAAAAAACACGATCATATTCCCGCAATATTCCGGAATATCCACCAGAAAATTATAAAGACGAGCAGCAGTCTGACCAACAGGCTGCTGTTCATTTTGTTATAGAAACCAGGGTGAGTATCTTTCATGATGGTAGCAGCTGCAAGCAGGACCAGAAATGGAATGCTGAGCACTACCATGGGATTATAAAGAAAGGCATCCTTAATGTTCAGATGCAGCAAGGCATGGATTGCTCTTTGTGAGCCACAGCCGGGACAGCGTAGCCCTCCGGTGAGCATCAGGAATGGACATTTTGGGAAAAAAGCATATCTGGCGGGGTCGAACGATCCGTATATCACGATTGCTGCGACCCCGCCAATTATCATTGACAGTATAAATATGATTCTTTTTATTCTGCTCAAATCAAAGCTCCGATATAACTGCAGCGAGTACTATTCCCATGTATATCAGATAATATACGATACCCACGATCAGGCCTATATTAGCCCATTTATCTGCTTTCCGGCTTTGTTCCAGAGCATAGTCGTAATTTCCAAGCACATATGACGAAGTCACTCGACTGGCATGAATGATCGATGCTATTCCGAACGGAAGGCAGCAGAAGATGGTGATCAGAATCGCCTTCGTAAGATGTGTCTCTGGACAAGGGTAATTGTTTTCCATCAGATATAAAGAGCACTGTTAAGTTTCTGCATATTCTTCTCCTTGGTGGCATCCATTATATTGAAAAGATCCACAATCCACCATATATATAGACCACCGCAGGTCAAGAGCTTTCCTATTCCAAGACCGACATCTCCGAGAGCAAACCTGTCAATTCCCAATGATCCGAAGAAAATCGAAATGATAAGCATCAGTGTCGGATCTGTGAGATTGACATAGGAAATTCTATCGAACTCCGCATCTGACAGATTCATAAGTCTTTCCCTCAAAGTGTGCAGCTGACTTTCGGGGAGTTTGCTTGCATTGGCAGTAAGCCAGAATCGCACCCTGTCTTCTCTTTTACTATCCGGAGTTACGACCGGAGCCTGCTCTTCTGCTGAGGATACTGCTTTTGTTCCGCATTTCATGCAGAAATTGGCTCCTTCCTCCAATGCCGCACCGCATTTCTTACAATAAACAGTCATAATCAAATAATTTTAAGTCGTTTGGGCAAATTTATGAAATCTTATGCCAATACACAATAGGTACAATACTATAGTTCAAATGCGGAAAGGAGAGTTCATGGCAGTAGATTCGCAAAAAATAAAATTCACTACTATGGTAACAATATTCTACAATCAATTCCCCACACACAAGCTAGGTATGTGGCTGAGATTCAGAGCATCAATCGAAAGTATGTTTTCTTCTGAAGATGCTCATGATGTGCTTTTGATCGGCAATTACCGATTAGGCAAATTCATTGATTGGGACGCAATCCTCGTCGTGGGAAAAGAAGTCATCCTCTTCGAATTCAAGCCGATCAACTGTTCGCAGGTGATAATCACAAACAGGCACTGGGTGGACGATAACGGACAGGTTATTCCGTCAGGGAAAAAGAAGGAGACCCCGTTTTTACAACTAAGATATAAACGTAACATTCTAAGGAATACGATCTTCGAACATGGGGTGGACTATATCAAGACTGTGGTACTATTTCCCGACGATTTTGAGTTACTGGACTACAGCAGGAAGCCAGATCTCAGTACACGCCCATGGTTTCAGATCAGCTCTATGAGCAGGATTCCGGAATTAATCGAAAGAAATCTGGACGCTCCATCCGACAACGACGAAGACACATTGTCTGAAATGAAGGATTATTTTCTCCTGAACAGTCCCCAATATCTGCTTACATCTGATAAGGATGCGAATTGCTTTGACATCAACAGTCGTGGCTTTATAGATTTCTCCAGAACAGACACAAGCGCCAGTTGTGAGATCAAAAATCAAATTCCCATCGATTCCAATTCATCAGATTGGTTTCTGTCTTTCCTCTGAAAACAAATACGAGATCGTGAACTCCTTTTGCCCCTTTGACTGGGCAGGAGAGTTCACGAAACTCTTTCGGCCCTCCCGTGGATGGGATATCCAGCTTACCAACCACAGTCCCCTGCTGGCTGTCCAGGCGTATCTCAATGCTACATCCTCCTTCGACTGAAGCCAGTTCAGCAGTGAACTTCTTAGCTCCCCTCTTTCCGAAATCCACTCCACGAAGCGTCAGGGTCTCACCATCATTGATATTGGTCAGATAGATGCCGTGCTTCTTGCTGACAGCGGTCTTGAGGCCGTATCCCCAGGCCATTGTCTCGGCCTCAACCCTCTGATAAGGGTCGAATGTGCCCACCTGCTCCAGAACGGTATCTTTCCAATACGGTACTGTCTGTATGGTTCCATCCTCATTGTACTTCATTTCAGCGACCGATACCGAGCGACGCTCGTGGTGCTGAGGAGTATCGATACGAAGAAGATCATAATTCAATCCGAACACATAAGATTTACCCTTGAAGTCAATGATACCCGGGTGATTTCCTCTCGAACGATGAGTTGGTTCCATGATATAACCCATTGTAGTCCAAGGTCCTATAGGACTGTCACTCATCGCATACCCGATACCCTCCGGGCAGCATGTCGAGGCAAAAGCCATGTAATATCTGCCGTTTCTCTTGTAACACCAAGGTCCTTCCTGATAATGAAGCTGCTTAGGAAGCTTCACTATTTCACCCGAAGTGGAGATCATATCCTCGTTCAGCTTCACATAATATACGTCAGGATTTCCCCAATACATATATGCCTGGCCGTCGTCATCAATGAATACAGTAGGATCAATGTCATTCCAATGTTCCTTCTGCCATACAAGAGGCTTCTCAATCGGATCCTCAAACGGACCGTACGGTGTGTCAGCCACCAGGACTCCGATACCGTTTCCATGAATAGGACAATACATGTAGAATTTTCCGTTACGCTCAATAACTTCCAGGGCCCATGCACCGTTCACGCGAGGGTTCCAAGCAAAATCCTTCAAAGTGGCCACTACTCCATGATCAGTCCAGTTCACCATATCTGTCGAAGTATACAGCAGCCAGTCAAGCATCTTGAAGCCATCGGCGTCATCCTCATCGTGAGTGGTGTAGAGAAAGACGGTGTCCTTATAGACCATAGGAGCAGGATCTGCTGTGTATTTGGTCTGAATGATAGGGTCCTGGGCATTAAGGGCCAGGCTGCCTGCGAGCAGGAACAATGAGATCAGAATTCTGGTTTTCATAATCGGTTATAGTTTAATGAGTCCGATTCCGGGGAGGTCGGACAATGTTATCTTTCCATCAACGACTTCCATGCCTTTGAACAGGTCGTTGGTAATGAGCAGATTACCATCCAGATCTGCAAAATCAACTGCAGGAGAAAGCTGCGCCGCTGCAGATACAGCGCAAGATGTCTCGGTCATACAGCCCACCATGACCTTCATTCCTTCAGCACGCGCATAATTGACCATCTTCCAGGCCTCGCGCATTCCGGTGCATTTCATCAGCTTGATATTGATGCCGTGATATGCTCCTTTGACAGAAGGGATATCGGCCAATCTCTGTATGGATTCATCTGCAAACACCGGAATCGGGCTTCTTTCTGTAATCCATGCATTGTCATCCATCCTTTCCTTTGCCATAGGCTGCTCGACCATCACCACTCCGTTTTCGTAAAGCCAGAAAATCTCATCAAGAGCCTCCTGTCTGTCCTTCCACCCCTGGTTTGCATCTACGGCCAATGGCAGATCGGTAATTTCGCGTATTGTCCGGATCATCTCCTTGTCATTATCCAGTCCCACCTTGACTTTCAAAATATTGAACCTGCCGGCACATTCGCGGGTCTTTTCGCGTACAACATCAGGAGTATCAATACCGATGGTAAATGTGGTATCCGGTGTTTTGGAGGCATCCAGCCCCCAGATTCTCCACCACGGCAGACCGATAAGTTTTCCGACTAGGTCGTGCAGAGCTATATCGACTGCTGCTTTCGCAGCTCCGTCTCCCGGCGAAAGAGAATCAATATATGAAAGGATATTGTCCAGCTGGAGCGGATCGCGGAACTGGTTCAGATCCACCTTTGAGAGAAAATTTGTCACGGTCTCGACGCTCTGTCCCAGATATGGTGGCATAGAGGCTTCTCCATATCCGGTAAACCCATCATAATCAATGCGCACCTGTACTCCCGGAGTGGTTTTGCGTGAATACGATGATACAGTGAAGGTGTGTCTTAGCTGGAGCTCGTAAGGCTCAAAGCTTAGACGAAGTCTGTCGCCTTGACCGAGACGGTTGAAATTGAATCTTTTATTTTCGGAAGAGCATCCGCTGACGATGCCGTTTCCTAGTCCCGCCGCTCCTACGAGGGCTGCTGTCTTTAGAAAATCCCTGCGTTTCATATCGCAAATTTAATGAAAATTGTGGCATAGTGATAGAATCGCAAATAGTGTATTCTCTTAAATATAGTTTTCACTTAAAATGCAGTAATTATGGTACCATCAAAATTTGTAGCGGCAGGATGTAAATTCCTCACTTCGCCAGCTGGGCGCAAACTGATCAAAGACGGACTTATCGTTATCGGTCCTTACCTCGGTCCTATAGCGATCGGAGCCGGAACACTTCTGGCTGTTGCATGGGTAATCGACAAGGTTACCGACTGATTATGCCTAAGTGCCTGAATGTGTTTGATTTACCCGAACTACCTGCTGCCACGCGACAGCAGGTAGTTCTTATAAATCATTAAAGCACAGTGACTTACAACACACATTAAAATCATGCAAGGCATTTCGTAAAATTATTTAAATTTGCAGAAAAGACTTCGTGATGGAAAAAGATATATTGCAGTGCATAGAAGATATGCTGGACATAGCGGCAGAGGGCAGGTATAACCTGGATGCGCAGGAAAGAGCCTACGACCTTCTGCAATGTCTGATAGAGCTTTATGACGGAGCTCCGATCCCGGAAAGTATGAAGGAATCAGCTGACAGATTCCGTTCTGTATACGAAGAGAACGCTGCCACATTGTCAATATCTTTTGATTCTTCCGCACTTAAGGAGGAGGCCGCAGAAAGGCTCAAGCCATTGGAAGAAGCCTGCAATGAGGCCCGATTTGAAGCGGCAGCCGCAGCATCTCTTCACGAATTTGCCAAGGAAGTATTCGAAATATGGCAGAATTCAGGCGTATTTGCCCGCCGCAGAGCTCTTAAGGAACTTCGTGAAAGGGCAGGATTCAAACTTGAATCGCACAGAATAGGTAATTATGTGGCCAAGACATTCGACCTGCAAAATATAGCAGCAGCCCGCTTCGCCGAAGCTCAGCAGGCTGTTTACAAGGCCAATATTACTTACAAGATCAAGCCGGAGACTTATGGACTGATTGCCGGGAAAATGTCGGATCTATAAATATCTCCTCTATTTACCCCGTCGCTCCTCCACTAATTTTTCTAACAGCCCCTTGAAGACCTGAATGCCATCCGGGAGATCAGTACTGCGACACGTAGCTATTGCGATATCACTGGCAGTCTCTATAATGGCGTTGCAAGCCTCTCTTGAATCGTATACTGTATTCTTCGGATCAACTGTTATAGACTCAAGATCAGGACAATAATCAAGCACTTGCTTACCGATATAGTTCACAGAAGATGGGATAGTGATCGTTTTAAGTCCTGTTTCCTGGAAAGCGCCGGCACCTATTTTAGTAACATGGGAAGGAATCTCAATCGAGCTCAAAGTTCTGCAGCCCTCAAAAGCACACTCACCAATGCGTTTTACCGTAGATGGGATCACCGAAGTCTTGCAGCCCATCACGAGGGTATCATAGAAGGTATCTATGATAGCGTTGCATCCTTCACGCGAATCGTATACGGGATTTCGAGAATCAACAACAATACTTTCAAGGGAATCACATTTACCAAACACCCACTCTCCAATACACCACACAGTTGCAGGAATATAAATATGCTTCAAGCTGGTGCACTCGGAAAAGGCATAATCACCAATATATCCCAATTCGCTACCGAACACGACCGACTCCAGAGATGTACACTCACTGAATGCACATTCCTTGATTCCCAAAAGAAAATCCGGCATAACCACTACTCTTAATTTCGTACACGACTCAAATGCACATGAGTCAATTGTGCGTACATGATCCGGGATGACGAGAACCCCCTCGACATCTTTGTCGCAACTAAGAAGAATACCGTCCTCAATTTTTAAATAGTCCATGACATCCTTGTTTTTTAAAATAGTTTAACATGTCACTAAGGTAGTTGATTGCCAAGAGATGACATGAAGAATACTTTAGTATCGGCACAATAGAAGCCCCGTCGCTGCAAATATCAGCGACGGGGCTTCTATTGAGTTTCCCAGCCAAGCTGGGGCGAACGTAAACTACTGATTATGACTAGAGTCCGCGTCCGCGGAGGAGGGCTCCGGCGTCAGGATCAGCGCCACGGAAGCGGCGGTAGAGATCCATCGGCTCATCACTTCCTCCCATCTCGAGTACATTGCGACGGAATGACATTGCTGTCTCATTGTCAAAGATACCCTTCTGTATGAAGAGCTCGAATGCATCCTTGTCGAGGACCTCAGCCCAGAGGTAGCTGTAGTAGCCGGCACTATATCCACCGCTGAAGATATGTGCAAAATATGTGCTTCTGTAGCGTGGGATGATTTCATCTATAAGACCCATCTCAGCGCAGGCCTGAGCCTCAAATGCCATTGGGTCAAGACCCTCTGCAGATGTAAGCTCGTGCCACTTCATATCCAGAACAGCGGCCGCCGCAAGCTCTGTGGTCATGAATCCCTGGTTGAAATTGGCCGCGGCCTCGATCTTCGCTACGAGTGAGTCAGGAATAACTTCACCTGTCTGGTAGTGACGTGCATAGTCAGCGAGAACCTCTTTCTGGAAAGCCCAGTTCTCCATAATCTGAGAAGGGAGCTCCACAAAGTCGCGTGCAACCGATGTTCCGCTGACGCTCTTATAAGTACACTGTGTAAGAAGGCCGTGGAGGGCATGACCGAACTCGTGGAAAAGAGTCTCCACATTATCAAGAGAAAGAAGAGAAGGCTTGTCTGCAGTCGGCTTCGCGAAGTTACCTACGTTCACTATTACCGGACGCACCTCGACACCGTCAATGATCTCCTGATTCACGAAATTGGTCATCCAAGCTCCACCTCTCTTGGTGCTGCGCGGGAAATAGTCTGTAAGAATGATTCCGATGAGAGAACCGTCAGCATCTGTCACCTTGAATCCCTCGACGTCCTCGTGATATACAGGAATATCCTCAAGCTTCTCATACTGAAGTCCCCAAAGCTTTGTAGTAAGGTCGAATACACCCTGGCGTACGTTCTCCATCTGGAAATAAGGCTTTGTCTGCTCTTCGTCGAGAGCGTATTTAGCCTTACGCACCTTTTCTGTATAATATGCCCAGTCCCATGGTTCGATCTTGCTGCCGGCAGGGAGAAGACCTGCCTTGATATCCTCATCCATGAACACCTGCATATCTGCAATTTCCTCCTTTGCCTTAGCTACAGCAGGAGCCATGATGCTTGCAAGGAATGTATCAACTGTCTCAGGATTTCCGGCCATCTTATCTGCAAGAATCATCTGTGCAGGATTATCATATCCAAGAAGATTGGCCTTCTCTATACGAAGAGCCATCATCTTGACCATCAGACCCTTATTATCAAACTCATTGCCATTGTTTCCTCGAGAAGCATATGCCTTGAACATCTTTTCGCGAAGAGCGCGGTCTTCTGTTGAAGCCATTGCTCCACCGTACTCGGAAATAGAGACACCGAACTCCTGAGCGAATGCATTGTTCTCTGCAAGGAGATTGTTTCCGAAGGTATTGGACAGTGAAGAAAGCTCCATATTGATTTCACGCATACGTGCCTGCTCAGCCTCCCCAAGGGCGATACCATTCATGACAAAGGCATTGTGAAGTTTCTTAAGGGTCATTCTCTGCTCCTGGTTCAGTCCGAGATTGTCAATATCCTTATAGAGGACATCCACCTTCTGGAAGAAACCCGGATTCATGAAGATATTGTCGCTGTGAACCGAGATCAGCGGAAGCGCCTGCTCTACAATCTTCTGGAGAGATTCGGTCGCGTCAGACTCTGATACATTGAAAAGAACCAATGAAACGCGGTCAAGGATGGCCCCTGACTTCTCGTAAGCCTCGACTACATTTGCAAATGTAGGAGCCTCGGTATTGGCGATGATAGCCTCGATCTCGCTCTGTTGCTGTGCGATTCCGGCCTCAATTGCCGGAATATAATGACTCTCCTGAATCTGAGAGAAGTCAGGAATGCCGTATGGAGTGTTCCACTCTGCAAGGAACGGATTCTTTGTGGTGCAGGATACTGCTGCCATAACTGCTGTTAATGTAAAAAATAATTTCTTCATTGCTGATTATTTAAAAGATCCCCGGACGAACCGGGGATGACGTTTATAAATTGTACCAAGGAGTGCCGTCCGCCTTCTTTACGCCGCCAAGATCGATGAGGGTGAACTGCATGTCAGTCTCGAACTTTGTAAGCACGCCTGTGAACGTCACTGTTTCCTGACCATTGAGGACTGGCTCCGGAATGTTCACGTCAGACCATCTCGCATAACCGCTTGAACGCACCTGGAGATACTTCTTGATTCCGGAAAGGCCAGGCATTTCGAAGAACTGGTTCATAGTGTATGGCTGAGGCTTTATCAGATGCTTGCGCTCACCTACTGTCACACCGTCATTCATGACTGCTGAATCGAAGTCACCATTGTCCACATGCTGCTTGAAAAGACTCTCAGACATCGCCCATGATGTTATGCCCCAGTTTGTCTGATCCTCTTCATCAAGGAAGAAACGGTTCCAGTTTGACTTCTTGTCTGACTCTTTAACGATGTTCGGATCGATATAGCCGATAAGGAAGATCATATTACTATACTTGCAGCCTTCGATGGTCACGAGCGTTCCGAGATACTTTTCCTCATATATCTGGTTGCCGGCAATTGTCACTGGCTTTATCAGCTCCTTTTCATCCGCCATCGCACCCTTGAAAACGTGCTGGTCAATGATGGCTGAGTGTTCGAGATAAGCTGTCTCATATTCTCCTGTTTCATCCTTATATCCGATCTGGAGCATGCCTTCATAGCTTCCTACAGTAAGATCTGTGCAGTCAACATAAATCCACTGACCGAGCTTGTAATCGTTATATAGAGCATTTTTGCCGATCTTGATCTCAATACCACCGGTCTCATCCTGGATGTAGAAGCTCTTGTAGATGTTTCCAGTCTGGTCTGAAGTGATCACCTGTCCCTTTATCACACAATGCTTTGTGATGTCGTACGGCTTGTTGCCATTGTCCTTATACATCTGCTTTACATCAGCGATCGGAGTAAGCTTTCCGAAATCGGCATCAGTGTAGATAAGCTGATCCTGCGGATCAGGGTACTTGCCGGTGAATACCGGCTGGAACTCCTCGCATCCCGCAAAGAGAACCACTGCCGTCAATATTATCGTATATATTCTTTTCATGATGGACTAGAATCTGAAATAGAGGTTCAACATATAGTTAAGTCCCTGCATATAGAAGTACTTAGAGTCGAAACGGTAGAATCTCTCTGCACTCTCGCTGTCGATAAGGCGGGTCTGCTCGTATCCTCCGGTCTTCACCCACTTGTTGTTGGTGATGTTCTGGATATTCATAGAGAATCCGAAATTGTACTTACGGTCGATATACCACGACTTTCCGATGCTTGCATTAAGCAGGAATACAGGCTTGAACTTCTCCTGGGCTGCCATATATTCGACCTCTACAGGTGTGAATACCCCGTCAGGACCATTCACAGCAAGATCTGTTCTGTATCCCGGATTCATATCAAGGTATGAGTTGGCAAAGTACTGACCGTGAAGCTCGAAGAACCAATACGAGTTTGTACGGTAATTCAAGCCTAGATCAGCTGCCAGCTGAGGAGTAGAAGGCACATAGTGCTTCTGATTCTTCTCGACAATATAGTTTCCGTCCACATCTGTCTCATATGCCACGACTCCAAACTCATCAGTGTATTTCTTATAGACAGGATGGCTTGCCCAATATGGTACAGGCGCATTGTCATGAACTACTTCTGCACTGTTATCCACAGTCTGAGTCATACGCGGAGTGGAAGTGTAGATGTATTCGCCCCAGCTGAGAGCTCCCTCGAGAGATAGTCCCTGTACAATAAGAGGCACCTTGAATCCGAGTTCGACACCCATATGACGCTGATCGATACCGCTCATAGCAAAGTTGGTAAATGAGTTCTGCGAATCATCGTAGAAGCTCATCATATCAGTCTGATCCTTTATGGTGGTCCAGAATCCGGTCACACGTACATTGTAGCCATTGCTGCTATATTGATAGTTAATGTCAGCAGAAGTAGTCTTCATTGTCTCGAGATTAGGAACAAGTGAGTTCCTGGTACGAGGCGAGATGAAAGACTGTGCAAATGTAGGTGCATCATTGAAATATGCCGCATTGGCATAGATCCTATGACCGCCTGTGAAATGGTACTGGAGACCAAGCTTTGCAGAATATGTAAAGAAGTCAGAAACAGCAGACTTGCCCTTTGAAGTGATGGCGACACGTTCTCCGTTTACGGTCTCATATGATGTGAGGCTCTTGCCATCCACCATAAACTCAGATCCATCTTCATTCAGACCAGGGAAGAGACCCTTTCTCACGAGACCTTCTCTCCAGAATTTCTCATAGCCGGCCTGAAGGGCGAGATTAGCCTTGAATCCTCCGAGGGAGAAAGATCCATTGGCCCAGATGTCAGCCTTGCGGACATTGGCATAGTAGTCATAGCCATACTTATCGCCCTGACGGAGTACCTGAGCTGCACCATTCGCAAGATAGTAGTCGAGATCGTTCTGTACCATTGCCTGGTTGGATGCGAAGTCACGCTCAGCAAACTGGTCGATATTCACATAATAATCACCTCCGAGAAGATCATCAAGTTTCTTATAGTACTCAGTACGGTTCCACTTATAATTGATACCTCCGGTGAGGGTGAATGCCTTGGATGCATTCCACTTCACATTTGCTCCGAGATTGATATCATTCTGGTCCACGCGACGCTCTTCGAGAACATATTTTGAACGGGCATCTCCGCTTGCATCGATATTGTTCCAGTTTACATTGTAAAGTCTGTCCCAGTTCAGATGAGCATACTCCGGAATGTTCTCTTCCCAGGCATACTGTGCCCAAGCTGCCTTTTCACCATTCTGGCGGCCATAGTCCGGGTCATCCATCCAATAATAGCTTGGAAGGTTGCGGTAATAGTCAGGACGTGGATCCGGAGCATCATACCAGTCCATCGCAGTATATCCGTTCTTACCAGTCCTCCAGAGCAATGTAGCCGATGCTTCGAGATTGTCTGCAGGAGTAACTGTATACTTGAGAATGGTAACAGGCTCAAATGTCTTGCGGACACGAGCATTACGCACCTTTCCGTTCTGGTAACCCCAGTTGCTGTTGTACATGTTGTCACCCATCATGTCGTAGACCTCCTGCGTAGAAGCATTCTGCGCACCACGCTGTCCCGGAGCCGCGAAAGTCACGAGACCGATTCTGTGGATGTCGCCGAATTTCTTTTCCACACCTGCATAATATGCGAAGTTGCGGTAGTAAACACCTTTCACCCAGTCATTTCCTCCTAAACGCGCAGACACATTGAATGCATATGACCATCCATTGTCCAGTTCGCCAGATGCATAGGTAGCCATAAGACGGAGACGGTAGAGGGCACTGTTTGTGAGTGCGCTGAAACGCCAGCCGGTACGGACATTCGAAGGCATTGCATGGATATTGGTCACACCATTGTATCCGCCGAATCCATAATCAGACACTTCGTTTCCGACAGTGGTCTCCTTGCTTCTCATAGCTTCGTTAAGACCGCTCCAGAGAGAGAATGGAGAATAGCCTGTGATAGCATCGTTCAGTCTGATGCCACTTAGGTAAACATCCTGAGACTCAGAAGTATAACCCCTGTTCTTGAAACGGATGTTGCTGAAACCGAAGCTTGCGATGTTGGTGAACGGGTCGTTGGAATCAAACAGGATAGACGGTGAGTCTTCAAAGCCCGAGTCATCCATGTCGAACTCCGCAAAATTAGAATCATCGACTTCTGCCACAACCTGCTCTATGACCATACCCACGAAGATAAGGTCCTTTACATAACCCTCGATGGTCACGTTTACAGTGGCATCCAGGAAACCAGGAGCCTTGATAGTCATATCGTAGATGCCGTTCGGGAGGTTCTCTATGAGGAACTTTCCCTCATCATCTGAAGCTGTCAGAGCGACTGTCTCGCCATTCTGGGAGAGAGCCAGCGCCGCACCAGCAATCGGTGCTCTTCCTGCACGGTTCACCACCGTACCCTTTACGCCTCCGAAATCACTCACCTGAGCGAAAAGAGACGCGGAGCAAAGCACTGCTGTAATGAATAATAGTACTTTCTTTATCATTTGAATTTTATTATACAGATCCTTCACTTCGTTCAGGATGACAAAGTGACTTTGTCATTCTGAGGAGTCACGCCAGTGACGACGTGAGAATCTCCTTACTATTTAGTAATTACAATGTAAGTCGGATAATGGTCACTGTAACCTCCGATAAACGCACCGTTCGAGAATGTTCTGAACGGAGTACCCTTGTACTGTCCCTGCTGATTGGTCAGGAACTTGGCACTGTACACTCTTCCGTAATAGCCCTTCTTGTGGAGCTGGCGGATACCGAAAGTGCCCTCCTGAGGGTTTGCAAGGGCATTATTGACCAGAAGGAGGTCATATATGCTCCATACGCCCTGATATGCAAGGGAGCCGAATCCGGCCTTGAGCATTGAAGTGAAAGGCGAGAAGAAATCTGCATCTGTCACCTCATCCTTATGCTCTTTTCCATGGAGATACTGAGCCATTGAAGGATCGGTAGGATTGTCGTTCATATCACCCATGCATACGATCTTGATGCCCGGATATTTCTCCTGCATCTTCATCGAATGCTCGTACATGATCTCGCCTCCGCGGTCACGTAGCTGATTGCCACCCTTCTTGCCACCAGCGCGTGAAGGAAGGTGGGCCACATAGATGGCGAAATGCTCCCCGTCAATGGTTCCGTGAACCATCAGGATGTCACGGGTTCTGAAATAATCCCTTTCCTCCTTAGACTGGATCCAGTCAATGGAACTGCCTTCGAAAGTAAACGGAATCGATTCGCTGTCAAGAAATGTAAAGACCTTAGGATTATAAAGAAGAGCCACGTCCACACCACGTCTGTCCGGACCGTCATAATGCACGATCTGATAGTTAGCTTCAGCTATCTGAGGTTCCATCACGAGATCCTCCAGAACAAGACGATTCTCGATCTCGGAAACTCCGAGCAGGGCATGCCATGCTCCGTTCTCTTCTTTCATCGACTTGATGACCTTGGCCATATTCTGAAGTTTCTTCTGATACTTGGCCTCTGTCCATTTATTCTTGCCATCCGGAAGAAATTCCTCATCATTCTTTGCCGGATCATTGTAGGTGTCAAAGAGATTCTCGAGATTGTAGAATCCGATGACATAGTTCTTTTCGGCCTTCTGGGCCTGGGCACAAATGCAGAAAAGCACTAATGCCGCAAAAATTAGCGATATTTTTTTCATCTGCAACATATTGTCTTTTACCACCATACAGAAGACTGAGCGGGATCCGCCGCCTCGAGTTTTGCAGCCTGGTCTTCTCCGATCTTTACTGGAAGATTGACAAAGAAATCGATTCCTGTAAGTTCTTCCAGTTCATCGACCGACATTGAATGTTCTTTAGTGACATTACCGGAATAAGCCTTATGTTCAAGATAGAAAGCCGCTGCATTCCATGCCCCGAGAGTCGATGACTTGCTATATTTGAGCACAGCCTTGAAATAGGCGTCAGGGACTGTCACGCTATTGCCGTAAGAGTCCTTTTCCTTCTTGCTGGATGGGCTAACAATGACTCCAGTGACTACATAAGTCGTATCAGATGTATTGGCATAACCTCTTACCTTAGCCTCCAAGTCTGCCCAGATTTTCTCATTGTGAGCATTGAGCTGCGGAGTCATATTGGTTCCGTAGAATGTCTGAGCATTAGCCTCGTAGCAGCACTGACGGTCGGCAGACGGAAGCTGATGGCCTCGCGCATAACTGCCAGCATAACCTCCGAACGGCGCTGCAGAGTCCTCTCCAAGAAGCGGATCAAGCGCCCATTCATTGGTCCTGCCGACACTTCCGTTTGTATACAATCTGCATAACGGATAAGCTACCCAAAGAGCCACACGATCTTCCTGACTCCATCCGAAAGAGTAGTTTCGGTATCTTCTGCCACCCATCTCGAAGCTATGGGTATAATATCCCAGATCGGGATTATCCATAGCAGGAAGTTCCAGCCAGCCGGTCTTTGAAAGTTCAGTTTCAGGCACGGGATCAGGTTCCGGCTCTGGCTGCTTTCCCGACCCCATCTGCTCCACGGAGCAAGCCACCCAATGAAGACCGTCGCCAAGTACAATATTGAGCTTTCGGCTCTGCTCTGAGGCGTTCACCTGATAAGAGAGTACTACATTGCTTTTATCATCATTGCCTGATGTAACGCTGAGACTTGCCCAATCCACATCCTTTCCATCCATGGCATCAGTAAGTGCCAGGGTCCAATGTCCGCTGCATTTTACATTCACGAACATCTGTCCTTTTCCGGAATCCACGACAGGGGTCTTTACAGACACCTCAAGAGCGGAAGGATCCGCTGACGGTCTCTTACACGAAACCATAAAAAGGGCGCAGAAGATCATCACGACCACTGCAGCCCTGGATATATAATCGAATACCTTCATCCTGCTTATTTAACAGCCTTAAGTCCGAAAATGACAGCACGACAGTTCTCCTTACCGGTAGTCTTCAGAACAACACTTTGAGTTCCTGAAGGTATGGTGACTGTAAAATAATCCGAATCTGTTACTGTGATTTCGTATGTTGGATCAGGATTGCCAACAGCACCTGTATTCGCAGCCAAAGTAAGATTTTCGGTTGAGCTTCCAGCCACGCAAGTCAATACTGTACCATTGCTTTTGTTCCAACCAACAGCGTAGAATCCGATCTTTGTGGTTCCGGATGGAATGGATACTGTAGCATCTCCACCAGCCGAAGACTTTCCGAGTTTAAGAAGATTCTCTACCATTACTCCGTTGACAATCGCCTTCTGTGGAGTCTGGGATGTCACATCGTATGCATTGGCACCAAGAGTCCAGGTAAGTTCAGAATCATACTGACCATCACCTGAAGGTGGAGTCACAGGATCGTCGCCTCCCTGATCACCACCCTGGTCGCCACCACTTGGAGGAGTGGTTCCGTCGAAACGGGTTCCGGTAAGTCCTGCATAGTCCGAATCCTGAGCGAAGATTACCTGCATCGCACCCTTGCTGATAGATGAGATACCCTTGATGGTACCAGACCCCTGAGGCACCTTTGCCGAACCATATGAAGCATACTTAGAGGAGAAGATTGCAAAAGTCTGTCCGTCTGCAGTCACCACATTGATGCTTGTATGAGAGTCGTTTTCAACAAAAGTCCTGTCGAGATCGGCATCCGCAACCTGCACACCCTCGATTGCCACATACTGTCCCTCATACTTATTTGCAAGGAAATCCGCTACTGAAACAGTCTTTGGAGTAACAGTGTTTCCGGTAGATACAAGCGAAATGTTTTCCAAAGGAAGACCGCTGATCTGTACAGCTCCGTTGTATTCACCTACACTTGCACCTGAAAGGTCTATCTGAACTTTGTCACCGAAATTGAATTCGTGATTTGCAGCAAGATAGAACTGAAGTCCGCCTGTAGCATCCTGAACATAAAGTCCCTTCTTCGAAGTAAGATTGTTGAGAGCTCTGTTAGAGATTACTACAGCCTCAATGCTTGTTCCTGATGCGAGGGTTCCCGAAGTAGCGAGAATCTCTGCAATAGTTGTCGAAGAACCGCCTGAAGGAGGAGTCGGTTCTTCACCGCCACCCTGTGTTCCACCTGCAGTGAAATCCTTCTCCACTGCCTGAGAGAAGTCAATTGCAGTACCGGCTGTTGCAGAAGCTACGAGCTTGAAGTCATCCAGACGATATGAGCTTGCCACATCCACCTGCATACAGATTGAAAGGTTTGCTGTTCCTGCAGGAACTGTGAAGTTTGCAGTAGCCACATTCCATCTTCCGGAAGCAGTACCTGCGAAAGCATAGTCTGTAAGCTCCACCCACTTGTTTCCGTCAGCACTGAGCCAGATGTGATACTCGCTGTTAGTGAATATGCTTCCGTGTTCCTGAGAATACTTCTCAGTACCGAAAGTGAGAGTAAGGTCAGTCGCTCCGTTAAGGGCGATATTGTTTGTTGAGAAATATGGGAAGTCCTTACCGAAGAAGATATTGTTCAGACCAGATCCCTCATAGTCTGAATAAGAACCATTTGAATTGGAGTTGTTTCTTACAGTTACATTCTTCGAATTGTATGTAACATTGGCGGCACCTGTTCCTGCGGCATTCTTCCAAGCGTCAGACTGGTCGAGGAACGGCCAGCCATTAGAACCCTGTGCAGCCGCCGACCTGTCATAATTGTTGCTGTAGATAGCAGTAGCGTCAGATGAGCCGCCACCAGGGTTGCCACCTGTGTTACCGGCTGCAAAGTCCATCTCGACAGCCTTAGAGAAATCCACCGCAGCACCACCTTCAGAAATAACAAGCTTCATATCATCCATACGGTATGAACTTGCCACTGTAACCTGCATGCAGATAGAGAGATTCTCTGTTCCTTCGGGCACTGAGAAGTTCGCTGTCGCAATATTCCAGCGGCCCTCAGTGGTACCTCCCGCAAATGTATAGTCAGTGAGTTCCACCCACTTGGAGCCGTCCTTGCTGAGGAATATCTTGTACTCAGAGTTAGTGAATACGCTGCCGTTGTCCTGAGAATACTTCTCTGTACCGAATGTAAGTGTGAAATCCTTTGCACCGCCGAGAGCGATGTTGTTTGTAGAGAAGTAAGCTGCCGAGCCAAAGAACATATTGTTCTTACCAGAGCCGGCATAGTCAGAATAGTTGCTGTCAGATGTAGAGTTGGCACGTGCAGACATACCCTTGAACGAGTATGAGACATTAGCCGCACCTGTTCCGGTAGCATTCTTCCAGCCCTCGAACTGATCGAGGTATGGCCAGCTGCCACCACTTGAGCCATAAGTCTTGGTCGCCTCCTCCTTATCGAAGTCATTGTAATACACAATGAGGGCCTCAGCAGATCCGCCAGGACCATCCTGGTATACAGTCAGATACTTGCTCTTCATACCGATGGTGAACTTGAGGCTTGCCTCACGATCCAGTCCGGCATTCTCCAAAGTCGTCACAGTCACCTTGTATGCTTCAGCAGAAGCTGCACCAGATTCCGGAGAAACCACCACCCAGTCGGCATCTGTCTCGACCTTCCAGTCACGTGTAGCTTTAACGGCAAGTTCCTGGTCGCCACCTTTCTGGTCAAATGTCATTTCAGTCACGCTGAGAGAAATGTCAGGAACACCCAGATTCTGCTCCGGTTCCTCACAAGCTGCAAAAGCAGCCAAAGAAGCTATCGCTCCCCAAAAAAGATTTCTAAGTTTCATCGTTACTTGTATAAATATTAATATTTCAATCTCTTACCTCAAGTCAGTTGAACCTACAAAAATAGTAATTTTTCACACATAGTACAACGCATATAAGCAAAAAAAAGGGTGACTCATCATGAGCCACCCTTGATTCTTCTCGAATAAAGATATTACTCTGTATAGTAGTTAAGTCCGAAGATAATGACGCGGGTCGCACCCTCCACAGTAGAAAGGGTTACAGGAAGATCCATCGGACAAGGTGAACCCAGAAGAGCCACTACATCGAGTTCATAGTAATCAGTCTCGTCAGATACTGTCATTGTATATGGAGCCGTACTGGTTGCACCGGCATTTGAAACCAAGTTCATCTCATAGAACTTGCCGCCAGCAATATCTGAAGACGCAGTCAAAGTACCGGTCTTGCCTTTCCAAGCCACACCGTAGAATCCTACCTTTGTCGTTCCTGCAGGAATAACCACTGTCGCGTCACCTGCAAGCTCACTTGTTCCAAGCTTGAGAACAGATACATCTGCATTTCCGTTGATTATAGCCTTATCGCTGTAAGCCTTTGTGCCGAGTGTCCACTCGATGTTGCTTGTAAGCGGATGTGCGAGAGCCTCTCCCGGAGTAGGTTCCGGCTCAGTTACAGGATTTTCAGCAAGAACGAGAGTAGGCATAATACCTCTTTCGTCCATATAAGAGCCATATGAATTGTACTGAGTGTCGTATTGGACGAACTTACCAACCTCATAGTTGATTATAGCGAACTGACCGTTTCCTGTATCATATACTTCCCAGAGGAATTCATCTGTCATTCCATCCTCATCAGCAACGTTGAAGCTGTTGTATGAGCCTGTCTGATAGTAGAACTTACCGTTGGCGTCCTGGATAGTGTAAAGGCCGGCATCGACCTGAGTGAATGTGAATGCATTGGCTGCTGTGCTTCTGCCATCCACTGCATCCACCACCTGAAGGTAACCATAGTTACCAGTCAGAGGAGTTGCCACCTTACCGTCAGCAATGATCCAATATTCTCCGTCAGCAAGACCCTGAGTCGCCTCCATATAAACAACTACCGGTGAAGTTGCAAGGGTACAGTCAATATCTTCTTCAAGCAGAGCCATTGTTGCAAAATGAACTGAGTTCGCTGTAGCATTTGAGTAAGGGATCTCGATTGTCATACCATCAGCTGTCAATGCAACTACACCTGATGTACCATCTGTCTTGGTAATAGTATATTCACCGAACATATATGGGAAGTAAATGCCTGCATATGAAGGATCAATAGCTCCCATATCGTAAGCAAGGACAGCTGTACCCGGCTGAGTTACACCGAAGTCAATAACACAAGGTGCACCACCAAGTGCATTCCAAGTAAAGAGCCACTGCTTTCCGTCGATATCATAGTCTGCAGGCTCCTCTCCACCAGGAACTTCCTCACCTGGCTTGTAGCCCGGAGTCATTACCCATACCTTACCGTTTGCCTTGTCGAAGTAAACGTCATAAGCACCTTCTGCTGCGACTACAGGGATGTTGTCACCACCTGCAACGACTGCAATCTCTGCATTTGCAGAAGCGGCAGCTGTACCTGCTGCTACACCGTAGCCGTCCCATGTTCCGGTCTCGACGATCTTGAACTCGATCTGGTCGGCACCGTCATAAAGAGTCTTCGCTGTCACGAGAGGGACGTTCTTACCTACATAATAGTCACCTTCCTTGGTCATGAGACCC
>JAGBVR010000001.1 GCA_017630215.1 Bacteroidales bacterium | reverse complement strand
AACGTGACTGGAAAAACGAACTGGTTGATTTAATGAATCCAAACCGGGAAGATTTAACCGGTAACATAATTATCGACCCAGATATTGTATAAAAGATGCCCGGTCAAGCCGGGCATGACTAAATAGACATAACTAAATTCGGATTTATCTAACAGCCTTGACACAGTTCAGCTGACGCCCCCTTGGATTTGCAATATTTTAATTAAATCAGATATACCATGAAAAGATTTGCATTACTTCTTGCCATTGTACTGCCTTTTATGGCAGCTTCCCTCACCAGTTGTGAGAAAGCCACACCAACTACCGGAACATTGACCGTTCACATGTCCAATTTGAAATATGACATCGAAGTCGAAGTATTCCCATACGGATTCAGCGATTATTCTCTGCCAATTGCATCACAAAAGGTCAACAAAGGAAGCAAACGTTCTGTTACATTCACGCTTAATGCCGGAGATTATGTAGTAGAGGCCAACGGCACTCAAACCGTACAGATTCACGAAGGCCAGGAAAGTCATCTTTATTTTAATTATGAACTGTAATTAAACACACCGGCATGAAACACTTATACATCATTCTTCTTTGTATGCTCGGCATCACTTCATGCTTTCCGACACATTACTTTGAGCCTGAGATTGGAGACACTTCAAAGGTTGAAGGTAAGATTTCCCACAAGGGAGATACCTGTTGGTTTGAAGTTGAATATCAGCAGGTGATGACTAAATTTCAGCCTGGCATGGCATTCAAGCCATTCAAATACGTTGTAGAAATAGAAGGGATTGAATCGGAGGCCCCCACAATCGTAACAAAGGACACCGAACTCGCAGCATTAACAGGTGAGCTTAAAAGAAAATATCCTGAATTCTATGAAAAATGGTACGAAGATAATGGAGGTTATCCAGACCACTCGAAAGCAATCATTGCATTTGCTGTTCCAGAGAATATGACAGAATCGGAACGGACTGTCGAAGTCAAGGTCAGCATAGCAACGGAGTATCGCGTTGCCGAGAACTGGGGCGAATGGGCAACCGTATTCAGCGCAGTTCAGGAAGGACGCTAAATTCACATTTATCTAACAGCTGCAATCCTAAGTAAAAGTATGAAAAGGATTACATTGATATTCATCATATTGATGTAAAGTGTCATTTTATGTCGGAATGGGCCTTGGATTCGGACTTGCCACAAAACAGGTCTTTGAAGGCTGCACTGTTGATCCCGAAGGAAACATCCTTGAAGAATTGAATACAGATAAATATTTTGTTGCTGCACTTACACCAAGGGTAGGAGTGGAACTGTTCCGACATTTCAGGGTTGGTATCCAGCTGCGCATTCCTACTGACGGAGAAGTAACAGTCGGCCCAACAATAAGCGTCACATTCTGTGGCGGAAAGAAAGAATAACTCATAAACTTTATTTATATGAAAAAAGCGCTTCTTATAATCGTTATGCTGCTCTCATCTGCAGCGGTATCCTTTGCTCAATATGCTACACAGACTACTGAAGAAGTTACATTGGAGAAACAATTCAAGATTGCTAAGAATACAAGAACTGCCGGTATCGTCGTAGCAAGTACCGGTGCTGCTGCATGGCTATGTGGAAGCGTGATGTGTACAGTGGCTGAAAACCGCTATATAAATAGCCATAACACCTCAGGCTCAGTAGAGGAGATATATGACTTGAAGCAGGAAGCAAAGAAACAGTCAAACTACAAGACTGGACAGGCGGTGGAGATTTCGGGATATGTTATGGTGTTAGCTGGAGCAGGAACAATCTGGATCGGTCAAAGTAAAATAAAGAAGCTAAATAATGCAACTCTGAGCTACGGAGTGAATGGGGCAGGAGTAGCATTGGCACTGAAATTCTAAAGCGAAAAATTATGAAACGGTTTTTATTCGTCACCACATTTATTTGCCTGTTGGCCACAGCCTGCGGAGATTTACTTGGCTCCCAGAACTCTATTGAAGGTAAATGGGGAATGGTTTCTGGAGGTATTAAGAAAAATGGCTCGTTCAACTCATTGAATGAAAAGGATGACTTCTACAAGACAATTGAATTCTTGTCAGATGGAACGTTCATTGAGACATGTGGTTCTGAAACTGCCACTGGAACCTACAAAGTCGGAGGTGGACAATCTATAACATATTACTATACCAATTACCCGAATGGTGGACCCGAATACTTCGCTATTCATAAAAGCGGAAAATGGACTTACCAATTTTGGGGCCCAGATTCATTCACATTATACGACTTCTCATCCTCATCTAATGAGGTTTCCATGACTTTTACCAAAATCAATAATTAAGTAATAATATCACTGGAAGAGTTAGCTAAATCGGAATTTACCGGCTAGTCATCCCCGGCTTGACCGGGGATCTAAACAATATAACAGTGAAGAAGGATATGAAGAAGAAAGGATATATATACTTCATGACAAATCGGAATAATAGCGTTTTGTATACCGGTATTACCAATTCCTTAAAAAGGAGGATTCAAGAACACTCTGAAGGTAGAGGTTCTGCATTTACTCACAAATACAACTGCAATAAATTGGTGTATTTTGAAGTTCTTCCGACCATAGAGCAAGCCATTGCACGTGAGAAGCAGATAAAGCATCATAAACGTGACTGGAAAAACGAACTGGTTGATTTAATGAATCCAAACCGGGAAGATTTAACCGGTAACATAATTATCGACCCAGATATTGTATAAAAGATGCCCGGTCAAGCCGGGCATGACTAAATAGACATAACTAAATTCGAATTTATCTACTAATTAATAACCACAATATGAAGAGGACTATAATATTATTCAGCGTACTTTTGATGCCTTTCATATCTTTGAGTGCGCAGGATTATAAGTACGAGGCCAAACTTGGCTGGTTCCCTGTAGATGCATTGAATCTTGTATATCTTATGGGAGAGGATCCATCAGGTGAAACTACATACGGACCGATGAAGACAGCCGGAATCTTTTCAGCTGATTTTGACTACAAGGTGAAGAAATGGCTTACAGTAGGTGCAAAAGTGAATTATAGAAATTCATGGCGTGATATGAAAACCATCAGCGATGGGCTTGAGGTTTATAGTATCGACCGATTGCAGGCTGTCTCGGTAATGCCTACTGTAAAGTTTACAACCGGTTATGATTCAGTATTCCGCTATTATGCCACCTTGGGAGTCGGAGCTGGAATGGATCTGTCCTCAGGAGTAAATGATGCATTTGTGGCATTACAGTTTACTCCCGTAGGCATATCTGTAGGAAAGAAGGTATCCTGGTACTTTGAACTGGGAATCGGACACGCCTTTATGGGATTTATGACCGGTCTAAGTTGGCGCTTTTAGATTTCGATTTGGAGATACCAACAGATAAATTCAAAGATGTGTCTCCGTCTGATCGAATGCATGATCTGATAACCACAGTCAGTGACGCAGTTTCTATGGTAGAGGGTAAACGATTTATAGATTTCACTCTTCCTGATCAGTCTGGTACAGAGCGTACTCTTTCTGAATTGATAGAAGGAAAGACCGCTGTTCTTGAATTATGGGCATCATGGTGCAGATCGTGCAGAGTAAATGCCAGATCATTAAAGCCACTCTACGAAAAATACCATAATTCAGGATTCGAAATCATCGGAACTGCCAGAGAATACCGGACTCCGGCGAAATGGCTAAAAGCTCTCGAAGAAGATGCATATCCATGGCCTAACATGGTGGCCTTGGAAGACAGTCATCATATCTGGACTCAGTACGGATGTCCAGACGTGGCTGGCAGAACTCTTCTGATTGATAGAAATGGAATAATCGTAAAGATAGATCCAAGTAAAGATGAAATCGAACAATATATAAAAGCGAACCTTTAACCTTATCATTTATGAGCAGCAATTTCGGCAAATGGAGATTTGAGAAGAAACCCCTTCTGATTTCTCTCCTGTTTGGAGCTATCAGTCTCTTTCTCCTTCTGATGATTTCAAACCTTGAATTCGTCAAGAAAAGCAGCAGGACTTTTGAAGGCACAGACGGTCTTTTCTGGACCTTCGTAATAGCAGCAGGCATGGGATTAGCCTGCTATGCGGTAATGCTTTGCGTCGAAGATTACCTGTCGAATTGCAGCAACAAAACCGACAGAAAGGAGTTTATCCGCAAGATGATTGTCAGATACTTCCTACCGCTTGTTCTTATCATCATTGTCGCTTTTGTTGTATGCGGCATCTATGGAGTCAACATCTTCGGAGAACTGATAATCCTCGAAACGATATACTTTGTCTTGACTTTTCCTAAATTTGTAAACAAGCATTTGCCAAAAGAATAAAGCGCCATGAAACGGATTTTACATATAATGACTTGGGCTATCGCCTTCGCGCTTTCGTGGGGCATGAACGCATACGCACAGGATAAGGTATTTTTTGTTCCTGAGCCTGAAACCGCACGCTGGTCTTACCTGGAAATGGATGGAAACGGGGCTACGACCGCTACAATGGCCTATTCTGTAGACTCTATGACCGGTGATGCCGTCAACGGTACCGCCAAAGTCAAGTTCGAAAGAGCCGGAAAACGGTCATTGGATGAGGCTACGAACAGTTTCATATACTATAAATTCAAGGACGGCGAGTTCACGATAGACATGAATGCTTTCTTTGAAAAGGATGTATTGGGCGAGTTCATAGATGCCGCCGCCGCGGCTGAGGGTATAGAAGCAACCGAAGAGGAGAAGAAGAAGGCGATGGAAGAAATCAGGAAACTCATAGAGGTGTCCGGAGAGTTAAGAGGAATACCGAGATATCCTGTCATCGGCGCTCTGCCTGATTATGAATTCGTGTTCAAGTTATCCTTCGTTACCATGACGGTAAAGGGTACAGAACGAAAGATATCAGGAAAGGAAAAGCTCACCACACCGGCAGGAACATTCGACTGTTTCATCATGGAAGAGACAGTCACAACCAAAGCCATGATGCAGAAAGAAGTGGAAAAGACCGTTTCATGGTATGCCTACGGAATCGGCCTTGTCAAAGAAAACACCTACGACAAGAAAGGGAAACTGGTTTCCACTACCCTTCTGAACAGCATCAATTGGTAATAACATACATTGTAATTCGGAATCGTTTAATGAAACGCCTGATTAACATACTATCGACTCTGGCATTGCTCCTCGCATTTTCGCACATTGCAAATGCTACCAGACAAGCCCGTGACATCATCATAATCGACAAGGTAGAGCATAGGCTGAATAAGGTTCTTCTCTACCAGATTGATTCCGTTACATATGATGCTCTTGGTAAGAAACTTGAATTCGATAAATTCTGGTCCACTGCCAACTGGAGGGGACATATTTCCACTTTTGAAGTCAAGGGTAAAAAACTCTATCTGAAGAGCATATATACAGGTAAGGAACACACAGACTTCGATGGTCTGCTGGATCTGTACAAGGATAGGAAAGGAAGGGTCTTCGCTTCATGGGTTTCTGGGACATTCATATGCTGTACCGGAGAATGTATATATGTCGCTGAGAACGGATTTGATAGTGTCTGTACGCAGGAAACTGAGCTGATTGTGGAGAATGGAGTTGTCGTTTCTTCAAGGACATATTTCAATAAGACCCAGGGATCTGTAGATATTGACCAAGCCAGAAGCATGATATCGCAGAACCTGGACTTAAGTAAAATTCAATCCCCCCAGAAGCTCGCCAACGTTATGGTAAAGGCAACTGAATTCAGCAATGAAGGCAAAATAACCGAATGGTCAGTCAAGCCCTTGCGAGGATATGACGGTCTGTCAGCTGATATGCGGGAAATGATAGTTAAAGAAATCAATAGAGTCTTCAATCTCATTGACTGGAAAACCTACTGCCGTGATGGAGAATGGCATTGGATCTATCCTAATATTACATGTCCGTTAAAATTCGAATGAGACGCCAGATAAGATATCAGAAGGTCGGATCTGCAACACTTTTTATGGTTTCTCGTGGAAGGTCTTCACAACCGAGAAGTTTGACTGACTCAAGCCAGCACAAAGATAATCACGCGTTTGAAATCTACAAAACGTTATCTTCAACATACTTAACAGATTGTTTTGCAAGTAACACTTTATACATACAAGAAAGCCCAGCATCATATGCCAGGCTTGTCTCTCGTGTTTAAATTCGATTTCTATTGCTGAGTATCCTTTGCCATCATGATCAGTTCCTGAAGCTGTGCTCTGTATCCGTACTTGTCGAATGAAAGCCTTTCGCCAACAAGCTGGTATGCCATATCGAATGTAGCTGTACCCTTGTACTTCGAGTCGCGGAGCACCATTCCGTAAGCGGCTACTCCAGCCGCAAATCTGAGTTCTGTAGGCATAGCATCAAGAGCATCGCTGCCTGTTATCTCAAGCGAGAGAGGGATGCTTTCCGCTCCAAGCATCTTCTTGTATCTGAAGTCGAATACCGCAAGAGGACCTTCACCATTGAATCCCTCGACAGGAATGATCTCGTAGAGTGCTGTGATGGTCTGTCCTGCGCCGATTTCTCCGGCATCCTTCGTATCATCCTCGAAGTCCTCGTTTGCCATCACACGGTTCTCGTAGCCTATAAGCCTGTAGCTGTCCACCTTCTCCTTGTCGAATGTGACCTGAACTTTGGAGTCGTTTGCCACTGCCTGGAACTTTGACCTCTCGTTCACGAATACCTTCGAGAGTTCATCCTCAGAGTCGATATATTCGTATGTTCCGTTACCCTTATTGGAGATCTGCTCCATCATGCTGTCGTTGAGATTGCCTGAGCCGAAACCGCACACTGTAAGGTAGATTCCTTTTGCAGCATAACCCTGAACCATCTCCACGAGAGCGTCTGTCGAAGTGACTCCCACATTGAAGTCACCGTCTGTTCCCATGATTACTCTGTTGTTGCCACCTTCTATATAATTTGCCAGAGCCTCTTCATATGCCATCTTGAGCGCTTCACCACCGGCTGTCGATCCACTTGCACCAAGCTTTGATATCGCATTCTTGATAGAATTGGCATCACTTGCAAGAGTCGATTCAAGGAGGAGCTTGACATTACCTGAATATGTCACAATCGAGACTCTGTCGGTAGGATTGAGTCTGTCGGTCAGTGTGATGAGTCCTTCCTTGAGAAGCGGGAGCTTGTCATCCTGATTCATTGAGCCTGACACGTCAATAAGGAATACGTAATTGGCTGCAGGCATCTGGCTTGCCTGCATTGACTTACCCTTGATTCCAAGTCTGATGAGCTTATGCTCAGGATTCCAAGGGCACTCGCCCACTTCACCGTTGATTGCCACCGTATGATTTCCTGTCGGATCTGCGTAATCGAATGTGAAGTAGTTAAGATACTCTTCTATTCGCACTGCATTCGGAGAAGGAAGAAATCCGTTACGGAGGCATTTACGCATGTAGGCGTATGTTGCACCATCAGCATCGATAGAGAATGTGGAGACATTCTGGTCGGCTGTCTTGATGAAGTCGTTCTCAACGATCTCGTCGAACTTGTCTCCACCGGTAGGTTCTTCTGGCTCTCCTGGCATTGCCTCATCATAAGAAGCCTCGGGCATGAAAACGCCGTCCATATCATAAGCCATATCGCATGAATAGAGGAATAGACACGCAGCAGGCACAAGCAGTACCTTAAGGAAATTCGTAGCTTTCATAAGATTCAATTTTATTAATTTATTAATAGATGCAAATACTGCTTCAGTCGCTGCATCTATCTGGAAGATAGTCACTGGATTAGTCCAGTTGTGGTATCGGCTGGACTGTGTCAAGGTTGTTAAATAAAGTTACGATTTATTGTTGTGCTATGCTGATCTTGGTAAATGCATTGCCGGCTTGCATTTCAATGATAGCCTCACGTGGATTTCCACCATCGCTGAGCGGATCGACTGTTATGATGATCGTATTGCTCTTGCCTTTGTCAGGAACGGTTACACGATACCAGCCGCCGTCAAGGATATCATAGGTATATGTTTCTTCTCCACCAGATGAGGTCGCGTGTATATAATCTTGATATGATGATTCATATCCGCCGTTAATCCACCATCTGCTATAGTTCAGGGCAGATACAGTATTCTGTCCACCCTCGGGAGGAAAATTTACATGACTCTTATCCAACTCGATCGGATCCCAATCTCCTTCCTTTTCAAATATTGTTTCTTCACATGACGATGCGCAGAATAGTGTTGCAACAAGTGCTATAGCATATGCAAAACGTTTCATAGTCAATATCATTAGAATTCAACACCAAACTTCAAACGGAACTGCGGATAGTTCCTTCTTATGTAGGCATCTGTTGTTCTATCCAATACACCGTCAAGCGCATAAGCAAGGCCTACATTTGCCCTCTTGCCGGCACAATTGAACTTAACCCCGACTGATGGCTCTGCAAATAATCCTCTATAATGTTCTTTATTAACTGTGTGATTTTCGTAAATATCAGCTATTTCCTCTGCACTCATTCCATCATATATTCCATAATTGTACTTGCCGCCATTCAGCTGGAAGTTATTTCCGAGATTCAGGCTGACATAAGGAGTGATGTCTCGTTTCAGAATATCAGCGGTAAGATGCAGATATAAAGGTGCGCTGAACTGCTCGAAGTCAAAATAGTAGTTTACGCCGACACCAAGACCCATTGCAAAATGTGGGGAGAAACGGTATCCGCCCACATATGACACTCCAAGCATAAAATCCTGAGGTGCTGTTTCTGCACCGGGCATAAACTTATAGATGTATCCTCCCGAAGCCTCAAGTGATCCGTAATAACCTTTATCCTGTGCCGATGCAACAAGCAAACTGCAGAATATTGTAGTAATAATTAGTATAATTAGTCGTTTCATAATCATTGCCAGTTAAAATTCAACTTCTATTCGAGTAATATCGCTTCAATTTTGATAGAACTTTCTTCTGGGCCTTCACGCCATTTGAGGATACGCTTGCCTGATACTATTTCGGAGATATAGATTAACTCAACATCACCAGGATGCTCTCTAAGTGCGAATGATTTGTCTTCATCATACACATCCGCATAATATGTTTTAGAGTTCATACTCAAGAGACCAGAATAACTTCTTTTTACGGTACATTGGGTTTTGTCGTCAGAAAACGTCAGTACTATGCCGGCTGTGACTGTTGTGTATTCTCCGGTGTCATTGTTCTGAACCTGTGTTTCATATTGACCCACCCATTCCATGGATAGCCAATGATGTTTCTTTTCCTTCTCGCAGGAGCAAAGGCAGACAATTACTGCCAGAAGTGTTAAAATTCGTTTCATAATCCATCGTTCGTTTATTTGATAACGCAATGGAGTTATGAATACTTCCGATAGGTAGAAAATATATTTTAGAAATTGAATCTCAGACCTCCTCGAACGGTTACGACAAATGGTTCGTCAGAACGGAATGTCTCAATCGACCCCTTGTTTAATGCATAGGACACTTCCGGCTCGAAGTAAAGTCCTACCATAGGCACGATATTGACCTGTAGACCCATTGCTCCATTCAGGCCAAACAGGATCTGCTTCTCATGCAGTCTCTCGTCTCCGACAGTGGCATATACACATTTATCCATCTGGAGGCCGGCTCCGAAATACAGATTGAAATGCTTCCTGTTTACTGCATTATAGTCAAGTCTGACCGGCACTCCGATATAATGCGCATACTGCCAGTCTTTCTGCTGGTCATGGGTGTCCACAAACCATCTGGTTCGGAGAGATTTGTATCTTGTGTAATTAAGGCCAGTATTGATTGAGAGTCTGTCTGTGAGAAAGACTCTTGCAGACAAGCCAACGGATACTGGAATTTCATGCTGATAAGAATCCGAGTAGCCGCTCTTTGCTCTCATCATCGCCATTGTTGGCTGCGGGGTCTCTGTTGCAAGAGAATCGTCAGGTTCTTTTGGTGGCTCATGATCCATTGAAGGTTCAGGAGCGAGATCTCCCATCACTTTCATGACAGGAGTATCTGATGTAGATCCGGATATTCCTATCGACATAGGACGTCTCTTGCGTCTCGGCTCATCATCAGGGAAGTCATCAAAGCCAAATGAACCGGTTGCCTGGGCATACTCTTCTTCCTTAGGATCATTCTTTGGGGTTGTAGAAGCATCCGCAAGAAGCTTATCCTTCAAGGAAGTGGTATCTCGGATTACATCAAACACTTCCTCTGTGTTTTCAGTGGTAATTTCTTCAGTATTATTTTCAGCGATCAGGACATCATCAACTGACTTCTTTACAACATCTACAGGTACAGACACCTTCTTCTGCACAGAAGGAGTCACATAATGAGCTGTATCGATTGGAGATTCTACATGACTTGAGTCAAGAGGAACAACTTCCTCAATTGGCGGTAGGGATTCAGCAACAAGATCATTGTGCCCCCCGGTTGAGCCAGGAATGAATGAAGATGGGTCAGGACGGACAAGCAGAAGTACAAGAGCGACTGCAGCAGCAACCGACGTGATGCCACCGGCCCACGCGAACGCAGCAGCCCTCTTTTTCCTCTGAGCGGCTGCATATTTCTGCTGAAGGACGCTCCAGTCATCAGCAGGAAGGGGTTCCTCGATGTTCTCGAGTTCCTCACCTATGATATCTGTCCAGTCTTCCATCATAATCCGTTTCTCCTTATATAATCCCTGACATTTTCCGCCAGCTGGGCTCGTGCCTTGAACAGCAGCGAGGATGATGTCTTCTCCTTTATGTTCAGCATTTCTGCAATATCCTTATGCGAATATCCTTCCACACAGAAGAGATTGAAAATCACTCTCTTGGTTTCCGGAAGCTCCCCTACCATCCGCATCAGTTCCTGCTTCGGAACCTTTGCGACCTCTTCATTCGCGGGTTCAGGAATCTTTTCCTGCATTGGTTCTATTGGCTGCAGATCCATCCGTTTGGATTTACGCAGATGATCGATCACCATGTTCACCGTGACTCTTCCGCACCATGATTTCAGAGACCCTGTCGGCTTGTACTTCCCAACCGTATCGAAGATCTTGATCATCGCATCGTGCATCAGGTCCCGAGCCAGTTCTCTGTCGCCTACATATCTGATACAGAGCGCAAAGAGGTAGGCTGCATACCTTGTATACAGCTCATGTCTGGCATTTTCGTCCCCTCGGGCGCATAGCTTCGCCAGTTCGATGTCCTCTATGTTGATTATCTCTGCCAATTGGTTTTCCGACTATATAACGACAGCCATTTGAAAATACTTCCGCGAAGATACGGAAAAGCCTGACATTTGATGTATCAGGCTTTTATGTATAGTTTACATTATTATCAGTTCTTGAAATCGAACACAATAAACTTCGTTCTGTTTGTATTACATATGTGGTTCTTCCAATGGTGAAAGGCGTCTGTATACATATAGTGTCAGTACAGCCTGATCATAATTGTTGTCCGTAGATTTGAAGGTACCTGTCATCTCACTTTCCTTGAGGGTTACCACTCTGAATTTGGGATGAGTCTCCACGACATCAACAAACTCCAGAACTCCTGTCTCGGGATTGTACAGATAACTGCCATCCTTATACGTAGTTTCGAGGGTCACATTGTCATAGAAATATTCACGGAGTTTATCCCCTTCCTTGACACCGAAGCAAGGATAAGAAACACCTATCGGCATCTCCACGTCAGTAAGTTTGCCGGATCTTGAGACATACTTTATCATTTCCAAAGTCCATGTACCTTGGAAAAAGGCATTGAATGCCGCTTGTTCTACAGGGGCGGTCTTGGGGACGAATTCTCCGTTGACATAATCCAGTTCGAGGTGTGGTCCCACTTCTCCAAAGTCCACCTTCTGTTCTTCTTCTACCTTATTATCCAGGCAGGATGTTATGGCAAAAAAGTTACATGCCATAAATAATGTTGTAAGAATTCGTTTCATATCTATCTGATTTTGAGGTTATTATTCGAGCCATGGCATGAGCTTGGCACTCTTCGCAAAGAATATCTTCGTATCCGGAGATTCCATATCTGGTCGCTCATTTTCAGTCACATCAATGAATCTGAATTCCGAGTCATATTCGGTTTCCTCCATATAATCCTTGACTGCCCTGGTCTGCAGACTTAAGTAGTCGAGATTCATGATACGCAAAAGATAGGCAGGTCCACCGTATGAATATCCGTCAGCGAACTCCACAACAAATATCTTCGTGATTTCGGTTCCATGGACACAAGGCTGTCCGTTCTCATCGGCGAGGTAGACAAGTTCCATCTCCAGACCGGCCTCACTTTCATAGAACCTGCACTTTGCGTCCATGAGATATTCAAGCCCGGCGCCTTCCTCATCCCGTCTGCATATCCTTATGTCCTCTGACGCTGTCGGATATCCGAATGCAAGGACAATCCCCAGTTCAAGACTATTCTGAGAATCAGACACTTCCACCATGTTGAACACATTCACAACGTGGAGCTCCAATAGTATCGTCTCTCCTGTGTCTTCATCTGTTATCTCAACCGTAGCATCTCCAAGGCGGTGCGGATCAAGGGTCAATGTCGCAGGAACGATATCCTGTCCGAGAAAGGTCTCTACCGATGCTTCCTTATATCTGTAGCTCAGCACATCCGGATCAGAGACAGTCACCTTGTGGTTCTTTCCTTTACCTCCATAGATTTCCAGTTCATATGGATGCCTGTCGGCAATCGGAACATTAAGATGAACCCCACTCCCCTCTATCAGACCATACCTGCTCTGGTAGACACGCATGACCTGTCCGTCGTAATAAGGATGATATTCACATCCGGAAAGCATCAGCAATACAGCCAATGCAGCGTATATATATCTTTTCATCACTATCTGTTGTTTTCTATAAATTCCTTTGTTATCCATTCGGACTCTACAATGCAGATTCCGGCGAATACGCCATATCCGTTGTCGATGTTCGAGTAGCAGTAATTCGCAGGAGCCACAATGCTCAGAAAGCCATCATAATCGGTCCGATATTGCGCGGCGACCTTGTAATTATAAAACTCCTGCGACATGATATAGAATATCATCTTGTTGCGGGAAACATAGTCTACAATACCTAGTTCATTCCCATATTCGTCATAACGCATGGTCCGGCCTTCCTGCACAAAGAAGGAACTATATGAGTCAAGGTCGGCATAGCCGTAGGTCTGAGGCTGAATGGCAATTGTATTTTCCGCATTCTTCAGCTGTCCGCCTTCCCATGCCCAGAGATAGTCGCCAAACAATTCGATATCCACCGCCTCGAGAGAGACCGGAGCCAGTTCCAGCATATCTAAAGCAAGGGGATAAAGGTTTCCAGCATATCGATACACATTGATTTCAGGCTCCGAGGGATATCTGTATATGGTTTCATTATACAGCTGCAGTCCATACGCATACCGATCATCTATATCAGACAATGTTATATAAAGAACGTTGTCGTATGAATCCACCCCACTCCGAACCTTTCTGTAGTCTATGCGCTTACTGAGGTTGACGGAAGGAATTTCCGTTTCCGCATAAGCGCTCTTGAAACCTTCGCTGCGGACCGAGATGGTCATGAAGTCGCCCGGTTGTGAGCTATGGTGCACCATATACAGTCCTTCATGACTGTCAACACATTCTGTCGGAACGGAGTTGCCGTTGACTTCGAAAATGATTTCCGGATAGAACGGGATGACCGCTGCAGAATTGGACCTGGAATAGGCAGGGACGATTTTGAGGGCGATGTAATCAGCAGATGCACCGGGAAACGCTTCCACATAGATCACCGGAGTTTCATCATACCCCGGATCGAACGGAGTGACACATGAAGCCAATGTTCCCAATGCCACCACTATGAGCAGATATATATTCTTCTTCATCTTCACTTAGAATTTGAGGGTATAACTGAATGTCGGAACTATCGGTATGATTCCCATAGCGGCTCCATACTGCGCCACGACCTTATCTCCCAGATACTTATCTTCTTCCATGGCCATAATAGGATTGGTGCGGCAATACGCATTATAGATGCTGAGGTTCCAGATGGCCGTATTGCCTCTCTTGGTATTCTTAACGAAATTCATTCCCACATCGAGCCTGTGATAATCCGGCAGCTTGACATTATTCGGCTCCAGGTAGATATGGGTTCCGTCCGGAGTCTGGTGAGAAGACAAGGTCACCCTGTTTCCGCTATGGTAATTCCATGCTCCGTACAGCTCGAACCGCTTGCTGAACTTGTGCCTTGCCATGAGCGTAATCTTATGGCGGTTGTCGTTCCTGTCATTGTACCAGCCTCTGTAGAAATCGTCGAATTTCCTTTGTGACCACGAAAGAGTATAATAGACGTTGACTTGCGTCTTGCCATTGTCATATCCAAAGTCAAATTCCGCTCCCCATGATCTGCCTTGTCCGGATTTGAATCCTCTTTCCCAATCTGACAGTGGAGGGAAGATTGTATATGGTCCGGCATATTCGATCAGATTGTACATGTGCTTATACCATCCTTCAAGATTTATATGGATAGTCGGAGATATGTCCGAATACAATCCGGCAGCCACCTCCCTTGAGCGGGACGGACGGATCCTTTCCGTCGAGGGAAGCCACATGTTGGTCGGCAGATCGAGATACAGCGACGAAATCAGATGCGAAGGCTGACTCATCTCTGTATAGGAGGCCTTTGCGGTAATATGCTCATTGAAAGAGTACTTCATTGCAAGACGTGGTTCCAGCGAATGCCAGGCCTTGCCGGATGAATGATAAAGCGTATATCGCAATCCTGCATTTACCGAGAAGGCATCACTGACCATGATTTCATCTTCACCATATATGGACGCCTCGAGCGTATTGTATTTCAACGAATCCGCATGGGGATTATATTCGAATGATTGATTTCCGTTTCTTTCCTCGAAATGACTCAGATATGCAGGCCTATAATAATGGAGCTGTACCGCACCTCCATATCTGAGCGTCTGCTTTGGAGTGAGCCTGTGGAAGAGGTCGGATTTGAGACCGACCGTATGCACATCGTTATCGTATGTGATGCCTGACATTTCATATCCTTCATCCTCTACGTTCTCTTCCTTAAAGCCGAAAGTGGAGGACGAGCCACTGTAGTACAGCTTATTGGACATGGAAAGGTTATCGCTGACCTCATAATTCCAGTTCAGCGATCCGACGGTATTGCCCCACCTCAGCCCCAGATCAAGGACTTCCCTTCTCTGCCTGAGTCCGTCATTCAAGTTTCCATATGTTGTCTGCAAATCGTCAAGATACTTCAAGACGTCGCTTCCCGTGTAGAAATTTGCGGACAGGATGCTGCGGCTGCTGAACTTATGGGTGATCTTCGCATTCAGGTCGGTAAAGGCATACCTGAAATTGCTTTTATCCGGAGCGTTTGTCTTGTTGAGATAGGCGTTCAAGGGCAGTGTTACAGTCTCCGTCCATGTGCGCCTGAGACCGAAATTGAACGATGTCTTGCCTTTGACTATCGGACCCTCTAGCTGGAAACGTCCGTCCAGCAGACCGACAGCAAACAAGCCGTGATATTCGTTGAAGTCTCCATCCCTTGTGGTGATGTCGACCACAGATGATAGTTTAGAACCATATCTTGCCGGAAATCCGCTTTTGTAGAAATCCATGCTTGAAATGACATCGCTGTTGAAGGCAGAGAACAAACCGAGAAGATGGCTAGACCGGTAGATGGGGACTCCGTCCAGCAGAAAAAGATTATCACTGCCGTCACCTCCATGCACATAAAATCCGGAAAGGAGTTCCGTTCCTGCAGCGACTCCAGGCTGTATCTGTAGAGTCTTGATCACGTCAGGAGTACTGAATAGGGCAAATCCCGAATGCAGAGCTCTGGTGTCGATGCGCTTCATTCCTGTCTGGGTCGAGTTCCTTTGTGGGTCAATCATCGCTGTGATGACAGATTCAGGGATACTGTCATTCTGTTCCTCTATAAAGATGGTATAGTCCTTGGGCTTCTTCCTCTTGTCTGCCTGTGTGAGGACTATGTACTTCTTCATTATTTCGTATTCGATGTTTGTGCCGGCGAAGAGAGTCTTCAGGCACTCTTGCAAAATGACAGAATGCTCCTTCCTGTTGTCCTTGATGATATCCTTCATCGGCTTGCCCGAATACGGCACATTGATCTCGATGGCGGAGTCATATACGAAGTTCACACCCAATGACTCGTGGATGACCTCCATCTCGGATTTGAGAGTCCTGCTCTGCTGTCCGTAGGCAGGGGCTATGGCAAGGAAAGCCATAGCGAGAGTTGCTGTAATTAATAATAGTACGTGCTTCATTGTCAAGTCGTTTGGGAATCTTATCTCTTGACGATGTGAACATCCAGTGCAGATTCTATGAGGCTGATGATAAGGTCAAGGTCTTCTGCGTAGAACTCTCCGCTGAGCTGCTTGTCAAGGTCAGTCGCCGCGAACGACACCTTGTAGTGCTCGGAAAGAGTCTCAAGCACCTCTCTGAGAGGTGTCTTGTCGAAGATGAACGATCCGCGTTGCCATGCAATGGAATTGACGTCGGCTTCCATTGATACGACAGGGACATTGGCGTCAGGCGAAAGAGTCGCCTGCATGTCCTTTGTCAGGATCACACCTTCAGCATCTGAAGACTTTGCAAACAGCACCTTGCCTTCTGTCACATAGACTTCCTTGACAGATGAACCTGCATCGACCATGAACTTTGTTCCGAGCACTCTTACGAATGCACCGTCCGAAGTGATTTCAAACGGCACGGCCTCGTCACGTGCAACCTCAAAGTAAGCCTTTCCTTCAAGCGCTGTGTTTCGAGGGGACGTCTCGCTGTAGGTGAGTTTGGATCCTGGAGCAAGAGTTACCTCAGTGCCGTCAGGAAGGACAAACTCCTGCACCTGGGCATCTGCCATGAGCTGGATCTGCTGGCCATTGTCACGGAAGAGGAACACACAAAGGATAACTGCAGCTGCTGCCGCTGCTACGCCTGACACCCAAGGCAATACTCTTCTGCGAAGCTTCCGGACGATGCCGTGGGCCTCATTGAAGCGCTGCAATGCTTTCTGAGTGTCGAACTTGCCTTCCTGATAGTGTTTCAGGACGAAGTCCAGGTGTTTATCCTCAAAGTCTGACATAAATAAGATCTAAGATTCCGTTAATCCGACATTAAGACGGAAGTGTTTTGAAAAAGTACTATATGATTTGAAAAATTATGCGAAAAAGAATGTATAAAGTTTGTGGACACCTTCTTTCAGGACTTTCAAGGCCTTGCTGATCTGGTTCCTTACCGTATTGACGGACAGATTCAGCTCCTCGGCAATCTCCTCATACTTGAGTCCGTCACGCTTACTCATGATGAATACCTCGCGGCATTTTTCGGGAAGGGAGTCTATCGCAGTCCAGAGCTTGGCCTCAGTCTGTGATCGCTCCTGCGCGTCGTCATCGTCAATGATTCCGTAGGTGTCGTATGGTTTTAGGGATTCAGTAGGAATGCCTTTCTTACGAAGATGGTCCAGACAACGGTTTCGCACCATCATATATAGATAGGACTTGCGGTTCAGTACGTGTGTACCTTCCTGGAGTTTCTCCCAGAGTGCGGCATAGCTTTCCTGAACGATATCCTCTGAAAGATCAACATCCTGAAGATAATGCAGAGCATATAGACAGAGAGGCCTGTAGTTGTAGCGGAACAGGTCGTCGAAGTTTATGTTATTGTCTGGCTGTGGCATGCTCTCTATCTTATTAGAGTCACAAAGATAAAGGATTTTCTTTGAAAGTTCGTTCAAAGGATTAGGTACGGGTTTTGCTGTTACAGAACTTGAATAGTTTTTTCATAGGTTAAGTTTTAGGTTATAGGTGTCCTGCGATGTGAATTGCAGGGCATCTTTCTATTTCACCTTACAAAACGAATCCCCGACACAAGTGCCGAGGATTGTAGCAAACAGAGAGCTTGTCGTCAATATCATTGATAATATTGTAAGAAGTCGTCTCATATTCATAAATTGAAAAATTTAATAAACAACTCATAAACCTCATTATCGGTCTTCAGTTTTAGCAGATTCAATATCGCGTTGTAGCCCTCCTTCTCAAATGTTGTCTTTATGATATGTCTGGCTATTGAATAATATAACTTTGTGTCGGTCTGAAGTAGAGCACTTAAATCTCTGGCATCTTTGATCTTTTGTACTTTGTCCATCTGACCATCCAAATTATATTTTCCAGCAGCATCTGTATCAAGATACGTTGCCAAGCCCTCATGAATCAGCCTGTGGGCATCAGGATAATGCTGATAGAAAACTGCATGAGCCAATTCATGTCTGTGACATACCCTGCCAGCTAATATCGTGTTGGGATAAACGAACTCCGCATTGATGCCGGAGGTCCGTTTATCGTCCTGCATCATAATTCCTGCAATAAGACATGAGGAAGCATGGTTTTCAGATACGATGTAATTAATTTTATTGAGATTTTTCAGCTCGAATGTAGAAACCAACATGTCAATAAAATCAGTACATTCCTGTATTTCATTATCTGTAACCTTTAAATCCCGAGGATAGTAAAAGTCTATTAGAGCGCCTGTCTTTTTGATAATCTCATTCTTATAAACTCCATAGTCCAATGGTGTCATGAATCTGATACCATCCTCGGTTTCTAAAGCATACATATGGTAATTTATACTTCTGAGACCATATGTCTTGCGGGAAACCCTTCCTCGGTAGGTAGCTTTTACCGAGAATCCATATTCCCCGCTCGCATAGGAGTCTAAGCGGAATATTTCATGGTCATAATTTTTCTCTACCTCTCCATTATAACTAGCGAGAAACTTAGTTGTGTCACGATTAATCCACATATCCGCAGTACTTTCCCGTGCCTTGCCGTGGCTATCTATATACTGACGCCATGATTCTATAATTTTCAAGGCACTGCTTTCCTTCTTGTCCTTGATTGTTCTCTCAAGAACTTTACCTACCGTGACCTTCTGGGCCATGGCAGGTAAAGTATATAGTGTAATGATAATAGCCAAGAGAATTCTCATGCCAATTTAGAAATTAACTGCAAAAATAGGCAACTCAGCGGAATATATCAATTATTTATACTTTCCGCTGAGTTGCGAGCAAAGGTTTCGAAGGAGTTTTTCAAGAAGGTGCAGAACTTATTTTAGAAAGACTTTACAAAAGTGTAAAATTTCTTTACACTTGCCCTTGACGGGTAAATTTAATAAAAGTCTGTACATCAATACATTATAACATTTGGCACGGCTGATGTTCATTGGGATGCGGACCAATTGACATTGGCCGTTATAATTTCATAATAAAACCTGATGAAGAGACTTTTATTGACGCTACTGACCTTGGTGCCGGCTTTGACGACTTTGTCGGCTCAGAATGAGATGAGCCTTGATGAGGCTATCCATACTGCGCGGCATCAGTCTGTCGAGGCATTGGAGGCACGACAGGCATTCATATCTACATATTGGGCTTATCGTTCTTATAAGGCTAGCAGACTTCCATCGTTCTACCTTTATGGAGATATCATGAACTTCGACCGTTCGCTCACACTGCTTCAGAACCCTGAAGACGGAAGCCTGAAGTATGTTAGCTCGAACAATCTTCAGAACGGAGTGGGCCTGCAGATGAATCAGAACATTACTTTTACAGGAGGTACTCTTTCCGTATTCTCGGACCTCTCACGAATAGACCAGTTCGGAAGCAACAAGAGCCTGACCTGGTATTCGCGCCCGATAACGGTGTCGTATTACCAGCCACTCTTTACCTACAATCAGTTCAAATGGGACAAGAAGATAGAGCCTAAGGCCTATGAAAAGGGAAAGAGGGACTATCTGGAGGCAATGGAGGCGATTACAATCAATGTCGTCTACGCTTATCACAATCTCCTGCTTGCACAGATGAATAATGAGATCAGCCAGAGCAACTTCGAGAACTCGGGCAACATGCTCAAGATCGCGAAGGAGAGGCTTCAGCTGGGCAATGTGACAAAGGCGGAATATCTTCAGCTTGAGCTGCGAATGCTTAACGACAGCATTGCCATCAATGAGACCGCTGTGCAGGTACGCGAAGCGCAGATGGTGCTGAACTCCCTTCTTGGTTATGATGAGTCCTTTGAAATCATTCCTGATATGAGCGCTGAATTGCCAATGGTTCAGATGGATTATGAACTTGTAATGCAGAAGGCTCTTGAGAATTCAAGTTTCTGTCTGGATAATGAACTGAGTCTGTTGAATGCAGAGTCCAATGTGGCAAGGGCAAAGGCATCGAGGGGCTTCTCATTTGCTCTGAATGCCCGTTTCGGTATGTCTCAGACAGGTCCGGAGTTCCCTCAGGCATACAAGAATCTGCTTGACCAGGAGACTGTCGGCATTACCTTCAGTATCCCGATCTTTGACTGGGGCTTGGGCAAAGGAAAGGTGCAGAAGGCAAAGGCAGCACAGGAGGTTGTCAAGGCCCAGGTACAGCAGTATGAGAACGACTACAGAAGGCAGATGTTCACTGCAGTAAGCCAGTTCAATAATCAAAGACAGCAGTGCATGGTTTCAGAGAGGGCCATGAGGATTGCAGCAGAAAGGTATGAACTGACAATGCACCGCTTTAAGGAAGGCAATGCAACAGTGACAGACCTGAACATGGCCCAGACAGAGAATGACAGCGCATTCCGTCAGTGGATCAGCGATGTCAGCAACTTCTGGACATTCTACTACAGCCTTCGTCAGGCAACACTGTATGACTTCATAAAGGGTGAAGATCTTGAGATAGATGTAAATGAAATGATAATGTAACTATGGATAAACCTATTGAAAAAAAGAAAGGCTTGGCATTGGCATTCACCAGCAAGGCACTCCCATATTGGTTCGGAGGATTTATGGCTATATTCATTATATGGCTCATATTCCGCGACGACTCAAGCACCCTTCGCGTCAATGCTGACACACTGACAATCAGCGAGGTAAGCGCAGGCGAATTCAATGATTATATCCGCGTAAGCGGTCAGGTGCATCCTATGACAACCATCCAGCTCAGTCCCCGCGAGTCAGGTATCGTCGAGGAGATCGTGATCGAGGAAGGCACACAGGTTAAGGCTGGTGATGTGATTATCCGCCTAAGCAATGATGACCTTGATATGGAGATTCTCAATTCTGAGGCGAACCTCGCGGAGAAGGAGAACGCGCTGCGAAACACGATGATCCAGATGGAGCAGGAGAAGATGCAGCTGAGCCTGAATATCCTTGAGCTTGAAACAGAAGTCAAGCGCAAGGGACGTACTCTTGAATCGCAGAAGAGACTTTTCAACGATGGCTTGATCGGAAAGGAGGAATATCTCCGCTCGGAGGAAGACTATACTCTTTATTGCAAGAAACTGGAGGTGACATTGGCCCGTGCAGAGCAGGATAGTATCTACAGAACTGTGCAGATCCAGCAGATGGAGGAAAGCCTCAAGAACATGAAGCTGAATATGCAGAGGATCCGTAATCGAAAAGAAAATCTGGCGGTCAAGGCTCCGATTGACGGTGAGCTCGGTCTGCTGGAAGTAGTTCTTGGACAGTCAATTGGCAGCGGAGCGAAGATTGGTCAGATCAACGCTCTGGATAGCTATAAGATCGAAGCGCTTATTGACGAGCATTATATTGACAGGGTTTCAGCTGGTCTTACTGCAACATTTGAGCGACAGAACGAGACCTACGACGCGGTCATCCGCAAGGTATATCCGGAAGTGCGCAGCGGAAAGTTCCAGGCCGACTTCAAGTTCAGCGGAGAGCAACCTGCGAATATCCGCACCGGTCAGACCTATTATCTTAACCTCCAGCTCGGGCAGCCTGAAAGCGCAGTCCTTATTCCACGCGGCACATTCTACCAGAAGACGGGAGGCAAGTGGATCTATGTTGTATCCCCTGACGGAGGCAAGGCTGTGAAACGCGAGATCCGCATCGGACGTCAGAATCCGCAGTACTACGAAGTGCTCGAAGGCCTTGAGCCTGGCGAAAAAGTCATAACTTCGGGGTATGACAATTTTGGAGATAATGAAGTGTTGATATTTTAATCGTCATCCTCGATTTTATAGGAGTCTAATAGAATAATTTATGAAAAGTTATTTAAGATTTCTAACAAGGAACAAATTGTACACTGCTATCATGGCGGTGGGCCTTAGTGTATCGCTGGCATTCGTGATCATCATGTCCTGCTTCGTATGGCAGAATATGAGAGTTAACAGGATGTATCCGGATGCAGATAGAATATTCATTGTCGGCGGTTTCGGCAATATCTTGTCGAACTTTACCTTAGGACAGTCCATTCAAGATAATTTTCCGGAAGTGGAGAAGGCTGTTACGGTGATGAACCGATACGGAAAATACTCCATGGACGGAGTAGCTTTGGAGAAGGAGGAATTCATGGGTGTGGATCCGGATTTCTTTGATATGTTTCCGACAGAATTCGTTTATGGCAGCAAGGAATCATTCAACGATTTCAGTAATGTGATAATATCCAGAAGCCTGGCTGAAAAATTTGGAGGTGAAAATGTTCTCGGCAAAATAATCAAAGATGAATTTTATGGAGGCGAATTTCGTGTCGGTGCTGTGATTGAAGGATTCGAAGATACCATATTTGATAACGCGGAAATCATCTTCAATACAAGAGCCCCACGTTTCGACAAGAATAGGGATGAACAATTGGGAATGTGGTCAAGCGGCATGTTCACATTCATAAAGGTTGCTGAAGGTACAGACATCACCGGACTTACAGAAAAGTTGGATAAAATGCTTGAAGATAGTCTGGAAGAAAAGTACCGAAGAAATGAAAAGCACTTTTCGCTTACCAGATTGGATAAATTGTACATGGATGATGTTAATGAAGGAATGTCCGGGCTTAAGAAAGGTAACAAAGGACTGATGACTGCATTCAGCATGATAGTGGTATTTCTTCTGATATCGGCAATCTTCAATTATATCAACCTCAATACAGCACTGACCGGCAGGAGAAGCAAAGAGATTGCAACCAGAGCACTTGTGGGTGAATCTCGCAGCAGAATATTTGTCAGATGTATTACTGAATCTATAGTATTCATAATTGTCTGCATGTCAGCAGCATTTCTGACGGCACATCTTCTTCTTCCGCTTGTCAACAGACTGATAGATTCTCCTATACCGATTGAGATGAGACTCACAGACGGATTTTTATATATGTATCTGCTGATTATGGTAGTGGCCACCTTATTCTGCGGAATCATCCCTGTATTGATGACCTCTAACTTCAAGCCGATAGAAATAATCAAAGGGGAATTCAGATATAGCAGAAAAAGAATCTTCAGTAAGGTCTTTATTATTATTCAGAATGCAATAGCAATAGTTATCATTGCGGTTTCGTTGATTATGTCATCACAAATCAGGCATATGATAGACATGCCGCTGAATGCAAACGTAGAAGGACTGTATGAAGTCAAACTAGCAGAAAACAGTTTTGAAGAGACGCTCTCATCTCTTCCATATGTAGGAAGAATCGGTAAGGCAGACGGAAGGCCGGGACAGAAATATATGACCATCGGTATCCCGTTGAATGAAGACCATTCAAAGCGTGGAAAATTCAATGTCTGCAACTGCGATTCTGCTTCATTTTCGATGTTTGACTTCAAGATCGTAAGAAATTATGGGCTGCAAGGCAATGCGGGAGTCTGGCTTACGGAAAGTGCATTCAGATTGCTGGAACTTGACGAGAATAATCCGGTTCTGCCTCAGGCATTCTCATGGATATGCGGAACTACCGATCTTGCAGGAATCCTTGAGGATGTACAGATGTCATCGGCAAAAAATCTGAATCTTGATGAAGTTGGTGTCATTAATCTTGTTCCTAGGAACAGACAGTCTGGATTATGCGGAGACTTTATAGTTGAAATACTCGATCCTTCAGGCGAAAACCTCATGGAACTTGACAGGCTATGCAGGGAGGAGGCAATACGCATCCGTGGTCCGCATGCGCCGGATATGTCCGGTTATATTCCGTATAAGATTGAGAAAGAATATGAAGGTATGATGAATCAGATGAAGATGGTTATCATATTCATGATCATAGCCATCCTGCTTTCTGCTCTCGGTCAGATTGCCATGAGTACATATTATGCGACCGAAAGGGAGAAGGAAATCGGCATCCGCAAGGTCTTCGGAGGAACTGTCCGTAGTGAAAGTATCCGCAATATCTTCGAGTATATAGGATACTGCCTGATAGCTTCGGTGATTGCTATTCCGGTTTCAGTATGGGTTGCCGGACGATACCTTGAAACCTTTGTATATAAGATGGATCTGCCTATATGGATATTCGCAGTCGCCGCTCTTGCGGTCCTCGCAGTATCCATCGCCTCAGTCCTCTGGCAGACCCTCCAGGCAGCCCACACTAATCCGGCAGAGGCATTAAAAAAAGAGTAAACAATATTATAAAATAAACACAAAACAACTAACATTATGATCAAAGTAACAGACCTCAGCAAGGTTTTCCGCACAGAGGAAATCGAGACAACAGCACTCAACAAGGTTTCATTCGAAATCAAGGACGGCGAATTTGTAGCCATCATGGGCCCATCAGGTTGCGGTAAGTCTACCCTACTGAACATCCTTGGCCTTCTTGACAACCCTACTGACGGAAGCTACATGCTTCTCGGACAGGAAGTTGCCAAACTCAAGGAGAAGGACCGCACAAAGTTCCGTAAGGGAAACATCGGTTTCGTGTTCCAGAGTTTCAATCTCATTGATGAACTTAACGTATTTGAGAATGTAGAGCTTCCTTTGAGATATCTCAACATCAGCGCATCAGAGCGCAAGGCTCGCGTAACCGAAATGCTCAAGAGAATGAACATAAGCCACCGTGCACAGCACTTCCCACAGCAGCTCTCTGGAGGTCAGCAGCAACGCGTTGCCATCGCCCGTGCAGTCGTATCGAATCCTAAGCTGATCCTCGCCGATGAGCCTACCGGTAACCTCGACTCGAAGAATGGTAAGGAAGTGATGGACCTCCTCACAGAACTTAACAAGGAAGGCACAACCATCGTGATGGTGACCCACTCACAGAAAGACGCAGCCTGTGCTCAGCGCATCGTCAACCTCTTCGACGGCCAGATCGTCAGCGATGTGAAGAACGAACTGTAATGATTTTATTGTAAGTTCCAGCGCCCCCGGCTTCTCCCCTGCTACCGCAGGCTGTTCGCTGCAAAAGCCCACAGGGCTGTTTGCTTTATCGTTCACGACCCCTTGCCGGGGGTGGCATGTCGCCTCCACTTATCAATAAAATCATAAAGAATACACGCAGTTAAACATACATATTGCGGCACTGTCGTGAGATACTGCCGATCTCTAACTTAACAAGCAGACATAAATGAATGCACATATATCAAATTTTCTTACAACGCTTCGTCGCTTCAAGACTGCGTCGCTATTGAATGTGATCGGGCTTACCTTTGCTTTTGTTGCGTTTTACGTTATCGCTTCACAAGTATGGTACACCCTTACATATAATAGCTGTCTGAAGGACACCGAGCACACTTACCTGATTTCTCCAAATTTCGGTGGAGATCCTAACGAGATGCACTGGAGCCCTAACTCTCCTGGAGCATTGGCGTACGAAGTAATGGAGGCATATCCGGGTACAGAAGAGGTGGCTTCAGTTGCTCCCTATCCTGCAATAAGCCGTGTGTGGATAAAGGAGAATGACTGTCACTTTGAGCCGTTCAACGAATATGTATATCAAGGTACGCCTAATGTTCCGGACTTCTTTGGATTCGAGTGTCTCAGTGGAGACTTTGCGGGTTTGAAAGACCCGAATACTGTAATTTTTTCACGTTCTGTGGCAGAGAAGCTGGGTATTGGCGTAGGTGAAACCATTTGGTTTGAGGGTGGACGCTGGCACGATGATGGAAAACCTGCTCACCAGCAGACAGTCGTAGCCATATATGAGGATATGCCGAAAAATTGCATTTTCGGACATTGGGGCATAATGCAACATGATGAGAAGGTTTATACCACAGAAACCAATAATTGGAACTACTGTAACTATGTCCGTTTTAAGGAAGGGACTGATATAAACGGCTATATCGATGTATTCAGGCAGCGTTATGCTGAGTGGAAACTTGGAATGATGAAAGAATGGATCGAGGAAGAGCCAGAATATAAAGCTGAAATAGAAGCCGAGATAGAGAATGGCGCTCATATGCTCGCCACACGTCTCGTACGCGTTGATAAGATGTACTATACGGAGTTTCACGATTCCGGTAATTTTCAGACAGGTAAGAAGTCAACTCCTATTATTCTGTCAAGTATAGCGTTGATAATTGTGCTTATAGCCTTTATTAACTTTATCAATTTCTTCTTTGCTCTCGTTCCGATACGTATGCGATCTGTCAATGTGTGCAAAGTGTTCGGTGCGAGTCAGAGATCATTGCGTTGGAACTTTCTGTTTGAGGCAATCGGATTTGTCCTGCTGTCAATGGCTTTGACTTTATGTGTCATAATAGGAATCAAGGATAGTTTCATAACTGATTTTTCAATCTGTTCCCTTGCTATTGCTGACAATATTCCGGTCTTTATGATGATTCTTGCCTTGATGGTGCTGCTGGCGTTTGGAGCTGCACTCTATCCGGCGTTCTACATCACTCGCTTCAATGCGTCATTAGGAGTCAAGAATGGTTTTGCACAATCTGCAACTGGACGAAAGCTGCGTGCTGTCATGGTGGGGCTACAGTTTACCGTTGCTATGGTATTGATTATCACAACAGCTGTCTTCTACCTCCAATACAGGTATATGACTACATACGATCTGGGATTTGACAGGGAAAATGTAGTGACATTTGCTTCTTGGGACTTGAGTACCCGGTCTGAAACTGTCATAGAGCGTCTCATGCAACACCCAGATGCAGAAAATGTAACAGCCTCCCAGATGAATCTTCTCAGCTGCAACCAGAGATGGGGACGAGTTTATCAGGAAAGGGATTATTCAATGAAGTCAAACGGAGTCCGTTGGAATTTTCTTGATTTCTTTGGCTTTGACATTCTCGAAGGAAACGGCTTTACCCCATCATCGGAGCGAACTAATGAGATTGTCATGACTCAGCAGATGCACCGAGATATCGGTATACCACTGGGACACGAAGAAGGTGCTATGAAATATGTCGGCATCATACGAGATGTTCGTTTGACATCGGTAAGTCAACCAGACGAGTATCATGCATTCTACTGTGTTTCAGAAAAAGACAGGATGAGTCATTTCTATATCCGTCTGCGTGGCGGAGCTGATTTTAAAGGCTTTGCTGACTATGTAAAGAGTATTTCAGAGGAACTTGCTCCAGCTGCCGATGAGCCTGAGCTCCATTACTTGGAAGAATGGGTTGAGAGCCTGTATGAACAGACGAAGAAGGATATGGTGCTTATTGGCCTGTTTGCAATATTGGCGATTGTAATTGCACTGATGGGAGTGTTCGGCATTGTAATGTTTGAGACTCAATACCGTCGAAGCGAAATTGCAGTTCGCAAGGTATATGGAGGAACAACTATGCAGATGGTTTCAATGCTCAATAGCAGATATGTTGGCATCGTACTCATCTGTTTCATCATTGCCGCACCTGTTTCATGGATGTTATCTTCACGATGGTTGGAACAATTTGCAAACAGGATCGCAACCCCATACTGGATATATATCGTAGCTTTAGTTCTCGTCCTTGCAGTTACTGTAGCACTTGTGACTGTTCGTTCATGGAAGACTGCGAATACCGATCCTGCGGAGGCGTTGAAGACGGAGTAAATTCGGGAGTATTGAAAGAATAACATTTGAATATCATGAAAAGCTATTTAAGATTCCTGTCTAGGAACAAGCTGTACACCGCGATTGAGGTGGTGGGATTGAGCTTGGCACTGGCATTTGTCATTCCGATGATCAATGTCGTGGCGGACAAATACGAGAGATCGCGTGCACATGAAAGATATGAGGATATATACGCTGTAGGATATCTTGGAAACTTGTATACAGAAGTCAATTTCGGAGATTACCTGAAGGAGAGCATCCCGGAAATTGAAAGGACCACTTCTGCGATGTTAGGTCCACGAAGCATTGTAGATAAGGACTTCTTCTATTTCTTCCCGTTTGAGTTCGTGGAAGGTGACGAATCTTTTCTGGATTCGAGGGAGAATATCGCCGTGTCGGAGAAGTTCGCTGCTATGATTGCAGACGGATCGGCCATGGGCAAGGCTGTAAAGATCGAGGATAAATATTACACTGTCGCCGCAGTCTTCAAAAACAGCAGGAATGACATTCTGAAGGATTGCGAAATACTGCAGAACATAGCTCCATTCAAAGAACTCAGAGAAAACGGAGGCATATCAAGCGGAGTGACATTCGTGTCAATCAGAAAAGGATATGACCGCAATGAAATCGAAAACCGAATCCTGAAGGCTGCAGACATATTCAATGCAGGTGACGAGACCTATCTGAAATATAAGGAGGCCGGTGTATTCAGAGGCTTGGTAAGTTATGATGAACTGCCGACATGTATCATGAATTACGGACAATTCATGAAATATCAGCATGGCCCGATGGCTTTGGTTGCCGCTCTTCTGCTTCTGATATTCATCACTGCAATACTCAACTATATCAATCTGAACGTAGCTCTTTCGACTGCCAGAGCAAGGGAGAATGCAACGAGGAAGCTTGTTGGAGCGACACGCAGAAATCTGATAATCAGCAATCTGTGCGAATCATTGGTATTTACAACGGCATGCTTCGCACTCGGATATGTAATGAGCGGATATACAGGTCAGTTCGTCAAAGGGCTGCTGGCAATGACAGAATTCACAGATTTCTCAGTCGAGCCTGTATGGAACATCAGAACAATTGTAGCATCAGTTTCGATCATTCTCATCACCTCACTTGCAGCCGGTCTTGCCCCATCTCTGATGGCATCAAGATTCAGCCCGCTGGACATTACTAAAGGAGATTTCAGGCTTCACAGCAAAAGAAGACTTTCAAAATTCTTCATCAGCTTCCAGACGGTTCTTTCGGTTGTCCTTCTGTCAGTCGTGCTCATGGCCGACAAATGTCATCGTGATGCCATGAAGGTTGATTTCAACTGCGCCATCGAAGATGTTGTCTATATGAGGGTAACACCTGAAAATGCAGCGATAATGCTGTCAAAAGCAGCTGAATACCCGGAAATCATGTCATGCGGCCGTGCCGCCCAGGTTCCAACCCAGGGGTTGAGCGGTGTCATCAATATTCCGGACGCCCCTCAATATCTGTTCAGCCACATCGAATGTGACCGAAGCGGATTCGAGACATTGGGATTCGAGATCCTCCAGCAGAACGGCAATGATTTCAACGGGCTGTGGCTGACTCCCTACACGCAATCATTCATAGAGAACGATCCCCGTCTCCTTGATCATCTGTACAAATCTACAGGGACGAACCATATTGCCGGTGTTGTCAATGATTTTCCTGGCATGGCTCCGCTTGAGGGAGGTGGTCCATGTCTGACAGTAGCTTCTATCAAGGAGGAAACCATCAGGACCTCGGTTGTCTTCAAGATTGCAGGGGATCATAAGAAAGGCCGCGAGCTGGTACAGTCCCTGTTCAACGACGCTCAGATGAACAAGGCTGCTCCGGATGGCAACATCACCGGTATGGAAAAAGCTAAATATGTTCTCGATATATTCGAGGAAACAACTGCACCTTTCAGAATGATCATCGAGATGATCAGAATAGTGATGATACTTGTCGTGATCATGTCCATGATGGGACTCATCGGAATGAGCATGCATTTCACGAATGAACGAAAGAATGAAATTGCGGTCAGGAGAATCTTCGGAGCGACGGAAAACGGCGAATTGATAAGAAATCTCCGATTCTATCTGATCATGACCGGCATAGCATCATTGCTTGGAATATGTGTCGCTGAATTGGTCCGCCAGCTCTTCATGGAGCTCGGAGCATCACCGAAGAATGTATGGTGGATATATGTACTCGCTGTCATACTATCCTTCGCGATCTCCCTCGCCTCCGTCCTCTGGCAGACGCTCCGCGCTGCCAGGACGAACCCCGCCGAGGCGTTGAAGAAGGAGTGATGCCCGGTCAGTGGCGGGCATGACGACTCGAGGTTAGGCATGATGGGTTGGTGCCGTGTATGTCGGGACAGAATGTCATCATGAACATTCTCAAATGTCATCATGAACATTCTCACTTGTCATCCTGAACGAAGTGAAGGATCTTTTGCCAAAGAATCATCATAAAGATTCTTCGCTGACGCTCAGAATGATAGGAAATTATATCATATTGAACATCAAAGACTTACGCAAAGTGCTTGCGGATCAAAGGATAGCAAGCAAAATTAGGAAAATATTGAAACACAAGGGTTTACACCCCTCCATAAAAACACAAAATGAAAAGCTATTTAAGATTCTTATCAAGAAACAAGCTGTACACCGCGATCGAGGTCGTGGGGCTGAGCGTCGCGCTGGCGTTTGTGATTGTATTGAGCTCATATATCGTGAACGATATGAGTGTGAACAAAGTGTTGAAGAATACGGATGATGTATACATGGTTCACGGTCTGGAGCGTTCGGATTGCTTTAGCGAGGTACCGGCATTATATGAGACTATGCCGGAGATAAAGAGTTCATGCGGTATGGTGCATAGCGGCAGAAATCCATCTTTGTTCGACGATCTGACTACCGTCAGCTATGGAGACACAAAGATGAATGCTAAAATCCTGGGAGCATCAGACACTTTCTTTGACTTCTTCACATTCCCTTTGCTGGAAGGCGATCCGGAAAATGCATTGTCATCGAAGTACAGTGTTGTGATATCAGAAGAGATGGCAAACACACTCTTCCCTGACGGCGACGTGCTCGGTAAGGAAATCAATATATTTGAGAGGAATCCTTTCTGGCAATGGTCTGACGAACCGGTGGAGGATTTAAACGTGAATCTGACCGTTACGGGCATCTTCAAACGATTTTCGCGCACCGTATTCATCGAGCCGGACATAATAATGAACCTCGACCTCATTTTCGAGAAGCAGGAATCACTGTTCGGAGGCGGGATGAGAATCGCTGAATATAGTTTTGTAAAGCTGGACAAAGAGGCAGACCCTTACAGCCTCTGCAGCACCCTCACCACTGAATTCAAGAAGGTGGCAAGGAATTATGATCCGGATTCCTTCAAGATGGAGCTTGTACTGACACCGTTTGATGATATCAAGAAACAGGATCCGAAACACTTCAGTTATCATTTCGACAATATCCGCCAGGGCAGACTCTTCGGAATATATCTTCTTATGTGCATATTCATAGCCATCGTTTCCCTGCTTGATTACATCGTGCTTACCATTGCCTTCAGCAGATTCAGAATCAAGGAGATAGCGACGCGTCAGCTCCTAGGCACAGATCGGAAGGGCATAATCGGCCGCTGTTTTGCTGAAGCATTCATGCTGCTGGCCGTATCATGCATTTTCGCGGTGATCATCGCTCTTGCATTCAAGGACCCTATCGGCCAGATTCTTGGCGCAGAGATTAATCCTCTGTCCCAGCTGAACGAGTACCTGATATTGGCCGGCATCATCGTGATAATGGTCGCAATCGCCAGCGCCGTCCCTTCATTGATCCTTTCGTCCTACAGCGCGGTCAATGTGATCAAAGGTGAGGCAAGATATAAGGACAAGGTCACATTCGGCAAGGTATTCATCGGCCTCGCAGGTCTGCTCAGCATCGGCGCATTGTCAGTTTGCTTCGGCGTTACACGCCAGACACTGCACCTGATCAATCAGCCGTTCGGATATGAATACGACAATATGATTTACACAGAATTCATTACGGAAGACAATAGGTTCTTCGAAGAACTGGAGTCGCTTCCGTTCGTGGAAAAGGTGGGAGCCACGACTTCATTGCCGACCAGCTGGATAATGACTGGATTGAGAGACAATACGACAGGCAAATATGACAAGGTAGCCTTTATCGACGGAAACAGCGCTTTCTTTGAAATATTAGGAGTCGAAATCCTTGAGGACTATGGGCAGGGAACCACTATGAGCGAAGACGGCAAGTGGTATATATGCAAAAGTTCCAAAGAAGGAATATCGCAATATATGACTGACGGAATGCTGAATTTCTTCACCCCGGCCCCTCTTGGCGGTACTATCAGTGACATAAAGATCGGACAGGTGAAAGAAAATGCATACAGCAGAAATGCATTCATCAATGTGATAGATATGCCGGAATGGATTCAGTATGCTTACCCTGTGGCAAAGGTGAACATAAATGAAGACAAGGCAAAGCAGGAGATATATGATTTCTACAGAAGCAAGGGATATGACGACAATATGTTCATTGTATCTACCTTACGCGAAATAGTGGAAAAAGAAATAAAGGAGGAGAAGAATATGCTCAAGCTCCTGACCGGATTCTCTCTTATCTGCATCCTTATGACCATAATGACCATAGTCGGACTCAGCAGTTATCATAGCAAGACGACGGAAAAGGATAATGCAGTACGCAATGTCTTCGGATGCTCAAAGAAAGAGCTCATCAGGAATATCACTCTTAGCTTCGTGCTTCCGGTCGTGATTTCCGCCGCTGTCGCGATTCCGATTGCTTATACAGTCATCGGACGCTGGCTCGAAGGATATGTCATCCGCACTGACAACTCCCCTATCATCTACGCTGGAGCTTTTGCTGTTGTTATCGTCGTGGTCATTACCGCGATTCTCCTTCAGGCCATGCGTATGACGCGCACCAACCCTGCCGAGGCGTTGAAGAAGGAGTAAGCGTTATACGCAACTTATTAAACTACAGCAACTTACGCAAACCGCGTGCTCCCCTTTGACGGCACGCATCTTAAGGAAATGATTGATATACTGGCAGTTACGCGCCAGGCAAAAACACAGAAATGAAAAGTTATTTAAGATTCCTGTCTAGGAACAAACTATATACTGCGATCGAGATACTCGGATTGAGTGTCGCTATTGCTGTTGCAGTGCCCCTGCTCAGCTATCTCCTGAGGCTTAATGAAGTTAACCACGCTCATCCCCATCACGAAAATATCTATAGCCTCAGCGTTGTCAGAATGCAATGCTCATCACCGAATATCGGACAATATCTTCTAGAAAACATTCCTGAGATTGAGATCGTAAGCTCTCCATCACATCTGTCCGGGAATTATACATTTGAGGTGGACGGAAAGATGGCGTCATACATCAGATATGACAGTAATTTCTTCTATTTCTTCCCTCACGAATTCGTTGCCGGCGGGCTTGATACAGAGGCTAAGACCGCGATGGCTGTATCAGAGTCTTTTGCAAATCAGATTTCAGAGAATGGCAATGTGATCGGCCGCACTCTTAATCTCGGATCCGAATCATATGTCATATCCGGGATATTCAAAGACTGCCAAGACCCAAGATTCAAGAAATACGATATGATGATCCCCCGTGTCGAAAGTCCGAACGAGCCAGATATGGCGTTTTGGGGAAACAACATTCTCATAATGACTTTCTTCAAAGTACAGGAAGGAACAGATTATGACATACTGAAAAAGAAAGTTCAGGAAGCTTGTGCTGCCTATTGGGGACCGATGGATGATAAAGAGTTCGAGAATCAGTACAGTTTCAAGAGACCGGAAAGGTATGATATTGTACCTTACTCAAAGATTACGACAAAAGACAATTATCAGCTTAACGAATGCGGAGGCGGCGGATTCATCATTGTTTGCGTAATAGCTGTTGTTCTTCTGATATTCGCAGTAATCAATTATATCAATCTCAATGTTGCACTCTCGACTCGCAGGGCCAAGGAGATTGCCACGCGTAAACTTGTAGGAGCTGGAAGAAGGCAAGTCATATTGCTATTCCTGAGAGAGGCATTGATAATGAATCTGATATGCTTCGGGGTGGGAATGCTGTTGACAGGGGTGACTACAGATATGATAAGCACATTCTTTCAGACAGTAGAAAGCGATGGTGTTATCACTGTCGGATATTCATTCTCCGATATATGTGTCTATACAGTATTTATTCTAGTACTGACATTGGTAACAGGACTTATTCCTGCTTCGATCGTTTCGCGATTCACCCCGCTGGATATTGCCAAAGGTAATTTCAGATACCATAGCAAGAAGACAATGACAAAAGTGTTCATTTGCATACAGACCATTCTGACTGTCCTTCTTCTTGCAGTCACATTGATATTCAATGCCCAGTACGACAAGTATATGGATATGGAATACAACTGCGACATAGACGATGTGTTCTTCCTTATGCCGGACTACGGTGTCAATCTGTCACCTGAAACATTGAAGTCGGAATTGGAAAAACGCCCGGAAGTCATTGCCGTGGGGCATTCCAACCGTGTTCCATCAAGTCTTACATCCATCACTTATGAATCGACAAATGGTGACAGGATATACCTAAGTTGTGTTGAATGTACAGAAGAAGCTTTCGAGATATTCGGTTTTGACATTATGACTGTAAATGACACAACCAACCTCAGGGGAATATGGATGACTCCGGAAGCGGTAAAGACCGAAAGCATTTATCCGGAGTATTTCAAGGATTTGTTAAGCTGGAATTTCGGAGACTATCGTATTGCCGGAATGATTGAGAATATCCCTACTGGAGACGGACAGAACAATATAGACGACTTCCCTGCTGTTGTAGTGGTCGCAGATGCAAAAGATAATTCTATGGTTATCAAGACAATCGATGACCATGAGAAGGCACGGAAAGCAATTGCATCAGTATACGAAGAAGTTACGGGAATCGAAGTCCAGGATTTGAGAGAATTCGGAATGACATCGATGTATATCAAGGAGATAAATGAGGACGGATTGGCTCCTTGGAAGGGACTGAATGACCTTTTGGAGAAGTTGCTTGGATTCATATTCATTCTTGGAGTCATGGGTCTTACAGGCATCAGCATCTACTTTGCCACTGAACGCGAGAAGGAAATTGCGATCAGGAAAGTCTTTGGAGGAACCTCAGAGTCAGAACTGAAGAGAAACCTGATGACATTTGTCAAGATTACGCTGATAGCAAATCTGATCGCAATACCTTTAGCCGCAGCCGCCTTTTCGACAATCATGTTTAGTTTCGCCGACAAGATAACGAACATCTGGATCATATATGTAGTCTGTGTCCTGATCTCCTTCGCAATCTCCCTCGGCTCCGTACTTTGGCAAACTATCCGCGCCGCCCGCACCAACCCTGCCGAGGCGCTGAAGAAGGAGTGATGCCCGTTCGGGACCATGCATGTCCGCAGGGTGGACAGCAAAAGCCTGGCAACCAACGAGTTACATCATGTACGTGCCTGCCACTGACCCGCACGAACAATAAGTAAATCATTAGCAATCAATAAATTACAATACACCTATAGCCATGAAAAGTTACCTGAGATTCCTCTCACGGAACAAATTGTACACCGCGATCGAGGTCGTGGGCCTCAGCATTGCGCTGGCGTTTCTTATCGTTCTTGGTTCGATACTTATCGAGAAGAGTCAGGTCAATGACGATATAAAGTACGCAGATGAAATTTATTCATTAGCAACTACGGGAGAGTATGCCTCGATAGGTCATTACGGAAGTGTAGGGTCATTCCTCGATCAGATTCCGATGGTCAAGGAGTGGTGCCGTTTCAGCCCAGCCAGGCAAGTGAAGATGAAGAAGGAGAATGGCGACAGCCTGCTCGTCTCCCCGATGGAGGTTACTTCAAACTTCTTCAGTTTCTTCGGTATTGACCTGATTCATGGCGATCAGGAGCAGGCCTTGAAGATCAATGGAGAGGAGAGGCCTTTTGTGAGTTCAGGAGGCGGTGCCTTTGCATTGGCAGGACCTAGTGACATGGATACCAAACCGTTGGAGCCAAGAGGTCACGTCGTGCTGTCCAAGCATCTGGCCGATGCAGTCTTTCCTGATGAACATCCAATCGGAAAGAGCATCAGTCTTCACGCTGAGAGTGACATAAGAGGAACATATACGATTACAGGCATTGCGGAGGAATTGGGAAAGTGCATTCTTCCAGATGCAGATCTGTACATAAGTTTCTGTGAACCGCCGTATCATAGGAACGGATGGATGTTCAAACCTGATTCGAAGAAGAATGTCAAAGCTATACAGGATCTTATCCGCAATCACAAGACTGGAAACGAATACACAGATAGAGATTTCCAGCAGACCGACATCATTCCATTCGAGGACATCAAGGACGGAAAGATACGAGCATATAATTATCTGAATATTTCGGATCCGAAGTTCTCCAACGCATTCAGCCTGATATGTATAGTCATACTTGCTTTTGCGCTCCTGAACTACGTTTCGCTGACTGTTGCCTTCTCACGTTTCAGACTCAAGGAAGCTGCTACAAGGTCTTTGCTGGGCACATCAAGCAGGGAAATCGTGCTGAGAGGATTTGCAGAAGCATTGATTCTTGTCAGCAGCTCCTGCGTGATGGCTGTCCTGCTTATACTTGCATTCCAGAATGAATTAAGTTCATTCTTCGGCTTGGAAATCAGACCATTAGGAAATGCCGCCGTTGTAATTGCAATCATAATAACAGCCTTACTTACAGCTGCCTGTGCAAGCGGAATCAACTTCATGATCAACAGAAGATACCGCCCGATCGATGTAATCCGCGGCGAAAGCCGTTATCACGACAAAGCTGTAATGGGCAAGATATTCATCGGCTTCCAGAGCGCAATCTGTATCGCGACGGTCGTCTTCGGTATCGGTATCATGATGCAGACAAAGAAGATGACAGATTATCCGGTAGGATACAATATGGAGAACATCATACAAATCAATGGAGATGAAAAATCTTATATGAATTATAAGGATGAGCTACGCAATCTCCATTTTGTAGAAGATATCGGATGCACTATCAATGAGTTCATAAGATATGCTCAAGTACAGAATCTTGAAGACGATATAAAATGGTGCTATCTCACATGCGATCAGTCTGCATTTGATATATTGGGCTTCAATGTCAAGGAGTATCTTGATATTTCAGGTATGCTCAACCGGCAGACTTATCTGTCTGAAAGTAGCTATGAAATTCACAATTCATTGGAAAAGATTGACTGGTCCGGCAGGATTGTGGGAATATTGGAGGATTTTCATATCGGCAACATCAAGGAAGTGGAAAAAAGCAAGACGATATTTGAGGTGCAGATTGATGATTCAGCCATAGAATGGGTCGGCAACAACCTTCTTGTCAAGGTGTCCGGCGACCAGTATGAAGCTAGGGATGCGATCCGTCAGTTCTATATGGACAAGGGACTGTACAATGACCAGTTACGTATCCACACCCTTGAGGAATGGTCCATGATGAATTATGAAGATGAAAACAGGATGATGAGACTTATAGCCGTATTTGCGATTATATGCATGATCATGACCGCCCTTGCGATCATCGCACTCAGCAGCTATTATGCACAGACCAACAGGCACGATACAGCCGTGCGGAAGGTATTCGGCATCTCGCGCGGAGATGTTTTCTGGAAGACGGTATGGGGCTTCATCGCACCAGTCCTGGTCGGTGCGGCCGTTGCCATGCCATTGTCGTACGCATACTTTGGCCGATGGCTCCAGGCCTATCCTGTCCGCATCGGAAACTCCCCTGCCATATACCTCGCCGCCCTCACCATCGTCCTGCTCGTGACCCTCGCTACCGTCACCCTTCAGGCTCTTCGCCTGATGCGCACCAACCCTGCCGAGGCGCTGAAGAAGGAGTAGCGCCATATCTGCTTTGTACGGCAATAACGGCACAACAGCGACATCACTGATGCACAACAAGTTACATTATCTGCGTGCTCCCCTATGGCAGCACGCACTTTAAGGAACAATTTGAAATACAGGCATTTAAGTGCTGCAACAAAACACAAGACAATGAAATCATACCTAAGATTCCTCTCCCGAAACAAACTGTACACCACGATCATGGCGGTGGGGCTGAGCGTTGCGCTTACATTCGTGACATTGATTGGCACTTATGTATGGCAACAATTCAATACTGCTCATAATATAAGGGATTATGACAGGATATATTCCTTAGGATATGATACTGGAGAATTTTCCCGAGTCGGATTGTATCTTGGTGCCGCTGATAAGATAAGAGACAATATTCCTGAGATCGAACTCTCAGGAAGTTATCTGGATATGCCACTTCAGGATATCGTATGCGACGGCATCAATATACAGGCAAAGCCCATATGCGCAGACAAGGGATTCTTTGACATATTCGGAATTGAGTTCTTGAATGGTTCCTGCAATGTGCTCGATGACAAATCAAATATAATTGTAAGCGAGTCCTTTGCTAATGCTAACGGAGGCCCTGTTGAAGTCATTGGCAAAAAGGTCATATTAAGAAACAAAGAGTTCGTCGTCGCCGCAGTACTGAAGGAGCAGAAGAAGTCTTTATTCAAAGATTATGACATAGTCATCAACCCCGACTCCGACATCAATTCAAGGCTGAAGAGATTCAAATTCTATAGCACCACCATACCATTTCTGAAGCTAAGAGAAGACGTTGATATTGAAACGATTAAGCCTAAGATTGAGGAGGAAATGAAGAAAATTGCAGAAGAAGGTGAATTCTTAAAGTCGCCAGACTGCATAATAGTAAACTGCAAAGAACTCTTCTTTTCTAAGTATGGCTATATGTGGCTTAACAAGTCAGACTTGAAGTCGCTGAAGGTTATGTTGTTTGTCGTGATCCTTCTGTTTGCATCTGCAATCATTAACTTTGTGAATCTGAGTACGGCCCTGTATACAAAGAGAATGAAGGAGACTGCCTCAAGAATGATTATCGGTGCTGGCAGGAAGAAGTTGTTTTACAGATATTTATTTGAATCGGCCGGCATCAGCCTTATATGTGGAATCATTGCCATAGTAACCGCCATTGTCCTTGAAGGTTACATCAACAATCTGGTCAGAAGTGATATTCCCATAGAGGTCTCCCACTCCCTCGGCGCAATTCTTATATATGCAGTCGCTGCTATTCTGGTCGGTGTAGTGTCAGGCCTGATCCCTGCTTCCATAGGAATATCCGTTCATCCAATGTATGTTATCAAGGGAGATATAAAAAGGGACAATAAAAGAGTATTCAGCAAAGCATTCATATTGTTACAGAACACCATTTCCACTGTGCTCATTGCGCTTGCCATTACAATGCAGTCACAGATGAATCATATGATCAGTAAGCCAGTTGGGGCAGATACTGGTGATCTGTACTATCTTTACGTCAATGACATCGATAGGCGTGAGCCTCTTGAAAATGCATTGAAGAAACTTCCTTTTGTCTGCGAAGTTGGTGTTTCGGAAGGTTTTCCTGGGCAAGCCACTGAGACTAACACTTTTGACAGAGAAGGCAATGAGATCAAAATAGGTATGATTCTATGTGACTCTACCGCATTCCGCCTATATAACTTCAAGAGAGCATCTGCTAACAACCATCCTACTGTGAATTCGATATGGATGCCTCAGCAGACATACTCCACCCTGGTATCTCAAGCTGGATTTATTGAAAAACACCCGTTGTTTGCAGGTGAGGAAACGATAACATTCGGAGGAATTGTGGAGGATTATGCTGTTTTGGATGCCCTGCGCGACAGTGAGGGCTATCTTACATATATACAGATTCAGGATGCGAAAAATTTCTCTCCGTGGATGTCCAATGGCGCAGGATTGCTTATTAAAACAACTGGTGAGCATGGTGACAACAAAAAGAAGATAGATGAGGAATATCGTAAATATGTAGAATCTGTGGAAGGTCGATATACGGAGCCTGCATATTCGGGATATATCAAAGATCTTCTTTCAAAGAAACTTCAGACAGTTGATAACCAGACGAAGATAATGGATCTGTTTATGCTGATTTCCATCATATTATCCTTTATGGGTCTGCTTGCTATGAGCACTTATTATTCATCTGAAAGTACCTCAGACATAGCGATTCGAAAAATATACGGTAGCTCTGCTCGCTCTGAAACGCTTGTCAGCACATGGAGATATATGCGTATTGTCCTGGTTTCCTGTATAATTGCGCTCCCGATAGCAATCTATGCCTGCGGGAGATACCTTGAAGAATTTGTATACAGGATCGACAACAAGTGGTGGGTATATGCTCTTGCAATGGCCATATCTGTAATCATTTCACTCTCAGCAGTTTTTGTGCAGGTCAGCCGTGCAGCCCGCACCAACCCTGCAGAGGCGTTGAAGAAGGAGTAAAATATAACACGAAAAGTTCTTTGACATACTGGAAACTAAATAGGTTTGATTATACAGAAAAGGATTCCTACATTTGTCGCTGAAACATATTCTTAATGTATGGAGACTGAGTATTTGTTGGATGAGGAGTTCGGGGAACGTCTCTTAATCAGTATCAATGCAGACAAAAGTGAGTTAGGCAGCAACATAAGGGCTGCCAGAGCTATTCTGCGGTCATATGATGAGATCAGTATACGCATAAATCCTCATACGTATGCTATCGGGCATAAGAATCCGGAGTATACAATTTGTGAAGAATTGGGTGACAGAAAGGGTGTAATGAGCGAGAAAGGGATAACAGCTGGATTCAAGTCTGCAAAGAGACAAGGATGTAAGATTGTCGTTATAGACCTTGATGAACACGTAATGCATCTTGACTCATTTTCACTATCCAAATACATTTCAAGGAGGAAAACCGATTTTACATCATGCATGATTACGGATTGTTATGTAGTATTCTATGGGAAGGCAGTCAGAGTGAATGCAAGATATCAGACAAGAAGAGAAATTGAAACCAAACTAGAAACACTAAGGCCGTAAGCATTGAACTTACGGCCTCGTATAACTAGACGGCTGCGGAGCTTGATGTTATCGCGCCTATATGCAACTCTCATCTTTCTCTGCAAAGATAGTTATTTTCATTATAAAAGCAAATCATAAACCATTTAGTCTTCAGTATGACAGTTTATTGAAAAAGTAAAATGACATACAAATAAATGAAAAGCTACATAAGATTCCTTTCAAGAAACAAAGTGTATACCGTCATCGAGATGGTGGGGCTAAGTGTGTCCCTTGCCTTTATAATCCTGATGAGTTCGTATGTGATCAAGAATTTATCATACGACAGGGAGATAAAGGATAAGGATGAGATATACTTATGCCACAATACAGGAGGTGCCACATCATTTACTTTCTTGGCTGAGGAATTTTCCAGATATCCGGAAGTCAGGGAGTTTTGCCAATTTTGCAATGCATATATAGGAGTCTTCATGGAGGGCGAACAAATAGAACGCTATCCAATGTGGGTTTCAGATAACTTCTTTGAGTTCCTTCCTTACAAATTGATTTCCGGAAATGCGGATGAAGTGCTCAAACAAGAATTCTCTGCTGTCATATCTGAATCATTTGCAGAAAGATACTTCCCGGGAGAGAATCCTATAGGAAGGACTATTGAGTTTGATTATGATGGTACTATTAGAAATCTCATAGTCACGGGTATCTTCAAGGACGTAAAGAATACACAGATACTTAATACAGATATACTTGTAAATGAGCGGCTTATCCCATCAATAGAGACTAGAGGCGGCTGGAGAGGAGCTGTAAATCTGGTCAGATTCAATGGTAGTCCGGACATCAGCAAGCTTGCTCATGATATATATTACAATTCTACCGACGAGTTCTTTAAATCAAGGTTAGTACCGGAGCTGAAATTCACAAGATTTGACGAGCTGGATGTCAACATCGGAGCCCCGGATCCCTTCCAGAATCTCTCAGATTTGAATCAGCAGAAGAAATTCATATCGGTGTGTGTTATACTTCTGATATTTTCACTATTGAACTATATCTTCCTGACATTAGCATTTTCGAGATTCAGAGCCAAGGAGATTGCCACCAGAATGCTCCTTGGTACGTCCAGGTGGGAGATAATGAGACGTCTGTTGGCTGAGTCATTGCTGCTGACATCTGTGGCATTTGCTGCAGGTGCGTTAATCGCAGTAGGAGTGGAGAAGCATGTGTCATTACTGCTAAGAAGCGAAATAGACATATTCAGCAATAATACGGAAATCCTCTGGGGAACTGTTGTCATCATTTTATGCTCTGTAATCGCAGCACTCGTTCCTGCATTCAGTATGGGAAAAGTAAAGCCGATAGAAGTCATCAAAGGCGAAAGTCTCAAGAAAGACAAGATGATTCTCGGCAGAGTTTTCATTGCTGTACAGGCTGGAATATGTATCACAATTATTTCTATTTCTCTGGTAATGTATCTTCAGACTCGAAAGATGATCAATACACCATTGGGATACCGGACGGAAGACCTGATAGAGGTAGATGATTATTACGATGATGTGGATCTATATAATATTCTGGAGAGTCTGCCATGTGTAAATAGAGTAGGACGATATAGTTCGGCGCCTATATCATATTCGCATGCTAGAAGATCTCTAGGGATAAAAGACAAGAAGTCGCATATTTCCGCTTATGAATTGGAATGCGACAGGGAGGCTTTATCAATACTTGGGATAGAGATTCTTGAGGATTTCAATAATGACGAGAATACATACTTTACCAAAAGCAGTCAAGGAATTATAGAATCTTTGTATGAAAGCAACGGAGTTGATAAAGAGAGTATCAAACACCACTACGGTGGCATTGTAAGTGACTTCAAATTCGGCAATTCAGCAACAATCACTGACGGTGCCGTATGCATCGATCTGACAAAAAGAGAAGGAAGAATTGGTTGGCTTCTGGTAGAAGTGAACGGAGATATTCACGATGCAAAAGATCAGATTGTCAAAGCCTTTGATGAAGCAATGGAGGATAGATATGTTTCAGCCAATCCAGTAAAGATATTGAAGGATATGGTAAAGGAAAGCTTTACCACCGAGCGGAATTCGTGTATGATAATCGGAGGATTTTCACTCCTCTGCATAATCCTGACAATCATGGCGTTGACGGCGTTGAGCAGTTACTACTCGCACCTGCACACACATGACACAGCCATACGTAAAGTATTAGGAATATCGCGCAGGGAAATCTTCTGGGAAACAATATGGGGATTCATATTCCCAGTCTTGTTTGGAGCCTTGATCGGAGTCCCTTTGGCATATATGTATGTCAGCCATTGGCTGCAGTCATATGTGATCAGGATTGCAAATTCTCCTGGCATCTATGCTGTGGCAATACTCATTACGCTGCTGGCTACCATCGCTGCAGTTTCCCTCCAGACTATCCGTCTCATGCGCACCAACCCTGCAGAGGCGCTGAAGAAGGAATAAAGTATAACATGACATACTGGAAATAAGACGAAACAAATTACTTATCTTTGCCATATACTATTAGATAAATAGTCTATGAATAGGACATTAAAGATTCGCAACAGCAGAGTTCCTGACTTTTACAATTCAGGCACAAGAGGATGGAATAGAGGTAAGGCTTCAGGATGAGACTATATGGTTAAGTCAGAAGTTGATGGGAGTACTGTTTGAATGTTCCTCTGACAATATCAGCCTTCATCTCAAGCATATATTTCAAGAGGGAGAACTCGAAGAGAGTTCAGTTACCGAGTATTTCTCGGCAACTGCCTCCGATGGGAGGGTCTAAAAAGTTAGATGCATTTCTACAGTTTAACGAGTATGATTTATTGAACAACATCGGCAAAGTATCTACTGAGGTGGCAAAGGCATTTGCCGAAAGTGAATTTGAGAAATTGATGCTATTTTGTAATGAGAATAAGAAGTAATATAAAGACGCTGTTTCTTTCTGCATGCACTCTGTTATGTGCGTGCAGACATAATGTTATAAGCGAACCCGCTGATTTTGTATTCAGCACAGAAAACATTGAGGGAGATGAGGCATATTACTCGAAACCTGCGGTGATTACTGGACATATTGCCAATCGTGATATCTATCCCAATGTCACAGAGGTCGGGATTACTATACCTTTCTACGACAGAGTAGACAATAGGCAGACTTCCTTGATATATGAAGATAGGTTCGGATTTTCTGTGCTGCCGTATGCACCGCGTACGGTTTCGATGGCTCCGTATGTCGATCATATGGTCGTTTGTCCAGGCGACTCGATTCATGTTGAGTTAGACTTCTCCGAACTTGGGAAGGTGCATTTTTCTGGAAATGGAGCGGATAACAATATCAAGATGAACGAGTTCCATATGTTCTATTATCTTAGCCATGACTGGCCGTCACATGGCAATTATGAGGTAGCTGCAGATGGGACTCCTGTAAGAAAGTATAAGGATGCGGCAAGTTTGAGCGAGGCATTGAAAGAAAAGTTGGCTTACCATCTTTCAAGGCTTGAGGCATTTATAAAGGAGAAGCATCCAAGCAAGGAACTGGAGGCGCTCTGCCGTAAAGAAATCGAGGCGGATTATTATTCCAGACTTATACAGGGGTTGCTGTCGTATAAGAATGCCGGAGAGGATGTGTCGGATTATTTTCGTGTCAAGGATGCTGCAGGGCTATTCAGTCCGGACTGTATGCCGAGCAACCTTTTTGAGCTTTCGTCGAATATCAACTATTGGCTTCTGCATGATATGGATCCTGAAGAGGCGGGTTTAATGATGGCTGACAACACATCTTTGATGCGTTTTCTCAGGAAAAGAACAAAGAACAAGATGCTGCTTCAGATGCTTACCTCTCATTTTTATAACCAGATGCTGGAAGCGAATGATACAGAGAGTTTCGAGAAGCATTTCAGGGAGTTCAATGAGACTGTTACCTTTCCTCTGTTGAAACTGAATACAAGAGACAGATACGTTATCAAGAAAGCATACGCAGAAAACCCTAAGATTCTTTCTGATGCGATTCTGCATGCTGACCGTCCGCGAGAGGGACAGATGGCCTTGGTTAAGGAGAATGAGGGTCTGAAACTGATGAGATCGGTGATAGCCGGTAACGAAGACAAGGTCATTTATATACAAGTAGGTGCGACATGGTGCCCTGGTACAAGGCATGAGATACCGTTCCAGGTCGAAATGGCAGAAGCATATAAGGACCAGCCTCTACGCATCGTAAATTTCTATCTTGACAACGGTTCGGACGGTACCAATCCTTTCGCCACCAACATCGAAACCTACCATCTCACTGATGAACAGCGACTGGGGCTCGACCCGATTCTCCATACCGGTCACGGCATTCCGTTCTATATCTTAATCAACAAGGAAGGGGTCATCGTAGACTTCGGAGAGCATCTGCGACCTTCCATTCCTCAGACAAAGGAAACTATTGGCAAATATCTGAAATAATCGGTATATCAATAAAAGATTCAGACCAAAGCATTGATTTTGAATGAATTTTGATATATTTGCAGGCAGAAAAGGTCTATAAGGAATTCCCGCTCGCTTCGGTTGAGTCCTGTTGAATCTCACCAGAAGCAGGAACCTTTGCCTGAAGGACAGGTTCAGGCATCCGGATTGCGGGTACGGAATAGACATTTTCTTATTTCTGGAATATTTCAGCCTGAACACTCCTCCACTGATCACTTTCCAATAATCTTCTGTTCTGGACAAGGATATGAATAATGTATGGTTCCTGTCTTCATTAACTTCCAGAAGATATGATCCGGTATGTCCTTCTTTGATTGTTGTAAAGTGTTCTGTCACATATTCCACGAATGCTGGCACGTCAGCAAATCCACATTGGGATAATTGATCAGAATGATTCTTGACCATATGCGCAAGACCATAACTTTCATCTCCTTCAGCAACCCTGATAGGAGCAGGTGACAGGTTCATTTCCTCTGTGATGTACCCGAAATCGATTGATCCTTTGCTGTTCAGGACGAACGGAGAGCCGTTTTCATCGACGGCTAATCTGTAATTCTTCATGATTTTTTTTCTTTTTCTTTGGTTTTTGAAACTTTCCTGTTCACGATCAGCCACTGGTAAAATTAATTTTATGCTGGATAAAATAAATTTTAACTTTACAATTGTGTAAAGTTTCTTTACAGTGGCAGAATAAGCACGAACACGCCAATGCATTGATATGCAAGACAGTAGAAATTTTGGCACGAATATAGTTTTGTCATATTGATTAGAAATATCAGGCATTCCGACCATTGTAATCGTATAGCCGGAGGGAAAAATGCTTGATATATAGGACGAATACCGTGGCGGTATAATCAATGAACGACTTAACCAATATAATAATGAAAAGCTACCTGAGATTCCTGAGCCGAAATAAGCTATACACCGCGATTGAGGTCGTGGGACTGAGTCTTGCGCTGGCATTTGTGATAGTGCTAAGCGCTTACATCGTGGATGACATGAGTGTAAACAAAGTACTGAAGCACACTGACGACATCTATCTATGCAGTCTTTCCGAATATATTACAGCAGATGCATCATTGAATTCATCTATAGGAAAGATTCCTCAGATCAAGGATGCATGCTCTTTCAGTCCCTGCACGGGACAAAAGAGGATGTTTACCGGTGTCACGCTTGCAAGATATGCAGATGATGAGTTGCAGGTCTCAAGCATGGCGGCATCTGCAAACCTATTCGATTTCTTTACGTTCCCATTGTCAAAAGGTGATCCGAAAGAAGTACTGAGATCGAAGAACTCGGTGATAATCTCTGAGGAACTGGCGCTGACCTTCTTTCCTGACGGAGATGTATTGGGTAAAGAGATAAATCTTTTTGAGGCTAACCCGATGAAGAGTCAATATCCAGACTTCACCGATCTTGACGTGAATCTCACTGTGACCGGTGTCTTCAAGCCCTTTTCAAAGACCATATTCCATGAACCGGACATCATCATCAATATAGATCTATATAACGAATTTATGCAGAATATGTATCAGGGTATGCTCATACTGAACGGATGCTGCTGTGTAAGATTGACGGAAGGTGCTGATAAAGATACCGTAGCTGTCCGGATCAAAGATGAGCTTGAAGAGCTTGTCGATCATCCTTTCTATAAAAATTACAGACTTACGGCATTCGATGATCTGAAGAATCCAGCGGAAGGACAATTCCCCGATATAAACATGTATTTCTGCAACATCAGAAACGGCAAGCTGTTCGGAATCTATCTCCTGATGTGCATATTTCTGACAGTTGTCGCCTTGCTCGACTACATCGTTCTGACCATAGCATTCTCAAGATTCAGAATAAAGGAGATCGCCACACGTCAGCTTCTCGGTACGGACAGAAAAGGAGTGATAGGAAGATGTTTCATTGAAGCCTTCCTGCTGCTTGTCTCTTCATGTATCTTTGCAGCGATCATTGCTGTATCGCTTAAGAAACCTGTCGGCCTGATACTCGGCATGGAAATCAATCCCCTATCTCATCTGAACGAATACCTTATTCTCGCAGGAATCATACTCGTGATGGTAGGATTGGCCAGTGCGGTTCCTTCAATCATTCTGTCATCCTACAGTGCAATCAATGTAATTAAAGGAGAAGCAAGGTATAAGGATAAAATGGTCTATGGGAAGCTATTCGTCGCTTTAGCAGGTCTTTTGAGCATCAGCGCACTTGCTGTCTGTTTCGGAATTACCAGACAGACCCGACATCTGATGAACCAGCCTCTGGGATATGATTATGAGGATGTCATATTCATCCAGTTCCTGGATAAGAACATGAACCGCTATTACGAAGAATTAGAGTCACAGTCATATGTCTCAGAGATAGGCTATTGCACAAACAGGCCTGACAGTCCCTCAGCCACGATAATCGGACGACCTGACGGACAGACTGAGTCATTGATATTCATAGAGGGAAACAGAGCATATTTCGATATGTTGGGAGTGGAATTCATTGAAGAATTCTCAGAACCGTATGAAGCGGAAAACATATATCTGTGTCAAAGTACCTATGATGCGACTTCAGGGCTAAGGGATGGTAACACAATTATGACATGGAGGGGGAAGACACCGGTCTGCGGCACAGTCAGCGATTTGAAAATGGGAAAACTGTCGGAAGATACTACCGGAAAACTGATGGGTATAACGATTATCAATGACTACGAGAATTCATTCGGTCTAGGTGTCCAGATTTGTGTCAGGACGGATGGTGACATCGACGATATCTGTCAGAGGATAAAGGAGTTCTACCATTCAAAAGGGTTTAATGACGAAACTGTTTTTGTTGTACCGTTCAGGGATCATCTTAAGGCAGAACTGAAAGAGGAAAATGACCTTCTCAAACTTCTCACCGGTTTTTCCATCATATGTATCCTGATGACGATAATGACAGTTACAGGTCTCAGCAGTTACCATGCGAAGACAAACGAAAGAAACAATGCTGTGCGTAATGTATTCGGATGCTCAAAAGGAGAGTTGGTCAGAAAACTGACCTTTAACTTCATGCTTCCTGTCATAATTTCCGCTGTAGTTGCTATCCCTATTGCCTATATGGTCATCGGACGTTGGCTCGAGGGGTACGTAATCCGCACCGACAACTCCCCTGCGATATACGCCGGAGCGCTTGCACTTGTCCTTATAGTGGTCCTCGTAGCTATCCTTCTGCAGGCCCTGCATATGATGAGAACGAATCCTGCTGAGGCGCTTAAGAAGGAATAAAGCTCGGTCGGAGCAGGACATGGCTGGAAACTGTCATCCTGAACGAAGTGAAGGATCTCCGATAGCATCCGATACCGCATTGATTTTCAAAGACTTACACTACCTGCATGCGGTCTCCCGACAGCACGCACAATAAGGAAAACACTGAAACACAGGCGTTTACGCGCTACCACAAAACAAGAGAAATGAAAAGCTACCTGAGATTCCTGAGCCGAAATAAGCTATACACCGCGATCGAGGTCGTGGGACTGAGCCTTGCGCTGGCATTTGTGATTGTACTGGGTTCGTATATTCTTGAAGATCTTAGTTGCGACAAGAGCATCGGGAATGCCGAGGAAGTGTACGTACTGCGTAATATGAACGGTATGGAGGAGTTCTTTGTGCGGCACGATATGGATGAAGACAGATTCAGTGATATTCCCGGCATCAAGAGCATGACCCAGATAGTCTTTGCAGAAGATAACCTGGGAGGACAGACTTTCATGGCGGAATATCAGGAAAATGAACATTACTTCACTTCCCTCCTTGCCGTGGAGGATAACTTTTTCGATTTTTTCAGCTTCCCTCTTGATTCTGGAAATCCTCTAAAAAACCTGGCCGGGCACAATGGAGCAGTGATATCAGGACAGCTTGCCGAAAAGATTTTCGGAATTGAAAATCCAGTGGGAAAGATGATTCGGATTCCTTTCGTCTCATTCGGTGAGAAGAACGAGTTTGTCGTAGAAGGAGTCTTCCCGGGATTTCCGAACACATCACTACCTGAAGCTGATGTGATAATCAGTCACGAAAGCTATAAGGAATGTGCCTCCAAGATCTGGGGTTCGAGGAGGGATTGGACAGGTGATCCGAGAGTCGAATTCATCAGAACAGAAAAAGGCGGCGATATAGAATCCATAAAGACCAGCTTGACAACTATCCTGAACAACATTGCTGGCCGGGAAGAATATTATAAGATCGAACTTGTAAGTCTGAAGGATTATCATTGTAAGTACGGGCATGGCTCCAGGGCATATGGAAGATTCAGAAATACAGATATTTACAGCGTTTATCTGAACATATGCATCATATTGGCGATTCTTTCTCTACTGAATTACATACTGCTGACTGTCGCATATTCGCATTTCAGGATAAAGGAGATGGCTACCCGCCAGCTTCTCGGCACCGACAGACACGGGGTCGTGATCAGATGTACCTTTGAAGCACTGTTCATTATTGCAGTTTCCATGATTATGGCCATCCTTGCAGCAATTTCCTGCAAGGATATATTCAGCAGTCTGCTTGACACCGAAGTGCATCCGATGCGTACTTCAGGAGAATATATCATATTGATTTTGACAGCATTATTGATGGCAATTCCTTCCGGTACAGCGTCATCGATCGCGATTGCCAAATACAGTCCGGTCGACATAATAAAGGGACAGAACAGAAGACAGGAAAAATCTCTCATCAGTAAATTGTTCATCGGACTCGAAGGCTGTATTGCGATTGCTTCTACTGCCATGCTTATCACAGTCACCCGGCAGAACGCATTCATCATGAATTATCCGATGGGATACGAAAAGGACAATCTCATCTATCTGGATTTCAGGACCGCCGGCCCAAGATATCTGGACAAGATCAAGAGCCAGGCCTTTGTCGAGGAAGTTGGAGCGATGAACTGTCTCCCTATGTACCGTTACAGGGTCATGTTCCCGAATGGAGGTGGTGCTCTCGGCTACATCGAGGCACAACGCAGTACATTTGACATGCTGGGAATAGAGATAAATGACTATGGGGAGACACATTTCAGCCCTGCTGGTGAAGCGATGTACCTGAGTGAGGCGACGATGGATGCCATCCCCGGTGCGATAACTGACAGGGAATGGTTTGCAGAAGACTGGGGTTCAAGGAGGCAGATAATGGGTACATGCAGTCACTTCCGGACAGGAACATTATTGAAGACACTCGATTCGGGAATTTGTGCCGCACTGGTCATTGCTGACTGGAGGACCGAGCACAATCCGGACGAGCATAATTATCTCGTAAAGGTTAAGGGAAATGAAGAAACGGCGGTCATGAAACTACAGGAGATGTATAAGGAACTGGGATACGACGAGAAGATGATTTCAGTCAAGTCTTTAAACCAGTATCTGAAGGATGACATAAGGAAGGAGAAGAATCTGCAGAATCTTCTGATCACATTTGTGCTGGCCTGTCTGCTGCTGACTGCTTTGGCTATTGCGGCTTTCAGCGGCTATTACGCACAGCTGCGGACCCACGACACCGCTGTACGCAAGGTCTTTGGCGAATCCGGCCTGGAAGTGTTCCGCAAGACGGTATGGGGATTCATCGCGCCTGTACTCGTATCTGCAGTCGCGGCGGTTCCGACGGCCTGTTTCATAGCCTCGAAATGGCTCGAGAATTATATGGTCAGGATAGAAAATTCATGGTTCATATATGCCGTCGCGGTCATTTTTGTGCTGATAGTTGTCTTCATTTCGGTCGTGCTGCAGACAATACGTCTGATGCGTACCAACCCGGCTGTGGTGCTAAAGAAGGAGTAGCCAAGAGAATTATTGCAAGAAAGAATCAGAACGGCACTTAAAAAATGCTATTTTTGCAGTAACAGATCAATTCAAGAGATATGTTGGAGAAGGAAATGAATTCATACAGGTTTGTTTCTAGTGAGGAGCCAAGCGATGAAATGCTGGAGCAAATCATGATGGAAGCGGCGATGGAAGCAAATCAGCGCAAACGAAGGGCTGATGAAGAGTATTTTTCTCAGATGATGCGAAATATTGATGTAAAGAGAGAGAGGTGGGCGGAGCGTATAAATCAGGTCAAGAATAACCTTCTATGAATGTAATTTTGCCTAATTTCCACCGAAAGTATATGGTTTTAGTATACTTTTGCTTTGAATTTGGCAATTATATCAATAATACATGGCAAAAAGCAAAGCGAAAATACTGGTTGTGGATGACAACAGCGGAATCAGGGCGGCACTGAAGGTGCTGCTGCCGCTGCATTTCTCGCAGGTGGAGCTGATTCCTTCGCCGAAGGAGCTGGTGACCAAGATGGCCGACTTCCGTCCGGATGTCGTGCTGCTGGACATGAACTTCCACACAGACATAAATACAGGAAACGAAGGCCTTTTCTGGCTTTCGGAAATCAAGAAACGCAGCCCGGAGACTGAGGTATTGCTTTTTACGGCATACGCTGATATCCAACTTGCTGTTGAAGGAATGAAGCGAGGTGCATTCGACTTCATCGTGAAGCCTTGGGACAACGACAAATTGGTTGAAACGCTGAAGGCGGCATACGACCGTACTGGCAAGAAGGAAAAGGCTGCGGTCGCTCCTTCATCAATGAAGATGTTCTGGGGCAAAGGTCCGGCGATGAGCGGTATAAGGCAGACTGTCGAGAAGATTGCATCTACTGATGCGACTGTGCTTATTACAGGTGAGAACGGCACGGGAAAAGACGTACTTGCTGGTGAGATTCACAGGATGTCGGATAGGTCTCTCAGACCTATGGTATGCGTGGATGCGGGGGCAATCACTGAGACTCTTTTCGAGAGCGAACTCTTCGGCCATGTGAAAGGTGCATTTACAGATGCTCATGCAGACCATGTCGGCAAGTTTGAACAGGCAAACGGTGGCACACTCTTCCTTGATGAGATCGGAAACATTCCGCCGCATCTGCAGGCAAAGCTTCTGCGTGCTCTTCAAAACAGATGCATCACAAGAGTCGGAGACGACAAGTCAATACCTATAGATATTAGACTCATCTGCGCTACAAACAAGGACCTGAAGCAGATGGTCGCAAACGGTGAATTCCGACAGGACCTGTACTATAGAATCAATACATTCGAGCTCCACCTCCCTGCCCTGAGGGAAAGGACTGATGAAATCCTTCCGTTGGCGGAGATGTTCGTGAATAAGTTTGCTGAGAAATACAGAAGAAACGTCAAGGGAATTTCCGCTGATGCTGCAGAAGTCTTGAAGGGACACTTCTGGAGCGGCAATATCCGCGAACTTTCGAACTGTATTGAGAAGACAGTCATTCTTTCTGAGAATGAGCTTCTGACCGCTGCTGATCTTGAGATCATACCGGCAAGGCCATCTGTTGAAGTTTCCGGCACTAATACGCTTGAAGAGACAGAGGAAAAGGCTATCCGTGCGGCCATGGCCCGTTTTGGAGGCAATCTGTCTATGGTGGCGAAGTCGTTGGAGATCAGCCGTCCTACCCTTTACGCTAAGTTGAAGAAATACGGAATCTAGATTCCTCGTCAAGCTCGGAATGACATCAATTCAAATCATATCAATCGTATTAGCGACAGCCATCGTGTCTGCCGTTATTGCCGCTTTCCACACATCGAGGAAGATGCGAAAGAAGGTAGCATATATGCTTGATGCATTGGAAGACAAGGAATTGAATTTCAGGTTTGACGAGAAGAGATTGATCGGACGCAGATTCAATAAGACATTGAATCGTCTTCGTGGTATCTTCGACAAAGAGAGGCACGAGATCATTGAGCAGGAGAAGTATTTCGGACTGATGCTGGACCACGTAAAGACTGGTGTCGTTGTCGTCGAGGATAGTGGCCGTGTCAACTATTGTAACAATACTGCGCTGACTCTTTTGGGTGTGGCGACATTCGGCCACATACGTCAGCTAAGAAGTGTGAGTGATTCACTATATGAGATATTCCAGTCGATTACGGATGGAGTTGAAGAGAGGGCCAGCTATTATAATGAGTCCGGAAAGATGACCATTGCTCTTACGGCTTCGGCTGCTACCATTGGAAAGGAACACGTTCGTGTCATTGCGTTCAACGATATCAGTAATGAGATTGCAGAGAATGAGCAGGAGTCTTGGTCTAAGCTGATCAGGGTGCTGACTCATGAGATCATGAATACGGTTACTCCTATCGCTTCGCTCAGCGAGACTCTTCTTAAGTTTGATAATGTGGATGGAGAGGTCAGGAATGGTCTCAGCACCATTTCGCAGTCATCGAGAGGACTTATCAAGTTCGTGGATACATATCGTAATCTCACGCGTGTGGCTATACCGTCCAAGAAGGCGTTCTATTTCAGAGAGCTTGCAGAGAGAGTGATCAATCTGACTCGTGAGCAGGCTGTTATATCTGGAGCGGCATGCACATATATCGAGAAGTCAGAGGATGTGCTTCTTTATGCCGACGAAGGTCAGATCACGCAGATTCTCATCAATCTGGTCAAGAACGCAGTCCAGGCAGAAGCTAAGAATATCGAGATTACTGCCGAGATCAACCTTTCTGAACATATCATCATCAATGTGACCAATGACGGCCATCCGATCAGCAAGGAAAGCCAGGAGGAGATTTTCGTTCCGTTCTATACGACCAAACAGGAAGGCACAGGCATCGGACTCAGCCTTTCTCGTCAGATCATGAGACTTCACAATGGTTCGCTGAAGCTGACCAGAAGTGACGAGAATGGGACTGTGTTTACGTTGGTGTTCAGGTAATTTTCGTTTAATTACCCGAGGGTATATCTCAAAGGAATGAATTTTGCTTATTCTCCGAGTCGTTAAAATTACCCTATGTCGAGACTATCAAACATCATATTTATTCTGATATTATCCTTATGCGTCGTCTCATGCATGCATAACAGCGATGCAGAAAGGCTTCTAGACGATGCTGAAGCACATCTTGAGATGCACCCGGACAGCGCTTTCGTAGCATTGGATTCACTTGACCGACGTCAGCTCAATACACCGGAACTGCGTGCCCGCCATGCATTGCTTTACTCCATTGCTCTCGAGAAATGTGGAATAAGCATGACGAATGACAGCATCATTAATATCGCTGTAGATTACTACAACAATAAAGGTGACCAGCAGAATATTGAAACGGCACTTCAGTGGAGACGCATAATCCTTGAAAATGCCGGGAAGATATCACCGACAGACACTCTCCAGAGACAGAATGCCCGGATAATTCAGGAACGGTATGCAGACAAACTTGAACTTGTCGAGAAAAGAAGGCAGACATCGGCCATTATTCTTGCCGCCTTTGCCGCAGTTGCACTCTGCATCATAATAATCAGAAGATACGCTCACAGACTCAATCAGAAACCTGATGATGAAGCAATGGCTCTGATCAGGCAAAGGCTATCTGTATTGGATAAAGTCCTCGCATCGCATATATCATCAGACGACAAGGCATACAGGATTTCTGAGGAGGAGATCGAAAACCTGATTTCCGACAGAGAATCATTCCTGATTTCCACAAAGATCGTATTCAAGGAGAATCATCCGAAGTTCATTTGCATCCTCGAACAGAAGGGTCTTACAGATTGGGAAATCGGTTACTGCTGTCTCTTTACGCTTGGTCTTAAAGGTAAGGAAGTCGGCGAATTCATACAGAAGAAGCGTCACTACATCATCAGCAGCGAGATCCGTAAGAAACTTGGACTCGGCGAACACGATACAAACATCGGAATCTGGCTCAGAACACTGCTTTCGGATACTGAGAACCTCTAAAATGGCCGATGTTAGACTTTATCAGATCCAATTTTTACAAAATTTTCCTAATTTGCTGCATATCAATTCATTATAATGGCGTGATTTTCTTAAAGAAAGATAAATGTAAAACTTTCTCTCAATAATTTTGTATCAAAACTGATACATATATGACCGAGAAAAGTTTCAAGAAATGGAACACCATCACCTCGCTAGTCGTTCTTGCTATTGCGACAGCAACATACCTTCTGACCATCGAGCCAACTGTCTCATTCTGGGATTGCGGGGAGTTCATTGCATCATCCTACAAGGTTGAGGTTGGTCATCCACCCGGAAACCCTACATGGCAGATCTTTGCAAAGATATTCACATTATTCGTGGGTCCAGAGCATGCCGCAGCTGCAATCAATGCATGCAGTGCCATCTGTTCAGCTTTGACGATTTACTTCCTTTACCTCACCATCGTATTCTTCGCCAGAAGACTTGTTTCCCGAAAGGAATACAGCGTTTCATATATCATTGCCATCTGCGGCAGCGGAGCGGTTGGTGCACTCGCCTACTGCTTCAGCGACACATTCTGGTTCTCCGCTGTAGAAGCCGAGGTATATGCAATGTCATCATTATTTACAGCCATCGTATTCTGGGCCATGACCAGATGGTACGACGAGGCTGACCAGCCGCATTCCAGCAGATGGATCATACTCATATGCTTCCTGATGGGACTCTCTATCGGAGTACATTTTCTCAACCTTCTAAGCATTCCGGCTATTGTATTCCTGTATTTCTACCGTATCCGCGAAAACGGCTCATACTCTTTTAAGGAATTGTGCGGCATCTTCATACTTTCGTGTCTTATTCTTGCAGCCATCCTCTTCGGGATAATTCCGTTTCTGCCAAAGGCAGCAGCATACACCGACCTGCTCTTCGTCAATGTATTCGGCCTTCCGTTCAACAGTGGAGCGATAACATTCATGCTTGTATTGTTTTTAGCACTCTTCTGGGGATTGTTCAACAGTCTGAAACATAGCAAGGTAGTAGTCAACACCGTCCTTCTGTGCGTCACTACGATAATCATCGGTTTCTCATTATATGCGACGGTCATAATCCGCTCCAATGCCGGCACACCCATGAACGAGAACAAACCGGATAATCCTTTTACTCTGATGAGCTATCTCGCTCGCGACCAATATCCGAAAGGCCCCCTTGTATATGGAGAGTTTTATGGTGCCGGCTATGACATAGTAGAGAAGGATTATTGGACCCGCATGGGTGACAGATACGTAAAGAGCTCCAGCATAGATGTAAGATATACTTCGGAATCAAAGATGATTTTTCCGCGCATGTGGGACAACAGGGACGATTCGTATATCGCCGTATATAAAAGTTATATAGGTGAGAATGGGATCAAGGTTCGCGGCTGTAATGATCTGAAGCCGACCTTCATTCAGAACCTCATATTCTTCTTTGACTATCAGGTCAACTGGATGTATTGGAGATATTTCCTGTGGAATTTCGCAGGACGCCAAAATGAGATTCACAGCCCGATGCCGGGAGATATCTTCCAAGGAAACTGGGAATGCGGAATAGGATTCATTGACAGATTGAGATTGGGTGATCAGTCAGATGCTCCTGCTTATCTGGCAGATAACAAGGGAAAGAACCACTACTATATGCTGCCGCTGCTACTAGGCCTTATCGGCATGTTCTTCCAATATGCCAGAGATAAAAGAGGATGCTGGCTCAATTTCCTGATGTTCTTCATGACAGGAATAGCCATTGTGATTTACCTCAATCAGTCCCCTTTCCAGGTACGTGAACGTGACTATGCCTATGTCGGCTCATTCTACTTCTTCAGTGCATGGATCGGAATAGGCTGTCTGGCTTTGGTTCAGAAGATTCTTGATCGCATAAATGACACACGATGGGAGAAAGGGATCGCTGCAGTCACAGTATGCGCCGGCATGGGAATCCCCGCATTGATGGCCACCGTGAACTGGGATGATCATGATAGAAGCAACAGATATACGGCACGCGAGCTCGCCATAAACTACCTTAGGGGAATTGGAGAAAACGGCATACTTGTAACTCACGGTGACAATGACACGTTCCCTATATGGTATATTCAGGAAGTCGAGGGATTCCGAACGGATGTACGTATTGTAAACACCTCGCTTTTGGGAGCCGACTGGCACATTGACCAGATGAAATACGCATCAAATGAATCTGCGCCATTGGATCTGAATATAGGTAAAAGGCAGTATATGCAGGGGGAAAATGAGTATGTTCTCATTTATGATGCAAGAGACTCGGTATATCCGCTAACTGATGTAATGAGGGTATTCCGACATCCTGATGCAAAGATACCATTGACAAACGGTGAATATGCAGATTATATCGTATCGAGAAAATTCAGCATACCAGTAAACAAGGAGAATGTGATCAAGTATGGTATTCTTGATGAGAAATATGCTGATATGATTCCATCAGAAATTATCTTGACGATTCCGGAAGGCAAGAATGGAATCACAAAACCGGAACTGTTCCTTCTGGATCTCCTCTCAAATTACAAGTGGGACAGGCCTCTGAATTTTCTCAGTGCAGGAGGTGACCTTCAGGTCGGTATAAAGGACTACCTTATGTATGACGGATTCACCTATCGTTTCGTTCCTATCAAGAACAAGACAAATCTCTCTGAAAGAGGATTTACCGACACGGATGAACTTTATCGTAAGATGACATCCTTGTACACATGGGATACACTGAAGAGAACTGACTGGTTTGTAGACTATCAGAACCTTTATACATTCTGTGGGGTAATGTCTCAGAGAGGGATATTTGCATCTGTAGCAATGGAAATGATCAAAGCCGGAGAATATGACATGGCAGTAGAAATCCTCGATAAATGTCAGTCTGTGATTCCTGAGGAGAACTTCCCGCTCGATATCATCATGTATGGCTTAAGCAACGAGAGAGATCTCATATGTATAATTGAGGCTTACTATCTTGCTGGAGAACCAGAAAAAGCCTCTATATTGTGCTCGTCGATGTCTGATCAAGTTCTTCACTCGTGTGAATTTTTCCTTAAGCACTATGAGGATGCAAAAGATTATTTTGAATCTTGCTACAATGTCCTTGCAGTCCTGGTATCCGTTGCTGACGAATATGGAGATACTGCAATGTCATCATCAATACGTGAACGATTCAATTCATTGTTAGAATAGATAAAGGTACCTCCATAACCAGCTGGCACACTTTTAGGTATCGGCGTTTTCATCTAATTTTTCACAATATGAAAACGAACGACAAGAAACATCTCACCTCGGAGAACGGCCGTCCTATTGCGGACAATCAGAACACACAGACAGCAGGCCATCGCGGACCTGTGACATTGCAGGACACCTGGCTTCTTGAGAAGATGGCCCATTTTGACAGAGAGGTCATCCCGGAAAGACGAATGCATGCAAAGGGTGCTGGAGCATACGGAACATTCACAGTCACTCACGACATCACGAAGTACACCCGCGCCTCGATATTTTCTGAAGTAGGAAAGAAGACGCAGTGCTTCGTGCGTTTCTCCACTGTAGCGGGTGAACGCGGAGCGGCAGATGCTGAAAGAGACATCAGAGGATTTGCAATGAAGTTCTACACAGACTCGGGCAACTGGGACCTCGTAGGCAACAACACTCCGGTATTCTTCCTTCGCGATCCGCTGAAGTTCCCCGATCTGAACCATGCGATAAAGCGTGATCCCCACACTGGAATGCGTTCGGCTAACTCAAACTGGGACTTCTGGACTCTCCTTCCCGAAGCTTTGCACCAAGTGACGATCACCATGTCACCACGCGGCATCCCTGCATCCTTTCGCCACATGCACGGATTCGGAAGCCATACCTACAGCTTCTACGATGCCGAGAACCGTCGCACATGGGTAAAGTTCCATCTTAGGACACTCCAGGGCATAAGGAACATGACGGATGCCGAGGCGGAAACAATCATCGCAAAGGACAGAGAGTCGCATCAGCGTGACCTGTTTGAGGCCATCGAAAGAGGAGATTATCCACGCTGGCTGATGCAGGTACAGCTGATGACGGAGGAACAGGCCAGGAACTACGAGATCAATCCGTTCGACCTGACCAAGGTATGGTATCACGGAGACTTCCCTCTCCACGATGTGGGCATTCTGGAGCTGAACCGCAATCCGGAGAACTTCTTTGCGGAAGTGGAGCAGGCCGCATTCAATCCGGCAAACATCATCGAGGGCATAGGTTTCTCCCCTGACAAGATGCTCCAGGGACGTCTCTTTTCATATGGTGACGCTCAGCGATATCGTCTCGGGGTGAATTACAACGAAATTCCGGTGAACCGTCCACGATGCCCGTTCCATTCCTTTCACCGTGACGGTCAGATGCGTACCGACGGCAATATGGGAGGAGCAGTTTCATATGAACCTAACAGTTACGGCGAATGGAAGGAAAAGCCTTCAGCAAAGGAGCCTCCGTTAGCTGCTATGGGAGATGTGTTCAGCTATGACGAGCGGGAATACGACAGCGACTACTACACCCAGCCGGGAAAGCTTTGGCGTCTGATGTCAGCGGAAGACAGGAAGGCGACATGCGAAAACACCGCACGCGCGATGGGCGATTCGGAGATATTCATCAAGCAGAGGCACATCCGCAACTGCTTCAAAGCCGATCCCGCATACGGTAAAGGAGTCGCAGTGGCACTGGGACTTTCATTGGATGAAGCCCTCATTGCCGAAGATCCGGCACATCCGGAATGGGATGACAGGTGATTGAATTATAGTGCCCTGCGGTAGAATTGCAGGGCATCTTTCTTTAGTTGTCACTTAACGATGCAACTATATCTCTGTATTTCCTTGAAACAGGAATGGACGTACCGTCCGCAAGTGTCAAAGAATCATATAAGGTCTCTTGAATCAATTCTTTCCTGACTAAATAGGATCTGTGAACTCTGATGAAATCTTTTCCAAGTAGATTCTCCCATTGACTTATGCCGGTCTTGTTGCGGAAACGTCTTCTGTCATTTGCCACGACCCAGACTTCCGAGTCATTGGACTCTATATAGGAAATCTCGTTGCTGTTCATGATCATTTTATGACGGTCTGAAGTAAAGGATATAGTACGGACCTCACTGGTCTCCTTATATTTTTGCCGGACCAGATGCTCCCCTGCCAGAATCAATAAGATTATCACTGCTACAAAGACAGGGTTTACGAGGATGTCTGCGACCCCTATACCTAAATACAATGGACTCTGTTCTTCGATATATTCCAATAGTCTGTGACCGATGACAATAAGCAAAAACTCCATCACTGCGATAGCACCGAAAATATATACAGCGTTTATGACAGCCTTGTTTGAGGCGCCCTTCTCGGCTTGTGAGAGAAAAAATTTAGCGGCTACTACACCAGGCGAAAAAAGAGATGACATGAACAATGCCTCTGTAAAGTTATAATCCAAGCTGAGCAATATCATCGCCACTATGATGAGGGCCGCCGTCCAATACGCAATCAATGCTGTTGTTCTTCTGATCTTCATGACACAAATTTATCAATAATACTTTAAATATATGGTCTGAAAGCAGTTCATAAGGTCCGACAATAGGATTTGACGGATTCAGAATGGGTTTCGACTTTCGATAATTCGTTAATCATGAATACCTTTGCAGAAACATTAATTAACCACTTAAATTATATCGCTATGTTATCAATTCTTCCAAACGCCGCATTTGTACAGTTCTTCGTAGACGGTGGACTCGGAGGTATGAGTATCATCACACTTCTATTTGCATTCATGTTGTTCTCCGCTTGGAAATTCCCGGCATGGGTAAAGGAAATCGGCATTGCCGCACTTGTTGCAAGCATCCTATGGACTCTCTTGGGACTTTATCAGGCATTCGGTGCTATTTTAAGAGCACCAGACATTTCTCCGATTGTTATTTTCGGAGGTCTAAGGGTGTCATTGATCTCTACTATATACGGTATTGTCATTTACCTGATTTCTTTAATTATCAGGATCGTCCAGAAACCTAAAATCTGATTTTCGAGAGCCAAATGAAAAATTTCGTTAATTAACTAATCTTTTAGTTGGAATATTAAAATATTAGTTTTATGTTTGCATCGGGAAGTTCGGAGAACCGTATTTTCCGGTGCATATTTGTTACATAATATAGACGAAATATAATGGGAGAGACATTAAAGAAGAGACCTCAGGAGCTTACAAAGGCTGAGCTTGAAATCATGCAGGTGATCTGGCAGAAAGAGAAGGTGCTTGTTCACGACGTGCTTGCTGAACTGCCTGAGCCAAAGCCAGCTTACAATACAGTGTCGACGATCGTGAGAATCCTTGAGAACAAGGGATTCGTTTCGCACAAGGCATACGGAAGGACGTACGAGTACTTCCCTATCGTCGGCAAGGAGGAATACACCAACACTTACATGCGTACCGTCCTTGATAACTTCTTCGAAGGCTCAGTAAGCCGTATGGTGAACTTCTTCTCGTCACAGAAGTCAATCTCTCTTGAAGAGACAGATGAGATTCTTAAGATATTGAACGGAGACAGATAGACATTCTAATTCCCTACCCTGATGTCAGTAATCAGTTTCATAGTTGAATCATTGATCTGCAGCGGACTCTTTCTGGTGCTATATCGTTGGATGTTGGCAAAGAAAGTCGGCTTCAGGATCTGCCGTGCCTATCTGATAGTGACGATGGTGCTTTCTGTGACAATTCCGATTATGGATGTACCGTTGTATCCATCTGAGAACGTGGTTAGACTCAGCGAATGGACTGTGTTCAGCTTTGACGATTTCGGTGCAGTTCCAGCTGACCTGGAAGAAGCAGTCGCAGTCAATCATAACAGCGAGGCTATAAAGCCTGAATCATCAGCCCAAATAACAGACAAATCAATTGACCTGAAATTGATCCTGACCATCCTGTACACATTAGTCGGAGCCATATCACTTGCTCTGCTCGCATACAACACAGCAAGGATATACAGGCTTCGCAGTAAGTCAAAGCTCACATACGAAGAGGACTATACCCTCGCAGAACACGAGGACATAAAGACTCCGTTCTCCTTCATCAGGACCATATTCATGGGCTTCAACTATGAGCCTCAGGAGCGCAGACAGATCCTCACTCATGAAGCAAGTCACGTACGACATAGACATTCATACGAGCGACTTCTCATGTCGGTACTCCGTTCTATCTTCTGGTTCAATCCGTTCTTCTGGATGGCAGAGAAGGATCTGGAGGAAGTGCAGGAGTGGGAAGCTGACAAGGATGTGCTGGACGAAGGATGGAGCCTGAAAACTTATAGAACAACCATATTCAAACAACTCTTTGGTTATAATCCGGATATTACCTGTGGGTTGAATCATTCATTGACAAAACAAAGATTCATTATGATGACTCAATCTCATCGTGGCAAAGGGGCCTGGCTCAGGCTGGCTGCCACACTCCCCGTAATTGCTCTCGTATTCCTCGCATTCGGATGCGGAGTAAAAAGTCAAGAAGAAGCCGTAGAAACTACGAACTTAACTTTAGACGAACAGGAACCGCTTACCTTCCGTATCCATGTTGCTAAAAGCAATGAAGAGAAAGGAACGTACTCTATTTACTGCAATGACAATCTGACTGACATTGAAACCATCAGCAAGACTGTGTCCGAATATTTCTCAGGTGAGGAAATGTACAATACGACTGTTTCCATTTCAGCGGATGAAAATGTACCGATGGGCATCATAACTGACATCAAGGAGCAGCTCAGAAATGCCCGTGCATTGAAGGTCAGATATGAAACCGACGATAGTGCTATTGAGAAGCGTATGCCGCCTGCTGTAGAAAACACAGAACAAAAATCAGATGAGCCTCGTTTCATGACTCCAGAAGAATGGGCAACTGATGTAAGCAGAAGAAATCTTATCAGTTTTAAGATCAATGCAAAAGATAAGGTACTGCTGGCGACTGACAGATCTTTCAGGGCTCAAGGGCATTATATCTGCGATGCTTCGGAATTTGATGTAGAAATCCTAAAGAATCACATTTTGAATCCTGAGAATAAAGCAACTCTACCGGAATACGAAATGAGGGACATCACAATGCCTGACGGCTCGACCAAGCAGTTCAAAGTAAGCAATGCTATTGTTTCATTACAAATTGACAGAGGCACTTCATATGAAGGCTATACTAAAGCAATGGAATGCATTACCACAGCCTACAAGGAACTTCGTGAGGAACTCTCGGCAGAAGTATTCGGCAAGACGCTCGCAGAACTTTCTGACGCAGAAATGCAGGTGATATATCAGGCGGTTCCGATGAATGTATCAGAGACAGAGCCGAAAGATATCAGACGATAACCTTTTCAGTAGTTAAACATAAGTACCCCAGTCAGAAGACATAAGTCCCTGGCTGGGATTTTTTATCCATTATTTAGTTTATGATACAAAAACCAACCATCATTTTTACATTTCGCTTATTTATCCATTAACGAAATGCTACAATTAAAAATTTGGGCAGTATTTTCTGATCATCTTACTTTGAAATCGTATTGTCTTTGTATTACAATTGCCCATCTTGCTTATTGTGTAAAACCGGGCATATTTTTACTCTTGGCTTCATGGAAAATCAGAAACTCATAGCCCGTAAATCATGTATTCTCGAGCAGGAAAAGCATCTAGTACGACAATATCCTTTATCAAACGAACAAACATTTCAAAGAAAGTTTACTCATCAAGAGACTAGCATCCCGAGCCCAAAATCCGAAAAGTGTGAAATTTGAGCTCAAAAATGGCCGGATTATGTGAAATTTACCCCTCAAAATAGCACGGATTATGTGAAAAGCGCCTATTAAATTATGAGAATTTGCGATTTGCAAATCGCGAATTCAACAAATTACTAAGCAAATTTATTTATCGTATCTTATTGATTTTTCAAATAATATGATATAAATTTGCAATTCGCAAATCGAATAATTGACTATGGGAATTATAGCTCTTAAACCTCAAGATGTAGTTATTCTGCTAAAGATTGTCGCTTTAGAGAATAAAGAATGGATGAATAACCAATTAGCAAACGAATTGGGAATCAGTCCAGCAGAAATATCATGCAGTCTAGAAAGATGCAAGATTGCAAAACTGATTGACAACACCAAGAAGAGGGTGAACATCCTATCGTTCCAGGACTTTATGATACATGGTCTTAAATATGTTTATCCCCCGCTTCCTGGTGCCATAGTGAGAGGAATGCCCACCGCATTCTCTGCAGAACCTATCAAAAGCAAAATCTCACAGGGACAAGACTCGTATGTGTGGCCATCAAAGGATGGCAATCACAGAGGTCAAGCTATTGAGCCCCTCTACCGCACTGTCCCTGAAGCATGTTCAAAAGACAACGCATTATATGAGCTGCTAGTCATTGCGGATACACTCAGAATGGGACGAGTCAGAGAACTTGAAATCGCTATAGAAGAACTTAAAATCAGATTAGACCACTATGCACAGCAATAATATATCAAGAATCGAAAAGGTCGCCAAAGGCTTAGGTTCAATCAACGAAGAAGTCGTATATGTGGGTGGCTCAGTAGCTGAATTCTATGTAATAGACTCAGCAAAGTCTGATGTCAGGCAGACAATGGACGTTGATTGCGTTACACACTTGAAGTCATACCGTGAATTAACCAGCCTTGAAGAACGATTGAGAAGCTGCGGATTCCAGAACGACACAACTCCTGGAGCTCCAATATGCAGATGGGTTTATGAGAATGAAATCGTTGACATCATGCCTGATGACGCCAAAGTCATCGGATTTACAAACAGATGGTACCACGATGCCATTTCCCACAAGCAGGAAATGCACCTATCCAACGGCATAAGGATTTGGATATTCTCCCTTCCTTATTACATAGCGACGAAGATTGAAGCAGTGAATGGACGAGGTGGCACTGATTGGCGATGGTCACACGATTTCGAAGACCTTGTCTATATATTCAACTACAACAAAAACATTGCTGAGGAACTCCAGAAAGCAGATGACGATCTAAAGGAATTCTTCAAAGAGGAGTTTGCAAAAATGCTTAAACGAACCAACATTCGCGAAGAGATTGAATGCAAACTCCCATACGGTGAAGAGAACCGAGTAGATTACATAATTGAAATGATTAAGAAACTGTCATAACCATGCATACATATTCATTTCCAGACGCCAAGAACATTGTTGTCTGCGGAGATATTCACGGTCACTTCAACGAAGTGATATTCAAGATGTGTGTCCAATATCAGATGACAGACACCTTGCTTATCATTGCCGGTGACTGTGGATTTGGATTTGAAAAGCCTGGCTACTATGACATCATCTTCAATCGCAACTCTTCACGACTAAACAAAGCAAACAACTGGGTCGTGATGGTTCGTGGCAATCATGATGATCCTGCGTATTTCAATGAGGAAAGGATAGCACATGAACGATTCCGCACCATTCCTGACTATAGCGTAATCCAGGCATGCGAGCACAACATCCTATGCATTGGTGGAGCTATAAGTATTGACAGATACAATCGACAGAAGTACGACAACAGGAATCGCATCTCACAAGTTGCATCATATTGGCCTGATGAGATTCCTGTGTACAATGAGTCATTACTCAACGAGATTGGCAAGAATTTCCAGATAGACACAGTTATCACTCATACTGCACCTTCCTTCTGCGAGTTAATCGCCAAGGATGGCATATCAGAGTGGGCAGAATGGGATGACAACCTCTTTGCAGACATCAACAAGGAACGCAAGACAATAGACCAGATCTTCAATCATCTGAAGTCAGACGGACATCCGGTCTCACATTGGTACTATGGCCATTTCCACAGGAGCTGGACATCAGAGATAGAGGGAGTACTCTTTTCTATGCTCGACATTATGGAAATCACGGAGGTTCGATAAGACATGGAAGACAAATATAAAATCCCATATATCAACGCCTGCATTAGAGCATTTGCAAAGAGATTCGATCTATCTGCCAAAGCAGCTCATAAATATCTGGATCAATATAAGGGTCTGGACTTCTTGATTGAGTTCTATGAGATTGAACACCTTCAGTCAATTGACGATGCTGTTGACGATTTGATAGTTTGCTGCAAAAACAATGGTGGTTACTTGAAACAATAGTCAATCTTGGAAAAAAGTAGGGAGAAAACATGGAAATCACCACACTGTTAGAATATTCAGAACGGTCGCAGCTTAGGGCATGGCTGCAGGAGAATCACTCCAAGGAGAAGGAGTGCTGGGTCGTCATGAGCAGGAGCAAGACTCCCCCGCCGGGCATACTGCCATATATTGATGTCGTGGAAGAAGCCCTATGCTTCGGATGGATTGACAGCACCCTCAAGAAACTTCCTGATGGCAGACTCGCACAGAGACTGTCTCCAAGAAGAAAGAACAGCCATTGGACCAAACTGAATATGGACAGGTGCATGGATCTTGAAGACCGTGGTCTAATGACACCAGCGGGAAGACGCGCATTTGAAAATGCCTACGGATGGGGATATCAGGTATTTCACCCTACTCCAGAGCAGAGAAAACAAATGATGGAAGAAGCCCGTGAGCGAAGACCGGCATTATATGAAAAAATGTGTCCGAGCAAGTGACTACTGACATTCTGTCTGTCGGATTGTAGCAGTCAGTCAAAGTTATCAGCCCTTCTTTGAGAATAGTGGTGTAAAGAGCATCAGATATGTCCTCGTCAGGAACTTAAACTTGGATTGAGGGTCATTCAGGGGTGAGTTTTACGATTTAAAAATTGTATTTATTCTTGGATTTGAACCCTACCTCCACTATATTTGTGAAAAATATTGATTATGAGACGAATACTGTTATTTTTTACCGCAGCTATCTGCGCAATCAATGCTGAAGCAAGGAGGAAACCGATAGAGGAAAGACCTCAGGACCAGATTACCTATACGTATAAATTGCGCTCTAACCATTCTGTTTCTACAACACTTTTAGGTCTTGAATATTCATTCGAAGGACGCGTGGCTGACAGATGGACGCTCATCGGACGAGCCGGACTTGTACCTAATGGCTTTGTATTATTTTCAACCCCGGAAAAGACCAGTTTTATCGGAAATATGGGCATTGGATTGACATTTGAAACAAGATGGTATTCGAATATAGCCAAGCGTGCAGAATACGGCAGAAGTACCTATAACAACTCTTCAGACTTTATTTCAATGAGGCTTAGGGCCTTGACAAGTGATGGGGAACTGGAAGTCTGCTTTACACCGGCATATGGAATACGAAGAACGTTCGGCAAGCTTTGGTTCCATGAAATTACTTTCGGTCCGAGGATCGGTATAGCTGATGAACTATTCATAGCACCGCACATTCAGTATAGACTAGGTCTTGCCTTTTAAGAACAATTAAAATCAAACGATATGAAATCAATCAAGAAATTTTTATCTATCATGCTTGTGCTCATGGTAGCACTTCCTATGGCAGCACAGGGAGAAAGGACAATCAAGAGAAAGGTGGCAATCGGACGTTTCTCTAACGAGACCCAGTACGCAAAAGGAATGTTCTACGACAAAGAGAATGACCCTATGAGAAAGCAAGCTCTGGACATTCTTTCATCAAAGCTGGCTGCAAGCGAAAAGTTCATCCTTCTCGAAAGAGAGGACCTCGATATTCTCGTAAGCGAAGCCGGTGAGGGTATGAACAAGATCGGAGCGGATTACATCATCCTCGGATCGATTACAGAATTCGGACGCAAGACTGAAGGCGAACAGAAAGTATTCTCATCGACAAAGACTCAGACTGTGGAAGCCGGTGTCAGCATCAGACTGGTGGAAGCTTCGACTGGCCTTATAATCTACTCTGATGAAGCAAAAGGATATGCCGAGACTTCCAGCAAACAGACTATGGGAATCGGTGGTTCTGCAGGATATGACGCAACACTCAGCGACAAGGCTATTTCAGCCGCATTGTCACAGCTCGTGGAGAACATAATCAACAAGTGCATGGACAAGCCGTGGAAGTCGTATATCCTCTCAGTGGAAGAAGACACATACATCATCTCCGGTGGAACATCACAGGGACTTGCGGCTGGAGACAAGTTCACTGTTTACAAAAAGGGTAAGGTCGTGAAGAACCCACAAACAGGAATTAATGTGGAGCTGCCCGGAACGAAGACTGGAGAGATCACAATCCTGTCATCATTCGGTGACACTCCTGACACAGAGCTCTCTTTCTGCAGTTACGAGGGTGAAGCTCTTGATGCAGAAAATCTCACAAATTATTATATAATGGATAAATAGTCATGAAGAAGTTAATGATAATAGCAGCCTTCACCATTTTGCTGACAGGCTGCGGAGTGGGAAACTACTCAGTACAGTCTGGCGTGGAAGATGCCGCATTCATATCATTTACTGACGATTTAGAACAGGATATCACCGTCACCGTAGATGATCAGACGTATGTTCTCAAGACCGTGAAGCAGAAGGCATACAAGAGCGGAAGAGACATCAAGCAAACAGCCCTTAACACCATCAAGATCGGAACGGGACAGCATGAAGTCAAGGTGACCATGAACGGTACTGACGTATTCAGCAAAAAACTTTTCCTTTCTACAGGCGAGCATAAGATCATCGAATTATGAGACGCATTCTGATCATCGCGTTGGCTTCGTTCGTCATGACCTCATGCGGAATAAGCAGCTCGCTATATTATTGGGGCGGCATGCAGAATGGAACCACAACCTACGAAAATCTTGCATATCAGAACTATGATAAGCAGACTCCCGAGAGCATATGCAGGCTTATATGCATGTATGAAGACATCGTAAGCAATCCGGGAGGAATACGCAGAATGCCCCCTCCAGGCATATGTGCAGAATACGGATACATGCTTCTGATTCCTGAGAATGCAGCGATCTTTGCAGAACATGCAACTGCAATGCAGAAAAGAACATTCGATTCCGGAGACTATGCATCATTCTTCCCTGAAAAAGGAAAGGAAATGCTTCAGAAGGAGATAGAACTTTATCCGGAATCGTCCAAGTTCATTGCTCCTCTTATTGAAAGACTGTGTAAATAAACTGCCATATGAAAAGAATTCTATATTTCATAATGCTTTGCTGCATGACCGCTTCATGTGGATTGTTAAACACTGTCACAAGAGAGTCTCAATATGCAAAGATGTATGAAGAGAAGCCTATCACTCTTTTGGTGATGCCTCCGATCAATAATTCCACCAATGTGGAAGCAAAAGATCTTTTGTACACATCGATCAGCAGGCCATTGGTGGAGGCAGGATACTATGTCATCTCTCCCCTCCTTGCAATGGATGTGCTGAAGGCAGAAAGTGCATACGATTCTGAATTGTTCTTTGAAGCGCCTCTCACTTCATTCCAGAATTATTTCGGAGCTGACGCAGTTGTATTCTCTGTGATAGACACATGGGCAAAGAAAGGTATGGGGATCGAAACAAAGATAAGGTACGTGATCAAATCCGCATACACAAACGAGATTCTTTTCGACAGAAGCTGCGAACTGTATCTCGACTTGTCGATTGACTCTAACCAGAATGGTCTTATCGGGGCCCTGGTTGATTTGGCTGCATCAGCAATCAACACAGCAGCGACCGATCATATAAAGGCAGCCAGAAAGGCAAACTATTATATACTCAGGGATATCCCAAGAGGTAAATATAGTCCTGATTATATGCTTGACAAGGATATTATTGCGGAAGACAAGGATATCGTAGCCAGAGTGAAATAATGCGACCGCGGAGAATGGTCGTCCATACTTAATTCTTAAAGGATCGCCGAAAGGCGGTCCTTGCTTTTGAAATATATGGAAATTCAGGACAATCAGACCTATCAGGCCGCGTACCGAAAGGATAAATCCAGATTATACGGATTCTTCCTTTTCGTCATTTAAAAGTAGACCCGCTACCTTGGAAGTCCACATAAAACTACATATCTTTACAGAAATAAACCTTGATTTATGAAAAAGACTTTCATTACAGCCTTGCTTCTTATTTCTGTTATCTTCATGTCAGGAATAAATAAAGTACAGGCCCAAAATCTGCAACTCTTTTATGATCCCGGTAGAGGTTGCGCCACATCTACAGTGGAAATGTTCCGTCCTGATGCGGGAGGAAGCACATTTTTCTTCATTGACTTCGACTACTCTCCAAAAGCAAGCGGAGCATATTGGGAGATTGCCCGTGAACTGAACTTCTGGCAGAATTCAAAAGTGAGCTGGCTTTCCGTTCACGTTGAATATAATGGCGGACTCAGTGCAGGAACTTCGTTCAACAATTCTTTCCTCGGAGGTGTGACATATTCAGGTCATTCAAAAGATTTCACAAAGACCTGGTCAATTTCTGCTATGTATAAGGCGATTCCGGGAACAGTTGATGTTTTGGGCAGGTGCCGGATGCATAACTTCCAGATTACAGGAGTATGGGGAATAGAGTTTGCAAAAGGCTGGTGCACATTCAGCGGTTTTGCTGATTTCTGGAGGGAAATTCGTCCTTGGCAGGGTACAGAATTCATCTTCATGACAGAACCTCAGTTCTGGGTCAACCTGAACAAGATCAAAGGATGGGAAAATATCAATCTCAGTGTCGGTGGAGAACTTGAGCTTTCGGCAAACTTTGTCGCCAAAGGGTTCCATGCAATGCCGGCAGCTGGTGCTAAATGGACTTTCTAAACTGAAACGATATGCTTAAGAAACTATTCGGATTTGATTCCCAAAAGACGACAATCCGCACTGAAATTGTTGCTGGCATCACCACATTCCTCACCATGTCGTATATCCTTGCCGTTAATCCGACAATGTTCGGAGAGCTCGACGGTATGCCTGTTGGATCTGTATTTACCTCAACAGCTCTTGCAGCCATTGTTGGCTGTCTGGCAATGGCCTTTGTAGGCAAACTTCCTTTCGGTCTGGCTCCGGGCATGGGTTTGAACGCATTCTTCGTATACAGTGTGTGCATTGGAATGGGCTACACATGGCAGTTTGCTCTTACCGCAGTACTTATTGAAGGCCTTATCTTTATAGTACTGACACTTACCAATTTACGTGAAGCTATCGTGAATGCGATTCCGATGAGTCTGAGAAATGCCATCGGAGCCGGCATCGGACTCTTCATTGCTTTCATCGGTCTGAAGAGTGCGGGGGTCGTGGTACAAGACAGTGCAACTCTAGTGACCCTTGGCGATATCACTTCCGGCTCGGCCCTGTTAGCTTTCATTGGTCTGATCATTACTGGCTTCATGTACTCCCGTAATGTACCGGGAGCCATTCTTCTGGGAATCATCATCACTATGGCAATCGGCATCCCTCTAGGTGTGACTGAGTTCAAGGGAATCGTATCTGCGCCTGAATCTATAGCACCTATCTTCTGTCAGTTCGAGTTCGATCAGATTTTCTCTGCCGACATGCTGGTAGTTGTATTCACCTTCTTCTTCATTGATATGTTTGATACGGTGGGAACTCTTGTAGGAGTATGTACCAAAGCAAAGATGATAGATGAAAATGGTAATATCTACAGAGTAAGACAGGCATTCATGGCAGATTCCATAGCCACGACTATAGGAGCGATCTTGGGAACTTCTACTACTACAACATATGTCGAGAGCGCAGCGGGAGTGGCTCAGGGAGGTCGTTCAGGATTGACAGCTCTGATTGTAGGATGCTGCTTCGTAATAGCAATGTTCTTCTCGCCACTGTTCCTTTCAATTCCGTCTGCCGCCACAGCTCCTGCGTTGATCATTGTAGGATTGATGATGGTAGAACAGATCAAGAGTATCGATTTAGAAGATTTCTCAGAGTCAATTCCGGCATTCGTATGTATGATAATGATGCCACTGACATACTCGATTTCCAACGGAATTCTCATAGGCATGATAACCTATGTACTTATGAACGTGATCTGCGGTAAATTCAAGAAACTGTCTCCTGCAATGTACATACTTGCTGTTTTGTTTATCTTGAAATACATTATAATCTGACTTTATAAATTCAAATCAATACAAGAGAATCAAACAAGTTGAAATAACAGTAGAGAATGAAAAAGATCATCATCATCGATGGAGGCCCACGCCGCAACATGAACACCGCTCATATGCTTCAGAAATTCGCAGAAGGAGCAAAGTCAGCAGGAGGAGACATAGAAGTCAAGACTGTAAGGCTCTACGACCTGGACTATAAGGGATGCATGTCATGTATGTCGTGCAAGCTCAAGGACAGAGCTTCCAACGTGTGCAGATTCAAGGATATGCTCTCGTCTGTCCTCGAAGAGATAGCTCAGGCAGACGGCCTTGTTCTTGGCTCCCCTATCTACTTCGGCGAAGTCACAGGTCAGATGCGTGCCTTCCTTGAGAGATTGACATTCCCATGGCTTTCCTATAATGACTACAGCATGACTGCCCCTAAGAGGATGCCGGTTGTACTGATAGAAACACTGAACGGCCTGCCAGAAAAGAACAACAGCAACGGATTCGGCAGCATGGAGTTCTGCATCACAAGGGCCCTCGGTCAGCCGCAACGCCTCATTGCATACAATACCTGTCAGGTAAAAGACTATGACCGTTATGAACTTGCAGGATTCTCGGAAGAGGCTAAGCGTCAATGGCGCGACACTCATTGGGAGGAGGATCTGCAGAAGGCATTCGAGGCTGGACGACAGATGGTAGTAGAATAAGATGACTCCAGACATCATCAGGAATGGGAGCTGGAGGAAATGAAAAATTTTGCATAAATTTACCGAACTTAACCTTATCTGCATTTCTATGAATACCATATGGATTGTGATGCCGATTCTCATAGTGCTGATGTTTCTGCTGGGAATCGACATTAACAAGAAAGCATTTACCGATATTGCACATAATCCTAAAGCTGTGCTGTTTGGCCTGATAGGCCAGCTGGTCATTCTTCCTGTAATCGCATTCTCTATAGCATGGTTTCTGAAACTTCCACCTGTATATTTCACGGGACTTGTGCTTGTGGCTTGCTGTCCGGGAGGCAGTTCGTCAAATATATTTTCCATGCTTGCAAAGGGAGAAGTCGCGCTGTCTGTCACTCTGACTGCACTGAGCAGCATAATTACTCTTTTCACTCTACCGGTGATCATGGAGTTCGTCACCGCAGCTATATCTGACATGTCGGGCGTAAAAATCGAACTGCCTGTAGGAAAGCTCCTTATACAGAATATAGTATTGATTTTCGTTCCTCTTTTTGCAGGAAGCCTGTTCAAGCACTTTTGCCCGGAAGCAGCGGTCAAGGTCAGAAAAGTATTAGGTAAGATGGCCTTCCCTGCCTTGATGATTCTTGCCGGGATATTCTTCCTGCAGTACCAGAAAGAAATTGCCGGAAACTTTGCTTCGTTGGGCCTCTCTGCCGCAATACTTATAGTCATGGCAATGGCTTGCAGTTCGTGCATATCCCGGATGGGAAGATTCAGCGATGCCGTACGACGTACAATAGTGATAGAAGTGGGTATGCAGAATGCAGCGCAGGCTATTGCAATAGCATCATCTCCATTTATCTTCAATAGCGGCCAGATGGCTCTTCCGGCTATCTGCTACGCCTTGCTGATGAATGTGATTCTACTCACATATGTATATTTTATCCGAAGAAAACAAAATTAGATATGGCGAAGAAAGAAGGTATCAGAAAACTGTTTGACAATATTGCACCTGATTACGACAAGCTGAATCATATCCTTTCCCTCAACATCGACAAGGGGTGGAGAAAGAAGGCTGTCCGCGAGATTGCCGACATGCAGAAGCCGGCGAATGTACTTGATGTGGCCTGCGGAACGGCAGATTTCACAATCGAGATAGCCAAGAAGGTCGCACCGGGAAGTAAGGTGACGGGAGTTGACATATCCGAAGGAATGATGACCATAGGTAGGGAGAAGATTAAGAAAGCCGGCCTCTCTGCAGAATTATCGGTAGCAGATTGTGAATCACTTCCATACCGGGATAATACATTCGACCGCATATCCGTAGGATTCGGAGTGCGTAATTTCGAACATCTTGAAGCTGGCCTCAGTGAAATGCACAGAGTGCTGGTTCCCGGTGGAAAACTTGTGATTCTCGAATTGTCGGTTCCTTCCAATGCCTTCATACGATGGTGTTACAAACTGTATTTCCTGAAGATTCTTCCGGCAATAGGAGGTCTGGTATCAGGAAACAGGAGCGCATATGAATATCTGCCAGCATCCGTACTGCGTTTTCCGGCTCCGGCCAAGTTCATCCAGATGATGAAGTCTGCAGGCTTTGCAGCCGTAGAACATACTTCGATGACCTTCGGCATATGCCGTATGTACGTGGGAAAAAAGGCTGCATTATGATGAAGCGTTGGATAGAGGCTATGAGGCTAAGGACACTTCCTGTAAGCATTGCAGGAGTAATTGCCGGGACAGGCTGTGCCATTGCAGCTGAGTCTTTCAAGCCGATTCCGGCTCTGCTATGCCTCGCATTTGCAATACTTGCACAGATTGCAGCCAATTTCGGTAACGAATATTATGATTTCAAGAACGGAATCGACAAGAAAGGCCGAGCGGGCTTCCGCAGAGGCGTGACTGAAGGTGAGATTGATCCCAAAGCAATGAAAGCAGCGACATTCATAACATTGGGAATCGCAGCAGCAGTCGGATGCACCATGTTGATCTATGGTCCATGGTGGCTGATCATCGTCGGAGTTCTGATCATGTGCTTCGCCCTTGCATATAGCACTGGCCCATATCCTCTGTCACACCATGGATTAGGGGACATCGCCGTGATCATTTTCTTCGGTATCGTGCCAGTGGTACTGACCTGGTACCTTCAGACCTCATCATGGGAGTCCGTCGATCTTGTCATAGAGACTTCTGTAGCCATCGGCATTCTTGCAGCCAATGTACTGATAGTCAATAACTACAGAGACATGGAAGACGACGCCGCAGCCGGCAAACGCACAACAGTAGTTATTTTCGGACGGAAGTTTATGAGTACTGTCTATCTGCTATCGGGATTTATCGGAATGCTTGTAATGACCCAAGTCTGGCTCGACATGCCTGTCTGGGTTCTGGCTGTTCCTCTTATTTACCTTGTTCTACATCTCAAGACCTGGCAGAATCTCAGAGAATCAACCGGTTCTGCCATAAATCCGCTCCTGGGTAGAACTGCAATGAACCTTCTGATTTTCGCACTGTTTTTCTCCGGTTCATGTATCTTGAATCAATATCGGTTCATCACATCCTGTTAAGCTGGATAATGCTCAGCCCCGCACCTCGCAGATCTGAGGAGGGATTGCCAGCAAATGCATAAGGAGGTGCTGTTGGATTTCCTATTCATTATCATTATCTTCGCATTGACAAATACGACCAATCAGAATGAAACGTTCAAGAGCATTTTTTGCAACATGCCTTAGCTTTATCTTGGCATCATGCACAAACCCATCGGAAACCACATTCGTTGACGCAGTAACCGAAGCGATGAAAAATGAAGGAGAGATCGACATAGAACTCCTGAAGTGGACACGCGAACCACAAAATTTCACTATCAACGCAGACACCCTCACTATCACGACTGCACCTCATACAGACCTATGGCAGAGGACATATTATCATTTCCGGAATGACAATGCCCCCGTACTGCAGATGAAGACTCGACAGAAGTATTTCAGCTTTGTCGTAAAGACAGATTTCACTCAGAGTCATCACCGTTTCGACCAGTGCGGCATCGTCATGTATCTTGACAGCGACAACTGGCTGAAAGGTTCTGTAGAATATGAAAACGAGCAGTTCCAGCATCTTGGAAGTGTCACCACCAATAACGGATACTCGGATTGGGCTACGACTGCAATACCTGCAGATGTAAAGACCATGTGGTACCGCTTCTCACGCCGTGCAGATGACTACTGCATTGAGTGCTCGGCTGATGGAGTCACCTTCAGTCAGATGCGTATATGCCACATGTACAAAGGAGCCGAAGAAATCAGCTTCGGAATCTACGCATGTTCTCCAGAAGATTCTTCATTCACGGCTGTATTCACTGATATGAAGATTACAGAATGCATGTGGAAAGCACATGATGGGCAACAACCTGATGGAGAATAGCCATGACTGAAAAGGAAAAAATGCTCGCCGGAATGGTCTATTCAGCTGTGGACAGACAGTTGCTGGAAGAACTAAACGCCGTTAAGGAAGTTGTGCATAGATACAACACGCTCTCCCCTGCTGATGCTGCTGGCCGTCTTGATATTCTCAAAGGATTGCTTGGAAACATCGCAGATGATGAAATCATCATCAATCAGCCCTTTTACTGCGACTACGGGAAGCAGATCAGCGTGGGTAAACGTTTCTTTGCCAATTTCCATTTCACGGTGCTTGATGAAGCGAAGGTCACCATAGGGGATGATTGTTTCATAGGACCGAATGTAAGCATTTATACAGCTTGCCACAGTACCGATCCGATTGAAAGGAATACACGCAATGAGTGGGCGAAGCCAGTTACAATCGGAAACAATGTCTGGATAGGCGGCAGCGCCACCATCCTACCGGGGGTCACTATCGGTGATAACGTGACCATCGGTGCGGGATCCGTTGTAACCAGGGACATCCCTTCAAACGTGGTAGCGGCAGGCAATCCTTGCAAAGTAATCAGGAATATAAAAGCTAAATAAACAATGAAAACTTTAAAAGCAATCCTCGCTGCAATGGCAATGACGGCAGCGGCAACAGCAGGCGCGCAGACGCTTAAAATGCAACATCAGGTTTCAGGTGTAACAACATATGAAGCTTCCACAGCAGTAAATCTCGTGGTTGTCAAGCCGGAGATTAAAATCGAGACTCCTGACCCTTCCATCCTCACAGTCAACACAAACGGTACTGAACGAAATGTCATTTCAGTATATCCCTGCGACGCCAGAGGAGCATTCGATCCTGAAGGCGAATACCTTGCTCTCGGTCTTGAGAAGGCTAACGGAAAGGGAATCGGCCTATCCAAAGCCGGAAAAGTATGGAAAGAGGAATATTCAGTCAATGTAGGTCTCAAGAAAGGCAAGACACTCAAAGTCGGCAAGCAGAAGTTTACTGCCATCGAATGTGAGACTGAAAAGGGACTCAAAGACTTCATTTCCGAGGCTGACTATTTCAACAAAGCGACTTTCACTGGCAGACTGACAGGAAAGCCAGGTGATGTGACTCTCACTTATGCCTCTTACGAGCCATGGTCACTCAAGGGTGATGGCGTGGCCAACCCATTGGTAATCTGGCTTCACGGAGGTGGAGAAGGAGGTATAGACGTATCGATTACTCTTCTTGGCAACGAGGTGGTTTCACTCATCCGTCCGCAAATCCAGTCACATTTCACTACTGAAGGCGGTGAAGGTGGAGCATATGTTCTTTCTATCCAGTGTCCTACAATGTGGATGGGAACATCCAAGGGGTTCGGCCACGGAGAGTACCCGTCACTCTATGCCGACGTACTCAAATCATGCATCGACGAATTCGTTGACCAGCACCCTGACATAGACCGTAACCGCATTTATCTCGGCGGATGTTCTAACGGAGGCTATATGACAATGCACATGCTGATGCGCAATCCAAGATATTTCGCGGCTGCATACCCTACATGTCAGGCCTATCTCGACAAGAACATCTCAGACAATGAGATCGCTGCACTCGCAGAAGAAAACATATGGTTCGTTCAGTCATACGATGACACCACTGTAGAAGCGGAGACTCACTGCATTCCTACTTTCCGACGTCTTATGAAGGCCGGTGCAAAGAATGTATGGATGTCAATGTTCGAGAGTGTCGAGGGTATGGATAATCCAGGCCAGAAGCTCTTCGGACACTTTGCATGGTGTTATCTCTTCAATGACGCTGTAACAATGTCTCAAGAGCAGAGCGAAGGCGATGTGAAGCCAAGCAACAATGGAGGCGGCAGCGTCGCACCTCAGGGTCATGCCAATATCTTCGAGTGGATGAATGCACAGGTCCTCAGTGCACCGGAAATCACAAACAAGAGATGGTAAGACATATTGACCTACAGAGAGAGCACATTTGATTGTGCTCTTTTTTTTTACTTGCATTCCCGGTCAAAGTTTAAGAAAGAGCATCCGGGAAAAGAAAAGACAGCGTTATGATAGAGGATTTCATACAGTATACATTTAATTCATACATACAGTACGGAAGTCTTATATTCTGAGAACAATTTTAATAATATTTGTACCATCAAAATTATGTCTATGAAGAAGATTCTGTTTTTTATCCTTTTATCTACCTTCCTCGTCAGTTGCAGACATGGCATCAAGACATCTGAAGCAGCATCAAGCACAATCACTTCAGACAAGGCTATCTACCACTGGAAAACTGAGTTCAACCTGAATGATTATGAACTGGATTTCATTGCCAGACACGACATTTCCAGAATATATATAAAAATGTTCGATGTAGCCTTGCAGAACGGAGCGAATCTGGACACATTGGCTGTGATACCCATAGCCACTACACGATTCAGAAGTCCGGTACCGGAAGGATTGGAAATCATCCCCACTGTATATATAACTTTGGAAGCTCTTTCACACCTTAAAGGTAAAGACCTCTCATATATAGAGAGTTACGTCAAGAGAATATTGACCAGAGTGGAAGCTATGGCTTCATACAACGAACTGCCTCCTATCAAGGAAGTCCAGTTCGACTGCGACTGGACCTCATCGACACGGGCAGCTTATTACTATATTTGCCGGAGCGCCAAACAGATTCTGAATTCGAAAGGAAAAAAGTTCAGCATCACTCTCAGACTGCATCAGATGAGCAAGCAGGATTTTGAAATGCCGGCTGACAGAGGAGTACTTATGCTTTACAATACAGGTTCATTCAGAAATCCCGACACAGTGAATTCAATCCTATCCTACGAAGATGCCGAGCCATATATCAGAGAGCATTCCATCTCATACCCTGTCGATTATGCATATCCGACATACAGCTGGAATCTGCTGTTTAGGGATAACGGCTTCAAATGCATCATAAGGAACATAGACCTGACAGACACTTCACTGTTCCAGAAATCAGACTACAACAGATATATTGCCCGCAGGGATACTGTCGTAAGCGGGACTCCGTTGAAGACGGGAGATATGATACGTAACGAGAGCTCCCGGTTCAGGGAGATCGAGCGCGTCAAATCCGACCTCAGCAGACGGCACAACATGAAAAGATCCCGCCAGATCATCTACCACCTTGATTCAGCAAATCTCTCAAAATACACTGATGATGAAATCGAATATATGCTTCTGTCTTATTAGTATCCTGGCGCTTCTCATAAGCAATCAGAGCCATGCCTGCGGTCCTTTTGAATACTATCCATACGGATACATGATGTACCGCGTCCATGAAAAGAATGCCGAAGTAAAACCAGATGAAAGAAAGGAGAACTGCAGACTATGGCAGAAATTGTCATCTGAAGAAATTCCTCTTGAGGATATCGAAAAGGTAGTTTATAAATATACCCTCGACCAGATGAAGGATATGATGACAGTGACAGACCCGAACGCCTTCGCTTCCTGGATAAGAAAAAACAATGACATGGAAATCTATGAATTCCTGAAATTGGCCAAGATATGCGAAAGGACAAGAGGGCTGATGACAGATCCCTGGTATTATCCCAGCAAGAATGACGGTACATTCCTGTCATTGATCGAAATAGAAGAAAAGGCAAAAGAATATAGCGGAAGCCGTCTTAAGGACAGATATGTCTTGCAGGCTGTCAGGGCAATGTTCTCGGCAAAAAGATACAAGGAATGTATAGAATATTGGGAGGGAATCAAAGACTGTCTGCCAGAAGGCCTGATAAAGAATATGACACATTCATATCTTCTCGGTGCATATTCACGAACAGGAAAGGCAGATTATGCATTGGAGTATTTCGCACAGACCGGTGACCTGAACTCCATGATTTACTGTCTCAGACAGATGGGTATAATCAGTGACACCAAAAGTGAAATCGAATGCATTGCCCAGTATGCCCCGGACAGCCACCAGATACCGGAGCTTCTTCAGAAAGCAATGGAAGACTTCGAACCCAGAGGATACGAATATCGCACCTACCAGTATCGAAGAGACAGTACATTCGTCAGTGACTACATGAGAAAATCATTTGACTTGTTCTATGATTTATCTGTAAAAATGTCAGGTGAAAAGTCTGCAAATCAGGCTGTATGGTGCTACACGGCAGCCTTCCTTGCTGATCTGGATGCCAAGCCAGACAAAGCATTGAAACACATCCGGGATGCATCCGCATGTCAGACTTCCGAATTCATGAAGGAATCCATAAGAGTGATGCGAATGTATCTGGATGCCAAAACCAGCGCTTATGACAAGGCCTATGAGAATCGGCTTTTCAAAGACCTGAAATGGCTGGATGAAAAGATCAGGAAGAATATCAATGACGACATAAGGAATGACCAGTACGGTATGTACGGAATCTACATGCGTGTCAACATAGGATTTTATTATTGGAACGATATGCTAAGACGCATATTGCTGGCTGAAGTATGTCCGAGGATGATAGACAGAGGGATGTATGTCAGAGCCTTGCAGCTGGCAAATCTGGCCGACAACACATTGCTGAACTATATCGGCCAGATGGACGGGATGCCATTGAGCAAATATCGTAAAGACGTCGAGCATAACCAGATCGATTATTGCAGCGAGTTCTTCCAGCTGATGTTCCATGCTGTTCCGATGAACGATCTGCTATCATACACAGGAAGAGCAATGTCCTGCACTACTGAGTTCGATACTTTCCTGAATTCACGTGGCTTTATTGACAATGACTATTTCAATGACCTGATAGGAACAAGATATCTGAGGGAAATGGACTACGCCAATGCTGTAAAATATCTCTCAAAAGTACCATCGTCCTACCAGTCAAGACTGAACACAGAAATATACATGTATCGCGATCCGTTCAGCATCGGGCAGAATACATTGACTGATTATAAGGACTACAAGATGGAATTCGCGAAAGAAATGCTTCGTCTTGAAAAGTCAATCATATCAGACATAGACCCGAGCAGGAAAGGACTCGAGATGATCCGCTACGCCACTGGACTCATGAATTCATTCACACGCTGCTGGCCACTTACCGACTATGGCAGATTCTCTGGATCATGGGAATATGCCACAGTAACGGATGACTTTTACAGCAAAGCGGAGAAGCATTATCGCGAAGCTCTAAGAATCATTGATAATGATGAACTTGCAGCAATAGCTCATATTCAGTTATGCCAATGGAGGACAGCCGTGGAGAAATACCCGGACACTTACGCATCAAGATACATACAGATAAAATGCGATAATCTTTGCGACTATAAGCTGGAGCATGTCTTGTCTGAACCGTTCCAATATCAGGAATAAATCAGTATATTTGTAGGATACATGTAAATTATGCCTACACATCTGGTCATATCCAAAGGAACGGAACTTCTCAGAGTCCCGCTGGTATCGCTGATGTACGTTTCAGCCGAGGGAAATTATTCCGTAGTGGTGACAAGGGATTCGCATAGGACACTCATGAGTATGCAGCTTGGACAGATAGAGACGCTCATATCAGAACAGCTGGGAAGCAGCGGAAGCATATTCATCCGTGCCGGGCGCGGTCTGATCATAAACACTGATTACATCAATTACATCGACATATCACAACAAGTCCTGGTTCTTTCCGACTGCGAAGGAAGCCGTCATGAACTGACAGCATCCAGAGAGGTCCTGATCAAGCTGAAGGAATATGTTGAAAGCACTGTGAAAAAATAAGTATGAGAAGAAGCAAAGATATCAAAGATGATGAGATCCGAATCATCACTGCGTCACCGACGAAAAAACACAATCGTCTGTGGATATGGCCCGCTCTCATAACTGCTGTGGCTGGGGCTTCGATATGCATGCTTATGTTGTCCCGGGACAAAGGGGTTGTGGAAGAAAGAGCTGAAATGGTCTTCGAGCCCGAAGTAACAATCGAATCTGCACCGGAACTTAAATGGCTCGGAAGCTATGCTGACACTGTAAAATCCTATACCGAGCATCTCCGAGACACCATAAACGACATTCCTCTGGATATATATATTCCTCATAATGCCATCCCAGAACTGATGCTCGGAGTACCCGACATTCATGATAAAAGTATCGTCTTCACGACCCAGGCTGCCGATATAAGGGCAGATAACGGAAAGATTGTCGGAGCCTTTGTACTGAAGGGAAAACCTCTCTCATGGGGACTGTCCAAGAAAGGCTACTGCGCCATTATTGATGGAAAGCTCACAGTCGGAGTTGCAGACAATTCACCGCTGTTCGAAGAAGCGACCGAAAAAGAAGGTTATTTCTTCCGCCAATATCCTCTGGTCGCCCAAAACATACTGGTCGAGAATGAGCCGAAAGGCAAATCCATCCGCAAAGCCCTTTGCGACCGCGGTGGTGAAATAATGGTAGTGATGTCTCAGACTCCTGAATCCTTCCATGACTTCTCCCAGGCCTTGATAGATTTCAAGGTGAACAATGCCATTTATCTCGTAGGCAGCAGTTCGTTCGGCTACTTCAGAGATTACTATGACCAGCTGGAAATAATCTATAATAAGTTCCGTTATGGCTATCAATATGAAAACTTCATAGTCTGGAAAGTTCCTTCTCAAATATGAAAATACTCTGGCTCGACATAAACAGTTCATATTCGCACTCATCCGTAGCTCTTCCTGCCATTCACGCTCAAGTGAGCGATAAGAATGAGTGGGAATGGTGCGTAGTCAGAGGTACGATCAACGACAATCCGGGAGCAATTGCTGCAGAGGTAGTCCAGCAGAAACCGGACATCATAGCTGCGACCTTCTGGCTATTCACGCATAGGATGCAGATAGAGATTCTTTCTAGAGTGTCAATGCTTTGCGAAGAAGTGAAGATCATATGCGGTGGACCGGAATTCCTCGGAGACAACGAGAACTTCCTGAGAAGCAACAGATTCGTTACTGCCGTAATTAGAGGAGAAGGAGAAGAAGCACTGCCGGAATTTTTGGAATCCGTCGAAAACGCGAAGGACTGGAGTCCTGTTGAAGGATTGTGCTGGATCGATGAAGACTCGGGACAATACCGGGATAACGGAGCTGCCAGAGTAAAAGATTTCGCAGCCCTGAAATACCCTGAGCAGAGTCCTTTCTTCAATTGGGACAAACCATTTGTTCAGCTTGAAACCACACGCGGATGTTTCAACACCTGCGCGTTCTGCGTAAGCGGTGGAGAAAAACCCGTAAGATACCAGAGCATGGAGCAAGTCAAGGCAAGGCTTGAAAATATATGTGCTCACGGAATCAAGGATATCAGGGTTCTTGACAGGACGTTCAATTATGATACAGCACGTGCCTGCGAAATGCTGGATATATTCGCAGAATATAAGGGCAGAATGCGTTTCCATCTGGAAATCCATCCGGCATTGATTTCAGAAGCATTAAAAAGAAAACTTGAGTCTCTGCCTTCAGGTCTTCTGCATCTTGAAGCGGGAATTCAGAGTCTGGACAGCAAGGTATTGACCGAAAGCGGAAGAAAAGGAAGCCTTGAGGCATCATTGAAAGGTCTGGAATATTTATGCAGCTTAGACAATCTGCAGACACACGCGGATCTGATAGCCGGGCTGCCGGAATATGACCTTGCAATGCTGTACAAGGATATTGTAAAACTGATATCCATTGGCGTGGATGAGCTTCAGATAGAATCACTTAAGGTTCTGCCTGGCACCAGGATGCGCAATGAATCCAAGATGCGCAAGCTGAAATTTTCTCCAATGCCCCCATATGAGGTACTTCAGACCCCAAGCATGTCAGCTGAAGAAATTCTCAAGGCTATGCATGTATCCAGAATGGTGGATCTTTATTACAATTGCCAGACATGGCAGAAGGTTATCAGAAACATGATTTCCGAGGAATTCGCAAAGGATTTCACCGGATATCTGAAAAACAGGATGATGCTCGACTCTCCTGTCAGTATTGAAAGACGTGGCATCATATTATACGAATATTGCAGGGAGCATTATCCAGAAAAAGTGTCAGAAGTATCCATTGCATGGATCGAAGCCGGGCTGTCTCTCAAGAAAGAGCCTGCAGGTAATATTGCCAGAGTCAAGCATATCGAAGCATATCTTGAAAATGAGGAACTGACAATGGACATCAGATATGGTCAGGTAGAGACATCACACAGATACTTTCTTTTGAATTCCGGTGATGAAAAATTCCTATTCGGATTTGATTCTCAGAACCACCAACCCTCACCTGCATTCATGGGGAAATTAAAGAAAAGGATTTTATGAGGCTGACACTAGGAACACTTTACTGAAAAATAGCATTAATACTTGCCGGATATGACCTCAGCAAAGCAAAACCAAGGCTCATTGTAATAGCGAACAGACACAGGCGGAAAGTCTGGAGAGGATATCCAACGTCGTTACCACAACTTATATTCAGATAGTCATGAAAGTAATAATACTGAACGGAAGTCCCAAGGCAAAGGGAAATACAGCCAGAGCTCTTCGAGAAGTAGAAGGGACACTTCAGAGTCAAGGCATTGAAACAGAATGGATTCACGTAGGACATCTGGACATCAGAGGCTGCATGGCATGTAACAGATGCTGGGATACCGGAGTCTGTGGTTTCAATGATATTGTCAATGAAATATCATTGAAAATGAAGGAAGCCGACGGTCTTCTGATAGGTTCTCCGGTATATTTCGCATCTCCGAACAGCACATTACTCGCTCTGCTCGACAGGCTTTTCTATTCCAATCTGCATACCGACTGGAGCATGAAGGTCGGCGCAACAGTGAGCATTGCCCGTCGTGGAGGATCAACCGCTACTATGGATGTATTGAACAAATATTTTCTGAAGACCAATATGCCTGTAGTGCCGTCACAATACTGGAGCATCGCACACGGCACATCACCGGAAGAAGTACTTCAGGATGAAGAAGGAATGCAGACAATGCGTCAGCTGGGACTGAACATGGCTTTTCTTATAAAGTCTATAAAACTCGGTCTGGAAAAATTCGGTTCACCGAAGATTCAAGAAGATCTTGTGGAGACACATTACATCAGATAAATTGGTCAGGTCAACGCCTCCTTCCGGAATTCCTAGAGCCGGTCAGACCTTAGGCATGATGGATTCCGGCCATACAAACTTAGAATTGATGGACTCGCCACCGTCCACCACTATACTTTGACCAGTGCAGAAACGGTTTGTCACAGTCAGGAAATATGCCCATTGGGCTATTTCCTCAGAAGTTGCCCATCTTCTCAACGGAGTCTGATCCATAATCTCATTCCAAAGAACCGGATCATTCACGACACAGTCATTCAGAGGAGTCAGAACACCGCCAGGATCCAGACTGTTACAGACTGCTCCGAATGCAGCAACCCTCAACGCCACATTCTTAGTGTAGGCAATCACTCCTCCCTTACTGGCGCAGTATTCTGGAAATTCCGATCCCGTATGCCCGCTTGCTGAACCAATATTAAGAATAGACTTGATTCCTTTGCGGACACCATACTTCTCGGTAACCCTGATCAGAGACTTGAGATTTACATCTATATCATCCTCATTCTGGACTCCGGCATTATTGACCAGGATCTCAACTCCATCAATATCAGGAAGCTCACCTCTCACATCACATATGACATGAGTGTAATTGACACAAGTCAGAGATGTTTCCTGACGGTCAAGTCCAACGACATGATGACCATTACTCAAAAACATCTCTGCTATTGCCCGTCCAATTCCCTGTGACGTCCCTGTTACCAGTACCTTCATCTTACTTCTTCAGGAAGCAGGTCTTAAGTACGATACTGCTGCCGTCGATTTTGCAATCCACTTCTTCCGGATTCTCTGTCAGACGAATACTCTTCACCTTGGTTCCACGTTTGATGACCATTGAAGAGCCCTTGACCTTAAGATCCTTTATGACTGTAACAGCGTCACCATCAAACAATTCGGCGCCATTGGAATCCCTTGCAACATCATCAGCTTCTGCAGCATCTTCTACAGAATCAAACTCATACGCACAATCCGGGCACACATAAAGCGATCCGTCAAAATAAGTGTATTCACTGCCACACTTAGGGCACTTTGGAATTTCATTCATATATCTTTCTAGTTAAAGGTCGGCAAAAATAATCATTTTGATACTACTTTCCAACGCAGCCTCCAAACACCCTCGGAATAGGAATGGCTGATTATCTTGAAAATGCCGATTTCTGCTGTATTTACCACATGTGCTCCGATGCATGCACAAGCGTCATAATCCCCTATCCTCACGATTCTCAATGTCTGGGATGCATCCTCTGGAAGCTTGCTTAGATCAACAATCGCTGCTGCCTCCTCACGAGATACAAACTCCACAGTGACATCCAGTCCGGAAGCAATCACCTCATTGACCTTAGCCTCTATCCGAGCTACTTCATCAGCACCGGGCTCGACCTCAAGAATATAATCACATTTAGACTTTTTCTTCTCTATATGAGCATTTCTTGAGCGAGGGCACCCGAACATCTTCACCATCGTAGCATTCAGAATATGCTCCGCAGTATGCGCCGGCTCATATTCCTGCTTATTGTGGTGATTAAGTACTATCGTTTCCATATTCGGTGAAAATTAATGTGCAAAGATAAATCCGAAATAGATTCTTGGACCATGCGGTCTGTTTATACCCGTGTTACGGATCGCCATAAGCCAGTCTGCCTTGACAGTCAGACGCAAAGCATCTCCAACCGCTATATCACAGCCGATAAACGGATCGACAGCAAAGAACGGCTGCTTATTGAATACCGCATTTGTCTCAGGCAACCAGTCGTGGCTGTCACCTTCGAACATATAATATGCTGTCTCCATGCCACCGCCGAATGTCGCGCCTACATACGGATAAAAACGTCCGGCCTTCCAGTACCAATCAGCAAGTATACCTGTCCAGAATAGTTTATTGTGACTTCCTTTAACGAGATCTTTTTTCAATCCGAGAGTCGAGAAATAACCTTCAAATCCAGTACGAAAATGGTCTGAAAGATGCAGTCTTGCCACGCCACCAATACCAAAAGTAGCCCCTTTGGGGTTGTAGTTATAAGGATTATCACCACCAAACTGATATCCGGAATGCAGCATCATGCCACCAGAAAATCCTTTGATGAATTTCTTTTCCTGAGCCACTGCGCAGATACATATCAAGCTGGATATGCAAATCAAAATAAAGCGTTTCATAATTCGTTTATGGATATAACAATTAATTCAAGGCGACAAAAATAGGAAAATTCCGGAATTTATCTTTACCTTAGCCATAGCAAACCATAATAACTATGAATTTCACAGGCATAATAGCGGGACTCGCGACATTTCTCATTATCGGAATATTCCACCCTATAGTAATCAAGGCAGAATACTATCTAGGAACAAGATGCTGGTGGATGTTCCTGCTCGCGGGAATCATCTTTGGAGCAACATCATTGATAATAAGCAACTTCTTGATTTCCACTATCCTCGGAGTTACCGCCTTTTCATCATTCTGGAGTATTCTTGAACTGAAAGAACAAAAAGAGCGTGTCAGGAAAGGGTGGTTTCCAGAAGGTCCTGGACATAGAAGATAAATCGGAGATACTTATCACAACCTCAACGACATCCGTCAATCCACGCTACGGCATATTTATGAAGCAGCAGGCAATCGGGAATAGTTCCTTATTGCCTGCTGCTTTCGTGTTTTGAACCCGGGCCGTAAGAACTGCCTTTTTCTCCTGTCCAATCGGATCAGTCACAAAAGCATGTGCCATAGCATTATAATCTTCGACACTTGGCTTAACTGACAGCAGTATGTGATGACTGTTTGCTTTACTTGTTACGTGCATGCAGATACAGCGTGAACATATAGGAACCCAGCTGAAAATGCAAGGGACTTTGCATCAGGGTTATGGGCTGACAATCATGAGAATCCCGTTTCATTGGATGCTCTTTTGAACCCTCAGTCATCGTATAGACCGCAGCGCTGCCAGAATATACGGAACTCGGCAGCTGAAAGCAGGCAGCTCAGTCCAAGGGCTACACTCATGCTTTGTGCTTTTCCTCCACTAATCTTTGTAAATCAGGACGCATCAGTCTCATTGAAGCAGCTTATCCGAAAATGTGCCATCCGGACAGAAGTGTGACTTTCTGCATGTTCCCTCAAGTGTGTTCATGCCCTCTGACTGAGTTTCGATGCGGAGAAGGAGCGCATCACCTAATGCGCTAGCTATCACCACCTTAGGCAAACAAGGATCGTTAAATTTTCCGACCCTCACACAGGTAACATCCTAATATTCAATAAGATAAATGCTGCTCACCTTTAACTTTAAAAAAGGACGGATCAAATGAAAAAGTTCAGGATGGACATTTCGGGAGATATATGGGCAATACTCAAGGGGAAAAACACAATGGCACAATTTGTGACCTGCCGCGGACAAGATATTACAATTTTTAAAAATTATAAATTATGAACACAAGAAAAAAGACTGTAAGAGATGACATGAGCGAGATTTTCGGCTCAGAAGAAATGAGGGAACCTGCTCCTTCGGAATTCATCCCAAGACACAGGACACCTGCGGAAACTGCATATCAGATGGTCAAGGACGAGACCTTCCCGCAGACTCAGCCCCGGCTGAATCTCGCGACATTCGTAACAACATATATGGATGACTACGGCACACGTCTGATGAATGAGGCAGTAGGAGTAAATTTCATCGACGAAACGGAGTATCCTCGCGTGGCAGTGATGTGCGGACGCTGTATCAACATGGTCGCCAACATGTGGAACACACCGGAAAAAGGAGCATGGAAGACAGGAGCTGTAGGAATCGGATCCTCAGAGGCATGCATGCTCGGTGGAGTGGCTGCCTGGCTTCGGTGGCGTGATAGACGCAAAAAAGAAGGGAAGCCATACGACAGACCGAATCTGGTAATGAGTACAGCATATCAGGTAGTGTGGGAGAAATTCTGTCAGCTATGGCAGATTGAGATGCGCACTGTGCCTATCACCCTCGAGCACCCTACACTGGATATCAAAGAAGCAATCGGAATGTGCGACGAAAACACCATCTGCATCGTACCGATAATGGGAGTGACATGGACCGGCATGAACGACGATGTGGAAGCACTGAATGATGCTCTTGATGACTACAATACAAGGACCGGATACAATATTCCGATCCACATCGATGCGGCATCCGGAGGCTTTATCCTCCCGTTCCTCTTCCCTGAAAAGAAATGGGATTTCAGACTCAAATGGGTATATTCGATCTCGACATCCGGTCACAAATACGGACTGGTTTATCCTGGTCTTGGCTGGGTAATATGGCGAGACAAGGAATATCTTCCTGCAGATATGTCATTCAGTGTAAATTACCTGGGAGCAAGCATCGCACAGGTCGGACTTAACTTCTCGCGTCCTGCCGCACAGATTCTGGGTCAATATTACAACTTCATCCACCTTGGCATGGAAGGTTACAAAGAGATTCATACAAACTCGATGGATATCGCCCAATATTGTCACAAGGCCATCGGAAAGATGCATTGCTTCGAAAATTACTCCGAAACATTAGACAATCCTCTTTTCATCTGGAAAATGAAACCCGACTATGAAGAAAAGGCCAATTGGACACTTTTCGATCTTCAGGACAAACTCATGCAGAGCGGATGGATGGTACCGGCCTATACTATGCCGAAGAACATCGAAGATATGGTGGTCATGAGAATAGTGGTGCGCCAGGGAATGTCCCGCGATATGGCAGACATGCTTATTCAGGACATCCGCAATGCTGTAAGTGAACTGGAAAAGTTAAAATTCCCGACTCCATCCCGTCTGACTTACATGAAAAAGGAGAGGCAGACAGGAAAGGTTTTCACCCATTAGAATCCAAAGCGTCATTACCAAGAGTGAGGGACAATCTCAGTACATAAAACGAACAATATCATGGACACAAAGAAAACAAATACAGGATTCAAACTGAGCGTAGCCACATTGGCCATCATGAATATAACAGCGGTTGTGAGTCTTCGCGGTCTGCCTGCCGAAGCTGTATACGGTCCGTCATCGGCATTCTACTATCTCTTTGCAGCCATTGTCTTTCTGATTCCTACAGCAATGGTTGCAGCAGAGATGGCCGCGATGTTTTCCGACAAGCAGGGCGGAGTATTCCGTTGGGTCGGCGAAGCCTTTGGTCCGCGCACTGGATTCCTGGCAATATGGCTGCAATGGATCGAGTCCACCATATGGTATCCTACCGTATTGACCTTCGGGGCCGTATCTTTCGCATATATCGGACTGAATGATGCTTCGGATGCAGCCTTGGCCTCAAACAAGATATTCACGCTTGTAACAGTTCTTGCAATATATTGGATCGCAACATTCATTGCTTTGAAAGGTCTCGGCTGGGTCGGCAAGATCAGCAAATGGGGCGGCATGATAGGAACTATAATCCCTGCAGGACTTCTGATCCTTCTTGGCGTGATATACATTGTCTCTGGAGGACACAATCACATGGATATGTCACAGGGATTTTTTCCTGACTTGACGAAATTCGACAATCTGGTCCTGGCCAGCAGCATCTTCCTTTTCTATGCTGGAATGGAGATGATGGGTGTGCATGTGATGGATGTGAACAATCCCTCTAAAAACTATCCGAAAGCGATAATAATAGGTTCATTGGCTACTGTAGCGATCTTCGTACTGGGAACTTTTGCCCTTGGTTTCATTATTCCGGCGAAAGACATCAATCTCACCCAGTCATTGCTTATCGGATTTGACAATTACTTCAGGCATTTCCACATTTCATGGGCAGGACCGATAATCGCAATCGCCCTGATGTTCGGAGTGCTGGCCAGCGTATTGACATGGGTAGCGGGTCCGTCTAAAGGAATATTCACTGTCGGAAAGGCCGGCTACCTGCCTCCGTTCTTCCAGAAAACCAACAGCAACGGCGTTCAGCGTAACATCCTCATAGTCCAGGGAGGAATCGTGACTCTCCTGTCACTGCTGTTCGTAGTAATGCCGTCCGTACAGTCATTCTATCAGATACTCTCTCAGCTTACCATTCTCCTGTACCTGATAATGTACATGCTGATGTTTGCTGCTGCCATTGTACTCCGATACAAGATGAAGGATGCACCCCGCCCGTTCCGTCTTGGTAAAGGAAACGCATTGATGTGGATTCTGGGTGCAGTCGGATTTGCAGGCTCACTGCTTGCATTCATCCTCAGTTTCATTCCACCGGGACAGATTGCCACAGGAAGCAATGCTGTATGGTACTCGGTACTCATCATCGGGTGTATCGTGATGGTAGTGATTCCGTTCATAATCTATGCAATGAGAAAACCATCATGGCGTGACCCGAACGCAGAATTCGCTCCATTCCATTGGGAACAGAAATAGATTTAGGGAACAATATAAATATCTACACCTGTCATGTCGCGACTAGGCCCTACATGACAGGTGTAAACTTATATCCTGGCATTGATATTCGGACAATAATTGATAACTTTGTCAAGATATGATAAAGACAATTTACTTTGCAGGAGGATGTTTCTGGGGGACCGAACATTACTTGAGACAGTTTGATGGAGTCATCGAGACTGTGCCGGGATACGCGAACGGCAATGTTCCTGATCCGAGCTACGAAGATGTATATACAGACAAGACCGGTTATGCGGAATGCGTGAAGGTGACATATGACTCTGAGGTCATTTCCCTTCAGACTCTCTGCAGACTGTTCTTCCGGTCAATCGATCCTCTTCTGATAAACCGCCAGGGAAACGACATCGGAACAAGATATAGAACAGGAATCTATTGGACAGACGCTGATGACAAGAAAGATATCGAACTGGTCTTCAAAGACATACAAGCCATCAGTCCTGGTCCATTGGCTGTCGAGAAAAAGCCGCTTGCATGCTTTTATCCAGCAGAAGACTATCATCAGGATTACCTTATAAAGAATCCGGGAGGATATTGTCATCTATCACCACTGACTATAAAAGCAGCCAGACAATATACTGAAGTGCTTAAAGAACTGAGAGTATATTCTGATGCGGAAAAGAAGGTAGTCCTGCCTCGCTTCTTCAAGACTGGAAAAGGTCAATATGGTGAGGGCGACCGTTTTATGGGGGTGTCTGTCCCTGATATCCGCAAGGTAGCCAAGACTGCAGCCGGATTGCAGATGGATATTGTGGAGATGCTTCTGGAAAGCGAGTGGCACGAAAGCCGGATGTGCGCCTTACTGATATTGATCGAAAAATACCGGAAGGATCCGGAGAGAATCGTCAGATTTTATCTGAACCATACAAAATGGGTGAACAATTGGGATCTGGTGGATCTTTCCGCTCCTTATATTCTTGGAGATTATCTGGCAAATATAGAAGAACGCAAGATACTCTATGAATTGGCTGACTCTCCTGTCTTATGGGAGCAGAGGATCGCAATCGTATCGACATTGGCCCTTATCAGGAAAGGACAGTTTGAAGATACGATGAAATTGGCCGGGAAATTATTGACAACAAGGTACGACCTCATGCAGAAGGCAGTTGGGTGGATGCTGCGGGAAGTCGGAAAGAGAGACAATGGGCTGCTATGCAGATTCCTGGAAGAACATAAAAACGTTATGCCTCGCACTATGCTGAGATATGCTATAGAGAGATTCAGCCCCGAGCAGAGGAAGGATTTCCTAAAGCGATGACACTTAAGACAATACGCTGAACTACCTACTCCATTTGCCCCGTAGGTAATTCAAGATAGAACCTTGATTTAAAGACAATTACAACAACTAGCATGACTATGAAAAATAAAGCCATCTTGATGCTTGCTGCCGCATTGACTTTCAACAACGCGTGCCGAAACACAGTCTCTGAAATAGAAATCCACCCGATTCAGGACAATGTAAAACCACGATTGATGCCTAGAGCACTTTTCGCTGAAGCACCTGACAGCCTGATTTCAGAACTCGGTCTGGAAGAAGGCATTCCGGCTTCCGTATGTGCATTTCTCGTAAAGACCGAGAATAAGGAAATCCTCTTCGATGCAGCAAACGGAGCTGCGGATTCACAGCTTCTTCCGACACTAAGTTCGCTGCAAGTGAAACCGGAAGATATAGACCACATATTCATCACTCATCTGCATGGTGACCACATCGGAGGTCTGACGTCAGGTCAGAAGGCCGCCTTTCCTAATGCGCAATTGCATATCAACATCGTCGAACTGGATGCATGGATGTCAATGCCGGAAGAACAGACAATATCTCTCAGAAAGACAATCGAACTTTATAAAGACAGGCTACACACATTCATACCTGACGAAACTCTGCCTTGCGGCATAAAGGCAGTCGAGGCATACGGACATACTCCGGGACATACTGCTTATCAGGTGGGAGAGAATCTGATTGCCGGTGATATCATGCATGGAACTGCTCTTCAAGTCGACTATCCGCAGTATTGCGCACGTTTCGATATGGATAAGGAGAAAGCTGTCCAGACACGTAAAGCTTTAATGGAGACAGCTGAGAGAGAAGGTCTGAAGGTTTATGGCATGCACTTTCCTCAGCCGTATTGGCTATAAAGATTTTTATGTGGCTTAGCTCCTCATAATGACAATGAAGCCAAGTTCCGCATAATAACAGTTGTTAAAATTCAGAATCACAGTAAAATGTTCAGAACAGGTATAATAGGTGCTGGATGGATAGCCGAAAAGATGGTCCAGGCCCTTGCTCCCCTACACGATATCGAGACTCACGCGATCGCCTCAAGATCAATCGAAAAGGCAAAGGAATTCGCTCTAATGCACAATATTCCTAAAGCTTACGGAAGTTATGAAGAAATGGTTGTGGACCCCGATATTGACTTAGTATATATCGCCACTCCGCATTCACACCACTTCGAACATGCGATGATGGCACTCGAACACGGGAAACCAGTATTGGTGGAAAAGGCATTCACCGCAAATGCCAGTCAGGCAGAAGAGCTAATCAACACCGCCAGAAGCAAGGGGCTATTCATTACCGAGGCGATCTGGACCAGATACATGCCCTTATCTCATAAGGTAAAAGAGATAATGGAGAGCGGAATCATCGGCGAACCCCGCATCTTAACAGCCACACTTTGCTACATGATGGAGCATAAGGAAAGGATCGTAAGAGCAGACCTATGCGGAGGTGCTCTGCTGGATCTGGGAGTCTATGCATTGAACTTCGCCAGAATGTATTTCGGCACAGACATCACTAGAACTGTCAGCAACTGTCACCTCGGCCCGACCGGAATGGACATGCACGAATGCATCTCCCTCAGTTACGCAGATGGGAAAATGGCAAATCTTCAGTCAGGTGCTCTTTGCTTGAATGACCGTCAGGGTATAATCAGCGGTACTGAAGGATATATCCGCATAGACAACATCAATTGTCCCGAGTGCATAGAGGTATGGAGGAATTACGAGTTGGTGGAAAGAATCACCAGACCGGAAGAAATGATAAACGGCTATGAGTATCAGGTGATTGAATGCAAGCGATGCATTGAAGCGGGTCTGACGGAATCACCGATGATGCCTCACAGAGAAACAATTGACATTATGAAACAAATGGATTCCCTTAGAAAAGAATGGGGAATCGTATATCCGATGGATAAATGAAAAAAATATTCAGGAAATACATTGTCGATGCGATGAGCCATATGGCAATGGGCTTGTTCTGTTCCCTCATTCTAGGACTGATAATAAGCCAGATCGCCAGGATTCCGGGACTGGGTTTTCTGGATTTCATAGCTGAAGCATTATCAAGCACTTCACCATTGACAGGAGCATGCATTGGTCTGGCCATGGCTTCAGGATTGTCATGTGCACCTCTGGTTACGATTTCTTCTGCAATCACAGGAGCGCTGGGTTACCAGTTCGGAGGCCCCGTAGGAGCATATCTGAGCGTCATAATAGGATCCGAAATAGGAATGCTGATTTCAAAGAAAACTCCCGTAGACATCATTTTGACCCCGATGGTTACAATAATCTGCGGTGGACTTTTTGCCAGATATTGCTGTTCCCCTATAAATGACTTCATGCAGTACCTTGGATCAGTGATCAACAATGCCACTCAGCTCAGTCCCTTCCTGATGGGAATAACCGTTTCTGTATTGGTCGGCTGCGCTCTTACTCTGCCGATCAGTTCGGTAGCCATCTGCGTAATGCTTGGAATCGACGGACTCGCTGCAGGGGCGGCAACTGCAGGATGCTGTGCACAGATGATAGGATTTGCAGTGATCAGTTATAAAGACAATGGTATCGGAGGGCTGCTTTCACAAGGAATCGGCACATCAATGCTTCAGATCGGAAACATCATGCGCAAGCCGGTCATTTGGCTGGCTCCGACTCTGACCTCTGCTATTCTCGGTCCCGTCTCCACCGTCTGGCTGGAAATGACCAATAATTCCCTGGGCGCTGGAATGGGTACATCGGGACTCGTCGGTCCTCTAGCCACATATGCTGCAATGTCCCAGACGACTCATTCCACCGGCATGCTGATAGTAAAGATTATATGTCTATATTTCATCGCACCGGGAATCATCAGCCTGGCAATCAACACAATAATGACCCGACTTGGCTGGATAAAGCCCGGCGACATGAAGCTGAACCAATGATAAGAAAAGCCACATACAAAGACCTTCCTTTTCTGATGGAGATATTCCAAAAGGCAAAGGGAATCATGCGCTCAAGCGGCAACATGCATCAATGGAACGACAACTATCCGTCGGAAAACATTGTCAGAAGTGATATTGATGCAGATAATTGCATCGTACTATGCAAAGAGGACCGCATCATTGCCACTATGGCATTCATTCCCGGGCCCGATCCGACTTACGCCAATATTGAAGGGAAATGGCTCAATGACGTTCCATATCACGTCATCCACCGCATAGCAGCCATCGAGCCCGGTCACAAAGCCGCTGAAACCCTCTTCGACTGGGCATTCACCCAGACTGAATGCATCAGAATCGACACTCATAAGGACAATGTCATAATGCATCATATCCTGAACCGCTATGGTTTCACACATTGCGGTACAATTTATCTTGAGAGTGGAGATCCGCGCGAGGCCTATCAGAAGTAAGAAAAGGGACAACCAAACAATTTGGTCGTCCCTCTTTTATCATTCTGACAGATGACTATTTTCTGAAAAGAAGCGGTGCCATCTCACGAAGTGACCTTCTCCATGTAAGGAACTCGTGCGCTGTGCCCTCAGACACATAACCAACCGCGTTGAACCCTGCAGCCTTGAGATCCTCTGTCGCTTTGAGAATTCCGTCAGGGAATTCCTTGCTGCCACAGCTCATAAAGATTACCTTCACCTGATCCTTACTTTCGATATCCTCTGGAGCATATGTTCCGCCACTGAGAAGTCCATAATAAGAGAAGACTTCAGGACGTGCAAGAGTAATGTTCTTTGTCTCCATTCCACCCATTGAAAGACCAGCCATTGCACGGCCGTCCTTCTTTGCGATTGTCTTGAAATGAGAATCAATATAAGGAACGAGCTCATCTACGAGAACTCTCTCGAACTGAGTGAAATCGAAGCTTGCAAGACCTCCGAACTTCACCTCGTTGGTCATACCGTAAGTCATCACGATGATGAACGGTTCGCACTTGCCTTCTGCGATAAGATTGTCCATAATGAGGTTTGCGTGACCCTGATTGCTCCATGCTGTCTCATCCTCACCCCAGCCATGCTGAAGATAGAGGACTGGGAATTTCTTCTTTCCGTCATACTGCGGAGGCAGATATACAAAAGCTCTGTGAGTCTTTCCTGTTTCCTTTGAAGGGAAAAGAACCTGAGTAACCTGTCCGTGAGGGACATCCTTCACTGCATAGAAATCCTGATCGTGAGCAGGAATCTCGATACCGCTCTCCCATCTTACAGAACCATAATAGTTCTTTGCACCAGGGTCGTTCACCACTCCGCCATCGACAGTAAGGTGATAATAGTGGAATCCCTCATCCATAGGGCCCTCTGTCTGTCCTACCCATACGCCTTCTTCGTTTTTACGGAGAACTGTGCCACCCTGGCCGCCCAGACCGAGGCTTACAATAACTGACTTTGCATCAGGAGCTACGACGCGGAAACGGGCATATCCCTGTGAATTGACCATTGGATATTCCTGACCAGGCTGGTTCATCACTGAAGGAACGAAATCCTCCTTTACCTCGGCATTGTCAAGAGCAGGGTTAAAATTCTTGATGATTCTGTAAACTCTCTTCGGCTTGTAATCCTTGTCGAAAGGAAGCGGGTAATTGTTCTGTCCCAGCCAAGAGTCTCTGTCGCTGAGATTCCAGAATGTAACATTGGTGATCACATCCTTGTACTTGCGGAAGATCTTGAAAAGATCAGCATACTGAGCTTCGTGAAGCACCTTGATATGTTCAGGAACCGGTTTAGCCTCACCACGGCTGAAACGAAGCTGTCCACCCATCTCCTCATTGATACGGATATCCAGCTCAGTGAAATGGATCTGATCCACAATTGTCGAATACTTCTGGATCGCAGCCTCCACATCAGCCATTGTAGGACCGTAGATATTGTAGTGGCCCTGCATACCGATACCGTCGATAGGAACACCGGCATCCTTCATTTTCTTTACCATATTGTATATGCGGTCACGCTTTGCCGGATCTGCTGCATTGTAGTCGTTGTAGAAAAGAAGAGCATCCGGATCAGCTTCGCGTGCAAACTCAAATGCCTTTGCAATGAACTCGTCACCACAGAGCTTGAAATGTCTTGACTGGCGATAAGGACTTGGAACCTCTCTAGTCCAAGGATTCATACGACCGTCACCATCAGCCATTGCCTCGTTGACTACATCCCATGCATAAACGACATCTTTATAACGGTTTACTACTGCGTGGATATGCGTGCGGAGTCTTTCATAGAATACTTCCTTAGGTACATCATTGCCTTTTTCATCCACAAACATCCAGTCTGCGAACTGGCTGTGCCAGCAAAGACAGTGACCACGGAGAGGAATATTGTTCTCGCGACAGAAATTTGCGATCTTGTCGGCATTCTCCCAGTTCCACTCCCCTTCGCGTGGCTGGAGAGACACAGGCTTCATATCATTCTCTGCTGTGATGCTGTTGAAATTCTTCTTAATGAGAGCAATCTGATCCGGATCAGATACATTTCTCATATTGACAGCCACTCCTACTGTGAAATAATCCTTGTAAGTGTCCTTGTAGCCTGTAGGATCCTCTACCGGAGGTCTGCCCCATGGACCTTGAGCATGGGCTAGTCCTGCAGCGCACATAAGTCCGAGCAGGAAGATTGAGATTTTCTTCATTGTATAAAATTTTAGTGTTATTGTTTTTTGAACTTTATTACACTATAAAGTTAATGCTTGTTCGGATAAGTCCGATACTGGATGGACTGCTGCAAGACAGTGTGGACGAAATTTTAAACGAATTGGAACGAATTTGACAAAGTCAGGCTTATTTCACCTGCCACCAGTCGAAATCGAAAAGCTGATCATCACCACCGCGGAAAAGGACATATACATCATGCAGGCCTGTCACCGGGCGTGCAATGGATGTTTCCATAGCTCCGGAATCCCGGATATCGAAGGAGGCAAAAGGATTTCCTCCCAATGCATCAACATAAAATTCCACAACCCCGGGAGTGCGAAAATTCAAGATTTCAAGTTCAATCTCACCAGGACTGTCCTGTCCGAAATCGACCTCGCGTATCTTTATCCAGTCACCATTATGGATCTGTGTGACATAATGCTTGAAGCCCGCAAGTCTGTCAGTCTTTACACCCCAAGACCAGGCCATGGTCTCCGCCTCTACCCTATTGTACGGATTGACTGCACCGACAGGGCGGGGTCCATGTTTTGTGAAAGGGATAAACGGGATGGTGCCATCCTCGTTATAAGTAAATTCCTCGACACAGGCAGAACGATGGAAACCGCCACCATTGGGAAGGGCTCCGTTGTGATAGAACATATAGTTCCTTCCCTTGAACTCCACCTCACCGCCGTGGATAGTAAAGGCATTTTCCGCCTCATCCATTATACGGCCTCTGTATGTCCACGGGCCGTCAATTGAAGGAGCTGTCGAATAGGCCATATGTTCGGGAACACCTCCCGCCGGGTAAGTCATATAATAAATATCGCCTCTTCTCGACACCCAAGGTCCTTCTTCATATCCCACCATCATTTCCTCGCGTCCCTTGGCCCAGTTCATCTTCATTGATTCGGGGCCGAAGCACGCCGGATCATGGAAACCCGGAACTTCCTTATAACCGTTCTCAAAAGAGACCATATCATTTCCTAGCTTTCCATACCAGCAGCCCTTGTTGCCCCAGAAAAGATATGCACTGTTATCCTTGTCAATGAACACCGTCGGATCAATGAATGACCACCCGGTAGCAAGCGGACCACCAATAGCATCCTTATACGGACCCTGAGGATGATCGGCAACCGCTACTGCAAGTGCATCGGCATTGGTCGCCGCTTCCGTAAGACATACATACCAATACCATTTTCCGTTCCTTTCCACCGCCTGCGATGCCCAGGCCCGGTCACCTTGGAAAGCCCAATCGAATGTTGCTGTCGAGACAGGAGTGCCCAGATAGGTCCAGTTCACCATATCCTCAGTAGAATAGAGCATCCAGTCCTTCATCTTGAAATAAGTAGCGTCATCCTCATCATGACCGGTAAACATGTACAACTTGTCTCCATGGGCAAATGGAGCCGGATCAGGAGTGTAGGCAGTAGTTATAATCGGATTCTGAGCATAGCACAGGCATGCCGGAAGAATCAAAGCAAGAATAATGAACGTTTTCTTCATATAAGTCCAATTTCTACAAATATAAATGATTTAACTATATGAAAGACATATTTTATACATATATTTGCGAGAGCTAACACATATTTATGAAACACCTGTTCACTACATTTTCGGCTGCATTGATTTCATTTTTTGCAGTCGCCCAGGAAGCAAGTCTTCTCAAGCTTGATGTCGAAGCCAGAGTCGATTATATGCAGGAATATCAGGCTGGAGCTAAAATCAATGAAGCGAGCGGATTCAAAGGCAAATACCTGAATATCCGCATGGACGGAAAGCTCACAGATAATGTTTCCTATTCTTATCGTCAGAGACTGAACAAGCCGAATAAAGAGGCGACATTCTTCGATGCTACTGATTGGATAACAGTCAATTACCAATTAAACAACTGGACTTTCTCCGGTGGCAAGCAGGTTGTCGGCATAGGCGGATTCGAATATGACGGAGCCCCGATTGACCTTTATTTCTGTTCTGAATACTGGAACAATATCGCTTGCTATCAGTATGGAGCGAGTCTTGCCTGGGACACTGCTTCCAGAAATGACAAAATCATGTTCCAGTTTTGCGAAAGCCCATTCCGCCGCAATGCTCTGAATACGGAAAATGATGAAATGTTCGCATATAATATGATGTGGATCGGCTCGCACGGGTTCTTCAGCTCGCTCTACTCATTGAATTTCATCGAATATCTTCCGGGAGAATTCATAAATTATATTGTTTTGGGCAACAGATTCAATTTCGGCGACTTCCGACTCGACCTCGATTTCATGAACAGAGCAGTAAGTGTGAAAGAACTCTTTGGAAAAGACTTCTCAATCATGTGCGAACTGAAATGGTCTCCAATAAACAGTCTGGATATCTTTGCAAAAGTGACTCACGACAGAAATGTTTCTGAGAATACCGGTGACTGGTGCGTTGCTCCCGGAACAGATATCACACGACTGGGAGGCGGACTTGAATATTATCCTATCAAGGATTCCAAGGCCCTCAGGCTGCATCTTAACTGCTGCTACACTTATGGAAAAACATCCGGAATGACAGTACTTCAGGACAAGCAGACAATCATAGATGCAGGTGTCACTTGGAAAATGAATATGCTGAACCTCAAACGCAGACCATAATGAAATTCTCATTCCGCAAGCTTTGGAAGCTGATTCCTTCGGGAATCGTATGTCTGGTGATCGTATTCGGACTCTTCGCCTATCTCGGCTCCATTATGGGCACGCCGAATATGCTGAACACCGTAATGAATACTGCTCACGACCTCCTGCTGAACACCGTATTCTACCTTATGGCCATCTGCGTGATTACAGGCGCCATCGGTCGGATCTTCATGGAATTCGGTGTAGTAGATCTCCTGGAAAAACTTCTCAGGCCTCTTATGAAGCCGCTGTTCAATCTTCCCGGCGTGGCATCCCTCGGAGCTGTGCTGACATTCCTGTCAGACAATCCGGCTATCATCTCCCTCACCCAGGACAAGCGTTTCAGCAGCTATTTCAAGAAATACCAGTTCATATCCCTTACCAATTTCGGAACGGCCTTCGGAATGGGACTTCTTGTAATCGTATTCATGGTAGGACAAGGCTACTATGCGGAACCGTTCATAGGACTTTTCGGAGCCATATGCGGATGCATTGTTTCCACACGCATGATGCAGCAATTCGTAATCAAGGCCTATCCGCAATATGAGGACGAAGATGCCAGTTCATCTGATACACAGGGGCTTTCTGAAGCGAAAACCGATGAAAAGCCTATGTTTCAGCGAATTCTTGACTCACTCCTGGACGGTGGCAGAACAGGAGTGGATGTCGGACTTGCCATAATACCCGGTGTACTGATAATCTCCACACTGGTAATGCTTCTGACATTCGGCCCATCCGCTACCGGAGCATATACGGGAGCGGCATATGAAGGTGTTGAGCTTCTTCCCTGGATAGGCGAAAAGATCGATTTCGTATTCAAATGGCTGTTCGGATTTGAAGATCCTCACCTGATAGCCTTCCCTATCACAGCTCTTGGAGCAGTGGGAGCAGCCCTCGGACTTATTCCTAACTTCATATCACAGGGTTGGATAGACGGTAATGCCATTGCAGTATTCACCGCAATAGGAATGTGCTGGAGCGGCTACCTCAGCACCCACACTGCAATGCTGGACAGCCTCGGCTACCGCAACCTTACTTCCAAGGCCATAATTTCCCATACCATCGGAGGCATTGTGGCGGCAATTGTCGCCCATTGGACTTTTGTACTATATTCACTGATATAAGCTATGGCAGAGAGGCTTATCATATCCGAAGGAGGCAAGGAAGAAAAATACGCACTGCTTTATTCGCAGGTCGCGGCACTGACTGAGGACGAAAGCGACATCATCGCCAATATGGCCAATATCGCTTCGATGATCCACAGCACATTCGGCTTCTGGTGGACCGGTTTCTATCGCGTCAAGGACAAGCAGTTGATATTGGGCCCCTTCCAAGGTCCTTTAGCTTGCAGCAGGATTGGATTTGGCAAAGGAGTATGCGGAACCGCATGGAAACTCAAGGAAACCGTCATAGTCCCGGACGTAGATAAATTTCCAGGACACATTGCATGCAGCAGCGCCTCAAGAAGCGAGATTGTCGTGCCGGTTTTAGACAGGACAAGCCAGGAAGTCACAGCAGTTCTGGATATTGACAGCGACTCACTTGATACATTTGACCAGACCGACCGTCTCTGGCTGGAAAAGATAACACGACTGATATGAGAAAAATAAAATTTCTAACCATTATCACCTGGATAACTGCATCATTTACTGTTATCCAGACCAAGGCTCAGATTCCTTCACAGCTGGAACATTTCGAAATCAAAGATGTCAGACTTACTGAAAGCGCTTTCAAGAAAGCTCAGGATATGGACATAAGATACCTCCTGTCTCTGGATCCAGACAGGCTGCTTGCTCCTTATATGAAGGAAGCGGGATTGGAGCCAAAGGCAGAGAATTACACCAATTGGGAAAATACCGGGCTGGACGGTCATGTAGGTGGTCACTATCTTTCCGCTCTTTCATACATGTACGCATCGACTGGGAATAATGAAATCAAGGACAGGCTGGATTACTATATCTCGGAACTGAAACGATGCGCGGACTCCGATGGTTACCTCAGCGGGGTGCCGAACGGAAGGCAGATATGGAATGAGATATCCGAGGGCAATATCAGGGCTGCTTCATTCGGTCTTAATGATAGATGGGTACCTCTATATAATATACATAAGATATATGCAGGACTTCGTGACGCCTATCTTATTACCGGCAACAAGGACGCCTTGAAGATGTTCCTTGATCTGACCGAGTGGATGCACCAGCTCACAGACGGACTTAGCGACGAGCAGCTCCAGGACATGCTCAGAAGCGAACAAGGTGGTCTGAATGAAGTATTTGCAGATGCGGCTGCACTCAGTGGCGACCCGAGATATCTTGATCTGGCAAAGAGATTTTCACACAAATATCTGCTCGGTTTCCTCCTGGAAAAAGAGGACAGACTCACCGGAATGCACGCCAACACTCAGATTCCTAAAGTAATCGGATATAAGAGGATTGCAGATATTGAAGGTCTGGAAGACTGGAATGAAGCAGCGAAATTCTTTTGGGAAACCGTGGTAGAAAAGAGAAGCATCAGCATCGGAGGAAACAGCGTCTACGAGCATTTCCATCCGGCAGAAGATTTCTCATCCATGCTCACCAGCGAACAAGGCCCGGAGACATGCAATACATACAACATGCTGAGACTAAGCAAGATGCTCTATACCACAAGCGCTGACTCGAAGTATATGGACTATTACGAAAGGGCTCTTTACAATCATATCCTTTCGACCATAAATCCCGTCCAGGGCGGATTCGTCTATTTCACTCCTATGCGCTCAGGCCACTATAGGGTCTATTCACAGCCTCAGACAAGTTTCTGGTGCTGCGTGGGCTCAGGTATCGAGAATCACGCCCGCTACGGTGAGATGATCTATTCTCACAAAGGTGACAAAGAGCTGATTGTAAATCTGTTCATCCCGTCTGTCCTGCAATGGGGCAAGACCGTCATCGAGCAGAAGAACAACTTCCCTGCAGAGGAAGGAACGACACTCATCATTAACCCTAAGAAAAATAGAGAATTCACCGTCAGCATACGTATTCCGGAATGGACCGAAGCTGATAATATGAATCCGAAGGTCAATGGCGTGCCAGTCGAATGCATGATCGCGAACAATCTCTTGAAGATAGACAGGAAATGGTCGGAAGGAGACCAATTGACCGTAAATCTGCCGATGTCTCTCAGAGCGGTCCAGCTCCCGGATATGTCTGAAAACTACTCGTTTATGTACGGTCCGATAGTACTCGCCGCCTCTCTTGGCAAGGAGGATCAGCTGGGTATGTATGCAGACGACAGCAGAGGCGGACATATCGCAGCCGGAAAGAAACTGCCGCTGAATGAAATGCCTCTGATTGTAGGAGAGAAGGAGGATATGCTTTCGCGTATAAGCAAAACTGAAGGCAAGCCGCTCACATTCAAGATGACAGGACTTGCTCCGCTGAAATACAAGGAACTGACCCTGGTTCCGTTCTCGTCACTGCACGAATGCCGCTACATGGTATATTGGGCGCTTGTTTCCGAGAATGAATGGAAGGCAAGACTCGCGAAGCAGGAGATGGATGAGAAGGCCAGAATCGCCCTGGAAATGGTTACTGCAGACAAAGTGATATGCGGAGAGCAACAGCCGGAAAGCGACCATTTCGCAGCTGTAGCACATTCTGTCAATGGCGACCACGACGGACGTCACTGGAGAAAGACAGGCCCGAACGGATGGTTCAGCTATACGATGAATCCTAATGGCAATATAATCCAGCATATCAGAATCACATGCAGAGGTTCAGAGGGCAATGAAGCAATGGTTCTGGTGAACGGAGTGGAGGCCGGAAGTTTCAAGACAATGACGCCGGGCAATGATGAGATGCATCTGGTTCCGGTTCCGTCAGAACTTCAGAATACCGATCTTATGACAGTGACAATCAAAGGAATAAATGAGCAATCCACTCCTATGATTTACGAAGTGAGATTGTCATTGTAACAGATAATAAAATTGAAGAGCGAGTAGGTAAGTTTGGCGGGCGTGGCCACCCTCGGCCGCGTTAGAGGGAGAGGCCCGCCGCGCAGCGGTGGGAGGGACGAAGTCGGAACTTGTTCCGACGAAGCCACGCCAGACTTACCTGCTCAGCGGTCAATTTTATTATCGACTGCAAGGAGATTCCGTTCCCATAAGATAGGATTCCTGATAACCGCCAAAATCGATTACGAACTTCTCGAAAACGATGCCCGGATCAAGAGGTTCCACAACCAGCTCATACACACCAGTCTCATTTTCTGGCAGTTTCAGATCTATTTTCTCTATTGCGACTCTTCTGGCTACAGTAGGATAATAGATTGAATAGATATTCTCCGGCTTTTCATTCAGATCATCATTGAAACAGCGTTCTACAGTTTCAGCACCCTTGAATCCGACACGATAGCTGTGTCCGTTCTCATCGTGAAACGCCAGAGTCGATTTGGTCGCCACATATACCCTTACATCCTTCACATCCGAAGGAAGAGCCATCTTGTAGGTCAGTGCCGCACCATCCACAGGCACAGTATAAGGCATCAGAGCAACGCCTCCCAATGTCCTGCCCATATCAGGAATCAGAGTCCAGTGCCCGTCCCCAGAATCCGATTTAGAAAAGACATGAGGTGCCTCGATTGAAACATAGCCATGGCTCGGCGAGAAGACAAAACCATCTGCAAAACAGTCTGAATCGATACGATAAATCTCCGGGAGGGTATCTTCAGGGAAGGTATCGTTCCATATTGTATAGCCTATGTGCTTCTGAATCATCATATTCTTCCACTTTCCCCCTGCCATTACATTATTATATTGGTCAGTAAGGAACTTGTCACGGGCAAAACATGATTCCACCTTGTCTGCCCACTGATTGGCGGCCGGATCACCGCAGGCATAGAGATAATGGTTCATCGCCTGTGCATAGTACATTTCGTAGAGATTGGCCATGGCCTGTACAGGGAAAAGAATGAGCTGGAAATATGCATCCTTGACATTGTCTGGAAGGGTGAGATACTGTCTCAAAGCCTCTGCCTCCAGCTTCAGATATTCGTCCGAAACCTGCTTCCACTCTCCGGTATGGAGATTATATGTATGACGATCAAGCATTTCCGGAGTTATGCGACCATTATATTTGCTGTAGAGATTCAGAATCCTCGCCGCCTCTGCTGCATATTCACAGCCGAACTGCTGACGACAGAATTCCAGAGTATGATTCTTCAGATTGGAAATTGTGAAACGCTCCGGATTCCAGGCCATATCAAGGAAAAGAGTGATAGGATATTCCATCGGCTTGAGGTCTCCGACATTAAGCACCCAAAGACGCTCGACTCCATATGAATATGTAAGCTGCATCTGTTCCCATATATTCTGTACCGGGGTGATATTTAGCCACTTGGAATTACGTGGAGCACCGACATAGTCCACATGGTAATACATTCCCCATCCACCGGATCTCTCCCTCTCTGCTGCATTAGGAAGACGGCGGACATCACCCCAGTTGTCGTCAGAAAGAAGGATTGTAACGTCATCCGGGACACGAAGTCCTTTCTCATAGAGAGTCTGGACCTCCTTGTAAAGCGCCCATACCTGAGGACGCTCCGAAGCAGGACGACCCGTGGCCTTCTTTATGATCTTGCGCTGATTGTCGAAGATTTTCTGCATCATACGGATCATATAGTCGTAGTCAGGAACAAACTTGTCATCCTCACCCTCCTTTCCACCCATTGCTGTATCTCCATCTCCACGCATTCCTATAGTGATAAGATCTTCAGTATCAGCTGCTCTTTCTATTCCTTCGCGGAAAAACTTATCTATTACCTTCTGATTGGATGCATAATCCCAAACGCCATATTCACTCCTTCTGCGCGCCCATTCCTGATGGTTTCTGGCCATCGGTTCATGATGTGAAGTACCGACGATGATTCCCATTTCATCAGCAGTACTGCTGTTGAGAGGATCATCTTCATAGAATGCCCAGCCCCACATTGCCGGCCAGATGAAATTTGCTCTCAGACGGAGAAGAAGTTCGAAAACACGCTCATAGAAACGATGATCGCCATAATCAGTTCCATATGTATGCTTTACCCAACCGGTCAGACATGGAGCCTCGTCATTGAGGAATATACCTCTGTAGCGAACTGCCGGTTCACCTGCTGTATATGTTCCGCGGGCAATCGTCATATCCTTATGACGTGCCACCGGTACATCAGCCCAGTCGTACCAAGGAGAGACTCCTATCTGCTCGGAAAGTTCATATATGCCGTAAACGGTTCCTCTGCGGTCACTTCCGGCAATCACCATAGCCTCGGAAACCCCGTCCATAGGATTGCTCACAAAAGTCATAAGATACTTCTCATTACATCCTTGCAAAGAAGTCACATCCAGCACTCCTTTAGAAACAAGGCTTTGAATGAGTGCCGACTCCAACGATCCAACTATTATAGCGCGGTCAGAGGTAACAGACTCGCACAGCTGAGGCTTTACACCGGAAACCATAAGGAAATCATTCTGAAGATTCCCGACGGCATGCATGACCGCCTTGTCATCCGAGAAAGAAACGATTATCGGAACCGGGTTCCCGTTTACGATAAGAGGAAAGCCATCGGAATGGAGACCAGACTTGGTAATACCCGGATGATCGATTGCAAAAACATTTACCGAAAAGGTAATGGCAAGCAGAATTGTCAGAATCTTTTTCATATCGACTTAACATTTACGCAAATTTAAAAAACTTAGACCGGATTATTATAGTATGGATAACAATTTTCACTCAGAAACTGTTAAATTTGAAACAACTTTATCGACTACATAATGAAACGCATCACATCTCTATTGATTGCGGTCCTGTATTTCATGACTTCAGTCAGCGCGGCAGGGTGGAAAAGCCCACTCTCATTCGAATACTATCAGTGGAGCTTCGGCAGCATCAATCCTACACAAGGCACTGTCTGCCACACATTCACCTTCACCAACAAATCCAAGGATGCTGTGGCTATCTTCGGCGACATCCCAAGCTGCGAATGCATAAGTGCATTCTATGACAAAGATGCTGTAGAGCCAGGTGAAAGGGGAACAGTAATGATAACCTACTCTCCTAGAAAGGACAGAGGCAAGAGCCACAGAAGAGTGGAACTTACCGACAGAGATGGAAACACCTTGGCCTCCCTTTCAATTGAGGCTGATGTCAGAGAACCTTCACCTGTGGCAAACGACGAATACCCATACCTTGACACTTCCCTCTCCTACGCCGAGCGTACAGAAAACCTGATATCACTTCTCACACCGGAAGAAAAGGTTGGCCTTATGATGAACAAGTCCGTTTCAGTGGACAGACTCGGAATTCCGTCATACAACTGGTGGAGCGAAGCCTGCCACGGAGTACGTCAGGATGGCTATACAGTGTATCCGCAACCAATCGGAATGGCTGCGGCATTCAACGCTGAAATGGTCTATGACGTATTTTCGACAGTTTCTGACGAGGCACGCGCCAATTGGAACCGCTCAGACCACAATGTATTCGACGTACCAATGGGAGTGATATACTACCCCGGCAATCCCGAACTTACATTCTGGTGTCCTAATGTAAACATATTCAGAGACCCTCGTTGGGGCCGAGGTCAGGAGACTTGCGGAGAAGACCCTTACCTCAACGCTGTACTCGGAGTTCAGACAGTATTGGGAATGCAGGGCAACGACGACCGATATTTCAAGACCCACGCCTGCGCAAAGCATTATGCCGTACACAGCGGTCCCGAGCCCCTGCGTCACACTTACGATGCTTCAGTTTCAATGCGTGATCTCTGGGAGACTTATCTACCGGCTTTCAAAGCTCTTGTCAAGAAAGGCAATGTACGCGAAGTGATGTGTGCTTATAACCGATACGAAGGCATTCCTTGCTGTACCAGCGACCGTCTCCTGGTGGATATCCTCCGTCGCAAATGGGACTATGACGGAATCGTGCTAACCGACTGCGATGCCATCAATAATTTCTACAATAAAGGCCAGCATGAGACACACCCTGACCCTCTTTCAGCCTCTGTCGATGCTGTATTGAACGGTACAGACCTCGAGTGCGGAAAGGTTTTCATGGTCCTCACAGAGGCACTTGACAAGGGCATGATCGACGAAGCTGTTCTGGACGGACACCTGCGAAAGACATTATACGGACGCTTCGAACTGGGAATGTTCGACCCGGCCGAAATGCTCCCTTGGGCGGATTTGGGAGAGGATGTGATCAGCAGCGAATCTAATCACAGGCTTGCAGTGGAAGCAGCACGTGAATCAATGGTACTGCTTCATAACAACGGTATCCTGCCGCTTGCGAAGAACCTTAAGAAGATCGCGGTAGTAGGTCCTAACGCCGATGACGCAGCACTTCTTAACGGCAACTACGGAGGAACTCCTACCAAGGAACATACCCGCACCCTTCTTGAAGGAATCCGTGCAGCAGTTCCGGGAACAGAAATCTATTACAGCAAGGCCTGTGAGCTGGACGACGACTATGAAACTATCCCTCATCTTCACGAATTCAACGATGGAAAGGGAGCATTCGTAGAATTCTTCAACAATAAGGAACTAAGTGGGGAGCCGGACAAGACCGGTTACTACAATGCTCTGAATTTCTCCACATTCGGCGCATGGGGATTTGCAGAAGGGATCAGCACAGACAACGTATCAGTAAGAGTATCAGGACAATATAAAGCTACATACACAGGAGAAATGAAATACAGCATCTCCAGTGACAACGGCTATATTCTCAAAGTGAACGGCGAAATCATCGACGACGGAGCCACAAGTGGAATGCGTCGCGGCTTCGGATTCAGAAGACAGATGGAATACAAGTCGTTCCCTGTTGTAGAAGGTCAGACATATGACATGCAGATCGAATACAGAAGAGGAAACGGCAATTTCGCAATGTTCCGCGCTGAGATCTGTGAGAGAAGACTTATCGAATTCGACTCACTTGCATCCGAAGTCTCCGATGCCGACGCAATCATCATCATCGGAGGTATATCGGCACAGATGGAAGGCGAAGGTGGCGACAAGGCTACAATCGAACTTCCAAGCGTACAGCAGAGACTTCTGCGTGCAATGCACAAGACCGGAAAGCCAGTGGTATTCGTAAACTGCTCGGGTTCAGCCATTGCATTCGGCTGTCTGGAAGGTGAATATGACGCCCTTCTTCAAGCATGGTATCCGGGACAGGGTGGTTCGGAAGCTCTCGCAGATGTTCTCTTCGGAGACTATAACCCAGGAGGAAAGCTTCCTGTGACATTCTATGCTTCAAATGATGATCTTCCAGACTTCCTTGAGTACAGCATGGAGAACCGCACATACCGTTATTTCCGCGGCACACCTCAGTACGCATTCGGATACGGCCTTTCATACACTGATTTCGAAGTGGGCAAAGCTAAGATTTCAAGTAAATCAATGAAAACTGATGGTTCAGTAAAGCTTACAGTACCTGTAACCAATATCGGCGACCGCGAAGGGACTGAAACCATTCAGGTATACGTAAAGGCCCTCGACTATGACGAAGCTCCAATAAAATCCCTCAGAGGATTCCGGAAAGTATATCTCAAGGCTGGAGAGACAGCAAAGGCCGAGGTGGTTCTTGACGGAGAGGCTTTCGAATACTACGACCCTTCTATCGACGAACTCTCTACTCGTCCGGGCAGATATCAGATCCTTTATGGAACCTCATCACTTGAGAAAGACCTTCAGAGCATTGACTTCATCGTAAAATAAACCTCACGGTGGTAGCTCCGACTTACTCTCGTAAGAGCAAATGTTGCATACAGCAAGGTATAGAATAGAATTACTCTCATAACGGTAACCGAAAAATACCGTTATGAGAGTAATTATTTAAGAGTCTTGTAAGACAATATATGCGCTGAAACAGCTATAGCTATCACGATAAAGAGTGCCCGTAATGCCCAATGTCCGGCTACAAATACAGCACAATAGGTCAATGTTATCCATACAAGGGAAACGGAAATGACCTTCACTCTGAGCGGTATAGCCTTATGTTCCATGAAATTACGAATATAAGGGCCCAGCTTAGGATGATTCATAAGCCATTCATACAGGCCTTCGTTCGACTTCAGGAACAATGCGGCCGCAAGCAGAAGAAAAGGAGTCGTCGGCAACACCGGCAGAAAGATTCCAAGAATTCCGAGGCCTAACGCCACCAACCCTATGACAGTCAGAAAAATTCTCATTCCATTCCTGTTTATAGACTGCTGCCTCCGATGAAACTTCTGAGCAATGAAGTTGAAGGTACTTCCTTGTCAGAAACCGGAGTGAAATAGCTGAGGAACTTCTTCAAGCGGTGCACCTCACTGTATTCGGGACAATTCTTCGGCACAGTCATCAGAATCTTCTCTGCATGGGCTCTTACCACAGCAAACTCCACAAGATATGCAGAATTGAACAGAACATCGGCATTTTCCTGATAAGGATATATCCACTGGACTTCCGAGCGTCGCACATTAGGCCAATGCATTATCGACTCGCGGGCTGTAAACGCTCCCTTATTGAAATCTCGCACAATACGTCTGAGCAGACGATTGTCACTTGTCGGGATACAGTTATGATTATCCAGAGAAATGCTGGTGATGGTATTGATGAATATCCTGTATTTGCAAGCATCATCCACCTGATCGGTCAATCGTGGGTTGAGAGCATGGATGCCTTCTATGATGAGGATAGATCCCGGTTCAAGCTTCAATTTCTTTCCATTAAATTCCCTGAGACCCGTAACAAAGTTATATTCAGGGACATCCACAGTTTCTCCCGCGAGAAGTTTAAGAACATCGCTCTGAAGATAACGATGATCGACAGTCTCGAAATTATCGAAATCAAATTCTCCATTCGGTAGTCTCGGAGTATCCAGACGGTTTACGAAATAGTCATCTGTAGAGAATGAAATCGGACGGATTCCGCAGGCCTTGAGCTGGATGCTCAGACGTTTGCAGAAAGTGGATTTACCACTGGAGCTCGGACCTGTAATCAATACGAGACGCACAGGGTTTTCAGGATCGTTCACCCTGCGTTCGATCTCTTCTGCGATCTGCACTATCTTCTTTTCCTGAAGAGCCTCCGCTATCTTTATAAGGTCACTGGCCTCCCCTCTCTGGCATGCCAGATTCACATCACCGACATTCTCCAGTCCCATAATCCTGTTCCACTTCAGATTCTCTGCGAACACATCGAATGTCTTTGGCTGCTCGACGAAAGGCGCAAGTTCTTCCGGATTATGCCTGTTCGGAACCCTCAGAAGCATTCCGCCGCGATACATCTCCAAGCTCCAGACTTTCAGAGGTGCAGTGCCAGGCAAAAGAGCCTCATAATAATAGTCAGGAGTATCTTCAAGTGTATAGTAATTGACATATACATCACCCGAAGTCTCCAGAAGCTTGACCTTATCATCATATCCAAGCTTTCTGAAGATATCTATTGCCTCTTCCAGAAGGACTTCATGTCTGCGGAAAGGAACATCAGCCTCAACAAGAGCCGTCATACGCTCCTTGATCCGTGCCAGGTCGTCAGCTGTCATTTCCGTACCGTCACCCTTGTCGATCGAGCAGAAATATCCCTTGGAAATCGGCCTTCTGAGAATCACACGGCAATCAGGAAATACATCCCTTGCAGCCTTGCATAGAAGGAAACACAACGAATTGCAATATACGCTTCTTCCCAAATATGATGTATAATCAAGGAATTCAACCTGTCTGCTGTTGAAAGCCCTGTATTTCAATCCCTGACTTACATTGTTCACCTTAGCACATAAAATCGGATAAGGCTTTTCAAATTCGAATGCCGGCAGCATATCCATAAGGGTAGTTCCCTCTGGAAACATCGCGCTGGTCTGTGTATTGACACAAAAAATCTTCACCATCTGAAATAAATTTTGGATGGTGAAGATACGAATATTTTTTGGATTCGAGCCTTATTCCTTGACCTTGATGTCAAGTTTCACTGGCTTGATCATGTTTTCTGGCGAAAGAATGGTATCCAGATCTTCCTTTGAAAGAATGTCGTGTTCAAGGACAAGATCGTAAATGCTCTTTCCGGTAGCCATCGCTTCCTTGGCAATACGGGTAGAATATTTATAACCAATGACAGGATTAAGTGCAGTAACCACTCCGAAACTTGAGTGGATATACTTGTCACACTGCTCTACATTTGCGATGATTCCGTCCACGCAATTAATCCTGAGGGTGTCAAATCCGTTCATCATGATAGCAGCAGACTCGAAACAGCACTGAGCCATCACAGGCTCCATCGCATTGAGTTCCATCTGGGCTGCTTCCGAAGACATTGCCACACAAAGGTCATTTCCGATAACCTTGTAGCAGATCTGATTCATCACCTCCGGAATGACAGGATTGACTTTTCCAGGCATAATGGAAGAACCTGGCTGACGAGCCGGAAGATCAAACTCGTGGAAACCGCAGCGAGGGCCGGAAGAAAGAAGACGCAAATCATTGCAGATCTTGTTCATCTTGGTCGCTATACGGCGTAGTGCAGACGAATATCCAACCATGCAGGATGTATCTGAAGTGGCAGCGACAAGATTGTCTGCAAGCTTCATATCCCATCCGGTTATCTCACGCAATGCCGCAATACACTTCTCAGAATAACCTGGCTCTGAACAGATTCCCGTTCCGATTGCAGTTGCACCCATATTGACTGTCAGGAATTCTTCTGCAGCAAAATTGATATTCTTGATTTCATCGCGAAGAATGGATGCAAAAGCGCCGAAACTCTGACCGAGAGTCATAGGTACGGCATCTTCGAGCTGTGTACGACCCATCTTGAGGATATTCTTGAATTCCTCAGCCTTAGCCTCGAAAGACTTGATGATCAGCTCATAATGCTTCATGAACTCAAGATGAGTAGCATAAAGTCCGATATGGATGGCTGTTGGGTACGCATCGTTTGTGGACTGAGAGCAGTTCACATGATCGTTAGGTGAGCAATGCTTGTATTTTCCGAGGGGAAGACCCATGATCTGAAGGGCGCGGTTCGCAATCACCTCATTCGCATTCATATTGGTGGTAGTTCCGGCACCACCCTGGATCATATCGACAGGAAAATATTCATGATGTTTGCCTTCGAGGATTTCGCGGCAGGCCTGAGAAATGGCATTGAACTGTTCATCGGTGAGAAGACCGAGCTGATGATTAGCCTGAGCAGCTGCAAGCTTGGTGATCGCAAGTCCGTTGATGAACAAAGGATAATCATTCAAATGAAACGAGCTGATAGGGAAATTCTCGATTCCTCTGAGGGTCTGGACACCGTAGAGTGCTTCAGCAGGAACCTCCATCGAACCTATCAAATCGCTCTCGGTACGGGTGTTTTTTGTACAATCTTCCATAATTTTCAATATATGAATAATGATTTTTAAGCAATCAAGGCTACAAAGTTAACAATCATTATCGGGAAAGCAAAGATTTAATCAACTTTAATACACACTCACATTTGTTCGGAAAACTGATAAATATCAATATCTTTGCAAATAATCAGAAACAATTTGCAACTATGAAAATACAGACATTCCTTTTCTCCGCGCTGTTTATCATCTGCAGCTGCGGCCAGGCACAACAAAACAAGACTGCGGAAACAGCTACCAGCTCATCGACATACATAATCGAAGAATGCCTTCCTGTCAGGAAAGAATCCGACATGAAATGGATAACACGTTATTCTGATCAGATCGAAGCATTGGAAGGCAAGGCGGCCGCAGACAGCATTTCTGACATCGATGTGATGTTTTTCGGCAGTTCTTCCATCAGACTTTGGAAAGGATTGGAAGAAATGATGAGCCCGCTGAGAGTTGTCAACAGAGGCTATGGCGGAGCTACAATAAGAGATATACATTATAACTACCCGATCCTGATGGCTCAATACAAGCCGAAGGCATTTGTAGTTTTCTGTGACAATGATATTGCCGGCAATGCCAATGATCTTACCACAGGTGAGGTTCTTGATCATTACAGGCTTCTGTTTCAGAGACTGGACAAAGACTATCCCGGCACTCCGGTATTTTTCCTATCATGGAAATATTCAGAACTTCGAGCAGGTCTGAGAGACAAGCAAAGAATCGTAAATCATCTGATCGAGGAGTACGCCGACAAATCAGAGCAAGTGACTTTCGTGGATGTGAATTCCCTTCTTCTGGACAAAGACGGTAATGTAAATTCCTCACTTTTCGAAAAGGACAACCTGCATATCAACCGCGACGGCTATCTTCTCTGGACATCAGTCCTGAAGCCAAAGCTTATGGAAATCTGCTGCCAAGAATAACAGAAGATGACATTAAAAAACACTGATCCGGCAGATCAGTGTTTTTTTATTGATTCACATGGTTCTCTTTCCGGGAAAACATATAGCAAGATCATCTGACATCCAGCAAAGTAATGTCAAAAATCAATGTGGAAAAAGCCTTGATGGCTCCGGCAGGACGTGAGCCGTAACCGAGATTGTACGGAATCACCACTTCCCATCTGGATCCGGCCGGCATTTCCCTCATTGCTGTAATCCATCCGGTTATAAGCTCATTAAGACGGAAAGTAGCAGGCCTTCCCTTCTGGGTCTGGTCAAAGATCTTTCCGTTTATGAGTTTACCAGTGTAATATACCGTCACAGAACTCTTTGGAGAAGGTTTAGGTCCTTTTCCCTTTGTGATTTCGCGGTACATCACACCATTGAACATTATCTTCACGCCCGGTCTCTGGGCATACTCCTGAAGGAACTCCTGGTTCCTCAACTTATAGGCATTATCTACAGGTGGCATAATTAATGACAATCGTGGTGATCACAGATCTCACCGTTATCCTTGATATTTCCCGACAGATATTGGCTGACCAGCTCCTCAACATCACCGGAACATCCCCTGATGACTTCGATTCTCTGAGCCTCGAGCACATTCTTCGCTCCCTGACCCATATTTCCAGCCAGCATCACAGTCACTCCCATCTGCTTAAGAACAGGAGCGATGCCACTCTTGCATCCGCATCCCTGAGGCGAGGCCATCTTAGTGACATCCGCCACATTTCCATCGATTATATTGAATATAGTATAATACGCACAATGTCCGAAATGATCGTCCACACGTCCGTCTCTTGTCGGTACCGCTATCTTCATGATTACAAAATTTTATTCAAAGGTAATCCTTAATGCATAATTATGCAAATCATGCGATGGCACAAGCATTGCTTTCAGAGCGTCAAGAAACGTCCGAATTCGATTATGAAGATTAGTGAAAGAATCCGTTATGTCGGAGTAAACGACTGCGGAAAGCAATTGTTTGAAGGCATCTGGCCTTTACCCTTTGGTATAAGTTACAACTCATATCTTATTATTGATCAGAAGATTGCATTAATAGACACCATTGACATAGGATTCGAGGAGGAATACCTTAGGAAAATCAGCAAAGAGATTGGAAACAGGAGCATCGACTACCTGATCGTAAACCACGCAGAGCCAGATCACTCATCACTGATTTCCCTGCTATTGAACATATATCCCGGAATTCTGATTGTAGCCACACCGAAGGCTATCCCGATCCTGAAAGGCTTCTATGGTCTGACAGATGATGATATCCTAGCGGTCAGAGACGGGGACAGATTGAACCTCGGAAGTGTGGATCTGACATTCTATCACACTCCGATGGTGCATTGGCCAGAAACAATGATGACCTGGCTTGCCGCAGAGTCAACCCTTTTCTCTGGTGACGCCTTCGGCTCATTCGGAGCCCTCAACCACGGAATCACAGACTCCACCTTCAAATGCGGATGCCCTCCCGGAGAGCACAGCCACTATTCGTCCAACGGGTTCCACGACGGAACAGCAGATGCATTCTCGATGTACACCGACGAAATGATCAGATATTATTCCAACATCATAGGCAAATACGGTTCGGCAGTCCAGATCGCCACGAATAAACTCTCCCACCTCGAAGTCAACAGGATATGCAGCGCGCATGGTCCAATATGGGAGAAGCAGGTCTCGAGAGTAAAAGCATTGTACAACCGTCTGAGCCGAAACGAAGCCGAGACCGGAGTCTGCATCGCGTACGGATCGATGTACGGCAATACTGCAGAGGCGGCCCGGAACCTCGCACAGGAATTAAGTTCAATCGGAATCCCCGTAGCACTGCACGACCTCAGCACAGAAAACGTCTCTACTTCCTTACGCGACATTTTCCGATACAATACTCTTGCCCTCGGCTCCCCCACCTATAACGGAGGCATCTTTCCCCCCGTCGAAGCATTCCTCCACGCCATATCGGCCAGAATGATGAGAGGACGAAACTTCGTTGCTTTCGGATCATACACCTGGGCTCCGGCCAGCGTCCGACTGATGAACGATTATGCGGCCACACACGGATTCAGCCTGCTTCACCCCGGCATCTCCTTTCCCCAGGCTTACAGTCCGGAGAAATGCGACATGAAGGAACTGGCGGAAACCATCCGTGCTGCCTTGAAATGACATCCGCCGGTCGAAAGCACAGAATCAGCATAATTTGTGCTTTCGACCTCGTTTTCACCTTTTGAAAGCACGAAACCGGCTGTTTTTGTACTTTCGAAAGCAATTCACAATGAAAACTGTTTTGGACATAAGAAATTTATTGTACATTCGCCATGTGAGTGAGTTTTTCAAAAAATTATTTTCTGCTTGGTGGGAGTTTTTTCTCGCTAGCCCAGGGCTTTGCTTATTTTATACATTTCTTTGTATCCTCTTCCTTTGGTTCTTGTGGGATCTTCCTAATGCGGATGCCAATCCAAAGAAACCTGAACAGTGATCATTTCCCAGCCATCCTCCACACTTTCCCCACCCTTTACCCACCACCGGTGCCTTTAGTCCCCTCTTCTGTCTTGTCATCCCATGGAAACCCGGCAATAAATGCTGCTTCCTTGCTGTATGTCAGAGCATTGCTGTGACAAGCAACATGACCAAAGGTGCAAAAGTTTGTATTTATGTATATATTGGCAAGCTTGAAGTAGGTTTCATCTGTCAGTTTCACATACCCTATGTCCCGCAAAAGAGCGTGGGTACGTGAATGTACTAAAACAAGCACCCACGGTATTGAAATATGTTCAAAATGATGTGCAATCATGAGCGTGGGTGCTGATTTAAGCACTTTCAGGTTCCCACGCTTTGCTTGCTACCGCGAAGAACACCCAGTCGCCCAGACATACGGAATCCGGCAGTTCAAAGCAGGCTACGCGGCTAAACTCATGCACTATTCTTCCTGCTTTGTCGTTTTTTCTCCTTCGACCTCTCTAAATCTGGCGGCGTCAATCTCGATAAAGTAGCTCATCCGTAAATAAGCGATTAGTACGTATACGGTTCTTTCTGCTGGGACCAGCAAGTGTACAAAAGCCTCCATGCTGAGCTTGCACACACTTGTTAGAGTGGACAGCAGGTGTATTTGCAGGACACATACTTTTGCGCCTGAACCATAATGCAGCAGAATCACTATCTTTGCACCCGGAACCAGAAAGCAAAAGATTATGAGCAGGATAAAAATAGCGATATTGGACTTTGACGGAACATTGGGAGATACGACGGCGCTTATTGTGCGGACGACGCAGGCTGCCATCAGGGAACTTGGACTTCCGGCCAGAAGCGATGAGGAATGCGCGTCGATGATAGGATTGAGACTGGTGGAGATTCCGCCGGTGCTGTTTCCGGAAGCAAAAGTGGACTGCGATCTATATGCGGCCACATATCGCAGACTTTTCCACGAATTCGACACTGACGGTGCAGTGCAGCTTTACCCGCATGTAATCGACACACTGAAACTACTTAACAAACAAGGAGTCATCCTGACAATAGCAAGCAGCAGAAGCAGGAATACCCTCGTGAAATATATCGAAAATCTGGGGCTGAAAGACATCATCAGATACGTCCTCGGAGCGGACGACGTAAAAGAAGGGAAGCCACATCCGGAAGGCATCTGCAAGACGCTTGAGAAGTTCAATATCCCGGCAGATCAGGCCGTGATGGTAGGCGACACGGTATTCGACATTGAAATGGGATTGAATGCCGGAACAAAGACCTGCGGAGTCACTTATGGAAACGGTTCCAGAGCCAGTCTTGCCAAGGCAGACTGGCTGATAGATGATTTCAGACAATTGAAGGAGCTGATCTGATTCCAGAAGTAAATCAAAATCCTGAATGAAAGCCCTGCATAAATGTCAGCATTCGACTGCGATTTTGATCACTCCATCCAGCTTGTTTTCAAAAATACGATAGGCTTCCTCAATCTCCGACAATGTAAATCTATGAGTAATAAGCGGAGTCGTATCGATAAGCCCTGCCTCGATGAGTGACAGAATCTCGGCACAGTCGCATCCATCCACTCCTCCTGTCTTGAATATCAGATTCTTGCCATACATATCAGGCAAAGGAAGCACCTGAGGGGTATCATAAAGGGCTACCACTGTTACGATCGCATTGGGTCTTGCGGATTCCCAGGCTAGTCTGAATGTATCATCCGCTCCCGCTACTTCGATGACCACATCTGCCCCACCCCTCTCGCAAGCACTCATAACCTGAAGGCAATCCTCCGGGGCCACCACTTCGACTGATGGATAATGTCTACGTATAAAATCCTGTCTTTCTGGGGATTTCTCACATACTATAACTCGCCCTGGACACTTAAGCATTACACATAGCAATGTGCAGATCCCGGTCGGACCAGCACCAATTATCAATACCGTATCATCTGGTTTGATTTCTGAAATACGGGCTGCCCAGAAACCTGTGGCAAGCACATCTCCCACAAAAAGAGCCTGCTCGTCTGTGACTGATTCCGGTATGACATCAAGTCCCTGATCGGCATAAGGCACCCTGACATACTCTGCCTGTCCACCGTCAATACGGCATCCCAGGGCCCAACCTCCGCTGGGATCGGTGCAATTGTTCACATATCCGTTACGGCAGAAGAAGCATTCTCCGCAGAAAGTCTCGACATTGACCGTCACCCTGTCGCCAGGCTTCACCTTCCTTACCGCCGCCCCGACCGATTCGACAATTCCGACCATTTCATGACCGACTGTAATTCCGGAAACTGCCCGTGGGACACTTCCGTGCTTGATATGAAGGTCACTTGTGCAGATGCTTCCAAGTGTAACTCTAACCAATGCATCTTTAGAATCTGATATAACAGGCTTATCCTTTTCAGTCATTTCAAAATGACCTTTTCCGGTATATGTATATGCTTTCATAATTCAGTCTGATCTATGGGAAGCAAATTTACAACTATTTCTGAAATTACCCTCAAAGCGGAAATTCACTGAGGCTAAAGAGGCTATTCCAGGAATATCTGAGGGGCACAGACTATCATGACTACGCCTATAACCCATACTTATCCTGCTACCTATAAAAGATGCCGGATGTATCGATGTAATATATTATGAAATGCGTATCTTTGCAGTTTTAAACCAATAGCTATGTACACTCATTCCGGCAAACCAAATTCGCGAATAGACGTCGCTGATATCCTCAGAGGAATAGCCATAGGAGGCATCATCCTCATACACTTCATCGAGCACATGAATTTCTACAGCTTCCCCGAAGCATCCAGCGAATTCTGGGCGAAGACAAACCAAGCAGTATGGGACTCTACATTCTTCCTGCTTGCAGGTAAGATGTACGCAATCTTTGCGATGCTTTTCGGACTAAGTTTCTACATCCAGCATGACAATCAAGCACAGAAAGGAATTGACTTCAGACCGAGATTCGCATGGAGAATGGTACTTCTGATGATGTTCGGACTTTTCGACCTGCTGTTCTATAACGGAGACATCCTCTTCCTGTATGCAGTATGCGGCTTTTTCGTGATACCGTTCATCAGGTCAAGCGACAAGCTCATCTTCTGGACCGCACTCTTTCTCCTGCTTCAGCCTGTGGAATTGTTCTACATATTCAAAGGCATAATGGATCCATCCGCATTACCTATGGATCTTGGCAGCGGTAAGCATTGGGGAGGCCTTTACCAGGCCACCGGTGAGGGTTCTATACTGGATGTCGCACTGGCCGGACTCAAGCATGGTCTGCCTGTAAACTTCCTCTGGGCCATCGAAAACGGCCGAATGACCCAGACTGTATGCTTTTTCCTCTTCGGAATCCTCCTCGGACGTAAAAGACTGTTTTACAACGAAGGAAACAACCTTGTCAGATGGAAGAACATTTTTGTTAGCGCATTGATCGGCTTCATAGTCCTCGTTCCGGCCTATTATCTGGCACCGAAGGCAGTAGAGTCAAACGCCTGCGTCCATCATGGACTGAACGTCATGCTCAATATGTGGAAGAACTTCTCGATGATGCTTATCATTGTATCAGGAGTGACTCTTCTTTACTATAAGACCACTGCAAAAAACTGGCTGATAAAGATTGCTCCTTACGGAAAAATGAGCCTTACAAACTATCTCACCCAGTCCATTTTCGGAGGTATGATTTTCTACAACTGGGGCTTCGGTCTGTTCAGACATTGCGGTCACACAGCCAGCATCCTGATGGGTGCCGGATTCATCGTGATCCAGTTCCTTTTCTGCCGCTGGTGGCTGAAAAACCACAAGCGCGGACCATTTGAAGAACTCTGGAGCAGGGCCACTTGGATCGGAAAGAAATAACTTTTCAACAACACCAATCGAACCTATCACCATGTCAAACGAAATACTCATAATACTATCATTCCTGATAACATACGGAGGAGTCGTAGCCTTCTACCGTTTTTTCGGCAAGACCGGTCTGCTGGCCTTCAACATCCTGGCGACGATATTGGCCAATATCGAAGTCCTGCTGCTTGTAAAAGCCTTCGGAGTGGAAATGACCCTAGGAAACGTCTTGTTCGCCAGCACATTCCTGATCACAGATGTCATGAGCGAGAATCACAGCCGCAAGGATGCAAACAAGGCTGTGATAATAAGCACATTATGTTCAATAATGTTCGTAGTATTGTCTCAGATGTGGCTTCTATACGATCTGAGTGAGAACGATTGGGCAGGCTCAGCAATCCATACCATCTTCAGCAGCACGCCTCGCATCGTATGCGCATCATTGGCGGTATATCTGGTATCACAGCTTACAGACGTATGGCTTTACCACAAGTGGTGGGACTGGTGCAAGAAACATTTCGGGGATGAAAAGAAGGGACTATGGATCAGAAACAACGGCTCGACAATGATATCCCAGCTATTGAACACCTTCTTATATACGGCACTCGCCTTTTACGGGACTTACGATATCAAGACTTTGGTGTCGATATTCGTCAGCAGCTATATAATCTATATGTGCACCAGCCTTCTTGACACACCGTTCGTATACTGGTGCAGAAGGATTCATGAGAAACATAACATTCAATAAATATGGCACAGGAAGAAATCCAGAAGCAAGGACATACAATCCTGCGAACCTCACCTAAAGAGCCTCGCAAATACAATGTGATTATCCTGAACGACGACTTCACCACATTCGAGTTCGTAATCATGGTAATGATGACGGTTTTCTGCAAGACTGAGGCAGAGGCTTGCAATATAGCAGAGACAACGCACGTACACCAGAAAGCTACAGTCGGAAGTTATACGCTGGATATTGCGAAAAGCAAGGTAGCAAAGGCCACGGCAATGGCAAGGGCGGAAGGATTCCCGTTGAAATTTGAAATACAATAAATTAAGCATATGAAGAATTTTATGATCACGCTTGGAGTAGCAGCTATGGCATTTGCCGGCTGTGCTCAGAACAATAACGCAGGGAAGCCGGCAATCGACCTTGCCAATTTCGATAACGCAACAGCACCGTCAGAGGACTTTTACCAATATGCATGCGGCGGATGGATGAAAGCCAATCCATTGACCCCCGAGTATGCCCGCTACGGAATCTTTGACCAGCTGGAGAAGGAAAACAACGAGAAACTTAAGACTTTGATCGAGGAACTCAGCAGCACTTCTCAGAAGCCGGGAAGTGTAGGAGAAAAGATACAGATGATGTACGCAATGGGGCTTGACAGCTTAAAGCGCAACAGTGATGGAGCAGAACCTGTAATGGAACAGCTTGCAGCTATCAATGCCGTTTCTGACCGCAAGGAACTTAGTGCAATCGTCGGCAGGATACATGTTGAAAGTGCAAGTCCTTTCTTTGGATTCTATATCGGAGCTGATGAGAAGAACAGCACAATGAACCTTCTGCAGTTCTACCAGGGAGGCATTTCCATGAGCGACAGAGACTACTATCTGCTCGAAGATGAGAGTACCGTAAAGATCCGCAACGCTTACAGACAGTATATCGACAGACTCTTTGTCCTGGCTGGCTATAGTGCAGAAGAGGCGGCTAAAGCTGCTGATTCAGTCCTGGCTTTGGAGACAGAAATCGCCAAAGTTTCAGTGGACAGGGCTACTCTCAGAGATGTTCATAAGAATTACAACAAGATGTCTGTCGCGGAGTTTACTTCAAAGTACGACTTCCTTGATTGGAACGAATTCTTCAGAGTGACCGGTATCAGTAAGTCCACTGAGCTCAATGCAGGACAGATACCTTTCTTCGAAGGCATCACAAAGCTTCTGAAGAAGACATCGCTCGAAGATCAGAAGCTCTATCTTTCCTTCAAGCTTCTCAATGCTGCATCCAGCTACCTTAGCGATGATTTTGTGAATGCCAATTTCGACTTCTACGGAAGAGCACTCCAAGGTAAGGAAGAGCTCCAGCCGCGCTGGAAGAGTTCGCTTGCCGTAGTAAACAGATCACTTGCAGAGGCATTCGGACAGATGTATGTGGAGAAATATTTCCCAGCCTCTTCAAAGGATAAGATGCTCGAGATGGTAGCAAATCTCCAGACTGCCCTCGGCGAGAGAATCGAGGCCTTGGACTGGATGAGCGAACAGACAAAGAGCAAGGCTCAGGAGAAACTTGGAACTTTCATTGTCAAAGTAGGATATCCCGACAATTGGAAGGATTACACAGCTCTAGAAATCAAAAACGATTCATATTGGGCCAATATCTGTCGCGCAAATGTTTTTGCACACAATGATATGATGAAGGATGAAGGAGAGCCAGTGGACAGGACAGAATGGGGAATGAGCCCTCAGACCGTCAATGCATACTATAACCCTACCACAAATGAAATATGTTTCCCAGCTGCGATTCTCCAGCCTCCATTCTTCAACCCTAATGCAGATGATGCAGTAAACTATGGTGGTATCGGAGTGGTTATCGGACACGAAATGACTCACGGCTTCGATGATCAGGGAAGAAACTACGACAAGGACGGCAATCTCAGCGCATGGTGGACAGAAGAGGATGAGAAGAAGTTCAATGAGCGTGCGAAGGTACTCGTGGAGCAATATGACAGAATCATAGTTCTGGATTCACTCCATGCTGACGGAAGCTATACTCTTGGCGAGAACATTGCTGACCAAGGTGGTCTCCTTGTAGCTTACCAGGCTTATACAAACACTTTAAAAGACAATGGAATTCCTGCTGATATTGACGGATTTACACACAGTCAGAGATTTTATATTGGCTACGCAAACCTCTGGGCACAGAATCTCAGGCCTCAGGAAATCATGCGCCGTACTAAAACCGACGTTCATTCACTCGGAAAATGGCGTGTGAACGCGGCCTTGAAGAACATCGAGGATTTCTACACAGCATTTGACATTAAGGAAGGCGACGCAATGTACCTCGCTCCAGAAGAAAGAATCAACATCTGGTAACAATTTATGCCGATGAACCAAACCGCAAACATATCCAATGCCTTGGTAGAGGCATACGGAATAGCATCCGAAAAGCGTAATGAATTCATTACGCCAGAGCACCTGCTGGCCGGTTTCCTGAAAGACAGCGACTTTTGGGAAATCCTAAGCAGGTGTGGCCGAGCAGACGAACTGGAAAAGAATCTTTACGAATACATAAACGGCCTGGACAGAATTCCGGAAGGAACAGACTTGTCGATCGAGTTCTCGGCCCAGCTTCAGGAACTTTTTGAAAAGGCAGGTGAAACTGCTGCATCAGCGATGGCTCAGATCGTCCAGACACATCATCTGATATTTTCGATATTTCACCTGGATGATTCCTATGCCCGCTTCCATCTGGAATCCTGTCTGGAATGCAGCATTCCGGATTTCCTGAATTCCTTGCTGGAATTTTCTGCAGAAGAAGTCCCCGAAGGGATGCAGTCAGCATGGAGGAAATATTTCAAGAGCCTTGAAACAATCGGCGAGTTTGTAGGCAAGAAAGAAGAAATTCAGAAGATATTCCGCACACTCTGCCGTCACAAGAAAGCCAATGTACTGATTGTAGGAGACAGAGGCGTCGGTAAGACAGCCCTCGCATGTGAAATAGCCAGACTCCTGCAGGACAGAAGCGCCTGGAAAACCGACGTCCCGGAAAAGCTCCACGAGATGAACCTCATGGAACTGGATGTTCCGCTTCTTCTGGGCGGCACCCAATACAGGGGTGACCTTGAGATGCGTGTCAAGGAGATAATGGAACGTGTTTCAGAAGAAGAGGATCCGATAATATACATAGACGACCTGAAGGTCTTAGGCGGCAACAGCAGGAATGACGATGGCTCGAAAGACATTCTCAGCCTACTAATCCCTTACTTAAAGTCTGGCAATATAAAGTGCATTGTATCTGCCACTTACGAAGACATAAAGAAGGTAGAAAACATCAATTCGGGAGCATTGGCGGTATTTCAGAGAATAGAGTTGAAGGAGCCGGATTCAGAAGAAACTTTCGAGATCATAAAGCACAACACTCTTGCTCAGCTGGAAACAAGCCACAGGACAAAATACCCGGAAGCGGTATGCCGTTTCGCCATTGAAAAGAGCATCAGATTCATAAACGACCGATGCCTTCCGGAGAAAGCCATCGACCTGCTGGATCAGGCTGGCGCATACTGCGAAACCAAGAGGCTGAAGAAAGTTTCGGAAACCATTGTGATGGCCGCTCTCAAGGATATCTGCCGCGAAGACATCTCATCCAGCGCTTCCAATGAAAACCTCGCTGGTCTGGAAGCTGGTCTCAAGACCAGGATTTACGGCCAGGATCAAGCCATTCAGAAACTCACCGAGTGCATCCTTATGTCCAAGGCCGGACTTCTGGACAGGGACAAGACTATCGGAAGCTTCCTTTTCGTAGGTCCCACAGGAGTCGGAAAGACAGAGCTCAGCAAGGTTCTGGCCCAGCAGCTCAATGTCCCATTGCACCGTTTCGACATGAGCGAGTATTCTGAAAAGCATTCGGTGGCCAAGCTCATTGGCTCCCCTGCAGGATATGTAGGATACGACGACGGAGGCATATTGACCGACACGATTAGGAAGAATCCATATTGCGTGCTTCTGCTGGACGAAATCGAGAAGGCTCACGAAGACATTTACAATCTGCTGCTGCAGGTAATGGATTATGCCGTCATCTCAGACAATAAGGGACGCAAGGTCGATTTCCGCAACGTCGTGCTTATCATGACGTCCAATGCAGGCGCACGTTACGCACACAAGGCTTCCGTAGGATTCGAGCGTAAGGTCAATGCCGGTGAAACAATGGCAAAGGAGATCAAGAATGTATTCGCCCCTGAGTTCATCAACAGACTCAGTTCCGTAGTCGTATTCAATGACATGGATGAAAAGATGGCCGGACTTATCCTCGACGACAAGATCCGAAAGCTTCAGGAAAGGCTTGATTCCAAGAAAATCAATCTGCAGATCCATCCAGAGGCTTATGAACTGCTCTTGAAGGAAGGATTCTCCCCGGAGTACGGAGCACGCGAAATCGAACGGGTTCTGAATGCAAGGCTTACTCCGCTACTTATGAAGGCAATCCTGTTCGGAGGCCATGGGGAAGGATTTACAGCCGTCGTCACCATCACTCCAGAAGGACTTGCCATTGACTGCCGCAAACCCTGATCGTCATGGCGAAAGCCTCAAAGAGGATAAGAGTACCCACATAGACAGATATGATATTCCAATTAGACCACACAGATTCATTTCCCGATCCGCGATACGGTAACACGGACGGGTTTTATGCCGTCGGAGGTGAAATCAGTCCTGAAAGGCTCGTCAAGGCCTATCCCATGGGCATATTTCCCTATTTCGCATTCCGCGAAGAACCGATAATATGGTGGGCTCCTCAGAATAGATTTGTAATCTTTTCAGATAAGATCCACATCTCGCACTCGATGAGGAACATGATGAACAAGCGCCGTTACCGCTGCACCATAAACGAAGCCTTCGCAGACGTATTGGCCGGATGTGCCTGCACGGACGACAGAATCGAAGAATCCAATGCGTGGCTAGGGCCAGATCTTCTGGACACCTGGATGAGATTGAACGAAGAAGGATACGCAAAAAGTGTCGAAGTATGGGATGGAGATGAATTGGTAGGAGGGCTTTACGGCTTCGTATGCGGCCGCGCGTTCATCGGCGACAGCATGTTCTCACTGATACCGAGCGCCTCAAAACTCGCCCTTATCCACCTTGCCCGTCATATCCAGACACAAGGAGGCGGCATCATCGACTGCCAGCTTGAGACCCCGCATCTGAAATCAATGGGAGCCGAATACATCAGCTACGAGGATTACCTCGGCTACACGGAACACCAGAGCCCTATCATCTGGCCCAGATAGATGACACATATACCTATGATAATCAACGATTTACGTCAGATGCCTGCTGCATAATCGCAGCAGGCATCTGACGTAAATCACTATCAGTCAAGCCAATAGCCGACACCATTAAAGAGCGGCAATCAAAGCCGCGACTGCTTCCGGTCTGGTGGCCCAGCTGGTGCAGAAGCGAACAGCCGTATGCCCGTCATCCACCTTCTGCCATACAGAAAAGCGGAAGTCCTTGGAAAGACGTTCCATTGTCTCATTGTCCAATATCGGGAACTGCTGGTTAGTAGGGCTGTCCACCAGGAAGGCAAAGCCCTTGGAAAGGAATGCCTCCCTTATCTTCATTGCCAATGAGACAGCATGGTGCGAAAGTTCGAAATAGAGCCCATCTTCAAACAATGTCAGGAACTGAATTCCCAGAAGCCTTCCTTTGGCGAGCATTCCGCCATTCTGCTTGATATAGTATCTAAAGTCTTTTTTCAATGTCTCGCTGACGATTACTACGGCTTCTCCGAAAAGAGCTCCCTGCTTTGTCCCACCAATATAGAACACATCTGCAAGAGAAGCTATATCAGCCAATGTCACATCACCTCCTTCCGCAGCCAGACCGTAGCCCATCCTGGCACCGTCAATAAAAAGCGGAAGGCTGTATTCACGACAGACAGCACTGATATCCTTCAGCTGTTGTAATGAATATACGGTTCCCACCTCTGAAGAGAAAGATATATATACCATCCCAGGCTGGACTGTATGTTCCGGACCGTCCTCGGCAAGATGTTCCTCCATAGCCTGACGAATCTGAGACGCCCTCAGCAATCCGTTCTCAGCGGGCAATGCAAGCACCTTATGACCGCTATGCTCGATGGCTCCCGTCTCGTGTACGTTGATATGTCCTGTCGAAGCACAGATTACTCCCTGATAGGGTCTGAGCACCGACGATATCACGGTAGCATTTGCCTGCGTTCCTCCTACAAGAAAATGTACATCTGCGGCCTCTTGACCGATCACTTTCCTTACAGCCTCACGAGCTCGATCACAATACTCATCCATACCATATCCGACAGTCTGCTCAAGATTGGTCTGAATCAGGCGCTCCATTATCCTTGGATGTGCGCCTTCGCTATAATCACACTGAAATTGATACATAGATTCACCCTTTAATTCAATAGCAAATATATTAAACTCTTTGCTATTTTAACTATCTTTGTGAGATAAACCTTACATGATATGAACTATTTTCCTAAAGACCCGGCAATGCTGATGAGCTGGATAAACCTTAAGCTCAGAGACTTCTACGGAGGCCTTGACGAGCTGTGCGACGACCTCGAAATCGACCGAAAAGAGGTAGAAGACATACTGAAACAGGGTGGATATGAATATAACGACCAGTTGCACAAGGTGTGGTAGCATTCAAAGACCAATACTCTGATATTCAAACACTGAAACAAAATAATTATCACCACTAACATTTTTGTTAACCACATGAAAAAGCTAAAGATCGGGCTTCTGGGCAAGATTCTTATTGCCATCGCTCTCGGAATCGGCCTCGGACTTATCGCTCCTGCCTGGATAGTCAGGCTATTCATCACATTCAACGGAATCTTCAGCCAGTTCCTCGGATTTGCCATCCCACTGATCATCGTAGGACTGGTCGCACCAGCCATTTCCGACATTGGCAAGACCGCAGGAAAAATGCTGCTGGTTACCGTGGGGATCGCATACGGCTCGACAGTATTCGCAGGCCTCGCCTCATATCTGACCGGAGCGGCATTGTTTCCGGGAATGATACAGAGCGGGAGTGCTCTTCAGGAAGTAGCAGCCGGACAGGAACTAAGTCCGTACTTCACAGTGACCATCCCGCCGCTGATGAATGTGATGACCGCTCTGATACTTGCATTCACACTCGGCCTAGGATTGGCCGCCCTTGACCGACAGACGCTGAAAGATGCCATACACGACTTTGAGCAGGTCATTATCAAGACCATCAAGTCGGCTATCATCCCTCTTCTTCCCCTCTACATCTTCGGCATTTTCCTTAACATGACATTCGCCGGACAGGTATTCTCCATCCTGACCGTATTCATTAAGATCATCGGAATAATCTTCATGATCCACATTGCCATCCTCATCCTGCAGTTCTGCGTCGCAGGAGGCATTGTGCGCAAGAATCCTTTCAGGCTGCTCTGGACTATGATGCCGGCATATTTCACCGCCCTAGGCACCCAGTCATCAGCTGCGACCATACCTGTAACCCTTGAACAGACAAGGAAGAACGGCGTATCGGAAGATATTGCCGGATTTACTGTGCCATTGTGTTCTACAATACACATGTCAGGAAGCACACTGAAAATCGTTGCCTGCGCCCTTGCACTGATGATAATGCAGGGAATGCCATACGACTTCGGAATGTTCTTCGGTTTTATCTGCATGCTTGGAATCACAATGGTAGCAGCACCTGGCGTACCCGGAGGCGCAATAATGGCATCGCTCGGCCTTCTTCAGTCGATGCTTGGATTCGATGCTGAGGCACAGGCCCTTATGATAGCGCTCTACATTGCGATGGACAGTTTCGGCACAGCCTGCAATGTCACCGGAGATGGAGCAATCGCTCTGATTATCGACAAACTTATGGGACAAAAGAAACAATAAGACTATGAAACGCTTAATTACAATCTTTGCAATCGCAGTTATCTGCATCACCGCATCCGCACAGCAGAATGTCGGATTCAGACAAGGAACGGTCACATCACCGACAGTCAACGAAGACCATACCGTTACATTCCGCGTCAATGCCCCGAAAGCAACTGAAGTCACCGTATACGGAGACTGGGCTTCCGACAAGGGCATTCTCAAACTAGAAAAGAACAGCGATGGCATATGGGAAAACACCACCGCAACCCTTCCTTCTGAAATGTACACTTACCGTGTCATCATTGACGGTATTGCCGGAATCGATCCTTCTAACCCGTTCACAAGACGTGACGTGGGCAATGTATTCAGTATTTTCTATGTTCCGGACGGGCCTGCAGACTATTATCTCGTACAGAACGTTCCACACGGAAATGTAACCCAGACTTGGTATGAATCGAAGGGACTGGAAGCAGACAGAAGGCTTTCGGTATATACTCCCCCATGCTACGAAAATGGCAAGAACCGCTATCCTGTGCTTTACTTGCTTCATGGTAGCGGCGGAGATGAGACCGCTTGGCTTGAACTCGGCCATACAGCAAGGATTATGGACAATCTCATCGCACAGGGCAGGATAGAACCGATGATCGTGGTGATGCCGAACGGCAACTCCAGCAAGCAAGCCGCCCCCGGAGAAACATACGAGAACCTATCATACAGACCGGCAATGACCAATCAGCTAAAAGGCTACAAGGACGGTAGATATGAAGAGAATTTCGACGAGATCGTGCGCTTCATAGACAGCAGATACAGAACCATCGCAAAGAAGAGCAAAAGGGCTGTCGCAGGTCTTTCTATGGGAGGCTTCCACACAATGTTCATATCAGCCAACCATCCGGAACTCTTCGATTACATTGGCCTTTTCTCGGCTGGTCTGAACATGTCTACTGTCGACTTCAGCATTCCCGCTTACAATGACATGACAGGTAAGCTTGCTGATCTCGATAAGACAGGATACAAGCTTTACTGGATCGCTTGCGGTACAGACGACTTCCTTTATCAGAACAATCTCGACTTCATGAAGACTTTGGACGAAATAAACTTCGACTACACTTACCATGAGTCAGACAGAGGGCATATCTGGGCTAACTGGAGACAGTATCTCCTCCTTTTCACCCCGATGCTCTTCAGATAGCATCCATATCATTCCGATCAGGCCATTACAATTCTGAGCCACAAGCGGAGTAAGAATCTAAAGGACAGGAATTACATACACCATTCCCAAAGAAATGCGCTGAGTGTGAGGCATTGACGCCATGATCACCTCAGCGTTTTTTGTTAGGTTATACCCCTTGTAAAGATAATGGGCGAACACCTTCAGACCATTAGCCTCTGTGAAAGGATACCACTCAAGACAAGCCTGGACCTGCCACCCTGTCATAAAACGTCCTTTCTGGAAGATTCCGTTTGCCTCATATACTCCGGCAGTCTCATATGCACCCTTTACAAATGCATTCCACTTAGGATTGAACTGGTAGTCGAAATTAGCGATGAATGAAAGATACTGGGTATTCTGAGCTGTCACAGGAGACATCCCCGCTCCTTGGAGGGCCGTAATACGCTGCTGGCTGTCAATTCCTTCCCGTGAGTACATGACATCAAGATAAGCGATGAAAGGATCCTTTTCGTATACATTTCCACAAGTCAGATAATAGATATTCTTACCCTTTGCAAGCTGTCCAGCAGACGCGGAATAACGGAAATGAAGGGCATCATCCAGAAACAGACCGTTCCAGTTCAATGTAGCAAGCAGAGGAAGCTTCGCAGCCTCGATTCCCGCCGGACGGCCATGCATATAAAGATCATTATCACTGCCGCTGCGATTGTTCACCACCTGAAGGATCAATTGCTGAGAAGGAGTGAACTGCACCACTCCCATAAGTCCGGTCTGGTAGACTGCAACATTGTTATTGAAGTCACAGAACTCCATCAGTCTCATCGCATTGACATATGCTTCGTATCCTCCCAATGCGACAAACTGCTTTCCAGCCACGAGACTGAACTTCTCGGATGTCTGCCATGTGATATTGGCATACTCTATAGACGATGAAAGATTATCCATCGAGTATGGATTCGTATATTTATTGAACGACTGACGGAAATGATAAGACAGATTTTCATTGAGCTTTCCGACGAACTCCAGTCGCACACGATTCATTTTGAAGGACATCTCATCGAATTTCCCGTCAGTGAAATATGCATTGGCAGTGGTATAGAATTCGAGATTGATATTGGACTTTATCTTTCTTATCTTATATCCACCTTCTCTCTGCTCGATAATACGTTCAACGATAGACGGAATGGAATCATTCTGAGATACAAGCGTCTGATTCTGAGCAGCCGCAGCCACAGGCAGCATAAACAATATGGCAATAAATAGTCGTTTCATAGGAGGTTGCTATCAATAAAACTGCAAAGATAAGAAAATTACTTGATCCATAACATAAACTCTGACCCTGACACAGCAAATCGATCTTCCCCTGAAGATTCCCGAAATCTGTTCCAGTTCTTCCAATCGTAATATGGGCATACTATTTCTTCCTCTTGAAAATCACCCATTCGCCTATACTGAAATTGATCAATCCCGATATGCAAAGTGCTGCAAGATTGCATATTACAACACTCCATCCAAACAACAGCTCAAACATAAGGAGAAAGACCATCTTAATTAGAAAGACTGCACTTGCAGAGAGATTATATAACACATATTTCCTAAGGAAGTTCTTGAATGTCCTTGACTTTATCCTGTCTCCCCATACATAGAAGAACGCCGTACAATAATTGGTGAACACCGCACATTCGAAAGATATGACAGGAGCAATGAGATACTCCCCCGCATACTTCTGAAAGACAAAATGAGAAAGTATCCAGAGCACGGCCGTATCCACGACCGTACCTAACCCCTCAGCCAGTACAAACTTGGGAAAATTACTTATTATTTCAATCGTCCGTCCCATTCCCTAAGTGGATCCAGCTTCGCATACCCCCTGGCATCGCAGACAAAATTACGAAAGTATATCACTATAAGTACCAACAATATAGCAATACCCACATAATCAAACGCTCCAAGTAAAAGTACCTTACCGAAAACATCCAATTCAGTAGTAAACCACCGCAAAGGAGCGACATAGATAAAAAGGGTGTTGACGACAATCATTATTAGTCTGAACTCCGTAGGACCCATTCCCGCAAATGTAAGTTTGAACTCTCCTTTGAGGTGCGCATTGATGTAAACACATATAGACAGGAGCAGATATACAGTCAGCACCGCCATTGCTATGGAAAGATTCAGCATCTGCGACAATCCTGCCCCAATGCACATTACAGACATCGTAACGCCATCGACACAATGATCAAGATAGAACCCGTAAATCGGTCTTTGAAGGTTTCTTACACGAGCCAGAGTACCATCCAGAGAATCACCGTACCAATTCACGAGATAGCCGAAGGAAGCCAGCCAGAGCCATTGAATGGAATAATTGGAAAGAGCATATCCGACAGCAACGATCAATGCCCCCAGCACACCTATAAAGGTAAGAATATCAGATGTCATCCATCTCGGCTGCCTTGCGGCGAGCCACACAAGGACCTTCTTTTCTGCTGCATTGAGAAGTGAGGTCTGAATCCGTTTCGATTGTTCCTTTAACATAAGCACCAGATATTGATGCCTTCAGAAAATCAAAACCTATGCCTTATCTGGACCAACCATGACTCCATTCGACTGGCCACCTTCCTTCTCTCCACACATAGGCATCATTACAGACAGCTCCTCTCCACAATGATCATCGCAACTAAATTTCTGATAACACTTTACAAACGATACTGCAAGTAAAGCTATAAATAAAAGAACTACTGCAGCCACGATAAGTCTTGTCAATATCCCATAGACAGTCTGCAGTTCTGTAGATTCTGCAGTCTTTGCCAGTATAGCTTTTCTTAGCGATTCCGGATCCGCCGGCTCCCCCGTCACCTTTTTCAGATATTTGACATATGCCTTGAAATCAATGTAATCATCTGACCTTTCCATACCTCTGAAGTTCTTGTCTGATTTTATTCCTGGCTGCAAGCAGACTGTTTTCTATCTGACCGGAAGCCATCCCAGTCACCGCCTGGACTTCCTCTATATCCAGTCCTTCCAGATCACAAAGGGTAAAAACTATCCTCTGCCCAGAAGAGAGATAGCGCGATGCCCGGCAGAAGATTTCCCATGTTTCCTTCGTGATGAAATCCTCTTCGGGAGAAAGGGCCGATGGAGCAGAAGTTTCAAACACTGATGTGGTCATCCAGAAAAATGACTTTATCTTATGTCTACGCAGACGCCTGCAACACAGCTTGCATGTAATGCGATGCATCCAGGTCGTAAGATTATATCGACCGTCAAAATCAGAGGCCTTCGCCCATACTCTCACAAACACCTCACGAGTAACACCCTCGCTGTCATGACGGTCACAAAGAATCCTGTATGACACTCTGGAAACGACTGGCATATATCTGTCGAGAATCTCATTCAATGCATCGTGACGTCCGAGGGCTACAGCACACATCAGAGCCGCATCATTGGTATATTTTTCTTTATTCCGCTTCATCGTCTGGCACCTTTTTCAAAAATAATTCCGAAGCAGACATGCAAGTTAATTATTCACAAACACTCTGATGCCCATGCGACTAAGTGATGATAACCGCCTAACTGCACCAAATATTTTCAAATTTTTAGTACCTTGTATTGCAAGGTATTCTAATTTTTATATATCTTTGCAACACAATAAAACAACTGACAATATGAAAAAGACCATCAACGTAGCCATCGGCGGATGCAGCTTCACAATAGATGAAGATGCCTACATCACACTCAGCAATTACCTTGAGCGCTTCAAGACATCACTTGACGGCACAGGTGGATGCTCTGATGTAATGGAAGAACTTGAAGTAAGGATTGCAGACCTTCTGAAAGGCAAGCTCGGAGGTAGACAAGTAGTGGATAACGCAATGACGCAGGCCGTTATCGGACAGCTAGGCTATCCTGAGGGATATAAGGAAGTGGATGAGCAGCCTTTCAGACAAGAAGCTCAGAAAGAAGAATATCATTACAGCGGTACAGACGGAGAAAGGCCAGCAAGAAAACTTTTCAGAGATCCTGACGGAAAGAAAATCGGCGGTGTATGTTCGGGAATAGCACTTTTCCTGAATGTTGACGTTGTCTTGATCAGAGTTATCTTCCTCATCGCGCTTATTTGCGGCTCCGCCGGTTTCTGGATCTATCTCATAATTCTGATCGCAGCTCCAGAAGCAAGAACAGCTGCTGAAAAATGTGAACTGCGAGGCATTCCTGCCACAGCAGAAAACATCAAAAGATTCACCCGAGGATTCTAATATACTATGGATACAGGCATAATCGAAAACAACAAGACTCAGATGCGGCGAGGAGTGCTGGAATATAGCATTCTTCTGATTCTCGCCGCAGGTGACGGCTATGCCTCGTCGATTATCAATAAACTCAAGGAAGTCAACATAATCGTAGCAGAAGGTACGATATATCCCCTGTTGATACGCCTTAAGAAGCTGGAACTTCTGACATATCGTTGGGAAGAGTCGACGCAGGGACCGCCACGCAAATACTATATGATCACAGAGCTGGGACGACAGCAGCTTGCCGGGTTGGATGCAGCCTGGGACGAACTTGCAAAAGGCATAGAAATCATAAGAAACGGATATTGACATCGCCCTATGAAGAATACAGAAAACATAAGTCTTGGAGGATATGCATTTACGATTGAAACGGATGCATACATCGATCTGGAAAAATACATCAATGAGATCAGAAGCTGTTTCAGCAGCGATCCTAGTGCAGAGGAAATCATCGCCGACATCGAGGAACGCATTGCTGAACTACTTAAAGAACAGACTGTTTCCGGAGTCGTAGTCAGTCTGCCGATGATTCAGGAAATCAAAAGACGCATCGGCAATCCGGAGGAACTTGCACAAGACGAACAGACCGAGGAAGGGAGATCTGCACAAGAGTCACAGCAATACGGACAGCGGAAGACAGAAAAGAAAGGATGGAAGACCAAACCTCTTTACAGAGACATTGACAGCAGAGTCTTTGGCGGCGTATGTTCCGGACTCGGTGCATATTTCGGAATTGACAATGTCATAATACGATTGATCTTCATCGTACTTTTCATCGGAGGATTGTTCGGACTGGAAGAAGGACCATATATCTTTATATCTATCATCGCATACATCTGCCTTTGGATTGCCATGCCTGCAGCCAGAACCGGAGAGCAGAAGCGTGAAATGCTGGGCCGTCCGACCGACCTTAAAGACTACAAAGGAAAGGATTTCGATTTTGACAAGGAGATGAAAGAAGTCACCCAGTCACCGGGAGGACGCACAATCAGGAGAATATTCGCCGTCTTCTTCGGCATCTTTTTCCTTATCATAGGACTGGGAGGACTGCTCGGAGGTATATTCATACCATCAGTCCCTGAAATCATAAACAACGAGATGGCTGACCATATTATGAGATGGGGCGCACTGGATGCAGAAGAGCAGTTCGTGGCTGACATCTTCGGAGGTACAACATTCTGGGGCCTGGTTCTCGTAATGCTTGGAATCGGAAGCATCGGAATAATCTATGGAGCGGTAATGCTTTTGTTCGATCTCAAGTCACCGGCATGGAGACCCGGACTCATCCTGTTCATCGCATGGATAATCAGCATATTTGTCATAATCGGCTGGATGGCCGTCCAAGTAGCTGATGCTCTCCCGGAACTGATTTCATTATAGCATCAATCTATCCTTTACATACCTCACACTGGCGGCATATTCTTCGTCAGTGGTGAGGTGTTCTATTATCATCGGCATAGCGGAATCCTCCGCATTAGCCAGTTTGGCGTACAGTTCCAGATCCAGAATTCCCTCCCCGCAGGCACATTCCTGTAGTTGGAAAGTATATTCTTCCTTAAGACGTATGTCCTTCAGATGACAGCTGCAGATGGTTCCATGGAGTTTTTCAAAACACTCCTGCAGAAACTCATCGTTGTAGAAATATTTCTTAGGTGATGTGATCATATTGACCACATCCAGATGAGTTCCGAATTCAGTTCTGTCCACATCCTCGATAAGACGAAGATATTCCTCCGGACTGCTCGGAATCATCCAAGGCATGGATTCTATGCAGAATTTAGTATGAAGAGGCTTCGCGGCATCAATTATTTCACGAATCATTCTTACTGCCGATTTCCAGAGTTCAGCACTGAAATTGTCCCTATATCCTCCGTCCCACCTCGGGCCATAAGGCGTGCCGACTACATTCACGCAGCAGACCGCCCCAATTGCATCTGCCATCCTCAACTGCTCGATGGAATAATCGATCCACCGGCGCCTTTCCTGCATGTCGGCAGCAAGAGTATTACGCCATATTCCCACTTCTGCGATGACCAGGCCAGCCTCATCCGCCGCTTTTTTGTACGCCATTACGTTTTCCTCGCCGTCCGATATCGACACAGGAAAATTCACTGAGCCAAGGCCTAAAGCCTTATGCTTCGCAGCCCAATCCCTTGGATCGGCATGTTCTAATGAAGATGATATTCCCAGCAGCATCAGAAGCCTCTCCTATGAATGATTGAAGGATCCATTTCATCAAGAGAAGCCACACCGGTACGGGCCATTATACCGGCAAGCTCAGCAGTCATTTCGTTGATTCTCTGAGCTACGGCGTCCGGACCATTCTTGAGCAGAGGCATCAGATGACGCCCTACAGAAACAGCTTTGGCACCAAGTGCGAGACATTTGTACACATCCATTCCGCTCACGATTCCACAATCGATAAACACATTGACATCAGGACCTGCAGCAGAGATGATATCCGGCAGAACCATCAACGGAGGTACTGAATACTGCACCATACCGTGATGATGTGAAACGACAATTCCCGCACAGCCAGCCTCGGCACATTTCTCCGCATCCTTCGGACTCAGAACGCCTTTCACAATGAACGGCACCCCTGCTGCCTGCACGAATTCCTTTAATTCAGATGTCGACTTTGGTCTCATCGGAAGTCCGAACACATCATCATAACCTCCATTGGCATTGAATGCATGGTCTGTGTCCATACCTACAGCAAAACATCCAAGCGATACTGCATGCTCAATCTTACGGAACACCTCCCCATTATCAGCATGAGGCTTGATGATCTTGATGGACCGTGCTCCTGTCGTTACCACTCTTTCGAGTTCCTCGTCCTCCCCCATTCCAACCCAATGGACCGCACCTGCCTTTTCAGCTCCCTTGGCATAGACCGTCATTCCGTCCTCAGCTGTATTGTGCAGATGCGAAAGTGCGGCTGTCATTACTGGAGTATCGAAGGTTTCTCCCCAAAGGGAAAGTCTGGTGGAAGGAAGCACGGAATCAATATATCGCGTCTCCAGAAGAAGCGAATCGAAATAATCACGGGTTATCGTATCGGGATTTGATGGATATTTCATAATTCTATCGTTTTGATATTTCACTGTTTATCTGTTCCATTCTTTCGTCTGAAAGTTCATATTTTCCTATAACGAATATCGAGACAAGAAAGAGAGCGGCTGGGATAAGGGTCACAAGCCAGAGGATTCCCTGTTCGGCCAACGGAGCCTGTACCGACCGGGCGGCATCAAATCCGACCCACGCAAGCACAAGGCCCGGAATCACGCCACCCAGGGCCATTCCCGCCTTCATGAATATGCAGATAAGTGCATTGACAATAGCGGCCACACGACGCCCTGTAGTATATTCTCCGAATGTTACCACCTCTGGTACAAGGGCCCACATATATCCTGTGGCGACAAGCACTCCCACACTCTTGACAAACTGCACCACACACAGCAGAGGAAAGCATGACTTCAGTGCAGGCACGCAGACAAGCACATACATCAGCAGCATACCAGCAACGGACACTCCGAGAAAGATTCTGAACATTCCTGCCTTGCCGACTCTTTTCTTGATAACAGGCACGAGCGGAAGGAATATGAATGCAGGAATACTTCCAAGCCACATGTATATGGTCATCATGAAAGGAGTCGCACCGATATTGTAGGTCATGAAATATGAATCTGCTGCATTGCTGATGCTCATTGTGGCAAAGGCGATGATGAAGAAGAAGGACAATATGCGGAGCGGACGATTCCTCACCAATTCCATCCAGAGGTCGCTGACTTTCACTTTAGCTGTATCTTCCCTATCCATCACGATTCTCTCCTTACTTTCGAAAAAGCAGAATATCAGCAGAACAAGGCCGGTCAGAGCGAAAATGCTCATTGTAATGAACCAGGCCTGAGCAGACTCCGGTGTGTTATAGACAGCTTCCATACGACCTGTCTCCGGATTGAGAACCTTGGGAGCAAAAACCGCTATGACAAGAGGCAATGTCTTTATTATTAATCCTGCGAGATTTGCAAACAGCATCCTGACACTTGTAAGTATCGTGATTTCTTCAGTATCGCGCGTCAGGGACGAATTCAGGGCTCCGTATGGAACATTGATCAATGTGAAGCACATGCTCATTCCCACATATGTGATGTAGGCATACAGAAGCGAGCCGCTGAAACCGTTCCAGAAGCAGAGCATTGCGAAGACTGCCAGAGGTATACCGGCAAAAAGCAGCCATGAACGGTATTTTCCCCAGCGTGGATTGGCCTTGTCGATAAAGGCCCCCACTATCGGATCCCAGATTACATCGATAATCCTGACTACCAGGAACATCACAGCGGAAACGCTCGGCTTGAGTCCATAGACATTTGTATAGAAGAACAGGAGCCATATGCTCACTGTCTGATATATCAGATTCTGAGCCAGATCTCCGGCACTGAACCCGACACGCTCCCTCCAGGAAAGTTTGTAACAGCCGTTTTTCATAGAGTCGTTTTTAGTCTTTGACAAAATTAGTAAATTTATCTAACTTTGTAGCAAAGAGCGGGACAGGGAAATAACGACGCTCACTTTGTTTTGTACAACCATTAAATATAAGCACTATGATACTTACTACTACCCCATCTATCGAAGGAAGAACAATCATCGAATACAAAGGAATCGTATTCGGAGAAGTAATCAGCGGAGTCAATTTCTTCAAAGACTTCGGAGCAAGCATCAGAAACCTCATCGGAGGCCGTTCATCGTCATATGAAAACGAGCTGGTCGGAGCACGTCAGAAAGCATTGGAAGAACTTGCTCAAAGAGCCAGAGAGCGTGGTGCTGACGCTGTTGTCGGTATCGACATCGACTACGAAGTACTGGGCCAGAACGGCGGAATGCTTATGGTGACAGCATCCGGCACCGCAGTTAAACTTGGATAATTCAGAAAAACAGTCTCTCTAACAGTTTTGGCACGGAATATGCTATACAAAAGACGCAATCAAGTTAGTTAGACATAAATATTGAACGAACTGAACAGCAGCCCGCCGAAGTGATTTCGACGGGCTGCACTATTTCTGTGTATTTGCTTCGCTTTAAATGACAATTATTTAAATATGACAGTATTGAACCAGCGTTCGAGCTCAGAAGCCCATTCCGACTTATATATATAATTGTCACCCCAGCCGAATCCGTGCCCCCCTGTCGGATAGATATGCATTGTCGCACTCACCTTGTTTTCTATCAAGGCTTCATAATACATAAGGCTGTTCTTTACTGGTACGAGCCAGTCATCTGAAGCTGCAAGGATGAATGCAGCAGGGGTATCTGAAGTGACTTGCTTGTGGTTGCAATAAAGTTGAACCAGTTCCTCCGATGGCTCAGCTCCGAGAAGCCCAAAGCGGGACCCCTCGTGAGTGTAAGGACGCTCCATAGTAATCACCGGATATACAAGTATCTGAAAATCCGGACGTGTAGCCTCATCCACATAATGAGTAGCCGCCGTAGAGGCAAGATGTCCTCCAGCCGAAAATCCCATGACTCCTACATTCTTTATACCCAGATCTTCACGGGAATGAAGAATACGCATTGACTGCTGTACATCGCTCAGGGGAACATCGTGATGTCCGCGAGGCATTCTGTATTGCAGCAGAGCGAAGGTAAATCCTCGGGCATTGAACCAATCCTTCATATCGCGTCCTTCATGGCCCATTGAAAGCACGGCATAACCGCCACCCGGACAAAGCAGGACACAATAGCCGTTAGGATTACGCGCGGGATAAATCTCCAGAATGGCATCCTTGTATTTATCCCCCTGCGGATCTGCAGCCTCATCATATGCAAATGCATTCGGAGCACCATCGGGCCACACCTGGACCGTTTCAGGACGTGGTCCCCAGAATCCAGCCGGCTGAGCCAGTAGGAAATTAGCTGAAAGAATCAGCGCAAGAGTGATAACAATATTCTTCATAGGCATTATTGTTTTTTAACAAGTATGATCTTTCCGTCGTAAGATCTTGAAACAGAGCGGGCAAATGTCCTGTAATCAGCATAGGAGTCCTTGGGGAAGCGTCCCGCATATAAGGTAAGAGACTGTACTACCTCAACGCATGCGGCATCTTCATCATATGAAACATCTGTATGCAGGAGACCGAACTGGCTTTCCACGACACCACATGACGGAAGTGATTCCGGTACATAACCAGCGGGGAGTCTTACACTGATGGAGTCAATCACAGTCATTCCTGTATCCACTTCCATATCATTGACCCTTGCGGTCCTGTCGGAATACATCCTCTTGGCAAAAGGATTCATATCCATAAAGATTCGGTCCCCCGAAGCTTTACCATAATTCTTGACTTCATACGCATAACCTAGCCTGAACTCCGGAATATATTCCTCACCAGGGGCCATCAGAGACCAATCATTGAAATTGTCTTCCACCGAAGTAATGGCAAAATCGACCGGATTGAATGAATTCCCTGACATCACGACATTGAACTGAGCCTTGCTGTCCAATGTACTGAAGCCAATGTAGGACTCGACATTGTCAAGCATGAGCATCCTTTGTCCACGGCATTTCGCAGTACCGTCAGCCCGGAGTTCCACCTCTATCCTTTCAGAGCGAAGTCTGAGCGAATCCGGATAACTTCTGGCTCTTACCAGCTCTCCCCCATCTTCCCTGACAAGCAGAACCTGATGACCGGCAAGGGAACCATGCCTGTATCCTAAAGGATAACGGGGATTCGTACACTCTATCCACAAGGTATCAGACTCCATCGGAACACAAAGCATAGCGTGATCCATTTGTCCTACGGAATAGAGTCCCGGCATATATGTCCGCTTTCCCGTGTCGAGAATCATATACTGAGAATCTATTCCTGCTATGGAAAGCAAGGCACGCATATAAACAGACAGAGCCTTGCAATCACCGTAGCCCTTGGCATAGACATCCTCGACAGGGAAAGGTTTCATTCCACCGATTCCCAGCTGTATGCTGACATAACGCGTATTGTTCCTGAGGAAAGCATATAGAGTCCTGATGATTTCCTTCTTGTCATCAATCCCTTTTATAAGAGCATTGACTTTATCAGTGAGCTCCAGAGGCACTTGGTCTGAGCCTTCCATAAGGCTATGCAGCCATGCTCCGGACTCCTTCCAGTCTTTCTGACTGCCTGAAGTGTCGGCATATTCGAAAGCGACCGGTTCTGCAAAAACATATGGCACAAGTTCCAATACTGACGGCATCATATGTTCATGCTCATACCCCTGGAATTCAGATACCTCCCACTTATACGTGTCACGCTTCGGTCCGGATGAGATGACCGGCTCGGAATCCGAATAATGACTGATCTGCATGCCTGCCGGAAGATCCAGAGTATAGGTGGCCGACAGAACAGAGACAGAGGGATCGGTCACCGGCATAAACGGTGGAAATCGGATGAAACCTTTTCGATATACCACCTCATATTCATACTCGACTATGAAAGGGTAAGATGCATCTGGAACGTACGCAGATACATATGCATCTGAAACACCGCCTTCATCTGCTGCAAGGGTAGTCAGATCAGACATTTTCAGCTTTGTCGAATTCTTTCCGACAGGTCCGATCCTTCCGGTAAATGAATTTAGTTTTCTAAATGAGTCGGTATAGACGTTAAAAACTGCAGCATCCAGACCATGACTGTCAAGAACAAGGATACGTGTGCTTACATGGTGAACTGCGGATAATCCGGAATTCACCGTGAATACTACATCATGCTTCTGCACGATGGCATTCTTTGGAGGAGATGACTCTGCGCCGTGGGCCAGATGTGCCAGACAGATCATCACCAATATCATCAACTTCTTCATTTCTAAATCTTTTTAAGCACGATCATCGAATCATAAACATCATTGATATACTGCCAGAACTGACGAATAGCCTCATAATCTTCCATAAAACCGTTCATGCTTTTCTGATTGTAAGTGAATATGACCTTCACCACAGCTCCTGTCGTCTGGACATCAAGTCTCATTATTGCATCCAATGCCTCGGTCTTGATGTTAAGATTTTCCGGAACCTGCTCTATAGAATAGCCCTCCGGAATATTCAAAGCATACATATATGTCACGGAATACGCTGACGGGAAATCGATAGGGCATGACCTTGTCAGAGACTGGAAAGCATCAGGAGAATGAAATCTTGTAAGGAAAGGAGAGACATAGATCATATCACCCATCGGATCTGCATCCATGACATAGTCATAACTGAACATCATCTGCGAAGAATACTCATCAGTCCCTGTGACTGTAAGTTCTCCTATCTCGATCGAAGACTCTTGCTCCATGTTCTCTATATACTTATCCTCAGAACCGCATGAATGGAAATCTGATTTTTCCTCATAGGACCTGACTCCTGTGAACCTTGCATCCACCTTACCTTCGAAGGTCATATCAGGCTTCAATGACGCATAGACCGACATCACCAGATTATTGCGGCTCAGATTGGTCAGATCCACCCAGCCGCACTGCTTCGGCTTGATAAGTCTGGCATTAGGCACGAGCATCAGAGGAGGAAGTATGTTGACAAAAGCATTATTCGAGCCACCGTCGATATAATACAATCTGCCATCTGCCGCCTTTACACAGAGGATGAATGTATCGAATGGATGCACCTCAGGATGGTATTCGATAAGGACTCCGGAAGATCTCAGCTTTATCATTACAGGATCGACCTCATATCCCATTTCACGCAGGCATCCTGCCAGAAGACAGTTTATGTCAACATTGGTACCGTTGCCGTTCTTCACCACCTGAGCAGGTACTGACGGATTTAATGCATATTCACCGTTCCATGAGACGCTCTGCTTGACCAGACTCAAAGCAGATGCTATTCTCAGAGGATCAGAACCATCCGCGGAAAGAGTCTTCACAGCATCCTTGAACTGGCATGGGGACTTGAACCTCTGCATCAGGAGCGATTCCAGATAATTCTCATCCACATCATCCCATGTCACGCTGAAGTCAACAGGTTTTGAACCAGGGAATGCAAGGCTCCTTATATCATAATACAAGGCCGTATAATGTTGTCTTATATTGTACACATAAGGTTCCTTTTTGAAAGCAGGAAGATCTGACACATGAAATTTGTCTATCTGGATTTCATATGGCATCGATCCGGCCCGCAGACTGATAACCGATGTTGAGGAATCCGATTCATAATCCACCTTGTGATATCCATGCACTCTCTTGTTGAATGTAAACATCTTAGGTATCCTTATCTCACATTCAGAACAGTTCACCGGAATATTCTTCTGGAAATAGACTTCGTCGATATCCCAATAAATATTACTGCTGATCTCATACTTGACCTCTATCACGGATCCGACCTTTACATTTACAGCAGAAAAGGTCACCTTCTTATAATCATCGATATAATCCTCGTCATAGACAGCTGACTTTGGCATCCTGTTCTCCTCGATCCGGCCATCTTTCAGATTATACGTCACGACTTCAATGCCACGAATGGTCTCACGTAATTTGCCTGCAACTAAGTGTATAAGTTCAAAGTCCGCACGGTCCAGTCCTTCCTCCTTGAGAATTTTCAGACGGATATGCTTCTTAGTAGTAAGATAGAAATCGTAATTTTCATCGAAATCTATGCATATATCCTGATTTTCATACAGGACAAGAGCTACAGCCGAAGTATCTGGTTCATATACGGAGAGCCCCAGTTCCTCTTTCGAGACCTTGCCGAACTGCTTGTTCACAGGTATTGTCTGCGCATGGATTTCTACCATTGCAGAAATAAGAATCGCGATAATTACCAATGACCTTTTCATAGCTGTAAATCCTTTTTTATCTATTCACATCATACCTTCTTCAGGACTATCATTGATTCATAAACCTCATTCATATACTGCCAGAACTCCCTGATCGACTCATAGTCAGCTGGCAGACCGGTCATCCTGTTCTGAGTATAACTGAACGAAATCATTATAACAGAGCCCCTTACGCTGGCCAGAAGTTTCAATGTCGCATCAAGTCCCTGGAGCTTTACCAATGCATTCTCCGGAACCTGCTCTACCTCATATCCTTGAGGAACATCCAGAGTAAACATATAGTTGACCATATATGCATATGGGAAATCGATAGGATATTCTCTCTTTATGGACTGGAACGAATCCTTTGAATGGAATCTTGTGACGAATGGATTGATATATATCCTATCTCCTGATTCAGTGAGTTCATCCTCGAAGGTATAATCATATGAAGCCGAAGAAGAATACTCCTTCATACCGGTCGCCTTGAAATCAACGATTTCTATAAGATTGTCATTTTCAATATCTTCGATATATCCATCCTCGTCACCGAACGAATTGAAATGTCCCTTCTCCTGATATGAATCCTGTCCCGAGAACTTGGCATTCACCGAGCCTGCAAGAAGTCCGTCTGCAGTGACTTTGGCCTTTACAGTCATAATGGTACCGTTTCTGCCCAATCTGGTCAGATCCGTCCACGCGCTTCTTCCGTCCGGGCGCAGGACACGGGCCTTCTCCACAAGCATCTGAGGATTAAGGATATTCACATAACCACCGCTGGCTCCTCCGTCCAGATAATAGGATTTTCCGTCCGGAGCATCGACCTTGAGAATGAATGTGTCATATGGATGCATTTCCGGCTGAAACTCCAGAAGAAGTCCCGAGGATCTGAATTTCACCATAACCGGTTCCACTGTATATCCAATCTCTCTGAGACACCCGGCAATGAGACAATTTATATCGGCATTGCTTCCTGACTGAGCCTTGACAGCCTGAGAAAGCATCTGAGGAAGTATATCGTAATCACGGTTCCATTGAACCTTACTCTTTACAAAGTCCACCACCGCAGCGATCTTTTCAATATCGCTTCCTTCCAATGCGAGTGCGGCAATCTCGTCCTTGAACTGGCATTGTGCCCTGAATCTTCGCATCATATCGGAGTCAAGGTATGAATTATCTACATCAGCCCAGTTTACGCTGAAATTCTCATAAACGCTTCCCGGTATGGTCAATGTCTTGATATCGTAATGGATTGCTGTATAATATTGGTCAGTATTATATACATAAGGTTCTCTTTTGAAAGCCGGCAGGTCTGACGCAGAATATTTGTCGGCATTGACCGTATATGTATAAGTAGAGCCTGCACCCAGAGAAAGCGAACCGGACTCGGCCGCATATTCATATTTCACAGGATTGAAACCAAGCTGCTTCTTGTTGAATTCGAACATTTCCGGCACACGCACAACACATTCGGAAAGATTGACAGGAATGGTTTTCTGGAGATAGATATCATCGATTTCCCAATAGATATTGCTGTTCACCTCATATCTGATCTCAATGACCGAACCTACCCTCACTTCCTGAGCGGAGAAAGACAATTTCTTGTAATTCTCGGTATAGTCATCCCTGAAGACATATTTGTTCGGCATCTTGGTCTCCACGACCTTGCCGTCCACAAGATTGTATGTCACGACATCGATACCTGTGATATTGTCACGGAGAGTGTTGGAGTAATAATACACCATCTCAACATCGCCCCAGTCCAGGCCCTCTTCTTTCAAGATTTTTATCCTCTGATGCTTTTTCGTATTGAGCTTGAATCCGCCGGAAGCATCGAAATCAATCGAGACCAAGGTATTCTCATAAAGCACAAGGGCAGATGCGGTTGTATCGGCAGGATATTCCTTCATCTCCACTTCTTCTTTGGACACCTTGCCAAAACGTTTGTTGACTTCAATCGTCTGGGCAAAAGCATCTGCCGAGATCAGAATAGCAGTCAGAATACAGATAATAAAAATACGGTTCATAAACTGATCGTCTTACGTGTTGATACAAATATACTAATTTAATATTATCGCTGAAAGCAACTGTAAAATTAACACTTCAAAAGTTTAACATCAACAGAAATCCGAGAAAAATCCATCACATTAAAACGCTACTGATCAAGCACTTAAAAATCCTCACAAAATAAAGCCGTTTTCCAGAAGTTTAACGCTACCTTTTTCTGTATCAAGCATGACGAAGTAATTCATAAAAGGCTGGTTCTGCACTTATAATTGATTATCTTTGTGTAAGCAACAAAACGAAAAATGAAAGAAAGATTTATTCTGCCGATCATCACTGTATGCATTCTCGCATCCTGCATCAGCAGGACAGACAGCATGACTGCACTCATTCTGGATGATGTGCAGACCTACATGGATGAGCAACCGGACAGTGCTCTGACTATTCTTCAGGCCATCGACACATCCAGCATTGCGACAAAGAAAATAGAGGCAAAATATGCCCTTCTACTTTCACAGGCTTTGGACAAAAATTACATAGATTTGCAATCGGACAGTATCATTGCTCCGGCGGTGAGATATTATGATAATCATGGAAGTGCAGAAGAAAAGATGAAGACCTTATACTACAGAGGTCGCATTGCTATGAATGCACAAAAGTACGAAGATGCCATTTCATATTTCACCAAGGCTGCCCGATATGCGGATAAGGTATGCGATAAAGTGGCAGTGGGAAGAGTTTATGCTGCCCAAGCCAACATATATAACGAATACTTTGATATAGAAAAGACAATAAAGTCAGCAGAAATGGCTGCGGAATATTATCTAGCAGGCAGAGACACCATCAAATATCTAAATGCTATAAGAATGGTTACTTCCCAATACTTATATCAAGACAGCATCAAAGTAGCAGAAAATCTCGAAATTACCAGATCATACTGGAATAATCTTAATTCTCAGCTGAAAAGCTATTACTACTCGAACCTCTTAATCAACAGCAATACTGCAAGCAGAGAAAGGATTGAAGAGATACTCGAGACATATTTCGACGAAATCCGGGATTCAAGTAAAATCAGATGGTTCCCTGTCGCTGAAGCATATTACACGATGGGAAACCTGGACAAGGCTATGGAATCGCTTGAGATTCATAAACTTTATAACAGAGATTCGACAAGTGCACTATATTGCCATACTTATGCACTTGTCAACGATATGGCAGGAAATATTTCGGAAGCCCTTGACGGATATAAAGGATATTTTAAAGCAACAGACCGTCTACACGGATTCGCTTACACATCAAACGTAAGATTCATAGAAGAAAGGTACAGGAATGAGATCGAGCTGTATGAAGCACGACACCAGAAGGAACGGACCGCACTGATAAGTATTATAGGATTGCTGTGCACCATCATAATCATCTTCCTGACCCTAAGAAAGCTGAATATCAGGACCATTGAAAAAAAACAGATGGAGATCGAAATGCTGAAATTCGAGCAGCTATATGCCGAGGCAGAGGCAGAAAAGGAAGTCCTTTCTCAGATGTTGGAAAACGCATCCATCTCATCCAGCACGAAAAATATTATTTTCAAAAGGTTGGAAATCCTCAACACAGTCGTCGTATCGCATCTTTCCTCCAGGAATTCAGATATAAGGAAGGCCAGGGAGAAACTGGATGACCTTATATCTGACCGCGATGCATTCATACAGTCGACAAGGATGACCATCGAGGAAAGTTGTCCGGAGTTCCTCCGCAGACTCCATTCATATGGACTGGACAACGATGAAATCGATATCTGCTGTCTGTATGCGATTGGAATGAAGGGCAAGGACATCAAGGCATATACAGGACAATCAAGGTTATATATCCAAAGTGCCGGGATAAGACATAAATTGGGACTTGAGGAAAGCGACACCAATCTATCTATATACATAAGGGATATGTATTCTGCTACTTAATTATTATATTTGCAAAGATGAGCAAGGAAATTGTACCAATTGAGAGACACCCGCTGGAGCCCTTTCTTCCGGAAGGAGCGCGGATTCTTATGCTCGGAAGTTTTCCTCCAGCAAGGAAACGCTGGTCAATGGAGTTCTTCTACCCTAACTGGATTAACGACATGTGGAGGATATGGGGACTGATATTCTTTGGTGACAAGGAGCATTTCGTGGCAGAATCTGCCGAAGGGAGGAAACTGAAGGCCTTCGACAGGGAAAGATGTGCCGGCTTTGCGACGGGAAGAGGCATCGCAATGTATGACACTGCATGCGAAGTCAGGAGACTCAAGGACAATGCCTCGGATAAGTTCCTGGAAGTAGTCAAGGCGACGGACCTGCGGGCCCTGCTTTCAAGAATACCGGAATGTAATGCGATTGTCACCACCGGGCAGAAAGCTACGGATGTTATCGTGCAGATGTTCGGATGTAAAGAACCTCAGGTGGGCGAATGGACCGAGTGCAAGTTTGAATACGAGTCATCTGCACGATCGATCAGGTTCTGGAGGATGCCTTCCTCATCTCGCGCCTACCCTCTCCCATTGGAGAAGAAGGCTGAGTTTTACAGAAAAATGTTTAAATCAGAAAATATATTATGAGAAAAACCTTAATTTTAGTTATCGCTCTGATGGCAGCGATGACAGCGCGTGCTGACGAAGGAATGTGGCTGCCGTCACTGATTTCTCAGCGCATCGCCGATATGCAGGAAAAGGGATTCAGACTTGATGCAGACGACATCTACAGCATCAATCAGGCATCGCTCAAGGATGCTGTCGTGCTTTTCGGACGCGGCTGCACAGGCGAACTTATTTCCCCGGAAGGACTTCTTCTGACCAATCACCACTGCGGTTACGGCCAGATCCAGCAGCACAGCAGTGTGGAACATGACTACCTGAAGGACGGTTTCTGGGCGATGAACCGCTCGGAGGAACTCCCCAACAAAGGCTTGACAGTAAGTTTCCTGGAAAGAATGGATGACGTAACCGCTCAGGTACTCAGCGGATACACTCCGGACATGACTGAGGAGCAGAGGGTCGAGCTGGTGAAGAAGAACAGCCAGGCACTTATCGATGAGGCTGTGAAGGAAGGCAAGGGCCTGAGAGCCACTGTAGAAGCCCTCTATTACGGCAACCAATATTTCCTTTTCCTCTATCGCGAATATGCCGATGTGCGCCTGGTGGGAGCACCGCCTTCATCGATCGGTAAATTCGGAGGTGATACCGACAACTGGATGTGGCCTCGTCATACCGGAGATTTCTCAATGTTCCGTATATACGCCGACAAGGACAACAATCCAGCCCCATATTCAAAGGACAATGTTCCTTACCGTCCGAAGAAATATTTCCACATCTCGACTAAGGGCGTGCATGAAGGTGATTTCACATTCATCTACGGTTTCCCTGGCCGCACTCAGGAATATATACATTCTGAGGGAGTACGCTATATAGAAGAAATCGGAGATCCTCACAAGATCCACCTCAGAACCCTCAGACTGGACATCATGAACAAGCATCAGTCTGAAAGTCAGAAGGTCCGCATCCAATATTCTTCCAAGAATGCAGGCGTATCCAATGCATGGAAGAAATGGCAGGGAGAGGTCAAGGGCATCAAGAAGATGAAGACCGTACAGACAAAGCAGGAGTTTGAAAGGGCTTTTGACAAATGGGCGCAGGGCGGAGAATTCGACGGTGTTGTTTCCAAGATTGCGTCAATCTATGCAGAGCTCGAGCCTTATCAGTTCGCGACTGACTATTACACAGAAACAGTCCGCACCATAGAAGTGGCCAATTTTGCCATGAGTACCGCAAGACTTTTCAAACAAGACGGCTTTGACAAGGCAAAGGCTGCAGAACTGGCAGAGACATTCTACAAAGACTGGTATCTCCCTATCGATAAGGAGTCATTCATCGCAGTGATGAACGAATACGAGAAGAATGTGCCTGCAGATTTCAAGCCTGTATATTACAAGGAGAAGCTTGCATCTTACGGTACTATAGAAGCTTGGGCGGAAGACATCTTCACTAATTCCATCTTCATTGATCCGGCAAAGGTCGACGCCCTGACATCAGAAGACAAGGAAACCGTCATGGCAGACCCTGCAGTAGAATTCTTCAACGAATTCCTCAAATGGTATACAGCCGACATCCAGCCTGTCACCACCCGTCTCAATCAGGACCTCCAGCTTGCATACCGCGACTACATGAGAGGACAGATGGTTTACTGCCGCACCCAGAGAGTACCTAAGGCATTCTATCCGGATGCCAACCTCACCCTCCGTGTCGCATACGGACACATCAAGGGATACTCCCCTGCCGACGGCACATACTACCTCCCGTCATCGACCATCAAGGGAATCATGGAGAAGGACAATCCGGAAATCTTCGACTACAATATTCCTCAACGCCTTCGTGACATCTACGCCACCAAGGACTACGGCCGCTGGTCAGATGCTTCAGGAGAGGTGCCTGTATGCTTCATTGCTACAAATCACACCACAGGAGGTAATTCCGGCAGCCCTGTGATCAATGCAGACGGAGATCTTATTGGTCTTAATTTCGACCGTGTATGGGAAGGCACAATGAGCGACATTGTCTTCGATCCGGAAATCTGCAGGAACATCGCCTTGGATGTACGATATGTGCTTTTCACTATCGAGAAGATCGGTGGAGCCGGCTACCTCCTGGATGAAATGACGTTTACAGAATAAGGAATACCATGGTTGTATAAAACCTCATAATTATGGCACACGAAGAAAATCTATCAATCGGAGTATTCATCGACGGTGGCTATTTTGCGAAGATCGATGAAGGACTGGCAAAGAAGAATCTTGGCAAGGTCAATGTGAAGGGACTTTTCCAATATATTCCGGAGATGATAGGCAGACAGTTCGGAATTGACCGCAAACTATTGTATATCACCGAAGCACATTATTACAGAGGACGTTACCGCGCCACAGATGCAGATAACAGGCACTTGCTTTTCGAAGAGAGGCAGTTTGAAGACACCCTGATCGAGAACGACATCATCTTCCACTACAAGCATCTGCGTCCGAACCCTTCAGGTGGCGTCATTGAAAAAGGGGTGGACACTTGGTTCGCTCTGGACACCTACGAACTGACACTTTACAGACAGTTCGACTATGTTGTGCTGATCAGCGGAGATGCCGACCATGAAATGCTGGCCCGCAAACTGAAAGCTCTCAAGACGCACACCATCCTTCTGACCTGGGATCCCGCCAACACTGGTTCGACCTCCCGTTTCCTCAGCGAGGAAGTATGCACGCACATCGACATGATGAAACAGGCAGATAAAGAGCCGGACCTTCTGAAAAAAGTGACAACACAGAAATAAACAGGACCATTTTTCGTAAAGCGCCCCTGATGTACCACACCTTGGCACATCAGGGGTTTATCTTTGCCATATAAACTTAAAAAGAGAAATATTATGTGGTTCGCAATTTTGATTTTCGTATGTCTTTCAGTAGAAGTCCTGAGCTACCTCACTGGAGGTGACACAAGTAACGGCATCATCAGGACAAACGAAGAAAAGTCATCGCCGGAAACCGTCTGAGAACAGTATCCGGCGACTGTAAAAAAGTGAAATATGATGAGCCTCAGCGTTTGGTTGGCCCGACCACTGCCTGAGGACGAAAGTGTTATTTCACTTTCACGATCTCTACAGGCTGCTGCTGGACCTGATCCAGAGGATGAGACTGGAATTTGACCTTAGCGAAGTCTATGTTCATCAGCTCGATGCAGCGGATATTGCTGTTCCATGCTGTTCTGTAATAGAATTTCATCGCTGCCTGGTCAGTCGCAGATGTAAACTGCGTAGCGCTCGGAAGACCTTTCGGTATCTCCGCCCTCACATGCTGGCTGCCGATAGGGATGTCGAAGTTGTTCAATATATGGAATGCCTGCACTACGGTCTCGAAACCTGTATCCCACACAGGAGCCGTTGTCTGGAAGAATGTCGCTCTTACAAATCTTGAAGGGGATGTGAAATCTCCGGGGAGACCGAGCATGCCGCTTCCGTGACCAAGAGGCTTCAATGTAATCCCGTTCGCAATAGTATTGTCAGGTGAGGAGCCAGGCTGGAGATTGACATAATTGTTCAGATTGGTCATATGCCATTGGAAACCGGGAGCATTTGTCAGCACTCCGAGAGTATTCTCATAGAAATGCGGCACTCCCCCTACGATTTCCAGAACTACCATACGGCCGTTCGGCTCTGCGATCCTCCAATGGACAGCACCTATCTTGTTATTCAATGTCACAAGATCGATTTCATTGATTGCATCCTTGACCTGATCGATTGTCTTGAACTGGGAGAGGACCCAGGAAACGAACTGCATATCGCAGAGGGTCTTGGCGTTGTGAGAAGGTACATACGGAGCATAATCACCGTAGCCCGGGAAGAAGAAAAGTCCGGCCGCAAGTCCCGCCTCATTTACACCTTCCACAATGAAAGGTTCATATTCCGTATAAATACCTACATAGCCGTAGATCGATTTATATTTTAGTCCGTCCTCTCCACCAGGAGTATAGGACTGATGGTCATGGCCTCGTGGCGCGACTACATAGCCGCACTGCATAGGGGTTGCGGCCCATTCTACAGTACGGGCCACAACATGACTGCCATTACCGGATACAAGTGAAATACCTGTACAGGCATCTGATTCTGCTGCAAAGAAGGCACCGAAGGCCAAAGCAGCGAACAAAGCTATAATACGTTTCATATCTTTACTATATTAAAATTTCCAGCAAGCATTATAGCAATGTCTGAGCCAATGGATATTGCAGATAAAATTTTAAATTTGCATCAGATAACACTACTGACTATGAATACCATAAAAACCATTGCCATCATTGCCGCTCTGACGGGACTTCTGTCCTGCGGGAAAAACGAGAACAGCATCAGGATAAACCAGGTCGGATTCTATCCGGGTCAGGAAAAGACAATGACCCTTGAAGAGTATAACAAAGCGGAGGTAGTTACGATCACCGATGCTGAAGGTTCTGTTGTCTGGGAAGGAAGCGCCGACAGATCTGCAGTATCTCCTTGGTCAGGCAAGATCCGCCGGATCTTCGACTTCAGCGAGATTACCGAAAGCGGAACATATACGATACACGCAGGCGGGGATTCCGCAACATTCATTGTCAGTCGTGACGCACTCAAACCTCTTGCAGATGCAGCTCTGACAGCATTCTACCATCAGCGAAGCGGAATGGACCTCGATCCGGAGATTGCCGGCAAATGGGCACGAAAAGGCGGTCACCCCGACACTCTCGTATATGTGCACGCGAGCGCTGCCAGTGCATCCCGTCCTGAAGGCACAGTGATATCATCTCCGAAAGGCTGGTACGATGCCGGTGACTATAATAAATATGTAGTAAACTCGGGATATTCAATGGGACTGATGGCCAATGCCTTCCGCGTAATATCCCTACAATATGCATACAACAAGAAAGACAGCAGGAAGTTCTGGGATGAACTTGAGTATAATCACGACTGGCTCCTGACAATGCAGGATCCGGAAGATGGTGGAGTATATCATAAACTCACTACTCCTTCATTCGAGGGTTTCATTACCCCAGGAGAATGTCAGCAGAAGCGCTATGTAGTGCAGAAATCTGTTACAGCTTCACTTGATTTTGCTGCGGTATGTGCTGAAATGGGCAGTACCTGGGCTGCTCATCACGGAGGCAATCTGGAAGCAGACATCAATACAAGAGGTGTATGGGAAAAAGCAGAGGATGGAGCGGATGCATACCAATGGGCTAAAGACAATCCTGAAGCATTCTATCATCAGGACAAGATGAACGGAATCTATGACCCGGACGTGGTTACAGGAGCATATGGAGACGGCAGTGCATCAGATGAACTGTTCTGGGCTGCTACAAGTCAGTATATGGCAAGTTACCCGGGAGACAGGGATGTATATCTGACAGATGTGATTGAGAATATGCCGGAAGAATTTACTCTGATGTCGTGGGGAAATGTAGCGGCATTGGGAGTGTTCAACTGGATTGAATCAGAATTGCATCACCGCAAATTCGGAGAATTCTATTCAGGCTTGCCAGACCCTTATGCAAAACAGAAGGAAGAAATCAAGGGGAAATGTGTAAAGATGCTCCTGGAATACTGCGACGAAAGCATAAAAGCGGCTGAGAACTCCTGCTACAACAGTGCCTACGGCAACTCTCCTGACGATTTCGGATGGGGCTGCTGCTCTTCATTCTGTGACCAGGCCATCTGCTTCCTGTATGCATACGAACTCACAGGAAACAGAAAATATGTCGACAATGCTTTCAGGAACGTAAACTACATCCTCGGCCAGAACGCCACAGGATACTGCTACGTGACAGGATTCGGCTATAAAAGTCCGATGTTCCCGCACAGCCGTCTTTGCCACTCAGACGGCATCGAAGAACCGATTCCAGGACTTCTTGCAGGAGGCCCAAATCCGGCACAGCAAGACATTGCGGAAGTCAGAAAGTACCATTCAAGCTATCCGGATGAATCATATGAAGACGTGATGCCATCCTACGCCTCAAACGAGGTCGCCATCAACTGGAATGCTTCCCTCGTCGCTGCCATCACCTGGCTCTCCTACATCGGGAATGAGTTATAAAAAGGGAATGATATAGATATTTACACTACAATGGCCGTATTGATGTAGCGGTGCGACAAGAATTGGCGTTTTCTTGTCGCACCGCTGCCGAAATATACACGATTCGGCAGCTCAAAGCAGGCTCCGCAGCTCAGCCCAAGGGCAGCTCCGCCCGCTTTATGCGTTTCACTGCAGCATCATTCAAAAGATGTGGGCAGCACAATACTTTGTGACGTTTGTCCGTAAATACCGGCTTAGATACGGACAACGCGCTATACTAAGCTAAGCTTTGTAATAAAACGAAAGTAGTTTAGATCAGAATGATGCGTTTCTCCACGAAAAGGCCGTTTTTATGGAGAAACCTTTCAAGCTGACTGCGTTTCTCCACGATATTGGCCTTTTTATGGAGAAACACCTTTCAGCAAGCAGCATCAAGGGTGTGCAAGCCTTCAGGCTGAGTTTGCACACACCTTGGTGCAATGCCCGGCGGCCGTATATGCCGGGCATGGTGCTTAATCTAACGACAATTCGCTCTAGCTCATACCGCTCGGGCGACTTTTGCCAGATTCTGGCCCGAGTGGTATCGAAATTAATTGAAATACAAGGTTTTAGGCTACCGCTCGGGCGAGTTTGAGCGATTTCAGGACCGAGCGGTCCAAATGTACTGAAAAAGAGAGTCTTTCAAAGTGCTTTCTGTGTGTAAGCAGGTAGCATAAACACGTATATCGTTCCATATAAAAATAATGGCCGCCAAAATTGGCGGCCGTTATTTTTACAACTCAGATTATTTATTGAACTGAGCTCTGAGAGCCTCATTCTTAGCATCTGCATCAGCGCCCTTGATACCGAAGTAGAACTTGATCTTAGGCTCTGTACCTGAAGGACGTACAGTCACAACATCACCAGCTTCATTGTAGAACTGAAGCACATTTGATGAAGGAAGACCTGTCTCCTCAGGCTTAGTGTAATCAACAACCTTGATAACAGGTGAACCGGCAAGCTCCTGAGGAGGGTTTGTACGGTAGTCCACCATCATCTGAGCGATCTCCTCGAGACCAGCCTTACCCTTCTTGGTTACAGAAATGAGCGACTCCTTATAATAACCGAATTCTGCATAAATATCCTGAAGGAGCTGATAGAGAGTCTTGCCCTGTGCAGCAGCCCAAGCAGCACACTCAGCAACGAATGCACATGAAATCGGAGCATCCTTGTCACGAACGAACTCACCTACATTGAAACCGTAGCTTTCCTCGCCACCGCAAACGAATGTGGTCTCCCCCTCGTTCTTCTTTACGATATCAGCAATCCACTTGAATCCTGTAAGAACATTGTATACCTTCACGCCAAACTTCTCGGCAATTGCACGAAGGAGCTCAGTTGTAACGATGGTCTTCACGATATACTGCTTGCCATCAAGCTTTCCGAGCTCTGACCAGCGACGAAGGATATAATATGTAAGGATTGATGCAGTCTGGTTACCGTTAAGAAGAACAATCTTTCCTTCGTTATCACGGACTGCAATACCGATACGGTCAGCATCAGGGTCAGTAGCCATCACAAGGTCAGCACCCTCGCGGTCAGCCACTGCCACAGCCATTGCAAGAGCTGAAGGCTCCTCCGGATTAGGTGACATCACTGTTGGGAAGTTACCGTCAACCACATCCTGCTCTGGAACGTGATAGATATTCTCAAAACCAAGCTTCTGGAGGAATTCAGGAACGATCTCCACGCCTGATCCGTGGATAGGAGTATAAACGATCTTGATATCCTTATGAGCCTGACGAGCCTCTGGAGAAAGCATCAGAGTCATCACTGAATCGAGGTAAGCCTCGTCCATCTCGTGGCCCATGATTTCGATTGGAGCAGCTCCTTCACCCGGCTCGAACTTAACCATTGAAGGATCTGTAATCTTAGCTACCTCAGCCACGATATCCTTGTCCACTGGAGAAGTTACCTGAGCTCCATCTGACCAGAACACCTTGTAACCGTTGTACTCTTTAGGATTGTGTGATGCAGTGATCATGATACCTGCAGTAGCCTTCTTTGCTCTCACAGAGTAGCTCATAAGAGCGATAGGATGGAGTTTGTCGAAGATATATACGTGGATACCATTTGCAGCAAGTACATTAGCTGCGATCTGAGCGAACTCAGGGCTGTTGTTACGGCTGTCGAACGAGATGCATACGCTGAGCGGACCCTCGCAGTTTTCCTTCATGTAGTTTGCAAGGCCCTGGGTAGCCATACCTACTGTATACTTGTTCATACGGTTTGTACCTACGCCCATGATACCGCGGAGACCGCCGGTACCAAACTCAAGGTTTCTGTAGAACGCATCTTCAAGTTCTACTGGATCATTCTCCTGAAGGGCAACGATCTGTGCCTTTGTTGCCTCGTCAAAATTACCGTCCAGCCAGCTCTGGACCACTTCTCTGAAATTTCTTTCCATAGTTGGTATATTGTTTTTAATGTTAAATTGCATTACATCCGAGCAAATTTAACAATATTTATTAAAGAAAAGAGTATTTTTGCATAAATTATCAATCCGATATGGAAAAACTGCTTGAATTCGTTTCACAACACCTTTCTGACGACACCACAAGGCTGATTCTCGACAAGGGTAAATGGCCGGATATCGACATGGAGACTGCCGTAAACTGCATTGAAAGCAGACGCAAACTCAAAAGCAAGGTACAAGCATGGCATGAGAATCCGAGTCTGATTTTTCCATTGAAACTGTCTGCGGAGCAATGCAGCAGCAGTGCGACCGGCCATTACAAAGCTGCCCTTGCAGAGAAGATTGCAGAGAAAAAGGAATGGCGCATAGCTGACCTGACCGGCGGCCTTGGAGTAGACAGCTGGTTCTTCTCCAAGAAGGCATCAAAAGTATTGTATAATGAGATGCAGACAACTCTGTGCAAAGCCGCAGAGCACAATTTCAAGGCACTTGGTACCGACAATATCAACATCAGCAATTCAATAGCAGAGAGTGATTCCATCAGTCTCATAATCAGCACTTTCCACCCGGACATCGTCTATATGGACCCGGCAAGAAGAGGCGAAGGAGGCAAGAAAGTATTTCTAATAGAAGAATGCACCCCGGATGTATTGACACTGAAGGATGAAATATTCAGACACACCCGTCATATATTGATCAAACTCTCCCCTATGGCAGACATCACAATGGTATGCGAGCGTCTGGGCAAGACCTGCAGAGAGGTCCATGTGGTAAGTTCCGAAGGGGAATGTAAGGAACTTCTGATATGGATGGACAGAGAATGGCAGGAAGGCTATGATATAACAGCAGTCGAACTTCCGAACGGATTTCCAGAAAGGCCGGAAGCTGCATTGTCATTCACTCCGGAGGACGAAAAGTCAGGATATGCTGAAATAGCAACAGATATGGGAGAATTTCTGTTCGAGCCGGGAAAATCACTGACAAAAGCCGGAGCGTTCAATGTCACAGCAGGCCATTTCCACATCAGAAAGCTTGGAAAATCAACTCATTGCTACACTACATCAGACCCTTCGACAGCCCACGTACTGAAAGGATATGGAAAGGTTTTCCAAATATTAGAATATTCACCACTTGACAAACGAAGCATCAAGGAAGCCGGAAAGAATCATTCTAAAGCAGAGGTTACAGCCAGAAATATACCGATGACATCAGATGCCCTGCGCAAAAAGCTCGGTTGTTCATCCGGAGGAGACGTCCATATCTTCGGTCTCAGATCTGACATCAAAGGCAACCTTCTTATGGTATGTAAAAGAATCTGACCCGAAGGCCATAACGAAAGCGGTGCTGCAGGAAAAATACTTGCAGCACCGCTTTTATGGTAAATGACTATTAGTTCTGATGAGCTGGTCTGAGAAGATCGAGAACAACTTTCACAGGGTTGAATGTAGCGAGAGGAACCTCTACGAAAAGTGTGTTCCAGTTGCTCATCGCTCCGTTCCAGAGGCCTGGAAGCTCGAGAGCCTTGAGTTCGCGTCCCTGGTAGCTCTTCGAGCTGATGAATCCCGCATCCTCATCTACATACTGAAGAAGATCGAAGCTCTGTCCCTTGTAGTCGTGGAGACAGCATACGATGTCAACAGGGTTGAAGTGAGTAGCTGATGCAAGAGCATTGCGGGCGTGGTCGTCAGACATATTGATCTGTACGCTTTCGAGAACCTGAAGCGAAGTAGATCCGTCCTTGTCAGCGATGATGAAAGGACCACCGCCTGGCTCTCCCTGATTCTTCACCATACCTGCCACACGGATAGGTCTGTTGAGTTTTGCACGGATTGCAGCTACGCGTGCATCGAAGTCTGCCGCCTCAGGAAGAGTCACGCAAAGTGTGCTGTCAAGGAAAGCCTCGATTTCATCACAAAGGGCAGGAGTAGCCTCTGCATCGAGAGCATTCAGATAGCCATAGATCTTGTCACGGAGCTCGAGAGCCTTTCCAAGAAGAACCTTCTTCCATGTCGCAGTCTCTGGAAGGAGTCTTTCGTTCGCCACATTATCAATGTTCTTGATTGAAACCACTTCCTCCTCGATCTTATTGAGATTATAGATGAGAGCACCATGTCCTGCCGGACGGAAAAGAAGCGAATCTGTCTCTGTTCTGAAAGGCTTGTTCTCCACATCCACAGCGATTGTATCTGTAGCCTTGTCCTGGAAAGTGAAAGTGATATTGTACTTCACGCCATACTTTGCCTCATAAGCTTCCTTCACCTGAGCGTAAGCCTCTTCGAAAAGCTGCTGATGTTCTGGAGAGATGGTCACCACGAGATTCGCAGTGCCGTCATCGTTTCTCATATAATTCTGAGCTTCAACGAGATGCTCAGCAAAAGCGGTACGGATCTCACCGTCTGTGTATTTATGGAATTTGAGTACTCCCTTAGGCTTTGCACCATATCCGAGTCCCTCTTCAGTAAGAGTCTTTGAAAGAACCGACTGTCTGTACTCGGGACATTTGCATGTCTGTTCGCCGAAAAGTTCCGGTGTATAGAAAGCAAAACCCTGGATCTGATCCACAAACTTTGCTGCTGGAGCGTCGTCAGCAAGTTCCTTACCAGCCTTAAGTGCATCAAGTCCGCTGAAAAGATCCTTGAACATACGTGAAGCCGCACCTGAAGCAGGCACGAACTTGCATTTGCCATTGATCTTCGCACCATCATAATACTTTGCTGCAGCCTCGACAGCAGCCTCATCAAGAACCTGGATCCCTCTCTCCGGAGTAGCCGGAGCAACGATCTTCATCCAAGGGAAACCCTGCTTGAAGCGTTCAACCTGCTGTTCGGCAGTCTGTACAGACGAGCCTCTCTGCTCGATCTGAGCGATATCTTCTTTTGTAAACATATTGGTAATAGTATTAGTGAAAATTATTTCTCTTCTATATTGGTACTCCGAACGGAGTTTTTCGAATTTATGCGGTTCCATGCGGAAACGGAAATCGTCGGTAAAAATAGGATAATTATATTGGAATATGGCAGCAATCTCTCCATGATTCTTGCCTTTTAGATCCAGATGAACCGGCTCATGCCCCGGCAGATCCTGGGCTGGGAAGAAATCATAAAGTTCCTTGAATCCGAAATGTCGTGCAACGGCTTGCACAGCATAGGCTGTACCATTTTGCTTGCCTTGGAATGTATACCCTGCAATATGAGGCGTAGCGATATCAGCAATATCCAGAAGTTCCTCGTTAATATACGGCTCATTGTTCCAGGTATCTATCACGATTGCTCCAAGCTTCGGAGAAGCCCCGATCAACGCCTGCTCGTCAACTATTTCACCCCTGGCCGCATTGATGAATATTGCGCCGGGCTTCATCAAGGTAAAGAAATCGGCATTGGCCATTCCCCTTGTGGTTTCATCCAAAGGAACATGCAGCGTCACTACATCGGAAGATTCAAGCAGATGCTCCAAAGTACAGAACCCTTCCGGTCCTTCTGCAGCTGCACGTGGAGGATCACATCTTAATATATTGAAACCAAGATGCTCTGCCAAGGTCTCGATCTTGCGTCCGACATGCCCGACTCCGACAATTCCTATAGTACATCCGTCAATCTTTATTCCCTTACGCGCAGCCACTCCATAAAGAGCAGAAAACACATACTGCATAACTCCTCCGGCATTGCATCCGGCAGCATTGGTCACGTTTATTCCAGACCTGTGGCAATAGTCCAGATCGATATGATCCATTCCGATAGTCGCTGTGGCAATCATCTTTACTTGAGAACCCTCCAGCAAGGCTGAATCACATCTGGTTCTGGTCCTTACAATCAAGACATCAGCGTCCGATACATCCTCGCGGGAAATATCCAGTCCCTTCCTGTATACTACCTCTGAAAAAGGTTCGAAAACACCTTCAAGAAAAGGTATGTCAACATCAGCTACTATTTTCATATCTATCTCAATATCAATGTATTTACTATAGCACCTCCTACCGTACCTGCCAGAAGTTCATCAGAAGCGAGATATTCGTTCAGACTTTTCAGAAGTTTCTCTCTCTGGAAATAAAGCTGATTACGCACTACCGAAGAACTGATCACGCATACCATGACTCCCTTGTCAAAACTCACATCGAGGGTATATCTTCCCGCTCCAGAAACCTTGGCCCATGCCTCGCATGCTCTCTGCTTTCCCAAGCCAGCAGAAAGTTTCATATCCCTTATGAATTGATTCACAAGTTCTTCCATCCCCACTGCCTCCTGTCTGCGCAGGCCGTTTTTTCTACTGTCGTATGCCATTGTCCTATAACCTTGCAAACTGTCCGGATCGAGTCTCGTAATAAGCTCTGTCCTGAGTCAGACGATCCACTATGCCGGACATCCTCACCTTATTGCTGTCTGTTATGAAAATCTGTCCGAAATCATTGCTCGCTACCATTTGAAGAAGATTCGAAATCCTACCCATATCCAGTTTGTCGAAGACGTCATCAAGCAGAAGAATCGGAGCGAATCCGTAATTCTTCTTCATAATCTCATACTGAGCGAACTTAAGTGATACCAGAAAGGATTTCTGCTGTCCCTGAGAGCCGTATCGTCTTATGGGATGACCATTCATCGTAAATAGGAAGTCATCCCTCTGGATGCCTGAAGTGGTATATTTCAAAGCTCTGTCCTTATCGAACGAAGCTGCCAGAATCTGGTCCAGGCCCGCCTTCGACAGTTCTGTCTCATATTCGATATTGACTTGTTCGGAATCGCCGGAAAGTTCCTTATAATATTCCGCTACGATAGGGACAAGATCTTTGACGAAACGGCTCCTTGCCTGATATATCGGCTCTGCCAGCATTCCCATCCTCATATCGATAACCTCAAGCAGTGATCTATCCGGATCCATTTCCTTCAGCATCTTGTTACGCTGAAGCAGAAGTCTGTTGTATTGCTGCAATGCCGACATATACTCCTTATCCATCTGGGAAAGGACCGAATTCACAAAACGCCTTCTCTCATCACCGGAATCACTGACCATTGATATATCAGCCGGAGAAACCATCACGACCGGAAGGAGTCCGATATGCTCCGAGACCTTATTATAAGGCTTGTCATCGCGACGGACCTTCTTCTCCCCTTTCACAGACATCTTTATGGCGAATCTGGAAGAAGTACCGTTTTCCATCCTGTATGTGCCGGATAATGAGAATTCTTCCGCCCCATGGCGGAATGTGAATTTATCTGATGAAGCGAAAGCACTCTTCGTCATGGAAAGATAATAAATGGCATCAAGAAGATTAGTCTTTCCCTCACCGTTGTTACCGCTGATGCAGTTGACATTGGGAGAGAATTCCAGTTCCTGGAGCCGTATGTTGCGGAAATCCGATATGACGATTTTTTCGAGTACTGGCATATTGCTTTTGATATCTTGGCAAATATAATAAGATTTAGACTAAAATAACAGGGATTCCAAAGGAATCTACAGGCTTTTTTTAAAATAAAAACTATTCTTTGGGAGTTTGGACAATTTTTTCTAAATTTGCGCCCTGTTTGGAGTAACTGTACCCCAACGCGTCCTTAAGACAAATATAAAATCAATTAAAGATATGGCTAAAGAAATCAAAAATGAGAATGCCGAGGCAGTAGTCGAGGCTGTTTCAAAGACTGAGCAGTTCTTCGAGAAGAACGGCAAGACACTTTCTATCATCTGCGCTGCAATCGTTGTAGCTTGCGCAGGAGTATTCTGCTGGCACAAGTTCGTTCATCAGCCAAAGGTAGCCGAGGCTCAGGGCCAGATGGCATTTGCTGAGGAAAACTTCCGCAACGGTGACTACGAACTCGCTCTCAACGGTGACGGTAACGTACTCGGTTTCGTACAGATTCTCGATGAGTATGGTACAAAGGGCGGAAAGTCAGTGAACTTCTATGCTGGCGTATGCGAGCTTCAGCTCGGCAACTGGGAGTCTGCAATCAAGTACCTTCAGGCATACAATGGTAAGGACGCTATCCTTGCAGCACGTGCACAGGCTTGCATCGGTGATGCTTATGTAGGTCTTGAGGACTATCAGAAGGCCCTCGGATGTTTCGAAAAGGCAGCTGCTACTATCGACAACATGTTCGCTGCCAGCTATCTTCTCAAGGCAGGTGTCGTAGCTGAGAAACTTGGTGAGAATGCAAAGGCTCTTTCTTACTATGAGAAGATCAAGGATCAGTATCCACAGTCTATGGAAGCTTACGACATTGATAAGTATATCGGTAGAATTGAAGCTAGATAATTATGGGACGCGCGTTTGAGTTTAGAAAAGAAAGAAAGTTCAAAAGATGGGGTCATATGGCCCGCGTCTTCACAAAGATCGGAAAGGAAATCACGATTGCTGTAAAGCAGGGTGGCCCAGATGTTACAGGTAATCCACGTCTTCGCGCACTCATCCAGACTGCACGAAGCGAGAATATGCCTAAGGACAATATCGAGCGTGCAATCAAGAGAGCAACAGATAAGGATCAGGCTGATTACAAGGAGGTAGTATTCGAGGGATACGGTCCTCATGGAATCGCAGTACTCGTAGAGGCTGCTACCGACAACAACAACCGTACAGTAGCTAACGTACGTTCATATTTCACAAAGAGCGGCGGATCTCTCGGTACTTCAGGAAGTGTTGACTACATGTTCGACCGCAAGTGCATGTTCCGTATGAAGTCTGCAAATCCATACGATCTTGAGGAACTTGAGCTTGAGCTTATCGACTACGGTGTGGAGGAAATCTTTGAGGAAGAGAACGAAAACGAGGAAATGGAGATCGTTCTCTATGGCGAGTTCACAGCTTTCAACGCCATCCAGAAATGGATCGAGGATAATGGCTACGAACTTATCGCTGCAGAGTTCACCCGCCTTCCAAACGTAGACCTCAAGGTTCTCGAGGGTGATGCAAAAGCCGACATCGAGAAGCTTATCGAGCGCATCGAGGAAGATGACGATGTTCAGAACGTCTATACCACTATGCAGCCGTAATTTAATACGCGACCAACGAATATAAACCGATGACTTACAGGAGTCATCGGTTTTTTTTATTGCATGAAAATATCGAAGGGAAAAATAAAGTATTATATTTGTAGGCAATGACCCCTGAAACCAAGCCGGTCATTAGTTAAAAATATGAGCATTCAACAGGAAAAAATAAAGGAACTGGTAGAACGCCGGGCCCAGGCACGCCTTGGTGGAGGCCAGAAAAGGATTGATGCCCAGCACGCAAAAGGCAAGCTTACTGCACGGGAAAGACTCTCACTGCTTCTTGACGAAGGCAGTTTCGAGGAATTCGACATGTTCGTACAGCACAGATGTACGAATTTCGGAATGCAGAAGACAAAGTTCGACGGAGATGGTGTGGTAACCGGAATGGGAACCATCGATGGCAGATTAGTCTATGTTTACTCCCAGGATTTCACCGTTTCCGGAGGAACGATGTCGGAAACAATGGCACAGAAAATCTGCAAGGTAGCAGATATGGCTATCCGCAGCGGAGTGCCACTCATCTGCCTCAATGATTCTGGTGGCGCACGTATTCAGGAAGGGATGGGCGGACTTGCCGGTCTAGGAGAAATCTTCACAAGACACATCACCGCTTCCGGAGTCATACCTCAGATTTCCGGCGTATTCGGCCCATGCGCAGGCGGAGCCGTTTATTCTCCTACTCTTACAGACTTCACAGTGATGATCAAAGGTACTTCATACATGTATCTTACCGGCCCCAACGTAGTCAAGACCGTAACAGGTGAGACTGTGGACCACGAAGAGTTAGGCGGTGCCAGCGTACATGCCATGAAGAGCGGAGTAGCACATTTTGCCGCAGAGAATGAAGAAGAAGGCATAGCGCTCATGAAGGCTATCCTCAGCTTCCTTCCTTCCAACAACAGGGAGCAGGCCCCTTTCAAGCCGACGAACGACCCTCCGGGAAGAGTGGCAGATGCATTGAACGACATTATTCCGGACAATCCTAACAAAGCCTATGACATGTACGGGGTCATCGGATGCATTGTAGATGACGGTGAATTCCTCGAAATACACAAAGACTGGGCAAAGAACATAATCATCGGATTTGCCCATATGAACGGCCGTTCAGTCGGAATAATTGCCAATCAGCCTAAAATGCTTGCAGGCGTTCTTGACAGCAACGCATCCCGCAAGGCAGCGCGTTTCATCCGCTGCTGTGATGCATTCAACATCCCTATTGTCAGCCTTATTGACGTACCTGGCTTCCTTTGCGGAACGCAGCAGGAGTACAACGGCATCATAAACCACGGCGCCAAGCTCCTGTACGCATACGGAGAAGCGACAGTGCCAAAAGTGGCCGTAACGCTGAGAAAATCATACGGAGGCGCATATATAACAATGAGTTGCAAGCAGATGCGAAGCGATATCAATCTCGCCTGGCCGACTGCAAACTTTGCCGTCATGGGAGCTGAAGGTGCAGTAGAAATCCTTTATTCGAAAGAGCTTGACAAGATCGAAGACCCACAGGAAAGAATGAAGGCCGCAGAAGATAAGAAAAAGGAATACAACGACTTGTTCTGCAACCCTTACAATGCTGCAAGCTTCGGATACATTGACGATATAATCGAGCCGCGCAACACTCGTTTCCGCATCATCCGCGCTTTGGAGCAGCTTGCTGACAAGAAGCTTGAAAACCCTTGGAAGAAACACGATAACTTACCATTGTAACATGACAGGATTTGCAATACTGCAGACATCGGCAAGTGTTCTTCAGAAGAGCGCCGAAATGGCCGAAAAGGATCCGCACGGAGCTATCATCACTCTCGTGTCCGTCTCTGTCGTATTCTGTGCCCTGATCATATTATACTTCGCCTACACATTCATCGGCAACCTCTCTTCCGGTAAGATCCGACTGCCGAAAAGAAAGCCTGCCGAAAGCAAGGCAAAGGCCACAGGTCCGACGCCAGAAGAAGCGGCAGCCATCGCAATGGCTCTGGATCAGGAACTTAACGGCGAGGCATATGCTGCCATAGCAATGGCTCTGCATCAATATTTCAATGACACAGTACACGACAACGAAAGCTACATAATAACCATTAAAAGAAAATAACGGCTATGAAACAATATAGATTCAAGATCAACGGAAATCAGTATAACGTAGATATCAATTCCGTAGAAGGTAACATCGCATCAGTTTCAGTGAACGGAACCAGATACCAGGTGGAGCTGGAAAATGCCCCTGCCGCTCCCGTACAGGCTGCTCCTGTCCAGACATCGGTTACAACTCCTGCTGCAGCACCGGCCCAGGCCGCACCAGCTCCGAAGCCAGCTGCTTCTGGTGCAGGCAAGCCAGTCACAAGCCCTCTTCCGGGAGTGATCATCGCTGTCAAGGTGAATGTCGGCGACAGTGTAAAAGCAGGCCAGGAAGTAGCTGTACTGGAAGCTATGAAGATGGAAAATTCGATAGAAGCAGTCCAGGACGGAACAGTAACCGCAATACACGTAGCCAAAGGAGACTCGATCCTCGAGGGTGCAGCGATCGTAACAATAGGATAATATGAATACCGTTTTTGAAAGCCTGGAGCAATTCTTCCAATACACAGCTTTCGCCAATATGACCGTTCAGCATATCATAATGATATTCATCGGTATCCTGTTCATATATCTGGCGATAAAAAAAGATTGGGAGCCATTACTGCTTATACCTATCGGTTTCGGAATGATCATCGGAAACATTCCTTTCGTACCCGGTCTCAATATCGGAATTTACGAGGAAGGATCCGTAATGAACATCCTGTACCAGGGTGTCCAGACCGGATGGTACCCGCCCCTTATTTTCCTCGGTATCGGCGCGATGACCGACTTTTCTGCACTGATTTCACAGCCAAGACTCATGCTCATCGGAGCTGCAGCGCAGATAGGTATATTCGGAGCATACATCATTGCCCTGCATATGGGATTCACCCCGGCTGAAGCGGGTGCGATCGGTATAATCGGTGGCGCGGACGGTCCTACTGCCATATTTCTGTCATCGCGACTCGCACCGCATCAGATGGGAGCCATTGCAGTGTCAGCCTATTCTTATATGGCTCTGGTCCCTGTGATACAGCGCCCGATAATGCTGATGCTCACGACAAAGAAAGAGCGCCTGATACGTATGGCGCCACCTCGTCAGGTAAGTCAGAAAGAGAAGATAATCTTCCCGATCGTCGGATTCATCCTGACGGCAATGATCGTTCCTTCAGGTATGCCGCTTCTTGGCATGCTCTTCTTCGGTAACCTTCTTAAGGAAAGCGGAGTAACCAAACGTCTTGCAGAGACCGCACGAGGTCCGCTCATTGACGTCGTGACCATCCTTATCGGTATCACGGTAGGATGTTCGACCCAGGCAGACGAGTTTCTCACAGGAGACTCAATCAAGATTTTCCTTCTGGGTCTGATTTCATTCGTAATCGCCACCATCTGCGGAGTAGCCTTCGTCAAGTTCATGAACTTGTTCTGCAGGGAAGGGAGAAAAATCAATCCTCTCATCGGCAATGCGGGAGTATCTGCTGTTCCTGATGCAGCCCGGGTATCCCAGAACGTAGGACGTGAATTTGACAAGAACAACCACCTGCTGATGCACGCTATGGCCCCTAATGTTGCCGGAGTGATCGGTTCAGCTGTCGCAGCGGGCATCCTGCTCAGCTTCCTGGGATAACATATATCTGACAATCATTTCTGGTCGAAAGCACGAAAACGGTTATTTCTGTGCTTTCGACTTTCATTTTGTCTGTTAAAAGCACTAAATCGGTAGCTTCTGTGCTTTTAACATATAATTTCCCTATTTCAACAGAAAGAAGTACCTTTGTGACCAGTAATAAGAATGCCAAATGACAATAGAAGACGCAATCAAAGATAAGATATTGATTCTGGACGGTGCGATGGGCACAATGATTCAGAGATACACTCTGACCGAAGAAGACTACAAAGGGAATGTTTTCTCTGGATGCATCAAGGAATTGAAAGGGAATAACGAGTGTCTGAATCTTACACGTCCTGAGATCATTAAAGCAATACACGGGGAATATATCGCGGCAGGAGCTGATATCATAGAGACAAATACATTCAGTGCAAACTCCATCTCACAGTCTGAATACGGATGCGAAGATTTTGCAGTGAAAATGGCTTACGCAGGAGCACGGATAGCAAGAGAAGCAGCTGATGAAGCCGAGGCCATTGCAGCCAAGGTAGGTCTTGAGCGCAAAGTCTGGGTGGCCGGCAGCATCGGCCCGACATCAAAATCGCTTTCACTTTCTCCAGATGCCAACGACCCGACATTCAGGCCTTATTCTTTCGACCAGATGAAAGAGACCTATAAGGCTCAGGCCGAAGCACTTGCCAAAGGAGGAGTCGACATTTTCATCATCGAGACATGCTTCGACGCATTGAATGTTAAAGCTGCCTTGGCAGCAATTTCTGAAGTCAATCGGACACTTCCGGTAATTATATCAGTGTCAGTGGGAGACAGAAGCGGAAGGACGCTTACCGGACAGACACTTAAGGCTTTCTATCACTCGGTATGTCACCTTCCCCTGCTGTCATTCGGTCTGAACTGCTCGCTTGGAGCATCTGAAATGATGCCTCTTGTCGAGGAAATCGGAAGCTGGTGCAGATGCAGAGTGAGCTGCTATCCGAATGCAGGTCTTCCAAATGAAATGGGGGGATATGACCAGAGTCCGGAAGACATGGCTGCACAAGTGCAGACAATGGCGAAGAAGGGGCTGGTCAATATCGTCGGTGGCTGCTGCGGAACAACTCCTGCACATATTCGTGCCATAAGTAAAGCCCTCAGCGGAATTCCACCTCGGATTATATCCGTCAAACCAGTCCTGTCTACGGACAAAACTCATTCTTATGGCACTGAATCCGCAAATATGTATGATTTTACGGACAATCCATTGACCGTCAGCGGACTGGAAGCGGTAACACTCGATATCAAGCGTAATAATTTCACTAATGTCGGAGAAAGGACCAATGTAGCCGGTTCCAGAAAATTCGCCCGCCTGATTTCTGAAGGAAAATACGAAGAAGCCCTGCAGATAGCCGCAAAACAGATCGAAGACGGCGCCAGCATCATCGACATCAATATGGATGATGCAATGCTTGACAGCGCACGGGAAATGGAACGTTTCGTTCGGTATGTTTCAAATGACCCTGCAGTGGCAAAGGCTGCATTGATGATTGACTCATCTCATTGGGAAACCATCCTCGCAGGCTTGAAAAATGCCCAGGGTAAATGTATAGTTAATTCCATCAGTTTGAAGGAAGGTGAAGATGCCTTTATCAAAAAGGCTTCTCTCATAAACTCTTATGGTGCTGCAATGGTCGTAATGGCATTTGACGAAGAAGGCCAGGCCACCACATACGAAAGAAAGATAGAGATTTGCGAAAGAGCATACAGACTACTTACAGAAAAGGCAGGAATATCTCCGGAAAACATAATATTTGATGCCAATATCCTTTCAATCGGTACCGGAATAGAAGAGCACAGCCGATATGGAATAGATTTCATCGAGGCGGTAAGGTGGATAAAGAACAATCTACCGGGCGCTTTGACATCAGGTGGAGTATCAAACCTTTCGTTTGCCTTCCGCGGCAACAACAAGGTCAGAGAAGCCATGCACTCGGCTTTCCTCTATCATGCAATCAAGGCAGGAATGGACATGGCCATTCTTAATCCGTCAATGCTTCAGGTATATGACGAGATAGAGCCTCATCTGCTGAAGTGTGTGGAAGATGTGATTTTCGACACCGATCCTCAGGCTACGGAAAGACTTATAGAGAAGGCTTCCAAGATTATAGCCCATACTGATAGCAAGACCGTTGGAAGTAAGGATCAGACATCTATCGAAAGTAATAAGCCGTCCCTAGAAGAACGTCTCCAGAATGCACTTGTCAAAGGTCAGACACTCACTCTCGAAACCGATATGCAGGAGGCAATGGAAAAATACGGTTCAGCATTGTCCATCATCGAAGGTCCTCTTATGGCTGGTATGGAAACCGTAGGTAAACTTTTCGGTGACGGAAAGATGTTCCTTCCCCAAGTGGTAAAATCTGCTAAAGTAATGAGAGATGCTGTAAAGATTCTGGAGCCATACATGGGAGCGGATGAGAATAAGAGCAGCAGGCCTAAGGTGGTGATAGCTACCGTAAAAGGAGATGTTCACGATATTGGCAAAAACATCACAGGCATTGTTCTCGGCTGCAACGGATTTGACGTGACAGACCTCGGTGTAATGGTAGACAAGGAAAACATTCTGGAATGTGCGGTAAGGGAAAAAGCCGATATCATTGCTGTGAGCGGACTTATCACACCGTCACTCTACCAGATGGAAGAGCTCTGCAAGGCAATGTCTGAAGCAGGAATGAGTATTCCTCTGCTGATCGGAGGTGCCACTACATCTGCAGTCCACACCGCAGTAAAGCTTGCACCACTCTACAAGCATGTATTCTACGGAGCTGATGCCTCCGCCGCAGCTGTATTGGCCAAGAAATGCATCATTGACAGAGAAACCTTTGAGAATGAACAGCATGCAGAACAGGAAAAGCTAAGGGCTCTCTATTACAAGCCTGCAGAAACTACCGTATGGAAAATCAAGACTGAGGGATTTTCCAAAGATACATACTCGAGTGCACTTCCTGAAAACATCGACTACATGGAACTTCCGATAGAAGAAGCATTACCTTGGTTCGACTGGAAGATGCTTCACGCTATCTGGGGAGTCAGATACGGCAGTCCGGTTCCGGAAGTGGCCGAGCTGATGCAGCTGCGCAGAGATGCCGAGGATGAGCTGGCCATGGCCAATTTCAAGATCCATATTGCGGCACATTTCTATAATGCATATTCTGAAAATGGTAATATTGTAATAAAGACTGACAGAGGCGAAAGACAAATTCCGATGATGAGGGAAGAAAGCGGAAAGATGCTATCTCTCACCGACTTCGTAATACCGGCAGGTAAGGGAAAGACTTCTGCATTCGGCGTCTTCGCAATAAGCGTGAAGCCCAATGATGCTCACGAAGAAGGCTGCTGCTGTCCTGCATGCAGCAATAAATACGAGGATCTTGTAGGCCGCACCGTCCGGATGACAGTTGCCGAAGCTGCTTCCTGCTGGCTGGACAACAGACTGAAAAATTATCTTAATGATGCAAACGCAAAGATAATAAAGCCTGCTGCTGGTTATGCAAGCTGCCCTGACCACACATTGAAGAATGATATCATGGAGCTTCTTCCTCAAGGGCATAGACTCGGCATTAAATTGACCGAAAGCTATGCGATGATTCCGGAATCAAGCATATGTGGAATGATATTTATTCATCCGGATGCCAGCTATCCTTCGATCCGCCGGATATCACAGAAGCAGTACGATGATTATATCCAGAGAAGAGGACTGGACGAATCTTCAGCTCGCCGCTTCCTGGGACATCTCCTGAAGTAGGAAGAGCGTAAGAGTCTGACAATCAAACAATAACACATATCACGTGCAGTCCAACAGGGAGCACGCACACCATATAAACCATTGGCGTCCAGCGCCTTAAGCATTTAGAGTTGTATGAAAGTAGCAGATATATTGGCACAGAGCAGGAAAGCATTCCCATCTCTGGAAATAGTGCCTCCTCTCAGAGGACTGACAAAGGATGAACTGCTGGAAAGTATTGCTCCGTTTATGGAGTTCAGTCCGAAATACATCAATGTAACCAGCCATAGAGATGAATTCGAGTATAGAGAGGCCCCCGACGGGACGTTCAGCCGTCATCTGGTCCGTAACCGCATCAGCGAGACAACTGTCTGTGCCGCGATAATGTCGAAATACAACATCGAGACTGTCCCTCATATCATCTGCGCAGGAACTACAGCGGAAGAAATAGAAAGCAAGCTGGACAATCTGGAATTCCTTGGCATCAATAACATAGTGGCTCTTCGTGGTGATAGCATCGCAGGCGAAAAGCGCTTTACCCCTACCCCCGGAGGTTACCGTTATGCCAGCGAGCTGGTGGAAGGAATAAGACAATACCAGGGAAGTGCCAATTATCAGAGGAACAGAAAGGAAGAAAGGTATTTCTGTATCGGAGTCGGAGGATACCCGGAGAAGCATTTCGAAGCGGCCAATATCGAGACCGACATAGCAAATCTGAAAAAGAAGGTCGATGCCGGAGCCGACTATGTAATCACGCAGATGTTCTTCGACAATCAGGTCTATTACGACTTCGTGAAGCGATGCAGAGAGGCCGGTATAACAGTTCCGATCATCCCGGGACTGAAACCGCTATCGACGGCAAGACAGATAAACCTGCTTCCTGAATCATTCTCACTCGACATTCCGATCGAGCTCACATCAGAAATAGCTAAAGCAGGTGACGACAAGGAAATGGTCTACAATATCGGAACAGAGTGGTGTGCAATGCAGTGCAAGGATCTCATCGCCCACGGAGTGCCAGCTGTACATTTCTACACAATGGGAAAATCCCGAAATATTGTAAACATCTTGAAAGAATGTTTCTAAGAAACTAAAAGCCTATAAATCAGCTCAATATAAAATTTATCGGCGAGGAAGGCAACTATTTTTAAAATTTAAACGAAAATAGGTTGTTTCCTCGCCGATTTATTAGTATTTTTGCCAAGATAAGGAATAAAATATAACCAATACATAAATATCCGGATATGCAGAACAAATTGCAGGAACTGACAGACAAGCTCTACAACGAGGGTCTGTCAAAAGGAAAGCAGGAAGGCGAAGAACTTCTTGCCAAGGCTAAAGTACAGGCTGATGATATCATCACCAAGGCACAGGCCGAGGCTGAGCGTATCATCACAGCTGCTCAGAAGCAGGCTGAAGAAATCAAGACCAAGACTGCATCTGATGTAAAGATGGCGGCATCTCAGAGCATTGCAGCCACTAAGAAAGACATTGAAACCCTCATCGTGGGAAAGATGACAGGTGAGGCTGTGAAGAAGGCACTTTCTTCAGCAGACTTCATCAAGGACCTCATCAAGGCTGTAGCTGAAAAATTCACTACTGAGGGACCTGTTGACCTTAACCTCGTACTCCCCGAGTCACTCAAGAATGACCTCGAGCCATTTGCTACAAAGGAGCTCGCCAAGATTCTGGGTGCAGGAGTAGAAGCTTCTTTCTCAAAGAAGGTTGCAGGAGGTTTCCAGATCGGTCCTAAGGACGGAGGCTATTTCGTAAGCTTCACAGAGGAAACTTTCAACCAGCTCATCTCTGAGTATCTCAGACCGGCTACCAAGAAGCTTCTTTTCGGATAATTGTCATTCTGGACTATGAACAATTACATTTACATAATCGCAGGTCTTCCTGACTTCACTCCGGACTGGAGACAGGGCGAGAAGAGTCTTGACGAATACATCGAGCAGGTCAGAGAACTGCTGTCTGAAAAGGACAATGCAGCTCTGGACTTCATCGTAAAGGGATTCGACAAGGATCAGATCGGTCTCGAACTCTACAAGGAGGCATTGTCGCACAGGCTAGGATTCATAAGGGAATTTTTCCAGTTCGACCTCAACGTGCGCAACCAGAAGGTAAGGTATCTGAACCAGGCCCTGGGCAGAGATCCAGAAAAGGATGTTCTCTCGCTCAGAGACCCAGAAGCAGAAGAGACCGGCCTTGAACCGGAGGAACCGGAATTCAAGGAGTCTGCACAGCTGCAGCGCATCCTTGAAGGCCACGACATCCTTTCCAGGGAAAGAGGAATCGACGACCTCTACTGGGAGAAGATCGATGAGATCACTCTTTTCGATTATCTTAATTTCGACAAGATTCTCGGTATGATGGTAAAGATGATGATCATCCGCAGATGGCTCGTTCTCGATGAAGAGACCGGACGTGCGATGTTCAAGAAACTCGTCGATGAGGTGCGCGGCACATTCAAAGGAGTGGAATATAACGAAAAATAAGATTCTCACGTCGCTGACGCTCCTCAGAATGACAATAAGAAGTTGTCATTCCGAGCGCAGTCGAGGAATCTGAAAAAGAAACAAATTAACAAATAACAATATGAAAACAACTGGTAAAGTTACGGGTATCGTTTCCAACCTTGTGACTGTAGAGGCCAACGGACCGGTGTCGCAGAATGAGATCTGCTACATTACCGTAGGTGACACAAAGCTTATGGCCGAAGTCATCAAGGTAAACGGCAAGTACGCTGCAGTACAGGTGTTCGAAAGCACCCGTGGACTCAAGAACGGTGATGTAGTGGAGTTCGAGGACAGAATGCTCGAGGCAACCCTCGGTCCGGGCCTCCTCTCCAGCAGCTACGACGGTCTTCAGAACGACCTCACCACAATGACAGGAGTATTCCTCAAGAAGGGAGAATACACCGATCCTCTTAACCACGAGAAACTCTGGGACTTCACCCCTATCGCAAAGCCAGGCGACAAGGTAGTCGCTGCTGACTGGCTCGGAGAGGTGAAGGAAGGATGGCTTCCTCACAAGATCATGGTACCTTTCGCATTCAAAGGCGAATATACAGTGAAGTCAATCGAGAAGGCCGGTCAGTACAATATCGACAAGGTCATCGCTGTCCTCACAAACGCTGAAGGCGAAGATGTCAATGTGACAATGTACCAGAAATGGCCTGTAAAGGTGGCTATCAAGGGCTACAAGGACAAGCCAAGACCATCGAAGATCATGGAGACAGGTGTGCGCGCGATCGACACCCTCAACCCTATCGCTGAAGGCGGTACAGGCTTCATCCCTGGACCATTCGGATGCGGTAAGACTGTGCTTCAGCACGCTATCGCAAAGCAGGGAGACGCAGACGTGATCGTTATGGCGGCCTGCGGTGAGCGTGCAAACGAGGTGGTGGAAATCTTCGCTGAGTTCCCTGAACTCATCGACCCTCATACAGGACGTCACCTTATGGAGCGTACGACCATCATCTGTAACACTTCGAACATGCCTGTGGCAGCTCGTGAGGCATCCGTTTATACAGCGATGACTATCTGCGAGTACTATCGTGCGATGGGTATGAAGGTCCTTCTCCTTGCCGACTCTACATCACGTTGGGCTCAGGCTCTCCGAGAGATGTCGAACCGTATGGAGGAGCTCCCTGGAGCAGACGCATTCCCAGTGGACCTTTCAGCCATCATCTCTAACTTCTATGCACGTGCAGGTATGGTCGTTCTCAACAACGGTCAGACAGGTGCGGTTACATTCATCGGTACCGTATCTCCAGCGGGTGGTAACCTCAAGGAGCCTGTGACAGAGTCTACAAAGAAGGCTGCACGTTGCTTCTACGCTCTCGAGCAGAACCGCGCGGACCAGAAGCGCTACCCTGCCGTAAACCCTATTGACTCATATTCCAAATATCTCGAATACCCTGAGATCCGCGAGTATCTCAACGAGACAATCATGCCGGGCTGGGTGGAGATGGTAGAACGTGCCAAGAATATTGTCCGCAAGGGTAAGGAGGCAAATGACCAGATCAACATCCTCGGTGACGACGGTGTGCCTATGAGCTACCACGAAATCTTCTGGAAATCAGAACTCGTAGACTTCGTCATCCTCCAGCAGGATGCATTCGACGAAATCGACGCCCTCTGTCCTCTCGAAAGACAGAAATATATGCTCGAACTCGTTATGGGCATCTGTGACCGCGACTTCACATTCGAAGACTTCGAGGCTTGCCGTAACTACTTCAAGGAGCTCATCAACGCTCTCAGACAGATGAACTACTCTGAGTTCAAGAGCGAAAGATTCTACGAATATCAGGAAAAACTCAATAATCTTCTAAGCAATGGCAAATAAGGCATTTCAGAAAGTATATACACAGCTGGAGGCCATCACAAAGGCTACAGTTTCGCTTAAGGCGACAGGTGTATCAAACGACGAGCTTGCCCTCGTAGACGGCCGCCTTGCTCAGGTGGTTAAAACAAAGGGAGACCTCGTCACACTACAGATCTTCTCAGGTACAGAGGGAATCCCTACAAATGCAGAGGTGGTATTCCTCGGCGGAGCACCTACCCTGAATGTAAGCGACGAGCTTGCAGGACGTTTCTTCAACGCATACGGCGAGCCTATCGACGGCGGTCCGGCTGTGGAAGGAAAGACAGTGGAGATCGGAGGTCCTTCTGTGAATCCATATAAGAGAAAGCAGCCTTCACAGCTGATCCCTACAGGTATCGCAGGTATTGACCTCAACAACACCCTCGTATCTGGACAGAAGATTCCTTTCTTCGCAGACCCAGACCAGCCATATAATAATGTAATGGCTCAGGTAGCTCTCCGTGCAGACGTAGACAAGATCATCCTCGGCGGTATGGGTCTTTCTAATGACGACTACCTCTACTTCAAGCACGAATTCGAGGCTGCGGGTGCATTGGACAAGATCATCTCATTCGTGAATACGACAGAGCAGCCTCCTGTAGAGCGACTCCTCATTCCGGATATGGCTCTTACAGCCGCAGAGTATTTCGCTGTGGAGAAGAACGAAAAGGTACTCGTGCTCCTTACCGACATGACCCTTTACGCCGACGCCCTCTCTATCGTGTCTAACCGTATGGACCAGATCCCGTCAAAGGACTCAATGCCAGGTTCACTCTACTCAGACCTCGCAAAGATCTACGAGAAGGCCGTACAGCTTCCTGAGGGAGGTTCGATCACAATCATCGCTGTGACAACTCTCAACGACGGAGACATCACCCACGCGATTCCGGACAACACAGGTTACATCACAGAGGGACAGCTCTTCCTCCGTACCGACCCGGACTCTGGTAAAGTCATCATCGACCCGTTCCGTTCACTTTCACGTCTGAAACAGCTCGTACAGGGTAAGAAGACACGTAAGGACCACGGCCAGGTAATGAACGCATCTGTACGTCTTTATGCCGATGCTCAGAACGCTAAGACAAAGCTCGAGAATGGTTTCGACCTCAGCGACTACGACCTCAGATGTCTTGACTATGCGAAGGCATACGCGACAAGACTTCTCGCGATCGACGTGAACCTGAAGATCGACGAAATGCTTGACACAGCCTGGGAGCTCTTCGGCACATACTTCACTAAGGCCGAAACCGGTATCAAGCAGGAGCTTATTGATACATATTGGAAAAAGTAACACACTGTCATTTCGACCGTAGTGGAGAAATCTAATAATTATGGCTATAAAATTTCAATATAATAAGACGTCTCTGAACAACTTGAACAAACAGCTCAAGATGCGTAAGAACGCCCTCCCTACCTTGAAGAACAAGGAGTCGGCACTGCGCGTCGAAGTGAAGAAGGCCAAGGACTATTCGGAGAAACTTATTGAAGATCTTGATGCCGCCCTGAAGAAATACGACTATCTCGCCGCACTCTGGAACGAGTTCCAGCCAAGCCTGATCTCCATCGTGGATGTCGACCTTTATACAGTAAAGGTAGCCGGAGTAAAGACACCGGCCCTGGGAGAGATCAAGTATGAGATCCATGAGTTCAACGCCTTCAACTGCCCTGCGTGGTATGCTGACGGAGTTGCAATCCTCAAGGAACTCTCAAGGCTCGGAATCGAGTCGGAGGTTTATCTCGAGAAGGCACGTATTCTTGACTTCCAGAGAAAGAAGACCACTCAGAAGGTAAACCTTTATGAGAAGGTGCAGATCCCGGGATATCAGGAGGCCATCAGAAAGATCAAACGATACATGGAGGACGAGGAGAACCTCTCCAAGGCGGCTTCCAAGATCGTTAAGAGCAGACATGCTATTGAAGAAGAGGAGGAGCAGAACAATGATAACTAAAATGACAAAATATTCCTTCGTACTCCTTACAGGAGAGAAGGAAGGCTTCCTGGAGCAGCTTCAGGAGCTCGGAGTCGTGGACATCAGCCGTTCTGTAAAGCCGATAGACTCTGACTCTTCCGTGATGTTCCACAAGGCAGAGAGAGCCCGCAAGACTCTTGAATTCCTTGAGAGCATCGACTACTCAAAAGACGCTGATGCTGAAGCAATTGCAAAGACTACTGCCGATATTGAAGGAAATCCGGTGGATTTCGTTGAAGAGTGCAGAGCAAAGCTTACAGAGCTTAACATTGCGATTGCCAATGCAAATAAGCAGCTAAGCGCAAGACTCCCTTGGGGAGAATATGACAAGAAAGCTGTGGACGGGCTCTCTGACCTTGGATATTCAGTGCACTACTATAGTGTGGATGCAAAGAGGTACGATGAGGCCTGGGGAGAGCTCTACCCTCTTCAGGTAGTTTATGAAGACGGAAAGAAGGTCTGGTTCGTAACAGTAGCTCCAAAGGGTGAAGCATATAGCTTCCCTGTTCAGGAAACAGCTGCTCCGGAAGGAACATATGCAGAAGCTGCAGCTGAGCTTGAGCGCCTCAAGGCCGAGGTAATCAAGTGCAAGGCTGGACTTCTTAACGCAAAGGACTATATCCCTGCAATTAAGGAAGCAAGCAACGATGCCCTTGTGGAACTTGACCGTTATCTTGCTAATGAGGCCGGCCAGGGCGCAGCAGAGGATCTCATCACAGTATTCACCGGATTCGCTCCGTCAGAGAATGATGCTGATCTGATCGAGGCATTTGACAAGATGGGGGTTCTGTACATCAAGGAAGAAGCTGTACAGGAGGACAATCCTCCTATCAAGCTCAAGAACGGCTGGTTCGCCCGCCAGTTCGAGGTATTCACAGAAATGTATGGCATGCCAGTCTATACAGAGTTCGATCCTACACCTATAGTGGCTCCATTCTACCTGCTGTTCTTTGCAATGTGTATGGGAGATGCCGGTTATGGAATCATTCTTCTTCTGATGGGAATCATGCTGAACAAAGGCTGGATGAAGATCGGAATGTTTGAGGGACTTGGCAGCATTATAGCAATCCTCGGAGCCGGAACAATGCTCGTAGGCACTGTTCTGGGAACATTCTTCGGAACAAGCCTCTTCGATGCAGCCTGGGTGCCTCAGTGGATGAAGGGCTGCATGATAGTCGGAGACATTGACATTCCAAGCATCGGAACTCTGAACATACAGATGATCCTCGCTATGGGAATCGGTATCTTCCACATATGTCTTGCAATGACAGTCAAGGCAATATGCTATACCAAGCGATTTGGAATAAAGGAGAATATTGCTACCTGGGGATGGCTCCTACTCATTGTCGGAGGAGTAATCCTTGCACTTCTGGGAGTCGGTAAGATCCTTTCGCCAGAAGCTATGAAATGGGCCGTGATAGCTGTCGGCGGAATCTCCGCACTTGCTATCTACATTTTCAATACTCCAGGAAGAAATCCTCTGATCAACATCGGAGCGGGCCTTTGGGACACATACAATATGGCGACAGGCATCCTTGGTGATGTCCTCAGTTATCTGCGTCTCTTCGCTCTCGGACTTGCCGGTGGAATGCTCGGACAGGCCTTCAATGACCTTGCTCTATCCGTACGCGGAGACAGTGTCATAACCTGGCTTCCATTTGTTCTTATCCTTATAATAGGTCACGTGATGAACATCATGCTTTCAGGACTTGGAGCTTTCGTTCATCCGATGCGACTTACTTTCATGGAGTATTTCAAGAACGCTGGATATGAAGGAAAGGGTGCAGCCTACAACCCACTTAAAACAAACAAATAAGTAAATTATAAATAACTAAAATTTTAATATTATGAACACAATTGAGTTACTCGGTTATCTTGGCCTTGCTCTGATGCTTGGTCTTTCATTTGTCGGCAGTGCGATCGGAACAACAATCGCCGGAAACGCAGCAGAAGGCGCTCTCAAGAAGAATCCGGATGGTGCGACAAACTACATGGTACTTTCAGCGATGCCTGCATCACAGGGTCTCTACGGTTTCGTAGCATTCTTCGTGTGGATCGGTAAGGATTTCGCAGCTGACGGTCTCTCTATCTTTGCGATCGGCCTCGCAGCTGGTGCAGCATTCTTCATCTCTGCACTTCGTCAGGGTCAGGTTTGTGCTAACGGTATCATCGGAATCTCACAGGGTCACGATGTATTCACCAAGACCCTTATCTACGGTGCGCTTCCTGAGCTCTACGCTATCCTTGCATTCGTAGCAGCATTCATGGCATAATTGCCGGAATCCATACAACAAAGCCTCCTGCTGTTTCAGATGCAGGAGGCTTGTTTTATATATCGGACTGATATTAATATTCGTCCGGAGCGTACTTGAAAGGATCAAGAGGAGACTGATATTCGCAGTAGTCTGACTCCACGAAGAATCTCTTGAGCTCGATTTCTGCATTCTCGAGAGAATCTGATGTGTGTACGATGTTCTCCTGAGCGCTAAGGCTGTAGTCACCACGGATTGTACCAGGGACCGCCTTGCTTGCCTTTGTCGCACCGGCCATATCGCGAACAACCTGAACTGCGCTGTAACCTTCCCAGCAGCAGAGGATTACAGGAGCCGCCATCATTCCGTCGCGGAGCCATGGGAAGAAAGGTCTGTCGAGAAGATGTGCATAATGTACCTTAAGGATCTCCTCGTCAAGCTGAACCATCTTCATAGCAACGAGCTTGAGGCCTCTTTTCTCAAATCTTGAGATAACTTCGCCGATAAGACCTCTCTGGAGGCATCCCGGCTTAAGAATTACAAGTGTTCTTTCCATAATTTTTATAATATTATCAGTTTACCAATTTACTTTCTGTCTTGACAGCGGCATTGTCATGCATCTTGCTCCACCGCCGCCTCTTGGGAGCTCCGATCCGTCTATTGTGACAGCACAAGGGCTCTGGCCATAAACAGCATCTTCCTGCTTCCCGGCAATGAAGTCGGCTGCCTTTACGATATTGAATCCTGCCTTATCCAGTTCCTCCAATGTGTGGATATTTCTTGCATAGGTCAGAACCTTTCCTGGCGCGAAAGCAAAGAAATTGGCTCCGCTATGCCACTGTTCCCTTTCCTGGTCCCATTCGTCCTCACCTCCGCATATCAGAGGCTTCAGATCCATTCCCAAGGCCTTAAGCGCCGGTAGAAGACCTGCAACTGGCCTTATGGACTCAACTCTTCCCTGCTCGATCGTGATATGTACTGTCTGATATTGATTGGCCTGCATTATCAGAGGCTTGAAGATCATACACTTATCCTTGTCAAGGAGGGTAAATACCATATCCAGATGGATAAACGACTCAGGCTCCGAAGGAAGTTGCTGTACCAGAACATGAAGCCTGCCAGATGGATGGGCCTTGCAGAACCGGTCGACTATAAAATCAATTCCCTGAGGAGTAGTTCTCACACCATTTCCGACAATGAGTATATCCTCACGAGCTATAAGGATATCTCCGCCTTCCATAATGATCTGAGAGGTTTCCTGCTGATCTGCATTTGCATCCACCACACCGCATTCGAACGCTCCGCTGCATCTGTATATGGCATCCATTATCAGAGACTCACGCATACGCACCTTATTGGCCATGCGGCAGATTAGTGCCTGACTTCCGATTGTCACGGCTGCATCTCTTGTGAAATAGAAATTATATAACGGATAAAGGGCGTAATATTCATTACGAAGATAAGATGTCAATGTATCTACTCTCGCGGGAAGTCCCTCGATCAGGACACGTGCGAGCTCGACGGAATCCATTGCCATAAGAGCGTCAATATATGGAACGACATCCTCTGCGACACATATCCTGTGTATCAGATCCGCACGAGGTTTCCATTGATCCAGAACCTTGACAAGCAATTCACGGACTTCATATACCGAAGCCAGTTTTGAAAGCACGCCTGAAAGTTGCTCATATTCGTTCTGAGCAATGGAAAGATTGAGAATGTCACTGTACAATGCCCTCTGGACGTTCCTCGGGGTCATATTCTCCACCTCGGCACCTGGGCGATGCAGAAGGACTGCATTCAATTCTCCGATTTCAGACTGGATCTCAATCCTAAGCTTACTGTGTTCCATAAATAGGGGCTTATACCAATTTTGTAAATATAGCAATTATATGCCAAACTGCCAAAACTACCGCCTCAGAAGCCTTAAAATCACGTTATGAAGACCACAATCTGTATGCGAAGAAGGTTTGTCGAGAGGAAGAATACTCACTTTGACATTCTCTCCGTCCCATCTACGAGGCAGAGTGACTTTCATCTTATATACCTTCTGATTATCTGCAACAGAAAGACCTATGCATGCCGAATCCTCAAATCTGTTATAAGACCTCAGAACAACCTGATGTTTTCCCTTGCTCAGATCAAGCATGACCTTTTCCGTCCTGTCTGTTGTTCTGTACGGGTTCAGATGCTTAGTCACTGTCTTTCCATCCACCATCAGTTCCACTGCGTTTCCAGAACGGACATCAAAGATGACCTTGGAAGATTTATCCACCCATAGAGTGCTTGTCATCAGGTAATTGGAGAAAGACGGAGAATCAAACTGCAATGATCCTTGAGGAATTTCACTCCACTCAGTTACGCGATCCAACGATATCGGATTGTCAAAAGTACCGCCACGCATTCTGCCGTAGCGGAGAGTGTCGAGAGCAATATTCTGAGAAAGGTGAATTTCCTCACCACCGTCCAAAGTCACCTCCATTGTCATATCCCCGACTGACAGACTTATCTTACGACCGATTTCTTCTTCTGTGTATGTAAGTTCAACTGCTGAAACAGGATGCTTCAGACCTGTATTCCATGTATATCCCACTGTACTTCTATAGTTGCTGTAATAATCGAAGCAAGAATAACTGTACTGCTTGACTGCATTCTTCCATGTAAGTTCAGAATCATACGAATTGAATGCAGAGAAGACTTGATCAACAGGCTTGGCATAAACCAGTTTTATAACCTTCACATCCGGACCGGCATACATATCCGGAGTAGTATAAATATATGTGTTTCCCCTATAATCTTTCCACTCTGCACCCTCGACACTGACAGGTCCTTCATCACCATGGAGCATGATGTCAAGCTCGGGATATCGACCGGTCAAAAGGAGATAAACGACATTGTCCTTTACTGTCGCTGTCCCCCATTCGTATTCATGTGCAAAACGTCCTTGTGGAAATGAAAATGTACCGTAGACCGCCTCACCATTATCCTTGAGCCATCCTCCGATGCGACGTATCACTTCATCTTCGAAAGGCACCACACTTCCGTCCGATGCCGGTCCGATATTGAGCAGATAATTTCCTCCGTGTGCGACGACATTGATAAGCGTACGCAGTTTCTCGGCATATTTGTCCTCCACACTTCCTCTTTCCTGCCAGCTGCGGTAGCTCCAGGTCTCAGGAAACATCGAAGCCGCGCTCTGCCACGGAGCATGCAAGGCACTCTCAGGCAATTTGTTATCTGCCATCACTGCGAAGTCATAGACATCATTTCCAAGCCTGCCGCTTACCATGCAGTCAGGCTGAAGTTCCTTCACCAGATCATACAGTTCACGACTCTGCTGAGGAAGAAGTGAGCCCATATCGAACCATAGTTCAGATATCGGACCGTAATTGGTAAGAAGCTCCCTGACCTGAGCCTTGCTGAACTCATGGTGTTCGGGAGTGATGAAATCTGCATTGTGACTGGAGATAGGATATGCATGCGGATAGTTCCAGTCGATAAGAGAGAAATAAAGGCCGAAACGTAGTCCATGCTTTCTGCAGGCCTCGGAAAGTTCCCTTACGAAGTCCCTGTGGGAAGGCATCATCTCTACGCTGCTGTATGAAGTAGTCTTTGTATCGAACATACAGAAACCGTCATGATGTTTCGAGGTAAAGACGATCGAGCGCATACCGCCAGCTTTGGCGAGTTCTGCGATTTTGTCTGCATCGAATCCTGCAGGATCGAAGTTACGGGCTTCTTCCGCATACCAGTCTGAGAATATGCCCGCGAATGACTGTATCTGTTCGCTATAGCCCTGCCTTACAGGTTGACCGTCATATACTCCTCCGAAATGGGAATAGAGTCCGAAATGGATGAACATTGAATATTTATCTGACTGCCAGTCATTGTTTTGAGCTGTTGCTGCGGATAATCCGCAAAACAAGGCCAGCAAAAGCATAATGCATTTCTTCATAGGAACTGTATTTGAATGCTAATATACTGAATATATTGATTAACTTTGCAAGAAAGCAATAACACTATGAAGAAAAAGATTATCGCCATTGTATCACTCATCGTCGCACTCACGCTTGCAGGATTCGTATACTTTAAATTCTTCTTCGTATTCGGAGAGGGCGTGAAAGCGGGAGAGCTTAATTTCGTGGTTTACAAAGGTTATGTATTCAAGACATACGAGGGACGTGTGATCCAGGCTGGTTTCGGAAAAGGTAAAGGTACTAATCCCGGGGTGATCCAGTCTTATGAATTCGATTTTTCCATCACCGACCAGGCTATCGCTGACTCATTGATGAGATGTGGAGGAAAGACCGTGGAACTTCGCTACAAGGAATACCTCGGAACCCTCCCTTGGAGAGGAAAGCAGAAATACATCGTGGACGGAATTGTATCTGTAAGAGAATAAAAATCAGCAACATATGAAGAAATTATCATTAATCCTGAGTGTTTTATGCTTAGGATGGACATTATCGGCGCAGCCAGGCATCATCAGCACAAGAGAAGCGAATGACCAGGGAGGAAAGGTCCTTACAATGGAGGAAACAATTCTTTCGAGAGAGCTTTCTCCGGCCACCATACATACGATGTGGGATGATGACGGCACCCTCCTGATGTATAAGGATGGCAAATTTAAGACATACGACATAGCTACCGGAACATACTCCGACTATACCGGGAAGAATAAGCTGTCAATGCAGGCGGTATCAAAGAATGGAAGCCTGTACGTCATCTATGCAAACGGAGCCGAGAGGCTTGTAGCAGAAAGAGAAAACGATCAGATCACTTACGGAGAATATGTCAGCCGCAATGAATTCGGTATAGATGGAGGTACATTCTGGTCTCCAGATAACAGAAAACTGGCATTCTACCGCAAGGATGAGAGCAAGGTCACATCCTTCCCTCTGCTTGACATCACCACCCGCACCGGTTCTCTCAAGGAGATCAAGTATCCGATGGCTGGAATGGATTCTGAAAATGTTCAGCTCGGAATCTTTGACGTCGTAACAGGAGAAACCGTATATGCCGCAGTCGATGATTTCGGATACGACAGATATCTGACCAACATCACCTGGTCACCAGACGGGGACATGATCTACATCCAGGTACTTGACAGAAGTCAGAAGCATCTGAAACTCAATGCATACTCTGCTCAAACTGGTGACTTCATAAAGACAATTCTCACCGAGGACAATGAGAAATACGTAGAGCCTTTCGACCCATTGTATTTCATCAAGGAACAGAACCTCTTCATTTACCGTACAGCAAATCGTGACGGATACCGCAATCTTTATCTCTGCGACAATGACGGGAACATACGCCGCCTGACATCTGTGGATGCAGATGTGAAATACGTGGGCAATGACGGAAGATATGTATACTACACCTCAGCAGAAGTATCCCCTGTCGAGAATCATCTTTTCAGAATAGAGCTCAAGAACCTGAAAAAGGGTGTAGCCAAAGCTTCATTCGGAAAGCCTCAGAGACTTACATTTGCAGAAGGATGGCATGAAATCCAGCTCAGTCCCGACTATAAGCATTTCATTGACTCTTACAGTTCGCTCTGCACACCGAGAGTCGTGAATCTCTGCGCATCAGACGGTAAGATCCTCAAGAACCTTCTTACAGCCGACGATCCTACACTGGATTACGCATATACGGAAATAAGTCTCGGCACTGTCAGGAGCGCTGACGGCCAGTATGACAATTACTACCGCCTCATCAAGCCGAAGGACTTCGACCCATCAAAGAAGTATCCTGTAATAGTTTACGTATATGGCGGCCCTCACTCGCAGATGGTGCAGAACACCTACCTTGCACAGCTGCGCAGATGGGAGATGTATATGGCTCAGAGAGGTTATCTCGTATATGTCCAGGACAACAGAGGCACAGAAAACCGCGGTATAGCTTTCGAGCAGGCTATCCACGGACAGTGCGGACAAGCAGAAATGGCCGACCAGATCGAGGGTGTGAAGATGCTTATGGATCTGCCTTACGTCGATAAGGAGCGCATCGGAGTTCACGGATGGAGCTACGGCGGATTCATGACAATTTCACTCATCACCAATTACCCTGACATCTTCAAGGTAGCAGTGGCCGGAGGTCCGGTAATCGACTGGAAATGGTATGAGGTAATGTATGGTGAACGTTATATGGACAATCCTGCTGTGAATCCTGAAGGATATGAAAAGACCAGCCTCATAAACAAGGCTAAAGATCTGAAGGGCAAACTCTTGATCTGCCAGGGTGCAATTGACCCTGTGGTGGTATGGGAACACAGCCTCAGTTTCATCAGAGAATGTATAAAGAACAATGTCCAGGTGGACTACTTCCCTTACCCTTGCGCTGAGCATAATGTCATGGGAAAGGACAGAGTACATCTGCATGATAAGATTTCAATGTATTTCGAGGACTACTTGTAACGGAATTCGGAATGCTGTCTGTCCTGGAACGGCACCGGTGCAACAGACATTCCGACACCGACAATAAACTCTCCAACTACAAATGATGCCTGCACGCCAAATGAATATACTTCCGGCGTCGCAGGCATTCTTATTGCCGCCATATCTCCATCAGGACGAGGGAAGAGAACAGGGGAATATACTGCAACAGACTGGAAATACTGGGTCCAGAAAGCTATAGACAGGTTCTCGGAAGGTCGATAAAGAATACCTTCGCGTGTTCCCATCCCCCAGTTGTTGCCTCTGACTCCGAGCTGGGCGCCGTACATGATTCCGGAAAGAAAATAGAAATTCCTGCCCAGCTTCAATGTATTTCCTATCATCTTCTGTTCGGATATATAAAGCTGCGGAACATTTATGTAATTGGAGCTCAAAAGATTCGAGAAAAATTTATCGGGATGATCCATATTGAATTCGCCAAATCCGATACTTCCATCGAAGCCATATACCGGCAAGACATGAAACACCGGTTTCAGGAGGGGAGCCGCATTCCAGGGTAACAACCAGTTCAAGTATTCAGCCGGTACGAAGAGCTGAGGCGAAAGTAGATTCGGAATAGGCTGTGGGAATGAATCTACATTCTCCTTTTCCTGTCCCGCCATCTCCCATCCAAACATTATTGTCAGGATGACCATCAAAGTATATCGTTTCATATCACTCCTATATTTATCATCTTGATCCTTTTTCCTTAAGGGCTGTAAAGGATCTGCCAGCAAAGGGAGTGAAATGACAATTAATATGCCCAGGATCTACCGAAAGGGTTATTGGGAAGATTGTCATCGATGGTTCATGAGCGGGGAATGTCAAAAATTGCTGTTTCAAAGAAGTTTTTGGCGTTTTCTGACCCGTTTGAATGTCAAACCGGCATTTTGTTCCCAGATTTATTCTAAATTTGCTAAGATTTAGGGGTGAGGTAACGTAGATATATTTTCATATTATGTATCTCCCCAAAAGAAGTGATGAGTTTATAAATGTTGAATAAAGTTATAAGGTAGAAACTTTGAGCGAAGCGATAGAAAGTCCCCTCTCCGAGAGAGGGGATTTAGGGGTGAGGTAACGTAGATGTATTTTCATATTATGCACAGCCTCGAAAATAGTGATGAGTTTATAAATGTTGAATAAAGTTATAAGGTAGAAAATATGAAATCCATAAAAGACGTATATAAAATAGGAAAAGGCCCATCCAGCAGCCACACCATGGGCCCATTCAAAGCAGTAAGACACTATCTTGAAAGTCATGAGGATACCTATCATCTGCATGTGACCCTTTACGGTTCTCTTGCAGCCACAGGCAAAGGTCACCTTACGGACACAGCTATTCAGGAAGCTTTCGAGACCTGGTGCCTGACAGACAAGGAAACCCTTGAATGTAAGAACAGACGTTGCGGAAACGTAACAATAGATTGGAAGCCTAAAGAATTTCTCCAGGTTCATCCTAACGGAATGAAGATAGGTTCCGTAAACGCTGATGGTGATATATACGACAGATGGACATATTACAGCATTGGTGGAGGCGATATAATCTGTATGGAAAGCCCTCTGGAGGGCGAAGCCAATGACGACATCTACGAAAAAACCACCCTTACGGAGATCCTTAACTGGTGCAACGCCACTGGAAAGAATTTCTGGGAATATGTAGACGAGACAGAAGGCAGGAACAGCGGAGTGTGGGAACACCTTGAACTTGTATGGAAAGTGATGCAGGAAGCTGTTGAGCGTGGAATCGAGGCAGAAGGTGCCCTCCCCGGACATCTCCATATCAGAAGAAAAGCAATGAGCTACCATGTCAGGGCATTCGGCCAGGGAGATACATTCAAGACCAGAGGACTTGTCTTTGCATTTGCTCTTGCGGTAAGCGAAGAAAATGCGTGTGGCGGAACAATCGTTACTGCTCCGACATGCGGTTCGTGCGGAATCATGCCAAGTGTTCTGTACCATATGAAGAAAAGATACAATTTCAGCGACAGCAGAATCATAAAGGCTCTTGCGACAGCTGGCCTTATCGGAAGTGTTGTTAAACACAATGCCTCTGTATCGGGAGCTGAGGTAGGATGTCAGGGAGAAGTAGGAGTTGCATGTGCCATGGCAGCAGCTGCAGTAGCTCAGCTTATGGGCGGAAGCCCAGCACAGATCGAATATGCAGCAGAAATGGGACTGGAGCATCATCTTGGTCTTACTTGTGACCCGATTGGAGGACTTGTGCAGATCCCTTGCATCGAAAGAAATGCATATGCCGCTGCCAGAGCGATGGATGCAGGTATCTACGCCCTCTATACCGACGGCCTTCACAGGGTAAGTTTCGACCAGGTCGTAAGAGTAATGAAGGAAACAGGTAAGGATCTTCCTCCGATCTACAGAGAAACCAGTGAAGGAGGACTTGCCAAGGCTTTGGAATAATCATGACATACGCAATTCAAAATGAAAGCGGGATCTCTGATAAGGATCCCGCCAAAAAAGAAAATTTGAATTGTGTGTGTTAAGGAATGTTCCTTCACAGGAACAATGCAAATATAGTAACATTCTCACCCTCCCATATATCATTTCAGGAGTCATTTCTATCACTTTTGTCGGATTTTTAGTAATATTGCCATAAATTTACATTCTATGGACATTTCAATATACGACAATTACAGCGGAGCTGACCGTGACTTCATTTTTTTTCATATCGACGGCGAGTACAAAATGTGCGACTCTTTGCTTGCCATCATATGTCTGAGAGGAAGAGCCAGATTCCGCATCAGACTTCGTGATTACGATATAAGAAGAGGAAGTTATCTCCTCATCGGTGCCAACGACCCATTCTATATTGCAGAAAAAACTGAGGATTTCCGCATAGACGTCGTACGCGCCGGAGACTCTATATTCGACTTATCATATGACGATATCCTGAAGCAGCGATTGGAAAAACTTATAATTCAGAAGCCAACAAATATAATAAACAACAAAAAGCTGTTGATGTTCCACATCATCCACTCATATCTGAAGGTGATGATAAAAGAACGTAATGACTTCTACCGGGACATGATTATTTTCGAGTATGTCAAGATATTCCTATATGAAGCATGTCATATTATGGATGACACACAAAGTGAAGGAACTCCGAAGAACAAAGAAAGGAATATTACAGCACATTTTTTCCATCTTGTTGAAAACAGGTATAAAGAAAACCGAAAGGTGGAAGATTATGCAGAAAGAATAGGAATATCTGCAAAGCATCTGGCTTATGTCATTAAAAAGACTACAGGCAAATACCCATCCGAATGGCTTGAAAACTATGTGCTGCTGGAATCCAAAAAACTTCTGCGAAATACAGACCTAAGCGTTCAGGAAATCAGTTATGACCTTAACTTCTCCACACCTTCACATTTCGGAAAGTTCTTCAAGAATCAGACCGGAATGACACCTAAAAAATTCAGGGACGGCACTTTACACATCGAATAAATTATGGGGAAAAGAAAATTTGACACTTGCTTTTTCGAGCGTTATGCTCAGATTTGCCTTGAAACGATTCTTGGCAAATACTATTCAGACCTCATCAACGAGGATAGGCCAGACCTCCAGAAAGCAGACCACAGTCTTGGTATCGAGGTCACTCGCGCGATGGAACCGCGGAAGGATGTGGCCCAGGATCTTCTGAGCGAAATGGCCGGCTTCGAAGTCTCCCCGGATGCTCAGGAAGAAATTGAGCACATTATACACAGCGGCTATGGCTACGGTCTCCAAGACGGTCGCTACATCGGACACATCGAATACGAATACTGGCGTCTGGCACAGCCACTTCGCCGCATCATAGAAAGCAAAGTAAGCAAGGTAGGATCGGGGTTCTACGGAGATTTTCAAGAATACGGCCTGTATATCTTCTGTAAAGATGATCTCTCGGAAGAGGAAGTCATCCTTACGATGGAATACACCAGCGACCTGCAACGACACCTGGACCTCAAATACTCGAAGTTGTACCTCTCTCTTATTGACCGTCTATATTTCTGTGACCTCACAGATGTAGACCCACGTCATCATCCGACAAAATGCGCATCCCACGAAATAACCCGCGGAATGCGCACCTTGTTCTTTATGCAATCGCTATCTGACTAAAGATTCGCAGTCTGAGCGGCAACCTTGCCGGCAACTGCAGCGAAATCCTCTGTATTGTCGGCAAAAAGAATGCCGCGTGAAGAATTGATCAGGAGACCGCCATGGTCATTGGATCCATGAGCTATAACCTCTTCTGCCGAGCCGCCCTGAGCTCCGACGCCAGGAACGAGGAAGAAATTATCAGGGCAGAAGCTGCGAAGTTCCTCGAGTTTGTCTGCCTTTGTAGCTCCCACTACAAACATCATATTATCCGGAGTGGATATCTCCATCATCTCCTCCATAACTGCCTGATATAGAGGCTTGCCATCCTTCTGAGCATTCTGAAACTGGTATGCAGAAGCATTTGATGTCAAAGCAAGCACGATTGCCCATTTATCCTTATATTCCAAGAAAGGAGTAACGCTGTCAGCACCCATATATGGAGCAATTGTCACTGCATCGAAATCCATCTCTTCAAAGAAAGCCTTGGCGTACATCTTTGCTGTATTTCCAATGTCTCCCCTCTTGGCATCTGCGATAAGGAAAATCTCAGGATATTTTGTTCTGATGTAATCCACTGTTGCATCCAAGGCACGAAGTCCCTCGATACCATAGCACTCGTAGAATGCAAGATTAGGTTTGTAAGCTACGCAGTGCGCTGCTGTAGCATCTACAATTGCTTTATTGAACTCTATTATCGAACGTGCCTTGCCCTTGTAGAGTTCGCCCTTGATAGCAAGCTCCCCTTTTGTTGCCAATGCCTTGATATGCTCAGGCATCTTATTGAAATCCACATCCAGACCTACACATAGCATGCTCTTCTTAGCCTGGATCTGCTGGTATAACTGTTCTCTGTTCATAATCAATAATATCTATAGAATAATGCAATTGCTTCCATTCCTGCGAAAAGCTGCTTCAGGAGATAACTTTCATTCGGTGAATGGATTGTATCTCTCTCGAGTCCAAATCCCATCAGAAGAGGATCAATGCCGAGAATGCGCTGGAGGTCAGCAAGAATCGGAATTGAACCACCTCCACGAGAAGGAACAGGCTCGATGCCATACACTTCTGTCATTGCTTTCTCAGCAGCCTTATACGCTGGAGATGAGATAGGAATGAGGAAGCCGTCACCGCCGTGATGAGGAATGACTTCCACCTTTACATAATCGGGAGCGATAGAGAGGAAATGTTCTGTGAAAAGCTTTGTAATCGTTGCGCTGTCCTGATTTGGAACGAGACGCATCGAAATTTTTGCATGAGCTACAGACGGAAGGACTGTCTTCGCTCCTTCGCCAGTATAACCTCCCCAGATACCGTTCACATCCAGACAAGGACGGATACCGGTACGTTCGAGTGTGCTGTACCCCTTCTCACCCTTAACCTCCTCGATATCAAGGAATTCCTTATACTCTTCGAGATCGAAAGGAGCTCTTGAAAGCTTAGCGCGGTCTTCCTCAGAAAGCACGACTACGTCATCATAGAATCCCTTAACAGTGATATGACCGTCTTTGTCAATAAGCGACGAGATCATATCGCAGAGCACATTGATCGGATTTGCGACCGCTCCGCCATAGTGGCCGGAATGAAGATCCTTGTTCGGGCCGGTAACCTTGACCTCTACATATGAGAGTCCACGCATTCCGCAGTTGATCGAAGGTACTGACTCTGAGATCATAGTCGTATCGGAAACAAGGATAATATCTGCAGCAAGGCGATCCTTGTTCTCTGATGCCCATGCTGCAAGAGACGGGCTGCCGATTTCCTCTTCGCCTTCGAGAATAAATTTCACATTGTGCTTGAGAACACCTTCACGAACCATGAACTCGAATGCCTTAATATGCATGAAGAGCTGGCCCTTATCATCATTTGCACCTCGTGCATAGATAGCTCCATCTCGGATTTCAGGCTCGAAAGGATCTGAATGCCAGAGTCCGATCGGGTCGACTGGCTGTACATCATAGTGTCCGTAAACCAGGACAGTAGGAAGAGACGGGTCAATCATCTTCTGGCCAAATACGACTGGATGTCCAGCGGTAGGATAAACTGCAGCTTCATCAGCTCCGGCTTCCATAAGCAGCTCTACAAGTCTTTCAGCACAACGCTGCATATCAGGCTTGTGCTGCTCTAGCGAGCTGACTGATGGAATTCTCAAAAGGGAGAAAAGCTCTTCAAAGAATCTTTCCTTATTGGTTTCGATATATTGTTTCATAATGCGGTGTTATTTTGCCAATTTTTCTTTTGCGTAGGCGAGAGTAAGATTGAAGGTCTTCTTAGAAGAAGATGGGGCCTCGTACATCGCGTCAGTCATGATCTGCTCACAGATAGAACGAAGTCCACGCGCACCAAGCTTGTTCTCGATAGATGTATCCACGATAAGATCCAGAACTTCAGGCTCAACGACAAGCTTGATACCGTCAAGTGCGAACATCTTCTCGTACTGCTTCATCAGAGCATTCTTCGGTTCTGTGAGAATTCTCTTCAATGCATCTCTGTCGAGATGATCAAGATATGTGATCACTGGAAGGCGTCCGATGATTTCGGGAATAAGTCCATAGGACCTAAGATCTTGTGCCTCAACATATTTCAGAAGATTATCCTTATCTATCTGATGCTTGTTTGCCGCTCCGAAACCGATGACTTGCGTATTGAGCCTCTGGGCTATCCTACGCTCGATTCCTTCGAATGCTCCGCCACAGATAAACAGAATGTTCTGAGTATTCACATGAAGGAATTCCTGTTCAGGATGCTTACGTCCTCCCTGAGGCGGAACATTCACAACGCTTCCTTCCAAGAGTTTCAGCATTGCCTGCTGAACACCCTCTCCTGATACGTCACGAGTGATAGAAGGATTGTCGCTCTTACGCGCAATCTTATCGATCTCATCTATGAAAACAATACCCCTTTCCGCTCTTGCCACATCATAATCAGATTCCTGGAGAAGACGCGAGAGAATACTCTCCACATCTTCGCCCACATAACCGGCCTCGGTAAGGACAGTAGCATCGACTATGGTGAAAGGTACATTCAAAAGCCTAGCTATAGTCTTAGCCATCAATGTCTTACCCGTACCAGTAGGACCCACCATAAGGATATTGGACTTCTCGAGCTCGAACTCATTATCAGCAGCAAGATTATTATTGATTCTCTTGTAATGATTATAAACAGCTACTGAAAGAAGCTTCTTTGCCCTGTCCTGTCCTATTACATACTGGTCAAGGAACTCATGTATTTCCTTAGGCTTATGAAGGGAATCCACCTTTTCAAGAGGCTTGGATGACTTTGCAGACTTGTTGAAATCCGTCAAATAGTCACCAGCCATCTTCACACAATCAGCGCATATGCATGCATCAAGGCCCTGCAGAAGAAGTGATACCTCATTTTCCCTTCTTCCACAGAACATGCAATATCTGGTATTCTTATTGGATTTTGCCATAGGTTATCTCTTCTTTGCGAGAATCTCATCGATCATTCCGTAATCGAGTGCCTCTTGCGATGTCATCCAGAAATCACGGTCTCCGTCAGCAAAAATCTTCTCGAGAGACTGGCCAGAGTGCTCTGAGATAATAGAGTAAAGCTCGGTTCTTACCTTTTCGATTTCCTGTGCAGCAATAAGAATATCAGAAGCCTGACCACGTGCACCTCCAAGAGGCTGATGAATCATCACGCGGGAATGCTTGAGAGCAGATCTTTTACCCTGGGCTCCAGCGCAAAGAAGCACAGAACCCATCGATGCAGCCATTCCAGTGCAGATAGTCGCGACATCAGGATCGATAATCTGCATAGTATCATAAATGCTGAGGCCGGAATAAACCTCTCCTCCCGGAGTATTAAGATAGAGGGAGATATCGCTTGAATTGTCTGTCGAAGCGAGGAAAAGAAGCTGCGCTGTAACAATATTGGCAACATCTGAATCGATTGGAACACCTAGAAAAATTATTCTATCCATCATTAGACGGCTGAAGACATCCATCGATGCTACATTGAGTTTTCTTTCCTCTATGATTGTAGGATTGATATAGCTATCGACCGCCTGCTGATAGCGGTGCATTGTCATCGAGCTGATACCATGCTCAAGGACAGCGTATTTATTAAATTCATTATTCATATAAAACGTTTTCTTAATATATAGCTGCAACGCTGTTTTTGTTACAAAAAAAGCCGGCTTTGCGAGCCGGCCTGTAAGTCAAATTAATTCAACTCGCGGAATTTCTCTACTGAGATCTTCTTTTTCTTGAGTGTAACTACCTCACGCACAGCAGCAAAGGTCTTCTCGTTCTCCACCTGGTCGAGTATTCTTCTTCCCTGCTCCTCCTGTGAAAGAATGTTCTTTGCGAATGCCTCAAGCTGCTCCTCCGGCACATTGTTCATTCCATACATAGCGAACTGGTAAGCAGCGAATCCCTTTGCACTTGCAAGAAGATCGGCCTCCTCAACCTGTACGTTATACTTCTCCATAAGGTAGCTACGTACCATCTGCCACTTGTAATCTACGATGAAGTATGCCCAATCCTTCTCGATGTCTTCCATTGTGAACTTACCATCATTGATTACATAAATCCATCTCTTGAGGAACTTCTCGGCAACAGTAACGTTTGCCTTCTCAAGGAGATAAGTCTTTGCATCCTTTGAGAAACGGAAATCAGCCTCCTGAGCATACTCTGCACGGATTCTCTCCTCTACCTTGGCATCGAACTCCGCCTCAGTCTTAACGCCGAAGATCTTCTCGAAAGTCTCCTCAGTAAGAGGGGCGTTCACGAAAGTCTTGACATTCTTCACAGTCATCTTGAACATAGGATCAAGAGTAGCAAGCTCTTCCTTGCTTACCTTGAGCATAGAAGCACGGTCTGTCTCATTCTCGAATGCCTCGTTTACATTCACGTCAAGAACATCACCTGGCTTTACACCTATAAAAGATGCTCTTGCAGGCTCTGCTACATTGCGGAGAGCTACATAAGTACCCTCAACCTTAGTCTCGCCCTGCTCGAAGTCTACGATGATGAAATCTTCCTCCTTTGCAGTCTCACCCTCTTCAAGTGAACCGTACTGACGGAGAAGATTATTCTTCATCTCGTTCTTGGCAGCCTCTGTCACAGTGATTGTATAATATGTAACCTCATCGTCCTTTGAAAGTTCGAATGAAATCTGAGGATTCTCAGCAATATCAAACTTGAATGTGAACTCATTGCCTGCAGCCCACACTGTCTCTGGCTGATCCTCGCTTGGAAGCGGCTCTCCAAGAACGCGGAGATTATTATCCTTGATGAATTCATTGAGCTGTGAAGCCACAGCATCATTAACTGAATCTCCTAAAGCCTGTGGTCCGTACATCTTCTCAACGAGAGCCATCGGAACCATTCCCTTACGGAAACCTTTGAAGTCTGCCTTCTTTCTGCAATCGTTAAGTCTCTTCTTTCTGTTAGCCTCATAATCCTCTGGGGCTACTGTGATAGTGACCTCGAGGTTGAGATCGTCAATTCTGTTCTGTTCAAGTTTCATATTATCAGTATTTTAATTATTTTCAAAACAATCACGCACGGGCTTGTGCATAATAGCCCGCAAAAATAATAATTCCAGTCGACATTTCAAAATGTCATTTCTTCGCATTTTCCTTTCTTTTCGGATAAGAAACACGAGAATGATACATCTGCATGAGATAAGACTTTATCGCTTCCTTCATTTTGTTTATCTCTCGGAGAGATATGTCAGCATCGCTGAACTGATCTTCCTTCTCCTTAGCATCCACAATCCTGTCTACAAGAGACGAAATAGTCTGCTGCGAATAGTCCTTGAGACTTCTTGAAGCGGCTTCCACTGCATCACATATCATAAGAAGCACCTGTTCCTTGGTCGCAGGCTTGACTCCATCATAGTAAAACTCTGCGATATCGTTCGGATCACCTCCATTATTGAGATACTGCGTAAGGAAATAACCTGTGCTTGCAGTACCATGGTGAGACACGATAAACTCTCTGATTATTCCTGGAAGTCCGTTTTTTTCAGCTATCGCAATTCCGTCTGAGACATGCCTTATTATTTCCTGGGCACTTTCCTTAGGTGCAAGACCTGCATGGTAACGGATTCCAGAAGTCTCATTCTCAGTAAAGCATTGAGGATTAGCGGTTTTTCCAATATCATGATACAGAGCTCCTGCACGTACTAAAAGTACATTTGCATCAATGGAACGAGCGGCGGCATCAGCCAGATTCATGACCTGGAGGCAATGCTGGAATGTACCCGGAGCCTTATCGGCAAGAGTTCTTAGAAGCGTATTGTTCGTATCGCAAAGTTCTGTCAATTTTGTATTCGATACGAGTTTGAAGATTTTCTCGAAAAGGTATATCAGAGGATAACCCAGGACAGACAACAAAGCTGCAAGGCCCAGATCCAGAACCGTGTGATAATCTCTCAGACCTTCCACTCCGTCAACAAGCCGGAATGCTCCCCATACTACGACCATCACGACAAACACGATAAAAGCAGTAACGAACTGAAGCCATCCTCGGTTGAAAAATTCGAATATAAGTATACACACACACCCTGCCACAAGATATACCATAAACAGTTCCACGCCGTTAGGTGCAAATATCAGCATCGGAAGCAATGATATGAAATACACTGAGAAGACCATCCTCCTTGAAAAGAACGCCAGAAGGTAAAGTGAAATCAATGTGAAAGGCATCATGTAGAAAAGATTCGGATCGATCTTTGCCACGATTGAAGAAGACAGAGCTGCAATAGCGAATATCATCAGAAGATACAGATACATGTTGTATTCATCGAAAATTCTGAAATTACAGTAGCATATGGCAAGGAAAAGAACCAGCACAATAAAGAAGGCTATCAGAATGTTTCCTATCCACATGAATACATCGGAAGAGCCATATCCGACACTCTTGTTATACTCAGCCTTATATGAATCCAAAAGCTGTTCCACCTCTGCAGTAACAATTTCCCCTTCTGAAACAATCACTTGTCCAGTCCGGACTACACCTTGGGTAACGGAAACGAAATTGACCTTTTCCTCATGAACCAGATCGGTAGTCTGCTGGTCAAAAATCAGATCAGGGATGACAAGATCTGCCAATGATGCCGCAGTGTAAAGGGAATCTACATTTACTTCGGGAAAGGCATCCATCAGATCATCATGGAGATAAGCAATAGCCTCTTCTACAGAAAACACCTCCGAAACAGGAACTTTAACAGCCCTTTTATCTTTTTGCACAAAAATAAGACTGGCCGGATTTTCCTTCAGTTCATCATGATTCTGTTCCGATGCCGGTGCCAGGATTCCCTTCGAATAAATATATGAAAGTGCCTCCTCCAATACAGGTCTGATGTCTGAGCCGCCGCCCAGATCAATGGCAGCCAAGCCAGCACGGCTGCGAGCCAATGCCTTCGCATCATGTCTGTAATATGGGACAATGTCAGAACCAACCCTCTCCCTTTCCTCTTGCAGCTGTGCCTCAGTCTTGAGCACCGGGAAATCAAACTGTGCCAGAAGAGTCTCGTACATCCACGGAGATCCCTTTTCATAGTCATAATTGAATTTCGGACTTCTCGGCATGATGAACACCAGAAGAAGGAAGAGCCCTATCAATGGCAGGTATGCCTTGAAAGTTTGTGGAATCTTGATTTTTTTCATAATAGTTTATTATAAATGCATAGTCAGTGCCACCACATCAAGCGGCGACACTGATCTGTCTGAAAGCAAATACTATGTACTGCCTGGTATGACGCCCGGCAATTAGCTATGCGTCAATATTTGCATAATGAGCGTTCTGCTCGATAAAATCACGGCGTGGTGGGACATCGTCACCCATAAGCATAGAGAAAGTACGCTCTGCCTCAGCCGCATTTTCAATGGTTATCTGACGAAGCAGACGCTTTTCCGGGTCCATTGTCGTCGACTGGAGCTGCTCTGCACTCATCTCTCCAAGACCTTTATAACGCTGTACGAACACTCCCTTCTCAGAGCCCTTTCCAAGCTGGAGGGTAGCCTCCTTGCGCTGCTGCTCTGTCCAGCAATAAATCTCTTCCTTACCCTTCTTCACGAGATAGAGAGGAGGTGTCGCAAGATATACATATCCGTTCTTGATAAGATCGATCATATAACGGAAGAAGAATGTCAGGATAAGTGTCGCAATATGGCTACCGTCGACGTCGGCATCGGTCATGATGATAACCTTATGGTAGCGGAGCTTGCTGAGATTCAGAGCCTTGCTATCCTCTTCAGTTCCCACTGTCACACCGAGGGCTGTGTAAATATTTCTGATTTCCTCACTTTCGAATACTCTGTGCTCCATTGCCTTCTCCACATTGAGAATCTTACCTCTGAGCGGAAGGATAGCCTGTGTATTACGGTCACGTCCCTGCTTTGCAGTACCGCCCGCAGAGTCTCCCTCGACGAGGAAAAGCTCACATATCTCAGGATTTCTCGAAGAGCAGTCAGCCAGCTTTCCAGGCATTCCGGCTCCTGACATGACAGTCTTTCTCTGAACCATTTCACGAGCCTTACGGGCAGCGTGACGTGCAGTAGCGGCAAGGATCACCTTCTCTACGATCATCTTGGCTTCCTTCGGATTTTCCTCCAGATACTGCTCCAATGCAGCAGCTGTAGCCTGTGAAACGGCAGAAACCACTTCACCGTTACCGAGCTTGGTCTTGGTCTGGCCTTCGAACTGAGGCTCTGCCACCTTTACCGAAACCACAGCGGTGAGTCCTTCGCGGAAATCATCGGCTGCAAGGTCAAATTTCAGCTTTGCAAGCATTCCTGCCTTGTCAGCATAATTCTTCAAGGTTCTGGTGAGACCCATCTTGAATCCCTGGAGATGAGTACCTCCTTCGATCGTATTGATATTATTTACATATGAGTAAATCTTCTCTGTGTAGCTTGTGTTGTACTGGAGGGCTATCTCGATAGGAATGATCTTGTCAGTCTCCAGATACACAGGGCTTTCGATGAGTTTTTCAGCACCACCATCGAGGTAGTCGACGAACTCCTTGAGACCTTCCTTCGAATAGAACACCTCACTTCTGTAGTGGGTTGTCTCGAGCTCGTTGCCGTTCTCATCCATGTCATTGATAAGGGTTCTCTTGTCAGTAAGGCAGAGATGGATGCCCTTGTTAAGGTATGCAAGTTCGCGAAGACGCGCCGCAAGAGTATCATACTTATACACGGTAGTCACCTGGAAGATTTCAGGATCCGGATGGAAAGTAACAGTCGTACCTGTATCTTCAGCCTCTCCCACTACCTCAACCGGCTTGAACGGCTTACCTTTCGAGTATTCCTGCACGAAAACCTTGCCTTCACGGTGAATCTCAGCCTTCAGATAGTCAGAGAGGGCATTCACGCAGGATACACCCACACCGTGGAGACCTCCTGACACCTTGTAACTGTCCTTGCTGAACTTACCGCCGGCATGAAGCACTGTGAGCACGACTTCGAGAGCCGATCTGTTCTCCTTCTCGTGCATACCTGTAGGGATGCCTCGTCCGTTATCGCTTACAGTAATGGAATTATCCTCGTTGATAACCACATTGATATCGGTACAATATCCTGCAAGAGCCTCGTCAATACTGTTATCGACCACCTCATAAACAAGATGATGAAGACCTCTTTCTCCTACATCACCGATGTACATCGAAGGTCTCTTTCTTACGGCCTCAAGGCCTTCAAGCACCTGAATACTATTCGCGGAATACTGTTCCGCTGCAGCATTATTGATTTCGTTCTCGTTCATTATATACTGTTATTCTTATTCTTTTTTACTAACCTTTGAAAGCCGAAACGCATCCGGCACATCAAACGGACAAATATACTGATTTTTCCCGACAAATCAAATATTCAAGCTGAATCCAAGCGTGAAATAAGGTCCTTTTTCAGCATAGAAAATACTACGCTGGATAGTCATTCCCATCAGATTGCGTCCTTTCGCCCATACAGAAATCCTACGGTTGACGACATACTCGAGATCGACTCCAAGATCGACATATCCGGGAAACGAATCAGGCATATCAAAGGTTCCATCGCCATGAAGATAAGTCAAAGTACCCCTTCTGGCAGTAGCGGCTTCGCAACTGACTCCGGCATATATGCGTCTCATCCAGTTATATCTGAAAGAAGCATTTCCGGTCAAAGCTGCCGGAAGCAGCACGCCGACTTTGTATTCACCCAGATGATGGGCATATTCCGCAGAGAGACCCATATCGACCCTCTCGGTGGCAAGCCTGCATTCAAAAGCCGCAAACACCTTGCTGTACGGCACATAGGATATACCGGGAACACGTCGCATATAGTCAGTATCATATGAAACCGACGACATCGGTGCAAGCCCGTAACTTGAATATCCTCCCTTTAAAGCATATGAAAACCGTGTGGTGATACGTCCATCGATCCCCGCCGATGCATAGATGCTCTGATCGGTGACATCCAGCAGAGGTCCCATGCCGTTTCCGTAAAACATATTCATATGCCTGTCGTATTTGAGCAGAGACGAATAAGTCTCAAGCGACGGTCCTCCGCCAGCCTCCACATATATACACAACGAAGGAATGCCCCTGAATCCGATCCGGACATCAGGATATATCGACTGTATCTTATGATTATACATTCCCGACATTTCTTTGGCCCTGAACACCTTGGCAAGCTTTACTCCCAGATCGATATCCCAGTTTCCCTTCAGCCTGGAATAATGAGGAGCAATCACTGCTGTCGAAGCAGCCGCATTGAAAAATCCGTCATATCCTGCCATGTCATAGCCAAGCTCCAAGCGTATGCGGTCAAACTTTGCAATACGGGCGAAAAACGAGGCATCCACCGCAAGCAGGCTCTCATTCAACCGAGCCTCTGAAGGCAAGGTCAGTGCATCATTTCCAAATCTGTAATCGATGTCGGTCATATAGCCAAACCTTGCATCCCGCTTGTCTTTGGACCTTACCGACAGAGACGCATCCACTGCATTGAAAGTCCTTGACACCCCTTGCGTCCTGTTTTCCCGCTGCATCAGTCCGTCATAAGCGACATCGAAGCCAAGCACCCCATTCTCCCAGTCGAACCTTCCGTCCACACCGGCCTTATTGGACATATCGGACCCGTTCCACACAGAGCGAGACTTTCCACGATCAAAGACAAGTCCCGGAGCACCTCCCAATGGTTCAATATCCCAATATTGTCCCACGAATGAGCGGTTGCGCGCAAAGACATTCATTCTGAACGACTTGGACTTAAGATCCGGCGACCACACCAGATCAAGTTCAGGATGAAGCTGATAGCCTGCACCAGCATTGAGATATAGCTTTCCCGCCTCCCGCACAACAGGTGAAGGTTTCATATCCAGCACATATGGGGTAAAATCATACGCCCCCTTATAAGGACTGTCAGAAACCGAGTAATCAAAATCCAGGTCAAACCTGAGCACCGAATCCGGAACAGCCATATCCAGCTTAGGCTTATGCACCTCCATCAGTTTTCCCTCATAATCACGGCTCACCACCACCGTTGGGTCCAGATTCTGTCCCGCCGCCACTGCACATATAAACACCAATGCTGACGCCAAATATATTCTGTTGTTCATAACCTTTTCCATAATCAGTTCATAAGTTCCTCCAACTTCCTCAGACGCATATTCACATTATCAAGGACATCATCATCATTTCCGGAAGGCGTATAGCCGTCACGGACACTCTCGAATGTTGCCTTAGCCTGTTCAAGTTCATCCCTTTCCACAAACGAATCTCCCAGTACGATGAAACTCTTTGCCAACCAGTACATCTGTCCCGAACCGGCATCCGAGAATGCATACACCTTGGTCTCCACATCCTCAAACTGTCCCTTATCATAACTGTCAAGGATAAGGAGATAGGCGGACTCGGCTCCGTAGATTGTCGCTACATCCTCCGCCAGTTCCGCGAAAATCACATATGCATCGTCACGACGGCTGGTGGAGAGATAAGACTTCGCCTTGATGTAGAGAGCCTCAGCCTTCACAGAATCATCTGTACGCTCATCGCGAAGAGCCAGGTCGGCATTTCTGACTGACTCAGAATATTTGTGGGCCTTGTATGCAGAACGCATCATGCCAAGCACTGCCGCATATCTGTTGTTATCCAGCAATGCAGAGTTATAGAGCGAAGAATAACCTCCGAAGGCATCCTCCCAACGTTCCATCCTATATGAGAGATTCGAGAAATTGAGCATAGAGAGCTCCACAAAAGATCCCTCTCCCCTTTCTATAACCCTGGCATAGCTGTCACACGCCTGCTCGAATTTGTCAAGCATCCTGTAAGACTCCGCCATATAGAAATCAGCCCTGTAGGCATTGGCACTGTCAGGATATTTATCCAGATAAGACTGCAGGGCCACAAGCGCCTTCTGGTAATTTTCCGAAAGATATATCTGCTCTGCGGAATTGAATATCATATTCTCCCTTTCACCATCAGACTTGATCTCACCCTTTCCTATCGCCTCTATATATGCAAGATATTCCTCCGGCTCGTTCCTTGTCTGATAGATTGACTCTATGGCTGCAAGGGCATCCTCCATGTATCCCGACAACGGCATTTCCTCAACGACTGTCTTATAGTAACCGAGGGCTTCATTGTACTGGGACTGATTGCGGGCAAGTGATCCCATCTCGATATATGCTCTTGCCACGAAAGTGCTGTCCTTCACCTGAGCGGCAAGCATATTGAAGCATTCAAAGGCCTTGTCATCATCTTCCTTCGCGACATAGGCTCTTCCGAGCTCGAAAATAGCCTCGGGATAAAATCTTGCAGAAGGAGAAGCTTCCATCGCATTAGAAAGAAGCTCTATCTTCTTTTTCTGATTCTTGCTCAGCCCATATGAGACAGCAGCCTGATAATACGGATATATATCATTGACATTGAAATACTTATCCAATACCAGATCATAAGCCTCGCAAGCCTCCTTATATTTCTTCTGAATGAAATAGCAGTCCGCTCTTCTCTCCAGAGCCTCTTTCCTGTACTTATGTCCGGAATCATCGAGATAAACATCGAACCACTTCAGGGCTGAAGGATAATCCTCCTTCTTGAAATGACAATATGCAATATTGTATGGAATCAGATCAGACTCGATACGGCCGAAGAGCGCTGACGTATTATACAGGTCCGCGAACACATCAAGCGCCTCGTCATACTGGTCGTTTCTGTAATATGACTCCGCAAGCCAATATCTGGAGAGCTGATAGAAACGGCTGCCTCTGTCCGAATAATAAGCCGCTGCCTTAAGACAAGGGATAGCAAGCCTGTAGGATCCGCTCTCGACCAGCTGAACAGCGCGCAGATAATTGGCTTTCATATAATTGAGCACCATATCATCATCCAGCTCATCGATCCTGTCATAGGCCTCCACCGCTCTTTCATAATCTCGGTCATGCAAGGCCGCAACAGCGATATAGCTGTTGATACGGTCCTCCTGCTCTTTGGCCGGATACTTTTTCAGGTAATCATTGAAGATAGAAGTGTCCGTATTGATGTCAAATGCCAGCTTTGCCCAATTGAAATAGGCATCCTCAGTAATCTTCGGATCATAATCAGCCATTGCCGCATCACGGAAAGCGGTCAGCGCAGCCACTTTGTTTCTGGTCTGGATATAGCTGTATCCAAGGTGATAATTAGCCACCTGGCCGATGGAATCCGTACGTTCGGTCATATTGCTGAAGCTTCTGATGGCTCCTTCATAATCATCCACAGCATAAAGTACGGAACCGCTGTAGAACCAGTCAGTCCTCGAATCCGGTTCATTACCCTCTCCCACTCCGAGCTCATAATACTTTCTGGCGTTGTCGGCATCGCCCAGCACAAGTGAAGATTCCGAGATGATTCTTGCCAGATGAGGTTTACGATTCTGTGGAACAAGATTATAGATACGCTCAGCATTAGCAGTCACATACTTATAATCCTTCAGCATAAAGCGGCACTCCAGGATAAAATATTCGGATACATCTTTGAACCGTCCATCCGAAGATGATTTTTCGAACCATGACTGAGCGGTATCGAAATCTCCGTTGCGATAATAAATGCTGCCCGCCGCATACCTGGCCGGGCCGGTAAAGTCTGTCTCCGGACGCGCTTCCACCTCCTCGAAACCTTTCAGAGCATTATCATAATCTCCTTTCTCCAGCAGACAATATGCCTTCTTGAACAGATATTCATCTCTTTGTCCCCTATACAACTGTCTTGCATCCAGACGATCAAGAAAAAGATACGCCTGCTCATAATCAGAGGCATCAAAAAGATTCAACGCATAGAAAAAATACATCTGAGGCACATAGGCGGAATGAGAATGTTCAGACACAAAATCATACATCCGCGTCACATACCCGGGAGTCTGCATCATTATATCCTCAAGGACAGACAGCGCAAGAGGATCAGTCTTACCGGTTTTACGGGCAAGCTCCTCAAACACAGCAGAAGAACGCATCTGCATTCCTTTTGTCTTAAGTCTGAGAGCGTCTCTGAACTCGTATGAGTAAGCATTATCCGCAGAATAGTCCTGGGCTACTGCAAACGATGAAGATGCCATCAGTGCGGCGGCCAAAGCAGACAATATATATTTCTTATTATTAATCATATCATGTAAATATAATTTTACAAATTTAACGATTTTTCCATTATATTTGTGTTCTTATATTCATTATTTGCGATGGAAGAAAGGAAGCCTATCATATCGTTCAGAAACGCCGACATAATAAACGGTGAAGCAGTCGTGATCAACGATCTCAGCATGGATGTATATCCGGGAGACTTTGTATATATCGTTGGAAAGGTCGGCACAGGAAAGACCTCGATCATAAGGACAATTATCGCCGAAAACCCGCTTGAAACCGGAGAAGGAGAAGCCTGCGGATTTATATTGAACGGAATAAAAGAAAAGGAGATCCCTTTCCTCCGAAGGAAGATGGGAGTGGTATTCCAGGACTTCCAACTTCTTATGGACCGTTCAGTCGAGGATAATCTCTCTTTCGTCCTCAAAGCCACCGGCTGGAAAAACGATAACGATATAGCCAAAAGGATCAAAGAAGTCCTTGAAGCAGTCGGAATGGAAAGAAAGGCTCACAAGATGCCCCACCAGCTTTCAGGAGGAGAACAGCAGCGAATCGCAATTGCACGTTCGCTCCTGAATGATCCTCAGGTAATAATAGCAGACGAGCCCACCGGAAACCTCGACAACGAGACTGCAGACGGCATTATGAAGCTTCTCACAGGAATCAACAGCGAGAAAGGCACAGCTATCGTTATGGTCACCCACAACAGACAGATATTCGAAACATACCCCGGACGAGTAATGGTCTGCATGAACGAAACCTGCACAGAGCAGGGTCGCGATGAAGATATTTGTCTTGAGCTCAGCATCTGACATGGAAATTTCCGAAAAATACACACGCGTGACGCAGTGGTTCTCGGCCAACATGGATACGGCTGAGACCGAGCTGCATTACGACAGCCCATTCCACCTTCTGATCGCCGTAATCCTTTCGGCCCAATGCACTGACAAAAGAGTCAACATGCATACACCGCAGATTTTCACCCGCTTTCCCCAGCCAGAAGATCTTGCAAGCGCCACTTTCGAAGAAGTATACGACCTCATAAAGTCAATATCATTTCCGAACAATAAGGCAAAGCATCTCATAGGAATGGCTCAGAAACTGGTTACCGACTTCGGAAGCATCGTTCCTTCTGAAACCTCTCAGCTCGAGACATTACCGGGCGTAGGACGAAAAACGGCAAATGTAATTGCATCCGTGATATACGACAAGCCGGTCATCGCAGTCGACACACACGTATTCAGGGTTTCCCGCCGAATCGGACTTTCCTATGGCAGTACAGTAGAGGCTGTAGAGAAGGATCTCACAGCCGGATTTGCCGAAAATCTGCGAGGAAAGGCTCACCACTGGCTCATCCTTCACGGAAGGTATGTATGCACAGCACGCAAGCCTAAATGTCAGGAATGCGGTCTTCAGGACCTTTGCCAGGAATACATCTCGAACAATCTTGTCCTCTGATGCATATCTTTCCTCCAGAAATTTCTTTTGATATACCTGAGCGTTTTACAGATCCGTTCAGATACTCACCGCATGCATCGGTAAGACTTGCAGCCGAGATGCTGATGCAGAGAATTTCAGATTCGGAGGAACTTTCATCATATTTTTCCGAGGGAAAGATGCTCGGAGTCCTTGTAGTCTCGAACGCCTCGGGACAGACCGGCTATCTTGCCGCATTTTCCGGAAACGTATCCGGCCACAGCCACCTTGAAGGGTTCGTTCCCCCGATTTTCGATTTGCTGGATCCATCGGGATACTTCAAGGCAAGAGAAGCTGAGATCACTGCAGTCAACACATCGATCTCAGTTCTGGAAAACAGCCATCAGCTCAAGAATCTCAGACAGATCCTGTCAGATGCCGAGCGTAACAGAGATGTGGAAATCGGCCTCATGAAGGCCCGGATGGTCATTTCCAAAAGAGAGAGAGATGAGAAAAGACATTTGACGGACACCCCTTATCATCTGGCTGAACTGACCAGGGAAAGCCAGTTTGAAAAGGCCGAACTAAAAAGATTGAAACTCGGATGGGAAACAAAAATCACTTCAATCAAAGATGAGATTCAGGCTTTTGAAGAAGATTTAAAGACAATGAAGAAGCTCCGTTCGGAAATGTCTGACGAGCTTCAGAAGTGGATATTCAGCCAATATATTGTACACAATGCTCTTGGAAATACAGCCAGTATCGGGGAGATTTTTGGAGCCCACGGACTCGTCGCTCCCGGAGGCACGGGGGAATGTGCAGCACCAAAGCTCCTGGAATACGCATACAGAAACGCTCTGAAGCCATTGGCAATGGGAGAGTTCTGGTATGGACGTTCTCCTGAAACTGCCGTCCGGACTCAAGGTCATTTCTACCCGTCATGCACCAGTAAATGCGGCCCTCTGCTGAGATACATGCTCCATGGGCTGACGATCGGGGCGGACAGTCACCAGCTTCATGGAAAAGCAGAGATTGTGTTTGAAGACGAGCATATGATTGCCGCTTCAAAGCCTTCCGGCATGCCATCTGTCCCAGGTCTCAACGGAATGGAATCTCTTGAAGAATGGCTCAGCAAATCATACGGACAAAAACTCCTTTCTGTACACCGCCTGGACATGGATACATCCGGAATCATCCTGTTTGCAAAGAATGCAGAATCATCTGCAGCACTTCAGAAACAGTTTGAGGAACACCAAATATCCAAAATATATAAAGCACGTCTTTCCAAAGCAGACGAGGGTAAGGAACTCAGAATCGGAGATACAGGAGAAATCCATCTGGCACTAAGCGCAGACTATGACGAAAGGCCACGACAGAAGGTGGATCCCCAGCAGGGAAAAACCGCCATCACAACTTATGAAGTGACATCTGTCAGAAGAGACGGAAGCATTGATATTGTCTTTCATCCACATACCGGCCGTACACACCAGCTTCGCGTCCATTCGGCACACACCCGCGGGCTTGGACATCCCATTGTAGGAGACCTTCTATACGGAGGTTCTTCGGCTTCACGTCTGCATCTTCACGCATTTGAAATCTCATTCAATCATCCGGTTACGGGAGAACGGATGACCTTGGCAACGTCAGCCAACCTCTTCTAAAAACTTAACGATAAAAAAACGGTCCGCAGTATCCTGCGGACCGTCTGTACCTGTATGTCTTGGAAGAATTACTTCTTCTTTGCGTATCTCTGATAGAATTTATCAACACGACCTGCTGTATCGACAAGCTTCATCTTACCAGTGTAGAATGGATGAGATGTGTTAGAGATTTCGAGCTTTACTACTGGGTACTCAACGCCCTCGATCTCGATTGTCTCCTTGGTGTTTGCGCATGAGCGAGTGATGAACACCTGATCGTTTGACATATCCTTGAAAGCTACAAGACGGTAGGTTTCGGGATGTATACCTTTCTTCATAACGTTATAAATTGTTAGTTAACTAAAATGCGGCGCAAATATACGGCTTTTACATCAAACAAACAAGCTTTTTTATTTAATTCTGCTTGGTTGATCTTCATAAAGACTGAACTTCTTGGCTTTTCTGATCCATTTCTGCTCTTCAATCTTGATATGTTCGCGCACTTCCTCCCAAGATATGGCTCCGTTTATATAATCAAGAAGCACCTGGTCAGAAAGTTTTGCTTCAAATCCATCCTCCAAGCGGAACTCTTCGTACTCCGACTTGAAGAACCTGAGCATCTGTAGAGTATGCATCAATGAATGATATTCCACTCCCGGCTCACGCATCAGCTGATAGCCATAGCATTTCTGTCCGGCATAACGGCCACAAGATGGAGTGAACGAGCAAGGACGGAGCATAACACCCTCAGCCACAGGAACAATATCACGGCCTCCCGTCTTCACGAAAGGAGCCCCGAAATACTCGTACGGACGTGCTGTTCCGATACCGGGAGTGATATTGGTGTTATTCCAGAGACCGCCTCCACTGTACATGTCACAGGTAAAAAGACCGGGAATATCGGAAGCCGGAGCAATTGTCCATGGCATCAGCTGATGATTCGAATCCGTAGCAAGAGCCGAAATCACGTGCAGAGCAAACTTGGCTCCGATCTCATGATAATAAAGATTAGCAAGTTCGCCAAGCGTAAGCCCATGACGATGGGCTACCTTAGGGACATTGATTTCTGCATGCGATGACGGCATCGTACCTTCCACGATCCTTCCTGCGGGATTATTATGGTCCACTATATACATTGACGGGGCGTCGTCTTTCATCGCCTTAAGTGCATCCATCAGACGGAACACATCCTTCGTATAATTGAAATACCTGGCTCCTACATCCTGAATCTCCACTACCACAGCATTAAGACCTTTCAGATCTTCATCCGAAAACTCGATATGGTTAGTCAAAGGAGTAAGTTCCGTATCACGAGGGGTGAATATTATAGCAAGATTACCTCTTTCACGGAATATGTCATACATGTATCTGCCGCGCTGGGTATCCCAACAGTTCTGAGTGCAGAAGCAGCCGACCTTGCCTTCATGCAGCGCCTTGTCAAGCTGTTCTTCCAATGATGTCGTTCTGAATGAAAACATAATTCTTCGTCATTCCCGGCCTGACCGGGAATCTTCTATTTAATGATAGATTCTGCAATATCGATAATCTGCTGCGCGAGAGCGTCAGCTGCCTCTTTCGTTGCTGCCTCTGCATAGATTCTGATGATCGGTTCTGTATTGGAGCGTCGCAGATGTACCCACTCCTTACGGTCCTCAAATGAAATCTTCACGCCATCGATGGTATTTATATCTTCGCAAGCATATACAGATTTCACTTCTTCCAGGATCCTGTCGATAAGTGCACTGTCTGAAAGTTCTATCTTATTCTTTGCTATGACATACTTAGGATATGTCGCAAGAAGTTCCGAAACCTTCATCTTCTTATAAGCGAGATTGGTAAGGAAAAGCGCCACACCCACCATTGCATCTCGTCCATAGTGAAGTGCCGGATAGATTACGCCACCATTGCCTTCTCCACCGATGAGGCATCCGCACTCCTTCATTCTGGTAGTCACATTGACCTCACCTACTGCTGCTGCATAATAATCACCGCCGTATTGTTCGGTGACATCGCGAAGAGCCCTTGAAGAAGAAAGATTTGAAGAGGTTGTCATAAGGTATGGTTCTGAGATTTCCTCCATAGACTTACCAGTCTCGAGTGCCTCATTATATACTCTGCTCAAAAGATAGTCAGCCACGCTGACAAGGGTATATTCCTCACCGAAAGGCTGTCCGTCCTCACAGATAAGGGCAAGACGGTCTACATCAGGGTCCACAGAAATACCCAGATCGGCATCATTTGCCTTTACAGCATCGGAAAGTTCTGTAAGATTAGCCGGAAGCGGCTCAGGATTATGAGCAAATTCACCAGTAGGCTCGCAATTGACACATATGCATTCCACACCCATTCTTTCCATAAGTCGTGGCATAATGATTCCACCTACCGAATTGACTGCATCAAGAGCCACCTTGAAATGAGCATTCCGGACAGCCTCTACGTCGACTGCCGGCAGCGCAAGAACTGCATCAAGATGCTGATCTGTGAAATCCTTCTCTTCAATATCTCCGAGCGAATCCACGTCAGCGAAAGTGAATTCTTCTTTTTCAGCACATTCAAGAATGGCAGCTCCCTCTTCTGCATTGAGGAACTCCCCTTTTTCATTGAGAAGCTTAAGGGCATTCCACTGCTTAGGATTATGAGAAGCAGTAAGAATGATTCCGCCATCAGCCTGCTCGAAAACAACAGCCATCTCAGTAGTCGGAGTCGAAGAAAATCCGGCTTTTACCACATCAACGCCACATGCGACCAAAGTTCCACAAACGAGATGCTCTACCATATCGCCGGAAAGACGTGCATCTTTTCCCACCACTACCTTATATCTCTCCCCTTCTGCCTTCGGACGGCGCTCCTTCATCTTTTCGCAGTAAGCGTAAGTAAATTTAACAATGTCAAGCGGAGTAAGAGAAGTGCCCGGTGCACCACCAATAGTTCCGCGGATACCCGATATTGATTTAATAAGTGTCATATTTTTTCATTTTCGCAATCTTGCAAATTTAAAGTTTTATGCCTGCAATTACAAATTTAATATTACTTTTGCAGCCTAATTGAACAAACATGAAAGCGATCTGGACAATCTTACTCCTTATAGCATCGAACGTCTTCATGACATTCGCCTGGTACGGACACCTGAAGCTGCAGGAAATGAAAATCTCTTCGGGCTGGCCACTCATAGTAGTTATTCTATTCTCCTGGGGAGTCGCATTCCTCGAATATTGTGCCCAGGTACCAGCCAACAGAATCGGTTTCATCGAAAACGGAGGTCCCTTCAATCTCATGCAGCTTAAAATCATTCAGGAAGTGATTTCTCTCACTGTATTTACAGTTCTTGTTACTGTAATGTTCAAAGGACAGAGCCTTCAATGGAATCATTTTGCTGCATTTTTCTGCCTTATCATGGCAGTCTTCTTCGTTTTTTTGAAATAAGTTCACTTTTTCTCAAAAAACGAAAAAAAAATTTGCGGATATCAAAAAAATGCGTACCTTTGCATCCGTTCTCAAAAGAACAACACTAACGGTCGGTTCGTATAACGGTTAGTACTCAAGATTCTCAATCTTGCAATAGGGGTTCGATTCCCCTACCGACTACCAGAGGTCAGCAGAAATGCTGACCTTTTTCGTTATATTTGCACAGGACTTTATACTTTTGCTATCCAGACAATATTTCAATGAAGAAAATCGTCATAGCGTCAGACTCGTTCAAAGGTTCGCTTTCATCCGCCGAGGTCGCGGAAGCAGCTGCAGACGGAATCCGTAGCATATATCCCGCATGTGAAATAATCAGCCTCGTACTCGGAGACGGCGGCGAAGGTACATGCAATGCAATCGCAGACACCATGACATGCGAATGGGTATCAATCAGTGCAAAAGACCCTATCGGCCGGGACTGCAACGTCCGTTATGCGTTGCACACAGACTCAGAAGGTCTGACCGCTATAATAGAAATGGCACAAGCCAGCGGGATCACCCTTCTTGCATCAGAAGAACTAGACCCTCTGAAAACCTCCACATTCGGCACCGGTCAAATGATTCTGGATGCATTCGAAAGAGGATGCCGAAGATTCATCATCGGACTTGGAGGCAGTGCTACCAATGACGGAGGCACAGGTATGCTGGAAGCGCTGGGATTCCGATTCATGGACAGAACAGGGAGACTAATAAGCGGTTGCTGCGGACAGAAACTCCATGAGATAACATCTATTGACACAAGTATGGTCGCAGAAGAACTTTTATCTTCTTCATTTACGGTCGTATGTGATGTAGAGACTCCGTTTTATGGCAAGCAAGGAGCTACAAGAGTATTTGCACCTCAGAAAGGTGCATCCGCATCAGACATAGAGAATCTGGAATCCGGGATGCAATCATTCGCTTCTATAGTCATGAGTAAATACGGTATCGACCTGGGAAAGACCGAAGGATCCGGCGCAGCAGGAGGGACCGGTGGAGCACTATATGCATTCCTGAACGGAAAACTGCGCAAAGGTGCAGACCTTATTCTGGATGCAGTCAGATTCGAGGAAATCATAGAAAATGCAGACCTTGTCATAACAGGAGAGGGAAGAATTGACAGTCAGACTTTCCGAGGTAAACTTCCATCAAGAGTTCTGAACAGAGCGGACAGGAAAGGCATACCCGTTCTGGCCATTGGCGGATTAATCGATCTAAGTGACGAGGCCATAGGCAACAGCGACTTTGTTTCAATATTCGCTATCCAGCCGACGCCTGCAAGTCCTGAAGAACTAGCTTCAGCCATGAATCCATCAACTACCGCCGAAAACATCCGAAATACAATAATCAATTACTTACCTCATTTCGACAAAACCCGCGATAGCCTTTAACGGAAAAGCAGATTTCAGCTGAAGATATATTGCAACAGAAATTGTTTGGAAATAAATGGCTCAACGGAAAAACTTTTGCCTCAAACTTGACCGAGCGGTACTTAAAAATTATAGAATTCAGTATTTTCGATGACCGCTCGGGCGAGTCTTGGCTATTTCAGACCCGAGCGATAGATAAGGCTATTCGTTGGCATCCCCAGAATTTTCACCATCTCATCTTACATCCTAACCTTACTGAAACCTTCAAGCACACAGATCTCTTCTTCACGCTCCATGCCATGCTTCTCTGTGTTCCAAGGTACGTCACGAAAGACCTAGAAACACATAAATCACCAACTCATCTTCTTTATTGAACCTCACTGTGCCCCAAGGTTTCGAAGCAACTCGAATTAAGCTTCATGGCGAAGAATCCAGAGTATTTCAGGTGATTATCGAGACACGTACTTTTGTGACTGATCCAGAAAATCAGGCTTATTTATGGCCGTCACCGGCACAAGGTAGGCAGAGCAAGCCCTTTGCCTTAACTTGCGCAGCTTGCCTTGAGGGTTTTTCTGCTGGACCCATATATATCAAGAGTATTCAATCACGTACACAAGATTTGCATCAGAAATAGAATAGACCTTGCGATTCTCACGAACAGCAAGGCCCTTACAATAAAAATTAACTAATTAGACTGTCTTATACAAGACGTCCCTTTCTATGTGCTGATTGCACATGTATTTCTATTCTGCGATTAGCAACTCAAACGCTGAATTTGGTGAGTAGAGATCCCGCCAGGGACCTCTACCCTATAGGTTAATTGATTATTTGGCTAGGATTTACTGAATAGTCCAACGGCCATCTGCACCATCAACTACCTCTTTACCCTCTGCAACTTTAATAAGGTTGCTGCTGTAAAGTCCTGAAACACGTGGATCTGCAGAGAAATTACCACCATAGAGTGTTGCAACAGGATTAGGCTGAGTTCCAACATTGTTACGCATGTCAAGAATTGCTCCGTTTGAGTTGAATATTCCATCGTAAATATTAACAACTGCAGCTCTGTCGGCACAAATAAGACCACAAGCATTTGCAGCGGAAGTAGTTTCTGCTACTACACCAGTGAATGTACCACCTTTAATGTCAAGTGTACCACCCGAACTCATTACATATGCTACCCATGTCGCCTGTGCAGCATTACTATCAGTTGCGATCGCAGCAGCATAATAGTCACCAGAATTTACTGTAACCTTACCACCATTATTTACTCCAATTGCGACAGAGCACCAAGCAGCACCTGAATATACTCCACGCTGTTCAATATTAACATTGGTAAGTTCTATTTCACCGCCAGCAGCTTCAACTCCACCGCTATACTGAGAATATATTTCAGAATCCTTGATATTAACTTTAGTACCTGTATTTGCCTTTACATTAAGGCCATAGCCACGATAACTGTAAAGTTTTACGGTCTCAAGATTAACTACTGCTTCACCTTCTGTACGAACAGTACCATATGCACCACTAGTCAGTTCACCTGCTGCTATCATTGTACCATTCTTAATAGTTACTTTAGATGAACCGTTAATCTTGAAGTTACGGTTGTTTGTAGATGCACCTTCTGAAACTGTGAATGTCTTGCCATTGAGGTCGACAGTGATCTTCTTATCAGTAAGAATAACACCATCAGCCTGCTCTACATCTGAAAGGAAAGTGATAGTTTGATCATCCTGAACTGTTGCAAATGCCTCCTGAAGAGACTCGTACTTCTTCTCGCCAACCTGAGCGACATAATCCTTCTCTACAACTTCGCCGTCAGCATTCATTTTGAAGCCTTCTGCAATGTACTTCTTAGCCCAATTCTGAGCTCCTTCATCAGTAAATTTACCTCCCTTGACAACCTTTGTTCCTTTATAGTCAGTAAATCCGCTACCATTATTGGTATTAAACTCACCACCTTCAATAGTAAGTTTTGTATCAGCAGAATTGATACGGAAACCACCATTGAAAAGTCCACCCTTAACCAATACCTGAGCAGTATTGTTCTGATCAATCATTGAAGATGTCCAACCAAGTGAAGAGCGTCCATCAGCAATGCTGAATGTACCGCCATTGATAGTAACTACTGATGAGCCTGATGCCATTAATGTTGCGTTTCCGGCATTATCATTATGGAATGTACCACTGTTGATAGTAACCTCACAATTCCAAGCATAAATAGCGTGTCTAGAAGACTGCTCGTGGCTGATATTAGCTTTTGTCGCTGTCATCTTGCTTCCGCTTGTGTAAAGTCCACGCTGAATTGTTGCATTATCAATAACGATTTCACCAGAAGCGTTGTTAACAGAATACCCTACAACATCACCTGTACGAGTAACAGTACCATTTTTGATTGTCAAGTTTCCGCCATTGTTTTTAATAACATTCATATCAGCAGCTGCAAGTGTCTTTCCATTAAGATCAAGAACAACTGTCTGACCTTCCTCAACAGTAACAGTTTCTGCTACAGTAAGGTTACGAATGAGAGTTACAGGGCGATTATACTCCTGAGCGTATGCAATTGCGCCCTCAAGAGATGTGAAACCGTAATAAGCATCTGCACCCTCGAATGTTATAGCTGCCACCTGAACTGTAACCTCTTCATCAGATCCGTCAATAGTTACAATTCCATCCTCAGCTCCATTTCTAGCTTTATGTGAATCTGATCCTTCAGCAACATTGATAGTTGAATTAGTCACAACAATCTGTCCGCCTACAGCATCTTTATTAAGATTAAGGGCAGCATATACCTCACCCTCTGCTGAGTTATTGTCATTACAATTAACTGTTGAGTTGTTAACTCTCACCTCCGCTGATGGAGCCGCAACGTTTACTGTACAGAGTCCGTTGAGTGTTGAATTTTCAATATTAACGACAGCGTCAGGAGCAGATGTTGCTACGTTGACAGTATAGTTAGATGCTGTTGCTGTAACGTTGTCAATAGTAACATTAGTAGCGTTCTGGATGATGTTGATTGCACGCTCGCCGGTGCACTCAATAACGAGGTTCTTGATAGTTACGCCATCAGCTCCTGATACGTTGATTGCACGGCCTGCACTTGATGTAAGTTTGTGACCACAGCCGTCGATAGTTACAGAGCTTGAAATAGTAAATATTTCTGTAAGACCTGTGATATCGCCAGTAAGCTCGATAAGCTTAAGGCCCTGAGCTATAGCATCATTGATATCCTTAACAGATGCCATAGAAACTGTATTTACAATCTCACCCTTATTGTCTCCGATAAGATCAGCTGGTTCATCTGTTTCCTCGTTGCTGCAACCAGAAACACCAACAACACCGTTGTTTGTTCCTACGAGCTTAGTATCCTCTGGAAGAACGAGGCCAGAGAAGATTGCCTGAGAACCGTTTGTTACCTCAGACACGAGATAAGCCACATCGAGGCCAATGATCTCAAAACCAGGAGTAGAGCGAGTTACAACAGGTTTCTCATTTGCCTTCACATTAAGGATAGCACCTGGCTTGGTTGGCTGAGGTACTACTACAAGACCTGTGAAGTCATATGTACCTGGGTGAATGTAGAATGTACCGCCGTCAGCAAAGAGTTTGTTGATAGCATATGCAAATCCTACAGCTGTAGAGATTTCATAGTCACCGTTGATGTTCTCCACGATACCGTCAGCGAGAACTTCCATATCCTTGCCTGCGTCTGCCCAGTCCCCAAGGGTTACCTGATAGTCAGCTGTTGCTGAGATGAGGTTACCAAGGATACTTGTCTGGTAGTTTGCCTTTACAGGGACGTTGGATACTGTGTGCTCTATGTTGCCATCCTTCTCAGTGTAGATTATGAACTTTACCTCTACATTATCTCCAGCCTGTGGGATGAAGCCGAGGTAGTTTGTGGCCATGAGCTTATATGTGTTCTTGAAGTCTGATCCTGGAACAGCAGCCTCAGTATAAGTTCTTGAAGCCTTTGTATTTGTATATACAGTGCCGTCAGCTACGTTGTATGTACCATAAAGACCGTTTACAACTACCTTTGACTGAGTAGGGACTACGGTAGCTTCTGTAGAACCTGTAGTACCAAGAGTGAAGCTCTCTGCAGTTGTCGCAATGTTAAGCTGAGCGACTGGACGAACGAGAGTTACGTTGCCGTCCTTGTCAGACTTGCAGTCGCTGACATGGTCATTACCTGCGAAAACATCAGCTGTTACATCGTTAGCAACGAGAGTGCTCAAAGATACCTCTCTGAGGTCTGTGATGTTGTAAGCCTGTGCACCGGTAGTCTGCTGAGCCCAGAAGAGGACTGTGAACTCTTGATTCTTTATGAATTCAAGTTCAACGACAGCCTTTCCGTTTGAGAAAACCTCTGTGCCTTCGTAAAGAGGATCAGCATCAAGATTGCTGAGATCTCCCTGACGATACACCTCATAATGAAGTGTGAAGCCGTCACCTGTTGCCTTGGTGGCGATCGCATTTGGAACATCCACAGTATAAGTCACTGTGGTTCCCTCTGCCTGAGGGTCGAGCATTTCCTGCTGGCATGAGGCAGCAAAGAATGCTGACGCCAGAACGGCAGCACTGAAAATTAATTTTTTCATAATTGTGTAGAATTAGTAAATATGGTTGTTAGTGAATTTACTATCACACATCCCAGCTGCCAAAGATGATATAGGGGTATATACAAAGAAAGTGTGGAGCTGACTTTCGTTTATCTTGTTGAAGGTTGTGGAAAGACCCGACGATAGATAAACGACACAATACCCCACACTCGGATAGATATGGGATATCGGGGCACAGAATGTGCCCTTCCACAAGTATCTATACGAAAGTGAGTGCTGTCCGTATCGTCCTTATCGTCTAGAAAACTTCCACATTTTCAACAAAGGACTTGCGAAAAACACTTTCACAATATGTAATGCCAACCAGTTAAACTGATTGATATTGCAAATGTAAGAATTTTTCTTTTACGAACAACACTCACAGGGGTATTGCAAAGATGAATAAAAAAAGTAAAACGACAAATTGTGTATCGGGTGTCCTGTTGCATGATGCACATCTTCAGGAAAGGCTTTTGGTGGAGCAAGCTGGGCGAGCTACGCCAAAGGGCTCGCTCCGCATGCCTTGTGCCGGTGAACCCAAAAAGGCAAAACAACTTCTGTCAGTCGTTTCAAAACCTTGGAACACGGTGAAGTTCGATACAGAATATGAGTTAGTGATTTATGTATTCCAAGGTCTTTAGTGACCCACCTTGGAACACAGGGAGACATAACGTAGAGAGTGAGGAGATGGTTTGCGTGTTCGAAGGTTTCAGCAACGCCAGACTTTTAGATGAGATGGTGAAAATTCTATGGATGCTAATGAATAGCTTTATTTACCTCTCGGGCCTGAAATAGCCAAAACTCACCCGAGCGGTCCTCGAAAAAAAACTGAATCTATAATTTTTAAGTACCGCTCGGTAAAGTTTGAGGCAAAAGTCTACCGAGCGATATTTTACGTTGAGCCTTTTTCACGTGAAAAAGAAAACCCACTCAGAATCAATTCTGAATGGGTTCTAGGTGGAGATAGTCGGAGTCGAACCGACGACCCCCTGCTTGCAAAGCAGGTGCTCTAGCCAACTGAGCTATACCCCCGTTTGGATTGCGGATGCAAATATGGCACTTTTTTCCGAAACCACCAAGAAAAAAGTGATTTTTCTGCATCTTTTTATCCAATTTTAGAATGCAAGTCCATAAACCGAACGGCCATTGAGATCTTCTTCGATTTTCAAGAGCCTATTATACTTGGCAATTCTTTCTGAACGGCTTAATGATCCTGTCTTGATCTGACCGCTGTTTGTCGCGACTGCGAGATCTGCGATAAAGATATCTTCAGTTTCTCCAGAACGATGTGAAATGATGGCTTTATATCCGTGACGCTGGGCCATCGCGATCGCCTCAAGTGTCTCTGTCAGTGTTCCTATCTGGTTGAGCTTAACCAAAATAGCATTTGCACATCCTGTCTTGATGCCCTTGGCAAGAAAATCTACATTAGTGACGAAAAGATCATCGCCGACCAGCTGGCATCTATCCCCTATCTCTTTGGTCATCAACTCCCAGCCATGCCAATCGTTTTCCGACATACCATCCTCAATCGAATCTATCGGATAATTATCGATCAGATACTTCAGATAGTCTATCTGCTCTTCTCTTCCCAACTTTCTGCCTCTTTCTCCTTCAAAAACAGTGTAATCATATACGCCGTCAGTATAAAATTCCGATGATGCGCAATCGAGCGCGAGCGTTATGTCCCTGCCTGGTACATATCCGGCCTTTTCCACAGCCTTGAGAATAAGCTCAAGTGCATCTTCAGTTCCTTTGAGGAGTGGTGCAAATCCACCTTCATCACCGACAGCAGTACTCAGCCCTCTATCTTTCAATACTGATTTCAAACTATGGAAGACTTCTGTTCCCATCCTCAGACCTTCTTTGAATGTGAAGGCACCGACTGGCCTTATCATGAATTCCTGGAACGCAATCGGCGAATCGCTATGAGAACCGCCATTGATAATATTCATCATTGGAACCGGAAGTACGTTTGAATTCGGAGTTCCAAGATAATGATAAAGAGGAACTTTCATACATGATGCCGCTGCATTGGCAACAGCAAGCGAAACTGCAAGAAGGGCATTTGCTCCAAGGCGGGACTTATTGTAAGTTCCATCGATCTCACACATGAGACGATCGATTGCCATCTGCTCGAATACATTATGACCGACGATAGCCGGTGCAATTATATTGTTGACATTTTCTACAGCCTTCAGGACTCCCTTGCCGAAATATCGTGCAGGATCTCCATCACGAAGTTCGATAGCTTCGTTTTCTCCGGTCGATGCACCGGAAGGGACTGATGCTGATCCCCTTGCTCCTGAATCAAGTATAACTTCAGCAGCTACTGTCGGGGTACCACGCGAATCCAGGATTTCGCGTGCGTGTATCTTATGTATCTTCATTTCAATTTTCCTTTATAAAACCACTATAAAATTACAAAAATAGTTCCATATTACCTAACTATCGGCAGAACTATATGAGACGGATCATCTTTCTGATGGTATATAGTTATTTCAGAAGATATATAATCCTCCTGATCGGCCTCATATATATTAGTCAAATAGGTCTGCGGATTAAGATTGACCAGTGGGAACCAGCTGCTCTGTACCTGAATCATCATCTTATGCCCCGGTAAAATCCAATGAGCGATATCATTCATCGCGAATTCAAGATGCATGACTTCGTCAGGATTTGCTTTGGCAGGCCGGTCATAGCCGTGACGATATCTTATCGGAAAGACATCTCCCCTGACAAGCATCTGATACCCGTCCGGATGTACATCTATGAATTTCACGACAATATCAGCATCCTCTGATGTAATCGCAAGATCAAGCTTCACCTGTACCGGTCCCTGAAGCTTCAAAGTCTCGTTAAGCACTGGTGATGTATAGGTCAACACATCAGAACGTTTCGAGGCAAAAGACTGATCTGCAACCATATATGAATTATCTCTTCTACTTGCATCTTCCATAAAAGGAACCGGAGATAAAGGATTCGAAATATAGGTGGCTGATGATTGAAGCTCAATAGGCTGATCAAAAGAAAGAGACTTGTCTTCTGAGAGATACAGCGGAGTATAAACTATATCATCCTGAGGCCATTTTTCCAGAACCTGCCAATGATCGGATCCAGAGGCATAGAGATACACAGGCTCGGGTCTTTTACCCTTGCCCTCAAGATAATATCTGAAGAAAGGATATTCAATTTTCTCCATAAAATACCGTGAAATGCCTGCTCCAAAGTTCCTATCGCCAAGTCCCTCATAATCAGCATGATGCCATCCACCATGGGTCCAAGGGCCATAAACAAGATGGATCTCTGTCTGCGGAGAATTTTCTCTGATAAGTCTGTATGTATTCAATGCGCCATAGCAGTCATCAGTATCAAATTCACCACCGACGACAAGGATAGCAGGATCAATATCAGACAAATATGGCTCCAAAGACCTCTCTTTCCAATAATCATCATAATCAGGATGCTCGAGAATCTCGTTCCAGAAAAGCAATGTATCCGGAAGAGCCTGTGTAAAAGCTTCAGGAGTCAATTGTTCAAGGAACCATTGATAGGCATTTGTGCCTATTGGAGACGCTAATCCGTGATCTTCTTCTACAGGGTTATCATGCTTCTTGAACATATAAGGAGCAAAAGAATATATATCCATCAACATCAACGCACCGTTATGATGGACATCATCTCCTTTGAACCAATCAAGAATAGGAGCCTGAGGAGACACTGCTTTCAATGCAGGGTGTCCGGACAACGCAGCCATAGTCGCATAAAAGCCGGGATAGGACATACCTGTAACCCCGACATTACCATTATTATCAGTATTTTCAACCAACCATTCGATCGTATCAAAAGTATCGGAAGCTTCATCTGTCTCAACACCTGACTTAAGGGGATCGAACGGTCTGACATTCACATACTCTCCCTCGCTCATATACCTGCCACGTACATCCTGAAAGACAATAATATACTTATTCTTCAGGAATTCAGTCATATATTCGGTAAGATCTCCCTTCCATCCATCTCCGTAAGGAGCACATGAATAAGGAGTACGCACAAGAAGAACAGGACGGTCATCAGAATCAACAGGTTGATAAACAGAAGTATATAACTTGACTCCATCACGCATGGTAACCATGGCCTCAGTCTTTGAATAATTATCTTCCAGCCATTTCTCATCGATGAGGATCTCATTGCAGCACGAGCACATCACCGTCAAAAGAAGTACATACAATAAAAATCTGCGCATATCTTATCAATATTAGAATCAAACAATCACAAATATAATAAAAAAGAATCTCATAGGGGTCATCTGAACGTACTCCTATGAGATGTCATATCAGTTGTAGGAGGCCAGAATGCAGATAGACTCACTCAGGAGTCCCTCCAAACCACTCTCGTGAGAGGTGGAGCGAATCGAAGGGAGGCATGCCCCACCGGGGCTGTCCGAACGACAGTGAGGACCGGGGGTGGACAGCTGCCACTTTTGCATACGAAAACACCCCGTCATCGGATGATGACAGGGTGTCGTATAAGAAAGTGGCAGCT